>NZ_JBIAYD010000017.1:0-144589 GCF_042897315.1 Streptomyces sp. NPDC001068 | reverse complement strand
ATCTGGCGTTGACTTTTGGCACGCTGTTGAGTTCTCAAGGAACGGTCGCTTCCTTTGTACTCACCCTCTCGGGCTTTCCTCCGGGCTTCCCTTCGGTGTTTCCAACCCTACCAGATCCGTTTTCCGTTCCGTTTCCGGTCGGAATTCATTTCCGGTGGCCGTTGGAGGGCCTTTGCCTATTTGATTGCCTCTCGGCTCTCTCTTTCGGCGTTTCCGACTTTATCAGAAGTTCTTGGCCGGTCTTGCCGGCCACTCATTCCTGAGTAAATCGAGGAGTGGCTTCGATGTTCGGAGAGAACTCTCCGTTATGAAGCAGATCGACTCTAACGATCAGCCCTGAACTTGTCCAGTTCTAGGCAACTGTTTGAATCTACCTCCCCAGGAGACCCGTGTCAACGGGTTTTCCGGGGCGAAGAGGAGACTAGCAGCTCACGGGAGGTCTCCGCACATCAGGCAGCCGTGGGGACGGACGCGCTGCGCTCGGCCTCGTCGAGGTCTCCCGTCTCGCCGGCCCGTGCGGCACGGCCGCCGAGGACGAAGACGTAGGTCAGGAAGGCCAGCTCGGCCACGACTCCGATACCGATCCGGGCCCAGGTCGGCAGGCCGGACGGGGTGACGAAGCCTTCGATGGCCCCGGAGACGAAGAGGACCAGGGCAAGCCCGATCGCCATCCCCACGGCGGCACGGCCCTCTTCCGCCAAGGCGACGCGGCGACTGCGGGGCCCGGGATCGATCACGGTCCAGCCGAGGCGGAGCCCGGTGCCCGCGGCGACGAAGACCGCGGTGAGTTCGAGCATCCCGTGCGGAAGGACCAGCCCGAGGAAGGTGTCGAGACGGCCGGCCGAGGACATCAGGCCGAAGCCGACCCCGAGGTTGAGCATGTTCTCGAGAAGGATGTAGAGCACGGGAAGGCCGAGGAACACCCCCAGGACCAGGCACATCGCCGCGGCCTGCGCGTTGTTCGTCCACACCTGGGCGGCGAACGACGCCGCGGGATGGCTGGAGTAGTAGGTCTCGTACTCGCCGCCGGGACGGGTCAGCTCGCGGAGCTGGCTGGGGGCGGCGATGGTCGCCTGCACGTCCGGGTGACTGCCGATCCACCACCCCAGAAGGATCGCGACGACGGTGGATATGAGCGCGGTGGGGACCCACCAGTGACGGGACCGGTAGACGGCGGCCGGGAAACCCTGCCCCAGGAAGCGGACCACATCGCGCCAGGAGGCACGGCGCGCCCCTGTCACGGCGCTGCGCGCGCGTGCCACGAGTTGGCTGAGTCGTCCGACCAGCTGCGGGTCCGGTGCGCTGGACTGGATCAGGGAGAGGTGCGTGGCGGTGCGCTGGTAGAGGGTGACGAGTTCGTCGGCTTCCGCTCCGCTGAGGCGCCGCTGGCGACGCAGGAGCACGTCGAGGCGGTCCCACTCGGCTCGGTGTGCGGAGACGAAGACGTCGAGGTCCATCGGGTATGCCTGCTCCTCGGCTGGTCGTCGACTGCCAGTCTTGGCTGTCAGCTTGTCGTACTGCGGCGCGATGCGCCCTCAGCTTGGCAGACTTGCTCTGTACAGGGCAGACCAGGGGAAGGCGGCGGGCGTGAGTGAGCTGGTGACGGGTGAGGCGGTGGCCCTCGAGCTACGTCCCGCGAGGCTGCCCAGCAGGGCGTTGGCCATCCTTCTCGACCTGGCCGTGGCCGTGGTCGTCTACATAGCTGTCTCCATAGGCCTGGTGGCGGCCACAGCCTCGCTGGACGAGGCCGCGCAGTTCGCGCTCTCGCTCGCCGCTTTCCTCCTGCTGCTGGTGGGCGGCCCGATCGCGGTGGAGACGCTGAGCCACGGACGTTCCCTCGGGAAGATGGCATGCGGGCTGCGGGTGGTACGCGACGACGGCGGGCCCATCCGGTTCCGGCACGCGCTGGTGCGGGGTGCCCTCGGCGTGGTCGAGATTCTGATGACCTTCGGGGTCGTCGCCTGCATAGCGTCGCTGGTGTCGGCGCGCGGTCGGCGGCTGGGAGACGTGTTCGCGGGAACTCTGGTCGTCCGCGAGCGGGTGCCCGTGGGGCAGACCCGGTTCATACCGCCGCCCCCGCCCTGGCTGGCCGGGCGTTTCACCGAACTGGACCTGTCGGCCGTTCCGGACGGGCTGTGGCTTGCCGTCCGGCAGTACCTGACGCGGATGCAGCAGCTCGATCCGCAGGTCTCCTGGGCGATGGCGGACCGGCTCGCGACCGATCTGGCGGCCCGCACCGGGACCCCCGCGCCCCAGGACATTCCGCCGGCGGCCTATCTGGCGGCCGTGGTGCAGGAACGGCAGGCACGCGAGGCCCGGCGGGTCTTCGCCGGTCAGGTGCCGGGCCCGGTCGCGCCGAACGCGTACGCCCCGCCGACGCCGCTCGCTCCCCATGGCCACGGAGGCCACCCGGCCCCGGGCGCGCCGCACGGCTACGCCCCGCCGGAGCCTCAGGCGCCCGCGCCGCAGGCGTCCGTACCTCAGGCGCCCGTGCCCCCTTCGCCCCCTCACCAGCCCCCGGCTGCCGCGTCCGTGGCGCCCCCGGCGACCGAGCGGCCCTCCACCGGTTTCGCGCCGCCGGCCTAGCACCCTCCGGCCCGGTGCCCCGGCCGGTCAGTGATCGAAGACGGACGGCGGTGACCGCAGGTCCTCCAGCTCGACTCCGGGTGCCGCCAGGACCACGTCACCGGCTAGGTGCACGGTGTGCCGCTCCCCCGTGTCCAGGGCTGTGACCTGGTATTCGTCCACGGTCAGAGGGCCGTTGTCAGTGGCGTGTGCTTCGCTCTTCACCAAGGCCCAGGACTGGTCCACGGTGCGCGGGGCGAGGACCGGGTCCGTGAAGGCCACGAGGCGTACCCGGGTGGCGGCGGCGGAGGGGGTGAGGCGCAGGAGACGGGCGGTGGCGACCAGGAACGCGGGGGACGTACCGGTGAAGGCGTGGGCGCGTACACGGCCTTCGGTGGCCTCGGTTCCGGTGGGGTCCGTGCGGACCCAGGTGACGCCGTCGAGAGCGGCGCCGCGGACCCGCCAGTTCCCGGCGTGGAGTTCGAGGCGGATGGGGCGGCCCAGGTCGTCGAGGGCGAGATCGAGCGAACCGCTGTGGTCACCGGACGGGGTGGTCACCTCGGAGACATAGCGCCAGCCGGAGGGGCCGGGGGCGCACTGGAAGTGTTCTTCGCCGAGGGGGGTGCGATCGTGCGGATCGTGGAGCGAATAACGGCCGCGGGGCATGGGGGTCCTGGGTCTTGAGGGGCTGCCGGTCCGGTGCTCGGTACCGCGGTGCGGCCGCGCGGGCGGACCGGCTGGTCAAAGGGGCAGGCCCCCGACACGGGGGTGCGGGGGCCTGCCTCGATGAAGGACCGGAGCCGGTTGCCTCCGAAAGGGCGTGTCAGCGCGCTGTCGTGCTCTTTCGGAGGGCGGCCGCAGTACCTCGGCGGTACCTCAGTAGCGGTAGTGGTCCGACTTGTAGGGACCCTCGACCTTGACGCCGATGTACGAGGCCTGCTCGGGGCGGAGCGTCGTGAGCTTCACGCCGAGCGCGTCCAGGTGCAGGCGGGCGACCTTCTCGTCGAGGTGCTTGGGCAGCGTGTAGACGCCGACCGGGTACTCGTCGGGCTTGGTGAACAGCTCGATCTGGGCCAGGGTCTGGTCCGCGAAGGAGTTGGACATGACGAACGACGGGTGACCGGTGGCGTTGCCCAGGTTCAGCAGGCGGCCCTCGGAGAGGACGATGATCACCTTGCCGTCGGGGAACTTCCAGGTGTGGACCTGCGGCTTGACCTCGTCCTTGACGATGCCGGGGATCTTCGCGAGACCGGCCATGTCGATCTCGTTGTCGAAGTGCCCGATGTTGCCGACGATGGCCTGGTGCTTCATCTTGGCCATGTCCGAGGCCATGATGATGTCCTTGTTGCCCGTCGTGGTGACGAAGATGTCGGCCTTGTCGATGACCTCGTCCAGGGTCGTGACCTGGTAGCCGTCCATCGCGGCCTGCAGGGCGCAGATCGGGTCGATCTCGGTGACGATCACCCGGGCACCCTGGCCGCGCAGCGACTCCGCGCAGCCCTTGCCCACGTCGCCGTAGCCGCAGACGACGACGGTCTTGCCGCCGATCAGGACGTCGGTGGCGCGGTTGATGCCGTCGATCAGGGAGTGGCGGCAGCCGTACTTGTTGTCGAACTTCGACTTGGTGACGGCGTCGTTGACGTTGATCGCCGGGAACAGGAGCTCGCCGTCGCGCTGCATCTCGTACAGGCGGTGGACGCCGGTCGTGGTCTCCTCGGTGACACCGCGGATCTCGGAGGCCAGCTGGGTCCACTTCTGCGAACCGTCCGTGATGGTGCGGTGCAGGAGCTCCAGGATGACGCGGTGCTCGTCGGACTCGGCGGTGTCGACGGACGGCACCTTGCCGTCCTTCTCGTACTCCACGCCCTTGTGGACGAGGAGGGTGGCGTCACCGCCGTCGTCCAGGATCATGTTCGGGCCGCCGGTGGGGGTGTTCGGCCAGGTCAGCGCCTGCTCCGTGCACCACCAGTACTCCTCCAGCGTCTCGCCCTTCCAGGCGAAGACGGGGACGCCCTGCGGGTTGTCGGGCGTGCCGTTCGGGCCGACGGCGATGGCGGCCGCCGCGTGGTCCTGGGTGGAGAAGATGTTGCAGGACGCCCAGCGGACCTCGGCGCCGAGGGCGACCAGGGTCTCGATCAGGACGGCGGTCTGCACGGTCATGTGCAGGGAGCCGGTGACGCGGGCGCCGGCCAGCGGCTGCGCGTCGGCGTACTCCTTGCGGATCGACATCAGGCCGGGCATCTCGTGCTCGGCGAGGGTGATCTCCTTGCGGCCGAAGTCGGCCAGGGAGAGGTCGGCGACCTTGAAGTCCTGTCGGTTGTCGACAGTCGTCATTGCGAGCTGCTCCTCGGAATCGGGTCGAGGGTGGGTACGGCTGGTCTGCGCGGCGGCGGACACAGGGGTGCCCGAGAAGAGGACACAGGCATGCCCGCGTACGCGCAGCGCAGTCCGTCGGAGGCCCTCTCTCCCTCGGCCGGTCCGTAGGGGACCGCCCGACCGCCATCAGCAGCGACGTCTGGCTCCGTCCCAAGCTACACCGGCGAGGCGGGGCGCCCCCAGTCCGCCTGCGCACAGATCACGCCGTTCGGGGGGACGGGAGGAGCCGGCGTGCCGGGATGTGAAGAGGTGATGAGGGTCTCGGCGCGGGGGCGTCCAGGAGCGGCCAGAAGGGGAGTTACGGGGACTTTCGCGGCTTCGGGCCGGGGCGGGGGTGTTGCAGGATGCAGGGGATCGGGGATTCCGATCAAGGGCGCGGGACGTCCGGGACGGCGTTCCGTGTGACGAAGGAGTTAGGAGATCGACGTGACCGGTCCGGCCGGCCCTCCCCCCACGGGCAGCCATGGTGACGAGCCGAAGAAGGTGCGACTGCTGGCGGTGACCGCGTGCCCCACGGGTATCGCGCACACCTACATGGCCGCCGAGAAGCTCGCCCAGGCCGCCCAGAGCCGCGGTGTCGAGATGAAGGTGGAGACACAAGGCTCGATCGGGGCCGAGAACATATTGGATGACAACGATGTCAGGAACGCGGACGGTGTCATCGTCGCGGCGGACAAGGACGTCGACCTGGCTCGCTTCGCGGGCAAGCGGGTGCTGAAGGTGGGTGTGGCCGAAGGCATCCGCCATCCCGAGCGGTTGATCGACCGGGTCGGATCGGCACCCGTGCACCGACCCGGGAGCACGGACCCGGCCGCGACCCCGGCCGCCACCTCTGCCCCGGACTCGCCCGCGACCCCGGAAACGGCCTCGGGCGAGGACGGGAGCAGGGGCAGAGCCAGTGGCAGCGAGCGGAGCGTCGCCTACAAGGCGCTGATGAACGGGGTCAGTTACATGATCCCGTTCGTCGTGGTCGGCGGACTGCTGATCGCGGTATCGCTCTCGCTGGGCGGCAGCCCCGATCCCTCGGGCGGGCTCGTCATTCCGAAGGACTCCTTCTGGATGGACGTGAACAACATCGGAGTCGTCGGCTTCACGCTGATGGTGCCGATCCTGTCCGGATACATCGCCTACGCCATCGGTGACCGGCCCGCGCTGGTGCCGGGCATGATCGGCGGCTGGATCGCCAACACCGGTTCGCTGTACGACTCGAAGGCGGGCGCCGGGTTCATCGGAGCGATCGTGACCGGGTTCCTGGCCGGATACCTGGTGCTGTGGATCAAAAGGATCGAGGTCCCGAAATTCGTCCGGCCGATCATGCCCATCATCGTGATCCCGATCGTGGCGACGACGGCACTCGGGCTGTTCTTCGTCTACGTGATCGGGAAGCCGATCGCCTGGGTCTTCGAGCATCTGACCGGCTGGCTGAGCGGTATGACGGGGACGAGCGCCATCCTGCTGGGCGCGATCCTGGGTCTGATGATCGCGTTCGACATGGGCGGACCGGTCAACAAGACGGCCTTCCTCTTCGGTGCCGGGCTGATCGCGACCGGCAACCAGACCGTGATGGGCATGTGCGCCGCGGCGATCCCGGTCATGCCGCTGGGCCAGGGGCTGGCCACGCTGATCCGTAGGCGGTGGTACGACGAGCAACAGCGGGAGACCGGGTTGGCCGCCCTGTTCATGGGCTGCTTCGGCATCTCGGAGGGCGCGATCCCGTTCGCCGCGGCGCGGCCCGCTCAGGTCATTCCCGCCAACATGCTGGGCGGTGCGGTGGCCGGGGCGATCGCGGGGCTGGCCGGGGTGAAGGACGCGGTGCCGCACGGCGGGCCGATCGTGGCGGTGCTGGGCGCGGTGAGCGGCGTCCCGATGTTCTTCGTGGCCGTCGTGATCGGAGCGGTGGTGACAGCCGTGACGACCGTGACGCTGGTCGACCTGAGCGGACGGAAGAAGGGCGGCGAGCCGGCGGCGGAGGGCCAGGACACCCGGGTGATGGCGCCGGCGGCCGCGCCGGTCGGGTCCGCGACCGGCGGGGGTCCGTTGGCGGGCGGTGCCGGCAGCCCGGGTGGTGCAGGTGGTGCGGGTGGTGCCTTCGCACGGACGCCCACGCCGACGCCTGCCCCGACGACAGCGCCGAAGCCGGGGCCTGGGGCGGCGAAGGCGGCTGACACGGCCGGGAGGGCAGCGGATACGGATACGGATACGGATACGGGAACGGGAACGGTGACGGCGGCAGAGCCGGAGACGGCGGATGCCGTGGTCGCGGGGGACGTACCCGAGGGCGGCTCCGTGGAGGTGCTCTCCGGGTATCTGACCGAACGGACCGTCAAGGTCCGGCTGGACGCGGGCGGCAAGGAGGAGGCGATCCGGGAGATGGCCGGGTTGCTGGCACGCGGTGGCCGGGTCTCGGATGCCGGGGAGTTGGTTGCCTCGGCGCTGCGGCGCGAGGACCAGGGGACGACCGGGCTCGGTGAGGAGATCGCGATCCCGCACGCCAAGACGGATGCGGTGACCGCCCCCGTCGTGGGGTTCGCCCGGTCGGTGGAGGGCGTCGAGTGGGGCTCGCCGGACGGGACGAAGGCGCGGCTGGTCTTCATGATCGCCGTGCCGGAGGCGGCCGCCGGCGACGAGCACCTGCGGATACTCGCCCAGCTGTCCCGGAAGTTGACGGACACCGCGTTCCGCGAACGGCTGCTTGCGGCGCCGGACGAACGGGCGGTGCTGACCGTGTTGAGCGAGGTCGGCTGACCGGTCTGGCCGTGCCGGCGAGGTCGGGTGACCGGTCTCGCCGTGTCGGCAAGGTCAGCTGACCGGTCCGGCCGAGTCGGGTGAGGTCGGCTGATCAGTCTGACCGTGCCGGCAAGGTCGGCTGACCGGTCTCGCCGTGCCGGGCGAGGTCAGCTGACCAGTCTCGCCGTGCCGGGCGAGGTCGGCTGACCGGTTGAGAGTGGGCGCGCCTCCTGCCCCGGCGCTTGTCCGCCGGCTCGGGAGGGGGCGGGCCCGCCCTCTTCGCGGGGTGGGCCCATGGCTGTCGGCCCGGGGGTCAGTGGGCGGCGGGCCGGGGGTCGGGGCCGCCGGGAGTGGCCTGCGGGTCGGGGCCCTTGGCGGCCTCGGCCTCGCTGTAGATGTCGGGTTCGAGGTAGATCACCCGGGCGATGGGGACCGCGGTGCGGATGCGGGCCTCGGCCGCGTTGATGGCGGCCGCGACCTCGCCGGCCGTGTCGTCGTGCTGGACGGCGATCTTGGCGGCGACGAGCAGTTCCTCGGGGCCGAGGTGGAGCGTGCGCATGTGGATGATGCCGGTGACGGTGTCGCCGTCCACGATCGCGGCCTCGATCTTCTTGACCTCTTCGACGCCCGCGGCCTCGCCCAGGAGCAGGGACTTGGTCTCGGCGGCGAGGACGAGGGCGATCAGGACGAGCAGGACACCGATGCAGACCGTGCCGACGCCGTCCCAGACGCCGTCACCGGTGAGCAGGGCGAGGCCGACGCCGCCGAGGGCGAGGACCAGGCCGATGAGGGCGCCGAAGTCCTCGAGGAGGACGACGGGCAGCTCGGGGGCCTTGGCGCGGCGGATGAACTGGGCCCAGGACAGTTTGCCCCGCAGCTCGTTGGACTCCTTGATGGCCGTACGGAACGAGAAGCCCTCGGCGATGATCGCGAACGCCAGGACGCCCACCGGCCAGTACCAGTGCTCGACCTGGTGCGGGTGGCTGATCTTCTCGTAGCCCTCGTAGATGGCGAACATGCCGCCGACCGAGAAGAGGACGATCGAGACGAGGAAGGCGTAGATGTACCGCTCGCGGCCGTAGCCGAAGGGGTGTTGCGGGGTCGCCTCGCGCTGGGCCTTCTTGCCGCCGATGAGCAGCAGGAACTGGTTGCCGGAGTCGGCGACCGAGTGCACGCCCTCGGCGAGCATCGACGAGGAGCCGCTGAACGCGAACGCCACGAACTTCGATGCCGCGATCGCGAGGTTGGCGCCGAGTGCCGCCACGATCGCCTTGTTGCCGCCTGACGCGCTCATGTGTCCGCGATGTCCCTTCTCGCCGTCGTCCGTCCACGCCGTCCCGGCGCGCGCACGCTTTGCCCGTGCTTTGCCGGATGGGTCATTCTTGCAGCCCCGTCGGGGGCCGACTCGTCAGGTATCCACAATCCCGGTACGACAATCCGACCCATCCGGCATCACGTATCTCCGAGACGGCCCTCAGACGATCACCGTGGCACGGAAGACCGTGCCCGCGCCCGAGACCTCCGTCTTTTCGCCCGCGGGGACGAAGACCGACCGGCCGGGGGTCAGCTCCTCCTCGCCCGCCCGGACGGTGCCGGCCGTGCAGAGCAGGATCTGCGGGGTCGTCAGGGTCAGGTCGTGCGGTGCCACGCCCTCGGGCAGGACGTACCGGGAGAGCCGGAACTCGTCGATGGGCGTCTCGTAGACCTCCTCGCCGTCCGGGGCGGCCTCGGGACGCAGCACGCCCGCGTCGCCGGCCTCGAAGCGGACGACACGCAGGAGTTCGGGGACGTCGACGTGCTTGGGGGTCAGACCGCAGCGCAGCACGTTGTCGGAGTTGGCCATGATCTCCACGCCCAGGCCGCTGAGGTAGGCGTGCGGGATGCCGGCGCCGAGGAAGAGCGCCTCGCCGGGCTGGAGGCGGACGTGGTTGAGGAGCATCGCGGCGATCACGCCGGGGTCGCCCGGGTAGTGGTGGGCGATGCCGGCGTAGGGGGCGTGGTCGCCGCCGAGGCGGGCGCAGGCGGCGGCGGTCTCGGCGACCGTGTGGGCCATCTCCTCGCGGTCGGCGCTGAGGATCGCGGTGAGGACCTCGCGCAGGGCCGCTTCCTCCGGCTGGGCGCGCAGCAGGTCGACGTACGGCTTCAGGGAGCCCACGCCGAGGGCCTCGAGGAGTCCGGCGGCCTCCTCCGGGGCGCGGAAGCCGCACAGGCCGTCGAACTCGGTGAGCGCGCAGATCAGTTCGGGCTTGTGGTTGGCGTCCTTGTAGTTGCGGTGCGGGGCGTCCACCGGGATCCCGCGCCGCTCCTCGTCCGCGTAGCCCTCCCGCGCCTGTTCCAGGTCGGGGTGGACCTGGAGGGAGAGCGGCGCGCCGGCCGCGAGGATCTTGAGCAGGAAGGGCAGTCGCGGGCCGAATCTGGCCACGGCCGCCTCGCCCAGTTCGGCTTTCGGGTCGGCGTCGATGACCTCGACGAGCGTGCCCCGCGCGGTGCGCGAGGGGGCGCCCGGGTGTGCGCCCATCCACATCTCCGCCTGCGGCTCGCCGCTCGGCTCGACCCCGAGGAGCTGCGGGATGGCGGTCGGGGAACCCCAGGCGTAGGGGCGGACGGTGTTGTCGAGGCGGTCCATGACTTCTCTCTGCCGGTTCTCTCTGCGTACGGGGCGGCCGGCGAACGGGGTCGCCGGGCGACACGGGCGCGCCCGCCGTACCACTGTGTACGACGGTCCGCGGCGGGTCCACGAACGGGTACGCCGGTGCGGGTCTGTCGCGTTCACCGCGACTTGCCGCGCCGGTCGCCCTTCGTTGCCTCCGGTACGGCCCTCAGGTCGTGGCTCGTGCGGCGGGCCCGGTGCCGGTGTCCACCTCAGGCCCCCGAAGCGAGCGCCAGGTAAACGGCGGCGAAATCCGTGACGGCGATCAGCTCCGCGAGGGTCTCCAGCTCGTCGCCCTCCTCCGGCTCCAGTTCGCTGATCGGCGTGTCGTGGCCGAGGGCGAGCTCGCGGGCGGCGGGCGCGGCGGTGAGGCCGCCCGGCGGACGGTCGCGCAGCAGCACCACGTGCGCGTGCAGCGCGGGGGCCTCCTCCACGCGGTCACGGAAGAAGTCGTCGGGGTCGGCGCTGGCGGCGAGCGGGCCGGCGAGCAGGGCCTGATGGGCGGCCAGTGCCTCGGGGAGCTCGGCGACGAGGGCGGGCCGGCCCGCCAGTTCGGCGAGGGCGGCGGCGAAGCGGCGGCCCGCGGAGCCGGCCGAGACGCCCTCCGTCCAGACCACCGGGAGTGCGTCGGCGAGGTCCGAGGCGAGGGTCTTGGCGGGGTTGCTGTACGTCACGATGGCCGGGCCGCAGCGCTCGGCGATCCGGTCGAGGCGGTCCGCGACCTTCTCCAGGTCGGCCGACGGGGCGGTGACCAGGCCGACGCGGTCGAGCAGCACCAGCAGCGGGGTGAGCAGCGCCCACAGGACCCCCGGGGAGGAGCCGGCGAGCGGCTCGCCGTGGTCGTACGGCGCTGTCGCCATGGGCATGAACAGACCGTGGGCGCCGGCCACCGCCTCGGCGAGCGGGGTCTCGGCGGGGGCCACGGCGGCGACCGAGCAGCCGCGCCGGTAGGCCTGGTCGGCGAGGAGGGACAGGCTCGGTTCGGTGCCGTCCGGGGTGGCGATCAGCAGCAGGTCGACGGAGCCGGCCCAGCCGGGCAGCTCCCAGCGCAGGGCTCCCGCGGCCGGGGCGACGCCGGTGGGGGCCAGCCGGATGACGGGGCTGCCGGGGCCGGCCAGGGTGCCGATGAGGTCGGCGGCGTGGGTGGCGGCGACACCGGGGCCGACGATCAGGACGGCTCGCGGGCGGCCGTCCGGCTTCAGCTCCCTGACACCCGCCTCGATGGCGAGCCGGGCCGCGGTACGGACACGGGCGCCTGCCTCGGCCGCGCCGCGCAGCAGACCTCGGCGGTCGGCCTCGGCGAGGCCCTCCGGCGTGTCGAGCAGCGATTCGTCGAGCATGGGAGCGGCCTCCGGTCGCCGGGGTCCTGGTGCGGTGCTGAGCGGGGCGGGCGTGGCTGAGCGTCGTGGCTGAGCGGTGCGGTCGTGGCGCGGTGGTGATCGGGGCGCGGTGGTGATCGGGGCGCGGTGGTGATCGGGGCGCGGTGGTGATCGGGGCGCGGCCACGGGTGGGACACGACCGCCGGGGTGGTGCTTACGCCGGGCGGCGGGCCTCGTCGACGAGGAGGACGGGGATGCCGTCGCGCACGGGGTACGCCAGGCCGCAGTCCTGGCCGGTGCAGATCAGCTCCGCTTCCTGCTCCTTGACAGGGGCGTGGCAGGCCGGGCAGGCGAGGATCTCCAGAAGGCCGGCTTCGAGCGGCATGGCGTGTTCCCTTCGGGGATTCGGGGGCGGGATGTTCGCGTGCGGTCAGGTTACCGCCGCCGGGCGGGGCGGGGCCGATCTCAGCCCCTGATGATCGCCAGTACCTCGTCCCGCACCTTCGTCATCGTCGCCTCGTCGCCGGCCTCGGCGTTCAGGCGCAGCAGCGGTTCCGTGTTGGACGGGCGTACGTTGAACCACCAGTCGGAGGCGGCGACCGTGAGCCCGTCCAGGTCGTCCATGGTGAGGTCGTCGCGGTCCCCGTAGGCGGCGCGGATCCGCGCGAGGCTGGCCCGCTGGTCGGCGACCGTGGAGTTGATCTCGCCCGAGCCGACGTAGCGGTCGTACTGGGCGACGAGCGAGGACAGCGGGCCGTTCTGGCCGCCGAGGGCGGCGATGACGTGCAGGGCGGCCAGCATGCCGGTGTCCGCGTTCCAGAAGTCCTTGAAGTAGTAGTGGGCGGAGTGCTCACCGCCGAAGATCGCGCCGGAGCTCGCCATCTCGGCCTTGATGAACGAGTGGCCGACGCGGGTGCGGACCGGGGTGCCGCCGTGCTCGCGGACCACCTCGGGGACCGCCCGGGACGTGATCAGGTTGTGGATGACCGTGCCGCTGCCGCCGTGCCGGGTCAGTTCGCGGGCGGCGACGAGGGCGGTGATCGCCGACGGCGGCACCGGCTCGCCGCGCTCGTCCACGACGAAGCAGCGGTCGGCGTCGCCGTCGAAGGCCAGGCCGAGGTCGGCCGACTCCTCGCGGACGCGCCGCTGCAGGTCCACGATGTTGGCGGGGTCGAGCGGGTTGGCCTCGTGGTTCGGGAAGGTGCCGTCCAGCTCGAAGTACATCGGGACCAGGGTCAGCGGCAGGCCCTCGAAGACGGTCGGGACCGTGTGGCCGCCCATGCCGTTGCCCGCGTCGACCACGACCTTCAGGGGGCGGACGGAGGTCAGGTCCACGAGCGAGCGCAGATAGGCGGCGTAGTCCGACAACGTCTCGCGCGAGGTGATGGTGCCGGGCGTGGCGGCCGGCTCCGGCGCGCCCTCGCGCATCCAGCGCTCGGTCAGTTCCCGGATCTCCGAAAGACCCGTGTCCTGGCCCACCGGCGCGGCTCCCGCCCGGCACATCTTGATGCCGTTGTACTGCGCGGGGTTGTGCGAGGCGGTGAACATGGCGCCGGGCAGGTCGAGTGCGCCCGAGGCGTAGTAAAGCTGGTCGGTGGAGCAGAGGCCGATCTCGGTGACGTCGACGCCGCGGGCCGCCGCGCCGCGGGCGAAGGCGCGGGACAGGCCGGGCGAGGAGGGCCGCATGTCGTGGCCGACGACGATCGCGACGGCGCCGGTCACCTGCGCGAAGGCGGCGCCGAACAGCTCGGCGAGCGATTCGTCCCACTGGTCGGGAACCACCCCGCGCACGTCGTACGCCTTGACGATCTGCGCCAGATCAGCCGCCACGGTCCCACCCTCCTGGAGTCCAATTGGTCGCCCTAAAGTACCCGCCCACGGGGAGGGCCCGGACGCGCGATCCGCCGCCGGTCGCCCGGTCGGCTCCAGTCGGTCTGGGGACCATGGGCCGGGGCGACCGGTGATGATCCACGACTGTCTCGATCGGTCGCGGATCGATCTTGAATGGTCATCCTCGAACGCGTACGGTCCTGGCCGGTCCGGCGTGATGGACAACCGGTCACGCCGCGCGGCGGGTCGGCGGCCACGGAGTGGGCGGTGGCGGCACGGGAGTTGGGGTGCACGATCCTCACCGGTTCTCCCGATGTCGCCCATGCCCGGTTCTCCCGCCTTCGCCACTGCCCGGCGCCTCCGCGTCGGCCGGTGCGGCGCGAAGTTCGGCGAGTTGGGCCGGACAGGTGACCGCGGGGGTTCGAACGGGGCGGCGGCGAAGGGGATTCCGGCCGGCCGGGGCATCCGAGCCCGCCTCGGGGTCCGCCGGAAGGAAAGTCGCCCGAACGAGCGGCGCCGGACGTCGAAATGGCGGATGCGGGACGTCGACGGGTGTGCGTCGGGAACGGTGCGAGCGGGGTGGGCCCAGCGGCTCAGTTGTCCGGGGACCGAAGAACCCGCAGGTGGCCGCGGCGCGCGACCTCCATCGGATCCGCACCCCGGCCGCCGCCCGCCTCGGCCGCCCGTTCCTGGGGGCGGGCCGCCTCGCGCACCGCGTTGGCCAGCGCCTCCAGGTCGTCCCCGCTGGGACGGGCCGGGGCGGAGCCGTCGATGAGCCGGACGACCTCCCAGCCGCGCGGGGCGGTGAGGCGCTCGGAGTGCTCGGCGCACAGGTCGTAGCAGTGGGGTTCGGCGTAGGTGGCGAGCGGGCCGAGGACCGCGGTCGAGTCGGCGTAGACGTACGTCAGCGTCGCCACGGCGGGTCGGCCGCAGGCGGTTCGCGAACAGCGACGTACAGGGCTCACGACGTTGGACGGTACCGCACTCTTGAGCGGGCCGCGACGACTCTCCCCCAGGTCACCCCACCGTGTCGTGTTGTGAAACGCCCCACACACCCCTCTGGACACACCTCGCTGACCAGCGTGGACGGTATCCGCCCCACCCCCGGACGGTATCCCATCCGGTCACGAGTTGGTACAAACACCGTCAATTGCCTTGAGCGCGCCGGTCTTGTGGAGATATCGAAACGAGCCCAACCTTGGCCGGAATGGTCATCCTCCGACATGTCACCTCACGTGGTGTCGATGCCGGAGGCGGCGCGCCGGAAGCCCGCGAGGACTACGCTTCACCAGTGATGGACAACCGTGTACCGCCTCGTGCCGCCGGACCCGGGCCTCGACGACGTGATCGCCACGGTCGGGGCATGCGCGGGCCGATCGCACCACCGCAGGTGCCGCTGGCCGCGAGCCGCGCCGACGTGTTCGCGGACCTGGTGCAGGACTCGGTGGAGCGCCTGGAGCGCCGCTGGCCGCAGCTCGCCGACATCGATTTCCTGGTGCTCGAGGTACCCCGGCTCCAGGACCGCCACGACGAGAGCTGGAGCGACGAGGCGGTGCCGCTGGGCGGGGTCATCGCCGCGCGTGAGGGACGCCGGGCCCGCGTGGTCGTGTACCGGCGGCCGGTCGAGATCCGCACCAAGGGCCGCGACGAGCGGGCCGCGCTCGTGCACGAGGTCGTCGTGGAGCAGGTCGCCGAACTGCTCGGACTCACCCCGGAGACGGTGGACCCCCGCTACGGCGAGGAGTGAGCGGGGGTCACCTCGGCCGGGCCGCCGGCCCGGCCTACTGCTGCAGCACCGACACGTCCTGGTCCGCTTCCGGTACGGCCACCGTGCCGCGGTCGTCGGGGAGGGTCTGGATCGTGAAGCCCGGAACGCCGTCCTCGGTGGCCGCCAGGGTGCGGGCACCGTAGACCGGGCCCCCCGAGACCGGCTCCACGGTCAGCGCGTAGGTCCCCTTCAGGCCGGCGGGGACCGGGGCGTCGAGGTCCTGGGTGGTGCCGGACTTGATCGTGAACGTCTTGGACACCGCCTTGCCGCCCTCGCTGCCCGCCGACGCCGTGACCTTCACCGTGGCGGTGCCGGTGGGCGCGGTCAGGGAGAGGGTGCTGCCCTTGCCGCTGTTGTCGGCGGACGTCGCGCGCGTGCCCACCGGCGCGGTCGCCGGGATGTACGCGGTCTCCTGCTTGCCGCTCTTGCCCCGGGTGACGCGCAGGGCCGCCACCACCGGGACGGACTGGTCGGTCGGCGTCAGGACCAGTGAACCCGCCTCGCCTCGGGTGACGTCGCCGAGGTCGGCCGCGGTGGTCATGCCCCCCTTCACGTGCAGCGTCTCGTTGCCCGCGGGAGTGATCAGACCGTCCGGGGAGGCGAGGCGCACCTTCAGGTCGGCGTCGGCGTCACCGTCGGTGAAGGCGATCAGCCGGACGTCGGTGGCGTCCTTGGGGATGCCCGGCAGCACCAGGCTGCCCGACGGGTCGGCGGAGGCGGCGAGCCAGTCGCCGCCGGTCTTGTCGTCCAGGGCCTGCACACTCGCGCCGACCCGCCCGCTGCGCACGTTCACGTGCACGGTCAGGTCGGTCTGCTTCTCCGTGGAGAGCGTGGACAGCAGGACCGGCTCGCTGGCGTGCGGCGCGACCGTGATGCCCTCCCCCACCTCGGACTTGAGCCGGCCGTCCTTGCCGTACAGCTCGATGTCGACCACGGCGGCGCTGTCGTCGGGGTTGGTGAGGTGGACGTAGTCGGTGCGGCCGGCCGCGGTGCTGGCGCCGGGGAACCAGAAGTCGGTGTCGGCCGCCGTGCAGTTGACCCCCTGGAGGCCGCGTCCGGTGCCCGCGGCGACCTCGGTGGTCTGCTGGACGGTCCAGCCCGGGGCGTACCTGCCCTCGGCGGTGCCCACGTAGGCGGGTCCGTCGGCGCCGGAGGTGTCCCCGGCGGCCGGGGTGCCGGGCGCCTTCGGGGTGAGGACGGGCTTGGACGGCTTCTTCTTCTTGCCGCCCGTCCCGTCCGCCGACTGCTCGGCGGCCGCCTGGAGTTCGGCCTTGCCGTCACTCGTGGTGCCCTTGGTGACGGGCGTGAACGAGGTGTACGAGGTGTCGGCGATGTCGGACAGGCTCGGCGCGGGGCACAGCAGGGTGGTGCGCTCCACGGGCAGCTGGGCGGCCGCCTCGGCGGTGTGCGCCGGTGCGGTGGCCGGCGGGTTGAGTGCGGCGAAACCGGTGACCGCCGCGAGGGCGGCCGTTCCGGCGAGCAGGGACAGGGTGGTGCGGTTCACTGCTGGCTCCCGTCGTGGTGCTCGCCGCCGGTGCCGTGCCGGTGCTGGGCGGCCGGGTCATAGGCGGGGTCGTAGCCCTGCTGGTACGTCGGGTCGTAGCCCGGCTGTCCCTGCTGCCCCTGCTGCCCCTGCTGCCCGCCGTAGGCGTAGGGGTCGTACTGCCCGGTCTGGTACGGGTCGTACGTCTGCTGGTCGTAGCCCTGCTGGTACTGGCCGGCGCCGGTGTCCTGGTACTGGTCGGCGTAGCCGGTGTGGTAGCCGTCGGCGGCCGGGTAGGACGCGGGGTCCCATTCGTCGTAGGACGCCTGCTGCGGTACCGCGGCGTGCGGCTGCTCCTCCTCGGCGGCGGCGAACTCGCCGCCGGCCTCGGGGGCCGGGAACTCGTCGGCGTCCTCGGCCGCGCCGTCGGCGGCCGCCGCCTCCTCGGACTCCGCCTGGGCCCGCAGGCGGCGGGCGCGGCGGCCCTCGCCCTCGACGGGCTGGGCGGGGATCGGCTGCTCCTCGGGGAGGTCGTCGTCGACCTCACGGCGGCGGCCGGGCAGCGCGAGGACGACCAGGACGACGGCGAGCGCGCCTTGGACCCACAGCCAGACGGTGTGGGTGAACGGCGTGTCGTAGGTGACGTCCAGCTTCCCTCCGGAGGAGGGGAGTTCGAAGCCCTGGGCCCAGCCGTCGACCGTGGTGCGGGTCAGCGGCCTGCCGTCCAGGGTGGCCGTCCAGCCGGGCGCGGTGGAGTCGGCCAGGCGCAGGACGCGGCCGTCGGCGCCGGCCGGGATCGTGGTGTGGATGTCCACCGGTCCGGCCGCGACGGCGGCCGGGGTGCCCGAGCCCTTCGCGGCGACGATGGTCGCGCGGGAGACCTGCCGGTCGACGCGCCACAGCGCGCCGCCGTTCTGCTGGCTGAGCCGGGACAGGCCGGGGGTGGCGTCCAGCACGCGCGTGATGTCGCGCGGCGCGCCCTTGTGGACGAGGACGTAGCGCACCGCGAACCCGCCGAGCTGGTCGGCCTGGTCGGCGCCGGAGCCGGCGACGAGGTTGGCGACGACCTTGTCGAGGGTGGCGTTCTCGCCGTCGGCGGCGGTCACCTCGGCGTCTCCCATGCGGGCGCCGGAGCCGCGCACCAGCATGTAGTCCACGCGCGCGGTGCTGTCGCTGTCGAGGACGAGCGTGCGGACCTGGTCGGTGGTGGAGCTGTCCTCGGCGACGAACGCCGGCACCTGGGTGGCGTCGCGCCGCTCGACCGGTCCGTCGGCGCCCGCGATCATCCAGCCCGCGGCCAGCAGCAGCGGGCCGGCGGCCGAGGCGAAGGCGATCAGCGCGGCCACCGGCTGGCGCCAGCCGAAGCTCTGCTCGGCGACCCGGGAGCGGGCTCCGTCGGCGCCGAGCGCGGCGGCGCAGACGATCGCCATGCCGTAGACGAGGGTCGCCGGTCCGGCCCAGGCGGACTTGTTGGAGAGGACCGCGAAGACCAGGCCGACCAGGGCGACCGCCCAGGCGGACCGGACGGCCGACTGGCGCTCGGAGCGCAGCAGGGCGGCCAGCGCGGCCAGGACGATGCCGATGAGCATCAGCCCGTCGAGGGTGCCGGGGCCGCCCGGGCCGGCGCCGAGCAGGTCCGTGGCGGAGGCGGCCGAGGCGCCGTACTCCAGCCCGGCCTCCTTGAAGAAGCCGGTCGGCAGCAAGGTCAGCGACCAGGGCGCGAGGACCAGCAGCGGGGTGCCGAGCTGGGTCAGCAGCCGCAGGCCGGAGGCGATCAGGTCGGAGCGGCGGACGGCGAGCACGACGACGCCGAGGACCAGGGCGATCGGCCAGACGATCGGCGTGAACGCGGTGGTGATGGTCAGCAGCAGCGCGTACGCCCAGGTGGCGCGCCAGCTGCCGCGTCCGCCGGAGGTGCTGGTGAGGCCGCTGGCGGCGATGCCCGCGCGGGCGATCAGCGGCAGCAGGATCGCCAGCACGGCGGTGCCGATGCGGCCGCCCGCGAGCGAGCCCGTGACGGCGGGCAGGAAGGCGTAGGCGATGGCCGCCCAGGCGCGCAGCAGGCGCGAGGTGACCAGCGGCCGGGAGGCGAAGTAGGCGGTGAAGCCGGCCAGCGGTACCGAGGCGACCAGCAGCACGGTGACCGCGAGTCCGGTCGAACCGAACAGCAGGGAGGCGAGTGTGGCGACGATCGCGAGGTACGGCGGGGCGGCCGGGGTGCCGCCGGCGCCGACCGCGTGCCAGGCGTCCAGGTAGCGGGACCACAGCTCGCCCGCGGTGCCCGGGGCGGGCAGCAGCGCGCCGCCGGCGAGCGCGCCGGCGCCGAGCAGGGCGCGGCAGGCGACCAGCGAGAACAGCAGCAGCACCAGGAAGAGCACCGGGCCGGGCCTGCGCGCGATGCGCTTGACGCGGGCGAACTGCTCGACTTCCAGGAAGTCGGCGTCGTCGCCGCCGGGTCCGGACTCGCCGCCGCCGTGCCGGCCGGCCGTGGACACCTCGTCGTCGGCGCCGAAGAGGTTGCCCGCGACCTGTTCGACGGTGGCCCGCACCGTCGCGCCGGGCGGCGGGAACAGCGGGCGCAGTTCGCCCTTGTCGAGCTGGGAGGGGCCGCGGCGACGACGCCCGGCGATGATCCGCTCGGGGCGCAGCAGGGTGCCCAGCAGGCCGCGGATCTCGTCGAGGGCCTGTCCGGGGACCTTGCCGACGAGGTTGGCGACGGTGCGCAGCAGGGTGCCGAGGACGAGCCGCAGCAGGGTCCAGGGCAGCGCGGCCGTACGGGTGTTGACGAGCAGGGTGTAGACGGCGCCGGCCTTGTCGACCTTGTGCGGGGAGGCGGTGGTGCGGCCGGCGCAGTCGACGGCGCGGCGTTCGCGGGAGGCGGCCTCGGCGTGCCGTACGACGGCGTCGGGGGCGATCAGGACGCGGTGGCCGGCGTTGGTCGCGCGCCAGCACAGGTCGACGTCGTCGCGCATCAGGGGGAGCCGGCGGTCGAAGCCGCCGAGTTCCTCGTACACGTCGCGGCGGATCAGCATGCCGGCGGTGGAGACCGAGAGCACGGTCCGGACGTGGTCGTGCTGTCCCTGGTCCTGCTCACGGCGGTCCAGGCCGGTCCAGCGGCGGCCGGAGTTGGCGATGGTGACGCCGACCTCGAGCAGCGCCCGGCGGTCGTACCAGCCGCGCAGCTTGGGGCCGACGACCGCCACGTCGTCGCGGCCCAGCTCCATCTCGTTGTCGACGACCCGGAGCAGCTGGGCCAGGGCGTCGGGTTCCGGGGCGCAGTCGTCGTGCAGCAGCCACAGCCACTGGACCGGCTCGCCGTGCGGCAGCTCGGGCATGTCGTACGCGTCGTCGCGCCACTGGCGGGTCACCGGGTCCCAGCCGCTGGGACGCTTCAGGTAGGGCAGGTCGTCCGGGGTGAGGACGGGCGCGGTGCGGCTCGCCTCCTCGACGGCCTGGCCGAACCCGGTCCGGCGGGCGAGGTGTACGACGTTGGCGTCGCCGAGGGACTCGGTGAGCAGCCGGGCGGAGTCGTCCGCGCTGCCGGTGTCGGCCGCCACCGCGTACTGGGCGGGGCGCTCCTGGCCGAGCAGCCCGGCGAGCGCGTGGGGCAGCCAGCGGGCACCGTCGTGGGAGACGAGGACCGCGGTCACCACGTGACGCGGGTACTCAGGCGGGCGGGTCGGGTCGAACCCCGCTGTGGCAGCGGTCGGCTCGGCTGCCTGGTGGCTGTGGAGGGACATCGAGGTACGGGCCCCGGTTCAATGGACTGCGGTGGACCCCTGCGCCCGCTGGTGGCGGCGAGGCGTCTCGGACGAGCGCCCACACTATCGGCTGGGCATGTCGACGGCCCGCCCCCTGTGGACAACCCACGGGTGACGGGCCGTTCGCGCAGCTCGGGTGTGTGCGTCCGGTGACCGTCCGGTTCAGACCGCTGCCTTCTTGAGACGCCGGCGCTCGCGCTCGGACAGTCCGCCCCAGATACCGAACCGCTCGTCGTTGGCGAGGGCGTACTCGAGACACTCGGAGCGCACCTCGCACGCCAGGCAGACCTTCTTGGCCTCTCTGGTGGAGCCGCCCTTCTCGGGGAAGAAGGACTCGGGATCGGTCTGGGCGCACAGCGCGCGCTCCTGCCAGCCGAGTTCCTCGTCCGCGTCGTCGACCAGCAGTTGCTGCACCAGCTCGGTCATGTGCGCCCCTCGTCTGTCTTCACGTCCCCGTGCGTGGCCGTCACCGATTTCGGCTGAACGACACGAGTGAAATTACAAGTGTGCTGCTCCGGGCGAGTCAAGCCGAGATCTGCTATTGGGCCCGTTATTCACTCTGCGGAACCAAGGTGACGCGGAAAGTGTTCAAATCGCCATAAACCTTGACATGCAGACGAGGCCCACCAGGGCCCCCGACCCCGTACAGAGCCTGTACGAAGAAGGACGCCCAGATGTTCGATCGCGTTCCGCAGCGGCACGCGCGCCCAGTTGTGCGCCATGTGTCCCGGGCACCCGCTGAACAAACCTTTCGGCACGGAGATGAACCGGATGAGGTGAAACATGTCCCACATACCGGGCGTCGAGTTGACAGTGCGAGTGTGAACCGATGTCCTAGTGGGCATGCTCGCGAACTTGGCATTCACCTCGACCCGCACCGCCGGGTCCCACGGTGCTGCCCGCTCTCGCTGTAGCTGTTGCTGTTCCAGCTGTTGAGCCGTAGGCGCGTCCCACCGCTCCAGCTGAGACCGGGTCCCCCACAGAGGACTCGGTCTTCGCGTTTCGTGCCCCGCCGACTTCTTCGCTGACCTTCTTCACTGAGGAACCAAGCACCCCATGAACAGCGACAACGACCTGCAGATCGCCGGCGACATCCTCGAGGTCCCCCACCTGCTGCAACCCCCGCGCGAGCACCCGGTGACCGTGGCCGAGTTCGCCGGGCTGGCGCGCGCCGTCGCCGCCGACCGCGCCCAGTGGGCACCCCTGGTGCGGTACGACGCCACCACGCGCTGGTACCACCGGCTGCGCACCGGCCCCGGTTACGAGGTGTGGCTGCTGTCCTGGGTGCCGGGCCAGGGCAGCGGATCGCACGACCACGGCCGCTCCTCCGGGGTGCTGACCGTCCTCGAGGGCACGCTCACCGAGCACGCCGGACACCGCTCGCGCGCACTGTCCGCGGGCGCGCAGCGGGTCTTCGCTCCGGGGTACGTGCACGAGGTGGTCAACGACGCGCTGGAGCCGGCGGTCAGCCTGCACGTCTACTACCCGGGCCTCACCGAGATGCCGATGCACACGGCGCAGAGCTGCGAGGCGCGACCCGTGACCGCGTGACGCCCTGTCGGAGCCGCCTGCCAGACTTGGCGCATGCGCATTGTGGTTCTGGCAGGCGGTATCGGCGGTGCCCGGTTCCTGCGCGGCCTTCAGCAGGCCGTGCCGGACGCCGACGTGACCGTCATCGGCAACACCGGGGACGACATCCACCTCTTCGGGCTGAAGGTCTGCCCGGACCTCGACACGGTGATGTACACCCTGGGCGGCGGCATCAACGAGGAGCAGGGCTGGGGGCGGACCGACGAGACCTTCCACCTCAAGGAGGAACTCGCCGCCTACGGAGTCGGGCCGGACTGGTTCGGACTGGGCGACCGCGACTTCGCGACGCACATCGTGCGCACGCAGATGCTGGGCGCCGGCTACCCGCTGAGCGCGGTGACCGAGGCGCTGTGCGACCGCTGGAAGCCGGGCGTGCGGCTCATCCCGATGACCGACGACCGGGTCGAGACCCATGTGGCCGTCGAGATCGACGGCGAACGCAAGGCGGTGCACTTCCAGGAGTACTGGGTGCGCCTGCGGGCGTCGGTGCCCGCCGAGGCGGTGGTGCCGGTAGGCGCCGAGCAGTCCACGCCGGCCCCGGGGGTCCTGGAGGCCATCGCGGCGGCTGACGTGATCCTCTTCCCGCCGTCCAACCCGGTGGTCTCCGTCGGCACGATCCTCGCGGTGCCCGGCGTGCGGGAGGCGATCGCCGCCGCCGGGGTGCCGGTGGTGGGCCTCTCCCCCATCGTTGGCGACGCGCCGGTGCGCGGGATGGCCGACAAGGTGCTCGCGGCGGTGGGCGTGGAGTCGACGGCGGCCGCGGTCGCCGAGCACTACGGCTCGGGGCTGCTGGACGGCTGGCTCGTCGACACCGTGGACGCGGAGAGCGTCGCGCGCGTGGAGGCGGCCGGCATCCGGTGCCGGGCCGTACCGCTGATGATGACCGACCTGGAGGCGGCCGCGCAGATGGCGCGCGAGGCCCTCACGCTCGCCGAGGAGGTGCGCGGGGCATGACCGGGACCAACGACTGCACGACGGGCGCCGCGTCCCCGGCCGATCCGGCCCAGGACGCGGTCCCGGAGTACCGGGTGTGGGCGCCGGCCGGACTCCCGGAGGTCCAGCCGGGCGACGACCTGGCCAAGCTGATCGCCGCGGCCGCCCCCGGACTGACCGACGGTGACGTGGTCATCGTCACATCGAAGATCGTCTCCAAGGCCGAGGGCCGGCTCGTCGAGGCGGCCGACCGGGAGGCCGCGATCGACGCCGAGACCGTGCGGGTGGTGGCCCGGCGCGGGGCCCTGCGGATCGTGGAGAACCGGCAGGGACTGGTCATGGCGGCGGCCGGGGTGGACGCCTCCAACACCTCGCCCGGGACCGTGCTGTTGCTGCCCGAGGACCCCGACGCGTCCGCCCGCGCCATCCGCGCGGGACTGCGCGACACGCTCGGCGTCAACGTCGGCGTCGTCGTCACCGACACCTTCGGGCGTCCCTGGCGCACGGGGCTCACGGACGTGACCATCGGCGCCGCCGGGGTGCGGGTGCTGGACGATCTGCGCGGGGGCGTGGACGCGTACGGCACTCCCCTCGTCGCGACGGTCGTCGCCACCGCCGACGAACTGGCCGCCGCGGGTGACCTGGTGAAGGGCAAGGCGACGGGCCGGCCGGTGGCCGTGGTGCGCGGCCTCGCGCACATCGTGACCGGAGCCGGGGACGAGGGTGAGACGGCACGGGCGCTCGTCCGCGACCCGGCCGACGACATGTTCCGGCTCGGCACGTCCGAGGCGGTCCGGGAGGCGGTGACGCTGCGGCGGACGGTGCGGGCGTTCACCGACGAGCCCGTCGACCCCGGGGCGGTACGGCGAGCGGTCGCCGCGGCCGTGACCGCGCCGGCACCCCACCACACGACCCCGTGGCGGTTCGTGCTGCTGGAGTCGGCCGGGTCCCGCGCCCGCCTGCTGGACGCGATGCGCGACGCGTGGATCGCCGACCTGCGCAGGGACGGCAAGTCGGAGGAGTCCATCGCCAAGCGGGTGCGGCGGGGGGACGTGCTGCGCAACGCCCCCTACCTGGTGGTGCCCTGCCTGGTGATGGACGGGTCGCACACCTACGGCGACACGCGGCGGGACGCGGCCGAGCGGGAGATGTTCGTGGTCGCGACGGGCGCGGGAGTGCAGAACTTCCTGGTCGCCCTCGCCGGGGAACAGCTGGGGTCGGCGTGGGTGTCGTCCACGATGTTCTGCCGGGACGTGGTGCGGGAGGTGCTGGAGCTGCCTGCGGGGTGGGATCCCATGGGAGCGGTGGCCGTGGGGAAGGCGGCGGAGGAGCCGCGCGCCAGAGCCGGGCGGGATCCCGAGGGCTTCATCGAGGTGCGCTGAGGTTCTCGCGCCTTCGGTCCGGGGGGATCCGGCCCGGCGGCGACCGCGGGGGTGCGGGGGTGGATCGCGCGGTTCCCCGCGCCCCTGAAAGGGCGCCCGACACCTAGGATCTGTTGAGTGGCTGGACGTTTCGCTCCACGGCCCACCCGGACGACCGTGCGGGGTGGGCAGGTCGTCGTGCCCGCCGGTGTGCCTCGGCAGGCCGCCGCGCCCGGACGCGTCCGGGTCTGGAAGCCCGACGGCGATCTCGATCTGGGCCTGGTGCTCGGGCCGCTGCGGCGCGGGCCCGGGGATCCCACCTTCCGGGCCGCCCGCGACGGATCCGTGTGGCGGGCCAGTCTCACGCCTGCCGGACCCGGGACGCTGCGGGTCGCCCGGTACGGCGGCGAGGTGCGCGGAGAGGCGTGGGGAGCCGGCGCCGACTGGCTGCTGGACCAGTTGCCGGAGATGCTCGGCGCCGCCGACGACCCGTCCCTCTTCGTACCCCGGCACCGCGTCCTGGCCACCGCCCGGCACCGGCGGCCGGGGCTGCGGCTGACCCGGACCGGGCTGGTGCTGGAGTCGCTGATCCCCTCGGTCCTCGAGCAGAAGGTCACGACCGACGAGGCGTACCGGGCCTGGCGCTCGCTGGTGCGCAGGTTCGGGGAGCGGGCGCCCGGCCCCGCGGGGGTCGGCGAGCGGCCGATGTGGGTGATGCCCGCGCCGCGCACCTGGGCGCTGATTCCCTCCTGGGAGTGGCACCGGGCCGGCGTCGACGACAAGCGGGCGTCGACCGTTCTGCGGGCGGTGCGGGTCGCCGCGCGGCTGGAGCAGGCGGTGGGCATGGCGGCGGAGGCCGCGCGGGCACGGCTGGAGGTGGTGCCGGGGGTGGGTCCCTGGACGTCCGCCGAGACCGTGCAGCGCAGTCACGGGGCCGCCGACGCGGTGACGGTCGGGGACCTGCATCTGCCCGGGATCGTGGGGTACGCGCTGGCCGGGGACCGGCATGCCGACGACGAGGAGATGCTGCGGCTCCTGGAGCCCTACGCGGGGCAGCGGCACCGGGCGGCCCGGCTGATCCTGCTGAGCGGTCAGGTACCGAAGCGGCGGGCGCCGCGGATGCCGCGGGGCGACATCGGCCGGTTGTGAGGTGCGGGCGGGGACGACACCCGCCGGCCGGGGCTTCAACCGTGGTGTCCGTGCCCGTCCCCACCCGTCCAAGCCCGTCCCCACCCGTCCATGCCCGTCCATGCCCGTCCATGCCCGTCCATGCCCGTCCATGCCGCCGGGCGGCGCGGACGGGCACGTGCCGGGTTCGGCCACTGCCGTGGAGCAGGACCACCCCGTGGACCGGGCCGCGCTACTGGTCCGAGGAGAACCGCACCGCACCCGCCGGGATCATCGCGTCGCACCACACCCGTGCGCCGTCCCGCAGCTCGTTGTCCGCGCCGACGGTCGCGCCGTCGCCGATCACCGTGCCGGTGAGGACCGCGCGCTCGCCGATCCGGGCGCGGTTGCCGATCAGGGAGTCGGTGATGACCGCGCCGGGTTCGATCACGGCGCCCGGCAGGATCGTGGAGCCGAAGACCCGGGCGCCCTCGGCCACGTACGCGCCCTCGCCCACCACCGTGCCGCCCGTGAGCTTCGCGTCCGCCGCGACCCGTGCCGTCGGCAGGATCAGCCGGTCGCCGCAGCGGCCGGGGACGGCCGGGGACGGGGCGCGGCCGAGGACCAGGTCGGCCGAGCCGCGGACGAAGGCCGCCGGGGTGCCGAGGTCCAGCCAGTACGTGGAGTCGACCATGCCCTGGAGGTGGGCGCCGGCCGCCAGCAGTTCGGGGAAGGTCTCCCGTTCCACCGAGACCGGGCGGCCCTGCGGGATCGTGTCGATGACCGAGCGGCGGAAGACGTACGCCCCCGCGTTGATCTGGTCGGTGACGATCTCCTCGGGGGTCTGCGGCTTCTCCAGGAAGGCGAGGACGCGGCCGGTCCCGTCGGTGGGGACGAGACCGTACGCCCGCGGGTCCGTGACCTTGGTGAGGTGGAGGGACACGTCGGCGTCCGTCGCCTCGTGCACGCCGATCAGCGCCCTGATGTCCAGGCCCGTCAGGATGTCGCCGTTGAAGATCAGGACCGGGTCGTCGGGGCCCGAGTGCAGGCGGGCGGCCACGTTGCGGATGGCGCCGCCGGTGCCGAGCGGTTCCTCCTCGGTGACGTACTCGATGTGCAGGCCGAGCGCCGCGCCGTCGCCGAAGTACGGCTCGAAGACCTCCGCCAGGTAGCTCGTGGCGAGGACGATGTGGTCCACGCCCGCCGCTCTTGCTCTGGCCAGCTGGTGCGTCAGGAACGGCACGCCCGCGGCCGGGACCATGGGCTTGGGCGTGTGGACCGTGAGCGGGCGCAGCCGGGTGCCTTTGCCGCCGACCAGGAGGATCGCTTCTGTCACCTGTCGTCTCTGCTTCCTGCCGGGACCGGCCGAACTCTCTGTCGGCCGGCCAGTGTATGCAGACCGTGCGACGGCGCCCTCGACGGCCGCGCGGTGCCACGCGGCGCGGGTGTGCGGTTTCCCCCGACTGCCCCCCGACGGCGGTGAACGCCACCCCCTGTGCTCAGCGGCCCTGCAGGCGCGCGGAGCTGGTCCGGGCCGAGCCGAGTCTGGCGTAGAGCTTCGCGCCGGGACACTCGGTGGAATACCCGTCCCTGTGGCCGGAGATCACGTTCAGTCGTACGTTCTTCCCCTTTGGGTAGAGATTGCCACCGCCGGACTTCAGATATGTCTTGCCCTTGGGATTGGCCCCGAAGAGGCCGAGCTTCCACGCGGTGAGCCGGGCGATGGCCGTCACGGCGGCGGCGGGCGGCTTGTGCGAGTCGAACGTGCCGAGCACCGCGATGCCCATGCTGTTGTTGTTGAAGCCCAGGGTGTGGGCGCCCCGGACGGCTTTCGACACTCCCCCGGCGCGGCCCTCGTAGATGCCCCCGCACTTGTCGACGAGGAAGTTGTAGCCGATGTCCCGCCAGCCCATGGTCTTCACGTGGTAGCGGTAGATACTGCGGATGACGGACGAGGCCTGGGAGCACTTGTACCCGTTGCCCGAGTCGGTGTGGTGGACGAAGGCCGCCTTGACCTTCCCGGTGTAGACGAACCCCTTCTCGCGCAGTGTCTCGTCGGCGCCCCAGCCGCGGCGGGTGACGATCTTCGGGCGCGCTCCGATGTGCGGCTTCAGGCGCGTGACGCCGGTCAGCACCGCCAGTTCGTCCTCGGTGTCCTGTTGGTCCAGGGCCGGGATCTCCGTGGCTCCGAACGGCGCGAGGTCGGTGTTGACGGCCGCCGACGCGTCCGCCTCGGTGTACGTGACGCCGGCCGGCGGACCCTGCGGTGCCTGGGGCGGGGCCTCCGCACCGGGGTCTGCCTCGCCGGGGTCCGCCTCGCCGGGGTCGACTAGTTCGAGGCGCAGACCGGCCGGGAGCAGGTCGTGGCCGCCGGTGGGAGTGCTGCCGCGCGGGCCGGGATCGTCGTCGGCTTCGGCCCGCACGCGTACGTCGACGCCGTCCGATTCGCCCACCCACAGGGGTGCGGTGCCGCCGTGCACCCGGCCCGATCGGGCCTCCGCCGTGTCCGGGTCGGCGCCGTGGTCGGCGTCGTGCGTGTCGACGTCCTGCCAGCCCGTCCACCGGCCGGTGGCGACGGACCGGGTGCGGACCTGGACCACACCGTGCAGTTCGGTTCCCGGGTTGTCCCAGCTGACGCCGACCAGGGAGAAGTGCGCCAGGTCGTCGCGGTACAGGCCCTGTTCGGGGGCCTCGCCGAGGAGGCGCCCACCGGTGCGGGGGGCCAGGGGCAGTGACCGGGTGCTGCCGGCGAGGGCGGTGGTCCCCGCCGGGCCGTCGTTGGCGGTCGTGGCCCGCTCCGCCGGTGCGGCGGCCGCGGACGGCACGGTCAGCGCGAGGGCGGGAAGGGTGAGGGCCGCCGCGCAGGTGACGCCGATCGAGGAAGTCAGGAGTCCACGCATGCCCCTGATCTTGAACAGGGTCGTACACGTATGTCCATTGCGGAACTGACGGTCCGTCGGGAGCGATTGCGCCGAACCGGTGGCCCCGCCGGTCGATGGCCGGGCCGGCCGCGGCGTACGCTTTCCCGGGTGAACGCCACCGATCGCACCCCTGCCGACCTGCTGCGTTCCGCGCTCGCCGCGGACCCCGGACGCCCCCTGGTGACCTTCTACGACGACGCCACCGGCGAACGTGTCGAATTGTCCGTGGCCACCTTCGCCAATTGGGTGGCCAAGACGGCGAACCTGCTCCAGGGCGATCTCGCGGCCGGACCGGGCGACCGGGTCGCCCTGCTGCTGCCCGCGCACTGGCAGACGGCGGTGTGGCTGCTCGCCTGTTCGTCGGTGGGGGCGGTCGCCGACGTGGCCGGGGATCCGGCGGCGGCCGACGTGGTGGTGAGCGGGCCGGACACCCTGGAGGCGGCTCGGGCCTGCCGCGGGGAGCGGGTCGCGCTCGCGCTGCGGCCGCTGGGCGGGCGTTTCCCGAAGGCCCCGGACGGGTTCGCCGACTACGCGGTGGAGGTACCGAGCCAGGGTGACCGGTTCGCCCCGTTCGCGCCCGTCGATCCGGACGGACCCGCGCTGATCGTGGCCGGTGCGGAGCTGAGCGGGACCGAGGTGGTGGAACGGGCGCTCGCGGACGCGCCGGGGCTGGATCTGACCGGGCCGGGGTCGCGGCTGCTGTCGGGGCTCGGCTACGACACGTGGGAGGGGCTGAGCGCGGGCCTGTACGGGCCGCTCGCGGTCGGGGGGTCGGTGGTGCTGTGCCGGCACCTGGAGGAACTGGGCGAGGAAGGCGTCGCCAAGCGGATCGAGAGCGAACGGGTGACGGCGACGGTCCGCTGACCCGCGTCGCGTGCCACCGGGCCCGCACCGGGGGACGCGGTTCGCCGGGTGCGGGCCGGTGGGGGGTTCGCGGTTTCCCGCGGGCTCGCACCGGGGCACGCGGTTCGCCGGGTGCGGGCCGGTGGGGGGCTTCGCGCAGTTCCCCGCGCCCCTGAGCACGCCGGACCACCGCCCACCGAGCGGGAACCCGGAGTCGCGCGCGCCCGGGCAGGTCGGACACCTCACGTCGAGCGCGAAACCGGGGGGAGGAAAATGCGTGCCCCCCGGGTGGCCGTTCCCTCTTGTGGAGTAGTTGGCTTCCACCCTCGGGCCCTGGTCCGGGCACCCTGGAGGGGTGACCGATGCCGGAGGGGCCACCGCGACCGGAGACGGCGTTGCCCGGCGTCGGCGGCGGCGCTGGATCCGGGGTGCGGGGGTGGCCGGCGGGCTGCTCGCCACCGGCGGCGTCGTCTGCGGCTGGGTCCTCTACGCCCGGCTCAGTGACAACATCACCCCCGACGAGGCGGCCGCCGCCGAGCTCGCCCGCTACGAGAAGGAACGCCCCACCGCGCTGGTGCGGGGAGCGCAGAACATCCTCCTCATCGGGTCGGACACCCGCGCCGGGGACGGGAACGGCCGCTACGGCAAGGACCTGGGCACCGAGCGGTCCGACACCACGATCCTGCTGCACCTCGCCGCGGACCGGCGCAGCGCCACCGCCGTGTCCGTGCCCCGGGACCTGATGGTGCACGTGCCGAGCTGTCTGCGGGGGGACGGCCGCCGCAGCGAGGCCTCGTTCACGCTGTTCAACTCCGCGTTCGAGGTCGGGGGTTCGGCCTGCACCATCCGTACCGTGGAGAAGCTCACCGACATCCGGATCGACCATCACGTCGTCGTCGACTTCAACGGGTTCAAGAACATGGTCGACTCGATCGACGGGGTGCAGGTCTGCCTGAAGGAACCGATCGACGACAAGGCGGCCAAACTGCGGCTGCCCGCCGGGCGGGTCACCCTCGACGGGGAGCAGGCCCTCGGATACGTACGGGCGCGCAAGTCGCTCGGCGACGGCAGCGACACCGACCGGATGGAGCGGCAGCAGCTGTTCCTCGGCGCACTCGTCAACAAGGTCCGGGGCAGCGACGTGCTGCTGAACCCGGCGAAGCTCTATCCGCTGCTGGACGCGGCGACCTCCGCGCTCACCACCGACCCGGAGCTGGCCAGTCTGCGCGGTCTGTACCAGTTGGTCCGCGGACTGCGTGACATCCCCACCGACCAGGTGCAGTTCCTCACCGTCCCGAGGGAGCCGTACGTGTACGACTCCAATCGCGACCAGCTGGTGGCGGGCAAGGCGGACTCGCTCTTCGCGCTGCTGCGGGCCGACAAACCGGTGCCGGTCACCAAGAAGGACGATCCTTCCGCCGAGGAGTCCAAGGAGCCCGGTTTTCGCGGTAACACCGCCGCCGAGGACAGTTGCGGGTAAAGCACCAGCCAAGGCGGCGAAGTTCGGTGTCGTTCGTTGTCAGTTAAATGAGGCGGATTGCCCGGTTGTAGGAACGACGAATTTGTCACTGGCGTCACTCGACGCTGAACTGGGCGGATAGTGTGAGCCCTCCGGTGCACCCGGCCGCGAGGTCCGTCCTGGGGTCGCGCACCGTTAACCGTGACCGAGCGCCTGGGTGGGGGGAAGGCGCCGCGTGGCCCCGACGGAGGATTCGGACAACCGTGGACGCGCAAGGCCGTGGGCGGGCGGACAACATCGATCCCGCAGACCAGTGGGTACTCAATCCGAACACCGGTGAATACGAACTGCGACTGACACCTTCCGCACCGCAGTCGTCGGTTCCCGGACCGCGTCGGCCGGCTTCGCCGCGCACCGGCGCGGCCAGGCCGCGGGAGAGCGCGGACCAGGAGGGTTCGGCACAGGTCCCGGGGCAGCGCAGACGGCGCGCGGAGCCCGAGCCACCGGCCGGGCGGCGCTCCCGGCGGCCGGCGAAGAAGAAGTCGAAGGCCAAGAAGGTCCTGCTGTGGACCGGCGGTTCGATGGCGTTCGTCCTGGTCGCGGTCTCGGCGGCCGGCTACCTGTACGTCAAGCACCTCAACGACAACATCACGTCCGTCTCCGACGACGGCGCCAGCACCGGTGGCTTCAGCAAGGACAAGGCGATCAACCTGCTGGTGATCGGCACCGACAAGCGCACCGGCAAGGGCAACGAGGGGTACGGCGACGCCGGCAGCGTCGGGCACGCCGACACCAACATCCTGCTGCACATCTCCAAGGACCGTTCCAACGCGACCGCGTTGAGCATTCCGCGCGACCTGATCGTGGACGTCCCGGACTGCCCGACCGAGCAGGCCGACGGCAGCCAGAAGGTCATCCCGGGCACCACCGGCGTCCGCTTCAACACCAGCCTCGGCCAGGACGGCCGTACGGCCAGCTGCACCGTGCGCACGGTGACGGAGCTGACCGGGATCAAGCCGGACAACTTCATGGTGGCCGACTTCAACGCGGTCAAGACGCTGACCGACGCGGTCGGCGGGGTCGACGTGTGCCTGGCCAAGGACATCGACGACTCGGACTCGCACCTGAAGCTGTCCAGGGGCACGCACAACATCTCCGGTGAGACCGCGCTGGCCTTCGTGCGCACCCGGCACTCGGTCGGCTTCGGCGGTGACCTCAGCCGGATCCAGCTCCAGCAGCAGTTCCTCAGCGCGCTGATGCGCAAGCTCAGCTCCAACTCGACGCTCAGCAGCCCGACCAAGCTGCTGAAGCTGGCCGAGGTCGGCACCAAGGCGCTGACCGTCGACTCCCAGCTGGACAGCATCGGCAAGCTGAAGGACCTGGGTCTGGAGCTCGGCAAGCTCAACCCGAAGAACCTGACGTTCACCACCGTCCCGGTCATCGACAACCCGGCCGAGAAGGTCAAGGCGACCGTCGTCCTCAACGACACGAAGGCCCCGCCGGTCTTCGCGGCCATCAAGGACGACGTCTCCTTCACCGCGGTCAAGAAGAAGCAGGCGCAGGCCAACAAGGACGCGGCGGCCGCCCGTCTGAAGGGCCCGAAGTCCGCCGCCTCCGAGGTGCGGGTGCGGATCCTCAACGGCGGGGCCCCGTCCGGCAGCGCCCAGGCGGCCCTCAACTGGCTGCAGAACGACAAGGGCGTCCTCAAGTCGGAGAACGCCGGCAACGCGCCCGCCGAGCTCGCCAGGACCACGCTGGAGTACGGCCCCGACCAGGCCTCCCAGGCCCGCGAGCTGGCCTCGCTCATGGGGCTGTCCGGCTCCGCGCTGAAGCCCGGCAAGAGCGTGACCAACTCCCAGGGACTGCCCGCGATGACCCTGACGCTGGGCAAGGACTTCCAGGGGGCTGGGGTGTCCCTCACCGCTCCGACGAAGGCGCCGGACGTGGACAGCAAGACCACCGCGGACAAGGTGACCTGCGCCAAGTAGCCGCAAGGGCTCCGCGGCGGCGGAGAGTTGCTCCCCGGTGACACGAAGTCACAGCAAATAAGCAGGTAACCCTATGGGTCCGTCACGCGTCTAACCGGGCGCGGGGCGGACCCGCGTGGTCCGTGGAACGTCCGACGGGGGGCGTCGGCGGCGGACCGGTGCGCGGGAGTGCGCAGGGTGGGGAGGACAGGGCGTTGACGCAGAGCGATGTGCGGCGGGAAGTGCCTTCGGCCGAGGACACGATGTCTCTCGCACCGAAGGCGTCCGGGGCCCCCGGCGGTACCGACGGCGGCCGCGGGGGCGACGGAAACGGTCGGCAGGGCTCCAACGGCGGCCGGCGCAGACGCGGCAGACGCGTCCTGCGCTGGTCGGCGACCACGCTCTCGGTGGTGATCCTCGGTACGGCCGGTGCCGGCTACCTCTACTACCAGCACCTCAACGGCAACATCCACAAGGGCCAGCGCAGCAGCGGCGACTCCAAGGCCCGCAGGACCGCGCCGAACGCGGCCGGGCAGACGCCGATGAACATCCTGCTGATCGGCTCCGACAGCCGTAACTCGGCGGAGAACGTGAAGCTCGGCGGCAGCAAGGACAACGTGGGCAACCCGCCGCTCGGCGACGTCCAGATGCTCATCCACCTGTCCGCGGACCGCAAGAGCGCGTCGATGGTGAGCATCCCCCGGGACACCCGCGTCGACATACCCAAGTGCACGGACCCGAAGACCGGCAAGGTGTTCCCGGCGACCAACACCATCATCAACGAGTCGCTGGCCCGTGGCGGCGCCGGCTGCACGCTGGCCACCTGGGAGAACCTCACCGGGGTCTACATCGACCACTGGATGACGATCGACTTCGCCGGGGTGGTGAAGATGGCCGACGCCATCGGCGGCGTCGAGGTGTGCGTCAACCAGAGCGTGTGGGACCACCCGACACCGCAGGTGCCCGGCGGCTCCGGGCTGAAACTGACCGCCGGCAGCCACAAGGTCCAGGGCAAGCAGGCCCTGCAGTGGCTGCGCACCCGGCACGCCTGGGGCAGCGACCTGATGCGGGCCCGCGCCCAGCACATGTACCTGAACTCGATGATCCGCACGCTCAAGGGGCAGAACGTCTTCACCGACACCCCGCGGCTGATGGACCTCGCGGAGGCCGCCACCGACTCGCTGACGGTGTCCGAGGAGATTGGCACCGTCAAGAAGCTGTACGGCCTCGCCATGCAGCTGAAGTCGGTGCCGACCGACCGCATCACCAGCGTGACCATGCCGAACGTGCCGGACCCGCAGAACGACGACCACGTCGTGCCGGACACCGCGAACGCCGACAAGATGTGGCAGATGCTCCGCGACGACGTGGCGTTCGACAAGAACGGCGCCCCCGAGAAGAGCGGCGGGAAGAGCACCGCGCCCGCCGCGGCGACCAGTGCGCCCTCCGTCCCGGCCGGGCAGCTGGGAGTGCTGGTGCAGAACGCCACCGGGACCTCGACCGAGGCCGCGGTCTCCGGCCGGGCCCGGACGGTGGCCACGGCCCTCGGCGCCAAGGGCTACACCAGGGCGGCCGCGGACACCTCGGGAACCGCCGAGTCCGTGGAGAGGACGGTCGTGGAGTACCCGAGCGCGGACCTGAAGGGCGACGCCCAGGCGGTCGCCAAGGCGCTCAGGATCCCGGTCGGCCAGGTGAAGCAGACCACCGATGTGTCGGGCGTCACGCTCGCCGTCGGTGCCGACTGGCGTGAGGGGACCATGTATCCCAAGCAGTCCGCGCCGAAGGCCGGTGACCTGCCCGACAACGCCGACGCCATCAACGGCTCGGACACCAAGCAGTGCATGGACGTGTACGCGCCCTACCGGTGGCAGTAGCCCCCGCCTCGTCACCCACGGGTCCCCACACGTACGCCGGCCCGGACCACACCTGGTGGTCCGGGCCGTGCCGAAGCCGGAGGAGGCGGCTGCTCAGCCGGAGGAGGCGGGGTTGAGCACCGCGGGACGGCGGGACGCGATGACCCGCTTCGCCAGGGACCTGGGGCTGGTCAGGAAGCCGTACCCCCACGCCATGTGCATGGTGGCGAGGGCCAGCGGGATCTGCAGGCGCGCCTTGAGCGGCAGGCCCTTGCCGGCCGGGACGGACCCGGCGGCTATCGCGGCCAGGTAGCCGCCCGGGATCACGAACCCGAACGGGGTGACCAGGGCGCCGACCACGATCCCGGCGGCTATCGCGCACACCGCGGTGGGCGGGGCGAGGTAGCGCAGGTTGATGGAACCCTCGTGGTAGCGGGCGACGACGTGCCGCCACCGGCCGTAGTCCTTGTACTGCTTGGCGAGGGCCTTCACCGACGGCCGCGGCCGGTAGGACACCTTCAGCTCGGGAGAGAACCAGATCAGGCCGCCGGCCTCACGGATCCGGAAGTTCAGCTCCCAGTCCTGGGCACGGATGAACTCCTCGTTGTAGCCGCCCTGTTGTTCCAGGGCCTCGCGGCGGAAGACACCGAGGTACACGGTCTCGGCGGAACCCGCCTCGCCGCCCGTGTGGAAGGCGGCGTTGCCGACGCCGATCCTCGAGGTCATGGCCGCCGCGACCGCGTGCTCCCAGTCGTTCTCGCCCTCGGCGTGCATGATGCCGCCGACGTTCTGCGCGCCGGTCTCCTCCAGCAGCCGCACGGCGGTGGCGATGTAGTTCGGGGAGAGCATGCCGTGGCCGTCCACGCGCACCACGATCGGATGCCGGGAGGCCTTGATCGCGGCGTTCAGCGCGGCCGGGGTGCGGCCGGTCGGGTTCGGGACGGTGTGCACGCGGGGGTCTTCGGCCACGAGCTGCGCGGCGATCTCGTCCGTGCGGTCCGTGGACGGACCGAGGGCGATGACGACCTCCAGCTCACCGGCGTACTCCTGCGCGAGGATCGCTTGGACGGCCCCACGCAGATGCCGTTCCTCGTTGAGGACGGGCATGATCACAGAAACTGCGGGGTGCCGCACGTCGGGCTTGGCGTTCATAGGGGGCTCACGTTACCGCGAACGGGGGACAGCGGTGCGCGCCGCCGGTGGCAAGACGCGGGCTGAAGGTCGTATCGGCCTACCGTGCTCACGGATCCCACGTACGGCCTCGTCCGGAGGTGTCCTTTGGCCGCCAGCCCGCCCCGGTCCCCTGCCCGGCCCGCCCGGCCGCAGCGACGACCGCAGCCCACCCGTCAGGCCCCGCGGCCGCCGGTAAGACCCGCGAGGCCCCGGCGGCCGCGCTGGGTCATGCGGGCCGTGACCACACTCTCCGTGGTGGTGCTGGCGTCGGCCGGGATCGGGCACTCCGTGATCGCCAGCCTGGACTCGGACATCGCCCGGGTCGACCCCTTCAAGGACATGAAGAACCGGCCCCGGCAGGGTCACGGCATGAACGTCCTGCTGGTCGGCACCGACGGCCGCGACAAGATCACGGAGAAGGAGCGGCGCAAGTACCGGCTGGGCGGCGCGCCCTGCCACTGCACGGACACCATGATGATCGTGCACATCTCGGCGGACCGGGAGCGGGCGACGGTCGTCAGCCTGCCGCGCGACTCGTACGCCGAGGTCCCCGCGCACACCGACGGGACGACGGGCCGCGCGCACCCCGCCCACCCCATCAAGCTGAACGCGGCCTACGCGGAGGGCGGCCCGCAGCTGACCGTCCGCACGGTCGAGGACATGACCCATCTGAAGATCGACCACTATCTCGAGGTCGACTTCATCACCTTCATGCGGACCGTCGACGTGCTCGGCGGGGTCCGGATCTGCACGCCGCAGCCGCTGAAGGACTCCTACACCGGTCTCGACCTCTCCTCCGGCGCGCACACGCTCAACGGCGGGCAGGCCCTGCAGTACGTCCGCTCCCGGCACGTCGACGCGGCGAGCGACCTCGGCCGGATGAAGCGGCAGCAGCGGTTCCTCGCCTCGCTGATCGAGCGGGCGTCGTCCTCGGGAGTGCTGCTCAACCCGATCAAGTTCCGGGACGTGACGCGGGCGGTGCTGGGCTCGGTGCGGGCCGACACGGGCTTCGGCACGGACGAACTGCTGGACCTCGGCCGGGCGATGCGGAACTTCTCCCCGTCCTCCTCGGAGTTCACCACCGTGCCCATCGGGCAGCTCGAATACGCCGTGAAGGGCATCGGCTCGACCCTGAAGTGGGACCAGCCGAGGTCGGACCAGCTGTTCCGGTCCCTGACCGAGGACAAGCCGCTGGCCCCGCCGGCCCGCAAGCGGCCGGCCGGGCCGCAGCCGGCGCCCGTGGAGGTGGCCCCGGCGCAGATCCACGTCCAGGTCGAGAACGGCACGGGGACGGCGGGGCTCGGCCGGCGGATGGACGCGGCGCTGGCGGCGGCGGGGTTCGCGACGAACCACCAGCCGGTGACGGCCGTCAGCCACGACGTGCGGCGGACGGTGATCACCTTCGACCCCCGGTGGGACCGGTCGGCCCGGTCACTGGCGGCGGCCCTGCCGGGGAGCGAGCTGCGGGCGGTGAAGGGGATGGGTCCGGTGCTGCGGGTGACGACCGGCGCGGACTTCAAGGGGGACGTGCGCAAGGTGCGGTTCGACGAACCGGCGCCGCCGGACGAGGCGACCGTGATCAAGGGCGACGAGACGGAGTGCTGACGGTCGCCGGCCGGGTGCGTGGGCGCTGGTCGCGCGGTTCCCCGTGGGCCGGTGGGCGCTGGCCGCGCGGTTCCCCGCGGGCTGGTGGGCGCTGGTCGCGCAGTTGCCCGCGGGCCGGTGGGGGCCGTTCGCGCGGTTCCCCGCGCCCCTGAAGGGGCGCGCCCGCGGCCGGCGACGGCCCGGTGCCGCTCTAGTCCTCGAACCCCTCGGCGACCCGGCGCTCGCGCAGCTCGCGTATCTCCCGGCGCCTCGCCAGCCGGTGCGTCCGGCGGATCTGGGCCTCCTGGTAGCGCCGCCGGTCCCGGTCGGTCTCCGGTATCACCGGCGGCACCCGGCGCGGCTTGCCGTCCGCGTCGACCGCCGCGAAGACCAGGTAGGCCGAACCGACCTGGGTGGCGGGGGTCGACTCGTTCCAGCGCTCGGCGAGGACCCGCACGCCCACCTCCATGGAGGTGTGACCGGTCCAGTTGACCTGTGCCTTGACGTGGACCAGGTCGCCGACGCGGACCGGCTCCAGGAACGCCATCTCGTCCATGGACGCGGTGACGGCGGGGCCGCCCGAGTGGCGTCCGGCGACCGCGCCCGCCGCGTCGTCCGCGAGCTTCATGATCACGCCGCCGTGCACCGTACCGAGGAGGTTGGTGTCGTTGTGGGTCATGATGTGGCTCAGCGTGGTCCGGGACGCGGACGTCGGCTTGCCGGGTATGTCGGACTCCGCCTCGGGGGCCTGCTCTGTCATGGCCCCCACCTTATGGAAGCCGCGGCGCGGAATTTGTGTCGGGTTCGCAACAGCGGGGCCCTGATTTCCCGACGGCCCTTGTAAGAGGTACCGGCGCTGCCTGCACACTGGGCCACATGAGCGAATGGCCCGAGGGACGGTCGAACGACAACCGCGGCGACCGGTACGGACGCGGTAGCGCGAGCGCGCAGCCTGAGGGCGCCCGCGTGATGCGCCAGGTACGGCGCGGGGAGCCGTCGGCGCCGCCGTACGGCGCGCCGCAGCAGGGAGGCGGCTACGGCGGCGTCCCGCAGCAGCCGGCGTACGGCAACGGATACGCCGACGGCTCCGGGTACGACAACGGGTACGACAGCGGCTACAACAGCGGCCAGGTCTACGGCGGCGGTCCCGGGGGCGGGGGACCCGGCGACCAGTACGCGCGTGAACCGCGGCCGGCTCCGAACTGGCGCAAGCGGATCAAGTGGACGGCGATCGTCGTCCTGAGTGTGCTGATAGTCACCTCGGTCGCCACCTACTTCTGGGCCGACTCCAAGCTGCACCGGGACGTCGACCTGTCGAAGGTGATCGACCGGCCGGCGGCGGGGGCGGGCACCAACTACCTGATCGTGGGCTCCGACAGCCGCAAGGGCATGTCCGACGAGGACAAGAAGAAGCTGCACACGGGGTCGGCCGAGGGCCAGCGCACGGACTCGATGATGATCCTGCACGTCGGCGACAACGGCGACACCCTGGTCTCGCTGCCCCGCGACTCGGACGTGGAGATCCCCTCGTACCAGGGGTCCACGTCCGGCAAGGTCTACAAGGGCACCGGCCGGCACACGAAGCTGAACGCGGCCTACGCCGAGGACGGCCCGACCCTGCTGGTGCGCACGGTCGAGTTCAACACCGGGCTGCACATCGACCACTACGTGGAGATCGGCTTCGCCGGCTTCGCGGACATCGTCGACGCGGTCGGCGGGGTCACCATCGACATCGACAAGGGCTTCAAGGACAAGTACTCGGGCGCCGACTTCAAGTCGGGCGAGCAGACCCTGAACGGCGAGCAGGCCCTGGCCTTCGTCCGCACCCGGCACGCCTTCGCCGCGTCCGACCTCCAGCGCACCAAGAACCAGCAGAAGTTCCTGGCGGCGCTGGCCCACCAGGTGGCCACCCCCTCGACGGTCCTGAACCCCTTCAAGCTCTACCCGACCCTCGGCGCGGGCCTGGACTCCCTGACCGTCGACAAGGACATGAGCCTGTGGGACCTGGCGTCGATGTTCTTCGCCATGAAGGACGTCAACGGCGGTGACGGCACCTCGATGAACATGCCGGTCTCCGGCTCCACCGGCGGCAACCTCGTCTGGGACAAGGCGAAGGTCAAGACCCTGGTGGACGAGCTGAAGAACGACCAGAAGGTCACCGTCACCAGCGACTGAGGCCCGTCGTACGCGGTCCAGGGGCACCCCTCGGGGTGCCCCTTCGCCGTCTCAGCGGGGTGTCACATGGACGCGCCCGCCATCGAGCGGCACATCTCGGCGCAGTTGCGACACGCGTCCGCGCAGCGCTTCATCTGCGGGTCGTCCGGCATGGACATACACGCCTCGGCGCACATGTCGCAGGCCTTGGCGCACATCGCGCACATCTCGGCGGAGAGCGGCGAGCGCCGCATCATCATGTCGGCGCACATCCGGGTCATCTCGGAGCAGTCCATCAGCGCCCGCATGATCCGCATGTGGGCCTGGCCGCCGTCCATGGACATGCAGGAGCTCATGGTCTCCTCGCACATCGTGTGCGTGGCCATGCAGGCGTTCACGCACTCCTGCATCTGCTTGGACATGGCCGTCATGGGTCCGGTCTGGGTCATGGCTCCTCCAGGGGAGAGGGGGAAGGGCCCGGGGCAGGCCCCGTTCGTCTTCGTTCCTAAGCCCGACCGGCCGGTAGCGCCATTCAGGGACAGAACGGAAAAAGGCACCCTAAAGGGTGCCTTTCCGGTGAATCAGGTGCGAATTACGGCAGGTTCCTTGCCATCACGATCCGCTGGACTTGGTTCGTGCCTTCGTAAATTTGCGTGATCTTGGCGTCGCGCATCATGCGCTCGACCGGGTAGTCGCGGGTGTAGCCGTAGCCGCCGAGGAGCTGGACGGCGTCCGTCGTGACCTCCATGGCGGTGTCGGAGGCGAAGCACTTCGCCGCCGCGCCCTGGAAGGTGAGGTCGGCGTCGCCGCGCTCGGAGGCGGCCGCGGCCTGGTAGGTGAGGGCGCGGGCGGCGGCGATCTTCATGGCCATGTCGGCGAGCATGAACTGGATGCCCTGGAAGTCGGCGATCGGCTTGCCGAACTGCTTGCGCTCCTGGACGTAGCCCTTGGCGTAGTCGAGGGCGCCCTGCGCGACACCGAGGGCCTGGGCGGCGATGGTGATGCGGGTGTGGTCCAGGGTCTTCATCGCCGTGGCGAAGCCGGTGCCCTCGGCGCCGATCATGCGGTCGGCGGGGATGCGGACGTTGTCGAGGTAGACCTCGCGGGTCGGCGAGCCCTTGATGCCGAGCTTCTTCTCCGGGGCGCCGAAGGAGACGCCCTCGTCGGACTTCTCCACGACGAAGGCGGAGATGCCCTTGGAGCGCTTGTCGGGGTCGGTCACGGCCATCACCGTGTAGTACTCGCTGACGCCGGCGTTGGTGATCCAGCGCTTCACGCCGTTGAGGACGTAGTGGTCGCCGTCGCGGACCGCCTTGGTCTTCATGCCGGCCGCGTCGGAGCCCGCGTCCGGCTCGGACAGGGCGTACGAGAACATCGCGTCGCCCTTGGCGAGCGGCGCCAGGTACTTCTTCTTCAGGTCCTCGGAGCCGGAGAGGATCACCGGCAGCGAACCCAGCTTGTTCACCGCGGGGATGAGGGAGGAGGAGACGCAGGCGCGGGCCACCTCCTCGATCACGATGACCGTGGCGAGCGCGTCGGCGCCGGAGCCCCCGTACTCCTCGGGGACGTGCACCGCGTGCAGGTCGTTGGCGACCAGCGCGTCGAGCGCCTCCTGCGGGAAGCGGGCCTCCTCGTCGACCGCGGCCGCGTACGGGGCGATCTTCGCCTCGACCAGCGCGCGGACGACGTCGCGGAGCATGTCGTGCTCCTCGGACGGGCGGTACAGGTCGAAGTCAGCCGATCCGGCCAAGGTCTCTCACTCCAGACGCAGTGGTGCTGACGCTAATTACTGTTAAGTAACTCAAAGTTTAGAGCGCGGCCCACGGAACGGTGACGTGAGGTACGCGACAGCGGGAAAGTTGCCCGCAGGAGGGCCCGGTTATGCTCGGCCCCGCAGCAGCACCGACACCCCCGAGCTGGAGCATTCCATGAGCCTCAAGATCACCGTGATCGGCACCGGCTATCTCGGAGCCACGCATGCCGCGGCCATGGCTGAGCTCGGCTTCGAGGTGCTCGGCCTCGACGTCGTACCCGAGAAGATCGCCATGCTGGAGCGCGGCGAGACCCCGATGTACGAGCCGGGCCTCGACGACCTGCTGCGCCGGCACGTGGCGGGCTTCGAGGGCTCCAGCGGGCGGCTGCGCTTCACCACCGACTGGGCCGAGGTGGGCGCGTTCGGCGACGTCCACTTCGTCTGCGTGAACACCCCGCAGAAGCACGGCGAGTACGCCTGCGACATGTCGTACGTCGACTCGGCGATCGCGTCGCTGGCCCCGCATCTCACCCGGCCCGCGCTGGTGGTCGGCAAGTCGACGGTGCCGGTCGGCTCCGCGGAGCGGCTCGCCGCTTACCTCGCCGAGCACGCGCCGGCGGGCGCGGAGGCCGAACTCGCGTGGAACCCGGAGTTCCTGCGGGAGGGCTTCGCGGTGCAGGACACCCTGCACCCGGACCGGATCGTGGTCGGCGTGCGCGGTGAGCGGGCCGAGAAGCTGCTGCGCGAGGTGTACGCGACGCCGGTGGGCGAGGGCACGCCGTTCGTGGTGACGGACTTCCCGACGGCCGAGTTGGTGAAGACGTCCGCGAACTCCTTCCTCGCCACGAAGATCTCCTTCATCAACGCCATGGCCGAGGTGTGCGAGGCGGCGGGCGGTGACGTGGCCAGGCTGGCCGAGGCGATCGGGCACGACGACCGGATCGGGAAGAAGTTCCTGCGGGCCGGGATCGGGTTCGGCGGCGGCTGCCTGCCGAAGGACATCCGCGCCTTCATGGCCCGCGCGGGCGAACTCGGTGCGGACCAGGCGCTGACCTTCCTGCGTGAGATCGACTCGATCAACATGCGGCGCCGGGGCCAGATGGTCGAGATGGCCCGCGAGGCGCTGGGGGGCGGGTCGTTCCTCGGGAAGCGGGTCGCGGTGCTCGGTGCCACGTTCAAGCCGGACTCGGACGACGTACGGGACTCGCCCGCGCTCAACGTCGCCGGGCAGATCCACCTGCAGGGCGGTCAGGTGACCGTCTACGACCCGAAGGGCATGGACAACGCCCGGCGGCTGTTCCCGACCCTCGGCTACGCGGACACCGCGCTGGAGGCCGTGCGCGGGGCGCACGTGGTGCTGCACCTGACCGAGTGGCAGGAGTTCCGGGAGCTGGACCCGGCGGCGCTTGGTGCGGTGGCCTCGGCGAAGGTGGTCCTCGACGGGCGGAACGCGCTGGAGCCGGAGGTCTGGCGGCAGGCGGGCTGGACGTACCGCGCGATGGGGCGTCCGACCGCCTGAGCGCGGGTGCGGGGCTCGAGCCCGGACGACACCGGTTCGGCCGAGGCTCAGTCGGCCGAACCGGTGTCTTGTTGCATTCTGCACCACTCGGCACAGGCGTGACCGGTGAACGGTCCGTGCCTTACCTGTCCTTGGCCCGGTAGCGGCGCATCTTCACGCGCGCCCCGCACACCTGCATCGAGCACCAGCGGCCTCGCCCGGCCGGGGAGCGGTCGTAGTACGCCCAGTGGCAGGTGTCGGCCTCGCAGGCCTTCAGCCGTGTCCAGGTGCCCTCGACCAGGGCGCCGGCGACCGCCGCGGCCACGCGGGAGACCAGCGGGCCGCCGTCGGCCGGTACCAGTTCCGCCGAGCCGTCGGCCGGGTGCACGGCGACGTGGAGGGGGGCGCCGGCCAGCAGTTCCCCCAGCGGGGTCACCGGGCGGTGCGGCGGACGGCCGGCGTGTGCGAGGAGCGTGGCGCGCAGCGACTCGCGCAGGACGCGGGCGGCCGCGACCTCGGCCTCGGTGATGCCGAGCCGTGCCCTGCCGTCCGGGGTGTCGAGCGTGTCGGCGCCCGACTCGAGGTCCAGCGTGTTCACCAGTGCCTCGACCAAGGTCAGGCCGCCCGGTGCGGGCGATCTCCCACTCATCCCTGCGGGTCCTCCCGGAAATATCCCTTGCGAGGTTACCTCCATTGGGGAAGCATGCGGTAACGGTGACCGGTCAACCCGTTCTTCCGGTAACCGGCACCTCGGACCTCGAGGAGGAAGCAATGGCTCTCGCCAAGCTCGGTGACGTCGTCCTGGACTGCCCCGACCCGTCCGCGCTCGCCGGTTTCTACGCCGGGGTGCTGGGCGGTGGCGTCGAGGGGGACGAGGAGTGGGTGGTCCTGACGGTGCCCGGCGGCCGGACGCTGGCCTTCCAGCGGGCGCCCGGTTTCGTGCCGCCGAAGTGGCCCGCGCCCGACGACTCCCAGCAGTTCCACCTGGACCTGCTGGTGGAGGATCTCGACGTGGCCGAGCGGGGGGTGCTGGAGCTGGGTGCGAAGCCGCTGGACGCGGCGGACCGGGAACGCACCTTCCGGGTGTACGCCGACCCGGCCGGGCACCCGTTCTGTCTCTGCGCCTGCTGACCCAGGGAGGACCCGTGGCGATCGTCGCCCGACTGCGCAACGTAGTGATCGACTGTCCCGACCCGCTCGCACTGGCCCGCTTCTACGCCGCCGTGGCCGGGGGCACCCCGGTGGCGGAGGACGACGAGTGGGTCGTCCTGCAGGTACCGGACGGACCGCGGCTCGGCTTCCAGCGGGTGGCCGGGTACACGCCGCCCGAGTGGCCGCGCGCCGACCGCAACCCCCAGCAGTTCCATCTCGACCTCGATGCCGGGGCGACCTGGGAGGAGGTGGACGCGGCCCACGAGAAGGTGCTGGCGCTGGGGGCGCGCCCGCTGGACCTGGAGGACCGGGAGAAGAAGGACTTCCAGGTGTACGCCGATCCGGCCGGCCATCCCTTCTGCCTGTGCCGGATTCCCTGAGCATCTGCCTGTGCCGGATTCCCTGAGCACGTCCCGGGAAGCGGACCCGCCGGCCGGGGTCATGCCTCCGTGTCGGCCGGTCTGCCCGGGAGCGGCTCGCGGCGGCGCTGGGCCGCGCGGGCGGTGAAGTCGGCGCTGCGCAGGACGCGCTGGACGTTTCCCCAGGTCAGCAGGGACAGCTCGGTGTCGGACCAGCTTCGCCGGAGCAGTTCGGCGATCAGGTGCGGGTAGCGGGAGGTGTCGGCGAGACCGTGGGGGTGGGCGGCGCCGGAGTCGTAGCTGCCGGACAGCGCGACGCACTCCGGGCCGGCCACGATCCGGACGTGGTCGAGGTGGTCGGCGACGTCCTGGACGGTCGGCCCGGACTGCTCGGCGGTCAGCGGCACCATGCACAGGCCCTGCTGCCCGCCGAGCCTGGCGAGCAGCGCGTCGGAGAGGTTGGCCGGGTGGGGGCGCAGGGAGGCGGCGGCGGAGCGGGTGCACAGGACGGGGGTCTTGGACAGGGCGAGCACCCGGGCGAGGACCGTCTCCGGGGCGCCGGACAGGTCGGCGAGGACGCCGAGGCGGTTCAGCTCGCGGATCACTTCCTCGCCGAACCGGGTCAGCCCCTCCCGGTCCGCCCAGTCGGCCCCGGCCAGTGACAGGACGCGCAGGCCGAGGGAGTTCAGGACGCGCAGGATGCCGAGGGAGCCGTCGACGGCGGCGGCCGAGGCGGGCCCGAGCACCACGGCGACCCGGCCGCAGTTGCGGGCGTCGATGACCTGCCCGGCGGTGCGCACCAGCCGGAGCCCCTCCGGGTGTCTCTCGACCACCCGGCGCACCAGGTCCAGCTGTTCCAGCGTGGCCCCGACGGCCCGGTCGCCGCGCTCCGGTCCGGGCAGGTCCAGCGACCAGAACAGCACGCCCACGTGTCCCTCGCGCAGCCGGGGCACGTCCGTGTCCACGGCCGCCTCGCCGAGTTCCAGGTCGTACCAGGGCAGCGGCCCCAGTGCGCGCGGCAGTCCGCTGTAGCCGTCCGCGACCGGATGCGCGTCCAGCAGGACGTGGGCGCGTTCCAGGAACTCGGCGTCGGAGACCGCGGGGAACGGGTCGTCCGGGAGGCTGTCGTCCTCGCCGACCTCGGTCGTGGTGGGAATGTCGTGGAGGTCGGCCATTGCGGGCTCCGTACGTCGTCGTGAGCTACGTCGTGATGGGGCTGTAGCCAACGGTCGCACGCCTGCCCGGAAGGGTTCCTGGTGGACGGGGCGTTCGGGGGTACGACGGGGGCGGGGCGCCCGGTACGCCGGTCCGCCCCGCCCCCGTCCTCCCGTCAGCCGTCCAGTTCGGAGATCGTCGCGTTCGACGGCCCCCGCGTGCCCTGGAGGTCACGGGCCACGTCCTCCGCCGCGCCCAGCACGCGGACCGCGTTCTGCCAGGTGAGCTTGGCCAGGTCGGGGCGGGACCAGCCGCGGTCCAGGAGCTCGGCGATCAGGTTGGGGTAGCCGGAGACGTCGTTCAGGCCGTCCGGGGTGAAGGCGGTGCCGTCGTAGTCGCCGCCGATGCCGATGTGGTCGACGCCGGCGGTCTCCCGCATGTGGTCGAGATGGTCGGCGACCGTGGCGGTCGTCGCGACGGGACGGGGGTGGCCCTCCTCGAAGGCGCGGTGGATCTTCATCGCGTCCTCGCCGGTGTCCAGGTGGTGGAAGCCGTGCGCCCGCATGTTGTCGTCGGCCGCCGCCGTCCAGTCCACGGCCGCCTGGAGCACGAACTTCGGTACGAAGGTCACCATGGCCACGCCGCCGTTGGCGGGGAGGCGTTCGAGGACGTCGTCCGGGATGTTGCGGGGGTGGTCGCAGACGGCCCGGGCGGAGGAGTGCGAGAAGATCACCGGCGCGGTGCTGGTGTCCAGGGCCGCGCGCATCGTCGTCGGGGCCACGTGGGAGAGGTCCACCAGCATGCCCAGGCGGTTCATCTCCCGCACGACCTCGTGGCCGAACGCGGACAGGCCGCCCACCTTCGGTTCGTCGGTCGCCGAGTCCGCCCAGTCGTTGTTGTCGTTGTGGGTGAGCGTCATGTAGCGCACGCCCAGCTCGTACAGGGCGCGCAGGGTGCCCAGCGAGTTGTCGATGGAGTGGCCGCCCTCCGCGCCCATGAGGGACGCGATCCGGCCCTCGGCACGTGCCGCCTCCATGTCGGCGGCGGTCGGCGCGGCCCGCAGGTCCCCCGGGTAACGGGCGATCAGCTGCCGCACGCAGTCGATCTGTTCGAGGGTCGCGGGGACCGCGCCCGGCAGGTCCGAGCGCACGTACACCGACCAGAACTGCGCGCCCACCCCGCCCTCGCGCAGGCGCGGGATGTCGGTGTGCAGGTGCGCGTCCTGGTGGGTGGCGATGTCACGGGCGCCGAGGTCGTACCGGACCTGCTCGCGCAGCGCGTACGGCAGGTCGTTGTGCCCGTCGACCACCGGGAACTCGCGCAGCAGGGACCGGGCTTCGTCGAGAGAGGTCATTGCGTATTGCTTCCCGGTGCTCTACTTGCCGAAGCCGAAGCTGTTCGAACCGCTGTCGACCTTGGACCGCAGGCGTTTGCCCTTCTCGGTCGCCTGGTCGTTGAGTTCCTGCTGGAAGTCCCGCATCCGCTGCAGCAGCTCCTCGTCGTGGGTGGCCAGGATGCGGGCGGCCAGCAGGCCCGCGTTGCGGGCGCCGGCGACCGAGACCGTGGCGACCGGGACCCCGGCCGGCATCTGCACGATCGACAGCAGGCTGTCCATGCCGTCGAGGTACTTCAGCGGGACCGGGACGCCGATGACCGGCAGCGGGGTGACGGAGGCGAGCATGCCCGGGAGGTGGGCCGCTCCCCCGGCACCCGCGATGATCACCTTCAGGCCGCGCTCCGCCGCCTGCTCGCCGTACGTCACCATCTCGCGCGGCATCCGGTGGGCGGAGACGACGTCGACCTCGTACCCGATCTCGAACTCGTCGAGTGCCTTGGCGGCGGCCTCCATGACGGGCCAGTCGGAGTCCGAACCCATGACGATGCCAACAACGGGGCTCATTCGGTGATCGTGCCTCTCAGGTAGCCGGCAGCGTGACGTGCGCGTTCGAGAACGTCGTCCAGGTCGTCGCCGTAGGTGTTGACGTGACCGACCTTGCGGCCGGGCTTCACGTCTTTGCCGTACATGTGGATCTTCAGTTTGGGGTCGCGGGCCATGCAGTGCAGGTACGCGGAGTACATGTCGGGGTAGTCGCCGCCGAGGACGTTGACCATGACCGTCCACTTCGCGCGCGGGCGCGGGTCGCCGAGGGGGAGGTCCAGGACCGCGCGGACGTGGTTGGCGAACTGGCTGGTGATCGCTCCGTCCTGGGTCCAGTGGCCGGAGTTGTGCGGGCGCATCGCCAGTTCGTTGACGAGGATGCGGCCGTCGCGGGTCTGGAACAGCTCGACGGCGAGGTGGCCGACCACGCCCAGTTCCTTGGCGATCCGCAGCGCCATCTCCTCGGCCCGCAGCGCGAGGTCCTCGTCCAGGTCGGGGGCGGGCGCGATCACCGTGTCGCAGACGCCGTTGACCTGCTGGGACTCGACCACCGGGTAGGCGACGGCCTGACCGTGCGGGGAGCGCACGACGTTGGCGGCCAGCTCGCGGACGTAGTCGACCTTCTCCTCGGCGAGGACCGGCACCCCGGCCCGGAACGGGTCGGAGGCCTCCTCCGCCGTCTCCACGACCCACACGCCCTTGCCGTCGTAGCCGCCGCGGACCGTCTTCAGGACGACGGGGAAGCCGTCGCCCTCGGACGCGAACCGGACGACGTCCTCCGGGTCGGCCACGATCCGGTGGCGCGGGCAGGGGATGCCGATCGCTTGGAGCCTGGCCCGCATCACGCCCTTGTCCTGGGCGTGCACCAGGGCGTCGGGGCCGGGGCGCACGGGGATGCCGTCCGCCTCCAGGGCCCGCAGATGCTCGGTGGGCACGTGCTCGTGGTCGAAGGTGATCACGTCGCAGCCGCGCGCGAACGCGCGCAGCGTCTCCAGGTCGCGATAGTCGCCGATGACGACGTCGCTCACCACCTGGGCCGCGGAATCCTGAGGAGTGTCACTGAGGAGCTTGAACCTGATGCCCAACGGGATGCCCGCTTCGTGCGTCATACGCGCGAGCTGGCCCCCGCCGACCATGCCGACTACCGGAAACGTCACGCCCCCAGGGTATCGGCCGCGCCACGCAGGCCGGATTCCACGCCCGCGCCCAGGTCTCTTACCGACCGCTTCGGTCCCTCTTGCCCCGCTTTTCCGGTGCTCTTTCCAAGCTGTTCCCGACCTGTGTCGTCATCCACAGGCATGGGCGATACTGGATCGTTAGCATGGCTGGGTCGCAATACCTACGGACGGGAGCCCGCACAACCATGGAACGTGGTTCCTCGGGGCTGCAACGGCTCGTACGCGAGGTCGCCAAATTCGGGGCCGTCGGCGGCGCCGGCATTCTCGTCAATCTCGGCGTCTTCAACCTGGTCCGGCACCTCACCGAGCTTCCGGTGGTGCGGGCGAGCGTGATAGCCACCGTCGTCGCCATTGTCTTCAACTACCTCGGCTTCCGCTACTGGACGTACCGGGACCGTGACAAGGGCGGCCGCACCAAGGAACTCACCCTGTTCCTGCTGTTCAGCGCGGTGGGCCTGGTGATCGAGAACGGTCTGCTGTATCTGGCGACCTACGGTTTCGGCTGGGACAGCCCGCTGCAGAGCAACGTCTTCAAGTTCGTCGGGATCGGCGTCGCGACGCTGTTCCGGTTCTGGTCGTACCGCACCTGGGTGTTCAAGGCGCTGCCGGCCCGCGAGACCGTCGCGGACGCGGAGGCGATCCTGGAGCGGGCCGCCGACTCCGCGGAGCCCAAGACCAGGCAGCGCGTCTTCTGACGTGGCGCAGGGGCTAGCGGACCGTCGGCCGGTCGTCGTCGGCCGCCTTGTGGGCTGGCGGGGTACGGGACAGGAACAGGCCGAACACCGGCGGCTGGGCCTGGAGCAGTTCCAGCCTGCCGCCGTCGGCCTCCGCGAGGTCCCGGGCGACGGCCAGCCCGATCCCGGTGGAGTTGCGGCCGCTGATCGTCCGCTCGAAGATCCGGTTGCCGAGGTCGGCGGGCACCCCGGCCCCCTCGTCGGTCACCTCGACCACGGCCTGGTTGCCGGTGACCCGGGTGCGCAGCGCGACCGTGCCGCCGCCGTGCATGAGTGAGTTCTCGATCAGCGCGGCCAGCACCTGCGCGACCGCGCCGGGCGTCCCCACCGCCCGCAGGTGCCGCTTGCCCGAGCTGACGATCGCCCGGCCCGAGCTGCGGTAGGCGGGCCGCCACTCGGCGAGCTGCTGCTGGATGACCTCGTCCAGGTCGAAGGAGACCGCGGAGCCGGTACGCGGGTCGCGGGAGTTCGTCAGGAGCCGCTCGACGACGTCCGTCAGCCGCTCCACCTGCGTGAGCGCCACGTTCGCCTCCTCCTTCACGGTGTCCGGATCGTCGGTGAGGGTGATCTCCTCCAGGCGCATGGACAGCGCGGTGAGCGGGGTGCGCAGCTGGTGGGAGGCGTCCGCGGCCAGCCGTCGCTCGGCGGTGAGCATGCGCCCGATCCGCTCGGCGGAGGAGTCCAGCACGTCGGCGACCCGGTCCAGCTCGGGGACGCCGTACCGCTTGTGCCGGGGGCGGGGATCACCGGAACCGAGCCGCTCGGCGGTCTCGGCGAGGTCGGTGAGCGGGGAGGCGAGCCGGTTGGCCTGCCGGATGGCCAGCAGCACGGCGGCGATCACCGCGAGCAGGGCGACGGCCCCGATGATCAGCAGCGTGCGGCCGACCTCCCGGGTCACCGTGGAGCGCGGCTCCTGGACGGTGACCGTCTCGCCCTCCTCGCCGTCCACGGTGTAGTGGATGACATCGCCCTCGGGCCTGACCCCGAGTTCGATCGGCGCCTTGCCGGGGATCCGGATGACGGCGTACTGGTCCTTGCCGACCTGGCTGCGCAGTATCTCGGCGGTGATGTTCTCGTCCCCGAGGATGCGGCTGTCGACGATGCTGGCGAGCCGGAGCGCCTCGGAGTCGACGCGTTCCTGCGCGCTGTTGCTGATGGTCCGCGACTCGACGATGACGAGGGACACGCCGAAGACCGCGATGACGACCAGGACGACGGCGAGGGTGGACTGGATCAGGCGACGGCGCACGGCACTCTCCGGGAAACGGCCACGTCAGCGCCCCGAACGGGGCGTGGGGCGCAAACAGGTGCGGCTCCGCCGCGGGTGCGCGACCGGCCCACCGCGACGGCCGGTCGCGCGCACCGCACCAGCCGCCGACGGCGCGGCGCGCGCGGCCGGTCTAGCTCTTCTCGAAACGGAACCCGACACCACGCACCGTGGCGATGTACCGCGGGTTCGCCGCGTCGTCGCCGAGCTTCTTGCGCAGCCACGAGATGTGCATGTCGAGCGTCTTGGTCGAGGACCACCATGTCGTGTCCCAGACCTCGCGCATCAGCTGGTCACGGGTGACCACTCGCCCGGCGTCCCGCACCAGCACCCGCAGCAGGTCGAACTCCTTGGCGGTGAGCTGGAGTTCCTCGTCCCCCATCCAGGCCCGGTGCGACTCGACGTCGATCCGGACACCGTGCGTGGCCGGCGGCTGCGCGGGCTCCGCGGCACCGCGGCGGAGCAGCGCCCGGACCCGTGCGAGCAGTTCGGCGAGCCGGAAGGGCTTGGTGACGTAGTCGTCGGCACCCGCGTCCAGACCGACGACGGTGTCCACCTCGTCGGCCCGCGCGGTCAGGATGAGGATCGGCACGGCGTGGCCCTCGGCACGCAGCCGGCGCGCGACCTCCAGGCCGTCCATGCCGGGCAGCCCGAGGTCGAGCACGACCAGGTCGATGCCGCCCTGCATACCGGCGTCGAGCGCGGTGGGGCCGTCCTCGCGCACCTCGACCTCGTAACCTTCCCGGCGCAGTGCGCGGGCCAGCGGCTCCGAAATGGACGCATCGTCCTCGGCGAGCAGTACACGGGTCATGAGGTGATGGTAGTCCGATTACGCGCTGTGCCGGGGTGTGATCGGCACCAGGCAATTCTTACCTTGGGGCACAGTGGTACGAACCTGTGGGCGAGAGGTGAGACCGTAGGTGGGGCCTTCGAAAGCGGCGCACGGTTCCCCCGACACCTGTGATCCGTGTCTCAAGTCCTTCCATATACGGCGGTGTCCTGACGTACAGTGACGTGAACGCCTGTAGTACACCCGGGGACCTTTGGCGGGCTTTTGGACGCCGAGGGTCTCTTTTGTGTGCGGGTCGGCCCAGGCCGGCCTCGAAAGGAATGACCTCTGGCCGGGCTCCGGACGCGACTCAGCGTCACGGAGTGTGGATCCCGGTGGTCGCCGTCCCCGTCCCGTACCCCGGGGCGGACTCCCCCTGGGCGTGGGGTGGGCGGATCGACCCGCCGGTGCCGGCCGCTCGCCCCCACGGTCGCGCACAGCCCCACCGCGCGTCCCGAGCAGCAAGGAACGACCATGGCGTCCAGCCTGACGAAGGACTCGGTCCGACCGGGCACCCCCGGTTCCGAGAAGACCTTCTTCGGCCACCCCCGCGGACTGGCCACCCTCTTCATGACCGAGATGTGGGAGCGTTTCTCCTACTACGGCATGAAGGCCCTGCTTCCGCTGTACCTGGTCGCCCCCGGCGGCCTGCACATGAACGCGGCCACGGCGACGGCGATCTACTCGGTGTACCTGTCGCTCGTGTACCTGCTCGCGCTGCCGGGCGGCTGGTTCGCCGACCGGGTGCTCGGCCCCCGCAAGACGGTCGCCGTCGCGGGCGTGATCATCATGCTCGGCCACCTCACGCTGGCGCTGCCCGGCTCGGGGACGTTCTTCGGTGGTCTCGGCCTGGTCGCCATAGGCTCTGGCCTGCTCAAGGCCAACATCTCCACGATGGTCGGCCACCTGTACGACGGCCCGGACGACCCGCGCCGTGACGGTGGCTTCACGCTCTTCTACATCGGCATCAACGTGGGCGCCTTCGCCGCGCCGCTGGTCATCGGCACGGTCGGCGAGAACTACAACTGGCACCTGGGCTTCGCGCTGGCCGCGCTCGGCATGGCGCTGGGTCTCGCCCAGTTCCTGCTCGGCACCCGGCACCTGAGCTCGCGTTCGGACGTCGTCCCCACCCCGCTGTCCGCCGCGGAGAAGAAGGCCACCCTGACGAAGGCCGGCTTCTGGGCCGCCGTCGCCGCGGTCTTCTACGTCGTCGTGGGTGTCTCCGGCGTCTACACCCTGAACTGGCTGCTGGTCCCGATCACCGTCGCCGGTCTGCTGATCCCGGTCGTCGTCATCGCGCGCATCAAGCGCGACAAGGACCTGGACCGCGCCGAGCAGTCCAAGATGAGCGCGTACATCTGGTTCTTCGTGGCCGCCGCGGTCTTCTGGATGATCTACGACCAGGGCGGCTCGACCGTCTCCCTGTTCGCCGACGCCTCCGCCAAGAACACCATCTTCGGCTGGGACTTCCCGGTCTCCTGGTACCAGTCCGTCAACCCGGTCATGATCATGGCGTTCGCGCCGGTGTTCGCCTGGGCGTGGCTGGCGATGGCGCGGCGCGGCAAGGAGCCGAGCACGGCCGTGAAGTTCGCCGGCGGCCTGGTCCTGATCGGCGCCTCGTTCTTCCTGTTCCTCGCGCCGCTGTCGATCGCCGACGGCGGTCACAAGGCCGCCGCGATGTGGCTGGTCGGGATCTACTTCGTGCAGACCGTGGGCGAGCTGATGCTGTCCCCGGTGGGTCTGTCCGTGACGACCAAGATGGCTCCGGCCAAGTACGCGTCCCAGATGATGGGCGTGTGGTTCCTGGCGGTCACCGCGGGCGACGCGACGACCGGTCTGCTGTCCATCGCGGGCGTCGACCTCAACAAGACGGGGATCGTGGCGTTCGAGGCGGCGCTGGCGGTGCTCGCCGGTGTGGCCGTGTGGATGTACCGGAAGAAGGTCCGGGAGCTCATGGGCGACGTTCACTGATCGTCTTCTGACGGAGGGCCACCGCATTCCTCGGAATGGGGTGGCCCTCGTCGTGTCCCGGCTAACGGCCGGTGGGGGTCGCTCGCGCGGTTCCTCCCCCAGCCTTCGGCCGGGGGTGCCCCCAGCACCCCTGGGGCGTCACCGCGTCCTCTTCCGCGGCATGAACGTGAACACGGCGCCGCCCAGCAGGATGGCCGTTCCCGCCACCAGGCCCAGCGCCTTCACCGCGCCGTTGCTGCTGTCACCGGTCTCCGCGAGGCCCCCGCTGCCGGAGCTGCCCGAGGAGCCGGAGGAACCACCGGACGTCGACGAACCCCCCGACGCCCCGCTCGCCTGCTCGGTCGTGTCCAGGGTCAGGGAGACCTCGGACCTGGTCGGCGTGCAGGTGGTCGTCGTGCCGAGGGCGTTGACCGTCAGGACACCCGGCGAGAGTGTCGACGTGCCGCTCGCGCCCGGCTTGTAGGTGCCCGTCAGGTCCGGGATCTCGATCGGGTCGCCGGACTTGATCGGCGCGGAGTTGGTGGGCCCCTCCACATGGACCGTGCCCTTGTCGGCGCCGCCCAGGACCACCTCCATCGACGGCTTCACCGAGTCCGCCGGGATGTCCGCGGGGCTGTCCATCACCGACCCGTTGAACCGCACGGTGAGATCGAAACTCCCGCCGTTCTTCCTGGCGTTGATCTGCACCGGCGAGGTCGCGTTCTTGTCGCCGATGGGCGTCTTGCAGGCGTAGGGGACCTGGACCTCCTTGCCGGTGAAGTCGGTCTGGCCGGAGCCGGTGCCGTCGGAGGAGGAGGCGGACGGGGACGGCGACGCGGACTGCGACGGCGAGTCGGAGGGGCTCGCCGAGGTGGACGGGGAGGCCGAGCCGGTGTCGGTCGGTGTCGGTGACCCGCCGGCACCGCCGCCGGTCACCTCGATGGTCGCCGCCTTCGGTACCGCCGCCGACGGGGTGCACACGGTGTCCGTGCCGAACGCGTTGACCTTGTACCCGTCCGGGGTGAGCGTCACCTCGCCGGGCGAGGTGAGTTTCAGCGAGCCCGTCATGTCGGACAGCACCATGTCGCCGCCCTTGGGGATGGCCGGGTTCTCCCGCGGTCCCTGCAGGGCGATGTCGGCGGTCTGGGCGCCGGCGGCCTTGAGCGTGCCGGACGGCTGGACCGAGTTGGCCGGCAGGTCGATGATGTCCGGGTTCTTGGACGCGGCCTGCACGAACTTCCAGGTGATGTCGACCGTGTCGCCGACCTTCGCGGTGGCGGGCGCGGTGATCTCCACCTTCGTGGTCCCGTCGACGGGGTCGGCGACCCCGGCGGGCGGTACGCAGTGGGTGGCGAACGACACCTCGGCCGCCTGCGCGGTCCCGGCGGCCGCGCCCAGCAGCAGACCCGCGCCGCCCAGGACCAGCGCGGCCGCCGCCGCACCCGCTCCGACCGGTGTCACTCTCCTTCGCATGATCACGTGGTTCCCTTCCTGGTGGGAGTCGTGGGACTCGTGGAACTGTCGTCGTGCGGTGCGGAGAGCCGGCCGGCCGCCGTGCCCGGGTCGTTGTCCGGGGTGAACCACGGCAGGGTCGGGGTCGTGTCCGGCGCGGGCCGCGGCGAGCGCGGGCGCGCCGGGCGCAGGGCCGGGCGGCGTACGCCGCGGTGCCGGAGGCCGCCGGCGCGGGGCGGCCGTACCCGGTCCACCACCGCCATGCCGATGCGGAAGACGGCGGCGGGTACGACCACGCAGAGCAGGATCCAGAACAGGGTCACGCCCCAGGGGCGGCCGACGCCCCAGGGCTCCTCGGCGAGGATCCTGCCGTCGTGCCGGAGGGAGACGGTGTAGTCGCCGTGCGCTCCGGCGGAGAGTTCGACGGGCAGCTCGACCCGCGCCTTCCCGCCGGGGGCGAGGGTGCCGTGCCACTGCTGCTCGTCCCACTGCGGGGCGAACACGCCGTGCGCGGTGCCGACCTGGAAGACGGGGTCCTCGATCGTGGTGGAACCCGCGTTGCCGATGGTGAAGACGAGGGTGCGGGACGGGGGCGCGCCGAACCAGGTCAGCAGGCCCGAGGAGCCGTCGAGTCGGGTGTCGGTGAGCATGGCGAGACGTCCGCCCGCGGGTTCGGCGGGCAGCGCCTTCACGGGGTGCCCGGCGACCTGGAAGACGGCGTCGGCGTCGGCCTTCGTGCCGGTCACGGTCGCCACGTGCACCACGCAGGGGCAGGGCACCGGCGGTTCGCTGACCGGGAGCCGCTTGTCGAAACCGCCGTTCGCGTCGGTGGTGACGGCGCGTCCGTCGGCGTTGGCACAGGAGTTGGTGCCGCCGATCACACCCCGGGCCGGGGTGGCCTGACCGCAGATCAGCAGCATCACCAGGGTCCGTGGCCGCCAGCCGGTGCCGCTGACGGTGATCGAACCGCCGGTGCCGGCCTGTGGCTCGGAGACCTTGACGGCCGGCCCGCCGGCCGCCGCCGCCAGGGGCGTCAGGAGCAGCGCGAACACCGCCGCCAGCGCCGTCGTCAGCGCGATCGCCCGCGCCCTCACCTCGCCGCTCCCGTCAACTCCGCCTCCGTGGGGTGGGGTTCGGCCGTCACCTGGCCGGCACGGCGCCTGCGCGGTCGTACGACGATGACCGCGGCGCCCGCCGCCGCCACGCCCGCGACGCCCGCGACCGCGCCCCAGGGCACGAACCGCGCGCGGGCGGCCGCCGTGTCGTGTGCGCCGCCCGCCGCCGTCGCCGTGAGCCGGACCTCGACGGCGTCCAGGGCGGGGTGGCCGGGCCAGGGCTCGCTGAGTCCGGTACGGCTGCCCGGGGCTAGGCGGACCGGGAGGGCGCGCGGGGCCCGGTCGAGCAGGTCCCGGCCGAAGACGCCCTCCGCGTGCACCGCGAGCCTCGGTGCGAGGACGGTCGTACCCCGGTTGACCAGCTGGTAGCTGATGCGGTCGCCGTGGACGGCCACGTGTTCGACGGTCAGCGCGGTCAGGGCGGGGCCCTCGACGCGCAGCCGGACCCGTACGGTGGCGGCGCGGCCGTCGGTGTCCTTCGCGACGAGCGTGCCGGCCCGGTCGCCGGGGGCCGTCCCGGCCGGGACGGTCACCGTGAAGGGCACGTCGGCCCGGGTGCGGGCCGGGACGCGGACGCCCGGCTCGGCGAAGGTGACGGGGACACCGGTGGCGGACAGCCGTACCGTCACCGGACGCCCGCCGCGGTTGGTCACCGACACGGTGTCCTCCAGGACGGCTCCGGGGGCGCCCTCGGCGTAGACGGACGGGCGGCCGCCGCCCGCGGGGGCGATCGACCAGCCGCCGGCCGCCGCCGCGCGCGGGGCGGTGGCGAGCAGGATCAGCGCGGCGAGGCCGAGCACACGGACGGCGGACTGGGCGGACGGCATGGGCGGCTCCAGCGGTCGGACCCTTCGGGTCAGCGGCGTACGGGCTGGTTCCGCCGGGTCAGCCAGAGGGCGCCGGCCGCGCCCGCGAGCAGCACGGTGCCGCCGAGGGTGCCGAGCGCGACGAAGGAGTCCTCGGGTCCGGTCTTCGGCAGGGTGCCCGCGGAGTCGGCCCCGGTGCCGCCGGACGACGAGCCGGAGCCGGTCGATCCCGTGGAGCCGCCCCCGCCCGCGGCGGTCACGTCGAGGGTCAGGGACGGCCCGGGGTTGTTCCCGGGGGTGCAGGTCGTCGTCGTGCCGAGCGCCTTGATGGTGAGGATGCCCGCCGTGAAGGTCACCTTGCCGGTCTTCTCCGGCGTGTAGGTGCCGCTCAGGTCGTTGATCTTGATGGGGGTGTTGGCGGGTATCGCGGCCTGGTTGGGCGAGCCGGTCACGTTCAGGGTCCCGCTGTCGGCGCCGCCGAGCTTGATGGTGGCGCTCGGGTTCATCGCCCCCTTGCCGAGTTCCACGGGGCTGGAGGAGACGCCCTTCTGCCAGGACATCGTGATCTTGTAACCGCTGCCGCTCCGGACGCCCTTGATGTCGATCGGCGAGACGGCACTCTTGTCGCCGATCGGGGTCTTGCAGGAGTAGTCGACGTCGACGACGGTGGCGTGCGCCGCCGGGGCGGCGAGCAGCACCGCCGAACCGGCCAGGGCGGCGGCGGACGCGAGCACGGCGGTGCGTTTCGGGTACGGCGGCACGATCGGTCCACCCCATTCGCTACTGACGAGGTATCAGATTCGGCCGTCAAGGTACGCCGGGGCTCATGAGGAAGGAAGAGGAAGGGAGTGGCGGAAGTGTGAGCACCGAGGGCTCCGGGCGAGTGGAGCGCGCGGGGCGCCGTCCGGTCCGCGGCCGTCGCGCCGCGTGGGCGGGACAGGCCGGCGCACCGGCTCGCACCCGCGAACCGGCATTCGGCCGGCACGCCTACGCCGGTGCCGCCCCCAGTTCGGCCCAGACCGTCTTCCCGGTGTCCCCGGACGCCCGTACGACCCCCCAGTCCAGGCAGAGCCGTTGCACGATGAACATGCCGTGCCCGCCCGGCCGCCCCGCCCGGTGCGGGGTCCGCGGCGCCGGCTGCCCGGCCCCCCGGTCGGACACCTCCACCCGGATCACCTTGTTGTCGCAGGCCAGGAACAGTTCGTCCGGCCCCTCCGCATGCAGGCACGCGTTGGTGACGAGTTCCGACACGACGAGCAGGACGTCCTCTGCGGCGGCCCTGCGGTCGGCGGACTCGGCCGGCAGCCAGCCCCAGTCGTACAGCGCCTGGCGCGTGAAGTCGCGGGCGAGCGGTACCACCCCGCTCTCACCGACGAGGCGGAGCCTGCGGACCTGACGACCCCCCGACGAGGCGGACGGCACGTCGGACGCCGCCGCCTCGGACACCCCGGAAACGCCGCTGGTCTCCGGGCCGCGGTCGCCCGGCGGGTAAGGCCGGGTGGTGCTCATCAGCGCTTCACCTCACCGTTTCACCGGTTCACGATTCAAAAATTGGTGTTGCCGCACTTCGTACGGACCTGTCGGTACTTCCTGCTCAACCGGGACCGGTCGGCCCCCGACAGATCTCTCCTGCCCGGGCGATCGGCCGGGACACCCCCCGGTTGCGAACACCGGCCGCGGACTCAGTTCTCGTCGCCGGCACCGGCGGTGCCGCCGGCGTCGTCGGCGAGGGCCGCCTCGACGGAGTCGTGGACGGTGAAGACCGCCTCGGCCCCCGTGATCTCGAAGACCCGGGCGACGACGGGCAGCATCCCGGCGAGGTGCACCCCGCCTCCCGCGGCCTCGGCCCGCAGCCGGGCGCCGAGCAGTACGTTCAGCCCGGTGGAGTCGCAGAACTCGAGGCGTGAGCAGTCGACGACAAGCCGCGAGAAGCCCTTGTCGAGGAGATCGTCGAGCGGCTCGCGCAGCAGATCGGCGGTGTGGTGATCGAGCTCACCCGCCGGAATCACGACGGCGCTGGGGCCCTCTTCCCGCACCTCCACCAGAAGCCGGCCCGACTGTGCGCTGCCGACCGTCCCGTGGTCCATTGCCGTCTCTCTCCCGAGGTCGTGACCGCTTTTGTCACCGTCTGACCGATGTCGGACGATGCCCACCGATGTCCGCCGAACGTCGTGGCGACGCCCTCGAACATTACGCCTTCTCCACGTACTCCGACACCCGACCAACCTCTCAGAATCGGACAAATGCCAATAGAACGGACTTGCGAGTGGCTCGACGGAGCGGGTAGGGCTAGTAGGGACACGAAAACCGACACGGCCGGCTTTGGAGGCGCCGCACTCCGCAGTGCACGCACGGCTTCGGCAGCCTTATGCCGAGAACGATGGAGGACACCATGTCACCCCGGCTCGACGCATCGCATACCCGGACGGCGACGTCGACACCCCCACCGGAACAACTGGATGCCATCGAGGAATCCGCCGCGGGGCTCGACCTCCCGGAGATCCCCCCGTACGACGAGGTCGACGCGGTCGACGCGCGAGCCCTGTCCAAGACCCTCTTCGAGCGGCTCGAGTCGCTGGAGGAAGGCACGCACGACTACTCGTACGTGCGCAACACGCTCGTCGAGCTGAACCTCGCGCTCGTCAAGTTCGCCGCCTCCCGGTTCCGTTCCCGCAGCGAGCCGATGGAGGACATCATCCAGGTCGGCACGATCGGCCTGATCAAGGCGATCGACCGCTTCGAACTCTCCCGCGGCGTCGAGTTCCCCACCTTCGCGATGCCCACGATCATCGGCGAGATCAAGCGGTTCTTCCGCGACACGTCGTGGTCGGTACGGGTCCCGCGCCGGCTCCAGGAACTGCGTCTCGACCTCGCCAAGGCGGGCGACGAGCTGGCCCAGAAGCTGGACCGCGCCCCCACGGTCGCGGAGCTCGCGGAACGGCTCGGCCTCTCGAACGAGGAGGTCGTCGAGGGCATGGCCGCCTCCAACGCCTACACCGCCTCCTCCCTGGACGCCCAGCCCGACGAGGACGAGTCGGAGGGCGCGCTCGCGGACCGCCTCGGCTACGAGGACCACGGCCTCGAAGGCATCGAGTACATCGAGTCCCTGAAGCCGCTGATCGCCGAACTCCCGTCCCGGGACCGGAAGATCCTCTCGCTGCGTTTCGTCGGCGGCCTGACCCAGTCGGAGATCGGCGAGGAACTGGGCATCTCCCAGATGCACGTGTCCCGGCTGCTGTCCCGCACGCTGGTGCGGCTGCGGAAGGCGCTGACGCTGGAGGAGTGACGGGCGGTCGCCCAGGTCGTACGGCCGCGGGCGCGTGGGGACCGGCCGCCCCACGCGCCCGCGGCCGCGTGACGGACGCGGGCGTCCCCCACGCCCACGAACGCGCAACGGCCCGGGCGTTCCCCACGGCCACGCGACGGACCGGGCTCCCCACGCACCCGCGACCGCGTGACCCACCGGGCGCCTCACCCGCGGGCAAATGTGCCCGGCTGACGCTTTCCGGCCGTCTCTTTTCGTCAAAGGCCTACCTCGCGCCCCACCCGCACCCCAAACTGGCCGGTACGTCAGCAAGGACGGGCCCACGGCGGGCCGGCGCGAAGGGGTGCACCATGGTCCAGGACAACCCGCCCTCGGACGCACGGCTGACCGAACTCCTGCGGGCGCCCGCCGCCACCGCCTACCCGGCCCTCCAGGAACTGCGCGCCCGCCACCACTCCGCGGTCCTCGCCTACGCCCGTCTCTGCGCGGCCGGCGACGCGGCGGCCCGCCGGCTCGCCGCGCAGACCTTCAGCACCGCGGCCCGGGACATCGCGCGCGGCGCCGAGCCGGTCGTCCCCCTCCGCCACCACCTGCTCCTGCTGACCGCACGGCTGGCCGCCGAGTGGGCGCACGACGAACGCTCCGCCGCCCTGGACCCGACCCTCCTCCTGGTCCTGAACGCGACGGGCGCCCCCGAGCCGCCCGCCGCGCCGCTGCTCGCCCCCTTCCAGTCCCTGCCGTCCCGCACCCAGGGCCTGATCTGGTACGGCGTGCTGGACCGGGAACCCCCGGACCTGACCGCCGCCCACCTCGGCCTGACCTCCGAGGACGTCCGCTACGGCACCCCGCCCGCACTCCAGTCGCTGGCCCAGGCCTGCCTGCGCAGCCGGCTGGCCGCCTCCGACGACCCCCGCTGCGCGGACTTCCGCCGGCTGATCGAGGAGTCGGTACGCCCGGAGAGTCCCCGGCACAGCGCCGACCTGCACGCGCACATGGCCGACTGCCCCTACTGCACGGCCGCGTTCGAGGACCTGACCGCCCTCCGCGACAGCCCGCGCACGGCCCTGGCGGAGGGCCTGCTGCCCTGGGGCGGCGAAGCGTACGTACGGCGGGAGCCGCAGGCCCCGGCACCGGCCGCCGAGCCCGTCCCCGACCACGGCCGCCGGACCCCGTCCCGCCGTGTCCTGCTGACCTCGACGGCACTGGGCGTGGCCCTCGTACCGCTCCTGCTGGTGCTCCTGGACCGCCCGGCGCCGTCCTCCGGCGGCCCGGCGGCCGCGACGGCGGCACCGCCCGCCACCCCGCAGGTGACCGTGACGGCGACGGCGACCCTCTCCCCGTCGCCCTCCCCCACGAAGCCCTCGCGCCCCCCGTCCGCGACCCCGACGCACTCGGTGCCGCCCACCGCGACCTCGACCCCGCCCCCGAGCCACTCCGCCGCGCCGCCCCCGTCACCCGCCCCGAAGCCGCCGGGCGCCGGCTACGCCCAGGTCGTGAACGCCGCCACCGGCCGCTGTCTGGACGTCCGGTACGGCGACTTCGACAACGGCACCGACGTGGTCACGGCCGCCTGCTCCGGCTCCGCCTCCCAGCGCTGGCGGGTCGACGCAGACCGGGGCGTCCTGCAGTCCGCCGCGGACCCCGACTTCTGCCTGGACAGCCGGGGTTCGGTCGACAAGGGCGTCGGTATCTGGTCGTGCGGGTCGGTGGACGGCGACCACGGCGACAACCTGCGCTTCACGGTCCTCTCCGACGGCGAGATCCGCCCGGCGATCGCCATCGAGACGGCGCTCACCCCGGACGGCGACGACCAGCTCTCCCTGGACCCGGTGACCGGCGGCACGGCCCAGCTCTGGCGGGCCGGGGCGAGCTGACTCAGCCGGCGACGCGCACGCCCCTGCGCCACACCCCGGCGACCAGCGGAACGCCCGGCCGGTAGGCGAGGTGGACGTGGCTGGGGGCGTCCAGCAGGGTCAGGTCGGCGTAGGCACCCGGGGTGAGCCTGCCGATGTCGTCCCGCCGCAGGGCCCGCGCGCCGCCCGCCGTCGCCGACCACACCGCTTCGTCCGGGGTCATGCCCATGTCCCGGACGGCCAGGGCGATGCAGAAGGGGACGGAGGAGGTGAAGGAGGAGCCCGGATTGCAGTCCGTGGACAGGGCCACCGTCACGCCCGCGTCCAGGAGGCGGCGGGCGTCCGGCCACTCGGCGCGGGTGGAGAACTCGGCGCCGGGCAGGAGGGTGGCGACGGTCCGGCCGTTCGCCAGCGCGTCGACGTCGGCGTCGGTGAGGTGGGTGCAGTGGTCGGCGCTGGCCGCGTCGAGTTCGACGGCCAGCTGGACGCCGGGGCCGTAGGAGAGCTGGTTGGCGTGGATGCGCGGGGTCAGGCCCTTCGCCTGTCCCGCGGTGAGGATCGCGCGGGCCTGGTCGCCGTCGAAGGCGCCCTTCTCGCAGAAGACGTCGATCCAACGGGCGTACGGGGCGCAGGCGTCCAGCATCTCGCCGGTGACCAGGGAGACGTAGGCGGCGGGGTCGTCGGCGTGGTCCGGGGAGACGATGTGGGCGCCGAGGTAGGTCACCTCGTCGGTGTGGGCGGCGGCGATGCGCAGGGCCCGGGCCTCGTCCCGGACCGTCAGGCCGTAGCCCGACTTCGTCTCGAAGGTGGTGGTGCCCTGGCGGAGCGCCTCGGCGAGGTAGCGGGTGAGGTTGCGCTCCAGTTCCTCGTCGGTCGCCGCCCGGGTCGCGGCGACCGTCGTCCGGATGCCGCCCGCGGTGTACGACCGGCCGGACATCCGGGCGTTGAACTCCTGGGTGCGGTCGCCCGCGAAGACCAGGTGGGAGTGGGAGTCCACGAAGCCCGGCAGCACCGCCCGGCCGCCGGCGTCGACCCGGTTGTCAGTGGCGGGTGCTTTGCTGGATTCACCGGTCCACACGACCCGGTCGCCTTCGACGACGACGGCCGCGTCCTGGATCAGACCGAGAGGGGAGTTGTCACCGAGGGAGGGGTCGTTGGTGACCAGCGTGGCGATGTTGGTGATGACGGTGCTGCTGCTCATGGTGTCCTCGTGGGTGGTCGTCAGGCGCGGAGGGCTTCGATCGCGTCGGCGAGCGCTCCCGGCACGTCCGGCACGAGCGCGTGCGCGCCGTCCCGTACGACGTGACGGCCCGCGACGACCGTGTGGCGTACGTCCGCCGCGGTCGCCGCGAATACGGCCGTCTCGGCGCCGAGCCGCGGCAGCGGCCCCGCGGTCCTGACCGAGTCGAGCGCGATGGTCGTCAGGTCGGCGAACATGCCGGTCTCGATGGCGCCCGCGTCGTCCCAGCCGAGCGCGGCGTGGCCGTCGGCGGAGGCAGCGCGCAGCAGGGCGGCGGCCGTCCAGTGGCCCCGGGTACGGGTGCGCAGCCGCTCGTTCAGCTCCATCGCGCGCGCCTCTTCGAACAGGTCGATGACGGCGTGGCTGTCGGAGCCGAGGGAGAGCGGCGAGCCCGCCCGCTGGAGGGCGACGGCCGGTCCGATGCCGTCGGCCAGGTCCCGTTCGGTCGTCGGGCACATGCAGGTGCCGGTGCCGGAGCCGCCGAGCAGCGCGATGTCCTCGTCGGTGAGGTGGGTGCTGTGCACGCCGGTGGTGCGCGGGCCGAGGACGCCGTGGTCGGCGAGCAGGCGGGTGGGGGTGCGGCCGTGCGCGGCCAGGCAGGCGTCGTTCTCCGCCGTCTGCTCGGACAGGTGCACGTGCAGCGGGGCCCGCCGCTCCTCGGCCCAGCGGGCCACGGTCGACAGCTGGCCGGCCGGTACCGCCCGCACCGAGTGGACGGCCGCCCCGATCCTCGCGTGATCCCGTTCCTTGAGAAGTGAACAGCGTTCGGCCCAGGCCTCCGCGCTGCCGTCGGAGAAGCGCGTCTGGTGGGCGTTGGGCGGCTCGCCGCGGTGCTCGTCCACGATGGCCGCGGACAGGTACGCGGTGTCGAGAAGGGTGATCCGGATACCGGCGTCGGCGGCGGCCGCGATCAGCGCCTCGCCCATGGCGTTGGGGTCGGCGTACCGGGTGCCGCCGGGGGCGTGGTGGACGTAGTGGAACTCGCCGACGCACGCGATGCCCGCCAGCGCCATCTCGGCGTACACCGCGCGGGCGAGCGCGTGGTAGGTCTCCGGAGTCAGGCGGTCGGCGAAGGCGTACATCAGCTCGCGCCAGGTCCAGAAGGTCCCGGAGCCGACCTGGACCGTCGAGCGCAGGGCACGGTGGAAGGCGTGCGAGTGGGCGTTGGCCAGGCCGGGGAGGGTGAGACCGCGCAGGATCTCGGCCCCCGGCGGCGGGGCCGGGGTCTCGGTGCGGACCGCGGTGATGCGGCCGTCCGCCGCCTCCACGGCCACACCCGGCTCGACGTGCGTGCCCAGCCAGGCGTACTCCAACCAGTACGTCGTCCGTGTCGTCACCCGCAGGCCAGCCCTTCCAGTACGTCGGCGAGCGCGCTCACCCCGGCCACGCAGTCGTCCTCGGCCGCGAACTCGGCCGGGGAGTGCGAGACACCGGTGGGGTTGCGCACGAACAGCATGGCGGTCGGGATGCGCCCCGACAGGATCCCGGCGTCGTGTCCGGCCCCGGTACCCAGGACGGGCACGGTGAGACCGGTGTCCCGGCCGAGGAGGCGGCCGAGTTCGTCCCGCAGGGCGTGGTCGAACTCGACGACCGGGGTGAAGGACTCCCGGACCACGTCGAGGTCGATGCCGTGCGCCCGCGCGTACTCCCGGGCGGCCGTCTCGATACCGCCGACGACGGTGTCCAGGGTGGCCTGGTCGGCGGCGCGGGAGTCGAGCCAGCCGCGCACCAGGGAGGGGATCGCGTTGACGCCGTTCGGCTCGACGGCGATCTTGCCGAAGGTGGCGACGGCGCCGGCGAGTTCGGCCTCGCGGCGGGCGGCGAGCACGGTCTCGGCGTACGACAGCATGGGGTCGCGGCGGTCGGCCAGCCGGGTGGTGCCGGCGTGGTTGGCCTCGCCCCGGAAGTCGAACCGCCAGCGTCCGTGCGGCCAGATGGCGCTGGCGATCCCGACCCGGTCGCCGGACAGGTCCAGCGCGCGGCCCTGTTCGACGTGCAGCTCGACGAAGGCGCCGATGCGGGCGAGCCGTTCGGGGTCGGCGCCGATGGCGTCGGGGTCGTAGCCGGCGGCCTCCATGGCACGGGGCAAGGTGATCCCGTCCCCGTCGGTCAGCCGGTGCGCCTGTTCGACGGTGAGCTCTCCGGCGGTCAGCCGAGATCCGACACAGGCGAGACCGAACCGGGCGCCCTCCTCGTCACCGAAGTTGACGATGGCCAGCGGCCTGGTGAACTCCACTCCCCTGCCGCGGAGTTCGTCGAGCGCGGCGAAGGACGACACGACCCCGAGGGGGCCGTCGAAGGCCCCGCCGTCCGGCACCGAGTCCAGATGCGACCCGGTGACGACGGCGTCCCCGGCGGCGGGGTCCCCGAGCCAGGCCCACTGGTTCCCGTTCCGGTCGACCTCATGGACCAGTCCGCGCGCCTCGGCCTGCTCGCGGAACCAAGCCCGGCACTCGGCGTCGGCGCCGGTCCAGGCGAAGCGGCGGTAGCCGTGCGAGTCGGGGTGCCGCCCGACGGGGAGCAGCTCACGCCACATCTCGTGGAAGGAAGCCGAGCCCCGCACGGGCCGTGGGCGGTTCCGCGGCGCGGAACGGGTGGGCACGGCCGCACCCGTGCCCGGCGGCAAGGCGTCGGCCTCCACCGGAGCGCCGGCGCCACGTCCACCCTCGCGAGGGTTCACGCGTCGTCGCCCTCACGCATCGGGATGCGGACGCCCCGCTCGTCGGCGACCGACTCGGCGATGTCGTAGCCCGCGTCCACGTGCCGGATGACCCCCATGCCGGGGTCGTTCGTCAGGACCCGGCGGATCTTCTCGCCGGAGAGCTTCGTGCCGTCGGCCACGGTCACCTGGCCCGCGTGGATGGACCGGCCCATGCCCACACCGCCGCCGTGGTGGATGGAGACCCAGGACGCGCCCGACGCCACGTTCACCATGGCGTTCAGCAGCGGCCAGTCGGCGATCGCGTCGGACCCGTCCAGCATGGCCTCGGTCTCGCGGTAGGGCGAGGCCACGGATCCGCAGTCGAGGTGGTCGCGGCCGATCGCCAGCGGCGCCGCCAGCTCGCCGCTCGCCACCATGTCGTTGAACCGCTCGCCGGCCTTGTCCCGCTCGCCGTAGCCGAGCCAGCAGATGCGGGCCGGCAGGCCCTGGAAGTGGACCCGCTCGCCGGCCAGCTTGATCCAGCGGGCGAGGGACTCGTTCTCCGGGAACAGGTCGAGGATCGCCTTGTCGGTCTTGGCGATGTCGGAGGCCTCGCCGGACAGCGCCGCCCAGCGGAAGGGGCCCTTGCCCTCGGAGAAGAGCGGGCGGATGTAGGCCGGGACGAAGCCGGGGAAGGCGAAGGCCCGCTCGTAGCCGGCCAGCTGCGCCTCGCCGCGGATGGAGTTGCCGTAGTCGAAGACCTCGGCGCCCGCGTCCATGAAGCCGACCATGGCCTCGACGTGCTTGGCCATGGACTCGCGGGCGCGGGTGGTGAAGCCCGCCGGGTCCTTGGCCGCGGCGTCCGCCATGTCTTCGAAGGCCACGCCGACCGGCAGGTAGGCCAGCGGGTCGTGGGCGGAGGTCTGGTCGGTGACGATGTCGATCGGCGCGTTCATGGCGAGCAGCTGCGGGACCAGCTCGGCCGCGTTGCCGAGGACGCCGATGGAGAGCGGACGGCGGGCGTCGCGGGCCTCGGTGGCGAGCTGGAGCGCGTGGTCGAGCGAGTCGGCCTTCACGTCCAGGTACCGGTGCTCGATCCGGCGCTCGATGGCGCGCGGGTCGACGTCGATGCAGATGGCGACGCCGTCGTTCATGGTGACGGCGAGGGGCTGGGCGCCGCCCATGCCGCCGAGGCCGGCGGTGAGGGTGATGGTCCCGGCGAGGGTGCCGTTGAACTTCTTCGCGGCGACGGCGGAGAAGGTCTCGTAGGTGCCCTGGAGGATGCCCTGGGTGCCGATGTAGATCCAGGAGCCGGCGGTCATCTGGCCGTACATGGTCAGGCCGAGGGCCTCCAGGCGGCGGAACTCCTCCCAGTTGGCCCAGTCGCCGACCAGGTTGGAGTTGGCGATGAGGACGCGCGGGGCCCATTCGTGGGTCTGCATCACGCCGACCGGGCGGCCGGACTGGACCAGCATGGTCTCGTCCTGCTTGAGGGTGCGCAGCGTACGGACCATGGCGTCGAAGGAGCGCCAGTCGCGGGCGGCCTTGCCGGTGCCGCCGTAGACGACGAGCTTGTCGGGGTGCTCGGCGACCTCGGGGTCGAGGTTGTTCTGCAGCATCCGCAGGGCGGCTTCCTGCTGCCATCCCAGGGCGCTCAGTTCCGTACCGCGCGGTGCTCGTACGGGGCGGGGTCCTGACATGGTCTGCCTCCTAGCGAATGACGGCCAGCGAAATGTTCCTGCGGTTATTCGGTTATTCACATCCTGGCCCGCTGAATAGAACTAGTCAATACATCGGTCCGCCAGCGCGGCCCGCGCTCCGGGTGTTTGGCTGGACGTATGGGCCCTAAGGGTGCGGACGACGACATGTCGGGGGACGACGTGGCGGACGGCAGGACGAGTGGCGGAGCGGGCAGGGACGGTTGCGTGGAAGACGGTGAGCGGGTGCTGCGGCGGGACGACGCGGTGCGGGCGGCGGTGGAGCAGGGACTGCTGGGGCCGGACGCGCCGATCGTAGGCCTGCTGGACGTGACCGGCATCCGTGCCTCGGCGGCGGCGCTGCACCGGGCGTTCGAGGCGGTCGCGGCGCCCGGCACCCCGATACTGCACGCCTTCGCGGTGAAGGCGAACCCGCTGGTGCCGGTGGTGCGGCTGCTCGCCGGGGAGGGCGTCGGCGCCGAGGTGGCCAGCGCGGGCGAGCTGGCGCTGGCGCGCGCGGCCGGGGTGCCGGTGGAGCGGACGGTGTTCGACGCGCCCGCAAAGACCGAGGCGGAGCTGCGCGAGGCGCTGGCGCTGGGCGTGGCGGTGAACGCGGACAACCCGCAGGAGCTGCGGCGCATCGACGCGCTGACCGGCTCCACGAGCACTCGTTCGCCGCTCGGCATCCGGGTGAACCCGCAGATCGGGGCCGGGACCATCGGCGCCACCTCGACCGCGACGACGACCTCGAAGTTCGGGGTGGGACTGCGGGACGAGGGGGCGCGGGAGTGGGTGGTGCGGGCGTTCGCGGAGCGGCCGTGGCTGACCCGGCTGCACGCGCACATCGGTTCGCAGGGGATCTCGCTGTCCCTGCTGGCGCGGGGCGTGGCGGACACCTACGCGCTGGCCGAGGAGATCAACGCCCGGATCGGACGGCGGCAGATCGACACCCTCGACATCGGCGGCGGGCTGCCGGTCAACCTCGCGTCGGAGGCGACCGAGCCGACCTACGCGCAGTACGCCCGGCTGCTCGCGGAGGCCGTGCCCGGGCTGTTCGACGGGCGGTACGGGCTGGTGACGGAGTTCGGGCGGTCGCTGCTGGCCCGGCACGGGACGGTGGTGGCCCGGGTGGAGTACGCCAAGAGCTCCGGCGGGCGGCGGATCGCGGTGACGCACGCGGGCGTGCAGGTGGCCGTCCGGACGGTGTACGTGCCGGGGACCTGGCCGCTCAGGATCGCCGGGTACGACGACAAGGGACGGCCCAAGGAGGGTCCGCCGGTGGTGCAGGACGTGGCGGGGCCGGCCTGTTTCTCGGGCGACCTGCTCGCCGAGGGACGCGCCCTGCCGATGCTGGAGCAGGGGGACTTCGCGGCCGCGCTGGACACCGGCGCGTACTACTTCGGCACCCACTACTCCTACAACTCCCTTGCCCGGCCCGGGGTTTACGGCTTCATGCCGGACGGGGCCGGAGGCGTGGCGTTCGCCGTCGTGCGCACGGCGCAGACCGTCGCGGAGATCGTGGCCGACGCCGGAGGGGCGCACGCCGACGCACTCACCACCCCGCGTGCAACCGGAAGCCGTTGAGGGGTCCGGGACAGAAGGATCAACTGGTACGAAACACAGCTCAGTTGACCAACACTAGCCTGCCGTGAGCATGTTCCACTGGAAAATGCCAAACGCACCCCTCCCGTCGCACACGTTGCGTAGTGTCTGCGTCACTCAACCGGAGAGCCACGCGGCGGGAGGGGAGCCACGGTGCCCGGAATCGACGAGTGCTTACTTGAAGCGATGCGGCTGCCCGGCGCCCGGGGGGCCGCGTTGGTCGACTGGACGAGCGGGCTGGCACTGGGGACCGTCGGGGAGGCACCCGGCGGCGACCACGAGACCACCGCCGCCGAGGCCGCCGAACTGGCCCGGCTGGCCGCCGAGCACGGAGCGTTCAGCACGGAGGACGACATCGAGATGAGTCCTCCGGTGGAGGACCTGATCGTCAGCAACCGGGACAGCTACCACCTGCTGCGGTTCGTGGTCACGTCCTTCGACGCCACTGTGTTCCTGCATCTGTGGCTGGCCCGCGAGGACGGCAATCTCGCCCTCGCCCGGATCCGGCTCGGCGAGATGGCCGAGCGGCTGGTGCTGGGATGACCGTGGTCGACATACCTCCGCCGCTGCCGGTCCGGGACCGCACGGCCCCGCACGACGTGGCGGCCGGCGCGCTGTCGCCGATGCTCATACGCCTCGCCGAGGAACGGGCCACCGGTGTCCTCATCCGCGAGCACGGCACCCTGCACCTGGCCGAGGGCCGCGTGGTGCACGCCGAGAGCCCGCTCGCCCCCGGCCTCGACGTGCTCCTCACGGCCCACGGCACGCTCGACGCGGCGGTCTGGCCCTGGACCGAGGACATACCCGCCGCGACGCACCGGCTGCTCGACGCCGGTCTGCTGCCGAGGGGCGCCGTGGAACTGTGCCGCCTCGGCGCCCTGTACGACGCCGGCTACTTCGCACTCGCGCCCAGCAGCGCCCCGGGCCGGTTCCGGTACGGCACCCCGGCCGCCGCCGGCCCGCTCCCCGCGGTCCCCGTCGCCGCCCTGGAGCGCGAGACCCTGCGCCGCCGCGAACTGCTGTACCGGCTCTGGCCGGACCCGTCGACGGACGGCGCCCCGCTGATCCGCGCCGACCCGGTCGCGGCACCACCGGTCACCCCGCGGCAGCGGGCGGTCCTGAACCGGGTGGACGGCGTCCGCACGGCCCTGGAGATCGCCCGGGAGCTGGGCCGGCCGGCCTTCCACACGCTGGTGGACATCCGGCGGCTGGCGGCGGCCGGACTCCTCGCCCCGAGGAGCACCACCACCGCCCCGCCCCTGCTCCCCCCGGTCACCGACCCCGACATCGCGCTGCTGAAGAGGCTCAGGGATGCGCTGGAGGCCCTTTGAACGGCACCGCCCCGCCGAGAGGAGACAGCTGATGGCGGCAGAACCCGGCAGCTCCGGCAGAGAGGCCGTCCTCGACGAACTACGCAGGTTACGCACCCGGATGCCCCAGCTCACCGGCGCCCTCGCCGCCGGCGTCGACGGCCTGGTCATCGCGCACGACTGCCCCGGCGTCGACCCGGAGGGCCTCGCCGCCCTCACCGCCGCGGAACTGGGCGTCGCCGTACGGGTCTCCGACGCCACCGGCAAGGGCGAGCTCAAGGAGCTGCTGGTGCGCGGCGAGGACGGCTACGTCGCCACCTACGCCGCCGGCCGCAGCGCCGTGCTCACCCTGCTCGCCGAGGACCGGGTGAACGTCGGCCGGCTCCACCTTGAGGGCCGCCGGGCCGCCGCCCGGATCGGCGAGCTGGTCGACGCCGCCGAAGCCGCCGCGAAGGCGCTGCGACCGGCCCGCGGCACCGCGGCCACACGGACCAGGAACACGCGCACACCACGGACCAGCACCACCACGGACACGCGCACCACAACCGAAAGTTGAAAGGAAACAGCACGTCATGACCAACACCGAAACCGCGCTGAAGGAAGCCCTCACCTCCATCGAGGGCGCCACCGGTGTCGCGCTCGTCGACTACACCACCGGCATGGCGCTGGGCACGATGGGCGGCAGCAAGACCTTCGACCTCAACGTGGCCGCCGCCGGCAACACGGACGTGATCCGCGCCAAGATGCGGACCATGGAGCACCTGGGACTCAAGGGCGAGATCGAGGACATCCTGATCACGCTCTCCTCCCAGTACCACCTGATCCGGCTGATCAAGGGCCGGGGCGGCAACGGCCTCTTCCTCTACCTGGTGCTGGACATCAACCGGTCCAACCTGGCGATGGCCCGGCACCAGCTGCGCAAGATCGAGGAGGAACTGGAGGTCTGACCTCCGGGTCCCTGGCTCACACCAGTGCCGCGGCGCGGCGGCGGGTCCCGCCGGGGGCCGCGTCGCCGGCCGCGATGCCGGTACCGCGGTACGCCCTGACGGTCTTGCCCGCCGGGCGGCCGCCGCGGCCGTCGAGCCAGTCGACGCGCAGCCACACCAGCTGCTCCCCGGCCCGCTCCCGGCGGCCCAGCCAGGCCGCCTTCAGCCACAGCCCGGTACCGGTCCCGGCCAGCAGCATGCCGCCGGCGGCCGGCACCGCGAAGGCGCTGCCCAGGGCGACGGCCCAGGCCAGCAGCAGCCACCAGCGGTGCCCGCGCCGCCAGTTCCGCACGGTCACCGCCCGGTCCTGCAGCACATCGTGCTTGCCGGCCCGGGCGGCCCCGCGCAGCAGCGCGGTGTACCGCCGGCGGCGGGTGAGCGCCACGACGGCCGCGCCGGCGAGGAAGAGCGCGGCTCCGGCCAGCACGCCGATCCGGCGCCCGGTGATCCCCTCGGGCAGCAGGCCGACGGCGGCCGCGAACACCCCGGACCACCACAGCGGGGCGGCCCCGGCCCGTACGACCACGGCCACCCGGGCCAGGCCCTGTCCGCCCCGTGCCCCTCGTACCGCACGCGCCATGTCCGCAGCCTCCTCGCCCTGTCGCCCAGTCGGTCCGTAGGGCGGGACGCTAACCGGGGAACGTGAGACGAGTCTTAAAGCCGGCCGCCCGGGCTATTCGACGAACAGCCCCCGGGCCGCCGCGCGCGCGTCGAACTCCTCCAGACGGGCCTGCGCGTCCGGCAGGTCGTCCGCCATCGCCTCCAGGAGCACGCGGCCCAGCAGCATCGGCGCGCACGCCGTGTCGAAGGCGAGCCCGGTGCCGACGGCGGCGGGCAGCAGCAGGTCGGAGACCTTGGCGACGGGCGCGAAGGCGGAGTCGGCGACGGTCACCACGGTCAGCCCGGCCGCCTTGGCGTAGCCCAGGGTGTCCACCACCTCGCGCGGGTGCCGGGGCAGCGCGAAGCACAGCAGTGCCGTGGCGCCCGCCCGCAGGGCCGCGTCGATACGGTCGTGGATCATCGTGCCGCCCTCGTCGAGCAGCCGGACGTCCGGGTGCACCTTGGCGGCGAAGTAGGCGAAGCCGTAGGCCTGCGAGGCGGCGGCGCGCAGGCCGAGCACCGGCAGCGGCCGGGACGCGGCCAGCACCCGGCCGGCCTGCTGGACCGGGCGCGGGTCGGCGAGCATCTCCGCGAGGTGCCGCAGGTTCTCGATCTCGGCCTCGACGGCCTGCTGGTACTCGTTGTACGACCCGTTGCCCGCCGCCTGTTCGGCGGGGACGACCTCGCGCAGGTGCTTGCGCAGCGCCGGGTAGCCGTCGAAGCCGAGGGCGACCGCGAACCGGGTCACGGACGGCTGGCTGACCCCTGCCAGTTCGGCCAGCTCCACGCTGGACAGGAACGGCACGTCGGCGGCGCGCCGCACCATGCTGTGCGCGATGCGCCGCTGGGTCGGCGTGAGCCGGTGCCCCTCGAAGAGCGCCTGCAACCGTGTCGCAGGGCTGTCGGTCACGTTCATGACGTGCTCCCCCTCCAGATGTCCGTGAACCGGTCGAGCAGTCCGGCCGCCGCCGTGACGTCGTCCGTGAGCGGCCGGTCGGCCGGGTCCGCCTCCAGCACCGCCTCGGCGAGGTCCAGCGCCACGCCCACCCCCAGCCCGGGTTCGGGCCGGAGTTCGCGCTGGCGCAGAGCCCGTACCGCGGCGACGAGTTCGCAGCCGACCACCAGACGGTACGCACGGCAGGCGCGCAGCGTTTGACGGGCGGCGAGCGAGGCGAAACTGGCCTGCTCCTCGACGCCTCGGGAGAGTACAGCGTGCCCGAGGGAGGCGGGCGCGGAGAAGGCGCGCAGATCACCGAGGGCGGCGCCGGCCGCGTACTCCAGGATCATCACGCCGGAGGAGGCGGCCTCCTGGTCGGCGAGGAAGGGCCGCAGGCGGGTGAAGGCGGGTTCGTTGAGGGAGGAGAGCCGGGAGGTGGACAGGCGTGCGACCTGGGTGACGGCGAGCCGGAAGTGGTCGAGCGCGAGGGCGAGTTGGGCCTGGTAGAAGCCGCCGTGGTGGTAGGCGGCCAGGTCCGCGGCCGAGATGAGGGGGTTCTCGGCGGCCGCGTTGATCTCGACGGCGAGGACCTGCTCCAGGGCGTCGGCGGCGTCGTGGGCCGGGCCGTGGATCTGGGGCAGGCAGCGGAAGCCGTACGGGTCCTGGATCCGGCCGAGCGGCGGGGTCGGCCGGTCGGCGGCGCCGATCAGCTCCCGCATCCGGCGGGCGACCTCGACGCTGCCCCGGTGCGGGCGGGCCGCGTGCACGGGTGCCGCGTACGCCTCGTGGGAGCCGTCGACGGCGAGCAGGGACAGCGCGGCCACCACCTGGGTGGCCTCGATCAGGCCGCGCAGTTCGTGCAGGGCGAGCGCCGACTGGCCGAGGGTGAGGGCGTTGCTGCTGATCAGGGCGAGGGCGTCGTTGTTGTCGAGGGGCTGGGGATCGGGCGCCTTCTCGCCGCGCCAGGGGTGTTCCCCGGCCAGCGCGAGCCCTACCTGGGCCAGCGCGGCGATGTCCCCGGTGCCGACCGAGCCGAATTCGTTGACGACCGGGTGGGCGCCCGACTCCAGCGCCTCGCACAGGGCGGTGACGACGGTGGGCCTGAGCCCCGCGCCGCCCGCCAGCAGCTGGTTGGCCCGCACCGCGAGCATCGCGCGCACCTGCCGGGCGGGCAGTTCCTCGCCGATCGCCCCGGCGTGGCTGCGCAGCAACCGCAGTCCGTGCCCGGCGGCGGCCTCGGTGGGCACGTCCTCGTTGCGGTTGGCGCCGACGCCGGTGGAGCGGCCGTAGACGCGGCCGGTGGCGGCGATCTGCCGGGCGGCGTTCCAGGACTCCTCGGTGCGCCGCATCGCGTCCGTGCCGGGGACCGGCCGGGCGGCGCCGTCGGCGAGCCGTACGACGTCCTCGACGCCCATTCCGATGCCGTCGAGGATCACCAGGCCGGAAGGTTCCATTCCGGGTGCGTCCACGATACGAGACGACAACAAGCCCAAACTCCCCTCAATCCGGACAGTCGGTCTTGCGTTGCGGTCATCCGTTACCTCGGATTAACGCCAGACCGTTGACAAGCTATTCACCTAGGAAGAACTCTGCATGACGTTATACAGCCGGGCAAGGGACATCTCATGATCCAGTTCGACGCGGTCCACAAGCGCTTCCCCAACGGCACGACAGCAGTCCACGACCTCTCCCTGGAGATGCCGGAAGGCGGTGTGACCGTCCTGGTCGGCTCCTCCGGCTGCGGCAAGACCACCACCCTGCGAATGATCAACCGGATGGTGGACCCCACCTCCGGCACCATCCGGGTCGGCGGCAAGGACGTCCTGGAACAGGACGCGGCCGAACTGCGCCGCTCCATCGGCTACGTCATCCAGCAGGCGGGGCTCTTCCCGCACCGCACGGTGCTCGACAACGTCGCCACCGTCCCGCTGCTGCTCGGCTGGAACCGGAAGAGGGCCCGCGCCCGCGCCGCCGAACTCCTGGAGACCGTCGGACTGGCCGCGGACTCCGGCAAGCGGTACCCGCACCAGCTCTCCGGTGGCCAGCAGCAGCGCGTCGGCGTGGCCCGCGCCCTCGCCGCCGACCCGCCGGTCCTGCTGATGGACGAGCCGTTCGGCGCGGTCGACCCGGTGGTCCGCGCCCAACTCCAGGATGAACTGCTGCGACTCCAGAAGGAGTTGAGCAAGACCATCGTCTTCGTCACGCACGACATCGACGAGGCGGTCCGGCTCGGCGACCGGATCGCGGTCTTCCGCACCGGCGGCCACCTGGTCCAGTGCGCGCCGCCCGCCGAACTGCTGGCCCGCCCCGCCGACGACTTCGTGGCCGACTTCCTGGGCGCCGAGCGCGGGCTGAAGCTGCTGTCGCTGAGGACCCTGGCCGGCCTTCCGCAGGGCCCGGTGCCGGAGGGCGGCGCGTGGACCCTCGTACGCGACCCGGCGGGCAAGCCGCTGCACTGGGCGTCCGAGGACGCCGAACTCCCCCTGCGGCCGCTCAGCGACGGCGACTCCCTGCTGGCCGCGCTCGACGAGTCCCTCGCCTCCCCCACCGGCCTGGTGGCCCGCGTCGACGCGGACGGCGTCCTCACCGGCGTCTCGTCCCGCGACGACATCCACGCGCACGCCGGCCGGGCGCACACCGAGGCCCGGACGGTGGCCGCATGACCATCGACTGGTCGTGGATAGGCGGCCACACCGACGACCTCACCAGCCTGACGCTCTCCCACCTCCAGGCGGCGATGACCGCGGTCCTCCTCGGCCTGCTGATCTCGCTCCCGCTCGCGGTCCTCGCCCACCGGGTCCGCCCGCTGCGCGGGTTCCTGCTCGGCCTGTCCAACGTGCTCTTCACGATCCCCTCGATCGCGATCTTCGTACTGCTGCTGCCGGTCAGCGGCCTGACCCGCACCACCACCGTCATCGGACTCACCGTCTACACGCTGGTCGTGCTGCTGCGGAACACCGTCGAGGGCCTGGACTCGGTCCCCGCGAAGACCAAGGAGGCGGCGAAGGCGATGGGCACCCGCCCGCTGCGCACCCTCCTCACGGTCGAACTCCCGCTGGCCCTCCCGGTGATCATGGCGGGCGTCCGGATCGCCACGGTCATGTCCATCTCGCTGGTGAGCGTCGCCACCTACATCGGTGACGGCGGCCTCGGCCAGCTCTTCACCGACGGCTTCCAGCGCGACTTCCCGACCCCGGTGATCGCGGGCGTGGTGCTCACCATCCTGCTCGCCGTGGTCGCCGACGCCCTGCTGGTGGCCCTCCAGTACGTCCTCACCCCGTGGCGCAGGAGGCGAGCCTGAGATGTACGAGCTGTTCAAGAACCTCGGCACCTGGCTGACCAGCGGCTCCCAGTGGGCCGGCCCGGACGGCATCGCCCACCGGCTCGCCGAGCACCTCCAGTACTCGCTGCTCGCGACCCTGATCGCCGCCGCGATCGGCCTGCCGATCGGCCTGCTCATCGGGCACACCGGCAGGGGCGCGTTCGTCGCCATCAACCTGGCGTCCTTCGGCCGCGCGCTGCCCACCGTCGGCCTGGTCGTCCTGGTCTTCCTGGCCGGCGGCCTGTCGATGCTCCCGGTGTACGTGGCGCTGGTCGCCCTCGCCGTGCCGGCCATCGTCACCAACACCTACGCCGGTATGACGGCCGTCGACCCGGACGTCCGCGACGCCGCCCGCGGCCAGGGCATGCGCGGCCACCAGGTCCTCTTCCACGTCGAGCTGCCGCTGGCGCTGCCCCTGATCATGACGGGCCTGCGCCTCGCGCTCATCCAGGTCGTGGCCACCGCGACCATCGCCGCCTACGTCTCCTTCGGCGGCCTCGGCCGCTACGTCTTCGACGGACTCGCCCAGCGCGACCTCGTCCAGGTGCTCGGCGGCGCGGTGCTCGTCGCGGTCGTCGCCATCGCCCTGGACCTGCTGCTGAGCGGCCTCCAGCGCTTCCTCTTCCGCCACCGCACTGCCTAGGGAACCCGAAGATGAACCGTCGTACCCTCCTCGGTGGCCTGCTCGCCGCCGGATCCGTCCCCGCCCTCGCCGCCTGCTCCGGCGGCATCACCTCCCTGAACGAGAGCAGCGGCTCGGCCGCGGGCGGCGGCTCCAGCAAGGGCGGGATCACCATCGGCACCGCCAACTTCACCGAGAACCAGGTGCTCGGCTACCTCTACGCGGCCGCCCTCAAGGCCGCCGGCGTCAAGGTGAAGGTCCGCCCCAACCTCGGCACCCGGGAGATCGTGATCCCCGCGCTCAAGGCCGGCGACATCGACCTGCTGCCCGAGTACCAGGGCGCCCTCCTCAACTACCTGGCCCCGAAGGACACCTCGGCGGACCCGGGCACCATGCAGAACGCGCTGGCGATGGCCCTGCCCGCCGGCCTCCAGGTGCTGCCGTACGGGCAGGCCGCCGACTCCGACTGCTTCGTCGTCACCAGGGCGACGGCGCAGAAGTACGGTCTGGCCTCGCTGGCCGACCTCGCCGAGCAGAACGGCCGGCTGGTCATCGGGGCCGCGCCCGAGGTGAAGAAGCGCCGGGTGGGCGCGGTCGGGCTGCAGGAGGTGTACGGCGTCCGGTTCAAGGAGTTCAAGTCGCTGGACTCGGACGGCCCGCTGGTCAAGGGCGCCCTGAAGAAGGGCGACGTGGACGTGGCGAACCTCTTCACCACCGACACCGACATCGCGGCCAACGGCTGGGTGGTGCTGGGCGACCCGAAGAACCTGGTCCCCAGCCAGCACATCGTGCCGCTGATCGCCGACCGCAAGGCCGACTCCACGGTCCGCAAGGCCCTCGCCCGGCTCGGCAACCTCCTCACCACCGAACAGCTCACCGAGCTGAACAGCCAGGTGGACAACGACAAGAAGGACCCGGAGGACGTGGCGGACGCGTACGCGGAGCAGCACGGGCTGGTCTGATCACGAAGCCGTATCGCATGATCGATGAGCCGCTGACGGAAGCACCAAATATCCGCAAACAGACACGCGGAGTGACGGTGCGTGTGCTTACGGTGATGATGTGCCAACAGCACCGCACCTGACCTCTGTGAACTCTGAGGAAGCGTCATGGCCTCGAACCGCAGGGCCTTTCTGACCGCCACCGCAACCGCCACCGCGACCGCAGCCGGCGCCCTGGCCGTCGTCCCCGCCCAGGCGACGGCCGGCACCGGCCGGCCGACCGCTCCGCCCGCCACCGCGAGCGCCGCGCTGGCCGAACTCCTCGCCGGCAACCGGCGGTACGCGGCCGGCCGGCCGCGCCGCCCGCGGGACGTCGTCGGCCGGCGCCGGCTGCTGGCCGGCGGTCAGCACCCGTTCGCCGCCGTCCTCGGCTGCATCGACTCCCGGGTCGCCCCCGAGCTGGTCTTCGACCAGGGCCTCGGCGACCTGCTGTGCATAAGGACGGCCGGACAGGTGCTGGACGAGGCCGTGCTCGGTTCCCTCCAGTACGGCGTGGAGGAGCTGCGCGTCCCGCTGGTCCTGGTGCTCGGCCACGAGCGCTGCGGGGCCGTCGCCGCCACCCTCGGCCGGCTGCGCACCGGCGCGGCCGTCCCCGGCCACCTGGAACTCCTCGTCGGGGAGATCACCCCGGCCGCCCGCCGCACCAGGGCGCTGCCCGGCGACTGGGCCGAGCACACCATGCGGGCGCACACGGCATGGGTGCGGGACGCGATCCGCACGGACCCCGCGTTCGCGGCGGCCTCGGTGGTGGCGGCCCGGTTCGACCTGGACAGCGGGCTGGTGTCGCTGCTGCCCTGAAGGCGGACCCCCGGAGAATTGCGGGGGCTAACCCCAGTGCGCGGGGCGGCCGGGCTCCCTACCGTGGGCTCCATGACGGACGCCCGTGACACCGACCTGAAGAAGGAACTCGACGCCACCCTGCACGCCCGCAGGGACCTGGGGCCCGAGTACGAGTCGGAACTGGCCGACTCCTTCATCGAGAAGATCGACCAGCGCATCGACGGCGCGGTCGAACGCAGGCTGCGCAGGGCCCTGGCCGAGCAGCAGATGCAGCACGCCCGGGGTTCGCGCGGCGGCGCCAAGGGCAGCGACTCCTGGGGCGAGCGCTTCGGCTTCGGGATCGTGTCGCTGGTGCTGGCGATCCCGCTGTCGGCGATCGGCGGCGGCGTCGCACACCTGCCGGGACTGATCGCCGCCTGGGTGGGCATCGTCGGCATCAACGTGGCGCAGGCCGTCCGCGTCAACCCCGGCATGTTCGGCCGCCGCGACCGGGACGAGCTCTGACGGACCCGGCTCCGCCGGGTAGGGCTCCGGCCCGCCCGGGGTGCCGGGAGAAGTGGTGCGCGGGGACCGCCGCACCCCCGTTGCCGGGGGGCGGGACGACGGCGGTCCCCGCGAGGGACGCGAGCCGGGTCAGGGCCGGGCTTGCACGTCCGGGCGTCCATGGAGGTCCGGGAGCCGCTCCGGAGGTCCTTGGACGTTCGGTGCCGGCCCGGGCGGGGAGCCGCTCCCGCCCTGCCGACATCCACCAATGTGCCGGAGCCGTGTTAAGCGTGTGCTGCGCGGACGTGACACGCTCGTACCACTTCCGCGAAGTCCACCGCTCGGACAGGGAACGGCAGGTTCCCCGGCGCCGCGGCCGGTTCACCGGACGTTTCGCTAGTGCTTGCCGCCCTTGGCGAGAAACGCCAGCAGGTCCTGCCGGCTGACGACTCCCTTGGGCTTGCCCTCGACGAGGACGATCGCCGCGTCCGCCCCGCCCAGCACCGACATCAGGTCGCCGACCGGCTCGCCGGAGCCGACCTGCGGCAGCGGCGCGCTCATGTGCTTCTCCAGCGGGTCCTCCAGGGACGCCCGCTTGCTGAACAGCGCGTCGAGCAGTTCCCGTTCGACGACCGAGCCGACGACCTCGGCCGCCATCACGTCCGGGTGCCCGGCGCCGGGCTTGACGACCGGCATCTGCGAGACGCCGTACTCGCGCAGCACCTCGATGGCCTCCCCGACGGTCTCCTCCGGGTGCATGTGGACGAGGGACGGGATGGAGCCGCCGGCCTTGTCGCTGAGCACGTCGGCGACGCGGGCGCTCGTGCCCTCGTCCTCCAGGAAGCCGTAGTCGGCCATCCACTCGTCGTTGAAGATCTTGCTGAGGTAGCCGCGGCCGCTGTCCGGCAGCAGCACGACGACGACGTCGTCCGGGCCGAGCCGCTCGGCCACGCGCAGCGCGGCCACGACCGCCATGCCGCAGGAACCGCCGACCAGCAGGCCCTCCTCCTTGGCCAGGCGCCGGGTCATCTGGAAGGAGTCCTTGTCGGACACCGCGACGATCTCGTCGGCGACCGTCCGGTCGTAGGCGGTGGGCCAGAAGTCCTCGCCGACGCCCTCGACCAGGTACGGGCGGCCGGACCCGCCGGAGTACACGGAGCCCTCCGGGTCGGCGCCGACGACCTGCACGCGGCCGTCACTGGCGTCCTTCAGGTAGCGGCCGGTGCCGGAGATGGTGCCGCCGGTGCCCACGCCCGCCACGAAGTGCGTGATCCTCCCGTCCGTCTGCTCCCACAGCTCGGGGCCGGTCGAGTGATAGTGCGAAAGGGGGTTGTTCGGGTTGGAGTACTGGTCCGGCTTCCAGGCGCCGGGGGTCTCCCGGACCAGCCGGTCGGAGACGTTGTAGTACGAGTCCGGGTGCTCGGGATCGACGGCGGTCGGGCAGACCACGACCTCGGCGCCGTACGCGCGCAGCACGTTGATCTTGTCGGTGCTGACCTTGTCCGGGCACACGAAGATGCACTTGTACCCCTTCTGCTGGGCCACGATCGCGAGCCCGACCCCGGTGTTTCCGCTGGTCGGCTCGACGATGGTGCCGCCGGGCAGGAGCTCCCCGCTCTTCTCGGCGGCCTCGATCATCCGCAGGGCGATGCGGTCCTTCACGGAACCGCCCGGGTTGAAGTACTCGACCTTGGCGAGCACGGTGGCCTGGATGCCCTGGGTGACGCTGTTGAGCCTCAGCAGCGGGGTGTTGCCGACGAGGCTGATCATCGAGTCGTGGAATCGCACCGTTGTCTCCGGTTGCTTGCAAAAGGTGTGGTCCTGGTGGTGCCGCCAGCCTAAGGCCCGCTTCGGAGGTTCACTCCCCGTTGAGATTGACGCACGGCCTGTACGGGGCAAGGAGTGGATGAGCGGCAACGAGGAGGTGGCGGCGACGTATGTCGAGCATGTCTAGGGCGCGGGTGGCCCGCCGGATCGCGGCCGGGGCGGCGTACGGCGGAGGCGGGATCGGGCTGGTCGGCGCGGCCGCGGTGGGCGTGGTGCTGGCCGAGGTGCGGATGGCCAGGACGGCGGTGGGCAACGGCAACAGCGGCGGTCGGGTCCCGGTCGCGGACGGCCGCTACGGCGACGTGTACGGCACCGGTGAGGCGCCGCTGCGCCTGACCATGCTCGGCGACTCCACGGCGGCGGGACAGGGCGTGCACCGGGCCGCGCAGACCCCGGGCGCGCTGCTCGCGTCGGGCCTCGCGGCGGTGGCCGAACGCCCGGTCGAGTTCACCAACGTGGCCCTGCCCGGCGCCCAGTCCGACGACCTGGACCGGCAGGTGGCGCTGGTCCTGGGCGCGGCCTCACCGGTCCCCGACGTCTGCGTGATCATGATCGGCGCCAACGACGTCACCCGCCGCATGCCGCCGACCCGTTCGGTGCGCCATCTGTCCGCGGCGGTGCGCCGGCTGCGCACGGCCGGCGCGGAGGTGGTCGTCGGCACCTGTCCCGACCTGGGCACGATCGAGCCGGTACGGCAGCCGTTGCGCTGGCTGGCCCGGCGGGCCTCACGCCAGCTGGCGGCGGCCCAGACCATCGGCACGGTGGAGCAGGGCGGACGCACGGTGTCGCTGGGCGACCTGCTGGGCCCCGAGTTCGCGGCGAACCCCCGCGAGCTGTTCGGCCCCGACAGCTACCACCCCTCCGCGGAGGGGTACGCCACCGCGGCGATGGCGGTGCTCCCCACGGTCTGCGCGGCCCTCGGCCTGTGGCCGGCGGACGAGGAGCGCCCGGACGTCACCCGCCGCGAGGGTTTCCTGCCGGTGGCCCGTGCGGCGGCGGAGGCGGCGGCGGAGGCCGGCACGGAGGTCACGGCGGCGATGCCGACCGGGCCGCGCGGACCGTGGGCGCTGTTGAAGCGGCGCCGGCGCCGGCAGGTCGAGCCGGCCGGCCTCACCGACGACCCGGCGTCCGCGGAGGCGAGGTCGAGGGCGGGTACGTCCGAGTAGGGGCCGGTGGACTGTGCGCGCGTTCTCGGGTGCGGCACCGTCGTGGCTGGTCGCGCAGTTCCCCGCGCCCCTTACGGGGCGCTGCACAGCTGCACCCCCGGACCCAGCCAAGCAAGCGCTTAGAAAGTGCGGCCAGTGTCACACGCCGACACCCGTGACCGATGCCATACGTACGGGTAACTTCCCAAGCACCCCTGCCAACCCCCTTGCCAATGGAGCCGTGAGATGCCCGAAGCCGTCATCGTCTCGACCGCCCGTTCCCCGATCGGCCGCGCCGTCAAGGGCTCCCTGAAGGACCTGCGCCCCGACGACCTCACCGCGACGATCATCCAGGCCGCCCTCGCCAAGGTCCCCGAGCTGGACCCGAAGGACATCGACGACCTGATGCTCGGCTGCGGCCTCCCCGGCGGCGAGCAGGGCTACAACCTCGGCCGGATCGTCGCCGTGCAGATGGGCATGGACCACCTCCCCGGCTGCACGATCACCCGCTACTGCTCCTCCTCCCTCCAGACCAGCCGCATGGCGCTGCACGCCATCAAGGCCGGCGAGGGCGACGTGTTCATCTCAGCCGGTGTCGAGACGGTCTCCCGCTTCGTCAAGGGCAGCTCCGACGGCCTCCCGGACACCACCAACCCGGTCTTCGCCGAGGCCCAGGCCCGTACCGCCGCCACCGCCCAGTCCACCGGCTCCACCTGGCACGACCCGCGCGAGGACGGCCTGGTCCCCGACCCCTACATCGCGATGGGCCAGACCGCCGAGAACCTGGCCAGGATCAAGGGCGTCACCCGTCAGGACATGGACGAGTTCGGCGTCCGCTCGCAGAACCTCGCCGAGGAGGCCATCAAGAACGGCTTCTGGGAGCGCGAGATCACCCCGGTGACCCTCCCCGACGGCACGGTCGTCAGCAAGGACGACGGTCCGCGGGCCGGCGTCACCATGGAGGGCGTGGCCGGCCTGAAGCCGGTGTTCCGCCCCGACGGCCTGGTGACCGCCGGCAACTGCTGCCCGCTGAACGACGGCGCGGCCGCGGTGATCATCATGTCCGACACCAAGGCGCGCGAGCTCGGCCTCACCCCGCTCGCCCGGATCGTGTCGACCGGCGTCACCGGCCTCTCCCCCGAGATCATGGGCCTCGGCCCGGTGGAGGCCTCGCGGCAGGCCCTGCGCCGCGCCGGCCTGACCGTCGACGACATAGACCTGTTCGAGATCAACGAGGCGTTCGCCGCCCAGGTGATCCCCTCCTACCGCGACCTGGACATCCCGCTGGAGAAGCTCAACGTGAACGGCGGCGCGATCGCCGTCGGCCACCCCTTCGGCATGACCGGCGCCCGCATCACCGGCACCCTCATCAACTCCCTGCAGTTCCACGACAAGCAGTTCGGCCTGGAGACGATGTGCGTCGGCGGCGGCCAGGGCATGGCGATGGTCATCGAGCGCCTCAGCTGAGCCACTGAGTGACCGTCACGGGACCTACCGTGACGCGGCGGCCCGGTGTTCGAGAAAACCCCGAACACCGGGCCGATTTGTGATCCAATCTCCCCCAGGATGTGACCTATCTCCCTCCGGGGGCATGTCGCAGCAGGTCAGCGCCATCGTCAAGGCATACCCACGGGTCAAAGTCCTGTCCGTTTCGTGACGTTACGCACTGACAGCTTGATAGTCCACCCTTCAAGCTGATGTAGGAAGTCGGGGGGTCGACTTTGAACCGGGAGTACGTCAGTGAGCGCCATGCCGATCGCCTTGCTGCTCACCACGGCCGCCACGGGCGCCGTGGGCGTCGCTGTCCTGCGCACCGTGATGAAGCTGCGCCGTCAGGTCGCCGAGCTGCACACCCAGCTTGCCCAGAACCAGGCCGCCGCGATGCGCGCGCTGCTGCCGGCCGCGCGCAGCCACGCGGACACCGACCAGATACGCGCCGCCGTGGCCGAGGCGCTGGCCGAGGAGCGGGAGCGGGAGCTGGCGGAGGCGCGGGCCTTCTGGGCCGCGCAGGAGACGCGTGACGCCTCCGACACGCCTTCGCTGCTGGGCCTCGCGGACGGGGAGCCGTTCCTGCCCCGGCACAGCGACTTCGTGGGCCTGGAACCGGTCACCGAGCAGTCGGCGGACGCCGACGACTTCGCGGGGGGCGCCGCCACCGAGTCGCCGGAGCTGGCCGCGGCCCGTCGCCGGCACCCGTCCCACCCGGACTTCGTACCGGTGCAGTCGCCGGTGGTGAACGACCACGAGCGCACGGTCGCGACGCTGGAGCAGCTGGCCGAGTCCCAGGTCGAGCTCTCCGACGTGCGACCGGGGCCGCTGGGCACGCTGGACGTCTACGTCTTCGCCGACGGCACGACGCTGTGCATGACTCCGGGGCACCGGGAGACGGCGGAACGGCTGGCCGCCGCGCTGAACGACGGCGTGACGCCGTACCTGCTGGGCGGGTCGGGGATCTCCGGCGCCTACACGCTGACGTTCGCGTGCGGCGAGGAGAACGTGTACATCCTGGCGGACCGGGTCATAGCGTCGCTGTGAGCGCGGTGCGTGTCCGGGTGCGGGTGCGATGTGGCCGGCCGCGCAGTTCCCCGCGCCCCTGAAGGGGCGCTCGGCGCAACGCCCGTCTTTCAGGGGCGCCGGGGTGCCCCCGGCCGAAGGCTGGGGGAGGAACTGCGCGACCGGCCACGACGGCGCCGCACCCGGCGACACGCCTTCGCGGCCCTCACACCCCCGCCTTCTTCTGCGCCTCCTCCACCAGACGGACCGCGTCGCCGACCTCGGCGTCGCTCTCCAGGACCACCGCCAGGTCGTTCCCGGCCACCGTGATCTGGTCGGCGACCGCGAACATCCCCGCGTCCGGCATCTCCCGGGCCTCGCCGCCCGGCTCCTCGACATCCTGCGCCCAGTTGGCCAACTGCCTGGCCAGCGCCAGCGCCTCCGCGGCCGCTCCCCTCTGCAGCCGACTCTGCGGCGCCGCCCTCAACTTGTCGGCGAAGTGCTCCACGGCACGGGTAAGAGGCGTCGTATCAACCACGCCGTGAGCGTAACGCCTGCCGTCGGCCGTCCTGTCCCGACTGTTGCCAACACGCCAACACTCAGGCACGGTGACGTGAAGGACCGGCTACAACCCCCTTTGCGCACCGGAGGCGCCGATGTCCCAAGTCTTCTCCGAGGAGACCCATCGCAACATGCTCGCCCGCATCCCCCATTGCACCGGTCGTGAAGTGTCCGACTGGTTGCGTACCGTCGCCGAAGGCCCCTCCCTCTTCCGCTTCGAGGAGAAGGTCAGCTGGCTCCGCCACGAGCACAATCTCGCGTACGGCCACGCGAAGGCGTTGGTCCACGAGTACGACCTGAGAAGGGCCGCGCGAAAACTGCTCTAGGCCCGCACGGACGACGAAGGGCCCCGGGGGGTGCCCCGGGGCCCTTCTCGGTCATCCGGCTCGGCCGTCAGGCTCGGTGGTCCGGCCGGTCGGCTAGTCCCTGCTGAAGATCGCCACCAGGCGCAGCATCTCGACGTAGATCCACACCAGCGTCAGGGTGAGGCCGAACGCGGCCAGCCAGGCCTCGTTCTTCGGGGCGCCGTAGGCGATGCCGTCCTCGATCTGCTTGAAGTCGAGGGTCAGGAAGAACGCGCCGAGCAGGATCGCGATGATGCCGACGATCGCACCGAGCGGACCGAAGCTGCGCAGTCCGCCGTCGTCGGCGACACCGAACGCCACCAGCAGCAGGTTGACCGCCATGACCACCACGAAGGCGATGGCGATGGACATGCCGATGCGGGCGTAGCGGGCGGTGACGCGGATCCAGCCGGCCTTGTAGACCAGCAGGGTCGCGCCGGTGACCGCCATGGTGCCGAGCACCGCCTGGAACGGGGCGCCGCTCCACCGGCTGTTGTACATCTCGCTGATCACGCCGAGGAAGACACCCTCGAAGGCCGCGTATCCCAGGATCAGCGCGGGTACGGGGGTGCGCTTGAAGCTCTGGATCAGGGCCAGGACCATCGCCACGATCGCCGAGCCGACGGCCAGGCCGTAGCTGGTGGTGGAGACCGGCAGCAGGGCCCAGGCGAGGGCCGCGCCGACGGCGACCGTGCCCAGGGTCATGGCCGAGCGCAGGACCACGTCGTCCATGGTCATCCGGCCGGTGGTGGCCGGGGCCTGCGGCGGGGCGCCCTGCTGGACGTCCTGCTGGGCGTAGGGGTTGTTCGCGTACGGGTTCTGCGCGTACGGGTTGCCCTGTGCGTACCCGGCCTGCGGCGCGGTGTTGAAGCCCGCGTAGCCGTTGTCGCGGCTGAACCCCCGTCGCGAGAAGACCGGGTTACTGCTCCTCATTTCACTCCTCCATGGCCACCTCGCGTGGCCTTGGCATCAAGAGTAATGGATTGGCAAAAGAACGACCCTCGTACTTGGGGAGGATCTTTCTCTCGTCGTGCTGCGCAACACGCTACGCGGACCCCTCATTCCCGGCCATGGAGGGCTTCATTCCATGACCGGGCCGCGACCTGACCGGAACCGGCCGGAGATGCCTCGGACGTCCAGGGGGAAGCCCGTGTACGCCTCCGCCAGGTCGGTCCCGGCGGCCCGGCCGGACGCGATCCGCTCGAGCCGGGCCAGCTGGAGCCGGGCGTCGAAGGGCGTGTCGTCGGGACCGCGGTGCATCAGGGTCGTCATGTCGTACGAGAACCGTTCGGCCTGCCAGACCCGGCGCAGGCAGGTCGCCGAGTAGGTCTCCAGGAGTTCGGACGAGCCCGTGTCCCGCTCGTGGGTGAGGGCGCGGGCCAGGGTGACCACGTCGCCGACGGCGAGGTTCAGCCCCTTGGCCCCGGTCGGCGGCACGATGTGCGCGGCGTCCCCGGCGAGGAAGACCCGGCCGTGCCGCATGGGCTCGTGGACGTAGGACCGCATGGGGGTGACCGACTTCTGGGTGATCGGCCCGCGCTCCAGACGCCAGGCGTCGCCGGTCTCCAGACGCCGCTCCAGCTCGTCCCAGACGGCCTCGTCGCTCCACTGCCCGGCGTCCGTACCGGCCGGCACCTGGAGGTAGAGGCGGGAGACGGACGGGGAGCGCATGGACAGGAGGGCGAAGCCGCGGTCGTGGCGGGCGTAGACCAGCTCGTCGTGGGAGGGGGCGACGTCGGCCAGGACGCCCAGCCAGGCGTAGGGGTAGGCGCGTTCGAAGACCTGGGAGAGGGCCGCGGGGAACACGCCGCGGGTCACGCCCCGGAAGGCGTCGCAGCCGGCGACGTACGCGCACTCCAGCACCTCCTCCCGCCCCTCGTGCCGGAACCGCACCCGCGGCCGCTCGCTCTCGGCGCCCTCCACCGCCAGGGCCTCCGCCCCGAAGAGCAGCGGGCCGCCCTCCTTGAGCTGGAGGGCGATCAGGTCCTTGCAGACCTCGGTCTGGGCGTAGACCGTCACGGACCGCCCGCCGGTCAGTCCCGGGAAGTCCACGCGGTGGCGGTGCCCGGCGAACCGCAGCTCGACGCCGTCGTGGCGCAGGCCCTCGCGGTCCATCCGCTCCCCGGCGCCGGCCGCGCGCAGTACGTCCACGGTGCCCTGTTCCAGGATCCCGGCGCGCTGGCGGTGTTCCACGTAGGAGCGGTCGCGGCTCTCCAGGACGACCGAGTCGATGCCCGCGTTGTGCAGCAGCCGGGCGAGCAGGAGCCCGGCGGGCCCGGCTCCGATGATGCCGACGGTGGTGCGCATCGGTCGTTCCTTCCCGGGCTGGGGCCGATTCGGGAGGCACTGTTCGCCTGGTGAGACTCGCTTCACCTTGCCGCGCGAGAGTCTCCGTCCGCGTCCGTCCCCTGTCAATGTCCCCTGTCGACGTGCGCCGGCACGCGCGGCCGGCCGCCCGGCCCACCGGAGGCGGTGGTGGTCGGGGCGGCCGGTGGGCGGAGCGGCGGGGCGGGCCGGGGTCAGCGGCGGCCCGGCCAGCCGTCCAGGTGGCGGTGCATGGTGACGTCCTTGCGCGGGTCGCCCTTCGGGGCGTTCGCGACCGCGTCGTGCAGGATCGTGGTCACCTCGGCGGCCAGCCCGTCGGCCTTCGTGCGCAGGTCGTCGGCGGGCAGCGTGGAGCGGCTCAGCGCGTCGAGCCGGCGGTGGATGTCGGCGAGCTTGCCCCGCGCGGCCTTGTCGAGCAGCAGCGGGTTGGGCGTGGCCACCACGAACTGGTAGGCACCGGCCAGGGTCTGGCAGCCCGTGCACTCCTTGTTGGCGGCGTCGCTGAGGTTCACCGCGTTCAGCCGGGTGTGCTCCCCGGCGATCGTGACGATCTGGAAGGACAGCGCCACCGAACGGCAGTGGTCGTCCGCCGAGCAGCCGGCCGAGACGGCGTTGGCCTGGTTGCGTACGGCGGCGGCGTTGACCTTGCCGAACTGACGGATCGTGAACGAGTCGCGGACCTGGGTGTGGTGGCCCCGGTCGGCGTGGGTGAAGACGTGGTCGGAGGCGAACGCGGCGTGCGGCATGGCGGTGGCCGCCTGCGCGGGCAGGGCGGTGGCCGCGCCGGCGACCCCGGCGGCGAACAGGCCTATCCGGACGGCCCGCCGGGTGAGCGGACCTGAGGCCGTACGTGGTTTCCGGTGACTGCTCATGGATGCTCCAGTGCTTCGGTGCTTCTGCGGTGGATGGTTCGGCGGCCGTACCACGGCCCGTGGCCGCTCGTCAGGACGAGACCGGCGCGGGGGGTGACGTGGGCGGGTCGCTGTCCGGCGGCGGTGACGTGCTGGGCGCCGGGGACTCCGGGACGCTCGCCGACGGCGAGAGCGACGGTTCGGGCTCCGGCGCCCCGGTCCCGTCGGACGGCGAGGGCACCGGATCGGCGGCCGTTCCCCCGCTGGACGGCACCGGCGACCTGGAGGCACCCGTGCCGGAGTCACCGGACGCCGACGCGGACGGCGACGCCGAGGCGGTCGCCTCCCGCGAGGACTCCGTCGGCGTGGGCCCCGGACTCCCACCGGGCGAGTCGTCCTGGGCACCGGCCGCCGGGTCCGACGGGTCGCCGGAACCCGCCTGCCGGTCCGGCGTGTCGGCCTGGCGGGCCGGCGGGGCCTCGGTCGGCACCCCCGGCTGCAGGATCGGCGCGATCGGCGGCTGCTTCGGCAGCGGCTTCGGGGTGACGCCGGACATCCACGCGTAGCTGAGACCGGTGAGGCCGGCGAGAGCGAGCGCGCAGATGACGAGCCGCAGCTTCGGCCGCCCGTCCGTGGTCCGTTTCGCCGCCCGGAAGATCCGCCCGCCGATCTTCACGGACAGGTAGACGACACCGGCCATCGGGCACAGCAGCATCAGGCTGCCGATGGTCCCGACCAGCCCCTCGACGATCTTCCCGTCCACGAACGCCGAGCCGGTGCCGACGAGTTGTTCGGTCAGGGAACGGACCATGGTGGTGAGGATCCGCGGCAGGTTCCACAGCGCGTACCCGAGTTCGCCGATGATCAGCGGGACCATCGTGAGCACCCAGGTGGCGACGATGGTGCGCGCCGACTTCTTCAGCCCGGCGACCTCCTCGCGGGACTTGTCCCCCCGGGGCCCCGGCACCAGTGACAGCAGGATCGGCTTGATCTTGCCGTACAGGTCCGGGACGCCGGCCAGGTCGCCGAGGATGTAGTAGCCGTCCAGCCGTACGGCCGGCATCAGCTGTTCCAGGATCTCGAAGTGTCCGAGGTAGACCGTGGCCAGGAAGAACTGCGCCCCGGTGGCGAAGTAGGCACCGGCCATGGCCAGCATGAAGACGATGTTGAAGTAGACGCCGCCGAGGTCGGTCCGGAGCCGGCCGGCCCGGCCGATCCGGTAGACGTCGGTGACGTCGGTGTACATCGAGGGCCAGATGAGGAAGAGCCCGCACCCGATGCAGCCGGGGCGGGCTCCGCCGTATCTGCACGCCGAGGCGTGGCCGAACTCGTGGAAGACGAGGGAGGCCACGGTGAGCACGAAGACGACGAGGATCAGGACGGGCTGGTCGAGCACCTGGAGGACGGGTTCTATCGCCCCGAAGAAGCCGAACAGCCATACGTCCATGGCGACGACCGAGGCCAGCACCAGGGCCACCACCACCGGTCGGTGCAGCCAGGCCAGCGAGCGGGCGATCTTCGCCGTACGCCGCTCGTTGAAGATCACCCGGTGGCCCTTGAGGGCGAGCAGCAGGTCGGAGCGCGGGGCGTCGACCTCGTCGTCCTCCTGGCCCTCCGGGACCGTCACGCCGAGCGGTTCGAGCTTCTTCTCGACGAGGAAGCGGATGTTCTCCCCGCTGACCTCGCGGCCGAAGCGGGCGCTGACCCGGTGGGCGATGGCCTCGGTGTCGCGCACACCGTCGACCGAGGACGCCACCAGGTACAGCAGTCTGGACAGCTGCACGACCTGCCCGTCCCCCCGACGGGCGATGTACTTGGGCTCGGTGAATCCCGAACCCTGGTACTCGCCGTGCAGTTTCAGTCCCGCGCTCAGCCTCGGAACCGGCGCCGGCGGGTCCACCACCGGCAGGTTGCCCGTCGCGACCTGCTCGTAGGTGACCGGCCAGCCGCCGGGTCCGGGCACCGGGCCCGTGTCGTACAGTGCGGCGGACCCGTCTCCGAGCACCGTCATGTGTGGTCTCCCCCCGGATCCCGCATGCAGTTCCCCCCCTTGGCGCCAGGTCGGCGCCGGCCGCGAGCGCCACCGCCGGGGCGACGGCGGTGGCGCTCCCGGGGACTACTGGGTGACGCTGATCGACTGCGCGGCCTGCGAGCTGGCGGACGACCACGAGGAGTGGTCGTTCAGCGCGGCGGACTGGTTGGACGCCTCGATGTTGGCAACGTGCTTGGTGACGTTGACGGTCTTGCCGAAGCTGAACTTCAGCTTGCCGAGGGCCTCGCGGCCCGGCAGCAGCTCGGCGGACTCGTTCTCCAGCTCGTTCATGTCCATGCTCATGACGGATGTCCTTTCGTTCTGTGTGCGATGAGGTCGATGTCGGCACCGGCGCCGTGCGCCGGCGCGGTACTACTGGTGGACGCTGATGTTCTGGGCGGCGCCGGAGTCGGCCGCCGACCACGCCGAGTGGTCGTTCAGCGCGGCGGACTCGTTGGCGGCGCTGATGTTGGCGACGTGCTTGGTCACGTTGACCGTCTTGGTGATGCTGAACTTCAGCTTGCCCAGGGCCTCACGACCCGGCAGCAGCTCCGCGGACTCGGCCTCGAGCTCATGGGCGTCCATCATGATCGCTTCCCCCTCAGGGATAGACATTTCCGATCGGACCGAGTCAGGTTCCCCCCGGACTCTGTCCAATCTGGTCGGACGTGCTGTCCAACGAGATTGGACACTAGGCCCTCCGAGACCCGCCGCGCAACCCCTTCCGGAAATCACCCACTCGGCCGATCGCGGCGGCGACCGTAGAATCGGCCGCGACATGGCAGGACTCCGCAGGTGGCGAGCAGGAAGAGACGGTCAGTGGCCAACGCACTGCAGCAGTTGATCCGTGAGCACCTCGACCGCAAGGGCTGGTCCTACGGCGACGTGGCGCGGCGCGGCGGCATCCCCCGCTCCACCGTCCACCACCTGGCCACCGCCGAGCGGGTGGTCCGCATGCCGCAGACCACCACCCTGGAGGGCCTGGCCAAGGGACTGGAGCTGCCGCTGGAGAGCGTGCGCCGGGCCGCCGCCGAGGCGTGCGGGATCCACGTGTACGACACCTCGCCGGACGCGGAACCGGACAAGGCCGCCGCCGACCCCGAGGTCGCGCTCCTCATCGCGAGCGTCCAGAAACTGTCGGCGGACGACCGCCGGCACGTCACCGCCCTGGTCGAGTCGCTGCTGGACCGTTCCTCCAGACCCGCCGGGGAGAGCTGACCGCCTCCGGGTCACGCGCCCCCGGACGCCCCCGACCCCCCGGACCGCGGTCCGCCGTCGGACCGTTCTTCGAACGCTCTCGGACGGTCTTTCGCCAAGTCGGAAAAAGAATCCGACTCCGCACGAAACCGTGAAGATCCAGGACTAGTCTCTCGTTCTGCCCGGGACGCGAGAGCCGCACGACCACGGGCTCTCAGGGGGAAATGTGTTGTTCGTGCACGGCGGACCGGCCACGGCCGTGGTCCGGGGACCCGAGGGCGAGTCGGTCGTCCTGCTGTCCGGGGAACTGCCCGAGGTGCTCACCGACGCCTCGGTGACCGAGTTGCTCGATCTGGCCGCCGCCATCCTGGACGCCGGCGAACTCGTCCTCTTCGAGGAGTGCCTGCACGCGCTGCGCCGCAACGGCATGCGGGCGGGCCGCCGCATCGAGGTCGACGGCGCGGTCCTGACCGTCTACGAGGGGTGAGCCGAGACTCCGAGGGACGAGCCACCGCGCCCGTGAGGGCGCGGGAAGTGCCCGGAACCGGACTTGAACCGGTACGCCCGCGAGGGGCAGCGAGGTTTAAGCTCGCCGTGTCTGCATTCCACCATCCGGGCAGGCCATGGGCTCCGCAAAGAGATTCCGAGCCTATCGGGAGGCGTCCCCCGAACAGCGGACGGACGACCCGATGTTGTCTTATTTTATTGACGTCTGAGGGTGCATCAGCCACCGGAACGAGCCATCCGCACTTGCCAATAGCGTTACGCGGGGTGGGTGCACGCGTACACGGAATGACGGAATTTCACCGTCCGAACAAGGGGGCTCCACCTGTTCTCGACGACTCGGACCCAGGGTCCGCCGTCATCCCCAGGTATGACCCGGCGCGCTCCGGTCCCCCCTCGGTCGCCCCCCGGAACCGGAACTGCGGCTGACTACACGGGCCGTCGCGGCCGGGACGATGGACACGTCCCCATGAACGCCGTCGTCCCGACAGGAGCACCCTTCCGTGTCCACCACACCCTCCTCCCAACTTCGTCCGGGAGTGCCCCCGGCCGACCGGCGGACCACCTCCGTGGCCGCTCGCGCCACGGAGCTGTCCAAGATCTACGGGCAGGGTGAGACGCAGGTCGTCGCCCTGGACCGGGTCACCGTCGAGTTCCGGCAGGCCGAGTTCACCGCGATCATGGGGCCCTCCGGCTCCGGCAAGTCCACGCTGATGCACTGCGTGGCGGGCCTCGACACCTTCTCCTCGGGTTCCGTGCGGATCGGCGAGACCGAGCTGGGCTCGCTGAAGGACAAGCAGCTCACCAAGTTGCGCCGGGACAAGATCGGCTTCATCTTCCAGGCGTTCAACCTGCTGCCGACGCTGACCGCGCTGGAGAACATCACGCTCCCGATGGACATCGCGGGCCGCAAGCCGGACAAGCAGTGGCTCGACGACGTCATCCGGATGGTGGGCCTCCGGGACCGGCTCAGCCACCGGCCGGCGCAGCTCTCCGGAGGCCAGCAGCAGCGCGTCGCCGTCGCCCGCGCCCTGGCCTCCCGGCCGGAGATCATCTTCGGCGACGAGCCGACCGGAAACCTCGACTCCCGCTCCGGCGCCGAGGTGCTGGGCTTCCTGCGCAACTCCGTGCGGGAGCTGGGCCAGACCGTCGTCATGGTCACTCACGACCCGGTGGCGGCCTCGTACGCGGACCGTGTCGTCTTCCTGGCCGACGGCCGGGTCGTCGACGAGATGTACCGCCCGACGGCGGACGGGGTCCTCGACTTCATGCGCCACCTTCCCGGCGGCGGCGGCACCCCCCAGCCCCCCGAGTTCGAGGCGAAGGGCCGGACCAGCTGATGTTCCGCACCGCCCTGCGCAACGTCCTCGCGCACAAGGCCCGGCTGCTGATGACCGTGCTCGCCGTGATGCTCGGCGTGGCCTTCGTCTCCGGCACCCTGGTCTTCACCAACACCATCTCGGACGCCTTCCAGAACAGCTCCGCCAAGGGCTTCGACGGTGTCGACGTGGCCGTACAGGCCAAGTACCAGGACTCCAAGGGCGATCAGGTGGGCAGGACGCCCGATCTCACCCAGGCGCTGCTCGAGAAGGCCGAGAAGGTTCCCGGTGCGGCGTCCGCCACCGGGGTCGTCTCCGGGTTCACCGCGATCGCCGACAAGGACGGCAAGCTGATCGGCGGCGGCTGGCAGTCCGAGGGCGGCAACTACTGGGGGGCCGAGGACTCCCGCTACCCGCTGGCCGCCGGACACGCGCCGCACGGCGCGAACGAGGTGCTGATCGACTCCAGGACCGCCGAGCGGGCCGGCTACAAGGTCGGCGACACCGTGCGCATCTCGGTGAACGGCCCGGTCCTGAAGCCCACCGTGGCCGGCGTCTTCACCACCGACGACGGCAACGTCGCGGCCGGCGGCAGCCTCGCCCTGTTCGACACGGCCACCGCCCAGCACCTGTTCGGCAAGAAGGGCGCGTACGACGAGATCGACGTGACCGCGAAGCCGGGCACCGGCCAGGGCGACCTCAAGGCCCAGCTGGACCGGGCGCTGCCCGCGAAGCTCGTGGAGACCACCACCGGGCACAAGCTCGCCGACGACCAGGCCGAGGCCATCTCCAGCAGCATGAGCGGCCTGCGCCAGGGCCTGCTGGTCTTCGCCGGCATCGCGCTGTTCGTCGGCACGTTCATCATCGCCAACACCTTCACCATGCTGGTGGCCCAGCGCACCAAGGAACTGGCGCTGCTGCGCGCGGTGGGCGCCTCCCGCCGCCAGGTCACCCGCTCGGTGCTGATCGAGGCGTTCGTGGTCGGCGCGGTGGCCGGAGTGGCCGGTCTGGTCGCCGGCATCGGCATCGGCGCCGGACTGCGCGCGCTGATGGGCTCGTTCGGCGCGACCGTGCCGGACGGCCCGCTGGTCATCACGCCCGGCACGGTGGCCGCCGCGCTGGTGGTCGGCGTCGTCATCACCATGCTGGCGGCCTGGCTGCCCGGCCGCCGGGCCGCGAAGATCCCGCCGGTCGCCGCGATGAGCGCCCTGCACGCCGCCCCGACCACCAAGTCGCTGGTGCTGCGCAACACGATCGGCGCCCTGTTCTCGGCGGCGGGCGTGACGGTGATCCTGGCGGCGACCACGATGAACGGCAGCGACGGCCAGGCCCCCATGGGCCTCGGCGCCGTTCTCCTCATCATCGGCGTCTTCGTGCTGACCCCGCTGCTGTCCCGCCCGCTGATCGCGGCCGCGGCCCCGCTGCTGCGCGGGTTCGGTGTCGCCGGGAAGCTGGCCCGGCAGAACTCGGTGCGCAACCCGCGCCGTACCGCCGCGACCGCCTCGGCGCTGATGATCGGCCTGACGCTGATCACCGGCATGACGGTGATGGCGGGCAGCCTGCAGAGGTCCATCGACAAGATGGCGAGTTCGGCGATCCGCGCGGACTACGTCGTCTCGATGGCCAACGGCAACGCGCTCTCGCCCGGCGTGGCGAAGAAGCTCGCGACCGCCGACGGGGTGACCGACAGCAGCCCGCTGCGCGACGCGATCTCCCGGATCGGCGGCGACACCGAGTTCCTGACCGGCGTCAACGGCTCGGCGATCGGCAAACTGACCGACCTCACGGTGGACAGCGGGTCCTTCAGGGTCGGCGGCTCGGACGTGGTCGTCGACGACGACACCGCCAAGTCGCACCACTGGAAGGCCGGCTCGGACTTCACCGTCCACTACGAGGACGGCCGGACGCAGCGGATGACCGTCGCCGGGGTCTACCAGGGCAACCAGATGATCCGCGGGATCATGGTCGACAACGCCGCCCTCACCCCGCACCAGAAGGACCCGGCCGACATGCAGGTCATGGTGAAGACGGCGGACGGCCCGTCGGACGCGGCGAAGGACCGGCTGGAGAAGGCCCTCGGCTCCAACCCCGCGATCAAGGTCCAGGACAAGCAGGACCTGTCCGACTCCATCGCCAAGGCGTTCACGCTGATCCTGAACATGGTCTACGGCCTGCTCGCGATGGCGGTGATCGTCGCGGTCCTCGGTGTCATCAACACCCTGGCCATGTCGGTCTTCGAACGGCAGCAGGAGATCGGCATGCTCCGCGCGATCGGCCTGGACCGCCGGGCGGTCAAGCGGATGGTCCGGCTGGAGTCCCTGGTCATCTCGCTCTTCGGCGGGGTCCTGGGCCTCGGTCTGGGCGTGTTCTTCGGCTGGGCGGCCGGCCGGCTGCTCGGCGCGAAGATGCCGACCTACGAACTGGTCCTGCCCTGGTCCAGGATGGCGCTCTTCCTGGTCCTGGCCGGCCTGGTCGGCGTCCTGGCGGCCCTGTGGCCGGCCCGGCGCGCGGCACGGCTGAACATGCTGACGGCGATCAAGTCCGAGTAGCCGCGGACACGACGGAGGGGCCCCGCACCACACGTGCGGGGCCCCTCCGTCGTACCGCCGGCCTACCGGTTCCAGGTGCGGGTGCGCAGCGGCAGTCCCGACGCGCCCGACTCCGGGGTCCTGACGGCCAGCACCTGGTTGACGCCGATCCGGTTGCGTTCGAAGGCGAGGGCGGAGGCGGCCATGTACAGCCGCCACACCCGGGCCCGGCCCGGAGTGGTGAGCCGTACCGCCCGTGCCCAGTCGGCCTCCAGGTTGACCACCCAGCGGCGCAGGGTGCGGGCGTAGTGCTCGCGGATCGACTCCACGTCCCGCACCTCGAACCCGGCCCGTTCCAGCTGGGTGACGGTGGTGCCGACCGGGGCGAGCTCCCCGTCCGGGAAGACGTAGGAGTCGATGAACCGGTCGACCTGGTACGCCCCCTCGTCGCGCTGCGGGCGCCGCGCGATCTGGTGGTTGAGAAGGCGCCCGCCCGGCTTCAGGAGCCGGTACAGATCGCTCGCGTACTCCAGGTACTTCTCCGCTCCCACGTGCTCGGCCATGCCGATCGACGAGATCGCGTCGTACGGCCCGTCGCGGACGTCCCGGTAGTCCTGGACCCTGATCTCCACCCGGTCCGTCAGACCCTCGTCCGCGACCCGTTTACGGGCGTACGCGGCCTGCTCCTGGGAGAGGGTGATCCCGACGACGCTCACGCCGTGCTCACGGGCCGCGTGGATCGCCATCGAGCCCCAGCCGCAGCCGACGTCGAGCAGCCGCTGACCCGGGTTCAGGTCGAGCTTGCGGCAGACGAGTTCGAGCTTGTCGCGCTGGGCGGACTCCAGCGTGCCGCCGTCCTCCCAGTACGCGCAGGAGTAGACCATCGACGGGCCGAGGACGGTCTCGTAGAAGTCGTTCCCGACGTCGTAGTGGTGGCTGATGGCCTGCTTGTCACTGCGGCGGGTGTGCAGATGGCCGCGTCTGCGCACCTCCTCGCGGGGCGGGGTGGGCGGCAGCGGCGGTCCGGCGAGCCGCAGCAGCTCCCGGACGGCGGCCCGTACCTCGGGGTCGCGCAGGGCCTGGACGAGGGTACGCCCGTCCTCCCCGCGCTCCCAGATCAGTCCGGACATCGCCGCCAGGGCGCCGTACAGGTCGCCCTCGATGTCCAGGTCGCCGGCGACCCAGGCCCGGGCGAGGCCCAGTTCACCCGGCTTGAACAGCATGTAACGCAGGGCACGGCGGTTGCGGATCACTATCGCCGGGGCGCCCGGCGGTCCAGCCTGTGATCCGTCCCAGGCCCGCAGCCGTACCGGGAGCGGGACTCCCAGCACCTGCTCGGCAACACTCCTCAGCCGCGACGCGGCGTCGGCCATGGCGCACACCTCCAAGACGACGATCCCGGATGCCGGTTACCACGTAAACACCGTGAGGGCAGCATCGCAGTCCCGCGAAGGAGTTACGACTGAGCAAAACGTCTGTAGTGGCCACGCAGTTGCGCGGTGGCCGGGAACGCCGAAGGACCTCCCGCACCACGGATGGCGGGAGGTCCTTCGGATGGTTCTCGGCGGACCGTCGGGCAGGCTCGGGCTAGGAGGCCTTGGCCTTCTCCTCGGTCTTCGGGGCGGCGACCGGGGCCGGCTTGGCGGCCTCGTAGAACTCCTCGCGGGGGTTCTCCATGGCACCCAGGGACACGACCTCGCGCTTGAGGAACATGCCGAGCGTCCAGTCCGCGAAGATGCGGATCTTGCGGTTCCAGGTCGGCATCGCCATACCGTGGTAGCCACGGTGCATGTACCAGGCCAGACGGCCCTTGACCTTGATCTTCGTCTTGCCCAGGACGATCATCGCGACGCCCTTGTGCAGACCCAGACCGGCGACCGCGCCCTTGTTGGCGTGGCTGTACTCCTTCTGCGGGAAGCCCCGCATGCCGGAGACCACGTTGTCGCCGAGGACCTTGGCCTGACGGAGCGCGTGCTGCGCGTTCGGCGGGCACCAGGCGTTCTCGACACCGGCCTTGCGGGCGGCGACGTCCGGCACCTGGGCGTTGTCGCCCGCGGCCCAGATGTAGTCGGTGCCCTGCACCTGGAGGGTGGGGGCGGTGTCCACGTGGCCGCGCGGGCCGAGCGGCAGACCGAAGCGGGAGAGCGCCGGGTTCGGCTTGACGCCGGCGGTCCACACGATCGTGTTGGAGTCGACCTCCAGGCCGTTCTTCAGCACGACGTGGCCGTCCACGCAGGAGTCCATCGAGGTGGAGAGGTAGATCTCCACACCGCGGCTCTCCAGGTGCTCCTTGCCGTACAGGCCGAGCTTGGGGCCGACCTCGGGGAGGATCTTGTCGGCGGCGTCGACCAGGACGAAGCGCATGTCCTCACGGGACACGTTCTTGTAGTACTTCGCCGCGTCGCGCGCCATGTCCTCGACCTCGCCGATGGTCTCCGCGCCCGCGAAGCCGCCGCCGATGAAGACGAAGGTGAGCGCCTTGCGGCGGATCTCCTCGTCGGTCGTGGAGTCGGCCTTGTCCAGCTGCTCCAGGACGTGGTTGCGCAGACCGATGGACTCCTCGATGCCCTTCATGCCGATGCCCTGTTCGGCGAGGCCGGGGATCGGGAAGGTGCGGGAGACCGCGCCGAGTGCGATGACCAGGTAGTCGAAGGGCAGCTCGTACGCCTCGCCCACGAGGGGGGCGATCGTGGCGACCTTGCGGTCCTGGTCGATGGTGGTGACCCGGCCGGTGAGGACCTCCGCCTTCGGCAGCACGCGTCGCAACGGGACGACGACATGCCGAGGGGAGATGCTGCCGGCGGCGGCTTCGGGGAGGAAGGGCTGGTAGGTCATGTACGACCGGGGGTCGACGACCGTGACGGTCGCCTCGCCGTAGCGCATCTTCTTGAGGATGCGCCGAGCTGCGTACAGGCCTACGTACCCACCGCCTACTACGAGGATCCTGGGACGCTCCGTGGTGCTCATGGGATCGAGTATCCACCCGCCTCAGGGGGGGCGCTCGTGCGCCCCTTCACAAGGTCCTACAGGGGTCGTGCTACACTCCGCCGCTCACGTGACCCAGGTCATGGTCGACGGTGGGAACCCACTTCCGATACGACCCGTTGTCAATGCCGTGTGAGCTGCCGCTCCGGCCTTCCGGAGACATCGCGCAGGCACCGGATGTCACCCACATGAGGACCTCCGGAAACACCCCCGAAACGCTCTCCTGAGCACGCGCCCGGGGCCGTTGAGCCCCCGAACGGGCCAACGGGCACCCCTGGACCCCCCACCTGCACCGAATTCCTTGTGAAGAACTTCACGAAGGTTTCCGCCGGGGTGTCGTGGCACGGCGTGTCACGGGCCGTCCGGCCGCTCACCCGGCCACCTCCCGCGCTCATCCGAGGAGCCCGAAAGGGGTGGTGGGACGGCCTGCGGCGGGCCCGGAACGGGGCCCGGAGGATCAGGCGACGGACCAGGCGATGCCGTCCAGGATGTCGTGTTCGCTCACCACGACCTCCGCGGCGCCCACCCGCTCCATGATCGACAGCAGTACGAGGGCCCCGGCGCCGATGACGTCGACCCGCCCGGGGTGCATGGAGGGGATCGCGGCGCGCTCGGCGTGGGTGGACCCCAGCAGCCGCTCGGTGATCTCCCGGACCCGGGCGTAGGGGATACGGGAGTGGTGGATCGCGGCGGAGTCGTACTCCGGCAGGTCCTGGTGGATCGCGGAGAGGGTGGTGACGGAGCCGGCCAGACCGACCAGGGTGCGCGCCTCGCCCAGCGGCACGGTCTGCTCCGCGAGGTCCAGGGCGTGCTCGATGTCCGCCCGCATGGCGGCGATCTCCGCCTCGGAGGGCGGGTCGGCGACCCGCCCCTCGTGCACCAGGTGCCGCTCGGTCATCCGCACACAGCCGACGTCCACGGACCGCGCGGCCCGCACCTGCCCGTCCCCGACGACGAACTCGGTGGAGCCGCCGCCGATGTCCACGACGAGGAACGGCCTGTCGAGGTCGCCCACCCGTCGCCCACCACCCTCGATCGAAGGGCGCTCCGCGCCCCCTTGGTTTTGCCCCGCCAGCTCCCGCGTGGCACCCGTGAAGGAGAACTCGGCCTCCTGGTCGCCGCTGATGACCTCCGGCTCGACGCCGAGGATGTCCAGCACACCGCGGACGAAGTCGTCCCGGTTCTCGGCGTCCCGGGAGGCGGAGGTGGCCACGAACCGCAGCCGCTCGGCGCCGTACTCCTTGATGACCGCCGCGTACTCCCGGCAGGCGGCGAAGGTCCGCTCCAGCGCCTCCGGCGCGAGCCGTCCGGTCCGGTCGACCCCCTGCCCGAGCCGTACGATCACCATCCGCCGGTCCAGGTCGACGAGTTCACCCGTCTCCGGGTCGGCGTCGGCGACGAGCAGCCGGATGGAGTTGGTACCGCAATCGATCGCGGCGACGCGGGTCATGGCTGGTGTTTCCTCACTCTGTAGGTGACCTTGTGGCGGACCGGGCGGCGACGGTCAGCCGTCGGCGGAGGGCACCACGCACGCCCCCTTGGCCCACCACTCGGGCAGCATGGCGATCGCCTCGTCGCCCAGCGGGTTCACACCTGGTCCCGCGGCCAGCGAGTGGGCCACCAGCACGTGCAGGCACTTCACCCGGTCCGGCATCCCGCCGGCGCTCGGGAAGCCCGTCAGCTCCTCGATCTCGTCCCGGCGCCGGATGTAGTCCTCGTGCGCGGCCCGGTACGCCGCCGCCAGCTCCGGATCGCTCTCCAGCCGGGCCGTCATCTCCTTCATCACGCCGTTGGCCTCCAGGGTGCCGATGGCGGAGGCCGCCTTCGGGCACGTGAGGTAGTACAGCGTCGGGAACGGCGTGCCGTCCGGCAGCCGCGGCGCGGTCTCCACGACGTCCGGCTGCCCGCACAGGCAGCGGTGCGCGATCGCCCGCAGCCCGCGCGGTGGCCGCCCGAGCTGCTGCTTGAAGGCCTCGACGTCGGCGTCGGTCGGCTCGGTGCGCGGAGTGGAGGGCGGAGGCGTTTGCATGACTGTGTTCTGCGTGGCTTTCTGTCGGTTCACTGGTCGGACGCGTCGGACTTGTCGACGCCGTCCCAGACGTTCGCGTACCAGGGCCGGTCGGCCGCCCCGAGGTAGGCGTGTGCCTGCTTGGCGGCATTGGGGTCGATGACGATGTAGCCCGTCTCCCCCGGCATCACGTAGTGCAGCCGCAGCCGGATCTGCTGCTCGGCGTACGCGTCGTCCTGCCACCGCGCCTTGACGTCCCGCAGCTGCTCGACCCGCTGCCGGGCCCGCTGCTGCTGACGTTGCAGGTCGGAGATCTCGGCGCGCTGGGAGACGTACTGCCGCATCGGGTAGGCGAGCGCGACGATCATCGTGCACAGCACGATCGCGAGCAGCGCGGCACGGCCGGTGAGCCGGGAGCGGCGGGCCTGCCGTTTGGTCTGGGAGCGGTAGACCCGGGCCGCCGTCTGCTCGCCGAGCAGCTTCAGCCTGGTCGCGGTGGAGAACCGGTCCCGGTCCCTCACGGCCATGTCCCCGCCTCCCGTTCACACGCGCGTACGTCCCCGCACACGGTACGGGACCGGTACGGGGACGTACGTACGACTGGCGCAGCCTTGACCCTTAACGGGTCAGCGACCCCTGACGGATCGGTGGCCCCGCGCGGGTCAGCCCTTGAAGCGCGGGAAGGCGCTGCGGCCGGCGTACACCGCGGCGTCGTCGAGGATCTCCTCGATGCGCAGCAGCTGGTTGTACTTGGCGACGCGCTCGGAGCGGGCCGGGGCGCCGGTCTTGATCTGGCCGCAGTTGGTGGCGACGGCGAGGTCGGCGATGGTGACGTCCTCGGTCTCGCCGGAGCGGTGGGACATCATGCACTTGAAGCCGTTGCGCTGAGCCAGCTCGACGGCGTCCAGGGTCTCGGTGAGCGAACCGATCTGGTTCACCTTCACCAGCAGGGCGTTGGCGGCGCCGTCCTCGATGCCGCGGGCCAGGCGCTCCGGGTTGGTGACGAACAGGTCGTCGCCGACGATCTGGACCTTGTCACCGAGCTTGTCGGTGAGGACCTTCCAGCCGGCCCAGTCGTCCTCGAACAGCGGGTCCTCGATGGAGACCAGCGGGTAGGAGGCGACGAGTTCCTCGTAGTACTCGGTCATCTCGGCGGCCGAGCGGGACTTGCCCTCGAACTCGTACTTGCCGTCCTTGTAGAACTCGGACGCGGCGACGTCGAGCGCGAGCGCGATCTGCTCACCGGGGACGTAACCGGCCTGCTTGATCGCCTCCAGGATGAGGTCGAGCGCGGCGCGGTTGGACTCCAGGTTCGGGGCGAAGCCGCCCTCGTCGCCGAGACCGGTGGACAGGCCCTTGTTCTTCAGGACCTTCTTCAGGGTGTGGTAGACCTCGGCGCCCCAGCGCAGCGCCTCGGAGAAGGACTCCGCGCCGATCGGGGCGATCATGAACTCCTGGATGTCCACGTTGGAGTCCGCGTGCGAGCCGCCGTTGAGGATGTTCATCATCGGCACGGGCAGCAGGTGCGCGTTGGGGCCGCCCAGGTAGCGGAACAGCGGCAGGTCGCTGGCCTCGGAGGCGGCGTGCGCGACGGCGAGGGAGACGCCGAGGATGGCGTTGGCGCCGAGCGAGCCCTTGTTGTCGGTGGCGTCCAGGTCGAACATGGCCTGGTCGATCAGGCGCTGCTCGGTGGCGTCGTAGCCGACGAGCTCCGGGCCGATCTGCTCGATCACGGCGAGCACGGCCTTCTCGACGCCCTTGCCGAGGTAGCGGTTGGGGTCGCCGTCACGGAGCTCGATGGCCTCGAAGGCGCCGGTGGAGGCGCCGGAGGGAACGGCGGCACGACCCGTGCTGCCGTCGTCGAGGCCGACCTCGACCTCGACCGTGGGGTTGCCTCGGGAGTCCAGGATTTCCCGGGCTACGACGACGTCGATGGACGGCACGAGCATCTCCTTCTTGGGATGTGACGCTGGTTGTGCGGGCGCACGCGGGCCTTGTCGGCCCTTGCTCAGCCTTGCGACTAGAGCCTATCCGCCCCGGGCCCGTCAGCCGGCCGACCGACCGGCCCGTGGACACACAGACGGTACTCATTGTTCATGTGCGGAACAAAGGGGGGTCCGATGAAGAACGGAAGAAGAGCGGGTCACGAAGAGGAACCCCGCTCCGGTGCGTACGGGGGAAAACGCACCGGAGCGGGGTTCCGTGGGGGGACGGGGGTGGTCCTCACGTGGCTCCCGCCGGACGGGCCACGGTTGCGCGGGGGCTGCGGTGCAGCCGGGTTCTACTTCAGGTGCAGCTGCTGGCCCGGGTAGATGAAGTCGGCGTCGTCGACGATGTCCTTGTTCAGCTTGAACAGCGCCTGCCAGCCGCCCTTGACCTTGTGCTTCACGGCGATCGTGCTGAGCGAGTCGCCCTTGACGACCTTGTACTCGCCGTCGCCCTTCTTGACCTTCTTGCCGGTCGGGGTGGTGACCGTCTTCTTGGCGGCCGGACGCTCGGCGGAGCGGGAGGCGGTCCGGGTGTCGCTCGAGCGGGTGGCGGTGCCGCTGCTCGACGAGCCGCTGGAGCCGGAGCCCCCGGTGGAGGCGCCGGACAGACCCGTGCCGCAGACCGGCCAGGCACCCTTGCCCTGCGCGGCGAGGACCTTCTCGGCGATCTCGATCTGCTGCGCCTTGCTCGCCTGGTTGGCCTGCGCGGCGTACTGCGTGCCGCCGTACGCGGCCCAGGTGGAGGCGGAGAACTGCAGCCCGCCGAAGTAGCCGTTGCCGGTGTTGATGGCCCAGTTGCCACCGGACTCGCACTGGGCGACGGCGTCCCACTCGGAGGCGGTGGCGGCGGAGGCGGTGCCCGAGGCCATCAGCGGAGCGGCGATGGCGACACCGGTGACGCCGGCGAGCGCGGCGGCACGGGTGGCCATGGACGGACGACGGTGCTTGCCCTTGCCGGAAAACAGCATGGAGGATCCCCTCACCGACGCCTGCGAGGTGAGCTGTCGGGTTCGGGCCGAATGAGTTGCCCGGCCGCGCACCTCACGGTGCGCGGCTTCACCCCGAGCCGGACACGGCGGTCTCAACCACCGGTCCCGGCACCTACCTTGGGTCCCCCGCTCCTGCCTACGGCGCTTGACGCGACGACTGTTCCCGGGTGGCCACTGGCAGGACTCGGCGTTGCGGCGGCCGGGGCTCGTGGTGACGAGCGGCCTCGACCGTAAACAGGCGATCAGGTGAATTTCAAAGATGATCAGGGCTTCTGAGACTCATCCCACACTTTCCCCAAATCGGACATTTACCGTCCAAGCAGGGCGAGTTGAGGGGTCCGCCCCTGTCGCCATCAGTCCGTTTCGCCACTGAGTTTCAGGGTCTGACCGGGGGCGATGTCATCCGCGTCGGCACCGATGTCCGCCTTGTTGGCGGCATACAGCGCGCGCCACCCGCCGTCCAGGCCAAGGGAGTCGGCGATGGAGGCGAGCGTGTCGCCGTCCCGGACGGTGTACGTGCCCGCACCCGGCGAGGCATGCCGGCCGGCGGAGGCGGCACTCTGACCGTTTGTCACGTTTTCGTCCGCCGAGGTGCCGCGGTGCTTGCCGCCGCCGGTGACGGCTCCGGTGTCGACCAGATCCCAAGAGCTGCCCGTCTGCCACGAATTGTCCGAGTCGTCGGATTCGGGCACTACGGGGCTCTCGCTGGCCTTTGCGGTATCAGACGCCTTGGATTCCGACTTGTCCTTCTTCGTGGAACCCGCGGCGGAGTCCTTGCCGGAGTCGTCGCTCGCGCTCGGAGACGGGGTGGCGGAGCCGGAGTCCGTGTCACCCGAGCTGTCGTCCGAGGTGCTGGAGGAGCCGGAGGAGCCGGAGTCCAACGAACCGGACGAAGTGGTCGAATTCGACAGTCCCGAGGAGGAATCGGAGGAGCCGGACACGTCGTCCGATCCGTCGAGGCCCGTGTCGACGTTCACCGAGGCGTCGTCCGAGGACAGCCCGGCGAGCAGGGCACAGGTCCGCCAGGGCTTGGTGCCCTGGTCGGCGAGGATCTTCTCGGCGACGGCGATCTGCTGCGAACGGCTCGCCTGGTCCGGCGTGCCGGCGTACTCCTGGCCGCCGTAGTGGTCCCAGTCCTCCTGGGACATCTGCAGGCCGCCGTAGTAGCCGGTGCCCGCGTCCATGCTCCAGGAGCCGCCGCTCTCGCATTCGGCCACCCGGTCCCAGGTGTTTCCGTCGGCCGCGCTGGCGCTCGCCGCGCCGAGGAGCGGAATGGCGATGGCCGAGCCGGTCACGCCGGCCGCGACGAGGAGAGCCGGAGCCTGACGGGGGCGACGGTGACGACCGTTCCCGGAGAGCATGCGGAGACCTTTCGAGCGACAGCGGTGACCGGCGCGACGGGTCCTGCCGGCGCGCCGCACTGATGGGTGAACGTATAGGCAGACGATCACTTGTCACAAGTTAGTGCCGCGCAGATCACGTGAAGATCACATAGTTGAACGCTCGTCATCTTTGCCCCGTGGGAGGGGCCGGCCGCGCCGGCGGGCTCATCGCGCGCCGGGGGTGAACGTCACGGGAAGCGTGCGCAGGCCGCGCATGATGAGCCCGCCACGCCAGCGCAACTCACCCTCGCCAACCGCCAGTTGGAGGTCGGGGAGACGGGTGAGGAGGGTGCCCAGCGCGCTCTGGCCCTCCAGGCGGGCGAGCGGGGCGCCGAGGCAGTAGTGGATGCCGTGGCCGTACCCGAGATGCGGATTGTCCCGCCGTGCCAGATCGAGCGTGTCCGGCTCGCCGAACCGCTCCGGGTCCCGGTCCGCGGCGGCCAGTACGACGAGGACCGGGTCGCCGGAGGCGACCCGCTGCCCGCCGATGTCGAGCGACTCGGTGGCGAACCGCCAGGTGGCCAGCTCCACCGGCCCGTCGTAGCGCAGGAGTTCCTCCACACCGGTCTCCAGCAGGCCGCGCTCGCCGGCGGCCAGCGAGACCTGCAGGCGGCGGCGCTGTTCCGGGTGGGTCAGCAGGGCGTACGTGCCGTTCCCGATGAGGTTGACCGTCGTCTCGAATCCGGCGAACAGCAGGATGAAGGCCATCGCCGCGGCCTCGTTCTCGGTGAGGTGCTCACCGTGGTCGGACGCGCGGATGAGCCCCGAGATGAGGTCCTCGCCGGGGACCGGCTCGGCGGACAGCGCCTCCCGCTTGCGGTGGATCAGCTCGGCCAGGTATCCGCGCATCTTCTTCACGGAGCGCGCCACCCCGCCCCGTGGTCCTCCCCCGTGGCGGATCATCATCCCGGCCCAGTTCCGGAATTCGTCCTGGTCCTCGCGCGGGACGCCGAGCAGGTCGCAGATGGCGTAGATGGGCAGCGGGAAGGCGAACTCGTGGATGAGGTCGGCCTCACCCCGGTCCGCGAACCCGTCGATCAGCCGGTCGGTCAGCTCCTGCACCCGGGGCGCGAACTCGGCCACCCGGCGCGGCGTGAACGCCTTGCTGACCAGCCGGCGCAGCCGGGTGTGGTCCGGCGGGTCGATGTTCAGCAGGTGGGTCATCAGCTCGGCCTTGCGCTCACCGGGGATCCCGGTCTTCCCCTTCGCGTGCGCGGGCTCGTCGTGATGCGCCGGGTTCTTGGACAACCGGGGGTCGGCGAGGGCCTGCCTCGCGTCGGCGTAGCGGGTGACCAGCCAGGCCTCGACCCCGCTGGGGAGCCGGGTGCGGTGCACGGGCGCGTGCTCCCGCAGCCAGGCGTAGGCGGGGTACGGGTCGGCGGCGAACTCCCAGGTGAAGAGTTCGGGGGCGGTGCTGTCGGCGGGGGTGGGCTGGTTGGTCACCCGCTGACGGTATCCGGCGGCCCGGGTCACCGGACCAGGGTGCCGTCCGTCTCCGCGCCGGGGGTTGCCGGGCCGGGCCACCGTCCGTCTCCGCGAGGGTGTCCGCCCGCGAGGGGGCGACGGGTTCGCGAGGGTGCCCGCCCGCGAGGGCGACGGGTCCGCGTCCTGGGCGCGGGGCCGCGAGGGCGACGGGTTCGCGAGGGTGTCCGCCCAAGGGGGCGACGGGTCCGCGTCCTGGGCGCGGGGCCGCCGTCTAGGCGTCCACCCCTTCCGCGGCCCTCACCGCGTCCCGGTACACGCGGGCCGCCGCCCGCAGGGCCGCCTCCGGGTCGGTTCCCTCCGCCTCCGCGCGGGCGGCGAGCGCGAGCAGTTCGTATCCGATGCCCGGCCCCTGCGGCAGCGGCACCTCCAGCCCGGCCGTCCGCACCCGGGAGGCGAGCTTGGACGCCAGCGCCAGACCGGGCTGTGCGAGGGGCACGCCGTCCGTCACCGACGCGCGCCGCTTCTCGATCGCCTTCGTGCGCAGCCAGTGCTCCTTGACCTCCTCGGGTGTCGAGGCGGTCTCGTCACCGAAGACGTGCGGGTGGCGGTGGATGAGCTTGGCGACGATGCCACCGGCCACGTCGTCGATCGAGAAGGGGGCGTCGGGGTCCTCCTCGGCGATGCGTGCGTGGAAGACGACCTGCAGGAGCACGTCGCCCAGCTCCTCCCGCAGTTCGTCGCGGTCGCCCTCCTCGATCGCCTCGACCAGCTCGTACGCCTCCTCGATGGCGTACTTCGCCAGTCCCTCATGGGTGCGCCGCGACGACCAGGGGCACTCCCTGCGGATGCGGTCCATGACCTGGACGAGGTCGAGGAGCCGGGCGCCGGGCAGGTCGTAGGAGGCGGGCAGCAGTTCCAGCTCGGGCATCGCGACCCGGCCGGAGCCGGCGAGGCGGGCGAGGCCGTCGGTGAGGTCCGGCTCGCCCTCGCCCGTCGCCACGACCACCACCGTCCGTCCGCCGGCGCAGGCGTCGACCAGTTCCCCCGCGGCCGGGGCCGCCTCGTCCACGGCCGTCCCGGCCTCCCGCAGATAGGGCAGCTGCGGGTGCGCGCCGTCCGCGCACAGCACCCGGTCCGCCGATCGCAGCGCCTGCCACGCGGGCCAGGACAGCAGGCCGGGGGCGACCCGGTGGCTGGTGGTGAGGAGAATGATCCGGCCGGTGCCAGGGGTGGTGGGAGCGGGTGATTGCGGCCTGGTGGTGTTCACCATCCGAACGTAACGCACCCGCGCGGCCGGCCTCGGGAGTTGTCCACAGGGCAGGGGCGATCAAGCGATCGTATGACCGCCCCTGTCGGTGCCCCCGGCTACGCCGTCGCCTGGGTCCCCGACGACGTGACCTCCCGTACCCACGGCGTCTTCGCGTCCACCCGGCTGCTCTTCTGGACGTCCCAGGCGCCGTAGCGCGGGTTGAGGTCGACGTGGAGTTCCTGGGACGCCTTGGAGAGGGCCTTCCAGAAGGCGGGCTGCGTGGTGTCGGTGCCGAGGAGCCGGGCGAGTTTCTGCGCCTCCAGCTGGAGGCGCAGGTTGTCGTCCAGGCGCTTGGGGGCGATGCCGTACTTCTGGAGCCAGGCGGTCTCCAGCGCCTTGGAACCGCCGGCCTGCTGCGCGAGGCCGGTGCGCATCTGCTGGATCTCCTTGCGGGTGACGCCGATGCCCGCGTCCTGGGCGGCCCGGTGCAGCACCTGGTCGAGGACCATGTTGTGCAGCGTGTCCCGGGTGAGGCTGCTGGTGGAGGCGAGCACCTGCTGGTACTGCTGTTCGTCCGGCACCGCCGCCCGCTGCGCCTGGCGCACCTCGTTCACCCGGGTCTCCAGCTGGGCGACGGTGATCCGCTGACCGCCGACGACGGCCGCCGCGCCCGGGTGCGCGTCGCTTCCGCAGGCGGTGAGGAAGGGGACCGCGGTGGCGATCGCGGCGGACAGGACGAGCGCGGTGCGACGGCGGCGGTGCAAGGATGCCTCCCGAGGAGATTGTGCGGCGGTGCACAAAGTCTTGCGGTGATCGATGGTAGGCAGTGGGCAAGCTCTGGCCAACCCATTCGACCAACGATTCACACGCGTCGGGGGCACCGCCACACGCCCGGAATCGGAAAGGCGGTCAGCCGCGCGCCTCGACCGCTCGCTCGACCGCGCCGCCCACGTCGGCACGCAGACCGGCGCCCACGCGGACGGCCGTCACGTTGGTGCCGGCGGCCGCGGTGTCCCCCACGAGCACAAAGCCCACGTCGCGGTGGACCGGCGCGGCCTGGGCCGCGACCGCGGCCTCGGGCCGGCCGACGGCCAGGACGACGTCGCAGGAGCGCTGGAGCAGGCCGTTGAGGAAGGGGCGCGCGTTGCCGGTGTTCTGTTCGCCGATCACCTGTGCGTAGCTCACGCGCGCGTGGGTCTTCGAAGAGGCGTCCTGCATGCCCTGCCAGACCTCGGCGGCGGTCCCGCCGGTGATTCCCTTCCCGTCGGTGAGCAGACAGGCGTCGACCTCGGTGTAGTGACGGGCCCGGGTGTCGGGGACCCGCGGCCCGCCTTCACCGTCCGGGCGCAGCGCGACCGTCACGATCACCCCGGCGGCGACCACGGCGGCGACCGCCGCCGCGACGAGGACGCGGATGTGCGGGGTGCGCAGGGCGCGCAGCCGTGCGCCCACCGCGCGTCCCACGACCGCGCCCCGCCCGGCCCGCTCCCGCGGAGCCGTGCGTGCCTGTGACACCTGTCTGACCTGCTTGACCACTTGCCTGCCCGCTGCTCTCGAACCCTTGCCGTGTGTCCCGTCGCTCCCGGTCCGCCCTGCCGTGCGACCCGAAACCCTCGGGACCTGCCGTGCGACCCGCTCCCGCCCCGGACGGTGTCAGGGCCGAGCCGCCCGGCGGGGCCAGGCCGTCCACGCGTGCACGTAGGCCCCGGCGGTGGACAGCAGGACGAGCGCCAGGTCGGCCGCGAACAGGAGACCGTGGCTGTCCGCCGGGGACAGCTCCACATCGGTGACCCAGGCCGCCAGGACCGCGCTGAATCCGGCGAACGCCCGCCAGTCGGCACGGGACCGCCGGCGGAGGGCGAGCACCAGGGAGGGGACGTTGCACAGCAGCCCCAGACTGACCAGGGGCAGCAGGGCGAACCCGGCACGCCCCACCGTTCCGCGCGGCACCCGCGAGGCGACGAGCTTCATGTCCCGCTCCCTGACCGCTCGGGCGGACTCAGCCGACGATGGCGACGGGCGCGTCCCACGCGTCGCGGTCCACGGTGATCGTGTAACCGCCGCGCGACTCCTTGCTGTTGACGATGTACTGGTGCGCGCGGCTGTGGTCGGTGTACTGGGTGGACCCCCACGGCCAGTCCGAGGTGGTCGTGTAGTGCTTGTCCCACAGCGCGTACCAGAGGTTGCCCGGCAGGTCCGTCTTGTCGGTCGCGGTGGCGACGGCCTTGGCGCTGGAGCTGGTGAACCCGTAGTAGCCACTGCGGTAGATCTTGGCCCGCAGCGTCTTGGAGAAGGAACGCACGTACGTCAGCACGGCGTTGTTGCACGACGTGTTCGTGGTGTCGTACGACTCCATGTCGAGGTAGATCGGGCTGCCGGCCTTCATGCCGAGCGCCGACGCCTTGGCCGCCGCGTCACCGGCGTCGCTCACGCCCAGGGAGGCGGCGTTGGAGGCGGTGAGCTTCTCGGGGTTGGAGCCGCTCTGGCAGGGCGGCTGGGCGCCGACGTAGAGCGGGATGAGCTTCCAGCCGAGGGAGTTGACCGACTTGACCCAGGAGGCGGTGAGGTTGGGCTGGCTGCAGCCGCGGTTCTTGCCGCCGACGTAGACGGCGGCGGCGCCGTAGAGGCCGCCCTTCCATGCCTTCATGGCGTTCAGCGAAGGCGCCGCGCAGGTGTCGAAGGCGTGGCCGGTGTACGTCTTCTGCGCGGGCCACACCGTGGCCGCCATGGAGGTCTGCGCCGCGATCCCGGCTCCCGCGACGACGGCCGTGCCGGCCACCGCCCACGTGATGTACCTGCGCCTCCTGGACTGCCGGTGCTCGGCCATCCCCCACCCCTTCGTACGTACGGCTTCCGCGTACGCGTCTGAGCGGCGCACGGCCACGTCTCGCGACGGCGTACGCCCGCTGAACCCTGTGAATCCTCTGAGCCCCCGAGACGGCGCGACGGATTGGTGATGACACGTCAACGCGGCGCCGCAGAGGCATCGCACAGTAGCCGACTCCACCACCAAGATCGGGAAACCGCGGTCCCAGGCCGCCCCAGGATTTGCCAAAGACACAGCAAAGCCACAGGGAACGGCGAACGCCCCCGGACCCCCGGCCGCCTCGGCGACATCCGCTCACGGTGTCGGCGCCATGCTCTAGCCTGGCGCCGCACCCTGCGCCTCCGCTGCGGGGGCGGGAAAGAGGGCGGGATGGAAAAGCGTCTCGAGGCCGGCTGGTTCCAGCGAATAGCGTGGTCGGTTCTGGCGTGGGGATCCCTGGGCCTGTTGGTCTGGGTGCCGTTCCTGTACGCGGCGATCCGCCGCGGCCGGGGGTCGGACTGGGGCGCCGTCGCCTCGTTCGCGCTCTACGAGGTGGTGACCCTGACGTGGACGGCCGTCGTCCACACCGACGACGGCGATCCGGTGCTGGGCATCGTGGTCCTCCTGGCCCTGCTGACGGCGACGGGCATGCTCCTGTTCGCCCTGTTCGACAAGCGGACGCCGAGAGCGCAGAGGCAGGTCCAGGCGCAGGGGTACGGCACGATGGCGCCGCCGCCGGTGACGGGGAACCCGTACCTCCGCTGAACCCACCCACCTGTCGGCCGCCTTCGCCGAACTCCTCGGACAGCCCACGTCCCTGCGCCGGTCCCCGGTGGCCGCCGCGCAGGACGACCGCGCGCGGCCTACGGCCCGGACGCGACGGCGGAGGGTGTGGAGGGGACCGGGCGCGGGTCGTCGGAGGGCGGGGCGACGGTGGGACTGGAGTGCTGCGCCGGCGGTGCCGGGCGGGGGCGGTCCGTGGTGTGGGAGGACAGCAGGAGGACGACGGCGGCCGCGGCCGCCGCGGTGGCGGCGACGGTGACGGACAGCACCCGCCGGATCCGCCGTGTACCCCAGGCACTTCCGGTGGGCGGGCCGGCCGGTGACAGGTCGTGGGCGCTGATGAGCTGCCCGCGTGCTTCCAGCGCGGCGCGCAGCCGTTCCTCGATCGGTGCCCGGCTGTTCATCGGTCCACCTCCAAAAGCTTTTCCAGGGTGTCGAGCGCGCGGCTCGCGGTCGACTTGACGGTGCCACGGGACACGCCGAGCGCCTCGGCGATCTGCGCCTCGGTCAGGTCTGACCAGTAACGCAGGACCAGCACCTCGCGCTGGCGCGCGGTGAGTCGGGCCAGGGCGTCGAAGACCTGCCGGTGCTCCTCGGCGAGCAGCAGCCGTTCGTCGACCGGTGCCCCCGGGCCCTGGTGGGGCGGGGTGTAGGTGCGCGCGGTGCGCCGCCGGCGCAGCACCGAGCGGGCGGCGTTGAGCACGGCGGTGTGCAGGTAGGCGTGCGCGTCCTGGAGGTCGTCCAGGCGTTCACCGTGCCGGCGGCAGACGGCGGCGAAGGCGTCCTGGACGACGTCCTCGGCGGTGTGCAGGTCGTCCACCAGGAAGGTCGCCAGCCGGACCATGTCCAGCCGCCGGGTCCGGTACAGGTCGGCCAGCGTGGGCGCGTCCCTCTCGCCGTCCCGGTCGGCCACCGGACGCAGAGGCCGGAAGCGCCGGCCGGCATGCGGCGCGCCCGACGCCGGGTCGGGGGAGGTGGTCCGGGCGCGGCGCAGTAGCCGGGCCCACCAGGGCAGGGCAAGGGTGAGCTGCATCGTCCTCGTTCACATCAGGGATACGGCGGGGCCGGCGCGCGTCCGGCCCCGCCACACTCATGGTCGGCGACTCAGCGGCTCAGTGGCCCGTGGTGCCCGGGTAGGGCTTGCCGTTCTCGTCACCCGGAACCGGGACCGGGACCGTGTCGCCGCCACTGGAGGCGTGCTTACCCGGGGTGGAGGGGACGGGCTTCGGGTAGGGCTTGCCGTTCTCGTCACCGGGGACCGGGGTCGGGTCGCCGGCAGAGGTGTGCGTACCCGGGGTGGAGGGGACGGGCTTCGGGTAGGGCTTGCCGTTCTCGTCGCCCGGGACCGGGGTCGGGTCGCCGGTGCCGGAGGCGTGCTTGCCCGGGGTGGAGGGGACGGGCTTCGGGGCGTCCGGTGCCGACTTGGCCGGGTGCGCGTGGCCGGCGGTGGCCGCCTGGGCGGCTATGCCGCCGCCCACCACCAGGGCGAGACCGGCGGCCGAGCCCAGCACCCAGGTGCGCAGGGAACGGTTCGACTTCTTGGCGCGGGAATGCCGCATGGGAAACGACTCCAAAGAGTTCAGGGACAACGCTGACAGGTCGGGCGGCGCCGGGACCGTGGATCGCGCCCCGGAAACCGCCTTTCACCCCACCAGACGTGCGGCCCCACCCGGGGTTGTCGCCCCCCGCGAGAAATCTTCGGCGGCACACCGCGGGGTCGGCCGCCGCGACCTGGCGCGGCGGTACACGCCGGGCAAGGCGGCCGGGCGTCGCCTGACCGGACGTCGCTCGACCGTGCAGGAGTCCGCCCGGACCGCGAAGTACCTGACCGGACCGGACGAGCCTCAGGTCCACCGCCGGACCCCTTCACGTCGCTGGACGAGGCCGGCCCGCCGGCGCAACCGGTCCCGGCACTAGATTCCCTGTGGCCAGCCTCGACCGAAGCGAGAGTGAAGGAACGCGGATGAGCGTGATGGGGGTCTGGGTGGTCGGAGTCCTGGCGGACGACGCCGTCGAGGACGCGCGTCGCCGATTCCCCGACGCGGCAGGCGTCCACGGCACGTGGCCGGTGTCGGCCGCCGACATGAACCCCTGGTGCGAGCCCCTCGTACCCGCGGAACTGCTCGACGGGTCACCCGCGCGACAGTCGCACACCGACGAAATCGCGCGCTTCGCCGACGCGGTCCACAGAGTCCGGAACGAGGGGACCGAGGTGGACGAGTTCCAGGACCACCTGCTGCACACGGTCCCGCAGCAGGAGGGCGAGGAAATGTTCTGCGCCGCCGTACCCAGGGGTGACGGCGCGGCGGCGCTCCTGTGGGGACTCGGCCGCGACACGGCGCTCCGATTCCCGGGCTGTTGCGGGCAGTTCCTGTTCGACGCCGCCCAGGTACGGGCCGCGCTTCCCGCCGCCGAACAGGCGCTCGCCCTTCACCCTCCGCGTCGGGCCCACGTGTCCGCCCGGATCCGACTGTGGCTGGACGAGATGGCCGACGACCCGAACCGCGACATCGACGAACTGATCGACGCCCCACTTCGGGTGCTGCGTCACGCGGCGAGCACGGGAGTCGGCGCGGCCGGACTCACCCTTTGGTACTAGCGGAAACCTCTGGAGGCCATGGCCCCCGCTCCCCTCCCGTGGGAACCTCAGAACTCTTCCTTTTGCCATTCGATGCACGTCGGAACCCGACCGCCATTGCCGAGAAACTCCTTCACCGCCTGACGGACAAGACCGACAGGAATTTCGGAGCCCGGCATGAACTCCCGCACATGCCCGAGGAGCATGTATTCGCGTATGCCGCGATCCACCGAGCCTTTCGACACGTAACCTTCATCGACCGAGAGGGTCAGAGCGCCCACCTGGGTGACCCTGTCGACGCCAACCGCCAACTCGTGGTCTCGGTATCCCGATGGCAGCGTGGGGCGATCAAGCGAATAGACCACGGCGCAATTACGGTCGTGCCGCCCGTCCAGCAAGACATCGATGAACGAGTCCACGTCATCCGCACTGACGAGCAGAGCCCGAACTCTGCCCCGCTCGGACTGAAACTGCACATCGAGCACCTCCATCGCCGTCCTATCGCCGCGCTAGCACACTGAGACAAAGCCCTCGCGTCTGCCGTTCAGAGCCGCGGAATCGGCTATGCGCTCTCACCGTCCACCACGTAAAGGCAGAGTTCCACGGGTGTGTCATCGGGGTGGACGTGCTCCACTCCGATGACCAGGTGGACGTCGGCTACTTTCCATCCCTCGCTATGGACGAAGAAGTAGTCATCGCGGTCGAGGACCACGCTCTCCGCCTCCACCTGGTATTCCCGGCCGAGTGCGGCGGCCAGCCGACTGCTCAGCTCGCCGCACTCACGGATCGCGGCCGCGTACTCATCGGCCACCACAGCATCGGACTCCGCGCCGGCAGACCACTGCGCGAGGGTGGCACCGAGGACCACGCTCTCGTCCTCGGACTCGATGCCCAGGGCCAGTCCTTCTCGCAGCAACCGCTTCGGATAGGGCAGCGTGACCGAACCGGTTGGCTGCCAGCCCGAGCCGACGAGCACCCCTGAAATCCGCTCCGCGCTCCAAGGCCGCTCGAACCGGGTGGCTTGACCGACCAGCTCGCAGGCTGGATCAAGATCGATCTTCTGCATCACTTCATCCCTACTGCCGACACATGAAATACGCGCAACGTGCCATTCTCCACTTCCTCCGGAAAACGTTCTCGGAGGACAGCTAGGTAAAAGGCGGCTCCACCCGGGTTTGAGACGGCATAACGAACACCGCTTCCACCCAAATCGGCATTCAAGTCGAGCAGCCTTCGTGCCTGATCGACTGTCGTTCCCTCATCGAACACGGTGCGACTGTGGGACGGATTGTATCGGCTCTTGCTCCAGCCGTTCGGATCGTCGTTGCCCGTCCATTTCGCCTCGACAAGGTATCCGTCAGGACCGGGGCCACCATCAACCTTCGTCAGTCCACCGTTGTGCTGGAACCACTGCTCCTCGTCCGACCCCGTCGCGTGCTCCTGATACCTGAAACCTACGTTGGCGTTCTTCTGCCCCTCGGTAATCGGGTACCTGCCCTGCAGAACGGGACAACTGTCGTTGTGCACCAGGACCGGCGTGTCCCCAGCCTCCACATAGTACGTATGGAGGCTGCCGATCGTGAGGTCGTACGTCGTGGTGTGGGCGTGGTGGAGGCGTACGCCCGTGATCTCGGCCGTGCCGGTCGGGGTCTGGAGGACGTCGCCGGTTCTGAGGTCCTCGGCCTCGACGAACGCCGACCGGTCGACGGCGTTGTCGGCCGGGAACTGCTCGTACAGCTGGGGCGCGGTGTTGCCGGTGTAGGTGACGCGGAGGTGCGGACCGAGCGTGGGGTCGTTGAAGGAGCCGAACTGCTTCCAGTGCAGGGCGTCGCTCGTCGAGGCGTAGACCGCGAGGCCGTAGTCGGCGGTGGTGCCGCTGAACCATCCCTGGATGGCGGACGTGGACAGCGGGACCTGGAGCCAGTCGCCGACGGTGCGGTCGGCGGCGGTGTTGGCGCAGGCGTTGGGCACGCTGGGGGTGAGGTTGCCGATGGAGGAGCCCTTGGCGGGACCCGGGTAGGTGGTGACGCCCTCCGGGGTCCAGTTCTGGGTGACCAGGGCGACGTCGAACCGCTCGGCGGTGCAGGTGGCGGCCCAGGTGTCGAAGATGTCGAGGTGGGACTCGGTGACGGTGGCACCGCTGGCGTCCCAGGCGGTGTCCCAGTGGTTGACGAAGCTGATGGCGCTGTGGGTGCCGGAGTCGTAGGAGCCGACCTTGATGGTCTGCTCGTAGGAGTGGTCCTGGGCGGTGGCGCCGGATTCGGCGTAGGTGGTGGTCCAGCCGTCGTCGACGGTGACCGGGAAGACGCGTCGGGGGCTGTGCAGCCAGTCCTCGTCCAGGGTGATCCGCAGCGCGTAGCCGCCGCCGGTGCGGACGAGTTCGGTGGTGACGGCGTGGGTGGTGGCCGGGTCGCCGGAGCGCGGGTCCACCTTCGAGTCGAAGGCGTACGCCGGCGGTATGCGCTCGACGGTCCTGCCGGCCGGGTCACGCAGGTCGGTCCAGCCGTTCCGGTGCTGGACGGGCGTGAGGCCCTTGAGGCTGAGCGGGAAGGTCCAGGAGTTGCCTGCGGCCGCGGAGTCCAGGACCACGGACTCCTTCACGCCGGTGGCGGTGGGTGAGAGCGCGAGGTCGGTGCCGGCCAGGACGTCGTGGTACGTGACGGTGGAGCCGTGGGCGGTGCCCTTGACGGGGGCGGCGCCCTTGAGGGCGTAGGCGACGCGGTGGCCCTTGCCGTCGGCGAGGGAGGCGAGGGCGGGATCGGTGGCCTCGGCCGCGAGGTCGACGCCGAGGGAGTTGGCCTTCTCGTGCCAGCGGCCGTCCGGGCCGGCCCGCACGTCCACGTCGATGGGGGCCCATCTGCCCTTGCCCACCTGGTAGTTCACGGGGCTGAGGTACATCTCGCGGGTGGTGCTGCCGTCCGCGTTGGTGTAGACGGTCGCGGTGCGGGTCGACTTGGTGGGGCTGCGCTTGCTGGTCCTGGCGTCGAAGTGGCCGCCGCCGCTGCGGCCGCGGGCCGGCCGGGCGTGGTGCGCGTGGTAGGCCGACAGCTCACCGCGGCCCTTGCCGGGCTCGTGGCCCTTGCCGCGGTGGGCGGCGGTCGCCTCGGCGGGGACGTGGTGCGCGCGGCCGGCGGCGGTGCCGGACTGCTGGTGCGGCAGCCTGCCCCAGTGCGGGTCCTCGAACCACGACGCGAGCGACTTCAGGCTCAGGGAGGGCAGTTGAACCGCCGTCAGCTCCATTCCCTGCGCCGCGGCCTGCTGGGTGGTCATGGTCAGCGCGAGCCCGACGAGGGCAAAGAGCGCGGCACAGCGCCGCAGCCGTCGGGTGCGGCGGGCGGAGCGGGCACGGCGGGGCGACCGGAGGCGCACGGGATGACTCCAACAGGCAGGAGCGGCGACAAAAGCGAAGCGATCTTGGCTGCTGTGAACATCCTGTGGACAGAGAGCCTGGACGACCCTCGGGCCGACCTTGACCAGTGGCTACCGAACCCGCGTCATCTCACCCGACCCATCCCTTTTGATCTTGGGTGATTCCTTGCGTCCCTTCCACAGTCATTACCCGAAACCGTTATGCACCTGTGCCCGCGCACACGTTTGCCCGCCCCGCCCTCAGGACGCGCGGAACCGGGACGGCGCCTTCGTCGGGTTACCGCCCGCGGGCAGCTTCTGGCCCGGGCAGCTCGCGAGGACCTTCTTCATCGCGGCCTTCTCCGCCGCGGTCACCCACAGCCCGTACTTCTTCTTCACCGCCACCTGGGCCGCGACATAGGTGCAGCGGTAGGCCTTGGCGGGCGGCAGCCAGGTGGCCGTGTCGCCGTCGCCCTTGCCGCGGTTGGCGCTCGCGTCGACGGCCAGCAGATTGAGCGGATCGTTCGCCAGGGCTATGCGCTTGCTGGCGTCCCAGTACTTGGCGCCCGTCTGCCAGGCGTCCGAGAGGGCGACCATGTGGTCGATGTCGACCAGGCTGCGGCCCCGCTTGTAGGTGATGTCCTTGCCGGAGTAGGGGTCCGGGTCCAGCACACCGGAGGACACCTTGCAGTCCCCGTCGGTGAACTTCACGTCCTTCAGATCGCGCTTGAGTATGTCGTCCCGCGTGTCGCAGGAGTTGGAGTCGGTGTCCGCCCAGGCGGAGCCGAACTTCCCCCGGGTGTAACCGGTCTTCGGTGCCCGGCCCTTGACGGTCAGCGCGTCGGCGGCGGTCAGCGCCGCTCCCCCGCCCCCGCCACCGCCGGTACCCGGGGCTCCCGGGCTCCCCTTGTCCTGGAGGTCCTTGCAGCCGGCCACGGCGAACACCATGACGACGGCGATGACCGCCCCACCCCTCAGACGCGCCACGTGCGCCCCCTCTTCCTGTCTCCTTCCGCCCCCGAGCGGGCGGATCTGTGCCGGCTCACGGTATCCGCCGCGCGGTTCCCGCCGGATGCCCCCCAAAGGGGCGTACGGCAACCAACTTCCCCTTTTCACGACCTCATTCACGCATCGGGAGAAGCCAGGGCAGTACGTCCGCGCGCCCGCTCACACCACACGGCCGTCGCGCGCCGTACCGAACGCCTTGCCGTACCGCACGTTTTGCCGCTCCACGGCCCGCCAAACCGCCGGGCACCGGCCGGCACCGCCTGAACACCGGTCACCGGCACCGGCACCGGCAGGCAGGTGCCACCGGACGACAGCGGGTGCGGGCCGACCGGCCGACGGCGGGCGGGCGGTGGCGGCGGGCGGGGGGCGGGTGTCGGGCGGCCGACGGCGGGTGCCGGGCGGCCGGCCGTGGTCAGCGGGCATCGGGCATCGGGCAGGCAGGCGTGGGCGAAGCCGTGGCTCTCGTGCCGGCGAGGCCTCTCGTGCCGGCGAGGCCGGCCCACGCGCCGAGAAAAGGCGGCGCTGTCGCCGTGCACCGGGCCGGGGCCGCACGAGGCCCCGGCCCGGACGCCCTACGACCCCAGAACCGACGCCAGGAACTCGCCGACCCAGCTCAGCAGCTCGCGCCCCACCAGCGGCTTGCCGCCCACCTTCGCGGTCTTCGGGCGCGGCACCAGCACCTGGTGGGCGGCCGGCTTGATGACCGTCCCCGGGTACAGACGCTTGAGCCGCAGCTCCTGCGACTCGCGCAACTCCACCGGCGCGAAGCGGATGTTGGTGCCCTGCAGGACGATCTCGCCGACCTCGCAGGCGCGGGCGAGCATGCGCAGCCCGGCGACGAGCAGCAGGTTCTCCACCGGCTCGGGCAACTTGCCGTAGCGGTCGGTGAGTTCCTCGCGGACCGCCCGGATGTCCTCCTCCGAGTTGGCGGAGGCGATGGCCCGGTAGGCCTGCAGGCGCAGCCGCTCGCCGGGCGCGTAGTCGTGCGGGACGTGCGCGTCGACGGGCAGCTCGATCTTGACCTCGAGCGGCGGCTCCTCCTCGATCTCGCCGGTCTCCAGCTGCCGCCGGTAGTCGGCGACCGCCTCGCCGACCATGCGCACGTACAGGTCGAAGCCGACGCCCGCGATGTGCCCGGACTGCTCGCCGCCGAGCAGGTTTCCGGCGCCGCGGATCTCCAGGTCCTTCATCGCCACGTACATGCCCGCGCCCATCTCGGTGTGCTGGGCGATGGTCGCGAGCCGTTCGTGCGCGGTCTCGGTGAGCGGCTTCTCCGGCGGGTACAGGAAGTACGCGTACCCGCGCTCGCGGCCACGGCCGACGCGGCCGCGCAGCTGATGCAGCTGGGACAGGCCGAAGGTGTCGCCGCGCTCGACGATCAGGGTGTTGGCGTTGGAGATGTCGATGCCGGACTCCACGATCGTCGTGGAGACCAGCACGTCGAACTTCTTCTCCCAGAAGTCGACGACGACCTGCTCCAGCGCCGACTCCGACATCTGGCCGTGGGCGGTGGCGATCCGCGCCTCGGGGACGATGTCGCGGAGCCGGGCCGCCGCGCGGTCGATCGACTCGACCCGGTTGTGGATGTAGAAGACCTGGCCCTCGCGCAGCAGTTCACGGCGGATGGCCGCGCCGATCTGCTTCTCCTCGTACGGCCCGACGAAGGTCAGCACCGGGTGCCGCTCCTCCGGGGGTGTGGTGATCGTGGACATCTCGCGGATGCCGGTGACCGCCATCTCCAGGGTGCGGGGGATGGGCGTGGCCGACATGGTGAGCACGTCGACGTTGGCCCGCAGCTTCTTCAGCTGCTCCTTGTGCTCGACGCCGAAGCGCTGCTCCTCGTCGACGATGACCAGACCCAGGTCCTTGAACCTGGTCTCCGAGGCGAACAGCCGGTGGGTGCCGATGACGACGTCGACCGCGCCCTCCCTGAGCCCCTCCAGGGTGGCCTTGGACTCGGTGTCGGTCTGGAAGCGGGAGAGCGCCTTCACGCTGACCGGGAACTGCGAGTACCGCTCGGAGAACGTGCCGAAGTGCTGCTGCACCAGCAGGGTGGTGGGCACCAGGACGGCGACCTGCTTGCCGTCCTGGACGGCCTTGAAGGCGGCCCTGACCGCGATCTCGGTCTTGCCGTAGCCGACGTCGCCGCAGATCAGGCGATCCATGGGGATCGACTTCTCCATGTCGTCCTTGACCTCGGCGATGGTGGTCAGCTGGTCGGGGGTCTCCGCGTACGGGAAGGCGTCCTCCAGTTCGCGCTGCCACGGGGTGTCCGTGCCGAACGCGTGCCCCGGGGCCGCCATCCGCGCGCTGTACAGCTTGATGAGGTCGGCGGCGATCTCCTTGACGGCCTTCTTGGCGCGCGCCTTGGTCTTCGTCCAGTCCGCGCCGCCGAGGCGGTGCAGGGTGGGCGCCTCGCCGCCGACGTACTTGGTGATCTGCTCCAGCTGGTCGGTCGGGATGTACAGCCGGTCGCCGGGCTGGCCGCGCTTGGCGGGGGCGTACTCGACGACCAGGTACTCGCGGGTGGCGCCCTGGACGGTGCGCTGCACCATCTCGATGTAGCGGCCGACGCCGTGCTGCTCGTGGACGATGTAGTCGCCGGGTTCCAGGGTGAGCGGGTCGATGGTCTTGCGGCGCCGGGCGGGCATCCGGGCGCCGTCCTTGCCGGCCGCCTTCTGCCCGGAGAGGTCGGTCTCGGTGAGCACGGCGAGTCTGAGCGCCGGGTCGACGAAGCCGTAGTCGATCGAACCGCAGGACACGTGCACGACCGAGGGGCTCAGCTCGCCCAGGTCGACGTCCAGGCGGGCCGCGATGCCCTCGCCGCCGAGCACCTCGACGGTGCGGGAGGCGGTGCCGTGGCCCTCGGTCACGTACACCGTGCGCCAGCCGTCGGCCAGCCAGCCCTTGGTGTCGGCGAGGGCCTTCGCGGTGTCGCCGCGGTAGGTCTCGGTGGCGTGCATGCCGAGCTTGAGGGTGTCGGCGGACAGCTCCTCGTCGGCGGCGAACGGCGACACCGACCACCACATCATGTCCAGCTCGCGGGCGCGGTCGCGGACGTCCGCGATGGACCACAGGGAGGCCGCGCCGACGTCGATGGGTGCCTCGCCGCCGCCCGCGGTGGCCGCCCAGGACGCCTGCAGGAACTCCTGGCTGGTGGCCACCAGGTCGGCGGCGCGGGTACGCACCCGCTCCGGGTCGCAGACGACGGCCATCGCGCCCTTGGGGACCACGTCGAGCAGCAGCTCCATGTCGTCGACGAGGACCGGGGCGAGGGACTCCATGCCCTCGACCGCGATCCCCTCGGCGATCTTGTTCAGCAGTTCGCCGAGCTCCGGGTGGTGTTCGGCGAGGTCACGCGCGCGCCCGCGGACGTCCTCGGTGAGCAGCAGCTCGCGGCAGGGCGGCGCCCACAGGCCGTGCTCGGCGACCTCCAGGGAGCGCTGGTCGGCGACCTTGAAGTAGCGGATCTCCTCGACGTCGTCGCCCCAGAACTCCACGCGCAGGGGGTGTTCCTCGGTGGGCGGGAAGACGTCCAGGATGCCGCCGCGTACGGCGAACTCGCCGCGCTTCTCGACGAGCTCCACGCGCGCGTAGGCGGCGGCCGCGAGCGCTTCCACGACCTCGTTCAGATCGGCGCTCTGCCCGGTGCGCAGCGCCACCGGCTCCAGGTCACCGAGGCCCTTGACCTGCGGCTGGAGCACGGAGCGTACGGGCGAGACGACGACGGAGACCGGGCCGGCCCCGGGATCGTCGAGGCTCGGATGGGCGAGGCGGCGCAGCACGGCCAGGCGCCGGCCGACGGTGTCGCTGCGGGGGCTGAGCCGCTCGTGCGGGAGCGTCTCCCAGGACGGGTACTCCACCACGCCCTCGGACGGCAGCAGGGTGCGCAGGGCGGCGGCCAGGTCCTCGGCCTCGCGGCCGGTGGCGGTGACCGCGAGCACCGTGCGGCCGGTCTCGCGGGCCAGGGCGGCGATCGCGAAGGGGCGGGCCGCGGGAGGGCCGACCATGTCGACGTGCATGCGGTTGCCGTCCGCCGCCGCCTTGATCGCTTCGGCGAGTGCGGCGTCCTTGACGACGGCGTCGAGCAGACCGTGCAGGCTCATTCAGGGCGGCTTTCGCTCGGGGTTCTTCGGGGGGCTTGTCGGGAGTGGGCAACGCGAAGTGCCCGGCGCGGGCTGCGACCGGGGGGTCTCCAGCGTACGACTACGCGGGCGCGGGCGCCGGGGCTGTGGACAACCTCCGCCGCCCGGTGAGGCACCCCGCGCCGCGGTGGCCGTACCAGGGGGCTCCGCCCCCTGACCCCCGAAGCCTATGCCCGCCCACCACCCGACTCGGCCGATCGAGAAGCCGGGCTCGAACAGCAGAGCCACCCCCGGCGACAAAGCCACGCCCGGCGCCGGGAGACCTGGTGTCTCCCGGCGCCGGGCGTTCCCCCGCAACCCCCGTGTGCGGTGGTCCTCCGTGTCCGTCGGCTCAGTCCGTCGCGATCGCCTTCAGGACGTTCATGCGGCCCGCCCGGAAGGCCGGGATCAGCGCGGCGAACAGGCCCACGAAGGCCGAGCCGACGAAGACCCCGATGATCGTCGGCCAGGGGATCTCCAGGACCTTCAGGCCCTGCAGGGCGAGCAGCTTCTGGGCGGTGGCGCCCCAGCCCATGCCCAGCCCCAGGCCCAGCAGGGCGCCGAAGAGGGCGATGACCACGGACTCCATGCGGATCATCCGGCGCAGCTGGCGGCGGGAGAGGCCGATGGCCCGCATGAGGCCGATCTCCCTCGTCCGCTCGACCACCGACAGCGCCAGGGTGTTCACGACACCGAGGACCGCGACGATGATCGCCAGGGCGAGCAGCCCGTAGATCAGGTTGAGGAGCTGCCCGATCTGGTCCTTCAGTGCCTGCTTGTAGTCGGTCTGGTCACGCACCGTGTACTGCGGGTAGTCGTGCAGCGCGGACTTGAGGGACTTGTAGGCGCTGTCCTGCTGCCCGTCCTTGGCGGTGGCGAAGACCAGGTCGTCGAGGGGCATCCGGTCGGCCGGCACGTACTTGGCGAGGGTGGCGATCGACATGTACTTGGAGCCGGCGTCGATGAGGCCGTCGCTGCTGGTGATCGCCCGGACCGTCAGGTGGGCGGTGCGCCCCTCCTTGAACCTGAGGGTGATCTTCGAGCCGAGGTGGATGCCGTGCGCCTTGGCGAACTTCTCGTGCACGGACATCGAGTCGGGCAGGTAGGCGTCCTCGAGGTCACCGGCGACGGTCTTGGTCCGCAGGTCGGTCGCGTACGTCGGGTCGGCCGCCGTGATGTCGGTGTCCTTGAGCGTCTTGCCGTCGGGGGTGGTGTAGTCGGCGGTGGTCACCCGGTACTCGGTGACCCGCGCGAGGCCCGCGGTGTCCTTGACCGCCTTGACGGCCTGCGGGGTGAGCCGCTGGCCGCTGTCGGACTGGATGATGAAGTCCGTGCCGACGGTCTTGTCGAGCTGGTCGGTGGCGGAGGCGACCATGGAGGAGCCGACCACCGAGAGGCAGGCGACCAGCGCGAGGCCGATCATCAGGGCGGCGCCGGTGGCACCGGTACGGCGCGGGTTGCGCAGCGCGTTGCGTTCGGCCATGCGTCCCACGGGGCCGAACATCCGCAGCAGGACGGCGCCCAGGACCCGTACGACCGCGCCGGCGAGCAGCGGGCCGATGACGACGAACCCGATCAGCGTGAGCACGATGCCCAGGCCCAGCCAGGCGGCTCCCTGGGACGCCTTGTCGGCCTCGGCGGCCAGGTAGAGGCCGTAGCCGCCGCCGGCGGTCAGCACGAGGCCCAGCAGGGCCCGTACGACACCGGCCCGGGCGTCGGCGGGGGCGCCGGCGTCGCGCAGCGCGGCCATCGGGGAGACCTTGCCGGCCCGCCGTGCGGGCAGGTAGGCGGCGAGGACGGTGACGACCACTCCGAGGACCAGGCCCAGCACCGGGGTCGTCCAGGCGACCGTCAGATCGCTGGTCGACAGGTGCATGCCCATGGAGCCCATGAGCTTCATCAGCCCGACCGCGATGCCGACGCCCGCGCCGACGCCGAGGGCCGAGCCGACGAATCCGAGCAGCAGGGCCTCGACGAGCACGGACCGGTTGACCTGGCCGCGGCTGGAGCCGATGGCCCGCATCAGGCCGATCTCCCGGGTGCGCTGGGCGACCAGCATCGAGAAGGTGTTGATGATCAGGAAGATGCCGACGAGGAAGGCGATCCCGGCGAATCCGAGCATCGCGTACCTCATGACGTTCATGAAGCCCTCGACGTCCTTCTGGTTGGCGTCGGCGGTCTCCTTGGCGGTCTGCACCTGGTAGCCGGTGCCGAGTTCGCCGATGACGTTCTTCTTCAGCCGGGCGTCGGTGACACCGGTGGCGGCGGTCACGTTGACGTTGGTGAAGACACCGGTCTTCCCGACGAGCGTGCGCTGCGCGGTCCTCGTGTCCAGGTAGAAGATGGCGGCACCGGGGTTGGTGACGGTGAAGTCGGCGATGCCGGAGATCTTCGCGGTGTGCGTGCCGACCGCGCTGATCACGCCGATCTCGTCGCCGAGCTTCAGGTGGTGCTTGTCGGCGGTGTCGGCGTCCACCATGATCTGGCCGGGGTTCGCCGGGGCCGCACCGGAGGTGATCTTCATGGTGCGGGCGTCGTTGGAGTTCCAGCTGCCCACGATGGTGGGTGCGCCGCTGGACGGCGACAGGCTGTCCTTCTTCGCGTCGACGACGGTCACGGACGTCGAGAAGACCGTCCCCTCGGCCGCCTTGACGCCGTCCGCCGCCCGGACCCTGGTGACCACCGAGGCCGGCATGACCGGCGGCCTGCCGTTCTCGGAGGTCGTCTCACCGGAGTCGGAGGCGCCCTTGGCGCTGACCGTCACGTCGGACGAGGTCGCCGCGAACAGCTTGTCGAAGGTCGTGTTCATCGTGTCGGTGAACACCAGGGTCCCGCACACGAACGCCACCGACAGCAGCACGGCCACGGCGGACAGGGCCATGCGTCCCTTGTGCGCGAAGAAGTTGCGCATCGAGGTCTTCATGACGGTCATGACGTACGCCCCCGCGCGTCGAAGTCCTTCATGCGGTCCAGGACGGTGTCCGCGGTCGGCTTGAACATCTCGTCCACGATCCGGCCGTCGGCCAGGTACAGCACCCGGTCCGCGTAGGAGGCGGCCACCGGGTCGTGCGTGACCATGACGATCGTCTGCCCCAGGTCGGTGACGGAGCTGCGCAGGAAGCCGAGGACCTCCGCGCCCGCGCGGGAGTCGAGGTTTCCGGTCGGCTCGTCACCGAAGATGATCTCGGGGCGGGCGGCGAGGGCGCGGGCCACGGCCACGCGCTGCTGCTGGCCGCCGGAGAGCTGCGTGGGCCGGTGCTTGAGGCGGTCCGCGAGCCCCACGGTCTCCACCACGCGCCGCAGCCACTCCTGGTCGGCCTTGCGCCCGGCGATGTCCATGGGCAGCGTGATGTTCTCCAGCGCGTTCAGCGTCGGCAGCAGGTTGAAGGCCTGGAAGATGAACCCGATCCGGTCCCGGCGCAGCTGCGTGAGCTTCTTGTCCTTCAGGCCGGTTATCTCGGTCTCGTCCAGGAAGATCTGACCGCTCGTCACGGTGTCGAGTCCGGCGAGGCAGTGCATCAGGGTGGACTTGCCGGACCCCGAGGGGCCCATGATCGCGGTGAACTGCCCCCGCGTGATGTCCACGTCGACGTGGTCGAGAGCGACGACCCGGGTCTCCCCGGACCCGTACGCCTTGACGACCTGCCGCGCCCGGGCGGCAACGGCCGTACGCCCTCCAGTACCCCCGTGCCTGGGAATGGTCACAGCCGATGTCACGGTATGTCTCCTAAGTCGGTCAGCGGTCGGGCGGCGTGGTGCCGCCTCCTGCTGCGGTGTGTTCGGTACGACGACGAGTGTCGCGGTGGGCGGGGTCGCTCCGCGCTGGTGCGAAGCCCCGTCTTTCCCGGGGGTAAACCCCACCCTTGCCGGTTCGGTCAGCCGCCCCCCGGCGGCGTAAAGCCAGGTTAAGGACGGCGGGTGTGTCATCTCCTCCTCCGCCGGTACGAACCCTCCCCGAGCCGTAGTACGGAGGACCCCCTAGGGGATGTCCACCGACGGGTGGAGTCCTTCTCCGGGTCCGGCTCCACCCTCCGGTGCGGTCAGCCTCCTCCCTCCCCTCGCGTGAGGGTCAAGCGGACGCGCACTCCCGGCAGGTCGGAGCGGATGGGAAGCTGTGCCGGGCGAGATCGGTGCAGGGGGAACGCAAAGGGAGGGGATCCGGCGTGGAGAACACGAAACCCGCGATACACGCGGCCGGGCGGGACACCGGGACGGGCCGCCGGGGGGCCGTGGTGGCCGCCCTGATGCTCGCGATGGCGCTGGCCGCGCTCGACTCCACCGTCGTCTCCACCGCCGTCCCGCAGATCGTCGGCGACCTCGGCGGGTTCTCGGTCTTCTCCTGGCTGTTCTCCGGGTACCTGCTGGCGGTGACGGTGACGCTGCCGGTGTACGGCAAGCTCTCCGACACCTTCGGCCGCAAGCCGGTGCTGATCGCCGGGGCGGTGCTGTTCCTGCTGGGATCGCTGCTGTGCGCGGCCGCCTGGAACATGGCCGCGCTGATCGCGTTCCGGATCGTGCAGGGCCTCGGCGGAGGCGCGCTGCAGGGCACCGTGCAGACCCTGGCCGCCGACCTCTACCCGCTGAAGGAACGCCCGAGGATCCAGTCCAGGCTGTCCACGGTGTGGGCGGTGTCCGCGGTCGCCGGGCCGGGACTCGGCGGGGTGCTGGCCACCTACGCGGACTGGCGGTGGATCTTCCTGCTCAATCTGCCGATCGGCGCGGCCGCGCTGTGGCTGATCGTGCGTCACCTGCGCGAGCCGGCGCGCGCGCCGCGCACCCGCCCGCGGGTGGACTGGGCCGGCGCGCTGGCGGTCTTCGCGTGCGGGGGCGTCCTGCTGACGGCGCTCGTGCAGGGCGGGGTGGCGTGGGCGTGGTGGTCCGCGCCGTCCTGCGCGCTGTTCGCCGCCGGGCTGGCGCTGGCGGGGCTCGTGGTGTGGGTCGAGCGCCGGGCCGCCGAACCGATCATCCCGGGCTGGGTGTGGCGCCGCCGCACGATCGCCGCGGTCAACCTCGCGCTCGGCGCGCTGGGCCTGCTGATGGTGGCGCCCACGGTGTTCCTGCCCACCTACGCCCAGTCGGTCCTCGGCCTCGCGCCGGTCGCCGCCGGGTTCGTGCTGTCGGTGTGGACACTGAGCTGGCCGCTCTCGGCGGCGCTCAGCCAGCACGTGTACCGGCGGATCGGCTTCCGCGACACCGCGCTGCTCGGCATCGGCGCGGCCACGCTGACCCTGTTCGCCTTCCCCTTCCTGCCCTACCCCGGCGCCGCGTGGCAGCCGACGCTGCTCATGCTCGTCCTCGGCGGCGCGCTCGGCCTGTTCCAGCTGCCGCTGATCGTCGGCGTGCAGTCGACGGTGGGCTGGGAGGAACGCGGCACGACCACGGCGTCGGTGCTCTTCTGCCGGCAGACCGGACAGACGATCGGCGCCTCGGTGTTCGGGGCGATCGCCAACGGGGTGCTCGCGGCCCGTCTGGGCGGCGACGGCGACCTCGACTCGGTCACGCGCGCGCTGGACGACGGGACCGCCCCCGAGTCCACCCGCCACGCGATCGCCGACGCGGTCCACTCGGTGTATCTCGGAGCGGCGTGCGCGGCCGCGCTGGCGTTCCTGGTCCTGCTGTTCCTGGCACCCCGACGCTTCCCGGTCCTCAAGGACTGAGTCCCGACCCGGCGTCGCCCCGGCCCCCGAAACGGACTCCCACCCCACGGTTAACGCGGGTAACACCCCTGGTCAGGCGGGCTCTCCACCAGCAAGCGCATACCGGCAGGCCAGTTGGCGAAAAACCCCGCAGCCCCGGCTACTTGCGAGTAGGGTGCGTGACCCCGCTCCCTCCCCTCCCTGCGGTCCGCCGCCACGGACCCGAGCCACGCAAGGAGCACCGGGATGTCCCAGGACCCCTCCCCGCACGATCCGCCGTACCTCACCTACCCCTGGCAGCCACGGCCGCCGCAGCCCCCCGTCCCCCGCCACGTACCGCACCGGGCACCGGTCGGCCACCACAGCGACCTGCGGATGCTGCGCGGCGCCTACCGCCTCCAGCGGCGCACCGCGACCCTCACCGCACTCGGCTACTTCACCCTGTTCCTGCTGCTGTCCGCGTTCGCCCCGGGCGTGATGACGAGCACGGTCACCGACGGCGTACCCGCAGGCCTCCTCCTGGCCGTCGTCCAACTGCCCGTCACCTGGCTGGCGATCGCCCTGTACGAGCACAGCGCGCGCCGCCGCGTCGACCCGCTAGCCGACCGCATCCGCAGAACCGCGGAACTGGACGCCCGGCGAGGAGCCCTACGGTGACCGGCTTCAGCGACTCCGCGCAGTCCATGTCCTCGATGTCCCTGGTCGCCTTCACCGCCGTCGCCACCCTCACCCTGCTGCTGTGCGTGCTGACCGGCCCGGACCGCGACGACCTCGACGCGTTCTACACCGGCTTCGGCTCGCTCTCCCCGCTGCGCAACGGCCTGGCCATCGCCGGCGACTACATCTCCGCGGCCACCGTCCTCGGCACCGGCGGCGTGATCGCCCTGTGCGGCTACGACGGCGTCGTCCTGGCCCTCAGCACGGCACTGTCACTGATGCTGCTGATGTTCCTGCTGGCCGAACCGCTGCGCAACGCGGGCCGGTTCACCATGGGCGACGCGCTGGCCCGCCGGATGCCCGGCCGGGGCGTACGGATCACCGCCTGCGCGGTGACCGTCGCCGCCCTGTTACCGCTGATGCTGGTCCAACTGGCGGGCGCCGGACAGCTGATGGCGTACATCCTCGGCTTCTCCGACCAGTCCGTGCAGACCTGCTGCGTCATCGGCCTCGGCGCGCTGATGATCAGCTACGCGGCCATCGGCGGCATGAAGGGCACCGCCCTCATCCAGATCCTGAAGATCGTGACACTGCTCGGCTCCGGCACCGTGGTCGCCCTGCTCATCCTGCACCGCTTCGCCTGGGACCCCGGCGCCCTGCTCACCGCGGCGGCCCGGGGCAGCGGCGCGGGACCCGCCTACCTGCACTCCGGCCTCCAGTTCGCCGCCGGCCCCAACCCCCGCCTGGACATGATCAGTTCGGAGCTGACCATCGTCCTCGGCGGCGCCTGCCTGCCGCACGTCACCATGCGCATGTACGCGGCCGCCGGCGCCCGCCAGGTCCGCCGCTCGATGTCCTGGGCGGTCTCGTGCGTCGCCCTGTTCGTCCTGATCATCGGCGTCGTCGGCTTCGGCGCCACCGCCCTGGTCGGCCGCACCGCCATCACCGCCGCCGACCCGCAGGGCAACACCGCCTACCTGCTCGGCTCACGCGCCGCGTTCGGAACCGACGTGTCGACGGCGGGCACCCTGCTCTTCACCACCGTCACCACCGCGCTCTTCCTCACCCTGCTCGCCTCCGTCGCCGGCATGATCCTCGCCTGCGCCAACTCCCTCGCCCACGACGTCCTCGCGACCCGCGCCCAGGAACCGCCTGCCCGGCGCGAGATGAGACTCGCCCGAATCAGCGCCGTCGCCATCGGAGCCCCCACCATCCTGCTGGCGACCCTGGTCCAGCACCACAGCCTGCAGCCCCTGGCCACCCTCTCCTTCTGCCTGGGCGCCTCCGCGCTGGCCCCCGCGCTCGTCTACGGCCTCTTCTGGCGCCGCTACACCCGCACCGGCCTGATGTGCACCCTCCTCGGCGGCACCCTCACCGTGCTGCTCCTGATGCCCGGCACCAACCTGGTCTCCGGCACACCGGGGGCCGCCTTCCCGCACGCCGACTTCAACTGGTTCCCCTTCACCACCACCGGCATCGTCTCCATCCCGGCCGGCTTCCTGCTGGGCTGGCTGGGGACGGCCGTCTCCGGCCGGCGCGGGGCGGCGGAACAGCGCAGGCAGTACGAGGCCGTCGAGGGCTGGATCCTGGCGGGCGCCGGACGCCGGGAGACCTGAGCGAGCGCGACGGACCGCGCCCGGAAAGGCGCTACTCCGCCGTCGCCCGCCCCGTCAGGGACACGAGGGAGTCGCGCATGTGGTCCATGTGCGCCTGTACGTCGTCCCAGGTCTCCCCGTGCTCGCGCAGCACCCGCTCGGTGTCCCGCGCGATGCGCTCCTCCCGGACCCGCGCCTCCGCGAGGATCTCCTCGGCCCGCACCCGCGCCGCCTCCTGGGAACTGTGCTGCCACTCCTCCGCCTCGCCGAGGGCACGCGTCGCCTCGGCCAGCGCGGCCTCCGCGCGGGCGATCCGGTCGGCGGACTCCGCGTCGGCCTCGGCGGCCCGCGCGACCTCCTCGCGCTCCGCCTCGGTCCAGCGCTCGGCGAGCTCCCTGGCCTGCTCGGAGATCATCCCGGTGGTGCGCTCGCGCAACTCGCGCAGAGCCGCGAGGGCCTCGCCACGCGCCTCCTTCACCTCCAGCCGGGCACCGATGCGGATCTCGTCGGCCTCGGCCTGCGCGGCGAGCAGCAACTGACGGGCGCGTTCCTCGGCGTCCGCGCGCAGCGCGTCCGCCTCCTCACCGGCCGCGCAGCGCGCGTTCTCCGCGCACGTCTGCGCCTCCACGGCCCCTTCGGTCAGTGCCCGCCTGGCGTTGTCGCGCAGCGCCGCCGCCTCGTCCACCACGAGCCGGAAGATCCGCGCCGCGCGGTCCCCGAGCGCCTCGTACGTCTGGGGCGGGAGCTGCTCCAGGACGGCACGGACCTGCGCGAACTCCGCCTCCATGTCCTTGGCGAGCACGGTGAGCCGCGCGGCACGCTCCCACGCGTCGTCCCGGTCCTGCGAGAGCGCCACCAGGAACGCGTCGACCTCCTCGGGGCGGTAACCACGCCCCCGGACGGTCACGAAGTCGTACGGCGGCATCGATGCGCTGCTCACCCTGGAACCCCTCTCCGCCGGACCCGCACGAAATGATGATTTCGCGCACATCTTGATGGATAGGGCGTAAGTGTTCATAACGCGACACTCCGCAGAGATGTCACGGCCGGAGCCCCGCACGACGCATCCGGCCCCACGAGACCACCGGGAGGTGTGAACCCCCGGCCGCGCGCCCCGGCCCGGGACAGCCCGCGAACACGCGTGGGGGCCGGTCCGGTTCACCCGACCGGACCGGCCCCCACCGCCACCTCCCGCGGCTCCTACCGCCGCACTACAGCAGACCGTCCCACATCTGCTCCAGCAGCACCGACCACCAGCTCTCCGGCGAACCCAGCGCCGCCGGGTCGAGGGAGGCCAACTGAGCCTGGAAGTCGACGGTCCAACGGCCCGCCTGCTCCTGGTTCAGACCGAACCTGAGCCGCCACATCCGGCCCAGCAACGCCAGGCAGCGCGCGAACTCCGGCAGGCCGGTGTTGACGAACTGCGGCGGCACGGCCGCCCCGCCCGGGCCCGCCTCCACCGGCACGGCCACGATGTTCGCGGTGCCGTACTGCACACAGACCGCCTTGCCGAAGTCGGTCCCCATCACCAGGTACGACCCCGCGTCCGCCGCCGGCTGCACCCCGCGCTCCTGCGCCAGCTCGGCCAGCGTCGGCACCGGACGGCCCGGCTGGGCCTGCGCCCAGAAGAACGGCCCCATGTCCAACGGCAGCCCGGCCGCCACCAGCGTGTGCGCCACGACCGGCGGCACCCCCTGCCGCTCCACCGCCGCGGGCTCGAACCGGAACACGCCGGGCCCGAACGCCGCCCCGAGCTCCTGCGCGATCGCCTCCGGCGGGACCGGCGGCGCCGCCTGCACCGGCGGCAACGGCGCCCGCACCGGCGCGGGCCGCGCGGGACCCGCCGCCACCTGATGCAACTCGCCCTGGTGCGCCAGCAACTCCCGCATCCCCTGCTGCCGGCTCGCATGGTCCGTGCCGTACGGCGCGATGCTCGCGAGCCGCGCCTGCGGCCACTGCTCCCGGATCATCCGGGCGCAGTACGCACCGGGCAGCTCGCACGACTCCAACTCCGTGTGCAGCTCCAGCACCTGGTCCGGCGGCACGTTCATGGCCCGCAGCTCGTGGTAGATCTGCCACTCCGGGTGCGGGGTACCCGGCGCCGAACGCCGGATCAACTGCTGCTCCGAGCCGTCCTGCGCGCGGTAGCGCAGCACCGCCTGGTAGCCGGGGCCCACGGTCGGCTGACCCTGCTGCGGGTAGCCGTAGGCGGGCGGCTGCTGACCCGGCACGGACTGCCCGGGCGGCGGCATCGCGCCGGCCGGCACCGGCGGCGGCATCTGCGGGGCACCCGCCGGCACCCCGGGGACACCCGGCGCCGCGGGTCCGGCGGGGGCGGGCGGGGGCAGCGGTGCGCCAGGGGCGCCCACCGGGGGCGCGGCCAGCACGGTCTCCGCGTGGTGCACAGCCCCCTGCGCACCCGGCGCGGAAGGCGCACCGGGAGCACCCGGCGGCTGCGCCCCACCGGCGAACGGCGCGCCGGGGGCGAACGGCGGCGGCTGCGCACCGGGCGCGGGCGGCACACCGGGGGCACCCGGGGCGGCGGGAGCGCCGGGCGGGTTCGGCATGCCCGGGACGCCCGGGCCGGCCAGCATCGTCTCCGAGCGGTGGACATCGCCGGAGGGCGTGCCACCCGGCGGAGTCTGCGGGTTGGGGGCGACTTGCGGCCGCGCCGGACCTCCGGGCCCCTCCGGGCCCAGCGCCGACACCATCTGCGTCGGCACGTAACCGCCCACCGGCGGGGGCGGCGGAGGCGTGCCCCCGGGGCGCCCGCCGGGCGCTCCCGGGGCGCCCGGCGGCGGCGGAGGCGCGGCGGCCGCGCCGCGGGCCTTGCGCGGCGGAGGCGCCGCCCTGCTCGTCGCCGCATCCGCGATGTCACTGGCGTTCGGCGCCGGCGGGCGACCCGCGGCCGGCGGACCCACCGGCGGCCGGGACGCGCCCTGCGCACCGTCCGGCCCCTGCGGATAGCCGTGACCCGGCGCGGCCGGGCTCTGCGGGTAACCGTAAGAGGGCGCGGGCGGGGCGGCGGGGACACCGGGGGCAGAAGCACCCGGAGCGTGGGCGCCAGGCGCAGGAGCACCCGGAACAGGCATACCCGGAGCATGCGCACCCGGAGCCGGCGCGCCCGGAGCCTGGCCGCCAGGCGCGGGAGCGCCCGGAGCATGGGCACCCGGCACAGGCGTACCCGGGGCAGGGGCGCCAGGCGTGGGAGCGCCCGGCGCCGCCGGGGCCTGCGGGTAGCCGTACGTCGGGGCGCCCGGCGAAGACTGCCCGCGGGTGCCGCCCCGCGGCGCACCGGCGCCCGCGGGCGCCCCCTGGGCACCGCCCCGCGCACCCGGCGCGCCCGTGTCGTCGACAGCCGGGGACACCGCCGTGCGCGGCAGTTGACTGCCACCCGCCATCAGCGCCGTCTCGGCGTCTCCCAGCGCACCGTTGTCGGAACCGCTCAGCGGCGGCGCGAACACCGTCGCCGGCAGCGGGACGGAACGGTCCGCACCCGGGTCGGCGTTCGTGTCGGTACCCGCCCAGGGAGTCGCACCGGCAGGCACGTCGGGGGTGTCCGGCGCCCCCGCCCCGGCCGCCGGCCAGGAAGGCCCACCGGATCCACCGGCCCCCGCCGGCACCCCCGCCTGCGTCTGCGCGAGGCCGGCCGAACCCGCCCCCGGCCCGGCGCCGGAACCCACACCCGAACCCACCGCGGGACCCCCGGCCGACCCCCCGGCCGGCCCTGCGGCCGTCCGCTCGTCCGCCCGCCCGGCCGACGGCCCGTCAGCACCCGGCCGCCGGTCCGGAATCCCCAGCTTGTCCGCCGCCTCCTGGAGCCACTCCGGAGGGCTCAACAGGAACGAGGTCTGATTCAGATCGACCCGCGCCGCGGGCGCCGGCACCGCGTCGGCGACCTCCGCCTCGCGGCCGTACTCCTCCTCGTACCGGCGGATCACCTCGCCCACCGGCAACGCCGGCCACAGCGTCGCGTCACCCGTGTCCCGGGCGATGACCAGCCGCTGCCCGCCCGCGTCCGAACGCGGGCCGTCCGCACGGTCCTCGCCCCACACCACGAACCCGAGACCGAACTCCCGCACCCGCACCTCGCGGTGCTGGTACGCCGGCACGTCGCCGTTGATCCACTCCTCGGCGCGCTCCTGCGCCTGCGCGAACGTCACCATGCCGAAACTCACTCCCCCGAGCCAACAGAGACGGCGCGGGCGAAGCCGCCGTCCACCATCAGGTTCGCCACCGTCTCCAACTCCGGCGGAGAACCCGCCAGCCGGGACAGGAACACGTCGAAGTCCTCACCGCACGGCAGCAACAGCCGCTCCACCCGCTCGGCCGGCGGCCACGACGGATCCACGTCGCGCACGTCGTCGTACGCGCAGAACCACACCGAACCGAGCCGGTCGCCCTTCACCTTCACCGCCAGCAGACCGCCCTGCACGAAACACACGCCCAGGTAGTCCTTGGTCAGATGGTCACGCAGACACTTGTTGACGTACACCAGGTCATTGACCGCGGCCTCGTCACGGACCGTGAAGAACGGCTGGTCCAGCAGCAGACCGAGGCCGGCGTCCAGAGCCGTGCCCACCGGCGCACACCCGCCCGCCGCCTTCAGGAAGGAGCGGTACGCGCCCGGCAGCCGGTATCCGAGATCCTCCTCGACACCCTGCACCTGCGACTCCGACACCGCCACACCCGACTTGGGCAGCCCGACATGGGCCGGGCGGGTCTCCTGCAACGGCCGCGTGCCCCGCTTGCCCTGGTCCACGCCCGCCGTCGCCACCCCGCCGTGGTGCCGCAACAACGCCTTCACCTCGACCGGGACCAGCTCCAGCCGCCGCGACCCGGCCACGTGATGCCACGTCCAGCCGTGCGGCGTCGCCACCGCGGGCACCGTGTCCCACAGTTCATGACCCGACCCGGCCAGCACCGCGTTCGCCGACACGTAGTCCGTCAGCCGCAACTCGTCGACCCCGAAGCCCTCCGGCGGGTCCGCGATCTCCACGGCCGCGCGCGCGTAGGGCGAGAAGTCCGGGTAACCCTGCTCGTCGACACGCACCCCCCGGGGATGACGTGCCGCCCGGACCGGATCCGGGAAATGCACGACCTGCCCCGCGTAGGCCGCGTTCGGCGGCGCGGCCTGCCCCCCGGCCTGGCGGCTGGGCGGTGCCCCCATCCCGAGCCGACCTGTCGTCATGACGGTTGCCCCCTGCGGCACTCTGTACGAACCGGAACCGCACCCATCGGCGCGCCCCGGCCCGTAACCGGCTGAATCTTCCACGTCCCAGACGCGTCGACCGCGCCCATTCGCGGTGCCGACAGCCTATGCGGTGCGCGAACCCCGGTCACCGGGCCTCCGCTTCCGTGACCAGCCGTCACCCCGCCGTGACAGCCTGCCCAAACCCGGGCGTGTCGCACCGCCCCAGCTACCGCACACGCCACGGGATTTGGCAGTCTGTGACTTTCGGGGGATGCCCGGGAGGGGAAGACGATCATGAACACCACGCAGACGGGACCACACACCGGCGTGCCCGGCGCAGGTCACAGCGCCACCACCGGCGACCCGCGCATCGGCTGGACCGGCACCGAAACACCTCCCGCGCCCACCCTCCTGTACCGCCGCGACGGCATCCTGCCCACCGTCGCCGCCGCCCTCTCCGTACGCGGCGCCACCCTCACCGGCACCGCCGCCCGCGGCGACCAGCCGCCCCCACTGCACCCCCTGGTCCAGGAATTCCTCGACACCCTGCCCAGCGGACAACGCGACCGGTTCACCGGCCGCTGCGCCGAGGCCATCCTCGTCTCCCGGCACATCGCCTCCGCCGACGGCGCCCGCAGCAAACGCGCCGCCCGCAAACCCATGACCAACGGCGAAGCCCGCAGAGCCCTCAAACAGGCCAAACTCACCGCCCGCCGCATACGCGAGGACGGCGACCCCCTGCACGGCAGCTTCGCCGCCCCCTGCCGGGCCTGCACCGCCCTCACGGCCCACTTCGGCGTCCGCGTCGTCGACCCGACCACCACCGACGACTGACGGCACCCCGCCCCCCCCATGAACACCGCACCCGCACCGAACACGAACAAAGGGCAGATGCACCCCGACCGCACCTCCACCACACGCTTCTCCGTGCCCGTCGACGCAGCCCTGCGCGCCGCCGGCTGGCAGCCCGGACGCTGGGACATAAAACAGGCCGAGGTCTGGGCCGACGCCCTCCGCGAACACACCTCACCCGCCGGCCACCGGCACACCGTCTTCCCCGCCGCCGTGGAAGCCTGGGCCGAATTCGGCGGCCTGCGCATCAACCCCACCGGACCCGGCCGCCAGATCGCCCCCGCCGGCCTCCACCTCGACCCCCTGCACGGCCTCCACCTCGCCCGGACACTCGGCGACCTCGGACGCGCCCTCGACACCGAGATCTGCCCGCTGGGCGAGGAGACCGAGACCCACTCCCTGCTCGCCATCGACACCGAAGGCCGCGTCTACACCCTCGACCACACCGGCGACTGGTACGTGGGCCCCGACATCGACCACGGCCTCACCACCCTCATCGCGGGCGTCGAACCCCACCGCCTCACCACCCACACCTGACCGCCGACCGCGCCTGACCGCCACCCACACCTGACCGCCGACCGCACCTGGCCGCCGCCCACACCTGCTGCCGCGCAGAAGGCCACGGCTCAGGCCGCCGGGATCACCGCCGACACCCGGAAACCCCCCGCGTCCGTCGGCCCCGAGACGAACACCCCGCCAAGCCCCAGCACCCGCTCCCGCATCCCCACCAGACCGTTCCCGCCGGACGGCAGACCCGCCGACGCGGCCGACGCCGGCTCCGGCGGCGGCTCGTTCTCCACCTGCATCGCGATCTCGGCCACCCGATGCGCGAGCCGCACATGGGTCTTGGCACCCGCCGCGTGCTTGTGGACGTTGGTCAACGCCTCCTGCACCACCCGGAACGCCGTCTGCTCCACCGCGACCGCGTACGACCGCACATCCCCCTCCACCGACAGGTCCACCACCATCCCCGCCGCCGCGGACTGCCCGATCAACTCCTCCAGCTCCGACAGATACGGCCCCTCCTCCTCCGCCACCCGCGAGGCCGCCGCCGCCGCGGCCACCCCCACCGCCGCCAACGGCACCGACGCGGCCACCGACACCGGCGCACGCCCCCGGCCGCCGTCCCCGGAACGCAGCACCCCGAGCATCTCCCGCAGCTCCGTCAACGCCTGCCGCCCCATGTCACCCACCAGCGCCGCGTTGCGCACCGCCTTCTCCGGATCCTTCCGCGCCACCGCCTGCAGAGCCGCCGCGTGCACCACCATCAGACTCACCCGGTGCGCCACCACGTCATGCATCTCCCGCGCGATCCTGGTCCGCTCCTCGCCCCGCGCCCACTCCGCACGCTCCTCCGCCCGCTCCGCGAGCAACTGGAGCTCCCGCTCCAGACTGTCCGCGCGCTCCCGCAGGCTCTCCATCAACCGCCGCCGCGCACCCACGTACAGGCCCAGCAGCACCGGAGGCGCGGTCAGCCCCAGCGAGGTCGCCAGCGCCGCGAACGGGACGAACCAGTCCCCCATCGTCAGGTCACCGCGCGCCATGCTCTGCCGGACCCGCACGAACGTGACGATCAACGTGCCCAGGAACGTCATCCCGGACAGCGCCACGATGATCCGCCGCGGCACCTCGGCGGCGGCGAGGGTGTAGAGGCCGACGATGCCCATCAGGAAACCCATCTGGGCCGGCGTGATCGCTATCGACACCAGAACGACCGCGATCGGCCACTTCCTGCGCAGCAACAGCACCGAACCGGCCAGCAGACCGAACACGACCCCGACCGACACCGGAACGCCCGCGTCCCGCGCGAAAGGGATCCCCTCGGCGCCGCACTCCAGCGCCGACACCAGTGCCAGACCACCGTCCAGCACCGCACTACGCCACCGCGACCACCACCACGGCCCTGCCAAGGCCGTCGTGCGGTCTGCCCCCGTCGTGGTCATGCGTCCAGCCTACGGGCGCGAGGGTGGGCTTTTCCGGTGAGTTTCGTCTACTGCCCTACACCACCCTCCGTAACCGAACAACACCGAAACCCACCGCCATCCCTCGAACAGGTGAACCACACCCGTTCCGGCACGGAACCTTCCATTCCACCCGGACGGTATGCCCATGGCACATTCACACGGCAAGTACGCCGACTTCGAGGGGCTGCGGGAGCGGGCGGTGGCACTGCGGCGCGGCGGCCACAGCCTCCGGCAGATCCGCGACGAACTGAAGATCTTCAACAACGACATCCTCAGCCGGCTGGTCAAAGGAGAACCCCCACCGGAATGGACCAAACGCCCGAACGCCAAGGACGACCTGCGCGCCAGGGCGCGGGAGCTGCGGCTACAGGGGTGGACGTACGACCGGATCGAGGCGGAGCTGGGCTGCTCGAAGAGTTCGGTCTCGCTGTGGGTACGGGATCTGCCGAAGCCGGAGCGACGCGACCCGGGGGAACAGGCGAGGCTCGCGGGCCGGAAACGCTGGGAGCACGAACTGGCGGTTCGCGACGCGGAACGCCAGGAGACCAAGGCGGCGGCGAGGCGCGAGATCGGCGAACTGACCGATCGGGAGCTGTTCATGACGGGAGTGGCCCTGTACTGGGCCGAGGGCACCAAGGACAAACCTCACGCACGGCGCGAACGGATCGCCTTCGTCAACAGTGACCCCGACGTGATCCGCCTGTTCCTTGCCTGGCTCGACCTGCTCGGAGTCGAGCGAGAGCGTGTCGGGTACCGAGTGATGATCCACGAGTCGGCGGATGTCGAGGCCGCCGAGAACTACTGGGCGGACCTGGTCGAGGCCGCTCGAGGCGCCTTCGGCAAGACGACCCTGAAGCGGCACAACCCGAAAACCGTACGCAAGAACGTCGGCGACGACTACCGCGGATGCCTCGTACTCACCGTTCGGCAAAGCGCCGAGTTGTACCGTCGCATCGAAGGCTGGTGGTACGGCATAGTAGGGGCTGCCACCGCACCCGATCTACGAAATCGGACATAGCGGCAATCCCGGGTCGTCTAAGGGCAAGACGTCAGATTTTGGTTCTGATCATGGGGGTTCGAGTCCTCCCCCGGGAGCACATGCCCGGTTCGGGTCCTGACTGGTGACAGCACCGTCAGGGCCCGCTCCCATGTCCCCCCTGAAACGCCCCGGTATCCTGCGGATGTCACCCCCACTCATCCAAGAAGCCGAAGGGCAACTCCGTGAGCGCCATTCGCCCGGCAGCCGTCGTCGTTCTCGCAGCGGGTGAGGGCACCCGTATGAAGTCGGCCACACCCAAGGTCCTGCACGAGATCTGCGGCCGTTCTCTGGTGGGCCATGTGCTCGCCGCCTCCCGTGAGTTGGACCCGGCGAACCTGGTCGTCGTCGTCGGGCACGCGCGTGAGCAGGTCGGCGCGCATCTCGCCGAGGTCGACGCCGCCGCCCGCACGGCCGTGCAGGAGAAGCAGAACGGCACCGGGCACGCGGTGCGGATGGCGCTGGAGGAGCTGGGCGGCGCGGTCGACGGGACGGTCGTGGTGGTCTGCGGGGACACTCCGCTGCTCACCGGTGCGACGCTCGCCCGGCTCGCCGCGACGCATCACGGTGACGGCAACGCGGTGACCGTGCTGACCGCGGAGGTCCCGGACGCGACCGGTTACGGCCGTATCGTGCGCGACGAGGCGTCCGGTGCCGTGACGGCCATCGTCGAGCACAAGGACGCGTCCGAGGCGCAGCGGGCGATCCGGGAGATCAACTCGGGTGTGTTCGCGTTCGACGGGCAGTTGCTCGCGGACGCGTTGGGCAAGGTGCGCACGGACAACAGTCAGGGTGAGGAGTACCTGACGGACGTGCTGGGGATCCTGCGGGAGGCCGGGCACCGGGTCGGTGCGTCGGTGGCCGGCGACCACCGGGAGATCGCGGGGATCAACAACCGGGTGCAGTTGGCGGAGGCCCGCCGGATCCTCAACGACCGGTTGCTGGAGCGGGCGATGCTGGCCGGCGTGACGGTGGTGGACCCGGCGACGACGTGGGTCGATGTGGCGGTCACCTTCGAGCAGGACGCCGTCGTGCTGCCGGGGACACAGCTGCTGGGCGCCACGCATCTCGGTGAGGGTGCCGAGGTGGGGCCGAACAGCCGGCTGAGGGACACCCGGGTCGGTGCCGGGGCTCGGGTGGACAACACGGTGGCCGATTCGGCCCATGTCGGTGCGGGCGCGAGCGTGGGACCGTATGCCTATCTGCGGGCGGGGACGCGGTTGGGGGCCAAGAGCAAGATCGGCACCTACGTGGAGACCAAGAACGCCAGGATCGGGGAGGGGACGAAGGTTCCGCACCTCTCCTACGTGGGCGACGCGACGATCGGCGAGTACTCGAACATCGGGGCGGCGAGCGTGTTCGTGAACTACGACGGTCAGAGCAAGCACCACACGACCGTCGGGTCGCACTGCAAGACGGGTTCGGACAACATGTTTGTGGCGCCTGTCACGATCGGGGACGGTGCTTACACCGCCGCCGGGTCCGTGATCACGAAGGACGTGCCGCCCGGTTCGCTGGCCGTGGCCCGTGGCCAGCAGCGCAATATCGAGGGTTGGGTGGCCCGGAAGCGTCCCGGGAGTCCGGCGGCGCAGGCCGCGGAGGCGGCGTCCCGGCAGGGCGTGAGCGAGGACTGACCGGAAACAGGTGCGCCAAAGACGTCGTACCGTGATAAGTGCACACCCGCACCTAACCAGCTGTTCGGCCTGCCGCGCCCGGCGCGGGGGCCGGGGGCGGCTGGACATCCAGCTGTACGGCTGAGACACCTCTGAGGAGACAGTGCTGTGACCGGGATCAAGACGACCGGCGAGAAGAAGCTGATGTTCTTCTCCGGCCGCGCCCACCCCGAGCTTGCCGAGGAGGTCGCCCAGCAGCTGGGTGTCGGGGTCGTCCCGACGAAGGCCTTCGACTTCGCGAACGGTGAGATCTACGTCCGTTACCAGGAGTCGGCTCGCGGTGCCGACTGTTTCGTGATCCAGAGCCACACGGCTCCGATCAACCAGTGGATCATGGAGCAGCTGATCATGATCGACGCGTTGAAGCGGGCGTCGGCGCGTTCCGTCACGGTGATTGTGCCGTTCTACGGTTACGCCCGGCAGGACAAGAAGCACCGGGGTCGCGAACCGATCTCGGCGCGGCTGATCGCCGATCTGATGAAGACGGCGGGTGCGGACCGGATCCTGACGATCGATCTGCACACGGATCAGATCCAGGGCTTCTTCGACGGTCCGGTGGACCATCTGTTCGCTCTTCCGCTGCTCGCGGACTATGTGGGCGGGAAGGTGGACCGGGACAAGCTGACGGTGGTGTCGCCGGACGCCGGCCGGGTGCGGGTGGCGGACCGGTGGTGTGACCGGCTGGGTGCGCCGCTGGCGATCGTGCACAAGCGCCGGGACAAGGACGTGGCGAACCAGGTGACGGTCCACGAGGTGGTGGGCGAGGTCAAGGGCCGGGTGTGTGTCCTGGTCGACGACATGATCGACACGGGTGGCACGATCTGTGCGGCGGCGGACGCGTTGTTCGCGCACGGTGCGGAGGACGTGATCGTGACGGCGACGCACGGCGTGCTGTCGGGTCCGGCGGCGGACCGTCTGAAGAACTCGCGGGTGAGTGAGTTCGTGCTGACGAACACGTTGCCGACGCCGGGTGAGCTGAGCCGGGATCTGGACAAGATCACGGTGCTGTCGATCGCGCCGACGATCGCGAGTGCGGTGCGTGAGGTGTTCGAGGACGGTTCGGTGACGAGCCTCTTCGACGAGCAGTGAGGTTTCTGCACCAGGCGCACCAGGCGCACCACCGGTCGCACCACCGGCCACACCGGTCGCGCTAGCCGTCGTTGAAGATCCTTTTGGTCCGGCCTCCGTCGCCGAGTAGACTGCTCCAGTTGCTCGGCGAGGGAGGCCGGACCTGTTTTCATGCGGGTGCCGGTGGTCCGTTATCGACGCGCTCTTCGTAGCAGGCCGTAGGTGGCCGGGTAACCACGTCCCCATCTACCTCTACGAGGAGTGATCACCATGTCCGAGGTGAAGATCGCCGCCGAGTCGCGCGCCGAGTTCGGCAAGGGCGCCGCCCGCCGCATCCGCCGTGACCACAAGGTCCCCGGTGTCCTGTACGGCCACGGTTCGGACCCGATCCACCTGACCCTGCCGGGCCACGAGCTGCTGCTCGCGCTGCGTACCCCGAACGTCCTGATCTCCCTGGACATCGACGGCAAGACCAACGAGCTGGCGATCCCGAAGTCCGTGGTCCGCAACCCGATCAAGGGCTACCTGGAGCACGTCGACCTGCTGCTGGTCAAGCGCGGCGAGAAGGTCACGGTCGAGATCCCGGTGCACACCGAGGGCGAGCTGGCCCCGGGCGGCAACCTGCTGGAGCACGTGCTGAACGCGCTTCCGGTCGAGGCCGAGGCCACCCACATCCCCGAGGCCGTCACCGTCTCCGTCGAGGGCCTGGAGGCCGGTGCCTCCGTCCTCGCCAAGGACATCACCCTGCCGTCCGGCGTGACCCTGGCCGTCGAGGAGGACGCGGTCGTCCTCCAGGTCCTGGCCGCGCAGGCCGAGGAGGCCCCCGAGGGCGAAGAGGGCGCGGCCGAGGAAGTCGCCGAGGCCTGATCCTCACCTTCGTTTCATCGTTCGTCAGCCGCTGCTTCCTGTCGGGAGCGGCGGCTGGCGCGTATCAAGGAGACATGGACGTGACCACCCCCGCAGCCGCCAACGCCCCCTGGCTGATCGTCGGCCTCGGCAATCCCGGACCGGAGTACGCGATGAACCGGCACAACGTCGGTTTCATGGTCGCGGACCTGCTCGCGGGGCGGATCGGGGGGAAGTTCAAGCGGGCCGGCAAGGCGCAGGCGCAGGTCGTGGAGGGGCGGCTCGGGGCGCCGGGTCCGGCGAGCCGGCGGGTGGTCCTGGCGAAGCCGATGTCGTTCATGAACCTGTCCGGCGGTCCGGTGAACGCGTTGCGCGACTTCTACAAGGTGCCGCTGGCGAACATCGTCGCGGTCCATGACGAGCTGGACATCGACTACGGCGTGCTGCGGCTGAAGCTGGGTGGCGGCGACAACGGGCACAACGGTCTGAAGTCGATGACGAAGGCGATGGGCGCGGACTACCACCGGGTGCGGTTCGGGATCGGGCGGCCGCCGGGCCGGATGCAGGTCGCGGACTTCGTGCTGAAGGACTTCGCCTCGGCCGAGCGCAAGGAGCTGGACTACTTCGTGGACCGGGCCGCGGACGCGGTGGAGGCCCTGGTCACCGAGGGTCTCGAGCGGGCGCAAAGCTCGTACAACTCCTGACTTGTCGCCCACCGCGGTTGACCGGCCGTAGGGGTATGGCCAATGATCCCGGCCATGCCTGCTGCGTCGGTCCCCTCCTCCCGTACCGCCCCGGTCACCGCCCTGCGGTTCGGCCGGGTCCTGGCGATGGGCGCGGTCGCCGTGCTGATCCTGGTCGGCGGGGTGTGGGCGTCGTGGAGCACGGCGCAGGACGTGATGCTGACGAAGGGCAAGGAGCGGGGCACCGTCGAGGTGACCGCGTGCGCCGCGGAGACCTGCACGGGTCCGTTCACCCCGGTGTCGTCCGGTGCCGTCCCGCGCTCCCGGGTGGTCATCGGCGAGTCGGTGGCGGTGCGCAAGGGGCGGACCTACGACGTGATCGTGAAGCCCGGCACCGACGGTGTGGTCCGGTCCGGCCCGGCCGGGGTCCTGTACGCCTGGGTGCCGCTGGGCGGCGCGCTGCTGCTGGCGTCGGTGGTGGTGGCCGGCGGCCTGCGGCTGAGACGGGTGGCGTGGGTGCTGGGCGGTTCCGGTGCGGCCCTGCTGACGGCGGCCTTCTTCGCGGTGCAGTGAGCGCGCACGAGCGTGCCCCCGGGTGTGTGGGCGAATTCCAGGGGTCGTTGCAACACGGTGGTCAACTGGCTGTGGCCAGGAGCCTAGCGAGACGCTCGGCTGGGGTTTCCCAGTCGAGCGTTT
>NZ_JBIAYD010000016.1:0-169199 GCF_042897315.1 Streptomyces sp. NPDC001068 | reverse complement strand
GCGACGACCAAATGGCTGTTGGCGTCGATGACGACCTGCAGGTTGGTCGAGTAGCGGTAGTTTTTACTGGAAGCGGCGATGCTGCGGTCGCGGGTAGGCACCAGGGTGCCGTCGACGATATAGACGGTGTCCTTGCGCGGTCGACGGGCTGGCGAGATGGCCAGCAGGGGTGCGAGGTGATCGAGAATGCGGTCCGCCGCGGACTTCGAGACTCCGAACAGCGGCGCTATCTGACGCAAGGTGAGGTTCGTCCGCCAGTACGTGGCCACCAGCAGCACCCGGTCCTCCAGCGGCAGTCGCCAGGGGCGGCCGCGCTGTACGGCGCCGCCACGGCGCCGTACCAACGCAACCAGCCTTGCGAACTGCACCTCGGACAGCCCGGAGAACGGCTCGATCCACTTCGGATCATCCGCTGAGATCACCCCACCCATGCCCAGGCAACGCAGCAACCGCCACACGGGTTACGGGACAACCTCTAGGCCGCGCCGCGCTGCAGCGCCTCGCAGACCGCCGTCGACTCCCGGACGCCCAGCTCGACCGCGCGCCCGCAGTGCGCGATCCAGGCGGCCATGCCGTCCGGAGTCCCGGAGACGTACCCGTCCAGGGCCGCCGCGTAGGAGGCGCGGCCCAGTTCGGCGTGCCCGACCTCGGCGGGACAGACCGACTTGGGGTCGAGGCCGCTGCCGATCAGCACGATCCGCTCGGCCGCGCGCGCGACCAGCCCGTTGTTCGAGGTGAAGGGCCGCAGCGCGAGCAGCTCGCCGTGCACCACGGCGGCCGTCACCAGCGCCGGCGCGGCACTCCCCGCGATGATCAGTTCCGCGAGACCGTCGAGACGCCCCGACACCTCGTCCGCGTCCGGCAGCGGCAGCTCGATCAGCGGCTCCTCGACACGCTCACCGGCCCGGCGCGGCCGGCCCACCTCGTCGTCGCCGGTCGCGGCCGCCACCAGGTGCAGCCGGGCCAGCACGCGCAGCGGGGACTGCCGCCAGATGGAGAGCAGCTGGCCGGCCTCGGCGGTCAGCCGCAGGGCCGCGCCCACCACGCGCGCCTCGTCGTCGGCACCGAAGTCGGAGCGCCGCCGGACCTCCTCCAGCGCCCAGTCGGCGCCGGACAGCGCCGCACTGCCCCGGGCGCCGCGCAGCGCGGCCTCGGAGGTGACGGCGTTGCTGCGGCGCCGCATGACCCGGTGCCCGTAGACCCGGTCCACGGCCTTGCGTACGGACTCCACGGACTCGGCCACTCCGGGCAGCGATCCGAGGGCCGCGAGCGGATCGGCGGTCGCACCTGTCGTACTCATGAGTACGACCCTACGCACCCCCTGCCCGCCACTCCACGAAGGAGTGGTCTTCTTCACTTCCCCTGACACGTACAGCTACTGTCCGACTACGCTTTGTGAACATGAAAATTGCTTTCGTGGGGAAGGGCGGCAGCGGCAAGACCACGCTCTCCTCCCTATTCATCCGCCACCTCGCGGCAGCCGGTGCGCCGGTCGTCGCCGTCGACGCCGACATCAACCAGCACCTGGGCCCCGCTCTCGGCCTCGACGAGAGGGAGTCGGCGGCGCTGCCCGCCATGGGCGAGCGGCTCTCCGTGATCAAGGACTACCTGCGCGGCAACAACCCGCGCATCGCCTCCGCCGCGACGATGATCAAGACCACCCCGCCCGGCGAGGGTTCGCGGCTGGTCAGGGTCAGGGAACCCAATCCGGTCTACGACGCCTGCGCCCGCCCGGTGGAACTCGACGGCGGTGCCGTCCGTTTGATGGTCACCGGGCCCTTCACTGACGCCGACCTGGGGGTCTCCTGCTACCACTCCAAGACCGGAGCGGTCGAGCTGTTCCTGAACCACCTCGTCGACGGCTCCGACGACTACGTCGTGGTCGACATGACGGCGGGTTCGGACTCCTTCGCCTCCGGCCTGTTCACCCGCTTCGACATCACGTTCCTCGTCGCCGAGCCGACCCGGAAGGGGGTCTCCGTCTACCGCCAGTACAAGGAGTACGCCCGGGACTTCGGCGTGGTGCTGAAGGTCGTCGGCAACAAGGTGCAGGGGCAGGACGACATCGACTTCCTCCGCGCGGAGGTCGGGGACGACCTGCTGGTCACGGTCGGGCACTCGGACTGGGTGCGCGCCATGGAGAAGGGCCGGCCGCCCCGGTTCGACCTCCTGGAGGACGCCAACTCCCGCGCCCTGCGCACTCTCAGGGTCGCCGCCGACGCCACGTACGAGCTGCGGGACTGGGAGCGCTACACCCGCCAGATGGTCCATTTCCACCTGAAGAACGCCCAGTCCTGGGGGAACGAGCGCACCGGGGTCGACCTGGCCGCGCAGATCGACCCCGGTTTCGTGCTCGGCGAGGGAGTGGCGGCACCCGCCTGACGGAGGTGGGCACTCCGCCGGCGGGAGCAGCTCCCGCCACCCGCCGAAGCCGCCCTCGTGCCGGCTACTGCTTCACCGCCGGCGCCCCGGGCACCCCCTTCGGTGCCGGGGCGGGCCGGCCGGAGAGGAAGGACGCCCAGCCCTGGCGCGGGGCCTCGCCCACGTCCAGGGTGCGCAGTCTCGCCAGGACCTTCGGGTCCTGGGCGTCGAGCCAGTCGGCCAGCTGGTGGAAGGAGACGCAGCGCACCTCGGGCTTGTTGCAGACGTTCTCGATCACCTCGTCGATGGCCCGCATGTAGGTGCCGCCGTTCCAGGACTCGAAGTGGTTCCCGATGACGAGCGGTGCGCGATTGCCGTCGTAGGCCCGGTTGAAGCCCTGGATCAGCCCGTCACGCATCTGGTCGCCCCAGTAGTCGTACTTGTCGGGGTCGCCCTGGGTGGAGGTGCCGGACTGGTTGACCATGAAGTTGTAGTCCATGGTCAGCTGCTCGAAGGAGTGGCCGGGGAAGGGGACGAGCTGCATCGACAGGTCCCACAGCCCTTCCCGCTTCTTGGGCCAGACCTGGTCGTTGACACCGCTGGTGTCGTAGCGGAAGCCCAACTGGCTCGCCGCCTTCACGAAGTTCTTCTGCCCCTCCAGGCAGGGGGTGCGGGCGCCGATGAGCTCCTTGTCGTAGTCGAAGGGCAGCGGGGCGGCGTTCTTCATGCCCGCGTTGGTCTTCCAGCTCTTCACGAACTTCTTGGCCTGGGCGATCTCGCTCTTCCACTCCGCCACCGACCACTCGCCGACACCTCCGTCGGGACCGCAGAAGTGCCCGTTGAAGTGGGTGCCGATCTCGTTGCCCTCCAGCCAGGCCAGCCGCAGCTGCTTGACCGTGTCGGAGATGCCCTGCTCGTCGTTGAAGCCGATCTCGGAGCGGCCGGGTGAGTGCTGCGGGGGGCGGTAGAGGTCGCGCTTCTCCTCGGGCAGCATGTACACGCCGCTGAGGAAGTACGTCATGGTCGCGTTGTTCTCCTTGGAGACCTTGCGGAAGTGCGAGAACAGCTTCTGGCTGTCCTCGCCCGCGCCGTCCCAGGAGAACACCACGAACTGCGGGGGCTTCTCGCCCGGCTGAAGCTTCTCCGGCCGCGGCAGACGGGGCTGCGCTCCGGTGTACGCGGTGGAACCGTCACCGATCAGACGGACCACGCTCTGGGGCGCCGGTGCTCCTTTCTGTGGCCCGGGCGCCCCCTCCTCGGTGCTGGTGCCGGTCGCGCAACCCGCCAGCGACGCGGCACAGGCCGCGGCGGCCACGGCGCCGGCGGTGATCCTCTGGGTGGCAGCCAATTCCGCCCACCTTCTTCCTTCTCTCGGCGAACGCCGATCACGACGTTTTATGGCGGTGTGCCGGGTATGTGCCGACAGCGCCGCCAAGGTCGCATAGGACCGAGAGAGGGATTAATACGACAAGCCGATGAACTGCTCACTTCACCCATGGAGGTGAGCATGTGCCCCATTTGCACAGAAAATCCATGCACGACTTTTACTCTGCATTACGATTCATTTACTGAGCGTTGATTCATCCCGCCACTGCACGCCGTGACCCACGGCCGCGACCACGCCCCGGCCCCCTGGCGAGGGGACCCCCTGTTCCGCGACCGCGCTGCCCCGGAGGAGACGGGAAACATGTCGTCAGCCTGCGTACCCACCCACCCCGAGAACCTCGGACCCGCCCGGTCCGGAGCCCCGTCCGGAGCCCCGGCCGAGGCCACGGCTGCCGGGCCCGCCAAGGACTCCGACCGCCCGCCGGGCCCACCCGCGCCCCCGCGCGGCCGCTTCCGGATCGAGGGCGCCGATGTGTCGGCGTCCGTCGCGGTCTTCCTGATCGCCCTGCCGCTGTCCCTGGGCATCGCCCTCGCCACCGGCGCCCCGCTCCAGGCCGGCCTGGTCGCGGCGGCCGTCGGCGGGCTGGTCGCCGGGCGGCTCGGTGGCTGCCCGCTCCAGGTCAGCGGCCCGGCCGCCGGACTGACCGTGGTCACCGCCGATCTCATCCACCGCTACGGCTGGCGCACCACCTGCGGCATCACCGTCCTGGCCGGCCTGGCCCAACTCGGTCTGGGCTGCCTGCGGGTGGCCCGTACCGCGCTCGCCGTCAGCCCGGCCGTGGTGCACGGCATGCTCGCCGGCATCGGTGTCACCATCGCCGTCGCCCAGCTGCACATCGTGCTCGGGGGCAACCCGCAGAGCTCGGTCCTCGCCAACATCCGGGCGCTGCCCGCGCAGTTGGCCCACCTGCACCCGGCCGCCGTGGCCATGAGCGTGCTGACCCTCGGCCTGCTGTTCGGCTGGCCCCGGATCCCGGGCAGAGCGGGCCGCGCGCTGCGCACGGTTCCGGCGGCCTTGGTCGCCGTCGCCGGTGCCACCGCGGTCGCCACGCTCACCGGCCTCACGCTGCCCCGGGTCGACCTGCCGTCCTGGAGCAGTCACGCCCTGGCGGGGCTGCCCGAGGGGCCCGCGCTCGACATCGTCGCCGCGGTGCTCACCACCACGCTGGTGTGCAGTGTGCAGTCGCTGCTCGGCGCGGTCGCCGTGGACAAACTGGTGGCCGGCCGCACCGGACCCCAGTCCCGGGTCGGCCGCTCCGACCTGGACCGCGAACTGCTCGGTCAGGGCTCGGCGAACATCGTCTCCGGGGCACTCGGCGGACTGCCGGTCGCGGGGGTCGCGGTGCGCAGTTCGGCGAACGTGCAATCCGGTGCCGTCAGCCGGAACTCCACGATGCTGCACGGCGTTTTCGTAGTAGCCGCCGCGCTGCTGATGGTCCCGGTCCTGGATCTCATCCCGCTCGCCTCGCTCGCCGCCCTGGTGATGGCCGTCGGCATCCAGATGGTGTCCCTGCACCACATCCGCACGGTGACCCGCCACCGTGAGGTCGCGGTGTACGCCGTCACCACTCTCGGGGTGGCGCTCATCGGTGTCCTCGAGGGTGTGCTCCTCGGGGTCGCCGTGGCCGTCGCCCTGTCCCTGCACCGCCTCGCCCGCACCCGCATCACCCACGAAGTACAGGAAGGAGTCCATCGCATCCATGTCAGAGGACAGCTGACGTTCCTGGCGGTCCCCCGGCTCAGCAGAGCCCTGCATCTCGTACCCCACGGCGCCCGCGCCGAGGTGGAGCTGGACGGCTCCTTCATGGACCACGCGGCCTACGAGTCGCTGCGGGACTGGCAGCGGGCCCACACCGCGCAGGGCGGCTCGGCCGAGCTCACCGGCTGCCGGGTGGGCGTGCGCGCACCGGAGTACGGGCACGCGCCGGAGCACGGGCCTCGTCCCAGGCCCCGCCCGGAGCCCGGCCATGGATCCGGCCCCGCCCGGTGGGGCCTCGCCCGCTGGGGCGGCAAGGCGGCCGGGACCGGTCATGAACTCGCCCACGGGATCGGCGTGTTCCAGCGTGACACCGCGCCCCTGGTGCGGGACGAACTGGCCCGGCTGGCGCGCGACGGGCAGCGGCCGTCGCAGCTCTTCCTCACCTGCGCCGACTCCCGGCTCGTCACGTCGATGATCACCTCCAGTGGTCCGGGTGACCTGTTCGTGGTCCGCAACGTCGGCAACCTGGTCCCCCCTCCGGGTGAGGAGAACGGCGACGACTCGGTGGCGGCGGCGATCGAGTACGCGGTGGACGTGCTGAAGGTGCGGTCCGTCACGGTGTGCGGGCACTCCGGATGCGGGGCGATGCAGGCGCTGCTGGGTTCCGGGTCCGGGGGTGGCACCAGTCCGCTCGGGCGCTGGCTGCGGCACGGGCTGCCGAGCCTGGCGCGGCTGGCCGACGACGGCTGGCCGGGGGTCCGGCTGGCCGGCCGGGCGGCGGCGGACACGGTGGAACGGCTCTGCCTGACCAACGTGGTCCAGCAGCTGGAGCACCTGCGGGCGCACGACTCGGTGGCGCGCGCGCTGGCCGCCGGGGAGCTGGAGCTGCAGGGCATGTACTTCCATGTGGGCGAGGCGCAGGCGTATCTCCTGCGCCGGGCCGGCGACGAGGAGGAGGGTGAGGTGTTCGAGGGGGTACCGGGCGCGGAGGAGCTGCACAGCCCGGCCTGAGAGCGGGCGGCGAGGGCCTGCCGGCGCCGTCCAGGCCGGCGCCGGTGGGCCTCGCGCGGCCCGCCGCACCCAACAGGTCTAAACCAATTTTTGGACGGCCCTTGTCACCGGACCCCCGGGTCTGATGAGCTGTGGCCTGGGACACAACGGACACCCTTGGAAAGGGAGATGTCGTGAGCAACGAAAGCCTGGCCAACCTCTTGAAGGAGGAGCGACGCTTCGCGCCGCCCGCTGACCTGGCCGAGAACGCCAATGTCACGGCCGAGGCGTACGAACAGGCCAAGGCTGACAGGCTCGGCTTCTGGGCCGCGCAGGCCCGTCGGCTGACCTGGGCCAAGGAGCCGACCGAGACGCTGGACTGGTCGAACCCGCCGTTCGCGAAGTGGTTCAAGGACGGCGAGCTCAACGTCGCGTACAACTGCGTGGACCGGCATGTGGAGGCGGGCAACGGCGACCGGGTCGCCATCCACTTCGAGGGTGAGCCCGGCGACAGCCGCGCGATCACCTACGCCGAGCTCAAGGACGAGGTCTCCAAAGCGGCGAACGCGCTGCTGGAGCTCGGCGTCCAGAAGGGCGACCGGGTCGCGGTCTACATGCCGATGATCCCGGAGACGGCGATCGCGATGCTCGCCTGCGCCCGGATCGGCGCCGCGCACTCCGTGGTCTTCGGCGGCTTCTCGGCGGACGCGCTCGCCACCCGCATCCAGGACGCGGACGCCAAGGTGGTCATCACCTCCGACGGCGGCTACCGGCGCGGCAAGCCGTCGGCTCTCAAGCCCGCCGTGGACGAGGCGGCCGGCAAGGCGGGCAACGTCGAGCACGTGCTGGTCGTCCGGCGCACCGGCCAGGAGGTGGCCTGGGACGACACGCGGGACGTGTGGTGGCACGAGATCGTCGAGCGGCAGTCGGCGGAGCACACGCCCGAGGCGTTCGACGCCGAGCACCCGCTGTTCATCCTGTACACGTCCGGTACGACGGGTAAGCCGAAGGGCATCCTGCACACCTCGGGCGGCTATCTCACCCAGGCGTCGTACACGCACTGGGCGGTGTTCGACCTCAAGCCGGAGACGGACGTGTACTGGTGCACGGCCGACGTCGGCTGGGTGACCGGCCACTCGTACATCGTGTACGGGCCGCTGGCCAACGGCGCCACCCAGGTGATGTACGAGGGCACCCCGGACACCCCGCACCAGGGCCGGTTCTGGGAGATCGTGCAGAAGTACGGGGTGACGATCCTGTACACCGCGCCCACCGCGATCCGGACGTTCATGAAGTGGGGCGACGACATCCCCGCGAAGTTCGACCTGTCCTCCCTGCGGGTGCTGGGTTCGGTGGGCGAGCCGATCAACCCCGAGGCCTGGATCTGGTACCGCAAGCACATCGGCGCCGACAGGACCCCCATCGTGGACACCTGGTGGCAGACCGAGACCGGCGCGATGATGATCTCGCCGCTGCCGGGTGTCACCGCGACCAAGCCCGGTTCCGCGCAGACCCCGCTGCCGGGCATCTCGGCCACCGTGGTGGACGACGAGGCCCACGAGGTGCCCAACGGCGGTGGCGGCTACCTGGTGCTGACCGAGCCGTGGCCGTCGATGCTGCGCACCATCTGGGGCGACGACCAGCGGTTCCTGGACACCTACTGGTCGCGCTTCGAGGGCAGGTACTTCGCGGGTGACGGCGCGAAGAAGGACGACGACGGCGACATCTGGCTGCTCGGCCGGGTGGACGACGTCATGCTCGTCTCCGGGCACAACATCTCGACGACCGAGGTGGAGTCGGCGCTGGTGTCGCACCCGTCGGTCGCCGAGGCGGCCGTGGTCGGCGCGGCCGACGAGACGACCGGGCAGTCGATCGTCGCCTTCGTGATCCTGCGCGGCACGGCGAACGCCGAGGACGAGGGCCTTGTCGACGCGCTGCGCAACCACGTCGGCGCCACGCTCGGCCCGATCGCCAAGCCCAAGCGGGTGCTGCCGGTGGCGGAGCTGCCGAAGACCCGCTCGGGCAAGATCATGCGCCGGCTGCTCCGTGACGTCGCCGAGAACCGCCAGCTCGGTGACGTGACCACGCTGACGGATTCGACGGTCATGGACCTCATCCAGGCGAAGCTCCCGGCGGCGCCGAGCGAGGACTGACCCGGACCCCGACGTCCCGGAGGGCGCCCGGCGCGAAACGCGCCGGGCGCCCTCTTTGCGCTTAGCGTGAGACCCACCTGGCACCCTCGGAACATCTTAGGTAAACTAAGCAAAGCAGTGTAAGCCTCAAGGTGTGCCGGGAAGTCTGGTCGGCAGTAGTTCCGTCCTGCCCACCGACCGGAGGTCCCGTGTCCGCGCCCCGCACCACCACCGCCCGCAAGGTCCTCGGCCGGCTCTCACTGCCCGAGCGGACCTTCGTGGCGGACGCGCTGCGGACCGAGACCGTCGGCGGTGTGCTGCTGCTGATCGCCGCGGTCGCCGCCCTGGTCTGGGCGAACGTACCGGGGCTGCACCACAGCTACGAGACCGTCGGCGACTTCCACCTGGGCCCCGGCACCCTCGGCCTGAACCTCTCCGTCGCCCACTGGGCCGCCGACGGCCTGCTGGCGGTCTTCTTCTTCGTCGCCGGCATCGAACTCAAGCGTGAACTGGTGGCCGGCGACCTGCGGGACCCGAAGGCGGCCGTACTACCGGTGGTCGCCGCACTGTGCGGCATGGCGGTTCCGGCGCTCGTCTACACCCTCACCAACCTCGCCGGCCACGGCTCCACCCAGGGCTGGGCGGTGCCCACGGCCACCGACATCGCCTTCGCGCTGGCGGTACTGGCCGTCATCGGCACCTCGCTGCCGGGCGCCCTGCGCGCCTTCCTGCTCACCCTCGCGGTCGTCGACGACCTGTTCGCGATCCTGATCATCGCGGTCTTCTTCACCGCCAGGATCGACTTCGCCGCGCTCGGCGGCGCGGTCCTCGGACTGGCCGTCTTCTGGCTGCTGCTGCGAAAGGGCGTACGCGGCTGGTACGTGTACGTGCCGCTCGCGCTCGTCATCTGGGCGCTCATGTACAACAGCGGCGTGCACGCGACCATCGCCGGTGTCGCCATGGGCCTCATGCTGCGCTGCACCACCCGTCAGGGCGAACAGCACTCCCCCGGCGAGCACCTGGAGCATCTGGTGCGGCCGTTGTCGGCCGGGCTCGCCGTGCCCCTGTTCGCGCTCTTCAGCGCGGGCGTGAAGGTGTCCGGCGGAGCGCTCGGGGACGTGTTCGGCAGACCCGAGACGCTCGGGGTGGTCCTCGGGCTGGTGGTCGGCAAGACCGTCGGGATCTTCGGCGGGACCTGGCTGACCGCCCGCTTCACCCGGGCCTCGCTCAGCGAGGACCTGGCCTGGGGCGACGTCTTCGCGGTCGCCTCGCTCGCCGGCATCGGCTTCACGGTGTCGCTGCTCATCGGCGAACTGGCCTTCGAGGGCGACGCGGTGCTCACCGGCGAGGTCAAGGCCTCGGTGCTCACCGGCTCGCTGATCGCGGCCCTGTGCGCCACCGTGCTGCTGAAGATACGCAACGCCCGGTACCGGCGGCTGGTCGAGGCCGAGGAACGGGACGACGACCGGGACGGCATCCCGGACGTCTACGCGCAGGACGACCCGGCGTACCACCTGCGGATGGCGGAGATCTACGACCGCAAGGCCGCCGAACACCGCCGGATGGCCGCCGAGAAGGCCGGTCAGGCCACCGGGCAGCGACCGCGTTGAGGCCGCCGACGGCACGACGCGCGTGCCGAAGTACTGGGCGGGGCAGGCGCGCAGGGCGACCGTCCGGCATGATCTGACGAGACGGTACAAAAGACGATGACACGTACGCAGAGGGAGACCGCGATGAGCGCACCCGACGGCAGCCCGGTCGGTGCCGAACGCAGCATCGGCCAGTTGTTCGCCTCGGCCACGGCCGAGATGTCGGCGCTGGTGCACGACGAGATCGCGCTGGCCAAGGCCCAGCTGAAGCAGGACGTCAAGCGGGGCGCGACGAGCGGCGGCGCCTTCTCGGTGGCCGGCGCGCTGCTGCTGTTCTCCCTGCCGATGCTCAACTTCGCGCTGGCGTACGGCATTCGCACCTGGAGCCACTGGAACCTCGCGATCTGCTTCCTGCTCTCCTTCGCGGCGAACGTCCTGGTGGCCGTCGCCCTCGCGCTGATCGGCGTGGTGTTCGCGAAGAAGGCCAAGAAGGGCAAGGGCCCCCAGAAGGTGGCCGCGTCGATGAAGGAGTCGGCGGGCGTACTGCAGAACGCCAAGCCGCACCCGCGTCCCGCACTCCCCAGGGATGACGTGCCGGCCATCGAGGCTGTGGGACGCTCGTCGTCATGAGCGATCCCGCCCCCTCGCCCGTCCGGCTCGAAGGCCCATGGACCCACCGGGACGTCGCCGCGAACGGCGCGCGCTTCCACATCGCCGAACTCGGCGACGGCCCGCTGGTCATGCTGGTGCACGGATTCCCGGAGTTCTGGTGGGCCTGGCGGCACCAGCTGGTGGCGCTCGCCGACGCGGGCTTCCGCGCCGTCGCCATGGACCTCAGGGGTGTCGGCGGCAGCGACCGGACCCCACGCGGCTACGACCCGGCCAACCTGGCCCTCGACATCACCGGCGTGATCCGCTCACTCGGTGAGCCGGACGCCGCGCTGGTCGGCCACGACCTGGGCGGCTACCTGGCGTGGACCGCGGCCGCCATGCGCCCCAAGCTGGTACGACGACTCGCGGTCGTGTCCATGCCGCACCCGCGGCGCTGGCGCTCGGCGATGCTCCGGGACCGCCGGCAGTCCGCCGCCGCCTCCTGCATCTGGGGCTTCCAGCGGCCGTGGGTGCCCGAGCGGCAGCTCACCGCCGACGACGGCGCGCTGGTCGGCCGGCTGATCCGGGACTGGTCGGGCCCGCGGCTGCCGGAGGACGAGGCGGTGGAGACGTACCAGCGGGCCATGTGCATCCCCTCCACCGCACACTGCTCGATCGAGCCCTACCGCTGGCTGGTGCGCTCGCTGGCCCGCCCGGACGGCATCCAGTTCAACCGCCGGATGAAGCGTCCGGTCCGCGTCCCGACCTTGCATCTGCACGGTTCCCTGGATCCGGTGGCCCGCACCCGCAGCGCCGCCGGCTCCGGCGAGTACGTCGAAGCCCCGTACCGCTGGCGGCTGTTCGACGGACTCGGGCACTTCCCGCACGAAGAGGACCCGGCCGCGTTCTCCACCGAACTGATCAACTGGCTGAAGGATCCCGAACCCGATCGGTGACCGGGCCGATACGCCCGGTATCCGGATCTGCACACCTGTTCTACGAACGGCCACATGCCTGGCGCATAGGCCGATTGGGGGCCGCACCGGAGGTTATCGACCTTGGGGCGGGGGCAGACGTCGGGGTATGGGCTGGACGCACGACTACAGTGACGCACCCCGCAACCGCCGTACGGCAGGCGGTCTGGGCTCCCATCGAGGAGCCGTCCCGCAGCTGCCGGGCACGGACCTCAGGGTGGGGATTCCGCACATTCTGCGCCGCCGGGCCCGCTGGGTCTCGGTCCGTCTGCGTCATACCCGCACATGATCGATCACAGCGCGCAGCTGTCGGTCCCGACCTGCTGATTCGCCGTACGGCCCCGGGCGATGTCCGGCTGGATCTCGTCGGCCGTCAGGGCGTACCCGGTGTCCGCGTCGTCCAGTGACTTCGCGAAGACGACCCCGTACACCCGGCCCTCGGGTGTCAGCAGCGGTCCGCCGGAGTTGCCCTGGCGGACGGTCGCGTACAGCGAGTAGACGTCTCGGCGGACGGTGCCCCGGTGGTAGATGTCCGGGCCGTTGGCGGTGATGCGGCCTCGCACCCGGGCGGCCCGGACGTCGTAGGAGCCGTTCTCGGGGAATCCGGCGACGATAGCGCTGTCACTGGTCCCGGCGTCCCGCGCGGCGAACTTCAGCGCGCGCGCCGGCAGGTTGGGCACGTCCAGTACGGCGATGTCGCGCTGCCAGTCGTACAGGACGACCTTGGCGTCGTACCTGCGGCCCTCGCCGCCGATCTGGACGGTGGGCTCGTCGACGCCGCCGACCACGTGCGCGTTGGTCATGACCCGGCGGTCGGCGAACACGAAGCCGGTGCCCTCGAGGATCTTGCCGCAGCTCTGCGCGGTACCCGTCACCTTGACGATGGACCGCTTGGCGGTGGTGGCCACCGCGCTGTTGGCGAGGGCCGGATCGGGCGGCGACACGTCCGTGATCGGTTCGTTGGCGAAGGGGCTGAAGACCTGCGGGAAGCCGTTCTGCGCGAGGACCGCGGAGAAGTCCGCGAACCAGGTGTCGGCCTGGTTGGGCAGCGCCCTGGACACCCCGAGGAGCACCTTGGAGCTGCGGACCTCCTTGCCGAGGGTAGGCAGGGTGGTGCCCGCGAGGGCGGAGCCGATCAGCCAGGCGACCAGCAGCATCGCCAGCACGTTCACCAGCGCGCCGCCGGTGGCGTCCAGGGCGCGGGCCGGGGACCAGGTGATGTACCGGCGCAGCTTGTTGCCCAGATGTGTGGTCAGGGCCTGTCCGACCGAGGCGCAGACGATGACGACGACCACGGCCACCACGGCGGCGGTCGTGCCCACCTCCGCGTTGTCGGTCACCGCGTCCCAGATGACGGGCAGAGCGTAGACGGCGACGAGTCCGCCGCCCAGGAAGCCGATCACCGACAGGATGCCGACGACGAACCCCTGGCGGTAGCCGACGATCGCGAACCACACGGCGGCGACCAGCAACAGGATGTCCAGCACATTCACGGTGGACACCCTGTCATGACCGCCAGTCGAGCGGGACCAGCTTCTCGCGGTCCCAGGAGCGCTCCCATCCCGCGTAGTGCAGCAGCCGGTCGATCACTCCGGCCGTGAACCCCCACACCAGGGTCGATTCGACCAGGAATGCCGGACCTCGATGACCGCTGGGGTGCATGGCGGTCGCCCGGTTGGCCGGATTCGTGAGATCCGCCACGGGGACCGTGAAGACCCTCGCCGTCTCGTTCGGATCCACCACGTCCACCGGGCTCGGCGCGCGCCACCAGCCCAGCACCGGGGTGACCACGAAGTGGCTCACCGGGATGTACAGCTTCGGCAGCACCCCGAACAACTGGACCCCGGCCGGGTCCAGCCCGGTCTCCTCCTCGGCCTCGCGGAGAGCGGCCCGCAGCGGCCCGTCGGCCTTCGGGTCGCCGTCCTCGGGGTCGAGGGCGCCACCGGGGAACGCCGGCTGCCCGGCGTGCGAGCGCAGGCTGCCGGCCCGCTCCATGAGCAGCAGCTCCGGCCCCTGCTCACCCTCGCCGAACAGGATCAGCACGGCCGACTGCCGCCCCGTGCCGTTCTCCGGGGGCAGGAAGCGGCTCAGCTGGAGGGGCTGGACCGTCTCCGCGGCCCGCACCACCGGGTCCAGCCACTCCGGCAGGCCGTCCGTGCTGAGCGCCACGCCCGCGTGCGGGTCCCCCGTGTGCGCCTTGCCGCCCTGTGTCATGGCTTCCCCCGTCCCGACCTGCTGCCCCGGCCTGCCTGTTCCAACGCCCGACGACTCCTTGATCGTTCCGTGTTCGGCCCCTGAGAGGATCCCTGGGTCACATCCCTGACGCGCCCAGCGGCGGCGCCGGCCTGCCGCCCGCGTCCAGATAGGCCTGGGGCGGCTTGAGCCGCTGCCCGGGGAAGCCGCCCTTCTCGTACTTGAGCAGCTTCTTCGCCTTCTCCGGGTCGGTCTCGCCCTCGCCGTAGGCCGGGCAGAGCGGGGCGATGGGACAGACCCCGCAGGCGGGCTTGCGGGCGTGGCACATCCGGCGGCCGTGCCAGATCACATGGTGCGACAGGTCGGTCCACTCACTCTTGGGGAACAGCGCGCCGACGGCCGCCTCGATCCTGTCGGGTTCGCTCTCCTCGGTCCACTTCCAGCGCCGGACCAGTCGCTGGAAGTGCGTGTCCACGGTGATGCCGGGCCTCCCGAAGGCGTTGCCCAGCACGACGAAGGCGGTCTTGCGGCCGACGCCGGGGAGCTTGACGAGGTCCTCGAGCCGCCCGGGCACCTCGCCGCCGAACGATTCCACCAGGCCCCTGGACAGCCCTATCACCGACTTGGTCTTGGCCCGGAAGAATCCGCAGGGCCGCAGGATCTCCTCGACCTCCTCGGGGTTGGCCTCGGCCAGTTCCTCGGGGGTGGGGTACTTCGCGAACAGCGTCGGGGTGGTCTGGTTGACCCGCAGGTCGGTGGTCTGCGCGGAGAGCACCGTGGCGACCAGGAGCTGGAAGGGGTTCTCGAAGTCCAGCTCGGGGTGGGCGTAGGGGTAGACCTCCGCGAGCTCGCGGTCGATCCGGCGGGCACGGCGCACCAGCGCGGTGTGCGACTCGGGCTTCCAGGCCGCCCGCGACTTCCCGGCCGGGGTCTTCTCGGCCGTGGTCTTCTCGGTCACCGCCTTCTTGGCGGGCGCGGCCTTCTTGGCCACCGCCTTCTTCGCCGGTGCGGCCGCCGCCCTCTTCGCCGCCACCTTCACCGGTGCGGCCGTCTTCTTGCCCGATGCGGCCTTCTTCGCCGCGGCCGTCTTCGCCGTGGCTTTCTTCGCGACCGCCGCCTCAGTCGCGGTCGCCGCCTTCTTCGCCGACGTCTTTTTCGCCGGTGCCTTCTTCACGGCCTTCGCCGCCTTCGTCGCCTTTTGCGGCTCACCGGAGGCAGTATCGGACCCCTGTTCGCCCACAGCGGAATCACGACGTACAACCACCCTCGCAGCCCCCTTGGCCTGTGCTCTCACCGGCGATTTGGACACTCGGCCAGCCTAGAGCCCGGCACCGACATCCGCCCCGGACCCTGAAGATCGGCCCCCGATTGGACCCCTGCCGCTTACCTCGGGACACCTGTGCGGCATCCTTGTGACAGATCACACTGTTTGAATCGTCCGGCAAAATGGGGAGCACGGTCCCCTGGTACCAAGGGGAAGCAAGATCCCCTGAGCAGGTCGACAAGGAGAGAACTCGTGGACGACGTTCTGCGGCGCAACCCGCTCTTCGCGGCGCTCGATGACGAGCAGTCCGCGGAGCTGCGTGCCTCCATGAGTGAGGTGACCCTCGCGCGTGGCGACTCCCTGTTCCACGAGGGCGACCCGGGCGACCGGCTGTATGTCGTCACCGAGGGCAAGGTCAAGCTCCACCGCACTTCCCCCGACGGCCGCGAGAACATGCTCGCCGTCGTCGGCCCCGGCGAGCTGATCGGCGAGCTGTCGCTGTTCGACCCGGGCCCGCGTACGGCCACGGCGACCGCGCTGACCGAGGTCAAGCTGCTGGGCCTGGGCCACGGCGACCTCCAGCCCTGGCTGAACGCCCGGCCGGAGGTGGCCACCGCCCTGCTGCGCGCCGTCGCCCGCCGGCTGCGCAAGACCAACGACGCCATGTCGGACCTGGTCTTCTCCGACGTCCCGGGCCGCGTCGCGCGCGCCCTGCTGGACCTGTCGCGGCGCTTCGGCGTGCAGTCCGAGGAAGGCATCCACGTCGTCCACGACCTCACGCAGGAGGAGCTGGCCCAACTGGTCGGCGCGTCCCGCGAGACCGTGAACAAGGCGCTGGCCGACTTCGCCCAGCGCGGCTGGCTGCGCCTGGAGGCGCGGGCCGTGATCCTGCTGGACGTCGAGCGGCTGGCGAAGCGCTCGCGATAGTCGCCGTATCCGGGGGCCACCGCCCCCGGATCCCCGGTCGTCGGCGCTCGGCCTCGTCCTGGTCACCGGACGGGCGCGGATTTGGTTGGTCCATGTCTGACACGGTCGCGTCCAGAGGACTCGACGCCCTGGGCTTCTTCGAGCGCGAGGGATCGCACGCGCGCGTGCCGCTCGCTTTCCGTCCCGTGGTCGCCGCCGCCCGCGACCGACTGCTGGACGCCTTCGGGACGCGGCTGGACAGCGCCTACCTCTACGGTTCGATCCCGCGTGGCACCGCGCGCGTGGGACGCAGCGACCTGGACCTGGTGGTCGTCCTGCGGTCGGAGCCGACCGGCGCCGACCGGGACGCGGCCCGGGGCCTCGGCGAGGCCGTCGACAAGGAGTTCCCGCAGATCGACGGGGTCGGGGCCCTGCTCTTCTCCCGCGCGGGTGCTCGACGAGCGGGAGCGCCACGACATCGGCTGGTTCGTGGCCTGCCTGTGCACCCCGCTGCTCGGCGAGGACCTCGCCGAGTTCCTGCCCCGCTACCGCCCGGACTCCACGCTCGCCCGCGAGACCAACGGCGACCTGGCCCTGCACCTGCCGCGCTGGCGGCGGCGGATCGCGGCCGCGGGTGACGGCGAGGAGGCCTTGCGGCCGCTGGTGCGTTTCATGTCCCGGCATCTCGTGCGGACCGGGTTCACTCTCGTCATGCCCCGCTGGAACGGCTGGACGAGCGATCTACGGGAGATGGCCGAGGCGTTCGCCGGCTACTACCCGGAACGGTCCGAACAACTGCGCCGCGCGGCCGCGTCGGGGTACGAGCCGGTCGGCGACCGCGCGGTCCTGCGGTCCTACGTCGACGACCTCGGCCCGTGGCTGGCGGACGAGTACACACGCGTGCACGGCGAGAAGTCCCCCAGGCCCGAGGGCTGGGATTAGGTCCCCGCGGGGCGCCGCTAGATCAGCCCCTGCTCGCCTAGATCAGCCCGTGCTCGCCTAGATCAGCCCGTGCTCGCCGAGGTAGTCCAGCTGGGCCCGTACCGACAGCTCCGCGGCGGGCCACAGGGAGCGGTCCACGTCCGCGTAGACCTGCGCGACGACCGCGGCCGGGCTGCGGTGGCCGTTCTCCACGGCCGTCTCGACCTGAGCGAGCCGGTGGGCGCGGTGCGCCAGGTAGAACTCGACGGCCCCCTGGGCGTCCTCCAGGACCGGGCCGTGGCCCGGCAGGACGGTGTCGACGCCGTCGTCGACCGTCAGGGAGCGCAGCCGTCGCAGCGAGTCCAGGTAGTCGCCCAGGCGGCCGTCCGGGTGGGCCACCACCGTCGTACCGCGCCCGAGGACGGTGTCGCCGGTCAGGACCGCGCGGTCGGCGGGGAGGTGGAAGCACAGCGAGTCGGCGGTGTGGCCGGGGGTGGACACGACCCGCAGCTCCAGACCGCCGGTCGTGATCACGTCGCCGGCCGCCAGCCCCTCGTCGCCCAGACGCAGCGCCGGGTCCAGGGCACGCACGCGCGTGCCGGTCAGCTCGGCGAAGCGGACGGCGCCCTCGGCGTGGTCGGGGTGGCCGTGGGTCAGGAGGGTGAGCGCGACGCGTCTGCCGGCCTTCTCGGCCGTGTCGACCACGTTCTCGAGGTGGCCCTCGTCCAGGGGACCGGGGTCGATCACGACGGCCAGGTCGGAGTCGGGTTCGGCGACGATCCAGGTGTTGGTGCCGTCCAGGGTCATCACGGAGGCGTTGGGCGCCAGCACGTTGACGGCCCGTGCGGTGGCGGGACCCGACAGGACACCGCCGCGCGGCTGACCGGGCAGGGCTGCTGCGTCCGTCATGCTCAGGCTCCCCCGGTCGTCAGGTCGGTCGGTATGCGCTTGGTGAACTCGCCGTGGCCCGGCCAGGTCAGGACGATCTCGCCGTCCTCCAGGCGGGCACTGGCCAGCACCGGCGTCATGTCCCGGGCGGGCGCCGCCGCGAGTGTCTCGGCGGCGGTGCCGTACGGCGTCAGCTGGCGCAGGGTCGCGATGGTGGGCGGCATCATCAGCAGCTCGCCCTTGTCGTACCCGGCGGCCGCCTCCGCGGGACGGATCCACACCGTGCGGTCGGCCTCGGTGGAGGCGTTCCGGGTGCGCTGCCCCGCGGGGAGCGCGGCGACGAAGAACCAGGTGTCGTAACGGCGGGTCTCGAACTCCGGGGTGATCCAGCGCGTCCAGGCGCCCAGCAGGTCCGAGCGCAGGACCAGGCCCCGCCGGTCCAGGAACCGGGCGAAGGACAGGTCACGCGCGACCAGGGCCGCGCGGTCGGCCTCCCAGTCGTCCCCGGTGGTGTCCCCGACCACGGCGTCGGCGGCCGGTCCGGCCAGCAGGACACCGGCCTCCTCGTACGTCTCGCGCACGGCGGCGCAGACGATCGCCTGGGCACCCGCCTCGTCCACGCCGAGCCGCTCGGCCCACCACGCGCGCGAGGGGCCCGCCCAGCGGACCTGGTGGTCGTCGTCGCGCGGGTCGACACCGCCGCCCGGATACGCGTACGCGCCTCCGGCGAAGGCCATGGAGGCGCGTCTGCGCAGCATGTGGACGACAGGACCGCCAGGGGTGTCCTTCAGCAGCAGGACGGTCGCCGCGCGCTTCGGCGACACCGGCACGAGGGTGCCCTCCGCGTGCGCGCGGATGCGGTCCGGCCACTCCGGGGGATACCACTGTCCATCGGCCATTACCGGAGGCTATCCCCTGGGGAGCGAATGTTCGAGAGGGGCACCGGGGCACCCGGGGGTGCCACGGAGCGGCCGGCGTGGCCGGGGACGCGGTTACGGCAGCAGTTCGACCTGGACCTCGACCTCGACCGGCGCGTCCAGCGGCAGCACCGCGACGCCCACCGCGCTGCGCGCGTGCACGCCCTTGTCGCCGAGGACCTCGCCGAGCAGCTCGCTGGCGCCGTTGATCACCCCGGGCTGACCGGTGAAGTCGGCCGCGGAGGCGACGAAGCCGACGACCTTCACGACGCGCGCGACGCGGTCGAGGTCACCGGCGACGGACTTCACGGCCGCCAGGGCGTTCAGCGCGCAGGTGCGGGCCAGTTCCTTGGCCTCCTCCGCGGTGACCTCGGCGCCGACCTTGCCGGTGACCGGGAGCTTGCCGTCCACCATCGGCAGCTGGCCGGAGGTGTAGACGTACACGCCCGACCGGACGGCCGGCTGGTAGGCGGCGAGCGGCGGGACGACCGCCGGCAGCGAGAGACCGAGTTCGGCCAGCTTGGCCTCGACAGTGCTCGTCACGGCTTCTCCCGCTTCAGGTAGGCCACCAGCTGCTCGGGGTTGTTGGGCCCGGGCACGACCTGGACGAGCTCCCAGCCGTCCTCGCCCCAGGTGTCCAGAATCTGCTTCGTGGCATGGACGAGCAGCGGCACGGTTGCGTATTCCCACTTGGTCATGGGGCCGACTGTATCCGCTGTGACGGACGGGACACGTGGCCGAGGGGCGGGCCGGTGGGGGCGGTCCGCGACCGGCCTCGGCGGCCGACCGTACGCACGGTTGTCCACAGCCTCCCGCGTGAGTGTCCGGCCGAATGGTTAGTCTCGAAGATGTGAGCAGGCTCCAGGTCGTCAGCGGCAAGGGCGGGACCGGAAAGACGACGGTCGCCGCCGCACTCGCGCTCGCCCTCGCGACCGAGGGGAAGCGGACGCTTCTCGTCGAGGTCGAGGGCCGGCAGGGCATCGCCCAGCTCTTCGAGACGGAGGCGTTGCCGTACGAAGAGCGGAAGATCGCGGTCGCGCCGGGAGGCGGTGAGGTCCATGCACTGGCCATCGATCCCGAACTGGCCCTTCTGGACTACCTCCAGATGTTCTACAAGCTCGGCGGGGCCGGCCGGGCCCTGAAGAAGCTCGGCGCGATCGACTTCGCCACCACCATCGCACCGGGCCTGAGGGACGTCCTGCTGACCGGCAAGGCGTGCGAGGCGGTGCGCCGGAAGGACAAGGCCGGCCGGTTCATCTACGACTACGTCGTGATGGACGCCCCGCCGACCGGCCGCATCACCCGCTTCCTGAACGTGAACGACGAGGTGGCCGGGCTCGCCAAGATCGGCCCGATACACAATCAGGCGCAGGCCGTGATGCGGGTGCTGAAGTCCCGGGAGACGGCGGTGCACATGGTCACCCTCCTGGAGGAGATGCCGGTCCAGGAGACCGCCGACGGCATCGCCGAACTGCGCGCCGCGCGGCTGCCGGTGGGACGGGTCATCGTGAACATGGTCCGGCCGGAGGTGTTGGACGCGGCCGACCTGGAACTCGTACGGACGGTGCCGCGCACCGCCGTGGCGCAGGCGCTGTCCGCCGCGGGCCTGGGCGGGGCGCGCCGCGGCGGCAAGGCGGAGCAGCTGGTGGACCCGCTGCTCGCGCAGGCCACCGAGTACGCCGAGCGGTACGCACTGGAGCACGAGCAGCGCGCGGTCCTCGCCGAGCTGGACCTGCCGCGGCACGAACTGCCGCTGCTCACCGAGGGGATGGACCTGGCGGGCCTGTACGAACTCGCCACCGAGCTGCGGGAACAGGGGATGTCATGACTTCGGACCCGGATCCGGACCCGGCGCAGGACGGCACGCGCCGGGTGGCCCACGCGCCCGCGCTCGACGTCGACGCGCTGCTGGACGACCCCACCACCCGCATCGTGGTGTGCTGCGGCTCGGGCGGGGTCGGGAAGACGACGACCGCCGCGGCGCTGGGGCTGCGGGCCGCCGAACGCGGTCGCAAGGTGGTCGTGCTCACCATCGACCCGGCCAAGCGGCTGGCCCAGTCCATGGGCATCGACTCGCTCGACAACGTGCCACGGAAGGTGAAGGGCACCGAGGACCGCGGCGAATCGGGACAGTCCGGCGCGGCCGAGGACGGCGGGCGGCGCGGCGGTGGCGAGCTGCACGCCATGATGCTCGACATGAAGCGCACCTTCGACGAGGTCGTCGAGGCGCACGCGGACGCCGAGCGGGCGGCCGCCATCCTGGCCAACCCCTTCTACCAGTCGCTCTCGGCGGGCTTCGCCGGCACGCAGGAGTACATGGCGATGGAGAAGCTGGGCCAGCTGCGGGCCCGGGACGAGTGGGACCTGATCGTCGTCGACACCCCGCCCTCCCGTTCCGCGCTGGACTTCCTGGACGCGCCGAAGCGGCTGGGCTCCTTCCTGGACGGCAAGCTGATCCGCCTGCTCACCGCGCCGGCGAAGCTGGGCGGCCGCGCGGGCATGGCCTTCCTGAACGTCGGCATGTCGATGATGACCGGCACCCTGGGCAAGCTGCTCGGCGGGCAACTGCTCAAGGACGTGCAGACCTTCGTGGCCGCGATGGACACGACGTTCGGCGGGTTCCGTACCCGCGCGGACGCCACGTACAAGCTGCTCCAGGCGCCCGGTACGGCCTTCCTGGTGGTGGCGGCCCCGGAGCGGGACGCGCTGCGCGAGGCCGCGTACTTCGTGCAGCGGCTGGCCGCGGAGGACATGCCGCTGGTCGGTCTGGTCCTCAACCGCGTGCACGGCAGCGGTGCCAGCCGGCTGTCCGCCGAGCGGGCGCTCGCCGCCGCGGAAAATCTTGAGGAGCCCGGCATTGTGGATCAGGGTGACGGGAAAGCTGGACTTCGTAACTCTCCCGAGACGTACGGCAGTTCCGAATCATCCACGTCCGAGTCCGACGGCTCCCCCTCGTCCGGACCCGACGGGACGACGACGTCCGAGACCCACCCGGCGGACCAGGAAGCCCCGGCACCCCGCGCGGACGAATCCCCCTCGTCCCGGCCGGGGACCGACGGATCCGGTTCCTCCGGCGACCCGGGTCGCACCGTGGACCAGCTCACCGCGGGCCTGCTGAAGCTGCACGCCGAGCGCATGCAGCTGCTCTCCCGCGAGCAGCGCACCCGTGACCGCTTCACCGCACGCCACCCCGAGGTGGCCGTGGTGGAAGTCGCCGCGCTGCCCGGCGACGTGCATGACCTGGCCGGGCTGCGGGACATCGGCGACCGGCTCGCGGCCGCCCGCCCGGAGCTGCCGTAGCGGCTCGGACCCACAGGAGCCATAGGACCCTTAGACCCACAGGAGCCGCCGGCGCCGCGCAGACACAGCCATGGCAGAGCTGCCGTGGGGCCGCGCGCCGGTCGGTGGCGGGCGTGGGCCCGCCGGCCGGTAGCCGATCGTGGGTCCGCCGGCCGGTCGTACGCCCGCGAAACCCCGGGAGGCGTATGCCTCCGGCAGCTCGGCGGGTTGTTCCGTCAGTGGTGCGGCGGGTGAGTCAGCTCACTGCCGCGTAGTTCTCGTACACCTCGTCGTTGTCGAGGGGGACGATGCCGGTCCCCCGCTCGTACTCCGAACGCGCTGTCTCCAGAAGCCTGCGCCAGGAGGTCACGGTGGGTCGCCTGCGCAGCAGTGCGCGGCGCTCCCGCTCCGTCATTCCTCCCCATACGCCGAACTCGACACGATTGTCGAGCGCGTCGGCCAGACACTCCGTGCGTACCGGACACCCGGTGCACACCGCCTTGGCCCTGTTCTGCGCTGCTCCCTGAACGAACAGTTCATCCGGATCGGTAGTGCGGCAGGCGGCCTGCGCACTCCAGTCGGTTACCCAGCCCATACCGGCGCCGTCCTCTCCCGAATCGAGGCTCCCCCACGGCGGCAGCGGCATATTCACCGCCGCCAGTTGAGGACGTTACGGAAGGTGGGCACAGCGCAACACCCCCTTCGGGCCCAATCTTGAATGGCCCGAACGGACTATGGGTAAGCGGCAGATCACCCGCGGGAGTGAGCCGACGACAAGCGTGATCATCCCGGCATACCGGGACAGCTGTGGCGCGTCACAACGGACGCCGGATGACACACGAGGCGGATTCGGACACACCATCAACACATCACCCGAAAAAAAGTGGGCAGGTTCCGGAACGATTCGGGGTCGCCGGACGTATTGATACGTGGCCGCGCTGCTGTGACAGTTGAGAGCAGCTTAGGCCAAGGCCTGTACGTGTGTCCGGCGAATGGCAAGGTAGACCGTTCATGCCGTCGCGCCGTCAGGCAGCGGCGGCCGGTCGCCCTCTATGTCACGATCCTGCACTCGAACATCCCGAGAGCCGCTCGCTCACACGGAATGCTCATCCCTACGGATTAGGCTGCCCCCATGCCAAAGAAGCGCTCGGGCGGTGGTCTGTCCACCACGCAGCAGGCCGCCAAATTCCTCGGTGTCAGTGTGCTCGCGGGAGCCGTGATGGCGGGCATCGCACTGCCCGCGGCCGGCGCCCTGGGCCTCGCGGCCAAGGGTTCGGTCCAGGGCTTCGACGACATCCCCGCCAACCTGAAGAGCCCCCAGCTCAGCCAGCGCACCAGGATCCTCGACAGCAAGGGCAACCAGATCGCCCAGGTCTACTCCCGTGACCGCACGGTGGTGGAGCTCAAGGACATCTCGCCGTACATGCAGAAGGCGATCGTCGCGATCGAGGACTCGCGCTACTACCAGCACGGCGCCATCGACCTCAAGGGCGTCCTGCGCGCGCTGAACAAGAACGCGGTGAGCGGCGGGGTCGCCCAGGGCGCCTCCACGCTGACCCAGCAGCTGGTCAAGAACTACTTCATCGAGGAGGCCGGCGACGACCCCACCAAGGTCGCCCAGGCCACTCAGCAGACCCTCGGCCGCAAGGTCAAGGAGCTGAAGTTCGCGATCCAGCTGGAGGAGAAGCTCGGCAAGAAGAAGATCCTCGAGAACTACCTGAACATCACCTTCTTCGGAGAGCAGGCCTACGGCATCGAGGCCGCCTCCCAGCGCTACTTCTCCCAGCACGCCAAGAACCTCAACCTCCAGCAGTCGGCCCTGCTGGCCGGCATCGTGCAGTCGCCCAGCCGCTACGACCCGGTCAACGACGAGGCCGAGGCGACCAAGCGGCGCAACGTCGTCCTCGAGCGGATGGCCCAGCTCGGCGACATCTCCCAGGCGGAGGCCGACAAGGCCAAGGAGGCCCCGCTCGGCCTGCACGTCACCCAGCCCAAGAACGGCTGCATCACCGCCACCAAGGGCGCCGGGTTCTTCTGCAAGTACGTCGAGAACGTCTTCCTGACCGACGAGACCTTCGGCAAGACCCGCGAGGCGCGCGCCAAGCTCTGGAACCAGGGCGGTCTGACCATCCGCACCACCCTGGACCCCCAGGCCCAGGACTCGGTGCAGAGCTCGATCAAGGACCACGTCTACAAGGCCGACTCGGTCGCCGCGGCCGCCACCCTCGTGGAACCCGGCAGCGGCAAGATCCTGGCGATGGGCCAGTCGAAGCCGTACGGCTACAACAAGAACGAGACCGAGTACAACTTCTCGGTCGACCACGCCTACGGCGGCTCCAACTACGGCTTCCCGACGGGTTCGACGTTCAAGCCGTTCGTGGCCGCGGCCGCCATCGAGGGCGGCAAGCCGGCGACGCAGCAGTACTCGGCGCCGTACAAGATGGCCTACCCGAGCCCCGTCCAGCAGTGCGACGGCAAGCAGTGGGTCAACACGGAGAACGAGCAGGTCGAGAACGAGAACGAGTCCGAGGTCGGGCCGTACCAGATGAAGAAGGCGATGGCGAAGTCCATCAACACCTACTTCGTCCAGCTGATCTCCGACATCGGCCTGTGCCCGGTGGTCAAGATGACCGACGCGCTCCACGTCCACCAGGGCGACGGCTCGAAGCTCCCGCAGACCCCGTCCATCGCCCTCGGCGCGATCGGTCTCTCCCCGCTGACCATGGCGAGCGCGTACGCCACCTTCGCCGACCGGGGCATGTACTGCACGCCCGTCGCCATCGAGTCGATCACGCAGAAGGTCGGCAACGAGCAGAAGTCCCTGGCCGTGCCGAAGTCGACGTGTTCGCGGGCGATGAGCGAGCGGACCGCCGACAGCATCAACACCCTGCTGCGCGGAGTGGTCGACTCCGGTACCGGTCAGGAGGCCGGCCTGGACGACCGCGAGAGCGCGGGCAAGACCGGTACGACGGACGCGCGCAAGAACGCCTGGTTCGTCGGCTACACGCCGAATCTCGCCGGCGCGGTCTGGGTCGGCAGCGCCAAGCAGGACATCGAGATGACCAACATCACCATCGGCGGTGTGTACCACGGTGAGGTCTACGGCGCCGACACGCCCGGCCCGATCTGGAAGGACGCCATGACCGGCGCCCTGGAGGGCAAGCAGACGGAGTCCTTCAACCTCATCGACATCCCCGACGAGCCCGACCACGACAAGGGTGACGGAAACGGCCACGGGAACGGCCACGGCCGCGGCGGCGACACGGGCGGCCTGATCGGCGGCCTCGTCGGCGGCGCGGGCGACGGCGGCCCGGGCGACGGCGGAGCCAACCCGAACCCCACGTTCTCCCTCCCCGACGGCTTCATCCAGGGCAACGGGAACGGCGGGAACGGAAACGGCGGCAACGGCGGGAACGGGATCGGCGGCAACGGAAACGGCGGACGCAGGAACTGACCTGCCTCCCGCTCTCCCACGGGTACGACGGCGGGGCCGCACCTCTCTCGCAGAGGTGCGGCCCCGCCGTCGTACCGCCCGGAACAAGGGCCTCCGGTGGACCGGCAGGCCTCCGGGGTCAGCCCTGGAGCCGCTGCTTCACCGCGGCGGCGACCCGGCCGCCCTCGGCCAGTCCGGCCACCTTCGGGTTCACGATCTTCATGACGGCGCCCATGGCCCGCGGCCCCTCGGCACCCGCGGCCTTCGCCTCCTCGACGGCCGCGGCGACGATGCCCGCGAGCTCGTCGTCGCTGAGCTGCCTGGGCAGGTACTCGTCGAGGAGCTCGCCCTCGGCCTTCTCCCGCTCGGCACTCTCGGTACGGCCGCCCTGAGCGAAGGCCTCGGCGGCCTCCCGGCGCTTCTTCGCCTCCTTGGCGATCACCTTGAGCACCTCGTCGTCGGAGAGCTCCCGCTTCTCCTTGCCCGCGACCTCCTCCTTCGTGATCGCGGCGAGCGTCAGCCGGAGCGTCGAGGAGCGGAGCTCGTCGCGTGCCTTGATCGCGGAGTTGAGGTCGTCGTGCAGCTTCGACTTGAGCGTGGTGGTCATGGTTCCGATTGTCGCAGGTGCCCCGCACGAGCCGCCCGCGGTTTTACCGGCACGACGGCGACCGGCCGGTGGGCGGTGGCCGATGGGTGGCCGGTGGGCGGCGGCCGGTGGCAGGCGGGCGGCGGCCGGTGGCAGGCGGGCGGTGGCCGGTCATGAGTACCGTCGCGGGTCTGACACGATGGTCGTATGCGCGCTCGATACGGAGTACCCCTGGGAATCGCGGCGTTCGGCGCCGCCGGTGTGTTGTACGCGGCCGGCATCGAGGTCCGTTCGTTCCGCCTGCGCCGGGTGACGGTCCCGGTCCTCCCGCCGGGGATGCGGCCGCTGCGCGTGCTCCAGGTCTCCGACATCCACATGGTGAGCGGACAGCGCAAGAAGCAGCGCTGGCTGCAGTCGCTGGCGGGCCTGCGCCCGGACTTCGTGATCAACACGGGCGACAACCTGTCCGACCCCGAGGGCATCCCCGAGGTCCTGGACGCGCTCGGACCCCTGATGGAGTTCCCCGGCGCCTACGTCTTCGGCTCCAACGACTACTACGGCCCCAAGCCCCGCAACCCCGCCCGCTACTTGCTGGAGAAGGTGAACGGCAAGCACGGGCTGAACGGCAACCCGCCGGTGGTCGGTGCGATCCACCTCCCGTGGGAGGACCTGCGGGACGCGTTCGACGGGGCAGGCTGGCTGAACCTGACGAACACGCGCGGTGTCCTGAAGGTCGAGGGCGTCTCGGTGGAGCTCACCGGACTCGACGACCCGCACATCAAGCGGGACCGGTACGTGCAGGTGGCGGGCGGCCCCTCCGGCGAGGCGGACTTCTCGATGGGCGTGGTCCACGCCCCGTACCTGCGCGTCCTGGACGCCTTCACGGCCGACGGCTACCCCCTGCTGCTGGCCGGCCACACGCACGGCGGCCAGCTCTGCGTCCCCTTCTACGGCGCCCTGGTCACCAACTGCGACCTGGACGCGGACCGCGTGAAGGGCCTCTCGCGGCACACGGCGGAGGGCCGCACGTCGTTCCTGCACGTCTCGGCGGGCTGCGGCACGAACCGCTACACCCCGGTCCGCTTCGCGTGCCCCCCGGAGGCGACGCTCCTGACGCTGGTCCCCCGGGACCAGAGGCCGGCGTAACCCGCTCGGCCTAGAACAAAATGCCGGACATGCCCCTTATTTCTACTTTGGGGGCATGACGGCTCCCATACCCCGGGACATCCCGGACCTCCCCGCGGTCCCGGGTACGCCCGTACTGCTGCCCGGCTACGTTCCGGCGACGGCGGTGGTGGCCCCGAGCCGCCGCCCCGCGACCGCGGTGTTCCGCGTCCTGACGGCCGTGATGGCGGCGGCCGGCGTGGCCCTGGAACTGCTGCTCGGCAGCCCGGGCCGGATCATGAGCTACTTCGGCATCCAGGCGGCGGTGATCCTGGCCCTGGTCAGCCTCGCCTCCGCCCGCCGCGCCTGGCAGGCGTCCCGCCCGCTGACCTCGTCCTTGACGGGCGCGGCACTGCTGTACATCGTGACGTCGGGGCTGGTCTACCACCTGCTGCTCGGCCACACCGTGCCCCCCTTCTCCATGACGGGCTCGACGCACCCGCCGGTGGCCTGGCACGGGCAGTGGCTGGCCCTGCAACTCCTCTACACGGCGGCACCCCTGGCGGCCCTCGTGGACTGGCTGATCCTCAGCCCTCCCGGCCGCCTGCACCTTCGCCAGACGGCGGGCTGGATGCTCTACCCCCTGGCCTACCTGGTGTTCTTCCTGATCCGCGCGGAGCTGTCACTGCCCGGCACGGCGGGCCGCTACCTCTACCCGTTCCTGGACGCCGAACAGCACGGCTACCGCGGCGCCCTCGCCAACGCCCTCCTCCTCGGCCTCGCGTGCTACGCCCTGGCGGTCCTCCTGGTGGCCCTCGACCACACCCGCCCGAACCCGGTCGGCCGCCGCCCCTAAACCGGATTTCGTCTCCAGCCACCGGTGGGCTAAAGTAAACGACGTCGCCGCAGGAAGCAGGACAGCAGCGACACCGGGGTGTAGCGCAGCTTGGCAGCGCGCTTCGTTCGGGACGAAGAGGTCGTGGGTTCAAATCCCGCCACCCCGACAGCCAAAACAGCAGATCAGCCACCTACTCACGTGAGTAGGTGGCTGATCTGTTTTGGGCTGCGTGTCTACCGCTTCCCGAGTACCGACGACTGCTGCGGATCCGAGCCGAAGATCCCGCAGCGGGACCGCCAGGTGCACAGGATCCCTGACCCTGACCGGCGAAAACCCACTCCGGCACGCAGGTCCTGGCTATGTTTCGCTTCGGTGCTCGGCATGTCCCTGACCGGCTGGCACGGGTGCCACTGGACGGACCGCGGTGAAGTCATGGAACTCGTAGCGGGTGGCGGAGAGCAACAGCAGCCATTCGTTGCAGCCCTGCCACGGAGAGAGGTCGCCGGCTCCTCCGCGCACCACCCGCGGTCCGTCCCCGGTGCGGGGGCGTGCGTCCACCGGCGCGTCCTTGAAGTGTGGGATCCATACGTCGGCGCAGATCTCGTTGGCCGACCCCGTCGCCGTCAGCCCGAAGGTGTTCTCAGTCGTAGAGTTGCGTTGCTCGTCGGCGAAGTCGTCGAGCACCTGGTCCTCGTCCGGCCTGTCGTCCCCACGGAAGTTCAGGGTGGCCGTACCGGCTCGGGCCGCGTACTCCCACTCCGCCTCGCTGGGCAGCCGGAACGGCAACATCCGAAGCAGGTCGTCCAAGTCGTCGTCGCCGAGTCGGGCAGTGCTCGAATCCGATGCGGCGAAGCTGTCCTCGTACTCGGGCAGCCAGTGCCGTACTTGTGCCACGGTGAGCGGATGCCGGGCGATCAGGAACGGTTCGAGCCGTACTTCCCGCACCGGTCGGGCCTGGTCGGCGCCGGCGAAGAACGGTTCCAGGTCGTCGTCGGCACCGTCGGCCCGCTCGATGGCGCGGACCGCGGCCAGTTCCGCGTCGGAGAGGCCCATCCGGAACGAGCCACCGGGCACGGCCCGGAAGACCACTCCGGAGGGCGTGTGCCGCCAAGCCGGTCGGCCTGCCACGATCTCCTGAGCCCACATGGTGCGGACGCTAGCAGTCGGCCATCCCGGAAGAAGGCGGGGCCAGGAGGGAAGCGTGATCGACCGGCCACCTGCTGGACGTCGCAGTGCCGCACCGCCACCGCACCGGATCGAGCGGGGGGATCAGGCGCAAGAAGCCGCGACCGATGGAGCCGCGCTCGGCCGGTGGCTCAGGTCAGGCCCTGGACCGCCCCGACCGGCCGCAGCCTTCCATGCTGATGGCTCGGGAAGTCAGCAGTCGGTCGTTCTCGTCGCCAGATGCCTGGAGGCATGACGGAGACCCGTCCTGGAGGTGTCTTGCCGCAAGGGCCCCTCCTTGCCGGTCGTCAGAGTCCTCGGTCTCGATTCCAGCGGCTCACGTGCATCGCGTAGAAGACATTGCCGATGCCCGCAGTGAACATGAACAGCCAGAAGTGGGCCCACAGCGACTGGCGTCGACGCCTCAGGCCCGCCCCGCCGATCACCGCCGCGGCGGAAATGCTGTTGTTGATGATGATCGTCGGCGGCTGCCCGTACAGCTGGGCAGGCTGCTGATCCTGCGGTGTCGCCATGCTGCGTCGACTCCTCGGTGAACTGAATGTGCAAGAGCGAGACGCACCTTAGAGGTGCCCCACTGATCACCGAGGTCGAATCCGCTGTGCGTCACCCGCTCGGGGACCCAGGCCTCCGACAGTTGGAAATCATGCACGTCGAGGAACGCACCGAATGTACTGACCGCGTGCGCGTGGGGCTCCGGATGCCGCCTCCTTGACCGTCTTGTTCCGGCAGCGCGTCTACGTCCTCTTCCAGGCCAAGGGCAAGAAGTCCTGGACGCAGTCGGGCTCCGTCAAGGCCGACTCGCACGGCCACTTCACCGCCCGCTTCACCACGAGGCAGGACGGCACGTGGGTCGGGGCCCATCTCGCGTCCGGCTCCTATGTGGACGCCGAGAGCAACCACGACTACGTGGACGTGCGCTGACCGACCTTTCCTCTCGACCACCACGAAGGGCGCCCCGGGAACCTCCGGGGCGCCCTTCGTCCTGACGACGGACCGGGTACGGTGCCCAGCCCATGCCGCGCAGGCCGCGGCCGCGACAGCTCCCGCACCCTTCCCTCGCCGCCTCTGGGCGAGCCGGCCACGGACCCGGCCTGTCACAGAGCACAGCGCTGTCCTGTCATGCAGCCGAAAGGGGCGAAGTAACTCTTGTGTCCGATATCCCCCTTTTCCAGCCGACCGAGGACGGCAGCTCGATGACCGATACCGCGAACAGCAGCGATCACGTGAAACACGCGTCCGACATATCCGATACGGCGTTCGCGCTGCTCGACAGGCAGGGGACGGTGGTCGCGTGGACGCAGGCCGCCGAGCACCTCGTCGGGTACTCCGCCGGCGAGGTGGTCGGCCGGTCCGCCGCGCTCGTGCTGCCACGCTTCGGGTCGGCGCCCACGATGTCGGCCTACGTCGGGCAGTGCCGCGCCCGGAACGGCTGGTCCGGCGAGACGGCGGTGCGCCACCGGGACGGCCGCATGATCGCCGTCGGCATGCGGATCTCGATGTTGCGGGGCCAGGACGGAGCGGTGCGGTGGCTCGCGTCCGCGACCGACGTCTGCCCGCTGTCCGGAGACTCGGTGAACCAGTTGGTACAGGGCGCGATCCTCGATCACGCGCCGATCGGCGTCTCCGTTCACGACCTGGAGCTGCGATGCACCTGGGTGAACGACGTGATGGAGAGCCACGACGGGGTCTCCCGTGACCGGCGGCTCGGACGGAGGATCACCGACGCGTGCCTCCGCGTCGAGACGGAGGCCACGGAGGCGATGATGCGGCGGGTCCTGCGGAGCGGCAGCGCCAACGTCCACGAGTACCGGACCTGGCTTCCGACGCCTCTGGGCGAGGAGCGCCCGCTGGCGGTCTCCTTCTCCTGCCTCCAGGGCGCCGACGGCATGCCGCTGGGCGGGTGCACCATCAGTGTCGACGTCGTCGAGGGCCGGCGGGAGCGTGAGCGCCTCACCGTCCTCGGCGAGGCGCGCAGCCGCCTGGGCAGCACCCTGGATGTGATGCAGACCGGTCAGGAACTGGCCGAACTCGCCGTACCCCTGTTCGCCGACGGCGTCGCCGTGGATCTGGAGCAGTCGGTGCCGTTCGGTGAGGGGGCACCGATCCGCATCGGCTCGATCGGCGCGCGCCTCCCCGTTCTCCGACGTGTCGGCGTGGCCTCGATCCACCGGGGGGCGCCGGAGTCCCCCTGGGTGCGCGGTGAGCGGACTCTCATCCCACCCGCCTCGCCCCTCGCCAGAGCACTGCGCACCGGCAGGTCCTGCCTGGAAGCGAAGGCGGACACCGCCCCGGGCGGCTGGATCGACGGGTCGCCGCTACTGGCACAGCGGATGCGTGAGCACGGCATGCACTCCGTGATGGTCGTGCCCATCCGCGCGCGGCGCGTCCTGCTGGGCATGGCGGTGTTCATCCGCACCGAGAACCCGCTGCCCTTCCAGGAGACCGATCTGCTGCTGGCCGAGGAACTCGTCGGCCGCGCCGCGGTGTCCTTGGACAAGGCCCGCCGCTACCGCCGCGAGCACACCGCGGCTCTCGCGCTCCAGCGCAACCTGCGTCCTCACCGTCTGCGTGGTGGTGCGGCCGTGGAGGCCGCCTCCCGCTATCTGCCCGCCGACATCGACCGCGGTGTCGGGGGCGACTGGTTCGATGTGATCCCGCTGTCCGGCGCCCGGGTGGCCCTGGTCGTCGGCGACGTGGTCGGGCACGGCATCAACGCCGCCGCGACGATGGGCAGACTCCGTACCGCCGTCCACACGCTGGCCGACATGGAGGTGCCGCCCGCCGAACTGCTGGCCGCCCTGGACGACACGGTGGAGCGACTGGCGGAAGCGGACGCCGACACCCCGGACCGGAATCCCGCGGTGGTGGGCGCCACCTGTCTGTACGCCGTCTACGACCCGGTCACCCGCCGGTGCACCATGGCGGCGGCCGGACACCCGCCGCCCGCGATCGTCGACCCGCGGGGCGAGGTGACCTTCCCCGACCTTCCCACCGGCACCCCGCTCGGCATCGGGCTGGGAACCCTCTTCGAGGCCACGGAGCTGGAGCTGCCCGAGGGAACCCTCCTCGCCCTGTACACGGACGGCATGACCGAGACCCGCGGGGAGAGCATCGAGGAGGGGATGCGCCGGCTGGGAGCCGCCCTCGCCCGACGCGGGTTGTCCCTGGAGGAGCTCTGCGACCGGGCGATGGCACCCGTCGAGGCCCAGGTGGCGTGCGACGACGCCAGTCTGCTCCTGGTCCGCACCCGCTCGCTCGGTCCGGCCGGGATCGCCTCCTGGACACTGCCCCGTGACGAGACCGCCGTCCGGCGCGCCCGGAACCTGACAACGGGTCAGCTGGCCGAATGGGGGCTGGCAGGGCTCGAGGACTCCATGAGGCTGATCGTCAGCGAGCTGGTGACCAACGCCGTCCGGCACGGCGCCGGTCCGATCGGTCTGCGTCTGATCCGGCACGAGGTCCTGACCGTCGAAGTGTCCGACGCGGACCCCTACTCCCCGCGTCCGCGCAGCGCGCGCAACGTCGACGAGCACGGCCGCGGCCTCGCCATGGTCGCCCGGCTGTCCCGCAGATGGGGCACCCGCCCGGCACATGACGGCAAGGTCCTGTGGGCCGAAGTGGATCTCGCCCACGCATCCGGCCGGTGACCGATCCGCGAGACCGCCGGGAATGCGTCCACCCACGCGCCCTGTTCAGGACAGGCACCGGCCGTGCCGATTCCAGGCGGGGCGCGACGGCGGGAGAAGCCGGGGGAGGACCCGGCGCGCATAGGCGACGGAAGCCCGTGTTCTATGACGTCAGTCACAGCGCTACACCAATCCGCCGTCTTGCTTAGTAGATACGACGTGGCAGACATGTAGGCATTTGTCCGTCTTGGGACTGATGTGACCCTCGCCGCACATTCCGGGCTCCCGGTCGGCCGACTCGGGCGCCCGTCTCCCAGCCGTACGCGGTTTCTGATGTCACGTCACCTGTCCCGGCCGCCGCCATGCGCGGGCCGGAGACCCGCGCACCGCTTCCGTGCGGTCCGGGAGCCTACGAGGCGGGGTAGTTGCGGGACCCCTTTGCGCTCCCTGTGGAGCGGTTCTAAGAATGTCGACCCACAGGACGACGCCGCAGTTCGGAACCGGTGTGCACGCACATTCGACCGCGCACCCGGCGCTCGGCGTCACCGAGTGAGTAGGAGCCCCCCACATGAAGTCGTCCCGCATGTCCCCGAGACTCTTCGCCCTCGCTCTCGGCCTGGGTCTGGCCCCCGGTGCGCTGGGAGCGGCGGTGCCGGCGAGCGCCGAGCCCGCCGCCGTCCCGGCCGCCACGGACACCCCCGTGGCGCGGTACGCCGGGGCGTCCGACGAGGCCGCGAACAACAAGGCGTTCTTCGAGGCCGTACTCAAGTCGGCCTCCGCGCGGAGTGCGGCCCAGCCGGACGCGAAGGCGGTGACCGTCTACTACGACGACTCCCACGCGCCGAGCTTCCGGTCCCAGATATCGTCCGCGGCTTCGATCTGGAACAGCTCCGAGTCCAACGTCAAGCTCAAGGAGGCGTCGAGCGGCGCCGACTTCTCCTACTACGAGGGCAACGACCAGCGCGGGTCCCACGCCGAGACCAACGGCCACGGAAGCGGCTACATCTTCATCGACTACACCCAGGCCCGGCAGAACGACTCGATCCGCGTCGTCACCCACGAGACCGGGCACGTGCTCGGTCTGCCGGACGACTACAGCGGACCGTGCAGCGAGCTCATGTCGGGCGGCGGCCCGGGGCCGTCCTGCACCAACCGCGAGCCGAACGCCACCGAGCGCTCGCGCGTCGACCAGCTGTGGGCCGGCGGGTCCGCACCGACCTCCGGCACGGCCTCCGGCTCCGGCGGGTCCGGCGGGTCCGGAAGCGTCGCGCCGTCGATGCCCTCCATGCCGTCCATGCCTTCGATGCCCTCCATGCCTTCGATGCCCTCGGGTGGCGGTGCCGGGATGCCGGGCGCCGGTGCCGGGATGCCGGGTGGCGGGGTCGTCATGCCGGGCGGCGGTGCCGGGATGCCGGGTGGCGGTGCCGGGATGCCGGGTGGCGGTGCCGGGATGCCACGTACCGGTGCCGGGATGCCGGGCGGCGGGATGCCCGGCGGCGGTACCCCCTGGGGCTGATCGGGCCCCCCTCCGGGGGCGGTGGCAGCCGGGCCACGGGTCAGGACGTCCCGGGGCGGGGCTCCTCCCCGTCGTAGGCCGCCAGCGCGGCCTGGCGGCCCTCCAGCAGGCCGCCGAGGACCTCGGGGGTCACGTGCTCCCGGGTCAGCGCGACCGTGGCCCTGGCCTCGACCGACGCCCAGGCGTGCCGGGCACGTTTGTTGGCCCGGCGCCTGGTGTCGCTGCGCATGAAGCCCGCCCCCGCCGCGAAACCGGCGGAGGCCAGAGCGGCGAATGCGGCGGGGACGCGCGCGTCCGGTGAGGCCAGTCCCGCCGTTCCCGCCGTCCCGGCGAGCAGGGCGGCGGGGAATCCGAGGGCGATGTCCATCTTGGTCCAGAACTCGGCCCTGCGGTGGGCCAGCGTCCTCTGGCGCGCCGCCTCGTCTCTCAGCCGCTCGATCTCGGCGCGCAGGCGGCGTTCGGGCTCGTCCGGACCCAGATGGGTGGTTCCGTCAGCGAGAGTGGCCATGAGGGCATTCCAACACGGCTGTGGCGCAGTGTAGTTGGTGGTGCCGAACAGTTCTCGGGCGCGACGGACGTGCGCTTCCCACGAATCGCGCCCCGCATCGCGACGGCCATTTCCCGCATCGCGACGACCGTGCCGAGCGCCGCGAAGACCGTGCCCCGCGCCGCGGACACCGTGCCCCGCCTCGCGGAGGCCGGGTATGCCGGACGCCCGGCCGGGAGATCCCGGCCGGGCGTCCGTGTCCGTCCTCGAATCGGGTGTGCGGGTTACCAGCCGTGGTCGCAGTCGGAACCGATGTCGGTCGCCTGCGCACCCGGGCTGCCCTCGCCGTTGAGCAGGTTGCCGCCCAGGCCGTTGAGGATGCCCACCTCGCCAAGGATGTCGACGTTCAGGTCGTGGGACCTGCATCCGCCACCCTGCATACCGTGCGCGACCTGCGCGCTGGCAGGGCTGACACCCATCAGGCCGACACCGCTTATGATCGCGACCGCAACAGCAAACCTACGGAAACTGGTCATTTCTCCTCCTTCGGGCAAAGTGAGCGCACCATCAGACAAAACGCTCAGCGCTCATTTCGGAGGCTAGATCGACATCCCCCCGCACGCTCATCGGGGAAGCCATACGGGGGTTCTGAGGGCCAATCAGTCGACACCGTGCCGTCTGCCGTGCCGTCAGGACGGCTGACCGGCACCCGCTTTCCCGCGGTCCGCTGACTACTCTGCACGGGTGCCCACCGAGCTGATCCTGCTGCCCCGAGTCTCCTGTCGTGGACGGGAGATCACCGCGCCCCGGCTGCGTGGACTGCTGGCGTTGCTCGCGGAGGACCCGCGCGGCGGCTGCAGCACCGGCCGGCTGGTGGAGGGGCTGTGGCCGGAGGAGCTGCCCGAGCGGCCCGGCAAGGCCGTGCAGATCCTGGTGTCCCGGCTCAGGTCCCAACTGGGCGCCGAGCTGATCGTGAGCACGCCGACGGGGTACCGGCTGGCGCTGGACGAGGCGCAGGTCGACAGTTCCGCGCTGCTGCTGCACGAGTCGGCGAGCGCCGAGCGGGCCCGGGCCGGGGACCACGCGGGCGCCCTGGCCGAGGCCGAGGCCGGGCTGGCGCTCTGGGACGGAAACGTGGGCGCCGGCGCGGGAGAGGATCTGCACGATCCAGTGGTCGCGCTGCGTGCCGGGCGGCTCCGGGCACAGCGCTCGCTGGTCCGGTCCCGGGCGCTCGCGCTGGCCCGGCTGGGGCGGCGGGCACAGGCCGCGGCACCGCTGGCCGCGCTGGCCCGGGAGCTGCCGCGGGACGAGGAGGTGCTGGCGGAGCTGTTGCGGAGCGAGGCCGGGACCACCGGGCGGGCGGCCGCGCTGACCCGGTACGACGCCTACCGCCGCAGGCTGCGCGACGAGCTGGGGACCGACCCCGGGCCCGGGCTCGCAGCCGTCCACCAGGAGCTGGTGCGCGCGGATGTGCCGAGGGTCAGGCACGGAGTGCCGTACGAGCCGAACCCGCTGCTGGGGCGGGACGCGGACGTCGCCGCCGTGGGCGCGCTGCTGCGCGGGTTCCGGGTGGTCAGCGTCGTCGGTCCCGGCGGTCTGGGCAAGACCCGGCTCTCCCACGCGGTGAGCCGCGCCGCCGATCAGCCGGTGGTGTACTTCGTCGGCCTCGCCGGTGTCCTCGCCGACGCCGACGTGGCCGACGAGGTGGCCTCGGCCGTCGGCGCCGGGGAGGGCGGCAGGTTCAGCGGTGGCGCAGACGCCGTGAGCGGCATCCTGACGGCGCTGGGGACCGGACCCGCGCTGCTGGTGCTGGACAACTGCGAGCAGGTGATCGCCGGTGCCGCCGGTCTCGTACGGACGCTGGTGTCGCGGTCCGCGGAGCTGCGGGTGCTGGTCACCAGCCGGGCGCCGCTCGGACTGACCTCGGAGTCCGTGTACGCCCTGCCGGAGCTCTCGCCGACGACGTCGGCCGAGCTCTTCGAGCAGCGGGCGCGGGCCGCCCGGCCGGGTGTGGAGCTGCCCGCCGATCAGGTCGCCGAGATCTGCCGGCACCTGGACGGGCTGCCGCTGGCCGTGGAGCTGGCCGCGGCCCGGGTGCGGGTGCTGTCCGTCGCCGACATCGCGCGCCGCCTCCAGGACCGGTTCGCGCTGCTGCGCGGCGGCGCCCGCGACGCGCCCGAGCGGCATCGCACCCTGCGCGCCGTGGTCGAGTGGAGCTGGAACCTCCTGGAGCCCGACGGCCGGGCGGCGCTGCGTGCCCTGTCGGTGTTCCCGGGCGGATTCACCGAGGAGGCCGCCGAGTACCTGCTGGGAGAGATCGCGGAGAAGGGGGACGCGCTCGGCCTGCTGGACCAGTTGGCCGGTCAGTCCCTGCTCAAGGTGGACGAGGGCCCTTCCGGCGTGCGTTTCCACATGCTGGAGACGCTGCGGGAGTTCGGTGCCGTCCGGCGCGCCGAGGCCGGTGAGCAGGAGGCCGTGACCGGCCGGTTCCTGCTCTGGGCCCGGGACTTCGGGCGGGCCCACCACGACGCGCTGTTCCGCCGCGACCCGGTGCCCGCGTGGTTCCGTATCCGCGCCGAGCGGGACAACCTCGTCCTGGCCCTGCGGTACGCGCTGGCCCGCGGCGACGGACCCGCCACCGCGGCGGCCACCGCCGTACTGGCCTCCCTGTGGGTCACCGACTCCAGCTACGGCAGGCTCGTCGCCCTGTGTGCCGAGACCGGCGGGCCGCTGTCCCGGTTCCGTCCCGGCCCCGACCGCCCCGAGGACGTGGAGGCGGCCCGTACCGCGGCCGCCGTGTGCACGGGCGCCCTCTTCGTGGGCCTGGGCCCGCACGCCGTACGTCAGTTGGTCACTCTGCGCCGGCTGCCGTCCGCACCGGCGGACACCGTCGTACGGGCGATGGCCCTCGTACTGTGCGCCACCCCGGACATCCGCCCGCCGCAGTACGCCCGGCTCCAGCAGCTGTGCGCCGCCGACGAGCCCCTGCTGGCGGGCACGGCGTGGAGCGTGGCCAGCTACGTCTGGGAGGCCGAGCACGACACGGCGCGGGCGCTGGAGTGCGCCCGCAAGCTGCCCGGGACGCTGGGGACCCTGGGCAATCCGGCCATGCAGCTGCTCAGTCACGGGCGGATCAGCGAGCTGTGCATGCAGGCCGACCTGGGCGAGGAGGCGTACGACCATCTGCGGGCGGCGCTGCGCACGCTCGACGAGTTCGAGGGCTGGCCGGACTCGATCGGGGTGCGCTGGGGGCTGGTGCTCGCCTGTCTCCAGCGCGGGGAGATCGACGAGGCGGAGTACTGGCTGGACCTCGCGGCCCTGGACCGGCAGCCGGAGTCCGCCCGGATCTACGCCCCCGATCTGGTGGCCCGGGCCGAGATCGCGCTGGCCCGGGGGCTGACCGAGGTCGGGCTCGGGCTGTGGCGCCGGGCGGTCGAGCGGATCCGGGAGGACAGTGTGGTGCTCGCCGGCGATCCGTTCGTGGATCCCTGGGCGCTCCAGGTGCAGTCGGCGGCGCTGGCGGCGCACGCGCAGCACGGCCGGCTCGAACCGGTGGCCGCGCTGGCCGGGCAGTTGAGGGCACGGCTCCTGCGGATGCTCTCCGGGACACCGGGGGACGACACCGGGGAGAACACCACCCCGGCCGGCCCCGGGGCCGTGGTCCCGGCCGACCCCGAGGCCGCTCCGGTCGACTCGTCCGTGCTCGAACTCCCCGTGTACGGGACGGCGTTGCTCGCTCTCGGATTCGCCGGGCTGGCCACGGGCGATCCGGGTGCCGTACGGCTGGTGGCGCTGGCGGAGCGGATGCCCGCGGTGCGTGAGGTGCCCACCCTGGCCCGGGCCCGGTCCCAGGAGGCGGCCGAGAACGCGGACCGGGCCGCGTACGCCGACGCGAAGTCGGAGTACGCGGCCCTGGGGCGGGATCAACTGCGTCTCGCGGCCCTGCACGAGCTCACTGCCGGGGCTCGCGGCTGAACTGCGCCTTCGACCACAGGTAGCCCAGCACGATCAGCACCAGACACCAGCCGAGGGACAGCACGGCGTTCCTCGTTCCGATCCCGTTGCCCAGCAGCAGGCCGCGCAGGGTCTCGATGAAGGGCGAGAACGGCTGGTACTCGGCGAACCAGCGGAACCAGCCCGGCATGGCGTCCACCGGTACGAACGCGCTGGACAGGAACGGCAGCATGACCAGCGGGTAGCCCATGTTGCTGGCGCCCTCGGGGTTCGGGGCGGCCAGGCCGATGCCGACCGCGATCCAGGTCAGCGCCAGGCTGACCAGGGCCATCAGCCCGGCGGCCGCGATCCACTCCACCGGACCCGCGTTCGGCCGGAACCCGATGGCCAGTCCGATGCCCAGGACCAGGACCAGGGCCATCAGCGTCTGGATCACGGTGCCCAGCACGTGGCCGATCAGCACGGAGGCGCGGGAGATCGCCATGGTGCGGAACCGGGCCATGATGCCCTCGGTCATGTCGGTGGCCACGGACACGGAGGTACCGAGCGAGGTCATGGCCAGGGTCAGGAAGAGGATGCCCGGGACGAGGTAGGCGACGTAGTCGGACCGGTCGGCGTGGCCTCCGGTGATGCCGGCGCTCATCACGTTGCCGAAGACGTAGACGAACAGGAGCAGCAGGACGACCGGGGTGAGCAGGAGGTTCAGGGTGAGGGAGGGGTAGCGGCGGGCGTGCAGGAGGTTGCGCCGCAGCATGGTGAGGTTGTCACGGAAGGCGTGGCCGGCGGTGCTCATCGGGCGGTCTCCTTGTCGGTGGCGGCTGCGGGGGTGCCCGTCAGGGCGAAGAACACGTCGTCCAGGTCGGGGGTGTGCACGGAGAGTTCGTCGGCCTCGATGCCGGCCGCGTCGAGCCAGTCGAGGATCGCGCGCAGCTCGCGCTGGGAGCCGCCGCTGGGGACCTGCAGGACGAGCGCCTCGTCGTCCCGCGTGGTCTCGCGCAGTTCGGTGGCCGCCCGCTCGTACGTCAGCGGGTCGGAGAACCGCAGTCGTACGTGGCCGCCGGGGACAAGTCGCTTGAGTTCCCCGGCACTTCCCTCGGCGACGAGCTTCCCGCCGTTGAGCACCGCGATGCGGTCGGCGAGTTGGTCGGCCTCCTCCAGGTACTGGGTGGTGAGGAAGACGGTGGTCCCGCCGGAGACCAGTTCGCGGATGATCTGCCACATGGTGTGGCGGGAGCGCGGGTCCAGGCCGGTGGTCGGCTCGTCCAGGAAGATGATCCGGGGGCTGCCGACCAGGGTCATGGCGATGTCGAGGCGGCGCCTCATGCCGCCGGAGTAGCTGGAGGCGGGCTTGCGCGCGGCCTCGGTCAGGTCGAAGCGCGCCAGCAGTTCGGCGGTGACCCGGCGTCCCTCACTCCTGGAGAGGTGGTGCAGGTCGGCCATGAGGAGCATGTTCTCCTCGCCGGTGATCAGGCCGTCCACGGCGGAGAACTGTCCGGTGACACCGATGGCGGCCCGGACCGACTGGGCCCGCGTGGTGATGTCGTGGCCGGCGATCGTGGCCCGGCCCGCGTCGGCGGCGATCAGGGTGGAGAGGATGTTGACCGCCGTGGTCTTGCCGGCGCCGTTCGGTCCGAGGAGGGAGAAGATCGTGCCGGCCGGGACCCGGAGGTCGATGCCGTCGAGGACGGTCAGGTCCCCGTAGGCCTTGCGCAACCCGGTCGCCACGATGGCGAGTTCGCTGTCTGTCGTCGTCATGCCGCAGAGCTTGCGGCCGCGCGGGTTCAACGGGGCTTCAGCCGGGTTTCAGCGCCGGGCGGACGGTTTCAGCGGGCGGTTTCAGCGGGCGGTTTCGGGCCGGCACGCGGGTTCGGTCGGCCGACAGCTCCTTTCCATATTTTTCCCATAGGAAAGGTGGGTACGGTCCGCCGCATGCATTCCACCGGCCCGATCGTCGTCGCGGGAGCCCTGGTCGGGTTCGCCGTGGGTCTCACCGGCATGGGCGGCGGGGCCCTCATGACTCCGGTCATGGTCATGGTGTTCGGGGTGAACCCGACGGCGGCGATCGGCAGCGACCTGGCCGCGTCGGTGTTCATGAAACCGTTCGGCGCGCTGGTCCATCACCGGGCCGGCACCGTGCGCTGGGACATCGTGCGCCTGCTGCTGCCCACCGCGGTCCCGGCGGCCTTCGGCGGCGTCTTCCTGCTCCGCGCCCTCGGCGACGGCGAAGCCCTTCAGCGACACGTCAAGTACGTCGTCGGTACGGCGCTGATGCTCGCCGTCGCGGGCATGCTCGCCCGGCTGTGGCTGGACCGCCGCCGGGCCGACTCCGAGGACGAGGACAAGGGCGAGGACGGGGACGGGGACGGGGACGCCGGGGTTCCGGTACGGCCGGTGGCGACGGCGCTCATCGGGCTGGTGGGCGGGACGATCGTGGGGATGACCTCGGTCGGCTCCGGCTCCCTGGTCATCGTCCTGCTGATGCTGGCCCACCCGCGTCTCAAGGCGAACCATCTCGTCGGCACGGACCTGGTGCAGGCCATCCCGATGGTGGCCGCGGCGGCCCTCGGCCACCTGCTCGTCGGCGACGCCGACCTGGGTCTCGCGGCGACCCTCCTGATCGGCGCGGTGCCGGGCGTCCTGGCCGGTTCGGCCGTCTCCAGCCGGGTGGCGGGCGGCGCGGTGCGCTGGGCACTGGTCGTGCTGCTGACCGGGTCCGGGCTGTCCATGTTGCAGGCGCCTTCGGCCGTCGTCGTGCTCGGTTGCCTGGGGACGGCACTGCTCGGCGGGACGGTCGGCGTGCGCGCCCGCCGTGCCGCACGCTCCCGCGCGGCGACCGCCCCAGCGACCGACCCAGCGACCGACGCAGCGACCGACGCAGCCGGCGCGAGGTGAATCCAGCGTTCCGGCTCCGGCCCGACTCGCGGAGGTCGCCACCCGCGCGCGACCATGGCATGAGTCGGCCTTGAAGGAGCGCACATGCTACGGAACCGACTGCTCACCTCGGCCGCGGCACTGAGCGCGGCCGCCGCACTGGGCCTGGGCGTACCGCACACCGCGGCGGCCGCCACCGACCACTCCTGCTCCTACGTGTCGTCGGACTACCGGCCCACGCTCACGTACGGCAACAGCGGCGCGGCGGTCAGGCAGGCCCAGTGCCTCAGCAACGCCTGGAGCGGCCAGCCGCCGAAACTGGCGACCAGCGGGGTCTACGGCGACCTCATGCTGAAGAAGATCGAGTGGATCCAGGTCTGCCACGGCCTCCCGGAGAGCGGCGTGATCGAGGGCCGCACCTGGCACGTCCTGTACGAGCCGGCCCTGGACTGTCACGACCCGTACCCGCGCTGACGCCTCTCCTGACCCCCCTCTGCCCCCTTCCGCCCCTCTTTGCCCTCTCCCGCGGCCTCCCCTGCCGCGGAAGCGCCGACCTCCCCGCCCAAAGGCCGGTTAGGCTGTCGTAAAGAAATCGCAAAGAGACAGCGGAACGAGTACGGACGAGACAGGGGAGACAGCCTTGGGGGCTCCACGCCTGAGCAGGACGCCGTTGCCGGGAATCGGCGTACGTTACGACCTCACCACACGGGAGCAGCGCAGGCTCTCCGTGGTCGCGCACCGGGACGGTTCGCGGATCGTGAGCGCCTACCACCAGGACGACCCCGACGCCTGCGCCCTGTCGGTGCGGCTGTCCTCGGGTGAGGCGGACGCGCTCATCGACGCGCTGATGCCGACGCACCACAGCCCGAACCTGCTCTCCACCACCGATCTGGGCCTGGTGGCCGAGCGGATCGAGCTGGGCGCCACGTCGTACTGGAACGGCAGGCTGCTCGGCGAGACCCGGATGCGCACCGAGACGGGGGTGTCGATCGTGGCCGTGCTGCGCCGCGCCGAGGCGGTCCCCTCCCCCGCACCGGACTTCCGGCTCGCCGGCGGGGACACCCTCATCGTGATCGGCACCCGCGAGGGCGTCGACGCGGCCGCCTCCATACTCGGGCGGGAGTGAGGCCGCCGTGCACGACTCCGCCGTCTTCCTGATCGAGTTCGGGGCGATCATCCTCGGCCTGGGCCTGCTCGGCCGGCTCGCCGGACGCTTCCGGTTCTCGCCCATCCCCCTCTACCTGCTGGCCGGGCTCGCCTTCGGCGAGGGCGGGATCTATCCGCTCGGCACCAGCGAGGAGTTCGTCGCGATCGGCGCCGAGATCGGTGTCGTCCTGCTGCTGCTGATGCTCGGCCTGGAGTACACGGCCAGCGATCTCGTCTCCAACCTCAAGACCCAGTACCCGGCGGGCCTGGTCGACGCCGCGCTCAACGCGCTGCCCGGCGCGGCCATGGCCCTGTTGCTGGGCTGGGGCCCGGTGGCGGCCGTGGTGCTGGCCGGTGTCACCTGGATCTCGTCGTCCGGGGTCATCGCCAAGGTCCTCGGCGACCTGGGACGCCTCGGCAACCGGGAGACCCCGGTGATCCTGAGCATCCTGGTCCTCGAGGACCTGTCCATGGCGGTCTACCTGCCGATCGTCACCGCGCTGCTCGCCGGTGCCGGCCTGGCCGCCGGCAGCCTCACCCTGGCGATCGCCCTCGGGGTGGCGGGGCTGGTGCTGGTGGTGGCGGTGCGCTACGGCCGCCACATCTCGCGGTTCGTCTCCAGCGACGACTCGGAGAAGCTGCTGCTGGTGGTGCTGGGTCTGACGCTGCTGGTCGCCGGGATCGCGCAGCAGCTCCAGGTGTCCGCCGCCGTCGGCGCGTTCCTCGTCGGCATCGCGCTCTCCGGCGAGGTGGCGGAGGGCGCGCATCATCTGCTCGCGCCGCTGCGTGACCTGTTCGCGGCCGTCTTCTTCGTCTTCTTCGGCCTGCACACCGACCCGGCGAGCATTCCTCCGGTGCTGCTGCCCGCGCTCGCCCTGGCGGTGGTGACCGCGCTGACGAAGGTCGCCACCGGGTACTGGGCGGCGAGGCGCGCCGGAATCTCCGTCAGGGGCCGCTGGCGGGCCGGCGGCACGCTGGTCGCCCGCGGCGAGTTCTCCATCGTCATCGCGGGTCTCGCCGTCACCTCCGGCATCGAGCCCTCCCTGGGCCCGCTGGCCACGGCGTACGTCCTGATCCTCGTCGTCGTCGGCCCTCTCACCGCCCGCTACACCGAACCTCTGGCCCGCCGCCTCACCCGCCGGTCCGAGCCCGCGGACACCGTCGCCCGCGTACCCGCGCAGGCCGGCGCGACGGACCAGGAGACAGCGCCTGTGGGAAACAGCGCGGGCGGGAAATGACCGGCACACGGAAGAAACGCGCGCGGCCGGCTGAGCCGGTGGCCCGGCGGGCGACCGGTCGACGCACCGATCCGGCCCGTCAGTTGTTCCAGGTCTCGTCGTACGGGTCGGCCGGGGTCGGGATCGGCTTGGCCTCGGTGACCTGGAGGAACGGGATCGGGCCGTCGTTCACCGGGTCGCGGGTCTGCTTCGTGGTGTAGGTGCCCGTCACCTGGAGCCAGGCGTCCGGCTGGAGAACCGGGGGGATCTTGCCGGTCAGGCCCACCTTGACCGGTTGGGCGTCCGCCGCACAGCAGTTGAGGGCCATGCGGACGAGATACGGGGTGCCCGACGAGTCGACGGCCACGAACCCGGCTGTCCGGACCTGGCGGCCGGCGAGCGAGCGGCCGTGGTCGTACACCGCGCGGCCCGCGTAGTCGACCAGGTTGAGCGGCATCGGGTCGGACTTGGGCAACTTCAGGTAGCCGTAGGGCTGTTGCAGGGCCGTCCCGGTGCGCAACGCGCTGTAGGAGCCGAGCGCGGGCGGGGCCACGAGGATCAGGGCGAGGAGGGGGAGGACCAACAGCCAGGAGATGCGGGGTTCCTGATGGACATGCGCCTCCGAGTGGGCGTGCGCCTCGGGGAGCGTCTCCGGATGCGTTTCCGAGTGCGTCACCGGGTGCGTCTCGGTCCGTGGCGTGGCCGTAGCCGTAGCCGTGGACTCCTTCCGGGCGCGGGCGCGCTTCCACTCGTACCACGCGGTCGCCAGCGCGGAGACGATCAGGACGGCGCCGGCCGCCAGCACCAGTGGTCGCAGACCCGCCTTCACATAGCGCAGGTAGAGGTCGGTGCCGCCCGCGTGCAGCAGGGCCGCTCCGACCAGGAACATCACCGCCGCCTGGGCCTGCCGGTTCACAGCAGTACCGCCCCGGTCAGGACCGCGCCGGCGATCGCCGCCACGAAGGTCGCCGGCGCGAAGCGCAGCGCGAAGCCGCGACCGAAGGTGCCCGCCTGCATCGCGAACAGCTTGAGGTCGATCATCGGGCCCACGATCAGGAAGGCCAGTTTCGCGGTGAGCGAGAACTGGGTGAGGGATGCCGCCACGAACGCGTCCGCCTCCGAGCAGATGGACAGGAGCACGGCCAGGACCGACAGGGCGAGGATCGCGATCAGCGGGTCGGCGGCGGCCGTCCGAAGCCAGTCGGCCGGGGCCACCGCCTTCAGCGTCGCCGCGGCCATCGCGCCGAGTACCAGGAAGCCGCCCGCCTGCATGGTGTCGTGCCGGACCGAGGACCAGAACGCCTCCCCCCTGGTCTCGCCCTGGTGGTGGGCGTGCGCCGGCAGCCGCAGCCAGTCGGTACGGCCCAGGCGCTGCCACAGCCAGCCCATCGCGCACGCCACCAGCAGGCTGCCGGCGAACCGGCCCACGACCATCTCGGGATCGCGCGGGAACGCCACCGCCGTCGCGGTCAGCACGATCGGGTTGATGGCGGGGGCGGAGAGCAGGAAGGCGATGGCCGCGGCCGGGGTGACGCCCCGGCGGACCAGGGCACCGGCCACCGGCACCGACGCGCACTCGCAGCCGGGAAGGATCACCCCGGCCAGGCCCGCGACCGGGACCGCCAGGGCGGGGTGGCCGGGCAGGGCGCGGGCGAAGAAGGACGGGGGCACGAAGACCGCGATCGCCGCCGAGAGGAGCACACCGAGGACGAGGAAGGGGAGCGCCTGCACGACGACCGCCACGAACACCGTCATCCAGCTCTGCATCACCGGCGTGGACAGCGCACCGCGTACCGGGCCCTGGAACACCACCACCAGGAGGAGCAGCAGGGTCAGGGCGAGAGGGGAACTGAGGTGCCAGCCCTCCTGACCGGGCGGGGTGCCGGTGCCGTCGGGGCCGGGGGTCCCGTCCCCGGGCACCTCGCCGGGCGGGGCGGCTTTCTCGGTGATGGCCACGGGTCCGATACCTCCGGCACTTCGGTCAGATCCGGGGATTGTGCCCCCTGCCCTTCCCTACGGGCGGTCAGGGGCGGCTGTTCACTTCGTTGCTGGAACCATGCGTCCCGTTGAGGCAGTCTTTTCCCTTGTGGCGAGCGTTCCGTATCAGGGTGGTGGCGCCCCGGACCACATGGTGGTCTGCGGCGACGACGGTCTCGCGCACCGGCTGGCGGCCGAGTTGCGCGTGGTGTACGGCGAACAGGTCACCCTCGTCGTACCACCGAACGTGCGGATCGCCAGGCCGCCGGTCGTCGGCCGGGCCCGGGCCGCCTCGGCCGCGCTCCTGGACCGGGTGGTCAGCGCCGCCGTGGGCCGGGCCAACGGCAACGTCACCGGCGGCGCGGGCGCCGGCAGCGGTCCGGCCGCTGGTGAAGGGCCGCGCGGGGAGCGGGTGCTGGAGGCCGTGGAAGCCTCCGAGGCCGTGCTCGCCGAGGCGGGCGTGGAGCGGGCCGCCGCGCTCGCGTTGGTGTACGACGACGACGAGACCAACATCCGGGCCGCTCTCACCGCCCGCCGGCTGAACCCCCGGCTGCGGCTGGTGCTGCGCCTCTACAACCGGCGGCTGGGCGCGCACATCGAGGAACTCCTCGACCAGGCGGCCGTGCTGGCCGTCGGAGCCACGGACGGCGGGGCGGCCGACACGTCCACGACCGTGCTCTCCGACGCCGACACGGCGGCACCCGCGCTGGCCGCCACCGCGCTGGCCGGGAGCGGCAAGGTGATCCAGACGGAGGGGCTGGTGCTGCGCGCGGTGGACCTGCCGCCGGGCGCCCTCACCGGGCCGGACATCGACCGGGGCCTGTGCACACTGGCGCTTTTCTCGGCGAACAACAACGGTCCCGCACCGGTCGAGGGCAACGGTGAACAGGGGCCGCGGCTGCTGCCCGACGACGCGGAGGTCCGGGCCGCCGGCGGGCGGGGCGTGATGGTGCTGGAGCAGGTGTCGTCCTCCGTGGCGGCGGCGCAGGAGCGGCGCCGGGACGGGGTGGGCGCCGAGGTCGTCCCGCTGATCGCCTCGCTGTTCTCGCGGCGGCTGCGCTGGTCGCTGGCCGGCGTCGTGGGGTGTGTGGTCGCGCTCGCGGTCGCGCTGTCGGTGGTGACGGGCATCCATCCGGTACGGGCCTTCTACTACACGCTCCTCGACCTGTTCGCCATCGACGATCCCGCGATCGGGCAGTCGCTGGGGCGTCAGATCCTTCAACTTCTCTCAGGACTCATGGGGTTGCTGTTGCTGCCGGTGCTGCTGGCGGCGGTCCTGGAGGCGCTCGGCACCTTCCGGACGGCGACCGCGCTGCGCAAGCCGCCGCGGGGACTGAGCGGGCACGTGGTGCTGCTGGGGCTCGGCAAGATCGGTACCCGGGTGCTGACGCGGCTGCGTGAACTGCAGGTGCCCGTGGTGTGCGTCGAGTCCGACCCGGAGGCGCGCGGACTGGCCGTGGCCCGGCGGCTGCGGGTGCCGGTGGTGCTCGGGGACGTCACCCAGGAGGGAGTCCTGGAGGCCGCCAAGATCCACCGGGCGCAGGCGCTGCTCGCGGTCACCAGCGCGGACACCACGAACCTGGAGGCGGTGCTCTACGCGCGGGCGGTGCGGCCCGACCTGAAGGCGGTGCTGCGGCTGTACGACGACGACTTCGCGACGGCCGTGTACCGGACGCTTCGGGCGGCGCATCCGCGTGCGGTCACCCGCAGCCGGAGCGTGTCCTATCTGGCGGCGCCGTCCTTCGCGGGGGCGATGCTGGGGCGGCAGATCCTCGGGGCGATTCCGGTGGAGCGCAAGGTGCTGCTGGTGGCGGCGGTGGATGTGGCCGGGCATCCGCAGCTGGAGGGACGCACCGTGCGGGGGGCGTTCCGGGCGGGGGCGTGGCGGGTGCTGGCGCTGGAGGGACAGGCCGAGGTCGCCGCTGACCACGTCCTGCGGGACGGCGACCGCGTGGTGGTCGCCGTCACCCGCCGGGGACTGGCGGAACTGTCCGGCCGGGTGCCGCCCGCCGACCCGCCCCGCTCACTCGGTTGAGAGGCGAGAGGCGAGAGGCGAGGAATGGGGGCGGGTCGCGGCGGTGGGACTCCGTGCGGGTACGTCGTGGCCGTTCGCGCCGTTCGCGCCGTTCCCCGCGCCCCTTGCGGGGCGCGGGACGGTGCGGTGGCCGTGCGGTCACGCGGGCCCGTGTCCTCGGCTCACTCCGTCGGCGCCGTCACCGCGGGCGTGAGGTGGCTCTCCGCGAACTCCATCTCCAGTCGCAGTTGCTTGATGCGCTCGTCGACCACCAGGGAGCCGTGGCCCGCGTCGTAGCGGTAGAGCTCGTGCGCGGCGGAGCGGGCGGCCAGGCGGGCGACGTAGTTGTCGATCTGGCGGATGGGGCAGCGGGGGTCGTTGACGCCCGCCGAGATGTAGACCGGGGCCTTCACGTCGTCGACGTAGGTCAGCGGCGAGCTGGCGGCGAAGCGGTCCGGAACCTCCTCCGGCGTGCCTCCCAGCAGCGTGCGGTCCATCGCCTTCAGTGACTCCATCTCGTCGTGGTACGCGGTCACGTAGTCGGCGACCGGGACGACGGCGATGCCCACCGCCCAGGACTCCGGCTGGGTGCCCAGGCCGAGCAGGGTGAGGTAGCCGCCCCAGGAGCCGCCGGTCAGAACCAGGCGGTCGGGGTCCGCCAGGCCCGACTCGACCGCCCAGTCCCGCACCGCCGCCACGTCCTCCAGCTCGATCAGGCCCACCCGGTGCTTCAGGGCGTCCGTCCAGGCCCGGCCGTAGCCCGTGGAGCCCCGGTAGTTGATGCGGACCACCGCGTAACCGTGGTCCACCCAGGCGGCGGGGCCGGCCGCGAAGCTGTCGCTGTCGTGCCAGGTCGGGCCGCCGTGCAGGTCGAAGACGGTCGGCAACGGACCCTCCGCGCCCGCCGGCTTCTGGATCAGCGCGTGGATGCGGCCGCCGGGGCCCTCCACCCACGCGTCGGAGACCGGGACGGACGGCGGGCACTTCATGCCCGGCGGGTCCAGGACCACCTCGCCCGTCGTCGACCGGACCACCGGCGGCTCGGCGGCGGAGGACCACAGGTACTCGACGCTCCCGTCGGGGCGGGCCGTCGCGCCGGAGACCGATCCGGCCGGGGTCGGGACCACGGTCAGCGCGCGCGTCGCCAGGTCGTAGCGGAACAGTCCGCTGCGGGCCTCGTGGCTGTGGACGATCAGCAGGGCGCTGCCGTCCGGGAACCACTCCGCGCTCACGTCGCCCGGCAGGTCCAGGGTCAGGTCCGTCTGCTCGCCGGTCACCACGTCCCACACCAGCGGCTCCCAGCGGCCGCGGCGCTGATGGCCGATGAGCAGCCGCGAGTCACCCTCGACCGGGGCGAATCCCAGTACCTCCAGGCCCAGTTCCTCGGTGCCGCCCCTGGTGTCGTCCAGCTCGGCGACCGGCGCTCCGTCCGGCCGGACCACGCGCAGCGCGGAGTGCATCGCGTCGCCGTGCTCGGTGTGCTCGATGGCGATCAGCGAGCCGTCGTGGGAGAGGTCGCCGACCCCCGCCGACTCGTGGTGGCGGTAGATCTCCCGCGGCCGCTCCCCCGCGGTGACCAGGTAGATCGTCGTGCCCTCGTCGTCGGTGGAGCGGCCGACGACCGCCGTGCTGCCGTCCCGGCCCAGCGCCAGGCCCGAGGGGTAGGAAGGCGCCAGGCCCGGTGTCGCCTCCTCGTCCGCGCCGCCGCCGAACGGCTGGCGGCGCCAGACGCCGAACTCGTCGCCGTCCTTGTCGTCGAACCACCAGATCCACGCGCCGTCCGGGGAGAGCAGCCCGTCCGTCGTGCCGTTCGGCCGGTTCGTCGCCTGGCGCTGCTCTCCGCTCGCGCGGTCCCAGGCGTACAGCTCATACGTCCCCGTCGCGTTCGACACGAACAGGGAACGGTCGGGGGCGTCCTCCGCCCAGTCCGGCAGGGAGACCCGAGGGGCGCGGAAGCGCTTCTCCCAGTCCGGCATGTCGCTCTCACTCATGGCCGCAGTCATGGCCCCATAGTGCCCGCACCCGCCCGCAACGCGCTGGCGGGCGTCCTCAGCCTGTGGACAACTTTGCGAGCGGCCGCCCGGACGGGCCGACCCCAATCCCGGCCCGACGCGGTCCGCCCCGTACCGTGGACGGTGTGTACCGCTTCCTGCTGACATCCCGCTGGTGGGGCATCAACGTCTTCGTGCTGCTCGCCATCCCGTTCTGCGTCTTCATGGGGTCCTGGCAGCTGAGCCGCTTCGAGTCGCGGGTCGAGGCGCACCGCAGCGCCGACAAGCAGGTCGTCGACGCGCGGACGGAAGCGGCCCGGCCGCTGGCCGACCTGCTCCCCGTGGACCAGTCGACCTCCGGCAAGCGGGCCACCGTCAGCGGCCGTTACGCCAAGCAGCTGCTGGTGCCGGACCGGCAGCTCGACGGCAAGAACGGCTTCTACGTCCTGGCCCTGCTGCGCACCGACTCCGGCCGGGCCCTGCCCGTGGTCCGCGGCTGGCTGCCCGGACGGGCCGACGCGGCGAAGGCGCCCGCACCGCCGGCCGGCGAGGTCACCGTCACCGGCGCGCTGCAGGCCTCCGAGACCCCCGGGGACAACGGCGTCAGCACCCAGGGCGGGCTGCCGTCCGGGCAGACGGCGGCGATCAGCGCGGCCTCGCTGGTGAACCTGGTGCCCTACCAGGTGTACGACGCGTGGATCACGCTGGACAGGGCCGACTCGGGGATGACCGCCGTACCGGCGACCGCGCCGGACAACTCCGGGCTCGACCTGAAGGCGTTCCAGAACCTCGGCTACACCGGTGAGTGGTTCGTCTTCGCGGGGTTCACGGTGTTCATGTGGTTCCGGCTGCTGCGCCGCGAGGTGGAGTTCGCCCGGGACGCGGCGCTCGGCCTGGTACCGGACGAGGAGAGCCCGGACCGGCAGCCGACCGTCGTCTGACACGGGCACCGGCGCACGGCCGACGCAGGCGGAGCGCCGGCCGGTGCCGCCGGATCAGGCGGAGGGCCGGGCCGGGGCCCGCATGCCGAGCCACTGCTCGGCGCCCCAGGCCACGAACCGCTCCACCTCGGTGAACCCCAGTTTCGCCGCGAGCCGCATCGAGCCGGCGTTGGCGCTCTGGGTGGTGAGCACCACCGGCTCGCCCGGGAATTCGCCGTCCAGCCAGCCGAGCGCCGCCGTGCACGCCTCGGTGGCGTATCCGGAGCCCCACGCCCGCGGCAGGAACAGGTAGCCGAGATCGGCCTTCCCCGCGGCGGCCGGGCGACGGTGGCCCGTCGCCCTCCGAAGCAGGATCTGGCCGATCATCGCCCCGTCGAGTTCGACGACGAAGCTCCCGGGTGCCCGCTGGGGCACCCGGGGCAGCTCGCGTTCGAGTTCGTCGCGCGGACGGGGGCCGCCCAGGTAGGTGTGCACCTCGGGCGAGGCGAGCAGCTCGACGAAGACGGCGCGGTCCCGGGGTTCCGGCTCACGCAGGACGAGCCGCTCGGTCCTGATCGGTTCGGGCGGCCAGGTCACGGATCCAAGATCTTCCATCGGCGCACGCTAACAGCGCCGGCGGAACGGCCGCGGGGAAGTCGCTGTTCCGGCCGGAACCCGCCCCCCGGACCGCCGCTGCCGCCGGTCACACCGCCGGCAGGACCCCGGTCCAGTAGACCGTCCCGGAGCAGGCGTTCGTCACCGTCGCGGAGCCGCTCGGGGACCCGGCCTCGGGGGTGTACGAGACCGCGACGCCGCCGTCGGCCGTGCCGTCCTCGGTGAGCAGCTGGGTGGTGACGCCCTCCGACCCGGTCGTGGTCGTACCGGTGCTGCTGGTGCTGGACGGGCTCGGGGAGGCCGTGGGGCCGCCGGTGTCGCCGGTGCCGCCGCTGGGGGAGCCGTCGGTCGGGCAGGTCGCCAGGGGGACGAAGCCGAACTTCTCGTCGTAGGCCGCGCCGGGGGCCAGCACCAGGCCGGTGAGCTCGGTGGACGGGTCGGGGAGCCCGGCCGCCGCGTCGCCCGAGGTGTGCCGGACGGCGCTGAGCTGGGTGGCGTCGGCCGCGCCCTGCGCGAGCAGGCCCACGCTGCCGGGGCCGCCGACGGTGCAGCTGGTCGTCGAGACGTTCACGATCCGGAAGGTGCCGTAGACGACACCCGTCGAGTCGGGGGCGTCGACGGTGGCGGTCGGGGTGCCGAGCTGGTCCGCGGTGCAGACCGGGGCCTTGGTGTCGGCGCTGGCCGAGGGGACGACCTTGGTGCCGCCCACGGCGCCGGTGCTCTCGCCCTTGTCGCTGTCCTTGGTGCCGCCGGAGTGCTGGCCGGTGGCCTGGCCGCTGCTGCCGCCCGCGGTGCTGGAACCGCCGTCGGGGTTCTTGCCGCCGGCCGAGCCGCCCTGGGCCTGGGAGGCCTGGCCGACGTTGGAGGTGTTGGGGTCGATGCCGCCGGAGTTGGAGACGTGCACCAGGGCGGGGACCGCGGTGCCGATGAACAGGGCGGCGGCCGCCATGCCGATGGCCGCCTGGCGCTTGCGTGCCCGGCGGGCCGGGACCGCGCGGCGCAGGTGGTCGAGGACGCCGTCGCTCGGTGCGAGGTCGTCGACCGCGGAGTGCAGCATGCGGCGCAGGGCCAGTTCGTCGGCGCCGAGCCCGTCGTGGTCGGAGCCGAGCCCGCCGAAGCCCGCTCCGAGCTGCTCGGGGCTCTTGTCGTCGGGGCCGTGGTTCACAGTTCCGTTCCCAGCGTGCGATTGCGTGTGCTCTTGCTCGTGGTCCCGGGCCTGTTCCCCCGAACCGTCCGGCTCCGCCGAACGGTGGGAGCCGTGCGACCCGCGACCGGTGTGTGACGCACCGTCCGGTGTCGGCTCGTGCCAAGCGTACGGCTCGTGGCGATCATGTGAGTCGCCTCCCTGGGGACTGTCCGTCATGCCGCCGACTCCATCGCCACCCGCAGTGCCGCGATGCCACGCGATCCGTACGCCTTCACCGAGCCCAGCGAGATGCCGAGCGTCTCGGCGACCTGCGCCTCGGTCATGTCGGCGAAGTACCGCAGCACGAGGACCTCGCGCTGGCGGCGCTGCAGGCCCTTCATCGCCTTGATCAGGTCACGCCGCTCCAGCTGGTCGTAGGCGCCCTCCTCGGCGCTCGCCATGTCGGGCATCGGCTTGGAGAGGAGCTTGAGGCCGATGATGCGGCGGCGCAGCGCTGAGCGGGAGAGGTTCACGACCGTCTGGCGGAGGTAGGCCAGGGTCTTCTCCGGGTCACGGACGCGTTTGCGGGCCGAGTGGACCCGGATGAACGCCTCCTGGACGACGTCCTCGCAGGACGCGGTGTCGTCGAGGAGGAGCGCGGCGAGGCCGAGCAGCGAACGGTAGTGCGCCCGGTAGGTCTCGGTGAGGTGGTCGACGGTGGTGCCGGCCGCCACCGTCTCCTCGGCGCCGTCGCGCTGGCTGGGTATGCGGGTGGGCCGCGCTGCGGGCATGGGCGCGATCACCGGCATGCCGCCGGCCGCGCCGGGCATGCGGGGGCGCAGGCCCGCGCGGGGCGGCCGCAAGGCCGTCGCGCCGGGGGGCGCACTGAGTTCGAGTACCTCTGCCACGACAGTTGGACACGCGTGCCCCCGTCGGGGTTGTACGTGCCGGGCATCACTTTCGTGTGACTCCCGCCGGACGGGGTCGCGCCGGGCGTGCCGGGGCGGCCGGCGCACGCGGCCGGGGCCGTTCTTCGCGCGTCCGGCAGCAGACCCGACGGTGCCTCAGATGCCGTCATGCGTCCCGCTCTTCCCTCGTGTCCCATTTGAACGGGCGTCCCCACGCCCTGATCACGGCGTCCCCACGCCAGGATCATGCGTCCCCACGGCCGGCCGGCCGGTCGCGTGAGCGCCCCATGAGAGGGCGATCGCAAAGACGCTCCCCGGCACCCGCGTGGTTGCGGGGCGCAGAGAGGGAAATCTTCGAACGCCAAGGGTCTGCGGTTCAAGTGGTTTGGACCATGCTCATGGCCACATTTCCGATCCGGACGGCTCTGGTGGGCCCGCTCCCAGAAACGACGTTTCCCGTGGTCACCGGCTGTTCACGCGAACTCCGCCGCCCCTGAACGGCCAGTCAGTTCCGCCGCTACCAGCTCGGCGATCTGCGCGGTGTTCAGAGCGGCACCTTTGCGAAGGTTGTCCCCGCAGACGAAGAGTTCCAGCGCGGTCGGGTCGTCGAGCGCCCGCCGCACCCGCCCCACCCAGGTCGGATCGGTGCCCACCACGTCGGCCGGGGTGGGGAACTCGCCGGCGGCCGGGTTGTCGAAGAGGACGACTCCCGGTGCGGTGTCCAGGATCTCGCGGGCCCCGTCGACCGTGACCTCGCCCTGGAAGCGGGCGTGCACGGTCAGGGAGTGCGTGGTGACCACCGGGACCCGGACACAGGTGACCGCGACCGGCAGCTTCGGGAGTCCGAGGATCTTGCGGGACTCGTCCCGCACCTTCATCTCCTCCGAGGACCAGCCGTCCTCGCGCAGCGACCCGGCCCACGGCACGACGTTCAGCGCGACCGGCTCGGGGAACGGCCCGGTGCTGTCCCCGACGGCCCGCCGCACGTCACCCGGCTTGGTGCCCAGCTCGGTGCCGGCGACCATCGACAGCTGGGCCCGCAGCGTCTCCACGCCGGCCCGCCCGGCCCCGCTCACCGCCTGGTACGACGAGACCACCAGCTCGCGCAGCCCGAACTCGGCGTGCAGCGCGCCCAGCGCGACGATCATCGACAGGGTGGTGCAGTTGGGGTTGGCGATGATCCCGCGCGGCCTGCCGCGGGCGCAGTGCGCGTTGACCTCGGGGACCACCAGCGGCACGTCCGGGTCCATCCGGAAGGCGCCGGAGTTGTCCACCACGACGACGCCCTTGGCCGCGGCGACCGGCGCCCAGCGCGCGGACACCTCGTCGGGCACGTCGAACATCGCCACGTCGACCCCGTCGAAGGCCTCCTCCGACAGGGCGACGACCTCCGCCTCCGCCCCGCGCACGGTCAGCTTGCGGCCGGCCGAGCGCGGGGAGGCGATCAGACGGATCTCGCCCCAGACGTCCGCCCGCTGGGACAGGATCTGGAGCATGACCGTGCCGACGGCCCCGGTCGCCCCCACGACCGCGAGCGTCGGCTTGGCGGTCATCGGCCGGTGCCTCCGTAGACCACGGCCTCGTCGCTGTCGGAGTCGAGCCCGAAGGCGGTGTGCACGGCGCGCACGGCCTCCGGCACGTCGTCGGCACGGGTGACGACCGAGATGCGGATCTCGGAGGTCGAGATCAGCTCGATGTTGACCCCGGCGTCGCTGAGCGCCTCGAAGAAGGAGGCCGTGACCCCCGGGTTGGTCTTCATGCCCGCGCCGACCAGCGAGATCTTGCCGATCTGGTCGTCGTAGCGCAGCGAGTCGAAGCCGATGCCCGGCCGGTTGCGCTCCAGGGCGTCGATGGCCTTGCGGCCCTCGGTCTTCGGCAGGGTGAAGGAGATGTCCGTCAGACCGGTGGCGGCGGCGGACACGTTCTGCACGACCATGTCGATGTTGACCTGGGCGTCGGCGATGGTCCGGAAGATGGCTGCGGCCTCACCCGGCTTGTCCGGCACACCGACGACCGTGATCTTGGCCTCGGAGGTGTCGTGCGCGACACCGGAGATGATGGCCTGCTCCACCTTCTGGTCCCCAATCGGCTGACTGCTGACCCACGTGCCCTGCAGTCCGCTGAAGCTGGACCGGACGTGGATCGGGATGTTGTAGCGGCGCGCGTACTCCACACAGCGGTGGAGCAGCACCTTGGAACCGGAGGCGGCGAGCTCCAGCATGTCCTCGAAGGAGATCCAGTCGATCTTCCGCGCCTTCTTCACCACGCGCGGGTCGGCGGTGAACACACCGTCGACGTCGGTGTAGATCTCGCAGACCTCGGCGTCGAGCGCGGCGGCCAGCGCCACGGCCGTGGTGTCGGACCCGCCGCGCCCCAGCGTGGTGATGTCCTTCTTGTCCGCGCTGACGCCCTGGAACCCGGCGACGATGGCGATGTTGCCCTCGTCCAGCGCCGTCCTGATGCGCCCCGGCGTGACGTCGATGATCCGGGCTTTGTTGTGCACCGAGTCGGTGATGACGCCTGCCTGGCTGCCGGTGAACGACTGGGCCTCGTGGCCCAGGTTCTTGATCGCCATGGCCAGCAGGGCCATGGAGATGCGCTCTCCGGCGGTCAGCAGCATGTCGAACTCCCGGCCGGCGGGCATCGGGGACACCTGCTCGGCCAGGTCGATCAGCTCGTCCGTCGTGTCGCCCATCGCGGAAACGACGACAACCACCTGGTTGCCGTTCTTCTTCGCTTCCACGATCCGCTTGGCGACGCGCTTGATGCCCTCGGCATCGGCAACGGAGGAACCTCCGTACTTCTGCACGACAAGGCCCACGTGCGCTCCTCGCTCGGTTCGTCTGTGTCGGCTCAGTTTAACGAGCGGCCGGATTCCACCAGCGTGCTCCCGCATGGTGAGACGTCCTGGCGGGGGTTCCCGCCGCTCGCTTCCGGGACGGAACATGCCCAGCTCACGGCGCACCACGCAGGAAAGTGCGGTGGCTCACAGCGACGTGGCTCGCAGCGACGGCGGCGAGGAGAGCGCCGGGGCCGGGACCGGTCCGGTGCCCCGGGGGCCGGGGCACCGGCTCACTTGGTCCGCAGGCCCAGCTGTCCGCCGATCTCCTCCTGCATGACCTGGCCCGCCTCGAACTCCAGGGTCTCGTCACCCATCGTCGCCTGGTCGGTGTCCAGGCCGTCCAGCTCGGCCAGGGGCTGGTTGAGGCGGACGTGGATGAGGACGGACTGGAGGGCGCGCAGGGTCGCGGAGGCCGTCGGGCCCCAGTTGGAGAAGTAGGAGAACTGCCACCACCACAGCGCCTCCGTGGTGCGGCCGGCCCGGTAGTGGGCCATGCCGTGCCTGAGGTCGGTGATGACGTCGGCCAGGTCGTCCGAGATCCGGGCCGGCACGGGCGCCCGGCGCGGCTCGTACGGGTCGAAGACCTCGGAGTAGACGTCGATGGGCTCCAGCAGCCGGGCGAAGTTCTCGCGCAGCTCGTCGACGTCCGGCTCGGGGCCCAGGTCCGGCTCGTAGCGCTCGTCGGGGACGATGTCCTCGTGCGCGCCGAGACGGCCGCCCGCCAGCAGCAGCTGGGAGACCTCCAGGAGGAGGAAGGGCACCGCCGAGTCCGGTTCGTCGCCCTTGGCCACCTCCGTGACGGCCACCAGGAAGCTCTCGACCTGGTCGGCGATCTGGACCGCGAAGTCGTCGGGGTCCTGGGCGGTCGCGTGCAGTGTGGCGTCAGACATCTAGGAGTCGTCTCCCCTCGAAGGCGCGGCCGAGGGTGACCTCGTCCGCGTATTCCAGGTCGCCGCCCACCGGGAGGCCGCTGGCCAGGCGGGTGACCTTCAGGCCCATGGGTTTGATCATGCGGGCGAGGTAGGTGGCGGTGGCCTCGCCCTCCAGGTTCGGGTCCGTGGCCAGGATGAGTTCGGTGACCGCGCCGTCGGCGAGCCGGGCGAGCAGCTCCCTGATCCGCAGGTCGTCGGGGCCGACGCCCTCGATCGGGCTGATCGCGCCGCCGAGCACGTGGTAGCGGCCGCGGAACTCACGGGTGCGCTCGATGGCGACCACGTCCTTGGGTTCCTCGACCACGCAGATCACCGACGCGTCGCGGCGCGGGTCGCGGCAGATGTTGCACAGTTCCTCCTGCGCCACGTTGCCGCAGGTCGCGCAGAACCGGACCTTCGCCTTGACCTCCAGGAGGGCCTGCGCGAGCCGCCGTACATCCGTCGGCTCGGCCTGCAGGATGTGGAAGGCGATCCGCTGCGCGCTCTTCGGACCGACGCCGGGCAGCCGCCCCAGCTCGTCGATGAGGTCCTGGACCACGCCTTCGTACAACGGAATGCCCTTCCTGCGAGTCTTTCGGTACGTACCGTAGTTGGCTGCCGCCTGTCCTAGGAAGGCGGTGCGGGTGTCGCGTGGGCGACGAACATCAGAACGGCGTGATCAGAACGGCAGACCGGGGATGCCGCTGCCGCCGCCCAGGCCCTGCGCCAGCGGGCCGAGCTTCTGCTGCTGGAGTGCCTGCGCGTTCGCGTTGGCCGCCTGGACGGCCGCGACGACCAGGTCGGCGAGGGTCTCGGTGTCGTCCGGGTCGACCGCCTTCGGGTCGATCTTCAGCGCGCGCAGTTCGCCGGCGCCGGTCACGGTGGCCGTCACCAGGCCGCCGCCCGACTGTCCGTCGACCTCCGTGTTCGCCAGCTCCTCCTGGGCCCGTGCCAGGTCCTCCTGCATCTTCTGGGCCTGCTGGAGCAGCTGCTGCATGTTGGGCTGGCCACCACCGGGGATCACGATCAGCTCCTGGGTCCGCGTCCGTGTCTTGTGTCTTGCCGTCTTGCCGTCTTGCCGTCCTGCGGTCTTGCCGTCCTGCGGTCCTGCTCGGCGTCTTGCCGTTCCTGCTCTGCTGTGGATGAGCCTACGTGCTCGGCGCGGCCATCGCCCCGCCACTCTTTCGAGTGAGAATCCTGACGGCCCTATACCTGATCAAGGCCCACTTCCGAGCGGAAAAGAAACGAAAGCAAGGCCTTCGCCACCCATTGGGCGGTAGGAAGGGTTCCCGTCGTCAGCACCCATGTCACGTGCACCATGACGGTCCGATGTCACGGAACGTGACCGGTTGTGATCAGTAGGGAGTGCCGGGTGGGCCAGCCGGAGATGCAGCCCGAGGGACCGCCGCAGGAAGGGCGCGGCGAGGGCGCGGCCGGACTGCGGCCGGGGGATCTGACGGGACGGCCGTTCCCGCTCGGGGACTGGGGCGAACCGGCCGAGCGGCTCGACGAGCTGTACCGGTGGGTGGAGCGCGGGGCGCTGGGGACCGCCGAGTGGTACCTGTCCGACCGGGTGTGGAAGCGCCGGGGGGCGCGGGCGCTGCGGTGCGGAGCGGCCGTGGGCGCGGTGCTGGGCGCGGCGCTGCCGCTGCTCGACCTCACCGGGGTGGTCGGCGGGGTCGCGCCCTGGGGATATCTCGCGCTGCTGATGGCGGTGGCCTGTGTCGGCATCGACCGGTTCTTCGGGGTCACCTCCGGCTGGATAAGGGACATGGCGACCGCGCAGGCCGTGCAGCGGCGGCTCCAGGTGCTCCAGTTCGACTGGGCGTCGGAGAGCGTGCGGGAGGTGCTGGGACCGGCGGAGGGCACGGCGAGCGAGGCGGCCGAGCGGTGCCTGGCGGTGCTGCGCCGGTTCTCGGAGGACGTGACCGAGCTGGTCCGCACGGAGACCGCCGACTGGATGGTGGAGTTCCGGACCGGTCCGGCACCGCTCGGCATGCAGGCGACCGTGCCGGCGGGACCGCGTGCGGACGCGGGACATCTGAACGGCCGGTTCCCGATGCCCCCGGGCACCAACGGCACCCGCCCGAACATGCCGCGGCAGCGCCCGCCGGAGCCCCGATGAGCGGGATTGTCACGACGCCCTAATGTCTTGACATCACCGGAAGCGGCCCAGCATCGTGGGCGGACAGCGTGAGCGGACAGTCCGCGGAACGGTCCGAAGAGGGGCAGCCACATGGTGCGCAGGCTCGGTGTCGCCGTCGTCGGGTTCGGCTGGATGGGGCGGGTGCACACCCAGGCCTACCACCGGGTCACCCACCACTTCCCGGAACTGCCGGTCCGTCCCGAGCTGGTGACCGTCGCCGAGGAGGTGCCCGGCCGGGCCGAGGAGGCCGCCGCGCGGTTCGGTTTCGCGTCCACCACCCGCGACTGGCGCGAGGTCGTCACCGACCCGCGGGTGCACGCCGTCAGCATCACCGCGCCGAACTTCCTGCACCGGGAGATCGGCGTCGCCATGGCCGAGGCCGGCAAGCACATCTGGATCGAGAAGCCGGTCGGGCTGACGGCCGGGGACGCCGGCGCGGTGGCCGACGCGGTCGCGAAGGCCGGTGTCCAGGGCACGGTCGGCTTCAACTACCGCAACGCGCCCGCCGTCGCGTACGCCCGTGACCTCGTCGCCTCCGGTGAGCTGGGCACCGTCACGCATGTCCGCATCCGGCTCCTCAGCGACTACGCGGCCCACCCGGACGGGGCCCTGACCTGGCGCTACGAGCGGGCCCGCGGCGGCTCCGGGGTCCTCGGCGACCTCGCCTCGCACGGCGTCGACCTGGCCCGCTTCCTGCTCGGTGACATCACCGCGCTCGCCGCGGACACCGCCGTCTTCATCCCGGAGCGCGCCCGCCCCGCCGGCGCCACCGCGGGCCACACCCTGGCCACCGGCGGTGATCTCGGCCCGGTCGAGAACGAGGACTACGTCAACTGCCTGCTGCGCTTCGCGTCCGGCGCCCGGGGCGTGCTGGAGGCCTCCCGGGTCTCCGTCGGCGAGCAGAACAACTACGGCTTCGAGGTGCACGGCACCCGGGGCGCCGTCTTCTGGGACTACCGGCGGATGGGCGAGCTCGGCGTCAGCCGCGGCACCTCCTACCAGGACCAGCCCGTGGCCACGGTCTTCGTCGGACCCGGGCACGGCGAGTACGGCGCGTTCCAGCCCGGCGCGGCCAACGCCATGGGCTACGACGACCTCAAGGTCGTCGAGGCCGGCAACTTCCTGCGTTCCGTGGCCGAGGGCGTCGCCCACGGCCCGACCCTGGCGGACGCCGTGCACAGCGCGGCCGCCCTGGACGCGATGACCCGCTCGGCCGCCCTGGGCACCTGGGTCAGCCTCGGCTGAACCGGCGCGGCCCGCCCGCGGCGGGGCCTCACCGGCACAGTTCCATCCCCACCGGGGTGTAGCAGGGCACATGCCCGTGGGTGCGGATCACGTCCTCGCCGTTGCCCTTGACGACGTACGACAGGAAGCTCGACGCCAGCGTGTCGGCCGCGGGCCGGCCGTAGGTGTACGCGTACTCGATCTCCCGGTACGGGTACGGGCTGAGACCGCCCTCGATCGCCTCCACGGACGGGGCGTGGTGGTCGACGGCGAGGGTGTGCAGGCCCTTGGCCCCGGCCGCCACGTTGAGCTCGGCGTAGCCGACCGCCCCCTTCAGCCGGGCCACCTCGTCCAGCACCTGATCGGTCGAGTCCAGTTCGCAGCGGATCGCCTTCGCCGTCGGGTCGTCCTTGTGCACGCAGTCGACGGAGGAGTTGGCGATCTCGCCGCGCTTCAGCACCCGCCGCTGGAAGACCTGCCGGGTACCGGAGTTGGCGTCCCGGCTGACCAGGTGGACCGGCAGGTCGGGCCCGCCCAGTTGCTTCCAGTCGGTGATCTCGCCCCGGTACAGCCGGCGGACGTCGGCCGTGGACAGGTTCGTCAGCGGCACGTCGTCGTTCACGACCAGGGCGAAGACCACCAGGGCGACCCGGTTCTCGCGCAGTTCGGGCATGTCGGGTGGCTTGGGGCCGTCCGAGAGTGCCAGGTCCGGCGGCGAGCCCCCCTTCTTCCAGCCGGCTCCCGCGCTGTCCAGGTCCCTGATCCCGGCGGTCGAACCGTGCGCGTCGACGCGGATCGACGCCCCCTCGCAGTCCTTCTCGTACTTCCGCGCCGCGTCCGTGATCACCGGCGCGAACGCCGTCGAGCCGTAGACCCGCAGCGAGCCCTTCGCGCAGCCGATCGGCGGCGGGCTGTCGTCGCGGACCACGACGATCGCGGCCAGGGTGACGACGCTGAGCGTCAGCATGGTGGTGATCAGCCGGGAGGCGCGGCTGAACAGCGGGGTCGCGTCGTCGGGGGTGGCGCTGCGGTTGGGGTGCACCTCGCCGTCGTGAATGCCGCCGATGAGCCTGATCTCCCGGCCGATGTCACCGCCGGACAGCAGCACGAGCAGCTTGAAGTGCTCGCCGTGGTTGAGCGGGACGCGCGGGATGCGCAGGGAGTTGCCGGAGTAGCCGAAGCCGCGCTCCGGCGTGAAGTGCGGCATCAGGTGGTCGCTGTCGGTCGGCTGGGTGACCGACACGCCGCGGATCGTCCGGTCGCTGAACACGGCGGTGAGGCCGTGCAGTTCGGGACTGGTGTAGTCGTCGCGGCCGATGCCCTGGGAACCGTCGTTCTCGATGCGCAGCAGGACGAGGGTGGCGTCGGCCATGTCCGGGGCCTCGTCGAAGAGGCCCAGGCGTCTGCCGATCCGCCCCGACCGGAGGTCGTCGCCGATCGGGTTGTCCATCTGGACGCGGTAGCCGATGCGTTTGCGGCGCGGGACGCGCCGCTCGAACCAGAAGATGGCCGCCGACGCCACGATGCCCGCCGCCGCGGTGCCGACGGCGACGATGTTCTCCGCGCTCAGCCACTCCATGTGGGTGCCCCCGCCACTCCCCGGAGTCGAATGACGCCGTCACCGTAAGGGGCGGGCATGGCCCGTGCGGGGACAATTCGGACGCGCGATCCAATGTTCGCCGAGCGTTCAACTACCCCAGGAGACGCGGGAGTTCACTGCTTGCTGTAGGTGAGGCTCTCCTCGCCGTCCTTGCGGACCCGCTTCAGGCCGCCGTCCGGCAGCAGGGTCACCTCGGTGGCCTCTCCGGCGCTGCACGACGAACGGGGCTCGCCCGTGGTGACCGTGGAGGGTCCGATCTCCAGCGGACCCCCGGCGCCCGGCTTCTCGGCGAGGTCGGCGTCGAACTCGCAGTGGTAGCCGGGTCCGTCGGCGACCAGCGTGAGGACCGGGTCGCCCACGGCACCCTGGCGGATGGTCAGTTCGCGGGTGTTGTGGCCGGTGGAGTTGTCTATCGACGTGACCCAGGTGCCGAGGAAACCGGTGGGCACGGAACCGGTCGCCGGGGCCGAGGAGGACGACGACGCGGTGGGCGCCGGTTCTCCGGCGGTGGTCCGGGCGGGCGCCGAGGGGGCGGGCGTGGCGGCGCCGCCCGCCTTGTCGTCGTCACCGCCGCTGTTCATGAGCCCGTACACGGAACCGCCGGCGGCCAGCATCACGATCACCGCGACGGCGACGAGGACCGCGGTGGAACGGCGGGTCCGGCGCGGTTCGTCGTCGGGCGCGGGGTCGTAGAGCGAGGGCGGCGGGGGCGTGTACAGCGGCTGGACCGGCTCGGGGACGCCGGCCGTCGGGTCGGGGGTGCCGTAGGGATTGGAGTAGGGGTTGTAGGGCTGCGGGTGCTGGTGGGGCTGGTTCGGGTAGCCGTACGCCGGGTGGGCCGGTGCGTGTTCGGGGGAGGCCGCTCCGGTGGCCGGCTGGTGCGCCCCGGCCGCCGCCGTCCCCGTCGCCGCGGCGCCGGCACCACCGCGGTCCCCCGGCCCGGCCGGCCCCTGCGCCCACCGGTCGGCCGGCCCGCCGGGGGAAGTCCCCACCACGGCCCCGTACACCGTCGGGTCCTCCACCTCCAGCAGCTCCACCGCGTGCCGGCCCAGCTGGGCCACCAGCGACCCGGGCAGCCAGGGGTCCCTGGACCGGCCCTCCTCGACCGTGTCGACCGCTCCCGTCCTGGCCAGGATCGCGTCCAGGGAGGGGCGGGTCGCCGGGTCCTTGCGGAGGCAGTCGCGGACCACGTCGGCGATGCCCTCCGGAAGCCCGGACAGGTCGGGGTCCTCCTGGGCGATGCGGAACATCTGCGCGTGCTCGCCGCCCTCGGTCGAGCCGAAGGGAAGCTGTCCGGTGGCCGCGTAGGCGAGCACCGAGCCGAGGCTGAAGATGTCGGAGGCGGGGGTGATCCGGTCGCCGCGCACCTGCTCGGGCGCCATGAAGCCGGGTGAGCCGACGAGCGAACCGGTGCGGGTGATTCCCTCGCCGGGGAGGGTCTCCATCGCCCGCGCGATCCCGAAGTCGATGACCCTGGGTCCCTCTATCGTGAGCATCACGTTGGACGGCTTGAGATCGCGGTGGACGATCCCGGCCGCGTGGATGTTGGTGAGCGCGTGCGCCAGCCCGGCGGCGAGGATCCGCACCGACCGCTCCGGCAGCGGCCCGTGGTCGTGCTCGACGACCCGCTGCAGGCTCGGCCCGGCGACATAGCCGGTGGCCACCCAGGGCACGGCGGCCTCGGTGTCGGCGTCGAGGACGGGCGCGGTCCAGAACCCGCCGACCCGCTGGGCGTTGCGCACCTCCTGCCGGAAGCGGGCCCGGAAGTCCTCCTGTGCGGCGAGTTCCGCCCGCACCAGCTTCACCGCGACGGTACGGCCGCGCTCCGACCGGGCGAGATACACATGCCCCATGCCGCCCGCGCCCAGCCGTGCCAGCAGCCGGTACCTCCCGATGTGCTGCGGATCCCCGGGCCCCAGCTTCTCCATCGCAGATCCGCCCCTTCTCCACACTTGTGATCCAGCCGAGAATATTCCGGCCACTCCACCGACCGGGCCCCGCCCTGTCTACGGTTCCGTAACAGGTGCCGGTCGCTCCGGTATATCCACGGGCTGTGGACAAACTGTCGCGGAATCCACCTGACCATGGAACAGGTCGCCGATATCGCGTCCGTGCCGGGCACTCCTAGGCTCGGCGCCATGACCCCTCAGCCCAATCCCCAGGCCGGAGCCGACGTCAAGGCGGCCGACCGCGCGCATGTCTTCCACTCCTGGTCCGCGCAGGACCTCATCGACCCGCTCGCCGTGGCCGGCGCGGAAGGGTCGTACTTCTGGGACTACGACGGCAGGCGCTACCTGGACTTCACCAGCGGGCTCGTCTTCACCAACATCGGCTACCAGCACCCGAAGGTCGTCGCGGCGATCCAGGAGCAGGCCGCGAGGATGACCACCTTCGCGCCCGCCTTCGCCGTGGAGGCCCGGTCGGAGGCGGCCCGGCTGATCGCCGAGCGGACCCCCGGCGACCTGGACAAGATCTTCTTCACCAACGGGGGCGCGGACGCGATCGAGCACGCCGTGCGGATGGCCCGGCTGCACACCGGCCGCCCGAAGGTGCTGTCCGCCTACCGCTCGTACCACGGCGGCACGCAGCAGGCGGTCAACATCACCGGCGACCCGCGCCGCTGGCCCTCCGACGGTGCCGCGGCCGGGGTCGTGCACTTCTGGGCGCCCTTCCTGTACCGCACGCGTTTCTACGCGGAGACCGAGGAGCAGGAGACCGCGCGGGCGCTGGAGCACCTGGAGACCACGATCGCGTTCGAGGGGCCGGGCACGGTCGCCGCGATCGTCCTGGAGACCGTGCCCGGAACCGCCGGGATCATGGTTCCGCCGGCCGGGTACCTGGCGGGCGTCCGCGAGATCTGCGACCGGCACGGGATCGTCTTCGTCCTGGACGAGGTCATGAGCGGGTTCGGGCGCACGGGCGAGTGGTTCGCCGCCGACCTGTTCGGGGTCGTGCCCGACCTGATGACCTTCGCCAAGGGCGTGAACAGCGGGTACGTGCCGCTCGGCGGTGTCGCCATCAGCGGGCGGATCGCGGAGACCTTCGCCCGGCGGCCCTACCCGGGCGGCCTGACCTACTCCGGGCACCCGCTGGCCTGCGCGGCGGCCGTCGCCACCATCGGCGTGATGGCGGAGGAAGGCGTCGTCGAGAACGCGAAGCGGCTCGGCGCGGACGTCGTGGGACCCGCCCTGGCCGCGCTGGCCGAGCGGCACCCCAGCGTGGGCGAGGTACGCGGCACCGGCATGTTCTGGGCACTGGAGCTGGTGCGGGACCGGGCGACCCGGGAACCGCTGGTCCCCTACAACGCGGCCGGGGAGGCGAACGCCCCGATGGCCGCGTTCGCCGCCGCCGCCAAGCAGCACGGTCTGTGGCCGTTCGTGAACATGAACCGGACGCACGTCGTACCGCCGTGCAACGTCGGTGAGGCGGAGCTGAAGGAGGGCTTCGCGGCGCTGGACGCGGCGCTGAGCGTGGCCGACGAGTACACGGTCTAGGGGCGCCGGTCCCGGGTGCGGGTGAGGGTGCGGGCGGGCGGGCCGCCCGCTCACCTGAACGGGCGTTCATGGAACCCGAACGCGTAAGGTGGCGTGCTCGTAGATGTACACGTAGGCGAGCACGTCACCTGAACGCGTGAGGAGAGGCACCCGACGATGCCGGGCAACGGCGCTGTGACCCGCAGTACGCTGCGCCAGCAGATCGCGGACGCACTCCGTGACGAGGTGCTCGCCGGGCGCCTCCAGCCGGGCCGGGAGTTCACGGTCAAGGAGATCGCCGACCAGTACGGGGTGTCCGCCACCCCGGTCCGCGAGGCCCTGGTCGACCTCTCCGCGCAGGGCGTCCTCGACGCCGACCAGCACCGCGGCTTCCGGGTCCCCGAGTACTCCCTCACCGACTACCGGAACATGATCGACGCCCGCAGCCTGGTCGTGGACGGCATGTTCCACGCCCTGGCCGGCGGCCGCCACCCCACCTTCAAGGACGCCGCCGAACCGCGCGCCGCGGCCGCCCTGGCCGCGGTGCGCCGGCGCGGCGAGGAGGCGCAGCGGGCCGCGACCGCCGGCGACCTCACCGTGCTGATCGGCTACGACCTGCGCTTCTGGCGCGAGCTGTCCACCCTGTTCGGCAACCCCTACCTCGCCGACTTCCTGCACCGGCTGCGCGTGCAGTCCTGGGTGTGCGCGGTACGGCAGCTGCGCCGGCTCCCCGATCTGCGCGGGTACCTGTGGTGCCGCCACACCGAACTGGTCGACGCGCTGTCCCGGCGGGACATCGAGACCGCGCGCGGGATCGTCGCCGAGTACAACGCACACTCCCTCGCCCTCATCGAGCGTCTGTCGGAGAACGGATGACCGCGCCCCCGGAGACCGTCGACCTGTCGGTGGTCATCCCCGCGTACAACGAGGAGGAACGGCTCGGCCCGACGCTCGACGCCGTCACCCGCTACCTCGCCGACAACGAGAACCGCTTCGGCACCTGGGAAGTGATCGTCTCCGACGACGGTTCCACCGACGGAACGCGCGAGGTCGCCGCCCTGGGGCGGCCGCACGTCCGGCTGGTCGCCGCCGACCGCAACCGGGGCAAGGGCAACGCCCTGCGCCTCGGGGTGGCCGCCAGCACCGGCCGCCGGGTGCTGGTCACCGACGCCGACCTCGCCGCCCCGATCGAGGAACTGGACCAGCTGGACAAGGCGCTCAGCGAGGGCAACGCGGCGGCGATCGGCTCGCGCGCGGTGCCCGGCGCGGAGATATCCGACCACCAGCACCGGCTGCGCGAGCTGCTCGGCCGCGCCGGGAACCTGCTGATACGGGCCACCGCGGTGCCCGGCATCAAGGACACCCAGTGCGGTTTCAAACTGTTCGAGGGCGACCGGGCCCGGGAGGCCTTCGCCGACTCCCGCCTCGACGGCTGGGGCATCGACGTCGAGGTCCTCCAGCATCTGCACCGGGACGGCGGTTCCATCGCCGAGGTGCCGGTGCGCTGGAGCCACCAGCCCGGCTCGAAGGTCGGCCCGATGGCCTACCCGAGAGTCCTCGCGGACCTGGCCCGCCTGCGGCTGCGCCGGCTGCGCCCGGCCGACCTGCTGGTCCCGGTGCTCTTCCTGGTCCTGTCGGTCGCCCTCTACTCGGGCCGCTTCTTCGACCCGGGCCACCGCTACCTGGTCGACTCCCTCCAGGACCAGAACCAGTGGGAGTGGTTCTTCGCGGTGACCGCGGACAACCTCGCGCACCTGCGCAACCCGTTCTTCTCCGACCTCCAGAACTTCCCCGACGGCGTCAACCTGATGGCCAACACGGTCATGCTGGGCGCCTCCGTCCCCTTCGCCCCGCTCACCCTGCTCGCCGGGCCCGCCGTCTCGCTCTCCGTCTGCATGGCGCTGGGCCTGGCCTCGACCGCCGCCGCCTGGTACTGGCTGATCGTGAAGCGGGTGACACGGCACCGGGGCGCGGCCTTCCTCGGCGCCGCCCTCGCGGCCTTCGCGCCGCCGATGGTCAGCCATGCCAACGCGCACCCCAACTTCGTGATCCTGTTCATGGTCCCGCTGATCATCGACCGGGCCCTGCGGCTGGCCGCGGGCACCCGCGTCCGGCGGGACGGGATCGTGCTCGGCCTGATGGCGGCCTACCAGGTCTTCCTGGGCGAGGAGCCGTTCCTGCTGGCGGCGCTCGGCATGACCCTGTTCGCCGTCGCCTACGCGGCCGTACGACCGCAGGTGGCGAAGGACTCCTGGCGCCCGCTGGGCAAGGGCCTGCTGATCGCGGGCGCGGTCTGCCTGCCGCTCGTGGCCTACCCCCTGTACTGGCAGTTCAGCGGACCGCAGAGCTACCACAGCGTCCTGCACGGCGACAACGCCGGAAACAGCCCGCTGTCGCTGCTCGCCTTCTCCGAGCGCTCCATGCTCTTCGGGGACGCGGCCCGCGCCAACGAGCTGTCCCTCAACCCCACCGAACAGAACGCCTTCTACGGCTGGCCACTGGTCCTGCTCGCCTTCGCGATCACGGTCCGGCTGTGGTCGCGGCCGCTGGTCAAGGCGCTGGCGTTCACCTCGGCGGCCGCGGCGGTGCTCTCCCTCGGCCCGAAGATCCGGATCCCGCTGACGGACACCGTGTACTCGGGGCCCTGGGCGCTGGTGCGGAAGCTGCCGCTCTTCGAGTCGGTGATCGAGGGCCGGGTCGCGATGATCTGCGCCCCCGCGCTCGGCGTGCTCCTCGCGCTCGCCCTGGAGAGGGTGCTGGGCGCCCGTCGTGTCGGCACCCAGTACTTCGGTCTGCTCGCCATCGCGCTCGCGCTGCTCCCGGTCGTCCCCGCCCCCCTCAAGTCCGTACCGCGGACGCCGGTACCGGAGTTCGTCACGAGCGGGATGTGGAAGTCGTACGTGGGCAGGGGCGAGTCCCTGGTCCCCCTCCCGCTCCCGGATCCCGGGTCCGCGGAGGCGCTGCACTGGCAGACGGCGGCCGACCTCGGCTTCAAGATCCCCGGCGGGTACTTCAACGGCCCCTACGGCGACGATCGCATCGGAATCTACGGTGCCGTCCCGCGATTCACCTCGAACATGCTGCGGGACGTCCGCTACAGCGGCAAGGTGCCGGTGATCGGCAAGAACTGGCGGGCGCAGGCGGCGAAGGACTTCGCGTACTGGAAGGCGGGCGTCCTGGTGGTCGCCCCGCAGCCCAACGACGAGAAGCTCCGGCAGGCGGTCCAGGAGCTGACCGGAAAACCCGGTAAGTGGACCGGTGGGGTCTGGGTATGGGACCTGCACGAGGGGAGCTGACCCGCGCCGCACGGATTACCCTTCCCTGACCACCTAGCTGAGCACGTGCTGTGAACGCCCTGAATGAGGAGCCCTCTTTGGCCTGTGACCTCTGGCTGGTACCGCTCGTCGACGTGTTGTGCCACACCCCCGACAACCCGTTCGCCGAGGAACTCGCGCAATACAACAAGGTGCTCGCCGAGGCCGGGCTGCCGCCGGTGCCGGTGTACCAGTACATGCCGGGACTGTCCGGCGAGGTCGCGCCCGTGGCCGGCTTCGACTACGACGCGCTGCACTTCCTGCGCCGCGCCTACCTCCTCCAGGTCTGCGGCCTGCCCGTCTCCCCCGTGGACGACCTGGGCGGCGACTACGAGCAGCTCCTGGAGATGTTCGAGTCCACGGCCCAGCAGTCGCACCTGGTCTGGCACTACGACCACGCGGGCGCGTACGTCCCGGTCGACTTCCCGAACCCGCTCTCCAGCGACGAGCTGCTCGCCGGCGGCGGCCCGCTGGGCTCGTCGCACGCCCTGCTGCGCGAGCTGGAGTACGTCGCCCCGTCGATCGGCATCGACCCGGCGAACCCCCCGGCCGCCCCACAGGCCCCCGCGGCCCCCACCGACCTGGAGGAACCGGCGGTCGCGGCCCCCTACGACCCGAGCCCCTTCGCCCGGGAACGCCACGTCTGGCTCGGCCTGCACGCGGCCGCGACGCGGAGCCTGGCGCAGGGCTCGATGATCGTGTTCAGCTGAGGCAGAGGGGGTCGAGGTAGGTCAGTTCTGCTCGACGATGCGGATCGTGCGGATGCCGGTGCCCCGGTAGCGCATCGGGGTCCTGGTCAGCACGGCACGGCCGCGTGGCCATTCGACGGTCGGCAGGGCGAGGTGCAGCACATGGGCGCCGCTCCAGTCGGGCTCGTCCTTGCCGTCCTGCGCCGTGCCCTTCTCAGCGCGCAGGCGCTTGCCCACGGCAGTGGCCGCCGCGAAGTCGAGCGCTTCGATGTTGACGGACGGCAGCGCTCCGACGTGCTCGGCGACACCGGCCCGCTCCCGCTCGGCGGCAGCCAGGCTCACCGCCGGGATGTAGACCCGCAGCGCGGGGTCCTTCTCGGCCTCGACGACCAGACGCGAAGCCATGCTGTTCCCGGCCCCGAGCGCGAGGGCCGCCGTGTCGTCGAAGATGACGGCACGCGGGAGCGGGTACCGCTCCTCCCCTGTCACTGGGCCTCCCCGATGCGCCCCGACTCGATGTCCGCCCACAGCTTCTCGCCGGCCTTCTCGTCCTCTTCCGTGTAGGGCCGGCCGAGGAAGTGCTCCTCGACGTACGCCCTCGTCTCCTCGTACCGCTTGCGCTGCTCTTCCTTGGTGGGTGTGGCCCCGGCCAGCTCCGCCACGAGGTCCCGCATGCTCATTCCGCGTTCCCGGGCGAGCTCCTGGAGGCGGTCACGGACAGCGGGGTCGACCTTGATCGTGGTGTCAGCCATGAGCAGAGTATACTGTCGGTATACCGTCTCTGGGCGTACGAGTGCGACAGTCATCGACGTCCCTTTCTCTGGTTCCTACGCGGCCGCCGGGTGAAATTCCCGCGGTTCACCCCTGGGTGGCCCGAATTCGCACGGCCTCTCGGACACCTCGCAGGTCGTCGAGTACTGCCGTGTCACCGGATCCCGTCGCACCACCCGCCGCAGATGACCCCGTTCCTCCAGCTCACGCAGGGAGGCGACGACCGTCATGCACCCTTCCCGGCGCCGCGCCGCGAGCATGCGCTCCGTGATCCACGAGCCGTTCGGAAGGCTCAAGAGGTACGCCAGTACGCCCGCGGCCGCCCAGGACAGGCGGTACTCCCGGCACAGGAAGCCGGCGAGGGCTGCGAAGGCGCGCAGGGGCGCCGTACGATGAACGCGCATCCGGAGTCGTCTCTCCCGGTGTCGAGCCCCCGGGTGTTGGCGCACCGCGGGGGCAATCTGTTGATCGCGACTCTAGGGCCACGCAAAGTGGCGAACGCAAGCCGGAACACCCTTTTCCTGGGCTTTAGTTCACACATTTCACTCCGTGGAGTGAAGCGCGCTGCGCAGCAATCGCGCATGAACGAAACGGTCCGGCTCGGTCGGCGCGTAACGCCAGAACAAAGGCCAGGTCGTCCCGCCGAGCGCGGGCACCGGGATGTACGACACCCGGTCCGGCCCGGCGGCGAGCCGACTGGTCCCGGCCGGCCAGGGCACGTGCCGGTCGGCGCTCCCGGCGGCCACCAGGAAGTACACACACCGCCGCCTGCTCGCGACCTCGATCACCGGCCCGGGATCACCCCCGGTCATCCGCGCGAGCAGATCGGCGACGCGTCGCCCCCACTCCCCGTCGTCCACCCGCAAGGCGTCGAACTGGACTCCCGCCTTGCGGAGTTGGATCCCGGACGCGGGGAGCCAGTCGAGGTTTAAGGGGTCACTTTGCGTGTTCATGGGACCAGTCTGGGCAGGTGGGGCTACCGTCGCCATAACTCAGAGTCAAGAGCCGAAAACTCTGGGAATTCCGGGCCCGGTGGTTGTGGCCGTTTGAGTTCGTTTGAGTCCGGGGGTGACCGCATGACGCGGACGGAGGCGAGCGGCACGACACAACTCGTGGCCGCCATGACCAAGGCACTCCGTGAACAAAAGGATCTGACGCAGGAGGAGTTGGGGAAGCTGATCGGCTACACCGGGTCAGCGATCAGCGCCCTGGAAACGGGGGTGCAGCCACCCAGCGACAAGATGCTCGTCAAGCTGGAGGAGACGATCGGCGGCGGCCTGGGCATCTTCGAGAAGGCGCGCGGGCTGGTGCTGCTGGACAAGTATCCGGCGCAGTTCTAGAACTTCGCGCTGGTGGAGCAGGAGGCGGTGTCGCTGTCGTCGTACCAGACGTTCGTGGTCGACGGCCTGTTCCAGACACCGGAGTACGCGCGGGCACTGATCGGCGGCGGCTTCCCGAAGCTCCCGGAGGAGAAGGTGGAGGAACTGGTCGAGGCACGGGTGGCCCGGCGCGCGCTGTTCGACCGGGCGGAACCGACGGCCATGATCGAGCTGATCCTGGAGGAGTCGGTACTGCGACGGCCGTTCGGGAGCTGGGAGGTACTGCGGGACCAATTGCGCTCGCTCGCGGGGGATGCGGAGAGGGACAATGTGAGTGTCCAAGTGCTGCCGATGGAGCGGGGATTACGGGTCAGCCATGCCGGAGCTGCGGGGAACATGGTCCTGGTGAAGACCAAGGAGCACCACGACGTGGTCTACCTGGAGATCGAGGAGGAAAGCCTCCTGGTCAGCGATCCAGCGAAGGTCGCTCGACTCACCCACCGGTATGCCAAGATCCGAACGCAGGCTCTGAGTTCGGATGACTCACTCAGCCTCATCCGGACATTGGCGGGAGAAGACCGGACATGACCAGCACCCTGAGATGGTTCAAGTCGAGCTATAGCGACGACAGCGGCGGGCAGTGCCTCGAAACCGCATACACCTGGCGCAAGTCCTCGTACAGCGACAGCAGCGGTGGCCAGTGCCTCGAAATATCCCCCCGCCCCCGCACCGTCCACATCCGCGACTCCAAGGTGACCGACGGCCCGGAGATCGCCGTGTCCACGGCCTCCTGGGCCGCGTTCGTCGGGGCGGCCGGGGCCGAGTGACTCCGGTGTCGGCTAACCGAACACGCTGAACAGGGCGAGCGCCGGCCCGGCCGCGTAGACCGGGACGGCCAGGGCCAGGGCGGTCCACGGCCGTCGGAACCGCACCACCCCGAGGACGACCGTGACCGCCGCGGCGGCCAGCGCGACCGACGGTCCGAACATCGCGACGAGCATCCACACACCGGAGTCGTCGCAGAACCGCGCGGTTCCGGCCGAGGTACCGCAGCTGTCACCGGCGAAGGCCATCCCGAAGAACAGCAGGCCGTTGACCGCCACGGCGAGAGCGAGCAGCAGCCCGGTCACCACGGCGAAGAGCACTCCGAGGGGGCCGCCCGGCAGGGTGCGCTCCGGCGGGACCGCGGGGCCGTACGGCGGCGGGTACGAGGGCGGCGGGAAGCTCATGCCTCCATCTCACTCCCGTCCGGACGCCCCCGCCTGAGTACGGCTACTCAACCGGCGTGAGCCCGGGTCGCCGAGTGGGTCACCAGGGCACCACCCCGTCGTCCTCGAAGAAGCCGCCGGTCGGGCCGCCGTCGGGGAGGGTCGCCAGGCGGATGGCGGTGGCCGCGCCCTGCTGCGCGGTGCGGACGCCCTGGAAAGCGTTGAGGTCGGTCGCGCAGTAGCCGGGGCACGCGGCGTTGATCAGGATGTCCGTGTCCCGGAGTTCCCTGGCGTACTGGACGGTGACGGCGTTGAGGAACGTCTTGGACGGCGCGTAGGCGACGGCGATCGGTCCCAGTTCGGCGCCGGGCGCGGACTGCCGGGTGAGGGAGCCGACGCTGCTGGAGACGTTCACGATCCGCGGCGACGGCGCGCGGCGCAGCAGCGGCAGCATCGCGTTGGTGACGCGGATGACGCCGATGACGTTGGTCTCCACGACGGTCCGCACCGTCGCGAGGTCGACGGTGGCGGGTGCCTGCGGCGCGCCGCCGGTGATGCCGGCGTTGTTGACGAGTGCGTCGAGGCGTCCCGCACGGGCCTCGACCAGACCGGCCGCAGCGGTCACGCTCGCGTCGTCCGTCACGTCCAGCGGCACGCCGAACGCGTCGGCCCCGGCCGCCCGCAGCTTCGCGACGGCGGCCTCCCGGCGCTCCTCGTCCCGGGCGCCGACGCCGACGCTCCAGCCGAGAGCGCCCAGCCCGGCGGCGATCTCGTAGCCGATGCCCTTGTTCGCGCCGGTCACCAGCGCGGTCCTGGGGCGGGTCATGTCCCCGGTGATGTCTTCGGTCATGTCCTCGATCCTGGCGCGGGCCGGGCCGGGCGGGCCAACACCGATCGGGTGTGCGCCGATACCGCACGGGTATCGGTCCGGCCCGGATCGGTAGCATGGCGGGCGTGGAGACACGCGAATTGCGGTACTTCGTGGCCGTCGCCGAGGAGTTGCACTTCGGGAGGGCGGCACGGCGGCTCGGGATCGCGCAGCCGCCGTTGTCGCGGGCCATCCGTCAGCTGGAACGGCGGCTGGGGGCGGCGCTGCTGGAGCGCACCAGCCGTCAGGTCGCCCTGACCGAGGCCGGTTCGGTGCTGCTGCGGGAGGCGCGGGCGGCCCTGGACGCCGTCGAGGCCGCCGAGCAGCGCACCCGGCGCGCGGCCCTCGCGGCGGGCGGCCGGGCCGGCGTGGTCCTCGCGACGAAGGCGGGCGCGTCCGGCGCACTGCTGGCGAGGCTGCTCGACGCCTACGCCGCCGAACCCGGCGCGGTCGCCGTCGACCTGCTGCTGTGCGGGGTCGGCGAGCAGGAGCGCATGCTGCGCGACGGCCGGGCCGATGTGGCGCTGCTGCACCTGCCGTTCGACGGCACGGCGGGCTTCGACACCGAGGAGCTGCAGACGGAGCGCCAGGTCGTGGTGGTGCCGGCCGGGCACGCCCTCGCCGCCCGCGACCAGGTGCGGCTGACCGAGGTCACCGAGCTGGCGGGCCTGCCACTGGCGCGCTGGCGGGGCCGCGACGGCTCGTACCCGGACGGGCCCGGTCCCGAGGTCCGGGACCAGGCCCAGCTGTACCAGCTGGTCTCGCTGGGGCGGGCCTGCTGTGTGGTGCCGGAGTCGGTCCGATCCCAGCTGCGTGAGGACCTGGCCGCCGTGCCGGTGCCGGACGCCCCGCCGGTCACGACCGTGATCGCCTGGCCGCCCCACAGCCGGTCCCGGGCGGTCGCCGGGCTCGTCCGGACCGCCACGCGGCTCTGCGCACCAGCCGGCACGGCCCGGTGACGCGGCGGCGGGCGCGGAGCGGACCGCCGGGTGCGGCGGCCCCCTCCGAACGGCTCCCGCCGGGCTACGGGAAGACCGGCGTCCCGCCCTGCGTGAGCTTCCAGTTGGCGGCCGCGAACGCCGACGGGTCGATGGTGCCCTTCGCCGTGGCGTAGGCGACCATCAGGTCGCGGACCTGGTTGGGGGTGCTGTAGACGATCTCCGCCTCGGCGATGTGCGGATAGCCGGAGCCGCCGTTGGCGCGGTAGTTGTTGACGGCCACGACGAAGACCTGGTCGTCGGCGACCGCGGTGCCGTCGTAGCTGAGGTTCTTGATGCGCGAGCCCTCGGCGGCCGCGATGTCGATCTCGTAGTCGACGCCGGCCGCGGTGTCGTACATGTAGTCCCAGAAGCTGTTGGCGTTGGTGAGGGTGGCGGTGTCGACCGCGGTGCCGACCGGGACCTGGTGGTAGTACTTCGCCGCGTACTCCAGGTAGTCCTTGAGCTGGGCGCCGGTGAGCTTCTTGCCGTAGAGGGTGTTCTCGTAGACGTACAGGCCCGCGACGTCGCGGATCGTCACGTCCCCGGCCGGGATGACGGCCGTGCGGCTGAAGGGCGCGGCCACCGAGATCAGCGGGAGTGCGGCGTCCGCCGCCGACAGGCCCGCCTTCACACCCTCCATCTGGACCTGCTGGATGAAGTCGATGGCGGGCACGTCCTTCCAGCAGGCGTCCGCCGTCGACATGGTCTCGGTGCAGGTGCCGATCGCGGTGTTGACGTACTTGACCACCAACGCGTGGTCGGCGGTGAGGAGTTCGGTGATCCGCGGGTCCTCGGCGACCGTGTTGCTGTTCAGCGTGGTGGCGGTCTTCCTGGTGACCTTCCAGGAGCCGCGCACGTGCTCCAGCTCGAAGTCGAAGCGGGAGAGGCGGTAGCCGTAGCAGTACGGCTCGGAGAGCAGGACGTCCTCGCCGGTCTCCGCGTTCTTCACGGTGTACGTCGGGACGTCGACGTGGGTGTGGCCGACGAGGATCGCGTCGATGCCGGGCACCTGCTCGGCGACCAGGTTCGACGCGTTCTCCACGTAGGGGAGTTCGTCGCCCCACGAGGTGGAGCCGTCCAGGCCCGAGTGGTCGGTGAGGAAGACGACGTCGCAGCCGAGGGCGCGCAGCCGGGGCACGTACTTCTTCGCCTGCTCGACCAGGCCGGTGAAGGCCATCTTCCCGGAGACGTTGTCCTTGTCCCACAGGGCGATGCCCGGGTTGGTGAGGCCGAGGATGCCGACCTTGATGTCCGGGCCGTGCGGGACCTTGATGTGCTTGACGGTGTAGGGCCGGAAGGCGGGCTGCATCGTCCTGGCGTCCAGCGCGTTGGCGCCGAGCAGCGGGAAGTCGCACTGCTTCTCGAAGGTGCGGACGGTCTCGATGCCGTAGTTGAACTCGTGGTTGCCGAGGGCGGCCGCGTCGTAGCGCATCTCGTTCATGGCGATGGCCATGGGGTGCTTGGGGCCGCGCTTGCCGTTCTTGCCGGTGATCGGGTCGACGCTCGCGAAGTAGGAGGCGAGCGAGGTGCCCTGGATGATGTCGCCGGCGTCGACCAGCAGCACCCGGTCCGCGCCCCGCTCCTTGCGGATGTTCTTCACCAGGGTGGCGATGCGCGCGATGCCGTAGGTGTTGCCCTTGGCGTCCACCGGAGCCGCGTTGGTGTAGTAGTCCCAGTTGAAGACGTGGCTGTGCAGGTCGGTGGTGCCCAGGATGGAGAAGCTCCAGGTCTTGGGCGCCTTCGGGGGCTTGGCGTGGCCGTGGCCGCGTTCGGCGGCCTCGGCGGTGCCGGCTCCGACGGTTCCCGCGACGGCCACGGCCGCTCCGGTGACGGCCGACTTCTGCACGAACTCACGGCGGTTCATGGGATTGAGGGGCATTCAGGGCTCCTGGAAGGGCGGTACGGACGGGAGTTGCGTGCGGGAGGCGGCGGGCTACCCGCGTAGATGCTGACCCTCACCCGTTACCGGCGTAACCACGGACAGCCCAAGGGCCGGTCAAGGATTCCCAAGACCGGCCCAAGTCGAGCTGCCAGGCGGCTCATTACAGGAACGAGTTGATCTCGATCGTCTCGTTGCGGCCCGGGCCCACGCCGATCGCGGAGATCGGGGCGCCGGACATCTCCTCCAGCGCCTTGACGTAGTTCTGGGCGTTCTTCGGCAGGTCCGAGAAGGACTTGGCCTTGGTGATGTCCTCGGACCAGCCGGGCAGCGTCTCGTAGACCGGCTTCGCGTGGTGGAAGTCGGTCTGCGAGTACGGGAGTTCCTCGACGCGCTTGCCGTCGATCTCGTAGGCGACGCAGACCGGGATCTGCTCCCAGCCGGTGAGGACGTCCAGCTTGGTGAGGAAGAAGTCGGTCAGGCCGTTCACCCGGGTCGCGTAGCGGGCGATCACCGCGTCGAACCAGCCGCAGCGGCGGTCGCGGCCGGTGGTGACACCGCGCTCGCCGCCGATCCGGCGCAGCGCCTCGCCGTCCTCGTCGAACAGCTCGGTCGGGAACGGACCGGCGCCGACGCGGGTCGTGTACGCCTTGAGGATGCCGATGACCCGGCTGATCTTCGTCGGGCCCACGCCGGAGCCGGTGCAGGCGCCGCCGGCCGTCGGGTTGGACGAGGTGACGAAGGGGTACGTGCCGTGGTCGATGTCCAGGAGCGTGCCCTGGCCGCCCTCGAAGAGGACGACCTTGTCCTGCTCAAGGGCCTGGTTGAGGATCAGGACCGTGTCGGCGACGTACGGGGCGAGCTTGTCCGCGTAGGTCAGCAGCTCCTCGACGACCTGCTCCACGGCGATCGCGCGCCGGTTGTAGAGCTTGGTGAGCATCTGGTTCTTGACGTCGAGGGCAGCCTCGACCTTCTGGGTCAGGATCGACTCGTCGTAGAGGTCCTGGACCCGGATGCCGACGCGGTTGATCTTGTCCGCGTAGGTGGGGCCGATGCCGCGGCCGGTCGTGCCGATCTTGCGCTTGCCGAGGAAGCGTTCCGTCACCTTGTCGACGGTCACGTTGTACGGCGTGATGATGTGCGCGTTGCCGCTGATCATGAGCTTTGACGTGTCGACGCCACGCTCGTTCAGACCGCTCAGCTCGGAGAGCAGGACCGACGGGTCGACGACGACGCCGTTGCCGATGACCGGAACACAAGTAGGCGAGAGGATTCCGGAAGGAAGGAGGTGGAGCGCATACTTCTGGTCGCCGACGACGACCGTGTGGCCGGCGTTGTTGCCACCCTGGTATCGCACCACGTAGTCGACGGAGCCGCCTAGCAGATCCGTCGCCTTTCCCTTGCCTTCGTCACCCCACTGAGCACCGAGCAGCACAAGTGCGGGCACGCGCGTACACCCCTTCCGGGCGGGGCATGTCCAAGGTCAGGGGCGTACGCGTAAGGTTCGTCGCCGCGTACCACCGCGACCGTCGTTGGCCGCACAACCGTCGGACCGGATGCCCCGGAATAGACGAAGCCCCTGGCGCAACAGCGCAAGGGGCTCTTGCACAGTGATGCTACCCGAGGAAGCGAGGCACGACCGAGGTGGCGACTTTCGCGACGTCCGATCAGCTGCTGGTGATCATCGATCCGGCGGCACGGCAGACGGACGGCGAATCCGTACGGATCGCGAAAGACGTGCTCAGCGCGGGTGCGACCACGAAGGTGTGTCTGCCGGAGAGCCCCGAGGAATTCGCCCGGGTACTGGCTCGCAGGGGGTCGCGACGGCCGGTGGTGGTGGGCGACGACGGCGCGCTGATCCGTGCGGTGACCTTTCTGCACCGGCAGCGCGAGCTGGCCGGATGTGTGCTGTCCATGGTCCCCGTGGGCGGCGCGCTGGGCGTCGCGCACGCGCTGGGGGTGCCCACGGGTGCGGTGGCCGCGGCACGGACGGTCCTGGACGGCGTGGAGCGGCGCATGGACCTGCTGGTCGACGACAGCGACGGGGTGGTGCTGGGCGCGCTGCGCATCCCGCCGCTGGCGGCGGTGGCGGAGGCCGGGGAGCCGGCCGCCGCGCGGGGGTGGCTGCGGCCCTACCAGACGCTCGTACGGTCCCTGTCCGCCCGCCCGGCACCGGCCGGGCCCCGCCCCGGGCCGACGCGGCTGCGGGTCGAGGTCGACGGGGAGACGGTGGTGGACCTGGACCAGCCGGTGGAGGGGATCTCCGTGACCCCGGGAGGCCTCGACGGGCTGGCCGAGGTGGAGGTGCGTCCGGCGTCGGTGGGCGCGGAGGCGACGCCGGTACGGGCCACCGGACGGACGGTGACGGTGACGGGCGCGGACTTCCGGTACCGGGCCGACGTGGGCGTGACCGGACCGGTGCGGCGACGGACCTGGCGGGTGGTCGAGGACGCCTGGGGCCTCACGGTGCCGGGCGGTTCGTAGCGCCGGCTCCACGGACCGGTCACGCGGCTCCCTCGCGCCCCTGACGGGGTTCGTGGTAACCGGGTCAGGGCCGCCCAGCCACGACGCTCCCGCGGGTACGTACGCACCTGCGGCCCGGTGGTGGGCCGGTCGCGCAGTTCCCCGCGCCCCTGACGGGGCTCGTGGTGGGCTGGGCCCGCAGTTCCTCGTGCCCCTAGCGGGGCTGCTCGGTGCCGAACCGTTCCGCGCGGTGGACCCGCCAGCGCTCCATCATCCGGGCGATCTCCTCGTCCACGAACTCGAAGAACGCGAGCGTCTCGGCCATCCGGCGGCCCGCCGGGGAGTCCGCGCCGAGGCTGGTCACGCCCTCCCGCAGCGCCCCCTCCCACCGCTTGATCACGGCTTCCCGACTGGTCAGGGCCTCGTACCACTGGTCGCTGTGCACCCGGTACCGCTCCCGCCGGGAGCCCGGCTCGCGCTCGCGGGCGATCATGTGCTGCTGGGCCAGGTACCGCACTCCGCCGGACACCGCGGCCGGGCTGACCTGCAGCTGCTCCCCCAGTTCCGCCGAGGTCATGGTGCCCGGGTCGGACGACAGCAGGGCCGCGAAGATCCGGGCCGGCATGCGCTGCATCCCGGCCTCGACGAGCTGGGCCGCGAAGCTCTCGACGAACTTCGAGACGGCCTCCTGATCGCGTCCCGCCGCATCCGTGGTCATGGTCACCAGCCTAGCCGGGGTTTCCGTTCTTCCTTAACTTCACAAATTTCTGAAGGAAGCGTACGTTCTGAACCATGACGAAGGCAATCACGGTCGCCGGGCTCCACAAGTCCTTCGGCCGCACCCGGGCCCTGGCCGGCCTCGACCTGGACGTCGAGGCCGGCGAGGTGCACGGCTTCCTCGGCCCCAACGGCGCCGGGAAGTCCACCGCCATCCGGATCCTGCTCGGCCTGCTGCGGCCCGACTCGGGCGCCGCCCGCATCCTCGGCCGCGACCCCTGGAAGGACGCCGTGGCGGTGCACCGCCGGATCGCCTACGTCCCCGGGGACGTGACCCTGTGGCGCAACCTCTCGGGCGGCGAGGTCATCGACCTCTACGGCCGCCTGCGCGGCGGCCTCGACGCCCGCCGCCGGGCCGACCTGCTCGACCGTTTCGAGCTCGACCCGACGAAGAAGGGCCGTACCTACTCCAAGGGCAACCGGCAGAAGGTCGCCCTGGTCGCCGCGTTCGCGTCGGACGTGGACCTGCTGATCCTGGACGAGCCGACCTCCGGCCTGGACCCGCTGATGGAGGAGGTCTTCCAGCGCTGCGTCGAGGAGGAGCGCGACCGGGGCCGCACGGTCCTGCTTTCCTCGCACATCCTCAGCGAGGTGGAGGAACTCTGCGACCGCGTCAGCATCATCCGCAACGGCCGTACGGTCGAGTCCGGTTCACTCACCGACCTGCGTCATCTCACCCGGACCAGCGTGACCGCGGAACTCGCCGGGCCGCCGAACGGGCTGGCCCGCCTCCCCGGCGTCCACGGCCTCGACGTGCAGGGCCACCGGGTCCGCCTCCAGGTGGACACCGAGCAACTCACCGCCGTGCTGGGCTCGTTGGCCCAGACCGGCGTCCGCTCCCTGACCTCCACGCCCCCGACCCTGGAGGAACTCTTCCTCCGCCACTACGCGGACGAGGCGGTCACCCGATGACGACCCTCAGCGGCACCGGCACACTCCTGCGCCTCGCGCTGCGCCGCGACCGCGTGACCACTCCGGTCTGGATCGCGGTGAACGCGCTGATGGTCCTCTCCATGCCGAACACGCTGAAGACCCTGTACGGCACGGAGTCCGAACGCACCGACCTGGTCCGCCAGTTGCAGACCAACGCCTCCTTCCGGGCACTGATAGGCCCGCTCCACGACACCTCGCTCGGCGGTCTGACCGCATGGCGGGTCGGCGTGTACGCCGGTGTCCTGGCGGCCGTCACCGGCCTGCTCGTCGTCGTACGCCACACCCGCGAGGAGGAGGAGACCGGCCGGGCGGAACTGCTGGCGTCCGGCGCGGTGGGCCGCCGGGCGGCGCTGACGGCGGCGCTGCTGGCGGCGGGGGCCGCCAACGCCGTGCTGGCCCTGGTCGTCGCCGTGGGTCTTGCCCCGCAGGGCGGTGCCGGAGCGCTGTCCCTCGGGCTCGGCCTCGGCGCCGTCGGCATGGTCTTCGCCACGACGGCGGCGGTCGTGGCGCAGCTGACGGAAAGCGCGCGGCCGGCCCGTGGCCTCACGTCGGCGGTACTGGGCGCGGCCTTCGTGCTGCGCGCGGCGGGCGACTCGGCGAGCCGCGACGGATCGTCACCGCTGACCTGGCTGTCGCCGCTGGGCTGGCTGGAGAACCTCCGGCCCTTCGGCGGCGAACGCTGGTGGGTACTGGGGCTCTTCACGGCCGCGGTGCTGGTGCAGGCCGGGGTGGCCTACGTCCTGGCCGGCCGCCGTGACCTGGGGATGGGCTTCTTCCCGGCCCGTCCGGGCCCGGCCACCGGGGCCCTCGGCTCGGCCGCCGCGCTCGCCTGGCGGCTCCAGCGGGGCGGGCTGCTCGGCTGGTCGCTCGGCTTCTTCGTGTCGGGCGTCGTCTTCGGCGGGCTGGCGCAGGACGCGGCCGACCTGGTCGGGGAGAACGACAACGCCCGGGAGATCTTCGAGCGGATGGGCGGGCACGGCGCGCTCACCGACGCGTTCCTGGCCTCGATGACCGGCATGCTGGGCCTGGTCGCGGCGCTGTACATGGTGTCGTCCGTGCTCCGGCTGCACGCGGAGGAGACCTCCGGTCGCGCCGAACCCCTGCTCGCCGCCCCGGTGGGACGGCTGCGCTGGGCGGCCGGTCACCTCACGGTCGCCCTCGGCGGATCGGCCCTGATCATGCTGCTGGCCGGACTGGGCTTCGCGGTCGGCTACGGCAAGGAGGTCGGCCCGGTTCTCGGCGCCTGCCTGGTGCAGCTGCCGGCGGTCTGGGTGATCGGCGCCCTGGCGCTGCTGCTGTACGGGGTCGCGCCCCGACTGGCCCCGACGGCCTGGGGAGTGGCGGTGGCGGTCCTGCTGATCGGCTGGGTGGGCCCGGCCCTCAACGCGCCCCGGATCGTCCTGGACCTCTCCCCCTTCGGCCACCTGCCGAAGCTGCCGGGCGGGGGGATGGAGTGGGGGCCGGTGCTGAGTCTGCTGGGGGCGGCTGCGCTGCCGGCCTCCCTCGGACTGGCGGCACTTCGACGCCGGGACGTGACCGCCTGACAGCAGACCTTCAGTCGACGTACTGCTTGAGTTCCTCGGTGCCGAGGGCGATACCGACGGGATCGGGGAGACTGACCTTGCCCCCGAGCTTCACCACGTGGATGTCCTGGTACCCGTCCTCCGGGTCCGGGTTGCTGTGCACGAGGACCGACAGGTTGTCCCGGTCGATGAGCAAGTAGACCGGGATACCCGCCTCGGCGTAGGCGCGGGGTTTCTCCACCCGGTCCCGGTTGTGGGTGTCCGAGTCGTACGACGTGACCTCCACGACCATCAACACCCCACGGGTATCGGCCCAGTCCCCCTGCCCCGCGAAGTGCCCCACGGGTGCGAGGACAGCATCGGGCCGGGCCCGGCCCCGGCGATATGCCTCCACCTTCAGACCCTGCGTCGGATTGAGATCGAGCTCCGGCCGAGCCTGCATGCATTGGCGGATCAACCACATGATGATCGATCCGTGGTCGCCGTTCGTCACCTTCTTGACCCCGATCCGCCCGTCGATGAATTCGAGCCTGACGGCGTCGTCCACGCGCTCGGCGAATTCAGCGATCCGATCGAACACGTCCACCGACATCTGGGACGAGGTGCGCTCTGCCATAACCGTCATAGTGCCTCCCTTCGCAGGCAAGCACCAGCTTGACCCGTCACTCGTGATCGGCCGTCGGAATCGGTCAGTGATCAGCCGAACGGGTGATCACTCGACGCGGACACTCAAGCCTTCCAACCCCCGGATCACGAAGTTCGGCTTCCGCTTCGGCTCCGCCGCCAGGGTCAGCGTCGGGGCCTTCGCCAGCAGGGCCGTCATCGAGGCCGCCAGCTCGATGCGGGCCAGCGGGGCGCCGATGCAGTAGTGGATGCCGGCGCTGAAGGAGATGTGCGGGTTGTCGCGTCGGGTCAGGTCGAGTTCCCCGGGGTGGTCGAACACGTCCGGGTCGTGGTTGGCGGAGCCGAAGAGCATCGCGATCTCGGCGCCCCTCGGGATCGTGGTGCCGTCGATCTCGATCTCGTCCAGCACCCAGCGCTCGAAGAGCTGGAGCGGGGTGTCGTAGCGCATCAACTCCTCGACGGCCGTGGGGACCAGGGAGTGGTCGGCGCGCAGGGCGGCGAGCTGGGCGGGGTTGCGGAAGAGGGCGTACCAGCCGTTGACCGTGGCGTTGACGGTCGCCTCGTGGCCGGCGTTGAGCAGCAGCACGGCGGTGGAGATCATCTCCTGCTCGGTGAGCCGGTCGCCCTCGTCGTGCGCGGCGATCAGCCCGGAGATCAGGTCCTCGCCCGGTTCCGCGCGCCGCGCGGCGATCAGCCCGTGCAGGTAGTCGGAGAACTCCACCGACGCCCTGACGGCCCGGGCGGCCGTGTCCTCGGAGGGGTTCAGCTCGTACATGCCGCAGATGTCGGCCGACCAGGGCCGCAGCGGGGCCCGGTCCGCCTCCGGGATGCCCAGCATCTCGGCGATGACGGCGACGGGGAGCGGTTCCGCGACGTCGGCGAGCAGATCGCCGCCGCCCCGCTCGACCAGGCCGTCGACCAGCTCACCCGCGAGTCCCGCCACGTACGGCTTGAGCCGCTCGACCGTGCGCGGGGTGAACGCCTTCGACACCAGGCGGCGGATGCGGGTGTGGTCCGGGGGCTCGAGATCCAGCATGCCGTGGTCGTTGAGCGTGTGGAACGGCTCGTGCTCCGGCGGCGGTGCGGTGCGCCCGAACTCCTCGTGGCTGAACCGGTGCTGGTACGTCCGCCCCAGCCGCCGGTCCCGCAGCAGCGCCGAGACGTCGGCGTGGTGCGGGACCAGCCACTGGTCGGTGGGCTCGTAGTACCGCACCCGGCCCCGGGACCGGAGCTCGGCGTAGGCGGGGTACGGGTCGGCGAGGAAGTCCGGGTCCCAGGGGTCGAAGGCTGCCATGGACGGACGTTAGACCGCCGCCCACCCTTCTGACCAGGGGTGTCCGGGTGAGCCGGGTTCAGCGGCCCTGGGGTGCCAGGGACTGCGGCTGTTCGGTGGGGTACAGGCCGCGCTGGCCGCCCACGACCTCCGGGTCGAACATGACGATCGCTCCGGCCAGGACCAGGGCCATGACCGGGCCGGCCAGCATGATCAGGAGGAAGGACAGCAGGCTCGTCGAGGACTGGCCGCCCGTCTGCATCTGCGAGACGTGCACGCTCACCGCGGCCATGCCGGTGTAGTGCATGGTGGACACGGCCGCACCCATCACGAGGCCGGCTCCGACGGTCGCCCAGACGGCGCTGATCGACACCGCGGCCCAGAGCGCGGCGGTCGCTGCGATGACGGCGATCACCACGGAGAGGACGACGACCGTGGTGTCGTATTCCACGGTCCCGCCGGTGTGCATCGCGCTCATGCCGAGGTAGTGCATGGCCGCCACCCCGAGACCGGTGACGATGCCCGCGGTTGCCAGGGTGGCGGGGCCGGAGCCCCGGTAGCCGACCAGGAAGACGCCTCCGGCGACCACCAGGATGGCGACGACGAGGCTCAGCAGCGTCCTGCCCGCGTCGTAGCTCACCCCCGTGCCGTCGACGCTGAACCCGATCATCGCGATGAAGTGCATGGTCCAGATGCCGCAGCCCAGGGAGACCGCCCCGAGGGCGAGCCAGCCCAGCCTTTTCTCACCGCGGCGGCGGCCCATCGAGCGGGTGGTGCAGCGCAGGGCCAGCACGGAGCCGAGAAACGCCATCAGGTAGGCGACTATCGGGGTTACCAGGCCATAGTGGAATTCGGACACGTCAGCGGTCATCGCGGGCAACTTTCCTCGCGCGAAACGGGGACGACGACACTTCTGCAGAAACGATTCGGCAGAAGTGGAGGAATGGGGGGAGGGCAACAGGAGGCGGGAACAAGCCACCTGGCCGATTCCTTCACCATTCAAACACAACACCATCGCTCCGTGTCCACACCCGTACCCCTTGCGATCGAATCGCAACAACGACCTTGCTGGTGGCATGTGCACCCCGGCGCGGCCCGGAGAACCCGCGGGGGACGGCGAAATCGGATTGCCCCCGGCAGGCGGGATCCCCTTGGCTGGGCGGCATGACCGAACTGGGCACCGACCGCCTCGTCCTGCGCCACTGGCGTGATTCCGACCTCGGGCCGTGGGCGGAGATGAACGCCGATCCCGAGGTCCGCGAGCACCTGGGCGATCCACTCACCCGCGAACAGAGCGACGCCTCCGTGGCCGCGTTCCGGGCCGAGTTCGACCGGCGGGGCTACGGGTGGTGGGCGGTCGAGGTGCGGGCGACGGGCGGGTTCATCGGCTTCGCCGGCCTGGACGCCGTGGACGACGGCATGCCGTTCACCGGAGTGGAGATCGGCTGGCGGCTGGCCCGTCCGGCCTGGGGCCGGGGCTACGCCACCGAGGCCGCGCTCGCCGTGCTGGCCCACGGCTTCGACGCCCTCGCGCTGCCCGAGATCCTCGCCGTCACCACCGCCGCCAACCTCCGTTCGCGGGCGGTCATGCGGCGGATCGGCATGACCCGGAACCCCGCCGACGACTTCGACGATCCCACCGCGCCGCCCGGGCCCCTGCGCCCCAGCGTGCTCTACCGGCTCGCCCGGCCGCACCGCGACACTCCCTGACCCGGGGGCAGCACCGCGACACCCCCTGGCCCGGGGGCCGCACCACGACAGCCCTCAGCCCGGGGTCACCAGCCGGGCCTCGTAGGCGAAGACGGCGGCCTGTGTGCGGTCCCGCAGGCCCAGCTTCACCAGGATGCGGCTGACATGGGTCTTGATGGTCGACTCGGCCACCACCAGGCGTCCGGCCATCTCCGCGTTCGACAGGCCCTGGGCGATGAGGACCAGGACCTCCGTCTCGCGGTCGGTGAGGTCGCCGTAGGCCGCGTGGGCCGTGGGCATCAGCCTCGGGGTGCCGGAGAGCTTGGCGAACTCCGTGATCAGACGCCTGGTGACCGTGGGCGCGAGCAGGGCCTCGCCCGCCGCCACGATCCGGACTCCGTCGGCCAGTTGCCGGGCGGAGGCGTCCTTCAGGAGGAACCCGGAGGCACCGGCGCGCAGGGCCTGGTACACGTACTCGTCCAGATCGAAGGTGGTCAGTACCAGGACCTTGGCCGTGCCGTCGAGGGCCACGATCTCCCGGGTCGCCTCGATGCCGTTCAGCTCCGGCATCCGGATGTCCATCAGGACCACGTCCGGGGCGAGTTCACGGACCCGGTCCACCGCCTCACGGCCGTTGACCGCCTCGCCGACGACCTCGATGTCCGGCATCGCGTTCAGCAGCACCGAGAAACCCTCGCGCACCATCATCTGGTCGTCGGCGATCAGCACCCGGACGGTCATGCCTCGTCCTCCGCGGGAGGGGCGACCGGCAGGAAGACCGTCACCTCGTAGCCGCCGTCGCCCGTCGGGGCCGCCGTCATCGCGCCGTTCAGCATCGACACGCGCTCCCGCATGCCCGTGATGCCGTGTCCGGCGCCGGGAGAGGGTTCGAGAAGGGCCGGCCGGGGCGGTGGCCCGTTGACGACACGGAGCCCCAGACCGCCGATCACGTAGCCGATCTCGACGCGGGCACTCGCTCCCGGCGCGTGGCGCAGGGTGTTGCTGAGCGCCTCCTGGACGATCCGGTACGCCGACAGCTCGACGCCCTGCGGGAGTTCGCGGACCGCGCCGGTCACCCCCTTGTCGACGCTCAGGCCCGCCTCCCGCACGTTGGCGAGCAGTGCGTCCAGGTCGGCGAGGGTCGGCTGGGGGGCGTCGGGGGCCGCGTCGTCCTCGGCGCGGACCACACCGAGGACGCGGCGCAGCTCGGTGAGGGCCGCCACCGCGTTCTCCCGGATGGTGACGAACGCCTTCTCCAGCTCAGGCGGCGGGTTCTCCACCCGGTAGGGGGCCGCCTCCGCCTGGATGGCGACCACGGACATGTGGTGCGCCACCACGTCGTGCAGTTCGCGGGCGATGGTGGTCCGCTCCTCGAGGAGCGTGCGCCGGGACCGTTCGTGCGCGGTCTCCGACTGCTGGGCGGTCACCGTCTGTTCGGCCTCCCGGCGGATCTGCCGGATGCCGACGGTCAGCAGGGCTATCGCCGAGACGACCAGCATCGGGCCGACGTCGTTGCTGTAGTGGTTCCAGCCGAGGGCCGAGACGAAGGAGAAGCCGTAGAACGCGGTGATCACCCACATCCAGGCCGCCGTGCGCGGACGGGTGCGGGCCGCGACGACGGTGAGCACCACCAGGTGGGAGATGAAGTTGCCCGCGGTCCACGGCCAGTCGTCCCAGGAGCTGCTCAGCAGGGTGCCCAGCCAGGTCGCGACGAGCGACAGCCAGAAGGCGGCCACCGGGCGCGCCAGGGTGAGCAGGACCGGGGCCAGCGCGACCAGCCCGGCCGGCAGCGCCCCGGCCGATCCCGGCGAACGGTCCGCGACGGCCACCAGCAGGGCCAACCCGCCCGCGGCGGCCACCACGATGTGCGGGGCCCACACCGCGTACCGCCGCGTGCGCGCGGACAGGCGGCGGAGCCGCCCTTCGCCGCTCAGCGGGGGCAGCGGGCGGTAGGCGAAGGCGTCCTGGAACAGGTCCCGCCGCAGCCTGCCCAGGGCGTCCAGCGCGGCCCGGACCTCCGGGCTGCGCGGTTTGTACGGCTCGAAGGCACCGTCCGGCGGTTCCGGCGGCATCGCCTGTGCGTGGGTCGTCTCGGTCACGTACACGACGTTATGCGGCGGCCGGGACCGCCGTCGTCACCTGTGAGACGGGTTCCCGGGCATCCGTCTCAGGTACTACGGCCACCGGCCACGGGCCTCACCAGGCCAGTTGGGCGATCTCCTCCGCCACCACCGCGCAGGCGTCCGCCGCCGGGTCGATCAGCGGGAAGTGGCCCACGTCCTCCAGCAGGGTCAGGCCCACCACCTCGCCCGCCTTCGCCGACGCGTCCGCGTAGGACTCGGCGACCGCCTGCGGGACGACGTCGTCCGTGCGGCCCTGGACCAGGGTGGTCGCGATGCCGGTCGGCAGCAGCAGCGCCGGGTCGGCATAACGCTGGCGGTCGGTGAACTCGTGGCTCCCGCCGAGGAGTTGGAGTGCCGCGTGGCCGCAGACCTCCAGCTTCTCCGCCATCGCGAAGTCGGCGATCGGGGCCAGCGCCACCACGCCCCGCAGCGCCGCCGGGCCGGACGTCCGCCAGGGGGCGTCCTGCGGCAGGACGTGCCGGGCCGCCGCCCACAGCGCCAGGTGGCCGCCGGCCGAGTGGCCGGTGAGGACGGTGCGGCGCAGGTCCGCCTGGGGCAGCGCCTCGCGGGCCAGCGCGGGCAGGGCGTCCAGCGCGGCCGCGATGTCGTCGAACGTGTCCGGCCAACGGCCGGCCACCGGCCCCGAGTCGCCCGGCGCGGGATCCGTCGCACCGCGCCGGTACTCGACGTTGGCCACCGCGAAGCCGCGCCGGGCCAGGAAGTCGGCGAAGGGGGTGAGGTGGCCGCGGTCGTACGGGGTCCGCCACGCGCCTCCGTGCAGGGTCACGACCAGCGGGGCCACGGTCTCGCCACCGCGCGGGACGTAGAAGTCGATCACCTGGTCGGGGTGGTCGCCGTAGGCCGCCGTGGCGTCGGGCGCGACGTGCGGGTGCGAGAAGGCCGACTCCTCCTCGGCTGCGGCCCGTTGTGCTGCGGCGTCGTCCGGCATGCTCCAACCTCTCAGCGGCGTAATCACATTGGCGGACCAGGTGGGGAACTCGGCCGTTGGCCGGGACGGTATCAGGCCGGTGACGTGCGGCGACACGTGGATGTCACGCACGGTGAGGATTAAACGGTTCTGTACCGTCCCGGCCCTTCCCGGCCGGGTCGCCGTATCCGCTTGTCGACTCGCCCGAGGGTCCTAGACGGCCTCCGCCAGCACCCGCGCCGCCCGTTCCGCGTCCGCGAAACCGACGTAGAGCGGGGTGAAGCCGAAACGGAGCACGTCGGGATGGCGGAAGTCCCCCACCACGCCGCGCTCGATCAGCCGCCTCATCACGTCCCCGGCGTCCGGGCAGCGCAGCGCGATCTGGCTGCCGCGCTCCTCGTGCCGCACCGGGGTCACGCACTCGACGCGGCCCGCCGGCAGGTACGCCTCGACGCACTCCAGGAAGAAGTCCGTCAGCGCCAGGGACTTGGCGCGCACGGCGGCCACCGACACCCCGTCCCAGACCTCCAGCGCCGCCTCCAGGGCCAGCATGGAGAGGATGTCCGGGGTGCCGACGCGGCCGCGCACCGCGCCCGGGGCCGGTTCGTACTCCGAGCGCATCCCGAACGGCTCGGCGTGCGAGTTCCAGCCGGGCAGCGGGGAGTCGAATCGGTCCTGGAGGTCGCCGCGGACGTACAGGAACGCCGGTGCGCCCGGACCGCCGTTCAGGAACTTGTAGGTGCAGCCGACCGCCAGGTCGACCCCGTGCTCGTCGAGGCCGACCGGCAGCGCGCCCGCGCTGTGGCACAGGTCCCAGACGGCCACGGCGCCGGCCGCGTGGACCGCGCCGGTAAGGCCGGGGAGATCGTGCAGCCGGCCCGTGCGGTAGTCGACGTGGTTCAGCAGCACGGCGGCGGTGCGGTCGCCCAGCGCGGCGGGCACCTCCGCCGGGGTCACCGGCCGCAGCACCCGGCCCGTCAGCCGGGCCGCCGACTCGGCGATGTAGCCGTCGGTGGGGAAGGTCGTCGCGTCCACGAGGATCTCGTCGCGCCCCTCCCCCGCCAGCCGTACCGCACCGACCAGGGCCTTGAAGACGTTGACGCTGGTGGAGTCGCCGACCACGATCTGTCCGGCGGCGGCGCCGACCAGCGGGGCGATCCGGTCGCCGATCCGCTCCGGCGCCGTCCACCAGCCGCTCTCGTCCCAGGACCGGATGCGCAGCTCGCCCCACTGCCGTCGCACGACGTCCTCGACCCGGCCGGGCACGTGCGCGGGCAGGGCGCCCAGCGAGTTGCCGTCCAGGTACACCACCTCGTCGAGGACGAACCGGGAGCGCACCCCGGCCAGCTCGTCCGCCGCGTCCAGCTTCTCCGCGCGCAGGGGCAGCTCAGACATGGGACCTCGCCGTCCACAGCTCGGGGAACACGTTCTTGCGGGCCCGCTTCTCCAGCCAGGCGACGCCGGCCGAACCGCCGGTGCCGGGCTTGGCGCCCATCGCGCGGCGGGTGGCGACCAGGTGGTCGTTGCGCCAGCGCCAGACCAGTTCGGCGACATCGGTGAGCGCCTCGCCGAGACGGGCGAGGTCGGCGTCCCCGTCACCCGAGTAGACGGCCGTCCAGGCGGCCTCGACCGCGTCCGAGGGGTCGTACCGCCCGGACACGTCACGGTGCAGCACCGCGTCCGGCACGGGGTGTCCGCGGCGCGCGAGCAGCCGCACCACCTCGTCGTACAGGCTCGGCTCGTGCAGGGCCTTCTCCAGTTCCGCGTGGACGCGGGGCGCGCCGCGGTGCGGGACCAGCATGGACGTGGACTTCTCGCCGAGCAGGAACTCCATCCGCCGGTACATCGCCGACTGGAAGCCGGAGCCCTCGCCGAGGGCGGAGCGGTAGGAGTTGAACTGGGCGGGGGTGAGCTGGCCGAGCGGCCGCCAGGAGGCGTTCAGCGCCTCCAGTTCCCGGGTGGAACGCTTCAGCGCGGCGATCGCGGTGGGAATGTCGTCACCGCGCAGCGCCGCCGAGGCCGTCTCCCACTCGTGGACGATGACGGTGAACCACAGCTCCATGACCTGGGTCGTGACCAGGAAGACCATCTCTCCGGGATCGTCGGAGAGGGTGTGCTGGAGGTGGGTGAGCACGTCCGCCTTGACGTAGTCCTCGTACGGCGTCGTGCCGGCGAAGTCAAGATGCGGGGTCTCGGGCTCCGAAGCCTCGTGCGGCTGAGCCTGACGGGACATCGCTGTCTCCTGTTGTGTACTCCGGGTAGCGGTCCGCCCCTGCCGTTCTCGACACGGGGGCCCCGGTCCCCACCCGCATCTTCCGCAACGTAACCCGCACCCGGCAAGCCCCGCCCGCTGCCGGACGTGCCACACCGGCGGCCACCGGCCCCGTTCACCCGGCCGGACCACCGCGGTCCGCACCGCGCGGCCGGCGGCGGGACGCGGGCACCGGCGGCCGCGGTGGCAGACTGGCGCCATGACGACGCACAAGAACCTGCTCGGCGGCCCGGAGCCGACCTACCTGCCCGAGAACGAGGAGGCGTACCGCCTGCTCGGCGAGGAGAAGCTGGCCCCGGCCGAGGTGGCGGCGAGGTTCCCGACCTTCTCGCCGGCCTGGGCGATGCTCGCCGACGACGCGTTCGAGCGCGGCGCGGTCATCGAGTCGTACGCCTACGCGCGCACCGGTTACCACCGCGGGCTGGACGCCCTGCGCCGGGCCGGCTGGAAGGGCCACGGCCCCGTGCCGTGGGACCACCGGGCCAACCGCGGCTTCCTGCGCTGCCTGGCCGCGCTCGGCCGGGCCGCGGGCGAGATCGGCGAACAGGACGAGTACGAGCGGTGCCGGCAGTTCCTCAAGGACAGCAGCGCGGAGGCGTACGCGGAACTCGCGGGCTAGCCACCGCGGCGGTCGGGCGGGCAGCCGGGCGCGCGGTCGGGCGCCCGGCCGGCCTAGGGCCGGCCCTCCGCCTCCAGTGGGGGCGCGACGACGTTCCCGTGGGTGCGGCACTCCGGGCGGACGCAGCCCGGAGCCGGTTTGCGGACCAGCGCGAACGCCAGGGCCGAGCCGGCCACCAGCACCCCCGCGCAGATCGGCATCGCCCGGTCGAAGGCCGCGTCGAACCTCACCGCCGACCGGTAGGCCTCCGGGCCCATACCGGCGAGCAGCGGCAGGGCCGCCACCGCGATCAGGCTGGCCGCACGCGCCGCCGCGTTGTTGATGCCGCTGGCGATACCCGCCCTGGCCGTGTCCACGGAGGCGAGGACCGAGGCGGTCAGCGGGGCCACCAGGGTGACCATGCCGGCGCCCATGACCACGACCGCCGGGAAGACGTCCGTCAGGTAGTTCGCGTGCTCGCCCACCCGGAGCATCAGCATCATCGCCGTGGCGCACAGCAGGGGTCCGACGGTGAGCGGCAGCCGTGGCCCGATCCGGTCGGCCAGCGCGCCCGAGCGTGCCGAGAAGAGCAGCATCAGGACGGTCGAGGGCAACAGGGCGGTGCCGGCGGCCAGCGCCGAGTAGCCCGCCACCACCTGGAGTTGGAGCGCGGTCAGGAAGAAGTAGCCGCCGAACGCCCCGTACACGCACAGGGTGACCACGTTCAGCGCGGTGAACTGGCGGGAGCCGAAGATGTCCAGCGGCAGCATCGGGTCCTGGCGGCGCTTCTCGACGAACACGAAGGCCACACCGGTGGCGAGGCCCGCGAGGGCGAGCAGCGACGTGGTGCCGGCCTCGATCAGCGCGTAGGTCACGAACCCGAGGGTGAGCGCGGCCAGTACCGCGCCGAGCACGTCGAACCTGCCGTGGGCCCGGCCGTCGGTGGACTCCGGGACGTGGCGCAGGGCGACCGGGACGCAGAGCAGGGCCAGCGGGACGTTCAGCAGGAACACCCAGCGCCAGCCGGGACCGTCCACCAGCCAGCCGCCCAGGAACGGGCCGACGGCCGCGCCGATGCCGCCGAAGCCGGACCACAGGCCCACCGCCTTCGCCCGGTCGTCGGGATGGAAGGAGGCCTGGATGAGGGCGAGGGACCCCGGGGTGAGCAGGGCCCCGCCGATGCCCTGGAGGGCGCGGGCGGCGATCAGGACGATGTCGTTCGGCGCCAGGCCGCACAGCAGCGAGGCGGCGGCGAACCAGACGACGCCGAGCACGAAGATCTTCCGGCGGCCGAACTGGTCGCCCAGCGAGCCGCCGAGCAGGATCAGGCCGGCCAGCGTCAGCAGGTACGCGTTGACCGTCCACTGCAGGGCCGAGAGGCTGGTGTCCAGGTCACGGCCGATGCGGGGCAGCGCGACATTGACGACGGTCGAGTCCAGCAGCGCCATGCTCGAGCCGAGGACGGTGGTGAACAGGATCCACTTGCCCTGTGCGGAGGCCAGCCGTACGTCAGGCATGGTTCCAGGTATACAGCGGACCCGGTGCTGTAGCACCGGGTCCGCCGAAAACGCGACGTGTCCGTAGTACGACGGACACGCGAACGCCTTACTTGATCTTGTTGCCCGCCGAGCGCAGGTGCTGCGTGGCCTCGACGACGCGCGCCGCCATGCCCGCCTCGGCCAGCTTGCCCCAGGTGCGGGGGTCGTAGGTCTTCTTGGAGCCGACCTCGCCGTCGACCTTCAGGACACCGTCGTAGTTCTTGAACATGTGGTCGGCGACCGGACGGGTGAAGGCGTACTGGGTGTCGGTGTCCAGGTTCATCTTCACGACGCCGTTCTCCAGCGCGGTGGCGATCTCCTGCTCGGTGGAGCCGGAGCCGCCGTGGAAGACGAAGTCGAACGGCGACGCCTTGCCGAACTTCGCGGCCACGCCGTCGGCCAGCTCCTTCAGCAGCTCCGGGCGGAGCACGACGTTGCCCGGCTTGTACACGCCGTGCACGTTGCCGAAGGAGGCGGCGAGCAGGTAGCGGCCCTTCTCGCCCAGGCCCAGGGCCTCGGCGGTGCGGATCGCGTCCTCGACGGTGGTGTAGAGGGAGTCGTTGATCTCGTGCGAGACGCCGTCCTCCTCGCCGCCGGTCGGGGTGATCTCGACCTCGAGGATGATGTTGGCCGCGCGGGCCTGCTCCAGCAGCTCCTGCGCGATCGCCAGGTTGTCCCCGAGGGTCTCGGCGGAGCCGTCCCACATGTGCGACTGGAACAGCGGGGTCAGGCCGGCCTCGACGCGCTTCCTGGAGATCGTGATCAGCGGACGCACGTAGGCGTCGAGCTTGTCCTTCGGGCAGTGGTCGGTGTGCAGCGCGATGTTGACCGGGTACTTCTCGGCGATGACGTGCGCGAACTCGGCGAGCGCGACCGCGCCGGTCACCATGTCCTTGCTGTACTGGCCGCCGAGGAACTCGGCACCACCGGTGGAGATCTGGACGATGCCGTCGCTCTCCGCCTCCGCGAAGCCGCGCAGCGCAGCGTTCAGAGTCTGGGACGAGGTGACGTTGATGGCCGGGTAGGCGAACTTGCCTGCCTTCGCCCGGTCGAGCATCTCGTTGTAGACCTCGGGGGTTGCGATGGGCATCTGTCCGCTCCTTGGGTGTGCGGGTCGGCGTACTGCGGTTTCTCTACGGCCCTGACCTAGACCTTGAGGCACGACGTCATCGTCGTCCCCATCTTTCCAGACATGCACCGATGCTCCGGGCGTCGGTGGGATCCGTGTCAATCCCACCCGTCGACCGGGTGTCAGTCCAGACCCAGTTCATCCTTCGAGAAGGCGAACAGGTAGGGCACACCCGCGCCCTCGCGGATCTTCTCGTCGGCGCCGGTGGCCCGGTCGACGATGGTCGCCACGGCGACGACCTCGGCACCGGCCTCGCGCACCGCCTCCACGGCGGCGAGCGGGGAGCCGCCGGTGGTGGAGGTGTCCTCCACGACCAGGACGCGCCGGCCCCTGATCTCCGGCCCCTCCACCCGGCGCTGCAGACCGTGCGCCTTCGCCGCCTTGCGGACGACGAAGGCGTCGAGGCGGCGCCCGCGCGCGGCGGCCGCGTGCAGCATCGCGCCGGCGACCGGGTCGGCGCCCATGGTGAGGCCGCCGACGGCGTCGTACTCCAGGCCGTCGGTGAGGTCGAGCAGCACCTGGCCGACCAGCGGGGCGGCGGTGCCGTCGAGGGTGACGCGGCGGAGGTCGACGTAGTAGTCCGCCTCCAGCCCCGACGACAGGGTCACCCTGCCGTGCACCACGGCCTTGTCCTTGATCTGTTGCAGCAGCTCAGCGCGCACGTCCGTCATGCCGACCAGCTTAGAGGCGACACGCTCACAGGCGGCGCCAGGTCCAGGTGGTCGTGGCTTCCAGCGGCTCCAGCGGGGTGACGAGACGCGGAAGCGTGTTGAGGCCGTTCGGCGGACCGGTCTGCGGCTCCACGCACACGGCCGCCTCCTGCTCGTCGTAGACCACGACCCACTGTTCGCGGCTGGCCACCTTCAACTCCAGCTGTCCCGGCCAGGTGAGGGTGACGTCGACGCCGTCGGGCATGCCGAAGCAGTCGTCCCAGGGACCGGGCCGGGGATCGACGCGGTTGCCGGTGGGCAGGTGGTCCGCGCCGCGCTCCTCCTGCCAGGCCGGGGTGAAGTCGATCCGGGCGTCCTGGGCGTGCTCGCCGCCGAGGTTGCGGTTGAACCAGGGGTGCCAGCCGATCTGCGCCGGGAAGGAGTCGTCGTACGTCTCCACGGACATGGTCAGCGTCAGCGAGTCCGCGGTGAGCCGCACGTCGTGCGTGACGCGGCCGGGGTGCGGCCAGGGGTCGCCGAGTTCGCACGTGATCACGGCCTCGTCCGCGGAGCGGCGGGCGATGCGCCAGGCGCCGTCGCGGGCGGTGCCGTGGATGGCGTGCGGCGGGGAGTTGAGCGGCATCTGGACGATGTCGGGGCCGTCCCGGAAGCGGCCGTCCCGGATACGGCCGCACCACGGCACCATCGGGAAGCAGCCGAAGCGCTCACCCTGGCGCAGGAGTTCGAGGGGGCCGACTTGCAGTCCGGCGATCCGGCCGCCGTTGCCGGGGTGCAGGTGGAGGGTGGCGTCGCCCGCGGTCAGCGTGATGTCTTCGTTACTCACGGGACGACAGTACTGGGAAGGGGCGGCGGCGCCTCGGGGGCGGGTGGGCGGGGAACGGTCGCGCCCACGCGGCGGAGGCCGTGCGCGGACCTCAGCGGCGCTTGCGCAGCGCCCTCGTCACCACGATCGCCGAGGCCAGGGCCAGGGCGGCCGCCGGTGCGGCCCACCGCAGCGCCGAGGCCGCCGCCACCGTCTGCGGTGCGGGGACCGGCGCGTAGCGGCCGCGGGGCGGGGCGTGGTCGACCTCCTCCGCGCTGCGGCCGATCATCGTGCGGCGGGCGTGTGCCGCCTCGGCGAAGATCTCGGGCAGCGGTTCCTCGACCGGTTCGGGTGCCAGGGACGGTGGCGGCACCTCGGTCTCGAAGACCGGCTCCGGTTGGGCCGGGGACTCTGCCCACGCCTCCCCCAGGCCCTCCACGAAGCGGTTGAGCAGCCGGGTCGCCGCCGACTCCACCGCCTCCGGGGGCAGTTCGGCGACCCGCCCGTCGGCGGTGGCCGTGCCGGTCACCGTCACCCCGCAGCCCTCGCCGGTGTCCGCGAGGCGGAGCGTGAGCGCCACCTTCACCGTGCCGGGGCCGCGCGCCTCGGTGGCGTCGGCGTCGACCGCGTAGGAACCGTCCTCGTGTGCGCTGACGCGCAGGGTCCCCCGGTAGGTGATCGAGTGACTGCCGATACGGACCTTGACGCGGCCGGTGCCGGGTGCGGCGCCCGCGTCCTGCTGGAGGCCGGGGAGCGCCCGCGCGACCCGCGCGGGGTCGGCCAGCGCCTCCCTGAGCCGCGAGGCCGGGGCCGGGACGTACACCTGGTGCTCCATGCCGACTGAGCCTACCCAGGAGTCAAGCCGACGTACCCTCCACGACGCACGGCACGGGACCGCCGGGACACGAGCCCCCGACGGGAGGGCATCCGTGCGGCGCGGGACCGGGGGGCGGGTCCCCGACGGGACGGCATCCGCGCGGCACGAGGACGGCGGGGCACGGACCCCCGACGGGACGGCATCCGCGCGGCACGAGGACGGCGGGGCACGGACCCCCGACGGGACGGCATCCGCGCGGCGCGGGACCGGGGGGCTCGGGCTCCCGACGGGACGGCACCGCGCGGCGCGGGACCGGGGGGTCGGGTCCCCGACGGGACGGCATCCGCGCGGCACGAGGACGGCGGGGCACGGACCCCCGACGGGACGGCATCCGTGCGGCGCGGAACCGGGGGGCGGGTCCTCGACGGGACGCCATCCGCGCGGCGCGGAACCCGGGGGGTCGGGTCCCCGACGGGACGGCATCCGCGCGGCACGAGGACGGCGGGGCACGGACCCCCGACGGGACGGCATCCGCGCGGCGCGGGACCGGGGGCTCGGCTCCGGCTGAACGGGGTGTGGTCAGTAGCGTGGATTCACGAGGGTCGAGGCCGGTGGTGCTGTCCGTGGTGTGGGCAGCGCGTCCTCTCTCAGGTCCCGTGCCGTCAGCGTGTACAGCCGTGGGCCGTCGGCCGGCAGCCGCAGCCGCGGAGCGCGCGAAGCCTCCGCCGCCAGGACGAACCCCCAGTCGTGCGGGGCCCTGGAGGCGGCGGCCGAACGGTCGGGGCCCGCGGTGAAGCCGGGATCGCTGCCGGGCACCCGGTAGGGGGTCGTGGCCAGACCGGCCGCGCGCATGGTCGCGTCCACCGTCCAGAAGACGCGGGTGCCGGCCCGCACCGGGCCGGCGTGCACGACCAGGCGGCCGCCGGGCGCGAGCACGCGGCGGGCCAGGCCGTAGAACTCCTCGGAGTACAGCTTGGCGCTGGCCGTGATGCCGGGGTCGGGCAGGTCGGCGATCACCACGTCGTACGCGGCGTGCGACGCGATGCGGCGAAGCCGGCAGAACGCGTCGTCGGTGACCACGTGGACGCGCGGGTCGTCGTAGGAGTGGGCGTTGAGCGCGGCGAGGCCGGGATCGTGGCGGGCGAGGCGGACCAGGCCCGCGTCGGGTTCGACGACGTCGACCCGGTCCGCACCGGTGTGCCGGAGCACCTCGCGCGCGGCCATGCCGTCGCCGCCGCCGAGGATCAGCACGCGCGCGTGCGGGCCGCTCATCGCCGGCTGGACGAGGGCCTCGTGATAGCGGCGTTCGTCGCGGCCGCCGACGCGCAGCCGGCCGTCGAGGAAGAGGTCGAGGGGGCGGCCGCGGACGCCGCCGGTGAGGACTATCTCCTGGACGTCCGTCTGGACGGCGACCCGGACGTCGCCGCCGTAGACCGCCTGCCGGGCGGCCCGTTCGAAGTCCTCGACGTGCGCGGCGGCGGTGGCGAGGACGGCGAGGACGGCCACGTTGACGGCGAGCAGGATCCAGCGGGCCCGGCGGCACAGGTCCTGGCGGAACAGGCCGAGGACCAGGGCGCCGCCGGCCACGACGTTGACCGTGCCGGTGAGCAGGGTGCCCGTCAACTGGCCGAGGAAGGGCAGCAGCAGGAACGGGAAGGCCAGGCCGCCGACGAGCGCGCCGACGTAGTCCGCCGCGAACAGGTCGGCCACCGCGCCGCCCGCGTCCTGGCGGCGGATGCGCTGGATGAGTTCCATCAGCAGCGGCACCTCGGCGCCGATCAGCAGGCCGATGGCGAGGGAAAAGGCGACCAGGAGGCAGCGCGGTCCGGCCGCCCACAGGCCGCCCCAGCCGCCGGTCCAGGCGAAGACGGCGTACAGGGCGAGGGCGCTGCAGCCGCCGACCAGTGCCAGCGCGGCCTCCACCGCGGCGAATCCGGCCGCCGCGTGCCAGCGCAGCCGCTTCGCCGCCAGCGAGCCGACGCCCATGGCGAAGACCATCACGGAGAGCACCACGGAGGCCTGGGTGACCGAGTCCCCGATCAGGTACGAGGCGAGGGCGACGAGTTCGAGCTCGTACACCAGCCCGCAGGCCGCGCAGACGAAGACGCACGCCAGCACCAGGAACCGGCCCGTCCCCGGCCGCACGGGCAGCGGCGCGGGGGCGCCCCAGGGCGGCGGTGCGCCTGGCGGGGCGGGCGGGTGCGGATCGATCACTCTGCGACGTTACGTCACTCGCTCGGTACGCTTCGTCACCCACACGTGTGGAAATCGACCGCTCTTGACGGCTCGTTGGTTTACGTCAGCCCGGGACAGGTTGGGCCACCGGGACCCGTACGCCGACCCTCGTGCGGGTCGCGACCAGCTGGCCGTCCTGCGGATACGCGTGCCAGGTCCGCCAGTGCACCTGGCCCTCGTGGCGCTGGGCGAGCAGCGCGGTGAACGCGTGCGGGCTGCCCGGGAAGACCCCGGCGAGGCCGTACGGGTGCTCGGCCACCAGGGCCAGCAGCTCCTGGGCGCGGCCGGCGAAGGAGCCCGGTGACAGCACCTCGACGCGGGCCGCGAACTCGTACTCCCAGTCGCCGATGCGCTTGGCCACCCCGAGCGGCAGGGGGGTGCTGGACCCCGGGATGCAGGCCACCGTCTCCGAGCAGCCGCCGCACTCCTCCTCCAGGAGTACCTGGTGGGACGCGCCCAACAGTCTGAGCTGGAGTTTCGCCCCGGACAGCTCCAGGTCGAGGGTGGCCAGTGCGGGCAGCGGCTCGCGACCGAGGGCCCAGGCGAGGTCGGCCGCGCGGGTATCGGTGTAGGTGGTGTTCAGGGTCGTGAGCATGGATCGGCTCCGCTAACGCGCAAATGGGGAGGAGGGTGGTCCGACGCACCTCGGCGGACACCGGGAGATCGGCCCGGTCGGCCCAGCCGGGAAGGGGTGTCGTCAGGACGTCCGAGGCGCTGCTTTGGTGATTTAGAGGGAATCATGAACAGTGACGCCGCCACAGCGTTTTTACCCAACTTCGTGGGGTTTCCATCCCTCAGAGGGCTCCACAGCTCAACTGTTCAACAACGTTGTGCGCCCTGGTCCCTCTGGCGTGCGCCGGGGCGTCCGGGAAGAGCCGCCAGCTCCTCGTCCGGACGCCCCGTGCCCCCCGTTTCCCCCATGTCCCCCGTGTCCCCCGAGGTTCCCGGTCAGTTGCCCCCGCCGCAGCCGCCCCCGCCACCGCACGAGGAGCCACCACCGCAGGACGACCCGCCGCCGCAGGAGGAGTGGCCTCCGCCGCACGAGTGACCCCCGTGTCCGCCGTGGTACCCGCCTCCGGAGGACGACCCCGAGTCCCCGGCCCACCAGCTGCCGCCCGAGCTGTCGGAGGAGGAGTATCCGTTCCGTCCGGCGCCCTTGCGGGCCACGGTCCCGACGATCACCAGGCAGATGATCGCGGCCGCCGCCACGATGAAGACGATCCCCATGGCGTCACCTTCTTTCCGGTCCCGCGGAGCGACCCCCCGTGGGCGCCCCGGCCGCCGCGTGACCGCGACGTGAGCTGGAGATGCCCGGCGGCCCGGACGGCCAAAGCAGAGTTGAGGAACTCCAGAGCTTGGGCGCAGGATGGCCCGCATGACCTCCAGCGAACGTCCTCTTCTGAACCGTCGGCTCGCAGAGTTCGGGACCACGATCTTCGCCGAGATGTCCGCCCTGGCGCTGAGTACCGGGTCCATCAACCTCGGGCAGGGCTTCCCGGACACCGACGGCCCCGAGGAGGTCCGGGAGGCCGCCGTACGGGCGCTGCGCGACGGGCGCGGCAACCAGTACCCGCCGGGGCCCGGCATCCCCGAGCTGCGTACGGCGATCGCCGCGCACCAGGAGCGCCGGTACGGGCTGTCGTACGACCCTGACGCCGAGGTGCTGGTCACGGCGGGCGCCACCGAGGCGATCGCGGCCGCCCTGCTCGCCCTCGTGGAGCCGGGTGACGAGGTCGTGGCCCTGGAGCCCTACTACGACTCCTACGCGGCCTGCATCGCCATGGCCGGCGGCACCCGGGTCCCGGTCACCCTCCGCCCCGACGGCACCGCCTTCCGCCTGGACCTCGACGAACTGCGCGCGGCCGTCACCCCCCGCACCCGGCTGCTGCTGGTCAACACCCCGCACAACCCGACCGGCACGGTCCTCACCCGCGCCGAGCTGACCGCGATCGCGGAGCTGGCGGTGGAGCGCGACCTGCTGGTGGTGACGGACGAGGTCTACGAGCACCTGGTCTACGACGACGCCGAGCACATCCCCCTCGCCACCCTGCCCGGCATGCGCGGGCGCACGGTCACCATCGGGTCGGCCGGCAAGACCTTCTCCTTCACCGGCTGGAAGGTCGGCTGGGTGACCTCGACGCCGGAACTGGTCACGGCGGTCCGCTCGGCGAAGCAGTTCCTGACGTACGTCGCCTCCGGACCCTTCCAGTACGCGGTCGCGGAGGCGCTCGCCCTGCCCGACTCCTACTTCGAGGCGTTCCGCCAGGACATGCGGACCAAGCGGGACATCCTCGCGGCCGGCCTGCGGGAGGCGGGCTTCACGGTCTACGACACCGCCGGCACGTACTTCGTCACCACCGACATCCGCCCCCTCGGCGAGAGCGACGGCTTCGCCTTCTGCCGCGCCCTGCCGGAACGCGCGGGCGTCGTCGCCATCCCCAACGCCGTCTTCTACGACCACCGGGACGTGGGGGCGCCGTTCGTACGGTTCGCGTTCTGCAAGCGCGCGGACGTGCTGGAGGAGGCGGCCCACCGCCTCAAGCGGCTCGCCTGCTGAGCGCGGCCGCCCGAGGGACCGGGCGCGGCCCGGCGCGGCCTGGCGCGGCGCGGGGCGACCCGGCGCGGCCCGGCGCGGGCGGGCGTACTGGCCCGCTCCCGTTCCCGACGCCGCCGATATCACCCCCGTGTCCGTCGGTGGCCCGCGCCACGCCAGGGGGCCGGCACCTCCGGTACCCCATCGGGCGCGTATTTCTCGCGCTTCGCCGCGCTCCCCCGCAGGGTGCGAATGTGAGCCACGCCAGCACCACCGCGCGTACGACCCCCGGCACGACCACCGGGACCGCCGCTCTCGCCCCGTCCCTCGTCACCGCCGGCGGGGTGGCCGTGGGGCTGTTCGCGGCGGCCCGGCTCACCGGCATGGCCGTGGTCGCGCTGGCCGCGTGGGCGTCCGGCAGGCATCCGCTCACCCTGCTCGGGCGGTCGTGGGACTCGGTCTGGTACCTGGGCATCGCGGCCCACGGCTACGGCCGCACCCTGTACTTCCGCCCCGACGTCGTCCACGGCGACCTGGCGTTCTTCCCGCTCTACCCGGCCCTGATCCGCGTGCTGACCGCCGTCACCCCGCTGAGCGGGGCGGGCGCCGGCCTGCTGGTGTCCTGGACGGCCGCCGCGGTCGCCGCCGCGGGCATCTACGCGGTGGGCGCCCGGCTGCACGGCCGCACCGTGGCCACGGCCCTCGTCCTGCTGTGGGGCCTGCTCCCGCACTCCGTCGTGCTGTCCATGGCGTACACGGAACCGGTCCTGACCGCGTTCGCCGCCTGGTCCCTGTACGCGGTCCTGGCCGGAAACTGGCTGTGGGCGGGCACCCTGGCCGCCCTGGCGGGCCTGTCCCGGCCGAACGGCTTCGCGGTCGCGGCGGCCGTACTGGCCGCAGCCGTGTGCGAGGCGCGCCGCTCGCGCGGCCGGGCCGCCCACAGGCTGTGGACGGGCGCGGCGCTCGCACCGCTCGGCTGGCTCGGATACGTGCTGTGGGTGGGCCGCCGCACCGGCGATCCGCTGGGCGGCTACTTCGGCGTGCAGCGCCTGTGGGGGTCGCGCTTCGACTTCGGCCGGGGCTCGCTCCGCTTCGTCCGCGGCATGCTGCTGCGCGGCGACCGTTTCGTCTTCCCGATGGCCCTGGTGATCGTGGCGGCGGCGGTGGTCCTGTTCGCGCTGCTGCTCCTGGACCGGGCGCCGCTCCCGCTCCTCGTCTACAGCGCCGTACTCCTGCTGATCACCCTCGGCGGCTCGGGCTTCTTCGAGTCCAAGCCCCGTTTCCTGCTGCCGGCCTTCCCGCTCCTCCTCCCGCTGGCCTGCGCGCTGGTCCGTACGGCGAGAGCCCGGCCCTGGCACGCGTCCGTGGTGGTCGCGGCCCTGGCCGGGCTCTCGTTCGGCTACGGCGCGTACCTGGTCGTCGTCGCCGGTACGCCCCTGTAGGGGTTCCTACTCCTCGTCGCCCCCGGGCTCGTCGGTCCCGTCGACGGCCTCCTCCAGGCCGAGCTGCTCGACGAGCCACTTGTCGAACTCGATCGCGGCGCGCACCCAGCTGACCGTGGACGACACGAAGTGGTTGATGTCGACGCCCATGCCGATCAGCATCTGCGCCTCACCGATGAGACGGACGGTGCCGTCGTCATGGGTGTGCGTGTAGACCTTGGGCCACAGGGTCCGACGGTTCCAGTCGTCGATGGCCTCGAGGAGCTGCGGCTTCTCGTCGATCTTGTGGGAGCGGTCGTAGAACGTCCGCACCGAGAAGACCGACTGCTCGTCCTCGCCGCGGAACATGAAGTAGGTGCGGAACTGCTCCCACGGCGCCGCGAGGTCACCCTCGTCGTCGACGACGTACTTCAGCTCCATCTGGTCGAGGAGCTGCTTCACAAGGTCCTGATCCGGGACGACGGGGCCCGCCGGTCCTTGGGGCTGCGGCTCGGGCTGGCCCCCGAAGTTCGGAATCGAGGACGGGTCGATGGTCACCGTGATTTTCCCTTCATACGGATCCCGCCATCCTCCACCATCCGGGGAGGGGGTAGGCAACCCCCGCCCCGGCGGGTTCATCTCCCGTTGGCGCAATTCCGCTCAGAGCGTTTTCCCGGTGTCCTGACCGGTACTTTCGACGGCTTCCGCGGCCGGGCCGGCGGCCGGGTCCTCCGGCGTCACCGGGCCCACGATCAGGCCCTCGCCGAAGGCGTCGACCCGGATCGTGTCGCCGTCCTTGACCTCTCCGGAGAGGATCTCCTTGGCGAGGCGGTCGCCGATGGCGGTCTGGACCAGACGGCGCAGCGGACGGGCGCCGTACGCGGGGTCGTTGCCCTCCTCCGCGAGCCAGGCCAGGGCCTCCGGGGTGATCTCCAGGGCGAGGCGCCGGTCGGCGAGCCGCCTGGCCAGCCGGTCGATCTGGAGCCGGGCGATCCGGGCCAGCTCGTCCTTGGCCAGGGCGGAGAAGACGACCAGGTCGTCCAGCCGGTTGATGAACTCCGGCTTGAAGGATTGCCGGACGACCTCCAGGACCTGCCGCTTCTTCTCCTCCTCGCCGAGCACCGGGTCCACCAGGTACTGGCTGCCCAGGTTCGACGTCAGCACCAGGATGGTGTTGCGGAAGTCGACCGTGCGGCCCTGGCCGTCGGTGAGCCGGCCGTCGTCCAGCACCTGGAGGAGGATGTCGAAGACCTCGGGGTGGGCCTTCTCCACCTCGTCCAGGAGGACCACGGTGTAGGGGCGGCGGCGGACCGCCTCGGTCAGCTGACCGCCCTCCTCGTAGCCGACGTACCCGGGCGGGGCGCCGACCAGCCGGGCCACGCTGTGCTTCTCGCTGTACTCCGACATGTCGATCCGGACCATCGCCCGCTCGTCGTCGAAGAGGAAGTCCGCGAGCGCCTTGGCGAGTTCCGTCTTGCCGACACCGGTCGGGCCGAGGAAGAGGAACGAGCCGGTGGGACGGTCCGGGTCGGCGATGCCGGCGCGGGAGCGCCGTACCGCGTCCGACACCGCGCGCACGGCCTCGGTCTGGCCGATCAGGCGGCGGCCCAGCTCGTCCTCCATGCGGAGCAGCTTCTGGGTCTCGCCCTCCATGAGGCGCCCGGCGGGGATGCCGGTCCAGGCGGCCACCACGTCCGCGATGTCGTCCGAGCCGACCTCGTCCTTGACCATGGTGTCCCGGGCGGTCTCCACCTCGGCCTCGGACGCGGCCTCCAACTCCTTCTCCAGTTGCGGGATCTCCCCGTACAGCAGCTTGGAGGCGGTGTCGAAGTCGCCGTCGCGCTGGGCGCGTTCGGCGGTGCCGCGCAGTTCGTCGAGCTTCTCCTTCAGCTCGCCGACCCGGTTCAGGGACTGCTTCTCGCGCTCCCAGCGGGCGTTGAGGCCGCGCAGGTCCTCCTCCTTGTCGGCGAGGTCGCGGCGCAGCTTGTCCAGGCGCTCCCGGGAGGCCGGGTCGGTCTCCTTCTCCAGCGCCAGCTCCTCCATCTTCAACCGGTCGACCACGCGCTGGAGTTCGTCTATCTCGACGGGCGAGGAGTCGATCTCCATGCGGAGCCGCGAGGCGGCCTCGTCGACCAGGTCGATGGCCTTGTCCGGGAGGAAGCGGGAGGTGATGTAGCGGTCGGAGAGGGTCGCGGCGGCCACCAGCGCGCTGTCCGCGATCTGCACCTTGTGGTGGGCCTCGTAACGGCCCTTGAGGCCACGGAGGATGGCGATGGTGTCCTCGACGCTCGGCTCCGCCACCAGCACTTGCTGGAAGCGGCGCTCCAGCGCCGGGTCCTTCTCGATGCGCTCGCGGTACTCGTCGAGGGTGGTGGCACCGACCATGCGCAGCTCGCCGCGGGCCAGCATCGGCTTCAGCATGTTGCCGGCGTCCATCGCGGAGTCGCCGCCGGCGCCCGCGCCGACGACCGTGTGCAGCTCGTCGATGAAGGTGATGACCTGACCGTCGGAGTCCTTGATCTCGGCGAGGACGGTCTTCAGCCGCTCCTCGAACTCACCCCGGTACTTCGCGCCCGCGACCATCGCGCCGAGATCCAGCGAGACCAGCCGCTTGTCCTTCAGCGACTCGGGCACGTCGCCCTTGACGATCCGCTGGGCCAGCCCCTCGACCACGGCGGTCTTGCCGACACCCGGCTCACCGATGAGCACGGGGTTGTTCTTGGTGCGGCGGGACAGCACCTGCACGACCCGCCGGATCTCCTGGTCGCGCCCGATGACGGGGTCGAGCTTCCCGTCCCGCGCGGCGGCCGTGAAGTCGGTGCCGAACTTCTCCAGCGCCTTGTACTGGCCCTCGGGGTCGGCGGTGGTCACCCGGCGCCCGCCGCGCGCCTTCTGGAAGGCCTCCACCAGCTTCTTCGCGGTGGCACCCTGCCGGTCGAGCACCTCGCCGGCCGCGCCGCCCTTCGCTGCGATGCCGATGAGCAGGTGCTCGGTGGAGAGGAAGTCGTCGCCGAGGTCGCGGGCCCGCTCGTCCGCGTCGGCGAGGACGGCGAGCAGCTCGCGGTTGGGCTGCGGGGGTGCGACGGTGGAACCGGTCACGCTGGGCAGCGCGGCCAGCACCCGCTCGGCGCCCTGTCGTACGACGGTCCGGTCGGCGTCGACGGCGGCGAGCAGGTCGGTGATGTTCTCGTTCTCCTGCCCGGCCAGCAGAGCCAGCAGCAGGTGGGCGGGGGTGAGGTCGGCGTGCCCCATGGTCACGGCCCGGCTGCTGGCCGCGTTGATCGCGTCCCGGCTCCTGTTGGTCAGCTCGGCGTCCACGTTCGCTTTCTCCTCCTCGGCATCGTTCGGCTGACTCAGCCAACGTACACAAAGTTGAGTCTATTCCACTCAAGGTGAAGACGGGAGCCCTTCCGGAAACGGATTGGGAAGCACCGCGAACCCGACGCACCAAAGGGTGCCCGGTGGGGGTGGGGGCGCCCCCGCCGGGGCCACGGAGTGGACGGGCGGGGACGGGCGGGGAGTGGACGGGCGGGGGCCCGGGGCGCGCCGGGGGTGGGGTCCGGGCGGCGACTCGGGGCGGGCGCCCCGTTCCGTCGGCGTGCCGACAGCAGGTTTCGGCCACCGTGAAGCATGGCCGAAACCGGCCGATAGGCAGAAATGTCCCCAGAAAACTGCAGCGGCGTCACCGTGTTCAGGTCACGGTGACGCCGCTGCGGGGGGAAGTACCTGAGCGATCTTTTACGACGGGGGAATCGCGTCAGGCACTGCGGGGGGTGGCCGAGATGGTCCTCACGTCCGGGATGCCCGGCTCAGCCAGCCGATGGTCTCTCTGGTCCAGGTTCACAAAGATCATTCCGTACCGGACGGCGCACCGCACGGGCTGCGGCGCCCCTCGGGGCTTGCGCAGGCACCGGTAGGCCCGGACGTCCTCTTCCTCGTCACGCGTCACCACCACCGGCTCACCGAAAACGGTCACCATCAGCGAGTCACCACTGTGGGGGATGGCGGTGACCAGGTCGATGAAGTGCCAACCGGAGCGATAGGCCGTGGCCATTTCGCGCCGGAAGGACCGATCGTCGGGTGGGGTGGTCATCTCAACTCCCGGAACCGTCTGCCGTTTCCACAGCCACGGTGGACACGGCCACCGCCGGCCACTTCGTATCCGCCCGGACATCGTTCTTCACGCCCGACTGGCCGCTCAGCACCAAGAGCGCCACGACCGTGGACGTGAAGGCGACAAGCGCCGGGCGAAGCACTCTCTTACTCATGGTCCGCTTCGTCCTCACTTGCAATCCCCTCATTCCCCCGACGGATACGACGATGGCTCATACAGGCACGTCATGGCCACACGATCGGTGCATCATGTTCCTGCACGTTCAGGACCCTGGGGGGTGGAGATTTAGTGACGAATCGGGCCAAGGTGTCACATCCTCATGCGGTGACCGAAATGTGCGACGAAGGCAGTCGGCTCTACGCAAGCGCTCTGCGGGCCGGGCGTATCGCCCGTCCGGAGGTCGCGGCCGCCCCCTGCCTCATGGAATTCGCCCTCCTGCAGCCGGATCCGGACGACCCGGGCTGGCTGCGCCCGGTGCCCCCGGCCCTGGTCCTCGCCCAGCGGCTCAACCCCATAGAACGCGAGATCGCCGAGCGCAGACGCCGGTCGCTCGAGCTCTCCGACCTCTTCGAACCCTTCATGGCGCTCAGCAACCGCTCGGGGGCCGCGACGGACTCCATCGCGGTGCTGGAAGGCAGCGACCGGATCAACGACGCACTCAACATGGCCACCTCACAGTGCCGCAATGAGGTGGTCACGGTCCAGCCGAGCAACCAGTTCACGGAGCGCACCATCCTGCAGGGCCTCGACCGGGACAAGGCCCTCGTGGACCGCGGGGTGCGGATCAGGACGCTGTACCAGCACACGGTCCGCTACAACCTGACCCAGCTCGCGTACGTCGCGCAGCTCGCGAACGGGTCGGTGGAGTACCGCACCATCGACGAACTCGTGGAACGCCTGATCATCTGCGACGAGACCGTCGCCTTCATTCCCGCCCGTGACGATCAGAAGGTGGCGCTGGAGCTGCGCAACCCCGCGCTCGTCGGGTACCTGCTCAAGGTGTTCGAGTTCATCTGGAGCCGCGCGGTCCCGCTGAACGCGGGCACCCCCTACGAAACCGCCGCCGACGGCATCACCGACATCCAGCACTCGATCGCGAAGCTGCTCGTCGAGGGGCATGTCGACGAAGCCATCGCGCGCCGGCTCGGCATGAACGTGCGCACCTGCCGAGCCCACATCGCCAAGCTGGCCCAGGCACTCGGCAGTGGCAGCCGGGCCCAACTGGGCTACCTCATCGCCCAGTCCGGCATCCTGGAACAGAAGCTTCCCGAGGAGGGCGGCAACCGTTGACCCTGCCAGTCCCGCACACCGAGCACGGCATCGAAGACCTGTGCGTGACCGGGACGAAGCTGTACGAGCGCGCGCTGCGGGAAGGACGGATACCCGCTCCCGACGCCGCGGACGCGCCCTGCCTCGTCGACCATGGCCTCCTCCACCCCGCCCTCGACGACCCCGGCGCACTCGAGCCCGTGGCACCCGCCACCGCCCTCAACCGGCTCCTGCGCGGCGCCCGCACCCGTATCGCCGCGGAATGGCGACGCGAGGAGCGGCTGGTGGACCTGTTCGAACCGCTGACGCACCTCCACGGCCCCGCCGGCGCGACGCCGGACTCCCCCGCCCTCCGCCTGCTCAGCGGCACCCGACGCATCAACGACGCCATCACCGAGGCCATGCCGCAGGCTCAGCGGGAGGTCCTGTGCGTCCAGCCGCACTCCGGTCTGGTCGGTGAGCGCGGCATCGCCGCCTACCCCGTCGCCCACGAGCGCGACATGGCCTTCCTGGACCGTGGCGGCCGTATCCGCACGCTCTACCAGAACACCGTCCGCCACCTGCCGAACTTTCAGGCCTACGTCGAACAGGTCAGGGGCGACAGTGTGGCCCGAGGGCTCGACGAGGTGCCCGACCGTCTCGTCGTCATCGACCGGACGGTCGCCTTCCTCCCCGCCAACGACGACGGCACCCTCGCCCTGGAGGTCCGCCAGCCGGCGCTGATCAGCTACATCGCGACCAACTTCGACCGTCTCTGGCACCTGGCCACGCCGATCTTCCCGAAACCCGGGCACCGCCCCACCGTCAACGGCGTCACCCCCCGCCAGCAGGCCATCGCCGCCCTGCTCGTCGAGGGCCACACCGACGCCGCCGTCGCCGAACGCCTCGGCATGAACATCCGCACCGCCCGCGTCCACATCGCGAAGCTCGCCACCACCCTCGGCAGCGACAGCCGGGCCCAACTCGGCTACCTCATCGGACGCTCGGGGATCCTTGATCGGGAAGACTGACCTCGGCCGGCGGCCCGTTCGCCTCGCCCGGCGGCCGGTCCAGCCCCACCTGCGCTATCCGCACACCCAGTTGGGTACGGCTGGCCGCGCCCAGCGTCTCCGAGAGCCGGGCGATGTGGGCGCGGCAGGTACGGACGCTGATGCCCAGGCGTTCGGCGATCACCGCGTCCTGGTGGCCTTCGGCCAGCAGCGCCGCGATGGACTGCTCGCGGTGCGAGATGCCCTCGATGCCGGTGTCGGGAAGCGGGGCGGTGAGGGGGATCGCGAGGCGCCACAGGCGCTCGAAGACGGTGACGAAGTACTCGACCAGGGCGGGGTGGCGCAGTTCCAGGGCCATCGTGCGGTCGGCGTTAGCGGGGATGAAGGCGACGGTGCGGTCGAAGAGGATGAGGCGGTCGATGACCTCGTCCAGGGTCTTGGCCTCCACCGCGTCGCCCATCAGCTCCAGGTAGTTGAGCAGGCCCTGGCCGTGCCGGGCGACATGGGTGTACAGGTCCCGCATGCGTACCCCGCGGCCGCGCAGGGCGACCGCCCGGTGCAGTCCCTCGGTCAGCTCCGACTCACGGCGGATGCCGCCCGGCTGGACGGTCAGCACCTCGCTGGTGCACGCCTCCGTCGCCTCGTCCATCGCCGCCTGGATCCGCGACAGCCCGTCCAGCACCCGGATGGCCGCCGTGCCCTCGGCGGAGGCCGAGGCGTCCTGCAGCTGCCGTCCCAGACCGGCGTACCACTCGAAGGCGGCGACCGCCGAACCCACCCGCCGCTGACTGTCGGTGACCTCGTCGTGAACCCCGCGCAGGAGCCGGGTCATGACCTCCTGCGGGGAGGTCGGCACCAGCCAGTCCATGTCGTCGGGGTCCGGGTGCAGCAGCGCCAGCTCAAGCAGACAGGGCACCGCGTCGGCGTCCGTGCGCGGTACCCGGCCCCGGCGCACGGCCCGGGAGTACACGCGGTCCCCGGCGGCGCACAGTCGGTCGGCACCGTGTGGATGCTTGTCCGTCCCGTGCCCGGCCATCGCCCATTCCACCCCCGGTTTGCTGCCTCTTCCGCAGCGCAACTATGAGCGGTCCGGACCGGGTCCGCAACACGGCTCCCCTCGCACGGGGCGCGAGAATGCCCGCATGCGCCCGGTATCTCCCGGCCTCCGCAGGCCGCACTGCAACAAGATGACGGTGGTGGCGGCAGGTCCACGGGGGCATCGTTGGCACCGCTTCCCACGGGTGTTCGCCGGACACCCGAAGGGGCCCCGGTCCGGCCTCCCCCGATCGGTTCCGGGGCCCCCGCAACGCGCCCACGGGGGAGATGCGTTGCGTGGAGGGCCGCCCGCGGGCACGTGCCGCGGCAGACCCCGCGGATCGCCGAGATCGGCCGGCGAACACCGCGTCACGTGCCCGCCCGGGCGGCCCCGAACGCGCCCCGGCATCACTGAACTCCGGGGGCGTCGCGGGCGTCGGCCGACGCATCACGCTCGCGGGCGCTTCCGGAAACGGCGTCGCGTGCGACGGACCGTCCGTACGGAAGTCCCGGATCCGGTCCGCCGTCACCCGGGCGCGACCCACCGGAACTTCCCGGCACAGGGCCCCGTCGAACCGCGCCGAGCCGCCATGGGCCCGCGGACGGTCCGGTCGAGGTCTTCCCCGGACAGGACCGTCGGCGGAGGACACGGGGCCGAGTTCTCAGCCGGCCGCCCCGCCCGCCCGGCGGCGGACAGCCGGCGCGGGCGGCGGACAGCCGGGACGGGCGGCGAACTGCGCCTGACGCCTACTTGAGGCCGGCCGCCGTGCAGGCCGCCTGGTAGTCGGCGGTGCAGATCTGGGAGATCTTGTAGATGCCGTCCGCGACGACGGTGTCCTTGATCTTGCTCTTCGTGACGGCGCTCACCTGCACCAGCTGGGACGGGATGTTCTTGTTGGTCGGGCTGTCGACCTGGTCCTGGGTGAGCGCGTCGAACTGGATGTCCTTGCCCTGCACCCGGTAGACGGCCATCTGCGCGGCGGCCTCGGCCTCGGCCGGGTAGGGCTTGTAGACGGTCATGTACTGCTGGCCCACGAGGATCCGCTGGATGGCGTCGAGGTCGGCGTCCTGGCCGGTGACCGGCGGCAGGTCGGTGATGCCGGCCGCCTTGAGGGACTTGATGATCTCCCCCGCCATCGCGTCGTTGGCGGAGTAGACACCGGCGATGTTGCCCTTGCCGAGCTTGTCGATCGCCTCGGTGGTCTCCTTGCCGGCGGTCTTCGGGTCCCAGTCCTTGGTGTCGAACGAGACGTCGGAAGGAGTGTCCACCTTGCCGCTCAGCTCGGACATGGCGCCCGTCTTGAACTGCTTGGCGTTCGGGTCCGTCGGCGAGCCGTTGATCATGATGACCTTGTCGGAGGTGTCGACGTTCGGCCCCATGCCCTCCAGCAGCGTACGGGCCTGCACCTCGCCCACCAGCTCGTTGTCGAAGGAGACGTAGGAGTCGATCGGGCCCTCGGCGAGTCGGTCGTAGGCGATGACCGGGATGCCGGCGCTCTTCGCCTTCTTCACCGTGCCCGCGATGGCGTGCGAGTCGACCGAGTCCAGGATGATGACGTCGACCTTGTCGTCGATCATCTTCTGCATCTGCTCGGCCTGCGTGGACGCGACCGAGGCGGCGTTCTGGTAGTCGACCCGCGCCTGCTTGTTGGTCAGCTCGGCGATCTTGGCCGTCATGATCGGGACGTCGAAGTTCTTGTACCGGGTGTTGATCTTGTCCGGCATCAGCACACCCACGGTGATGTCGTTGCCCTTGGTGGGGCTCGCGGTGGTCGACGATCCCGTCGCGTTGAGCACGCCGCAACCGGCGAGCGGGAGGGTCATCGTGGACGCGGCCACAAACATGGCTATACGACGCATACGGGGGCTCACTTCAGGTGCGTTCCGGACATGGGGCTGCTGCGACCCAGATGTCTGAAAAGACAACGCGCAGGCCGCACCCGGCGTCAAGCGGAACCACTTAACGAGTGCGCAACACTACGCTCCGCAGTGTCTGTGAAGGGCATGCGGAATCACCTGCAAACACCTTTTACGGGCCCTCCATCCAAAGGGAGTTCAGGGGCGGGCAAAGATCAGTACAACCAACTCCTTTCCTCATGAGTCGACATCGGCAACGGCGATGCCCGTTGACCGGATACGACCAGAGGATCGAATGAACCCAGCCAGACGCGCCGCGGCCGGTGCCGTGGTGCTCGCCAGCGCGGCCGGTCTCCTGACCACCGTCGCCGCCCCCGTCGCCTCGGCCACGACGACCTGCGCGACACCGGTCTACAAGCGGCAGTTCTTCGCGAACACCACGTTCACGGGCACCCCGAAGAAGACCGACTGCGACTCCGCGGTCAGCGAGAGCTGGAGCGGCACCCCCGCCTCCGGCCTCCCCAAGGACGACTTCGGCGTCCGCTGGAGCGTGACCCGCGACTTCGGCTCCGGCGGCCCCTTCGCCCTCGCCGCGTCCGGACTCGACGGCATCCGCGTGTACGTCGACGGCAGCCGCAAGGTCGACCTGTGGAGGAACACGACCGGGACGGTGAGCAGGACCGTCAACGTCACGGTCCCCAGGGGCACGCACACCCTCCGTGTCGACTACGTCAACTGGACCGGCGCCGCCAAGGTCAAGTTCACGTACACGCCCCGGACTTCGGCGACCGTCGACAAGGTCGCGCCGCTCACCCCGCCGCACCCGCTGGTGTCCTACGACGGCAACGCCGACACGACGAAGCTGAGCTGGACGAAGAACCAGGAGATGGACCTCGCCGGCTACCGGGTCTACCGACGCCCGAAGGGCGTCACCAGCTGGACGAAGGTGGGGTCGACGACGGCGACGTCCCTGACCGACACCCCGCCCGCGACCGGCGCCGTCTACTACTACGAGGTCCGCGCCTATGACAGGGCGGGCAACGAGTCGGCAGGCACCGCCGACGCCCCGGTCACCAGCACCGTGCTGCAGACACCTGCCCGGTTCACCGTGTCCGCCATCGACACGGGCGCCTCCCTGAGCTGGTCGGGGGTGTCCGCCGCGGCGAGGTACCGGGTGGAGCGGACCGACGCCCACGGTGTCGTCACCAAGTCCTGGGACCCCGCCCGCACGGTGAGCCTCACCGACGACACGCTCGCGCGGGGCGAGGCCGCCCAGTACCGGATCGCGGCCGTGGACGGCTCCGGTCACATGTCGCCGTTCACCGAACTCCGCGCGGTGACCCGCCCGCTGGCCGCACCCCGCGAGCTGACGGCGACGGCGGGCATCGGCAGCGCGACCCTCCAGTGGACGACGAGGCCCCAGGACGCCCCGTACGGCGAGTTCCGGGTCTACCGTTCGACCACACTGCCCGTGGACACCTCGACGGCGCAGTGGGTGACCTGTACGACCAGCTTCGCCACCCTCTCCGACGGGTCCCGCCGGTACGGCTGCGCCGACCTCTCGGCCGAGGAGGACACCACTTACCACTACGCGGTGGCGAACGCGCAGGGGTCGCAGATCTCCGCGCTCTCCAACACCGCCACCGTCACCACGCTGGTCTCCGACAAGCCGCCCGCCCAGGTGACCGGGCTGACGGCGACGGCCACGGGGTACGGCATCGAACTGGACTGGGACGACAACACCGAGCCCGACCTGAACCGGTACGCGGTCTACCGGGGCGTGGTGCTCGGCGACGAGGGCGACGAGCAGGTCTGCTCAGGCTCCGAGTGGGCGGACCTGCCTGCGGGCACCTCCCGCTTCCGGGACGTCCGGCTGCCCGACGGCGACCGAGCCTGCTACTGGGTGGACGCGATCGACGACGCGGGCAACTCCAGCCGGTGGCTGGGGCCCGTGTACGCCGTCGTCGTGGACGAACTGGACCTGACTCCGTCGGTGGCGACCCCGGAGGGCTCCCCGCTCACCCTGACGGCGCACGTGGCCGACTCGGGCGTTCACCTGGCGTGGAACGCGGTCGACGCGGCGACGGGCTACGTGGTCTACCGCTGGAACCCGGAGACGCAGGGCTACGAGAGGCTGGCGGCCACCACGGACCGCTCCTACGACGACATCACGGCCGGCGCCGGTACAACCCACTACTACTGGGTGACCGCGCGGTACGCCGACGGCACGGAGTCGGTGCCCGGTGCGCAGTGGGCGATCCTGGAGCCGTGACCGGCACGCGCGAAGGGGCCCGGAGGACATGTCCTCCGGGCCCCTTCGCGCGTGTACCTCTAGTCCTTGGCCTTCTTCGGCCGCCACACCACCAGCGCGCTGGTCTGCTGGACCTCCTGGTAGGGGACCAGGTCGCGGCGGTACGAGGCGTGTACCGCCGCCTCGCGCTGCCGCATCGCGGCCGCCGCGCCGTCCAGGGCCGCCTCCATGTCGGCCACGCGGGCCTGGAGCGCGGCGACCTGGTTCTCCAGTTCGATGATGCGCTTGATGCCGGCCAGGTTGATGCCCTCGTCCTGCGACAACGCCTGCACCTGGCGGAGCAGTTCGATGTCGCGGGCCGAGTAACGGCGCCCCCGCCCGGCCGTGCGGTCCGGGGAGACCAGGCCGAGGCGGTCGTACTGACGCAGCGTCTGCGGGTGCAGTCCGGAGAGCTGGGCCGCCACCGAGATGACGTAGACCGGGGTCTCCTCGGTCAGTTCATACGGATTGCGTCGACGGCCGTCCATCTCTGTCATGCTCCCTTCGCAGCCTCGAACAGCTCCGCCCGCGGGTCCTCACCCGCGGTCGCCTCGCGATACGCCTCCAGTGCGTCACGAGCATTCCCCGACAGGTCCTTCGGGACACTCACCTCGACGGTGACCAGGAGGTCGCCGCGGGTGCCGTCCTTGCGGACCGCGCCCTTGCCGCGGGCACGCATGGTGCGCCCGTTGGGCGTGCCCGGAGGCAGCTTCAGGGTGACCGGCGGTCCGCCCAGGGTGGGCACCCTGACCTCGCCGCCGAGCGCCGCCTCGGTGAAGGTCACCGGCACGGTCACCGTGAGGTTGTCCTCCTTGCGGCCGAACACCGGGTGGGTGTCGACGTGGACCATGACGTACAGGTCACCGGCCGGGCCGCCGCGTTCGCCGGGCGTCCCCTTGCCGCGCAGGCGGATGCGCTGGCCGTCCGTCACCCCGGCGGGGATGCGGACCTGCATGGTCCGGGACGACTTGGCGCGGCCGCTGCCCTTGCAGTCCGGGCAGGGGTTCTCCGCGATGAGGCCGCGGCCCTTGCAGTCGGGGCAGGGGTCGGTGAGCGAGAAGCCGCCCCCGGAGCCCCGCGCCACCTGGCCGGTGCCGACGCAGGTCGGGCACACGCGCGGTGTGCCGTTCACGTCGCCGGTGCCCGAACAGGCCTTGCAGGGGGCCTGCGAGGACATCCGCAGCGGAACCGTGGCGCCCTCGATGGCCTCCGTGAAGCTGAGCGTGACCTCGGACTCGATGTCCTGGCCGCGCCGGGGCTGGGTGCGCGCGCCCGCGCCGCCGCCCCGGTTGAACAGGCCCCCCAGGACGTCGCTGAAGCCGCCGCCGCCCCCGCCGAAGCCGCCGCCCCCGGCCTGGGCGTTGCCCCCGAAGAGGTCGCCCAGGTCGAAGTTGAAGTTGCCGCCGCCCGCGCCCGGCCCCGGGCGGAAGCCGCCGTTGCCGAAGAGGGCGCGCGCCTCGTCGTACTCCTTGCGCTTCTTGGGGTCGCCGAGCACGTCGTTCGCCTCGGAGATCTCCTTGAAGCGCTCCTCGGCCTTGGCGTTGCCCTTGTTGGCGTCCGGGTGGAACTCGCGGGCGAGTTTCCGGTACGCCTTCTTGATCTCGGCCTCGGTGGCGTCCTTGGGGACGCCGAGGACCTTGTAGTAGTCCTTCTCGATGAAGTCCTTGGTGCTCATCCCCGACGTCCCTCCTTCCGCTCGGTACCTATTGCGTCAGCCCTCCTCAGGGCCGTTGTCCTTCTCGTCGCCGGCCGCCGGGGCCTCGTCGGCCCCTTCGGCCTTCGCCGGGGTCGCCCCGGGCTGGGGTTCGGCGACCGCCACCCGCGCGGGGCGGATGGTGCGCTCGCCGATGCGGTACCCGGGCTGCAGGATCGCCACGCACGTCGTCTCGGTGACGTCCGGCGCGTAGCTGTGCATCAGCGCCTCGTGGATCGTCGGGTCGAAGGGCTCGCCCTCCTTGCCGAACTGCTGCAGGCCCATCTTGGCCGCGACCGTCTCCAGCGACTCGGCCACGGACTTGAAACCGCCGACCAGTTCGCCGTGTTCCCGGGCGCGCCCGATGTCGTCGAGCGTCGGCAGGAGTTCGGTCAGGAGGTTCGCGATGGCGATCTCCCGGACCGTGATCCGGTCGCGCTCCACCCGGCGGCGGTAGTTCTGGTACTCGGCCTGGAGGCGCTGGAGGTCCGCGGTGCGCTCACCGAGCGCGGTGCGCACCTGGTCCAGCTGAGCCGTCAGGCCGGTCAGCTCGCTTGCGTTTGCGTCCCCGGCCGAGGCCGCCCCCGAAGCGGGGGCGGCCTTCGGCTCGGCGTCGTCGGAGGTCGCGCCGGAGGGGACGTCGGGCTTCTCCTCGAAGCCCGGGGTCTCCTCCGTCACGCGGCACCGTCCTTGCGCTCGTCGTCGACGATCTCCGCGTCCACCACGTCGTCGGCGTCACCGGCACCGGCGCCCGGACCGGCGGCACCGCCGGCGGCCTGGGAGGCCTGGGCGTCGGCGTACATGGCCTGGCCGAGCTTCTGGGAGACGGCCGCGACCTTCTCGGTGGCGGTGCGGATCTCGGCGGTGTCCTCGCCCTTGAGCGTCTCCTTCAGCTCGGCGATCGCACCCTCGACCTCGGTCTTGATCTCGCCCGGGACCTTGTCCTCGTTGTCCTTGAGGAACTTCTCCGTCTGGTAGACGAGCTGCTCGCCCTGGTTGCGGGTCTCGGCGGCCTCGCGGCGGCGGTGGTCCTCCTCCGCGTACTGCTCGGCCTCCTGGCGCATCCGGTCGACCTCGTCCTTCGGCAGCGAGGAGCCGCCGGTGACGGTCATCTTCTGCTCCTTGCCCGTGCCCAGGTCCTTCGCGGTCACGTGCATGATGCCGTTGGCGTCGATGTCGAAGGCGACCTCGATCTGCGGGACACCGCGCGGGGCCGGCGGCAGACCGGTCAGCTCGAACATGCCGAGCTTCTTGTTGTACGCCGCGATCTCGCGCTCGCCCTGGTAGACCTGGATCTGGACGGAGGGCTGGTTGTCCTCGGCGGTGGTGAAGATCTCGGACCGCTTGGTCGGGATCGTCGTGTTCCGCTCGATGAGCTTGGTCATGATGCCGCCCTTGGTCTCGATGCCGAGGGACAGCGGGGTCACGTCGAGGAGCAGGACGTCCTTGACCTCACCCTTGAGGACACCGGCCTGGAGGGCGGCGCCGATGGCGACGACCTCGTCCGGGTTGACGCCCTTGTTGGCGTCCTTGCCGCCGGTCAGCTCCTTGACGAGCTCGGCCACGGCGGGCATACGGGTGGAGCCGCCGACGAGGACGACGTGGTCGATCTCGCCGAGCTGGATGCCGGCGTCCTTGATCACGTTGTGGAACGGCGTCTTGCAGCGCTCCAGCAGGTCCGCGGTCAGCTGCTGGAACTGGGCGCGGGTGAGCTTCTCGTCCAGGTGCAGCGGGCCCTCGGCGGACGCCGTGATGTAGGGCAGGTTGATCGAGGTCTCGGAGGACGAGGACAGCTCGATCTTGGCCTTCTCGGCGGCCTCGCGGAGGCGCTGGAGGGCCATCTTGTCCTTGCCGAGGTCCACGCCGTGACCGGCGGCGAACTGCTTGACCAGGTAGTCGACGACGCGCTGGTCCCAGTCGTCACCACCGAGGTGGTTGTCGCCGTTGGTGGCCTTCACCTCGACGACGCCGTCGCCGATCTCCAGGAGGGACACGTCGAAGGTGCCGCCACCGAGGTCGAAGACGAGGATCGTCTGGTCGTCCTTGTCGAGGCCGTAGGCGAGCGCGGCCGCGGTGGGCTCGTTCACGATGCGCAGGACGTTCAGGCCCGCGATCTCGCCGGCCTCCTTCGTCGCCTGGCGCTCGGAGTCGTTGAAGTACGCCGGGACGGTGATGACCGCGTCGGTCACCTTCTCGCCCAGGTAGGCCTCCGCGTCCCGCTTCAGCTTCTGCAGGATGAACGCGGAGATCTGCTGGGGGTTGAAGTCCTTGCCGTCCAGCTGGATCTTCCAGTCGGTGCCCATGTGGCGCTTCACGGACCGGATGGTGCGGTCCACGTTGGTGACCGCCTGGCGCTTGGCGACCTCGCCGACCAGAACCTCGCCGTTCTTGGCGAAGGCGACGACGGACGGCGTGGTCCGGGCACCCTCGGCGTTGGTGATGACGGTGGGCTCGCCGCCTTCAAGAACGCTGACGACAGAGTTAGTCGTGCCCAGGTCGATGCCGACCGCACGTGCCATGGTGATTTCCTCCAGCTGACTTGAGTGGAACGGACTCAAGTGTGCATCAAGCCCGCGCGTGGGTCAACAGACCTGAGTCATGGACACTCAACTCTTATCCATTCCTCACACGCAACTGGCCCGTGACCTGCGAGGATTCAACGCGTCGGGGTCCATAGACCGACACCCGAAGGAGTAGCAGTACGACGCTGACGGTGACGCAGGCGACGCATGTGGCGCCGGTCCGCCCGATCCAGCCGCCGTGCACGAGCACCCCGACGAGCACCCCCGCGAAGGACACGGCCCCGAGGGCGACGGTGGCGCCGGGCGGGGTGAGCCCGAGCCTGCGCAGCCGGTGCGCGAGATGGTCGGGCCCCTGCCGCAGCACCGGCCGCCCGGCCAGCAGCCGCGACAGCACGACGAGCAGCACGTCGGCGCTCGCGACGGCGGTGAGCGCGAACAGCACGCCCGCGCTGGCGACGGGGTCGTACCCGGTCCGGGTGATCAGCGCGGCCGCGGCCAGCACGAACCCGGCGAACAGCGAGCCGGTGGCGCCGAGCGCGATCCGCGCGGGATGCCAGTTGTGCATCAGGAACCCGGTGAGCGCGGCGGCCAGCACACTCAGCAGTACGGCCAGCCCGTCCATGACCTCGGCGGAGGCGCAGGCCCCGACGCCGAAGGCGGTGACCACCCCGACGGTCCCGGCCAGCCCGTCCGCGTGGTCGAGCCCCTTGAAGGCGACGGCGACGAAGGCGATCCAGCCGACCCCGAGCACCCCCTCGACCACGCCGAACTCCGCGTACGGCACCACGCAGGCGGCCGCCACGGCCGTGCCGAGGAGCAGGAAGCGGGTCTTCAGCCGCCACACGTCGGCGATCAGCCCGAGCAGCGCCACCGCTCCCCCGGCGATCAGCAGTTCACCGACCCCGGTACCGAGCGGAGCGACCCCGGTCCAGTCGCCGGCACCGGCGACCAGACAGGTGGCGCCCACGACGGCGAGCCCGCCCAGCACCGGGACGGGACGGGTCCGCCGACGGTCGACGAGCCCCAGCCGCAGCGCGAGCGGCCGGATCAGCGCGGCGAGGACGGCGGCGAACAGCAGGGCGGTGGTGGCAGCGACGATCCCGTAGAGCACAGGTCTAAATTAGACCTAAATGTAACAATTGCGTACGAATAACACGATCACTTTGCCGCCGCAAGGCAGCCGCCGGTCAGGCACACCTCAGCGATTCAGATCACCCCGCACCTGACTACAGTGCGGGTAAAGATGCGGGTAGTCTCAGACCGACTGCATAAGTTACCGCTTAGTAATTTCGGGAACCCTCTCGCGAAGAGACCCGAAGAGAGACCTCGCAGGCCCGAGGAGCCCCCATGCAACTCGCCGCGATCATCGTGTCGCTGGTTCTGATCGTGGTCGGCGTGGCGTTGTTCGCCCGCGCCGTCCTCCAGATCTACAACTTCATGCGGCTCGGTCAGAACGTGCCCGCCGGCACCCGTACCGACGAGCCCGGCCGGCGGACCGTGACGGTGGTCAGGGAGTTCCTCGGCCACACCCGGATGAACCGCTGGGGCATCGTCGGCGTGGCGCACTGGTTCGTCGCGGTCGGCTTCTTCTCGCTGCTGCTGACGATCGTCAACGCCGTCGGCCAGCTGTTCCAGGCCGACTGGCTGCTGCCGGTCATCGGCGAGTGGGCGCCCTACAACGTCTTCGTCGAGTTCATCGGCACCATGACGGTCCTCGGCATCCTGGTGCTGATCGTCATCCGCCAGCTGAGCAAGCCGAACCGGCCGGGCCGCAAGTCCCGCTTCGCCGGCTCCAACTTCGGCCAGGCGTACTTCGTCGAGACGGTCATCCTGATCGTCGGCGTCTGCATCTTCATGCTGCACGCCCTGGAGGGCGCCCAGCACCACGTGGACTCCTACGAGGCCTCCTTCTTCATCTCGTACCCGGTGGTCCACTGGCTCGCGGGCATGGACGTCTCCACGCTCCAGAACCTGACCTACTTCTTCGCCGGTCTGAAGATCGCGACCTCGTTCATCTGGATGATCGTGGTCGCCCTCAAGACCGACATGGGTGTGGCCTGGCACCGCTTCCTGGCATTCCCGAACATCTGGTTCAAGCGCAACGCCACCGGTGAGACCTCCCTGGGCGCCCTGCTGCCGATGACCTCCGGCGGCAAGCCGATCGACTTCACCGACCCCGGTGACGACGACGTCTTCGGCGTCTCCCAGGTCGAGCAGTTCTCCTGGAAGGGCCTGCTGGACTTCTCCACCTGCACCGAGTGCGGCCGCTGCCAGTCGCAGTGCCCGGCCTGGAACACCGGCAAGCCGCTCTCCCCGAAGCTGCTCATCATGTCCCTGCGGGACAACGCGCACGCCAAGGCGCCCTACCTGCTCGCGGGTGGCGGCAAGACCATGGAGGGCGAGGAGAAGGCGTCCGAGGAGCAGCTGGCGGGCGTCCCCGCGGCGGCCCTCGCCGAGGCCGAGCGGCCGCTGATCGGCACCGCCGAGGAGAACGGCGTCATCGACCCGGACGTGCTGTGGTCCTGCACCACCTGCGGCGCCTGTGTCGAGCAGTGCCCGGTGGACATCGAGCACATCGACCACATCGTCGACATGCGCCGCTACCAGGTGATGATCGAGAGCGCCTTCCCGTCCGAGGCGGGCACGATGCTCAAGAACCTGGAGAAGAAGGGCAACCCCTGGGGCCTGGCCAAGAAGCAGCGCCTGGAGTGGCTCAAGGAGGTCGACTTCGAGGTCCCGGTCGTCGGCCAGGACATCGAGGACCTCACCGAGGTCGAGTACCTCTACTGGGTCGGCTGCGCCGGCTCCCTCGAGGACCGTGCCAAGAAGACCACCAAGGCCTTCGCCGAGCTGCTGCACATCGCGGGCGTCAAGTTCGCGATCATGGGCGGCGACGAGAAGTGCACCGGCGACTCCGCCCGCCGCCTCGGCAACGAGCCCCTGTTCCAGGAGCTCGGCATGGAGAACGTCATGGCGCTGAACACGGCGTTCGGCGAGGAGCTGGACGACGACGGCAAGGTGACCGAGGAGTCCCGCAAGCCGAAGTCGGCCAAGAAGATCGTCGCCACCTGCCCGCACTGCCTCAACACCATCGGCAACGAGTACCCGCAGCTCGGCGGCGACTACGAGGTCATCCACCACACCCAGCTGCTCCAGCACCTGGTGGACCAGGGCAAGCTGGTCCCGGTCACCCCGGTCGAGGGCATCATCACGTACCACGACCCCTGCTACCTGGGCCGCCACAACAAGATCTACACGCCGCCGCGCGAGATCATCGCGAGCGTGCCGGGTCTGCGCAACGAGGAGATGCACCGCCACAAGGAGCGCGGCTTCTGCTGTGGCGCGGGCGGCGCCCGGATGTGGATGGAGGAGCGGATCGGCAAGCGCATCAACAACGAGCGCGTGGACGAGGCGCTGTCGGTGAACCCCGACATCGTCTCCACGGCCTGCCCGTTCTGTCTGGTGATGCTCACCGACTCGGTCAACGGCAAGAAGAACGACGGCAAGGCCAAGGAGTCCATCACGGTGGTCGACGTGGCCCAGCTGCTGCTCGACTCGGTGAAGACGCCGGCCGACCCGGCGGGCGCCGCCGAGCCGGAGAGCGCGCCGGAGCCGGAGCCGGTGAAGTAGCTCCCTCGCACAGGGGAAAGCCCCCCGGCCCAGTGTGGGCCGGGGGGCTTTCCCGTGCGCGCCGGCCGGTCAGGCGCGCGGGCGCTCGAAGGTCAGCAGCAGGCCCTCGACGGCGCCGGGGCCTATCCGGCCCTTGACGTCGGCGGCGGTGATGGCCTTGAGACCCCAGCCGTCCTCGGCGTGCTTGTTGAGGACCTTCTCCAGCTTGTCGCTGTCCAGTGCGTCGCCGATCAGCGACTCCCGGAAGGTGACGACCTTGTACTCGTACGCGTAGGCACTGCTCATGTCTGCGGGATCCTCCTGCCGGCGGGGCCGGGTCGGAACGGGTTGCCGGGGGCCAGACAATCACCCCGGGGCACCGCCGCACACCGCGGGACCGGATTTCGCCCCGTCCGGGCCGGCTCAGGCCGCGGCGGCGGTGGCGTTGACGGTCACCGGGATGTTGCCGCGGGTGGCCTTGGACGCGGGTGGCCTTGGAGTAGGGGCAGATCCGGTGGGCGGCGGCGCCCAGTTCGGTGGCGCTGGCCGCGTCGACGCCGCCGAGTTCCACGTTGAGCACGGCGGCCAGGCCGAACTCGTCGTCGTCACCGTGGTGGAGGGTGACCTCGGCGGTGATGGCGGTGCTGGTCAGCCGGATCCGGCGGTCGGCGGCGGCGCGGCGCACGGCTCCCAGGAAGCAGGCCGCCCAGCCCGCCGCGAACAGCTGCTCGGGGTTGCCGGACGTACCCCTGCTCAAGGAGTGCGAGAACCCGGAGTGCACCCGCACCTACATCGACCGCTCCCGCGGGATGCGGCGGCACTGGTGCGGCATGGAGTCCTGCGGCAACAAGATCAAGGCCGCCGCGTACCGGGCGCGCAAGAAGGCGGCGCCGTCGGCGTCCCGCTGACCCGCAGGTACTCGATACCGGTGTCGAGGGCCGCCCTGAGGTGCGTCGACTCACCGGTGGACAGCATGAGGGAGACCCCGCCCTGGATGCCCGCGAGCAGCGCGGCGGACGCGCGGTCGACGTCCAGGTCCGGCGCGACCAGCCCGCCGGCCCGCAGGGCGCGGATGCCGCGGGCCAGGTCCTCCTGCCACTGCCGCATCAGCCCCGTGACGATCGCCCGCGCGCCGGGGCTGGTCCGCCCGACCTGGAGGAACAGCGCCCCCAGGGGGCACTGGTCGCCCTGTAGTTCGTAGCGTTCCACCACCACGTCCCGCCACCGCTGCCAGGACTCCCAGGAGTCCAGCCGGCCCAGGTGCGGCTGCTGGTCCGCGAGGACCCGGTCCGCCTCGAACCGGGCCACGGCGAGCAGCAGGGCGTCCTTGCCCTCGGGGAAGTAGTGGAAGAGCTGGCTCTTGCTGGTGCCGGTGCGGCCGCGGATGTCGTCGAGCGTGGTGGCGCCGACTCCCTGCGTGCGCAGCACCTCGGCGGCCCCCTCGACGATCCGGGCGCGGGTGGCCCGCCCCTTCGCGGTCAGCGCTTCCGGCATTCCGTCGCCTCCTCGGGCTCCGTCCGGACCGAATTTCTGGACTTGCCGGTCCATTTTACGCGACGCACAGTGGACCGCACGCCGCTCGGCACAGCCGACGAAATGAGGGAGACGGCATCATGAGTGAACGACTGCGCGACAAGACGGCCCTGGTCACAGGGTCGACCAGCAACATCGGGCAGGCGATCGCCGAGGCGTTCGCCGCCGAGGGGGCCCATGTCATCGTGTCCGGACGCAGTGCCGGACGCGGCGCACAGGTCGTGGCCGGGATCCGCGCGTCCGGCGGGCGGGCCGACTTCCTGGCGGCCGACCTCGACGGCAGCCCGGCCGCGTCCGAGGACCTCGCCGCCCGGGCCCGGGAGGCGCTGGGCGGGCGGATCGACATCCTGGTGAACAACGCCGGCGTCTACCCGGCCCCGGGCACCACGGCCACCGACGAGAAGACGTTCGACCAGGTCTACGGCGTGAACGTCAAGGCACCGTTCTTCCTGACCGCCGCCGTCGCCCCCGCGATGGTGGAGGCCGGGGCCGGAGTGATCATCAACCTCGGCTCCTGGATCGCCCGGCTCGCCGTCCCCGTCGGTGCCCTCTACAGCTCCACCAAGGGCGCCATGGAGACCCTCACCCGTGCCTGGGCGGCGGAGTTCGGCCCTCAGGGCGTACGGGTCAACGCCGTCTCACCCGGCGTGATCCTGCCCCCGGCCCCGCCCGGCGCACAGCCCCACCCCGGCGAGGTGATGATGAAGGGCACCCCGGCCGGCCGGATGGGCACGCCGGACGCCATCGCCCACGCCGTGGTCTGGCTGGCGTCCGACGAGGCGTCCTTCGTGCACGGCACCGTGGTGGACGTCGACGGGGGCAGGACCGGGGTCGCCGTCGTCGCGGCGTAGGACCTGCGGCCTTCGGACCGCCGGTGCGGCGGTGCGGCGGTGCTCACTTCAGGCCGATCGCCGCGCAGTCCGCCGCGTACTCCGGGGTGCAGATCTGGCCGACGGTGTAGACGCCGTCCGCGACCACGGTGTCCTTGATGTTGTCCCGGGTGACCGAGACCACCGGCACCAGGGCCGCGGGCACCTTCCGCCCGCCGGCCGCCTCGACCTTGTCGGGGGTCAGCGCGTCGTACTGGATGTCCTTGCCCTGCACCTTGTACACCGCCATCTCGGCGGCCTGGGTGGCCTCGTCCAGGAACGACTTGTAGACGGTCATCGACTGCTCGCCGGAGACGACCCGCTGCACCGCGTCCAGGTTGGCGTCCTGCCCGGTGACCGGCGGGATGTGGGTCGCCCCCGCCTGCTTCATCGCCTCGATGACGGCACCCGCCATGCCGTCGTTGGCCGAGTAGACGGCGGCGATGTTGTGCAGGCCGACGGCCTGGATCGCCTTCTTCATGTTCGCGCCGGCGACCTTCGGCGACCACTTGTCGGTGTCGTACGCCCTGGCGATCCGGACGTTGTTGCGGAACTCGTCGATGGCGCCCTTCTTGAAGCTCGCCGTGTTCGGGTCCGCCGGGTCGCCGTTCATCATGACGATCTCGCTGGTCTCGGCCTTGCTGCCGAGCGCCGTCATGATGGCGCGGCCCTGGACCTCGCCGACGAGTTCGTTGTCGTGGGAGACGAACGCGTCGACCGGGCCCCGGGCGAGCCGGTCGTAGGCGATGACGGGGATGCCGGCGTCCTTCGCCCTGCCGACCTCCGGCTCGATGGCCCCGGCGTCGACCGCGTCCACCAGGATGACGTCGACCTTCCGGTCCACCATCCGCCGGAACTGCCGGCTCTGAGTGGCCGCGCTCGCCTCGGCGTTGGCGTAGACGACCTTGCCCTTGCCGTGGGTCAGGGAGGCGATCTCCTTCGTGAAGATGGGGTGGTCGAAGGTCTCGAACCGGGACGTGGCCTTGTCGGGCAGGAGCAGACCCACCGTCATGTCGTCGCCCTTCGCCGCGGTCGCGGGGTCGCCGCTCCCGTCCATGCCGTCGACGACACCGCACGCGGTGAGTGCGAGGGCGGACGCGGCGGCGGCCAGCGCCAGGGCGAGACGGGGCATGGGGGTGCCGCAGAGGACAGGTGCGCTCACACCAGCGCCTTCCAAGTGGGGGGCCATCAAGTGCAACCGATGATGTGAGGGAAGCAAACGCGCAGCGGCCGGACCCGTCAAGCCGCGCCCCCGGCGGGCCGGTTGGCCGACGCGGGGTGCGACGGGGCGGACAAAGGGTGCCGTGACGAGGGTTTTTGCTGGTCAGAAGGGTGCGGACGGAAGGGCTGGCGACGGGGCGCCGAATGTGCGGATTTCGGAGGGCCCGGGTCGGGGACCGGTGAAGGCCGCGTGAAAGTCCGGCCGCTTCGCGAGCGTTATCACCGGTGGCGTCCGTCGCCCGGGGCTTCGACGGCCGCCCCGGAACCCGGCGTCTGCCCTCCGGGCCCGAGGCCGGAGCGCCGCCCCTGACCGGTGGCCGGGGTTTCGGCGCCGGAGGCGGGGAGCGTCAGGGCCCGGAGCGCGGACAGTGCGCCGTTCGCGACCGGGGACGGCGGTGCCGACTCCGGCGGGACGGCCCGGAAGGCGCTCGGGGGCAGGCCGTAGACCGCGCGGAACCGGCGCGAGAAGTGGTACGCGTCGGCGAAGCCGCACCGGACCGCGATGGCGCGCAGCGAGAGGTTGCTCAGCCACAGCAGCGGCTCGGCCCGCGCCAGCCGCAGCCGTTCCAGCCCCTCCACCGGGCCGACGCCGAGGCTCCGCCGGCAGATCCGGCACAGCGTGCTCTCCGACACCCCGGCCGCCCGGGCCAGCCGCTCCAGGGGAAGCGGCCGGGCGACGCCGTCCGACCAGTGGGCGCGGACCGCGGCCATCATGGCGACGAGCGGTTCCGGGAGGGTGTCCGCGCCGGTCCCGGGACCGGGGCCGTGCACGAACGTGAGGAGCAGCAGCCGCAGGGTCTCCTCGGCGTGCCGCTGCCAGGCCGGTGGCCGGCCGGAGCCGAGTGCCAGCAGGTACCGGCAGAGCGCGGCCATCGGATCGTCCCGCCCCGTCAGGTCCCGCACGACCGGCCAGCCGGTGTCGTCCGGGGGCGGCCCGCCCGGTACGGCCGGGGGCAGCCGGAAGTGCGCGTAGCCGTGCCGGGTGGGCCGGCCCGGGTCCCAGCGGAAGGTGTCGCGCATGCCGGGCCGTACCAGCAGCAGCGCGCTCGGTGTCAGCCGCAGGGTCCGGTCACCGCAGGTCCAGCGGGCACTGCCGTTCAGCAGCCAGACGAACTCGTACGACCCCGCGTCCCTGGGCCCGAACACCGAGGCGGGCGGGTAGTCGGCGACGGCGGGACCCAGCCGTGCCAGGAGTTCGGGTGTGGGCAGCGTGCCCGCGGGCGGCGGGACGTGCTCGGCGGTCCCCGTCACGGCCTCACCGGTCGCAGCCCCCGGACCGGTCGCGCCGTACCCGGGGCGTACGGATGCCGGTGGTTCCCTTGTAGGCGTACGGGTCGTTCCCCGCGACCAGCACGATGTCCCGGAAGTCGGCCTGCGCCATGGGCACTTCGATGCCGGGGTGCGCCCAGGGGAGCAGCGACGAGGCGCTCATGTAGTGGTTGACCAGTGCCCGCCGGAAGCCCCGCCGGCCGTTGTTGGGCAGCGACCTGTGCAGCAGGTAGCCGTGGAAGAGCAGCACCGAGCCGGCGGCGATCTCGACCGGCACCGCGTCCGCCTCGTCGTACGGGAAGCCGTAGGACTGGACCGTGCAGTCGTAACGGGCGTCGTCGTGCTCGCGGTTGGGGTAGATGACGCCGGGCCGGTGCGAGCCCGGCAGGACCCACAGGCAGCCGTTGTCGACGGTGGCGTCGTCCAGGGCGAGCCAGGCGGCGGTCAGGGACCGGTCCCGGGTGGGGATGAACATCTCGTCCTGGTGCCACGCCTGGCCCGGTCTGCCCTCGGACTTGACGAACAGCATCGACTGCATCGACTTGATGTCGGGTCCGATCACCTCGGTCAGCGGCCCGACGACGGCGGGATGGCGCATGGTGTCGAGCATGAGCGAGGACAGCTTGTGCGGATAGTGCACGCACAGGAACCGGCGCACGGTGTCGTCGTCGCTCTCCCCCTCGACCGGCACCGGCGCCCCCTCGACCGCGCCGCGTTGGCCGCGGCAGATGCGCACGGTCTCCGCACGCAACCCGTCCACCTCGTCCGGGGACAGGGCGGCCGGCAGCACGGCGTAGCCGTCCCGGCGGAAGCGGGTGGCGAGATCCTTCCCCGCACCGGCGCGTACGGTCATCGCGTCCCCTCCCTTTCCCGATCCATTTCCGGATCCCTTTACGGGTCCTTTTACGGATCCTTTTACGGTTCTCATCCCGGATCCTCTTACGGTTCTCGTCCCGGATCTTTTCCCGGCCCCGTTCCTGATCCTTTTCCGATGCTCCTGAAAGGCGTGCCCCCCGGCCATGGCTCACCCGCGCACGGGGATGGCGAATCCTGTCACGGCACATGATCGAAACGTCCGGGAAACCGTCCCGGCAAAGGAAGTTCACGCGTCTTGACGCGTTTCGCGAGGCCCGAGTAGCGTCATCCGGCACTTGCTAATACGTATTAGACGGGGGTGTTCATGGTCCCTCCCGAACGACGTAGACGCGCCACCCAGCGGGACATCGCCCGGCACGCCGGCGTCTCCCAGGCGACCGTGTCACTGGTGATCAGCGGCGGTGCGGCCGGCGCACAGATCGCGGAACCGACCCGCCGTGCCGTGCTCGCCGCGGCCGAGGAACTGGGCTACGCGGCCAATGTCGCCGCACGCAGCCTGAAAGGCGGCCGGAACCGGCTGCTCGGCCTCTACACGTTCGAGTCGGTGTTCCCGACCGACCAGCGCGACTTCTACTACCCCTTCCTGCTGGGCGTGGAGGCGGAGACGGCACGCCAGGGATACGACCTGCTGCTGTTCTGCTCCGGCGGAGGCGAATCCGGTCCCTCGGGGGCCGAGCGGTCGATCTACGTCGGCGGGGCCAACCGGCTGAAGATCGCGGACGGTTGTGTCCTGCTCGGCCGGAACGTGCGGCGCGAGGAGCTGTCCGCGCTGGTCCGCGAGGACTTCCCGTTCGTCTTCGTCGGCCGCCGCGAGCTGGACGACGGTGAACTCTCCTACGTGGCCGCCGACTACGTCTCCGCGACCGCGGCGCTCGTCGCCGAACTGGCGCGCCTCGGCCACCGGCGGATCCTGTACCTGCGGGCCCGCGAGGACAGCGAGCCCACCCGGGACCGCGAGGAGGGGTACCGGCGCGGGCTGGCCGAGGCGGGCATCGCCCTGGACGCGGCGCTGGTCCGGAGCCTGGACGACCCGGCCGCCCTGACGGTGGACCGTGTCGAGGGATGGATCGAAGGTCTCGGGATCACCGCGCTGCTGGTCGAGCCCACCGAGGACAACCGGCTCACCGAGGCGCTGGCGACGATGGCCGGCACGGAGCGGATACGGTTCCCGGCCGACTGCTCCCTGGCCCTGCTCGGTGATCCGCCGTCCTGGACACCGGAGTTGCGGAACTGGACCCGGTTCTCGCTGCCCCGGGCCCGGATGGCGGGCGAGGCCGTGCGGCTGCTGGTCGAACTCCTCGACCAGGAGACCTGCGAGCCGCTGCGGCTGACCGTGCCGTGCGCGTTCGTACCGGGCGACTCGATCGGACCGGCCCGTACGGACACCGGCCCGCGGCGCCCCGAACCCGGTGGGAGGCCAGGCGGATGATCCGGATGATCGCGCACCGGCTGCTCGTCGGCGTCTTCGTGATGTGGGGTGCCGCCTCGCTGATCTTCCTCATCGTCCGGGCCGCGCCCGGCGACCCGGCGACCGTGCTGCTCGGGCCGGACGCCGACCGGAGCCAGATCGACAGCCTGCACGCCTCGCTCGGCCTGGACCGGCCGCTCGGCGCGCAGTACCTCAGCTACCTCGGCGACGTCTCGCGACTGGACTTCGGCGAGTCGCACCGGCTCGGCAGGCCCGCCATGGACGCGGTGCTCGACCGGCTCCCCGCCACCGTCGACCTCACGCTGACGGCCACCGTGATCGCGGTGGTCGTCGGACTGACGCTGGGGCTGCTGGCCGGCGGGCGGCCGGGCGGGGCGGTGGACCGGGTGGTGTCGGCCTGCACGATCGCACTCCAGTCGTTCCCCACGTTCTGGATCGGCATCATGCTGGTGCTGGTCTTCGCCCTGGGCCTGCGCGTACTGCCCAGTTCCGGGTCCGGCACGCCCGAGCACCTGGTGCTGCCGGCCGTCACCCTCTCGTTCCCGTTCATCGCGATCATCGCGAGGCTGACCCGGACCAGCCTCGCGGAGACGATGCGCGAGGGCTACGTCCAGACCGCCCGCGCCAAGGGCCTGACCGACCGCCAGGTGCTGCTCGGGCACGCGCTGCGCAACTCCCTCATCCCGGTGGTGACCGTGGTGGGCGTCCAGGTCGGGGCGCTGGTCGGCGGCGCCGTGATCGTCGAGAACGTGTTCGCCTGGCCCGGTCTCGGCTCGCTGGTGGTGGACGCGGTGGCCAACCGCGACTACGCCGTGGTCCAGGGCGCCACCCTGCTGGTCGCCGGGATCGTCGTCGTCCTCAATCTGGTGGCCGACCTGCTCATCGCCCAGTTGGACCCGCGGATCCGGACGGGGGCCGTCTGATGGCCGACCTGGCGACCGCCCCCGAGGCGCTGTCCGCGGTCCCGCGACGGGCTCGGCGCCGCGGGCCGCTCTCCCGGATCCCCGCCGCCGTCGTGGGCTGCTACCTGCTGGTGGCCCTGGTGGGGCCGCTGCTGATCCACTACGACCCGGTGCACACCTCCCTGGACGACCGGCTGCTCGCCCCCGGCTCCCGGACCTCCACCGGCGGCACCGCCTGGCTGGGCACGGACGGGCTCGGCCGCGACCTGCTGGCCCAGATCGTGTACGGGGCCAGGACATCGGTGCTGATCGGCGTGTCCACGGTCGCGCTCTCCTGTGCCGTCGGGGTCCTCCTCGGTGCCGTCGCCGGCTACTTCCGGGGCGCCGTGGACGCCGTCCTCGCCCGGGTCTTCGACATCCTGCTGGCGTTTCCCGCGATCCTGCTGGCGATCGTGATCGCGGGCGCCTTCGAACGCAGCGTCCTGCTGGTCGTGCTCGCCCTGTCGGCCACCGGCTGGATCACCTTCGCCCGGGTCACCCGCGGTGTCGCGCTGTCCCTGCGGGAACGGCCCTGGGTCGACGCGGCACGGGTGCTGGGGGTGCCCGGCCCGAAGATCCTCGCCCGGCACGTCCTGCCGTTCACGGCGGGACCGGTCGTGGCCCTCGCCACCCTCGAGTTCGCGCTGGTGGTGCTGGCGGAGGCGGGGCTCAGCTTCCTCGGCATCGGGCTGCCCCTGTCCACCGTCTCCTGGGGCCAGACCATCGCGGGCGGCAAGGAGTACCTGGAAACGCAGTGGTGGATCTCCACCCTGCCCGGCATCGCGCTGTCCCTCCTGATCATCAACATCGGCATCCTCGGCGACCAGCTCACCGCCCGCTACGGGCGGGGCCGCTCCGACTGAACCTCCCGAACTCCGCGCACCGCTCTCGTTCACAGACAGGAGCACCTCCATGGCCAAGACGCGTGCGTACCGGCGGAGCCGGCTCATCCGGCTCACCACCTCCCTCACGGCGGGCGCGGCCCTCCTCGCCGCCTGCTCGACCGCCTCCGGCGGCGACGACAACGGCGGCGGGGCCTCGGGCGACGTGACGGTCGCGGGCACCTACCCGATCGAGAGCCTCGACCCGCACGGGGCCCAGGGCGCCTCCACCGGAACCCAGCTGGCCGCCCAGGAGATCTTCGGCCGGCTCGTGAGGCCGGACGCGGACGGCACGCTCAAGGGCGACCTGGCCACCGCCTGGAAGCCGAACAAGGACGTCACGCAGTGGACGTTCACGCTGCGCTCCGGGGTGACGTTCTCCGACGGCTCCCCGCTCGACGCCGACGACGTGGTGGCCTCCTTCCAGCGGATGATCACCCTGAACGGCCCCAACGCCGGCAACTTCCCCGGCTGCACGATGACCAAGGTCTCCCCCACCGAGGTCGTCCTCAGGAGCCCGGCACCGGACGCCTCCGTACCGGGCAAGCTCGGCACCTTCTACGTCCTGCCCTCCGGCGTCGGCAAGGAGGACACCGCCTTCTTCAACCACCCCGTCGGGTCCGGCCCGTTCACCGTCGACGCCTTCACCCCGGGCCAGTCCCTGGTCCTGGTGCCCAACGGCAAGTACCGGGGCACCAAGCCCGAACTCCACCGGGTCACCGTCCGCAACGTCCCCGACCTGTCGGCCCGCATGACCGCGCTGCGCACCGGCGAGGTGGACGTCGTCTGGGGCATCCCGGACGACCAGCTGGCCTCGCTGAAGGGCGACGAGGACCTGACCGTGCGGACGGTGCCGAGCAGCGCCGAGTTCACCATGTGGTTCAACTCCTCGACGCCCGCCCTCAAGGACGCGAAGGTGCGCCGGGCGATCTGGCAGGCGGTCGACTTCAAGACCATCATCGGCAAGCTCTACCCCGAGACCGGCGCACCGGCCGACGCCCCGGTGACCGGCGTGGTCCTCGGGCACGTGCCGCAGCCGCCGGTGGCCTACGACCCGGCCGCCGCCAAGGCCGCCCTCACCGCCGCCGGCTTCGACTTCTCGAAGAAGCTGCGGCTGCAGTTCGCCAACGACGAGTTCCGGCCCTTCATCCAGGCCGTCGTCTCCGACCTGCAGAAGATCGGCGTACGGGCGGACCCGCTGGAGAAGGAGCAGGCCGCCTTCACCGAGGACCTGCTCGCCCTCAAGTGGGACATCAACTTCCAGCAACTGGCCACCCCCAGCTACGACGCGGCCAGCAACCTCGGCCGCCTCTACACCTGCGCCGCCAACCGGATGGGCTACTGCGACAAGCAACTGGACGGGCTGCTGGCGTCGGCGGGCGCGACGGCCGACAAGCACAAGCGCACCGAGCTGTACGGCGAGGCGAGCCGGATCATCTGGCGGGACGCCGTCGGGATGTACCCGATGTCGGTGAGCATCGCCTACGCCTGGAACAGCCACCTCAACGGCTTCGTCCCCGACGCCAGCGGCCTGCCGGACTTCGCCGGCGTACGGACCGACGGCTCGTGACCCCCGCCGGAACCGCACCCGGGCACGGGGCCGCCGCACCGGCCCCGCCCGCATCCGACGGCCCGCCGCTGCGCGTCGAGGACCTGGTGGTGGAACTGCCGGGACCGCACGGCACCCGGGTGCGCGCGGTGGACGGCGTCTCCTTCGACGTGCCCCGCGCCACCACCGTCGGACTGATCGGGGAGTCGGGCAGCGGCAAGACCATGACCGCCCTCGCGGTCCTCGGCCTGCCGCCCGAGGGCGCCGCCCTGACGGGACGGCTGCTCTGGCACGGCGAGGACCTGCTCGCCGCCGCTCCGGCCCGGCTCCGGGCGGTACGCGGCCGGGAGATCGCGATGATCTTCCAGGACCCGCTGGCCGCGCTCAACCCGACCCAGCGCATCGGCCGCCAGATCGGCGAGATCCCGCGCCGCGACCGGTTGCCGCGCGCCGAGGTGACCCGCCGGGTCGTCGAACTCCTGGACCGGGCAGGCGTGCCGGAGCCGGAGCGCCGGATGCGCGCCTACCCGCACGAACTCTCCGGCGGCCTGCGCCAACGCGCCATGATCGCCATGGCGCTGGCCGGCCGGCCCACCCTGCTGCTCGCCGACGAGCCCACCACCGCGCTCGACGTCACCGTGCAGTCCCGGATCCTGCGGCTGCTGGCCGACATCCGGACGGCGGACGGCCTGTCGATGCTGCTGGTCAGCCATGACCTGCGGGTCGTGTCGCACGTCGCGGAACAGGTCGTGGTCATGTACGCGGGACGGGTCTGCGAGCAGGGACCCGCGGGCGGGACGCTGCGGCGGCCCGCCCACCCCTACACCGCGGCCCTGGTCCGCAGCGTGCCCGCGGTCAGGACCCGCACCGCCCTCGCCGACCCGCTGCCGGGCGCCCCCGCGACACCGGCGAACCGGCCGGCCGGCTGCGCGTTCCACCCGCGCTGCCCGCTCGCCCGCGCCCGCTGCCGCACCGAGACACCACGGGTGCGGGAGGTGGCGCCGGGCCGCCGCAGCGCCTGCCACTACGCGGAGGAGGTGCTGAAGGCGTGAGCACGAACGAGCACCAGCTGCTCGACGTACGGGATCTGCGCGTCCGGTACGGCGGACGGCGCGCGGGCCGCCGGGGCGGCACGGTGGCCGTGGACGGGGTGAGCCTGTCGGTCGCCCCCGAGGAGACGCTCGGCCTGGTCGGCGAGTCCGGCTCCGGCAAGACGACCGTGGCCCGGTGCGTGGCCGGGCTGCTGCGTCCCGGCGCCGGGACCATCACCTTCGACGGGCGCCCGCTGGCCCGCGCCGGGCGCCGTCCGGCCGGGTTGCAGCGTGCGGTGCAGATGGTCTTCCAGGATCCGCGGTCCTCGCTGAATCCCCGGATGACGGTCGCCTCGATCATCGCCGAGGTCTGGAGCACCCATCCGGTGACCGCGCCCGGCGGCGACCGCACGAAGGCGCTGCACGGGCTCCTCGCCGACATGGGGCTGGACCCCGAGGTGGCCTCGCGGCGCGCGGGGGACCTGTCGGGCGGCCAGTGCCAGCGGGTCAGCATCGCCAGGGCGCTGGCGGTACGGCCCCGGCTGCTGGTCTGCGACGAGGCGGTGTCCGCGCTCGACGTGTCGGTGCAGGCCCAGATCCTGCGGCTGCTGGTGGACCTGCGGGGCAGGCACCGGCTCGCGATGCTGTTCATCTCCCACGACCTGGGGGTGGTGCACCAGATCGCCGACCGGGTGGCGGTCATGCGGCGGGGCGTGATCGTGGAGGAGGGCGGGACCGGCGAGGTGCTGACCGCGCCGCGGCACCCGTACACCCGGGCCCTGCTGGACGCGGCGCTGGACCTGGACGACTCGGTGCCCGGGGACGGCACCGCCGACGACGAGGCGGTCGTATGAGCGAGAGGCGGCCTGCCGTGATCCCGGCGCCGACCGGCTGGAACACCTGGGACGTCCGTACGCACACCGGCATGAACAGGCTGCCGGACGGGCCGCGGGTGCGGTTCGGCGTCCTCGGCCCCGACGGTCCGGTGCTCGACGGCTTCACCTGGCGCGACGGCCTCGAACGGCTGGGCCCGCACACCGTGGACGGCGGCTACGCCGAGGTGACGGTGCGCGCGGCGGGCCACCGGTTGCGGCTGCTCTTCGCGGGCGGCCCCGGGGACGTGCTGGACGCGCTGGCCGAGAGCACGGGCGTGATCGTGCTGTCGGTGGAGGGCCTGGACGACATCGAGGAGTTGGCGGGCGGCACGGCCACCGTCCGTGCGGGCGGAACCCGTTGGACCGTCACCGTCTCGACGCGTGGGCGCAGGGTCGAGGGCCCGGCGGACGCGCTGACGCTGGCCTTCGACGGCGAAGCGGGGGAGAACGCCGTGTGCCTGCGGATGGCGCCCCGAAGGGGCGCGGGGAACTGCGCGAAGAGCCCCCACGGCGCGGCGGCCGAAAGACTGCGCGTCACGGCGCTGGCAGCGGAGCGCACCGCGCTCCGCTCCACCGGCTGGCTCGGCGACGCCGCCGCCGCGCTGACCCGGGCCGTCACCTGGAACACCGTCTACGCCCCGGACATCGGCCGCGTCCTGACCCCCACCTCACGGGACTTCGTCTGCGCCGAGCGCAAGGGCTTCTACGGCACCTGGGCGCTGCACGCCTGGGACACGTTCTTCACCGGCCTCGCCGCCTCCGTCGTCGACCGGGACTACGCGCGCGGCGTCTTCGGGCAGATCCTGCCGTACGCGGACGCGGCCGGGATGATCCCGAACCGGGTCTCGGACGAACGCGGCCGCACCGACGACCGTTCGCAGCCGCCGGTGGGCGCGCTCACGGTCCTGCAGGCCTATCTGGCGGGCGGCCTGTCGTCCGCGACCCGCGACACGGCACTCCTCGCCGACACCTTCCCGGCGCTGCTGGCCTGGCACGACTGGTGGCCCCGGGCCCGGCGCGGGCCGCACGGGCTGCTCGCCTGGGGTTCCGACCCGGTCCCCGGCGACCCCGCGTCGGCGACCCTGGACCGGGCCAGACGGGAGTCGGGCCTGGACGACTCGCCGATGTACGACGAGGCCCGCTACGACCCGGTGACCCGCACCATGGACCTCGCCGACGTCGGCCTGAACGCCCTGCACATCGCGGACGCCGAAGCGCTGGCGGACATCGCCGACGTGCTCGGGCGGGACGCGACGTCCGGCCGGCTGCGCGCCGGGGCCGCCGCGGCCAGGACGGCCGCCGACCGGCTGCTGTGGGACGAGGAGAGCCAGGGCTACCGCAACCTCACGGCGGCGGGCGCGCACGACCCGCATGTCTCGCCGACCATGCTCTACGCGCTGCTCGGCGGTCTGCCCGACGCCGGCCGGGCGCGGGCCACGGCCGCCGACCTGCTGCGGCCCGAGGTGCTCGGGGGCGACCGGCCGCTGCCCAGCGTGGCCCGCGACGACCCGGGGTTCGCGGCGACCTACTGGCGCGGCCGGATCTGGGCGCCGATGGCCTATCTCGCGGTGCTCGGGCTACGGCGTTACGAACTCACCGAGCTGAGCCGGCCGGTGGTCGGGAACCTGCTGCGGCTCTTCCTCGACGAGTGGCGGGAGCACGGCCACGTCCGGGAGAACTATCCGGCCGTGGCGGGCGAGAACCTGACGGGTCTGCGCAAGCGGTCGGACGGGCTGATGGCCTGGGGCGGTCTGCTGGCGTACCTCGCCTTCGGCGAACTGGCCGACGCGCGGACCGACGGCTGGCGGTTCGCGCACCCGGGAGAGCCGGCCGAGCTGTGCAACCTGCCGCTCGGCGACGGCCGCCTCGACGTCCGGGCGGCCGGCCGGCTCGTCGTCGCCCTCGACGGACGGGTGCTGCTGGACGCGGCTCCGGGAGTCGTCGTGCACGGCTACCGGATGACCGGCGACCGGGTGAGCGGGAGGGCCGAGGGCGTGGGCGACGTCCTGGTCACCCCGCCGGGCGGTGGTCCGCCCGTGCCGGTGCGGGTGACGGGCGGCGCCCGGAGCTTCACGTTCGGCCCGCACGGGGGGCACGGCGCACAGGAGGGGAGCGGGACATGAGCGCGGAGACATCGGCGGCCGCGGACATCCTCGTCGTCGGCGGCGGCCTCGGTGGCGTGGCCGCCGCACTGGCCGCCCTGGACCGGGGGCGGTCGGTGCTGCTGACCGAGGAGACGGGGTGGATCGGCGGCCAGCTCACCAGCCAGGGCGTGCCGCCCGACGAGCACGCCTGGATCGAGCAGTTCGGCGCCACCCGCACCTACCGGGCGCTGCGCGAGGCGATCCGCGACCACTACCGCAGGTGGTATCCGCTCACCGAGGAGGCGAGGCGGCGCCGGTACCTGAACCCGGGCGAGGGCCGGGTGAGCGCGCTGTGCCACGAGCCGAGGGTGGCCGCGGCCGTGCTCGACGCCATGGTCGGGCCGTACGTGGCGGCCGGCCGGCTGCGGATCCTGTACGGGTACCGGCCGGTGGCGGCGTCCGTGGCGGGCGACCGGGTGCGGTCCGTGCTCGTCGAGGGCCGCGACGGCGGCCAGGTCGAGGTGTCGGCACCGTACGTCCTGGACGCGACCGAACTCGGCGATCTGCTGCCGCTGACCGGGGCGGAGCACGTGACGGGCTTCGAGTCCGGCCGGGACACCGGTGAGCCGAGCGCGCCGAAGGAGGCGCAGCCGGCCAACATGCAGGCGTTCTCCTGGGTGTTCGCCGTCGACCACCTGGCCGGCGAGGACCACACCGTCGACCGCCCGGCCGGCTACGACCGCTGGGCCGCCTACCACCCCCCGCAGTGGCCGAACCGGCTGCTGAGCCTGAGCGCGCCCGACCCGAGGACGCTGGAGACGGTGGAGCGCGGCTTCACCCCCAACGCCGGCTCGGGGCCGGTGGTCGCCGACCAGAGCAAAGACGCGGGCGACAAGGAGCTCTGGGAGTTCCGCCGGGTGGTCTCCCGGCGGCTGTACCGGCCCGGCTTCGCCGCGAGCGATGTGACCATCGTCAACTGGCCCATGATCGACTATCTCCCCGGGCCGCTGATCGGGGTGGACGACAAGGAGCGGGACCGGCACCTGGCGGGCGCCCGCGAGCTGAGCATGAGCATGCTCTACTGGCTGCAGACCGAGGCGCCCCGCCCCGACGGCGGCACCGGCTGGCCGGGACTCCGGCTGCGCGGCGACGTGTTCGGTACGGCCGACGGGCTGGCCAGGGCGCCGTACATCCGGGAGTCGCGGCGGATCGTCGCCCGGCGGCGGATCGTCGAGCAGGACCTCTCCCTGGCCGTCCGGGGCGAGCACGGCGCGGTCCACTACCCGGACTCCGTCGGCGTCGGCATGTACCGGATCGACCTGCACCCCTCCACCGGCGGCGACACCTACATCGACGTCGCCAGCAGCCCCTTCCAGATCCCGCTGGGCGCCCTGCTGCCCGTACGGCTGCGGAACCTGCTCCCGGTGTGCAAGAACATCGGCACCACCCACATCACCAACGGCTGCTACCGGCTGCACCCCGTCGAATGGAACATCGGCGAGGCGGCCGGATCCCTGGCGGCGCACTGCCTCGACCACCGTCTGGAGGCCGGCCAGGTGTACGAGAACCCCGGGTTGCTGAGCCGCTTCCAGGCCGAACTCGCCGACGCCGGGGTCGAACTGGCCTGGCCCGAGGTCAAGGGGTACTGATGGGCGGCATCGACGGGCGCGCGTTGCTGGCCGGCGTCACCGTCCCGCTGGTCACGCCGATGGACCGGCCCGGACGGCCCTCGGTCCCGGCCGCCCACGCGCTGCTCGGCGCCCTCGCGGCGGCCGGCGCGCACGGGCTCATGCTCTTCGGCAGCAACGGCGAGGGCCCGCTGCTGCCCACCGGACTCCTGACCGCGTTCGCCACCGGGGTGGCCGCCCGCTGGCGCGAACTGACCGGCCACGGACCGGTGCTGGTCAACGTGACCGCTCCCGGCACCGCCGAGGCGCTGGCGCGGGCCGAGGCCGTACTGCCCGCCGCGCCGGACGCGCTGGTGCTCAGCCCGCCGGTCTACTTCCACCACCGGCACGACGAGATCGTCGCCCACTACACGGCCCTGACCGGCCTCGGCGTGCCCGTCGTCGTGTACAACGCCCCCCGCTACAGCAATCCGCTGACCCCCGCCCTGCTCGACGAACTGACCTCCCTCGACGGTCTCGTGGGCATCAAGGACAGCTCGGGCGACCCCGCGCTGTTCGGCCACGCCCTGGCGGCGGCACGCCGGCGCGACGGCTTCGGAGTCAGCCAGGGCGCGGAGCGGCAGGCACTCGACGCGCTGCGCCTCGGGGCCGACGGCGTGGTCCCCGGGGTGGCCAACCTGGCGCCGGCCGCGGCCGTCGAACTGTTCCGGGCGCACGTCGAGGGGCGGCCGGACGAGGCCCACCGCGCACAGCGACTGCTCGACCGGGTCCTGGAGTTGCACACGGTGCGCCCCGGCGTGCCGGCGGTGAAGGCCGTCCTCGCCGCCCGCGGACTGTGCCCGCCGCACCTCGCCGCCCCCTTCGCGCCGTGCTCCGCCGCGGAACGGCAGGCCCTGGCCGAGCTCCTCGCCCCCCTCGACGCACATCTCATACGCGCCTGATCCCGAACGCGCTCCGCCTTCCGACCTCCTCCGTACCGCCCGAAAGGGGTGGCCCACCATGTCCGACGACAGACCGCGGCGCACCGCCATGAACCGCAGATCCTTCGCCCTGGGCGTCGCCGGCGTCTCGGCGGCCGCCGCGTTGGGACCGGTGGCCCTCGGCTCCCCGGCCCACGCCGCCGGCCGGACGGCCGCGTCCGACCGGCACGGCACCTTCTTCGAGGAGCAGACGCTCTGGGACTCCGCCGAGGGCCCCCTCGTCAACTACCACGTGCACGCGCTCGCCGTACTGCCCGACGACACCGTGCTGGCCGTCACCGAGGGACGCCACGAGGTGTGCGACGCCGGACCGCGCGACCTGCTGCTGCGCCGCAGCACCGACGGCGGCCGGACCTGGGAGGAGAGCCGCACCCTGGTCGCCTCCGCCGACGGCGAGTCCTGGGGCAACCCGGCGCTGGTGGTGGACCGGCGGACCCGGGAGGTCTTCCTCTTCTACATGCTCTCGCTGCGGCTGCCGGAGAACACCTCCTGCTCGGGCGACTCGGGCGACCTCTACCTGATCTCCAGCCGGGACGGCGGCCGGACCTGGGGCGAACCACGGCACCTGGCCGGGCTGTTCGACGGATTCCCCTACACCTGGGCGCTGCACGGACCCGGGCCGGGCCACGGACTCCAGCTGCGGTCCGGCCGGCTGCTGCTCAACTGCCTGCACCGCAGGGTGATCGTCGGCAACACGGTGGCCGAGCGGTACTACGGCGTCGCACCGGTCTACAGCGACGACCACGGCGCCACCTGGCAGGCGACCGGCGAAGTGCCCGTCCAGGTCGCCTACCCCGTCAACGAGGCCCGGATGGTGCAGCGCGCCGACGGCAGCGTGCTGGTGAACGGCCGCGCCGCGGCGGGCGGCGAGGGGCAGCGGATCGTCTCCGTCAGCAGGGACGACGGCATGACCTGGTCGCAGCCGGCGCTCGACGGGGCCACCGGCTCGCTCAACGCGGTGGACGCGAGCCTGCTGCGCCTCACCGGCGGCCCCGGCGGCCACGACACCGGCCGGGTGCTGTTCAGCCGCCCCGACTCCCCCGTGCGCCGCAACATGACGGTGTCGGTCAGCTACGACGAGGGCTACTCGTACCGGTACTCGCGGGTCGTCAACGAGAACCGGGCCTACTACTCCGACCTGGCCCGTCTCTCCGACGGCACCGTCGTGCTGCTGTACGGCTGCGACGGCGACTCGGCGAGCGTTCCGCTCCGGGTCAACGTCTGCCGCTTCTCGCTGGAGTGGCTGACCCGCGGCCGGGACAGCCTGCGCCACGGCCCCCACTACCGGGAGACCGTCCTCGCCCTGGCCCGCACCCACCACGAGGTCACGGGCGGCGGCACCGTCACCACCGTCGCCGATCCCCCGGCCCGCGGCGGCGAACGGCTGGTGCTCACGCCGGAACAGGTGGGCGACACGGTGGAGTTCACGATCCGGGTGCCGCACACCGGCGACTACGAGCTGCTGCTGCGCCACTACCGTTCGGCCGACGGCGCCCTCGCCGCCGTCACGGTGGACGACGGCACCGCTCTGCCCGCCCGCACGATCGACACCACCGCGCAGACGGCGGACGGCTTCGACCTGGCCCACCTGGGCGCCACCCGGCTGCGCGCCGGACGGCACACCGTGCGGTGCGCGGTGACGGGGGCGGGCAGGGGCGGCGGCACCGTGCTCGGCCTCGACACGCTCAGCCTGATCGAAGCGCCGGGCTCCGCCGACGTCCGCGCCGAGGTCGTCGTCGACAACGACCGGCTGGGCTTCGAGGTGGTCGCCGGCAGCTGGCCGACGGCGACGGCCGACCCCGGCTACTGGTCGGGCAACTACCGCACCGCGCCCGCCGGTACGGGCACCCGGAAGGTGCGCTGGCGGCCGGCCGTGCCGTGGGACGGCGTGTACGAGGTGCAGGTGTCCTACCCCCCGGCCGCCGCCCGGGCAGGCAACGCCCCGTACACCGTCGTCCAGGGCGACGGCACGGCCACCACCGTGCGGATCGACCAGCGGACGGCGGGCACCGCGGATCCGCGCGGCGGTACCTGGGTCACCCTCGGCGAGTACCGCCTGACGGCCGGTCTCGGCAACTCGGTGGAGCTGACCAACGACGCCGACGGCACGGTGGCCGCCGACGCGGTCCGCCTGCTGGGCCCTCGGCCCTGACGGCCGTGGAACCGCCGGACACGACCTAGTGCAGCCGCGGGCTCGGGGTCGGGGAGCCGTGCGGCTGTGCCGCGTCGTGGGCCGCGGTCACGATGAGGTCGGTGACCTGCTGGGGATGGGAGATCATCGACACGTGCGAGGAGTCGATCACCACGGTCTTGCGCGCGTGCGCGCGCCTGGCCTCGAACTTCTCGAGGCTCGGGTTGATCGCCCGGTCCTGGCTGCCGACCAGCGCGTAGACCGGCTTGTCGCGCCAGGCCGCCGCGGTGAGCTTGTCGTTGAACGCGGACTGCGCGATCGGACGCTGGGTGGCCGCCATGATCGCCGTCTGCTGCTGGGAGAGGTCCTGGGCGAAGACCGCGCGCAGCTTGCCGGGCTGGATGTACAGGTCCGTGCCGGTGGTGCCGTCGCCGTTGCGGAACGGCACCCCCTGCAGCGCCTTGGTGAGCGGAACGGCGGGGAACTTGGCGGAGAGGCTGGAGAACGACTCGCCCTTGTCCGGCATGATCGCGTTGATGTAGACGAGCGCCTTGACGTTGTCGAGTCCGTCGGCCGCCTGCGAGATCACCTCACCGCCGTAGGAGTGCCCGACCAGGACGACCGGTCCCTTGATCGTCTTCAACAGGCTGTTCAGATACGTGGAGTCCTGGGGTATTCCACGCAGCGTGTTGGGCGGCGCGACGACGTGGTAGCCGCGCGCCTGCAGGCGCTGCACCACCGCGTTCCAGCTGGACCCGTCGGCGAACGCGCCGTGCACGAGCACCACGGTCGGCTTCTGGCCCTGCGGGGACGGACCGGCGCCGTCCGCCGCGTGCGCCGGCACCACGGTCAGGGCGGCGAGCACCGTCACCCCGAGGGCCAGCCTGCCCTTGCCCGATCTCAAGATTCCAGAGGCGGTCATGTGCTTCCACTTCCTCGGCGTACAGATCTCGGCGTACAAGTCCCGGCCTGCAGATCCCGGCCCGCAATGACGAAAGACGAAAGACGCGCCATGCGAAAAGGAGAGGCGAAAGGGAGGGCCGACGGAGTGATACAGGCGGCCGAATCAGCCTAGTCCGGTATCGACGGCGGGCAAGCCGAGCCCCGTTCGCCACGAGTTGCCGGGGCCATCAGGCGCGCTCAGACTTATTGCATATGTCAAATCGTCCGCGTGATCTCCGGAGTTTCCCATGGCCAAGATCCTGTGCGTGCTGACCGGGGCGAGTTACTGGACGCTGAAGGACGGACACAGACATCCGACCGGCTACTGGGCCGAGGAGTTCGTGGCGCCCTACAGCGTGTTCACCGCCGCCGGACACGAAGTCACCGTGGCAACTCCGCACGGCGTCGTCCCGGTTGTGGACACGATGAGCCTGGAGTCCCGGATGGCGGGCGGTGAGGAGAACTCACTCCAGGAAGAGGCCGTCATCGAGTCCGCGGACGAGCTGCGGCACCCCATCTCCCTCCAGGACGTGCGTCTTGAGGACTACGACGCGGTCTACTACCCCGGCGGACACGGCCCGATGGAAGACCTCTCCATCGATCGCGAATCCGGGGAGCTGCTGCGCAGGGCACTCGCGTCCGGCAATCCGCTCGGCATCGTCTGCCACGCTCCGGCCGCTCTCCTCGCGACCCGGGACGCGAACGGCGACACGCCCTTCGCGAACTACCGCATGACGGGGTTCTGCAACGAGGAGGAAGCCGGTGTCGGTTTCGCCGACAAGGCCAAGTGGCTGTTGGAGGACGAGCTGAAGAAGCTGCCCGTCGACTACTCGCGCGGCCCCGCCTGGGAGCCGTACACGGTCTCGGACCGCAACCTCTACACCGGTCAGAACCCGGCCTCCTCGGGCCCCCTCGCCCAGGAACTCGTCGAGGCGCTGTCCGGCAGCGGCGCGTGAGAAGGGAGTCGGCCCATGGCCATCGCGACGACGAGTCCCGTGACCGGACAGGTCCTCAGGAGCTTCGCCGAACTGACTCCCGGTGAACTCGAGGACAAACTGGCGCGGGCGGCGGCCGCCGCCGCCTCGTACCGGCTGACCAGCGTCGAGGAGCGGGCACGCTGGCTGCAGCACGCGGCCGAACGCCTGGAGAAGGAGGTCGAGAGCGTCAGCCGGATGATCACCGAGGAGATGGGCAAGACGTTCCGCGCGGCGGAGCAGGAGGTGGCCAAGTGCGTGCACGGGCTGCACTACTACGCCGCCGAGGGCCCCGGCTTCCTGCGGGACCTGGACGGTGACGCCGAACGCGTACAGGCCGAGCGGACGTTCGTGACGTACCAGCCGATCGGTGTGGTGCTCGCGGTGATGCCGTGGAACCTGCCCCTGTGGCAGGCCATGCGGTTCGCGGCGCCCGCGCTGATGGCCGGGAACGTGGGCCTGCTCAAGCACGCCTCGAACGTGCCGCAGTGCGCCCTGTACCTGGAGGAGCTCTTCCACGACGCGGGCTTCCCCGACGACGTGTTCCAGACCCTGCTGATCTCCTCGGGACGGGTGGAGCAGGTGCTGCGCGACCCGCGGGTGGCCGCCGCGACGCTGACCGGCAGCGAGCCGGCGGGCCGGTCGGTGGCCTCGATCGCCGGCGACGAGATCAAGAAGGTGGTCCTCGAACTCGGCGGCTCGGACCCGTTCATCGTCATGCCCTCCACCGACCTGGACCGGGCCACCGACGTCGCGGTGAAGGCCAGGTGCCTCAACAACGGGCAGTCCTGCATCAACGGCAAGCGGTTCTTCGTCCACCAGGACATCGGTGAGCGGTTCATCGAGATGTTCGTCGCGAAGATGGGCGCGCTGGTGGTCGGCGACCCGATGGACGAGCACACCGACGTCGGTCCGCTGGCCACCGAGTCGGGGCGCCAGGACGTGGCGGCCTACGTCGACGACGCGGTGGCCAAGGGTGCGACGGTGCTGCTGGGCGGCCGGATCCCGGAGGGGCCCGGCTGGTACTACCCGCCCACGGTGCTGACCGACATCACCCCGGAGATGCGGATGTACCACGAGGAGGTCTTCGGTCCGGTGGCCCAGGTGTGGACGGTCGCCTCGCTGGAGGAGGCGCTGCGGGAGGCCAACGGGCATCCCTACGGCCTCGGTTCCAACCTGTGGAGCGAGGACGAGGCCGAACGCGAGCTGTTCGTCCGGGACGTGCAGTCGGGCATGGCCTTCATCAACGGCAACACGACCAGCTACCCGGAGATCCCCTTCGGCGGCACCAAGCGCAGCGGCTACGGCCGTGAGCTGTCCGACCTCGGCATGCGCGAGTTCATGAACGCCAAGACCGTCTGGATCGGCCGGTGACCGCAGCCGGCCTCGCCGCCGCCCGTTCGAGCACGGCGGACCTGGCGGAGATCGTCTCCCGCACGGAGGACGCGCAGTGGGAGCTGCCCTCGGCGTGCGCGGGCTGGCGGGTCATCGACGTGATGGCCCACCTGGCGGCCCTCGCCACCGAGGCGGTGCACCCGCCGCCGCCGGACCCGGGTCTGCCGCGGAACCGCGAGCGCTACCACGACCTGCGCGTCGACGAGCGCCGGTCCCTGAGCCACCGGGAGGTCCTCGACGAGTGGCGGCACAGCACCCCGCGCCAGCTGGACCTGCTGGCGGCGGCGCAGGAGCCGGCCGGCGCCGACGAGCCGGTCGAGGTGGCCGGTCTCGGCACGTATCCGCGCCACCTGCTCGCGAACACCATGGCGTTCAACGTCTTCTGCCATCTGCGCGACGACCTGCTCGCCCCGGCCGGGCCGCTGCCGTTCGCCCTGCCCGCTCCGACCGGCGAACAGGTCGCGCCCGCGGTCGAGTTCATGCTCGCCGGACTCCCCCAGATGCAGGGCCCCGAACTCACCGCCGCCGTCACCGGACCGCTCGTCCTCGATCTGACCGGGCCGGGCGCCACCACGGTCACCGTGCGGCCCGCGGACGGCCCGGACGGCCGGCTGACCGTGGTCCCGGGCGCGGCCCCGGACTCGACGGCCGCGGTCCACAGCACCGCCCTGGAGTTCATCGCCTGGGGCACCACCCGCACGCCCTGGCGCGACCACTGCCGTGTCACGGGGGACAGTGCCACGGCGACACCGTTCCTCGACCTCCTGAACATCGTCTAGGCCTTGGCGCTCAGGCCCCCACGGTCCCGTCGACGCCCTCCCGCAGGAAGTCGGCGTGCCCGTTGTGACGGCCGTACTCCAGCAGGACGTGGATCATCACCATCCGCAGCGACACCTCCTCCTCCCACCGCGGCTGGTATCCGGCCCGGTCCAGGGATCCGGCCTCGCGCTCGATACGGCGGGAGACCGCCACCTCGGCCTCCCAGGCCGTGAACGCCTCCTGCCGGGTCGAGGCGCTCGCGTCGTAGGCCGCCTGGAAGTCGATCTCGTCGGACCAGACCATGGGTGCCTCGCGGTCCTCGAACACCCGCCGGAACCAGGCCCGTTCCACCTCGGCCATGTGCCGCACCAGGCCGAGCAGCGAGAGCGTGGACGGCGGCATGGACCGCTGCCGCAGCTCCTCGTCGGTGAGCCCCTCGCACTTCATGGCGAGGGTGGCCCGGTGGTAGTCGAGAAAGGCCCGCAGCATCTCGCGTTCGCTCCCGAAGGCGGGCGGTCCCGTGCGCTCGTCGCTGGTCACCGGCAACTCCTCTTCCGTTCCGATCCGTTGCGTCGTCCGGGACAGATCATCCACCGCGGCGCCCGCCGGCCGCGAGGCTCACCGCTCCCAGTACCGGGCGAGGGCCCCTTCCCGGTACGGGGCCGGGCTGACGCTGAGGTCACCGGCGAAGGGCCGGTCCAGGACGAAGACCAGGAGCAGGCTGAAGCCCACCAGTCCGGCGAGCGAGGCGACGAACAGGATCTGGACGCGCAGCTTGCGCATGCCGTAGAGGAAGGTGAGCGGGACCAGGACCAGCGCCCCGCCGACGGCCAGCACCTGGAGCAGTGGCGGCAGTTCCTGGCGTGCCATGGTGATCCGGGCGCGCCGCTGGGAGGACACGTCGTCGAGGTGGCCGACGGCCTGCTCGTAGAAGACCTGCTCGCGCTCGCTCTTCGGGTCGTAGGCCTGGAGCGCCCCGTAGGCGTCCTGGAGATGGGTCTCCGTGGCCCCGTAACTGGGGTGCCCGGCGCGCATCCGGGGCCACTGGTCGTCGACGACCGCGTGCACGTAGCCGCTCATCGCGCCCTCGACCCGGGTGCGCACCGCCTCGGGGAAGGAGGCGGCGTCGCGGGTGATGAGCGCCGCGTCGGTGGCCTCGGAGGCGACGATGGTCTGGGTGTCCTCCAGCTGCGTCCACAGGGTGACGATCACGAACGCGAGGATGATGCCGTAGATGGCGCCGAACATCCCGAGCGTCACCCCGACCATGTCGTTGTGCTCCCCACGCGCCAGGGTCGGGTACCTGCGACGCGTCAGCACACTGCCGGCGACGGCCAGCAGGACGGTCCCGCCGACGGTGACGACGGCCAGCGTGAGGGTGCTGAAGTGGTTGAGCAGCCAGAGCGACATGGGTGCGGAGTCTAGGCCGGTCGAAGCAGCCCGAAAGCCGCGTCTTCCTCCCGTACCGCGCCGGTACGGGAGGAAGTTCACGCCACCGGGTGAGCACCCGGGGAAGGGGTGTCAGAACACGCCCTTGTACCCCTGCCAGCCGGTGGCGATCTTCGTGCGCGCGCCGAAGGAGCCCTTGCCGTTGCCGTTGTTGCGCCACACGGTGCCGGAGGTGTCACGGGAGACGAGGTCGGCCCGGCCGTCGCCGGTGATGTCGCCGACGCCCACGATCACGTTGTACGACGAGCCCCAGTCGTCGAAGACCTTCACGCGGCCGGTGAGCTTGCCGGTCGAGGTGGAGTCGTAGCGCCACAGCTCGTTCGACCGGTCCTGCACCAGGAGGTCGCCGTAGCCGTCGCCGTCGAGGTCGCCCGCGCCCAGGACCTTCTTGTAGCCCGTCCACTTCGCGGCGATCTTCACCCTGGCGGCGAACTTGCCGGCGCTCGTCGCCTTGTAGAGGTAGACGTCCCCGGTGGAGGCCTGGCGGGCGATCAGGTCGGGCCTGCCGTCACCGCTGACGTCGCCCGGCGAGGTCAGCACGTCGTACTGGTTCCAGCCCGTGCCCAGCGAGGTGTACGCCGTGGACGGCGTCACCGCCGCCGCGCACCCGGGCCGGTAGGCGCGCAGCGTTCCGCTGCTGAACCGCACCAGCACGTCGTTGCACCGGTCGCCGTTCAGGTCGCCGAACGGCACCGCCTTCACGGTGGCCGGCCATCCGGAACCCGTCCGCTTCCCGGTGAGCGTCCCCTTTCCGGCCCCGTACTGGTACGTCAGGCCGCCCGAGCCGTTCAGCGTCAGCAGTTCGCCGAAGCCGTCCGACCCGACGAAGTCGCGGCGGGCCGGGGCGGCCCCGGTGACCTTGACCGTGCCCGTCCTGGTCAGGGCGGCGCCCTGGCCGTCCGCGGGGGTGACGGTCAGCTTCCAGGTGTAGGCGCCGTTGGGCACCAGCCGGCCGGATCCGTCCTTGCCGTTGAACGCCGGTGCCACCACGCCCCGCGCCGGACCGCCGGAGAGGGTCCGCACGGTCCTGCCCGCCGGGTCGGCGAGCGTCAGCCGCCAGGAGGCGGCGGGCTTGTTCAGCCACCACTTCGGCCCCCACTGCGCGGCCCCGCCCCTGACGTCCGCCGAGGCGGCGACGGTGGCGTCCCGCTGGGCGAGGGCGGAGACGGGCACGTCACTGGGGGTGAGGCGGACGGAGTTGTCGGAGCGGAGCTGCGCGATCACGCCGGTGTAGGGGTCCACGTCCCAGGCGTTCCCCTCGAACGCCCCGGCGGTGTGCGCCACGGCCGTCCCGCCGCGCACGTCGACCACCCTCAGCTGCCCGGCCCCGGACGTCGCGACGAAGCCGTCGCCTAGCTGCGCCCGCTCCCAGTCGGAGCCGGCCACCCGCACGTTCCGCCCGGTGACGGTGTCGTAGACGCCCAGTCCCTCCGAGCCGAGCACGCAGTTCCACATCAGCCACCGGCCGACCGCCTGGAAGTCGTTCAGCAGGCAGCCGCGCCCGAACCACACGTCGTCGCCCCGCTTCCCGGTGACCAGGTCGACGGGGTACACGCCGTCGTTGCCGGACGCCAGCCACAGGGTGGTGCCCCAGATCGCCCGCACGCTCTCCGTGGTCGTGTACACCGTGCGCCCGGAATCGAGGTCGAGGATCCTGGTCTCCGCCACGCCGGCGCTGTTGTACGGCCTGACCAGGGCGGCGAAGCGGCCGTTGGCCGCGGCCGCGGTCTGGTAGCCGGTGGAGCTGTCGATCCGGGTGCCGGGCATCGGGCGGCCGGCCCCGAGAACCTGGGGCTGCTGGGTGGCACTCGTACCGTAGCCGGAGAGCACCGTCCGGCCGTCGCCGGTGTCGAAGAACCGCGGGTGGCCCCCGACATAGCTGTCCGGAACGATCCGGCCGCGATCGGTGCGGGTCCCCACCGTGGGGGACCCGGCCACGCCGGTCTCCCGGGTGTACAGATACGACCAGTCGCCCACGGGGTCCAGCTCCGTGGTGGTCAACTCCCCCTGGGAGAGGTTCAGCTGGGAGACCGTGTGGGCGGTCCGCACGGGATACGCGTCGGCGACGCGGCGCACGGTGACCCCACCGCCCGCACCGGCCTCGATCCGGGAGACACCCCAGCGCTCCGTGTCGGGGCCGCCCGCGACCAGCAGCCCGCCGTCCGGGGTCGACACGGCCTGCCGTGACGTGCGGGCCAGCAGCGTCCGCGGCGCGGAGCCGTCGAGCGGGACGGCCTCGACCCGCGCGACCGCGCGATAGGTCACGCTGTTGCCCAGGGAGCCGTCGAACCGGGAGACGACGACGGTGTCCCCGACCATGCCCAGCACCTGTGCGATGTCGCCCACCCGCACGGTGCGCAAGGGCGCGCTCGGGTCCTGGCGGGAGGCGACGTACAGGGTGCCGCCGGAACACCACACCACGTGCGTGGGGCTGAGCGCGGCCAGTTCGGGCACGTCCAAGGTGTACGGCATCGCGGTGAAGCGTCCCCGCGCCAGGTCGAGCCACCCGGTGACGAAGTCGTCGCCCTTCCGGTACCGCAGCATTCGTCCGTGCGCGTCGGCCAGCCCGCCGACGGACGACACGTAGACGCCGGACGGGATGCCCTCGACCGTACGGTCGTCGAGGGAGCCGTCGACCCCGGCGTCCAGCAGATGCACCGCCACGTCGCCGGGCGGTCCCACCAGCGCGAGGACCGTCGACCCGAGCGTGCCGAAGTACGTGTACCCGTCCGGGAGCGCGACGGTGCCGGTCTCGCCGGACGTCATGTTCCGCAGCGTCACGGTCCTGGTGGGGATGTCGTACCGGGCGACGACGTCGGAGCCGGCGCCGGCGCTCGTGACGCCGTAGGCGTCCGTGCCGTCGGGGTCGACGACCGTGTCCACCCCGTCGTACGTCGTCCACAGCTGCCCCCGCCCCTCCTCGTACCGGAGGAACCCGGAGGGCCCCGCGCTCAGCAGGCCGGTCCGGGGGACCATGGACGTGGTGGCCGGGACGACCACCTCCCCGGCGACCGGCTCGCCCTGCGCGCTGCCGACCGTGAACAGGCCGATTCCGAGGGCGAGTGCGAAGGTGAGGGTGGTGGCGGTGGCGCTGCGTACGAGCGCGCGTCTACCCATGCGGGACCTCTTCGAGGACGGTAGGCGAAGCCACGGGGCGCGTGCGCGCACGCCTGCTGGCCGCACGCCGAGGACGTGCGGCACCCATGACGTTCGGACACCCCCCAGGCGCGTGGCCGGATACTAACACTTTACCTGTGCATGACCTGTGCATGGGAAGCGTCGGACCCTCGGCACTGCCCCCGGAACTGCCCTCGGGGCCCTGTCGGAAGCCGCCGGGTTCCGGTAAGGATGGACCGGCAAGTCGTAGGGGGCGAGGGGAAGTTCATGCACGCGTCGACAGAGCGGGACCGGTCGTCGGACGAACGGGACACCGCCCAGCGCGTGACCCGGCCCAGTGCGCTGGTCCAGCGGATGCTGGACCTCCAGCAGACGGCGGGCAACACCGCGGTGGCCCGCGTGGTCGCGCGGGAGAGGCAGCGGGAACAGCGCCAGGAGCAGCACCGGCACGGCCCGGGATGCGCGCACGAGGACCCGGCCGTCCAGCGCCGGGAGAGCCCGGGGCACGAGCACGAGGGTGCCGAGGACGCGCGGCCGGCGTCCCACCAGAGCCTCATCGCCGCCGCGATGGCGACACCGAGCAGCCCGCTGCCCGGCTCCTTCCTCACCAAGGCCAAGGCCTTCTACGGCAACGACGCCCTCTCCGCCGGCCGGGTCCACGACAACGCGACCGCCCAGCGGGCCACCGCGGCGCTGGGCGCCCGGGCCATGACCATCGGCCACCACATCTTCCTCGGCTCGTCGGCCGTCGGCGACACCGAGACCCTCGCCCACGAGGCCAGCCACCTCGACAAGAACCTCCGCGGAATCCGCGAGACGGGCAACGACAACGGCGCGGGCGTCGCGGTGACCGACCCCGGGCAGGGCTCGGAACGCGCGGCCGTCGCCGACGGCGCCGCCTTCACCGCGGGAGCGGCCACCGCGCCGTCCGTCGTCGCACGGAGCGCGGTCGCCCCGGCGGCGGAGGTCGGCCCCCAGGACGGCCCGGCGGTCCAGCGGGCGGTGTGGGAGTTCGACCAGGCCGCCAGCTTCAGCGACCCCCGCTCCGGCCAGGAGACCCGCTGGCGCAACCGGGCCAACCGGGACGACGTCCGCACCGCCACCCAGCTGGGCATCGCCGACCCCGGGACGCCGCGGCACGGGGACGTCTACGACGACGCGACCCAGCAGGTGCACAGCAGCGCGAACGCGAGGTTCTCCAAGAAGGGCACCATCCCGGACCGGGAGTACCCGCAGCGTGAGACCCGGACCCGCCGGGCCCTGGTCGAGGCCAAGCAGGCCATCGCGACCGCCCTGGCCCTGCTGGCGTCGGCGGGGGACACGCCGGGCGGCCAGTTGCTGACGGCACTCCAGTCGGGCTTCCCCGCGTTCCGGGCCGCCACCCCCGATCAGGTCGCCACCTTCCTGCCGCGGATCGTCGAGGTCGTGAGGCGCATCCAGGCCGGGCTGAACGCGCAGGGCGCGGAGATCGCCCTGGTGGGCGAGGGCAACGTGCCCCGTGGAGTCGCGGGCTGGGTCGGCTCCTCCTGGCACGACGTGTACAGCCGCGTGACCAACCCGGACCAGCAGAAGAGCGAGGAGCTCCCGACCCTGGACACCGGCCGCAGCGGCCCGATCAACCTGACGAACGAGGGCCAGAACGCCTGGTACATCGTCCACGAGGCGACACACCGGTTCGCCGGCACTCTGGACTACCAGTACAGCCCGCGCGACTCGGAGTTGCAGGAGGAGAGCTTCAACGCCGACATGGCCGCCGTCGCGCCCGAGGCGGCGGCGGCCAGCGAAACGGCCACGCTCGCCAAGCGCGCCCTGCGGGACCCCTCCACGTACAGCGGCGAGAACAACGACTCCAACCGGCAGCCGAACTGGTACGCCATGGGCCGGCGTGCCCTGATGAACGCCGATTCCTACGCCCAGTTCATCCTGACCGCGGCGGGGGCCCGGGCCCCGCGGTTCTGACCCGCCCCCCTCACCCGTACGGTGCCGGTCCGCTCACCCGTACGGTGCCGGTCAGCTCGTGCGGGCGGGCGGGGCGGGTGAGGGTGGCCGTGGCCGCGTCCGAGCAGGGGCGCCGGTCCGAGGCCCGCCCCCCGAGGAGACGCCGATGCCCGAGCGCACCGAGGCCAAGCCCGCCGAACCGTCCGTCGAGCGGGCCAACGACGCCGTCCTGCGCCGTTTCCCCTTCGACGACACCCAGGACCTGGACGACGCGCGGCGCGGCTTCCTCGGCACCGCCGCGGAGACCGTCGTCAAGAACGCGGACGGTGGCGTGGTCTGGGACCTGGACGCCTACGGGTTCCTGGCCGGCGACTGCCCGGCCACCGCCAACCCCAGCCTGTGGCGGCAGAGCCGGCTCTGCTCCGAGCACGGGCTGTTCGAGGTCACCGAGGGCATCTACCAGGTGCGCGGTTTCGATCTGTCCAACATGACGATCGTGGAGGGCGAGCGGGGCGTCCTCGTCATCGACCCCCTGCTGTGCGCGGAGACCGCGGCCGCCGCCCTCGCCCTGTACCGCGCCCACCGCGGCGAGCGGCCCGTGACCGCCGTCCTCTACACGCACAGCCACGCCGACCACTTCGGCGGCGTACGGGGGGTCGTCTCCGACGACGACGTGGCCGGCGGGGTACCCGTCCTCGCCCCGGAGGGCTTCCTGGAGCACGCGGTCAGCGAGAACGTCTACGCGGGCACCGCGATGGGCCGCCGCGCCGCCTACATGTACGGCGCGGCCCTGCCCAAGGGAGCGCGCGGACAGATCGGCACGGGCCTCGGGCAGACCACCTCGACCGGCGCGGTCACCCTGATCCCGCCGACCGCGTACCTCACGCGCACCGGGCAGACCGAGACCGTCGACGGCATCCGCATGGTCTTCCAGCTCACCCCCGGCACCGAGGCCCCGGCCGAGCTGAACATCCACTTCCCCGACCACGCGGCCCTGTGCATGGCCGAGAACGCCACCCACAACCAGCACAACCTGCTCACCCTGCGCGGCGCCCTGGTCCGCGACCCCCGGGTGTGGTCCCGCTACCTGACGGAGGCCGTCGACCTCTTCACCGGCTCCTCGGACGTCGCCTTCGCCTCGCACCACTGGCCGGTGTGGGGACGGGAGCGACTGACGCGGTACCTGACCGAGCAGCGGGACCTGTACGCCTACCTGCACGACCAGACCCTGCGCCTGCTCAACCAGGGGCTGACCGGGCCGGAGATCGCCGAGCGGATGGAACTGCCCCCGGTACTGGAGCGGGCCTGGCACACCCACGGGTACTACGGCTCGGTCAGCCACAACACCAAGGCGATCTACCAGCGTTACCTGGGCTGGTTCGACGGCAACCCGGCCCGCCTGTGGGAACACCCGCCGGTCGAGGCGGCCCGGCGGTACGTCGAGTTCATGGGCGGCACGGACGAGGTCCTGCGCCGCGCCCGGCAGTCCTACGCCGACGGCGACTTCCGCTGGGTGGCGCAGGTCGTCGGGCACGCCGTGTTCGCCGACCCGGACCACGCGGAGGCCCGCGCGCTCCAGGCCGACGCCCTCGAACAGCTCGGCTACGGCAGCGAGAACGGCACCTGGCGCAACTTCTACCTGACCGGCGCCTACGAACTGCGCAACGGCCAGGTCGGCACCCCCACGGTCACCGCCTCGCCCGACGTCGTGGCGGCGCTCTCCCTCGACCAGCTCTTCGACGCGCTCGCCATCCGGGTGGACGGGCCGCGCAGCTGGGACGCGGACATCACCGTGCGCTGGAACGTCGCGGGCCGTGAGCCGGTCACCACGCGGCTGCGCAACGGCGTCCTCACCACCGTCACCGGCACCGGACCGGCCGCTGCCGACCCCGACGTCGAGATCGGCCTCGCCGAGGCGGAGCTGCGCGGTCTGCTGCTCGGCACGCTCACCCCGGCGGAACTGGCCGCCCGCGACACCGTCACGATCACCGGCGACGCCGGGCGGCTCACCGAACTCGTCGGCCGCCTGGACTCACCCGACCCGGACTTCGCCGTGGTCACCCCCTGAGACCCCCTCCGGCACAAGACAGGCCGTCCGGCGTCCGCCGGGCGGCCTCTCGGCGTCGCTCCGACCCGTCCGGCCGGTGGACGGAGCTCCGGCGAGGCGCTCGGTTCCGGCCCGAACGCACCCCGACGGGATTCGCCTCTGGTCCCGGAGGGACTCGTGGGTGAACAATCCGGTGGTGTTTCCTGAACGAGACCGGAACCCGGCAGGTGCGCCTTCCGTCTTTCCTGATCGGGCAGGTGTCGTCGTCTAGCGAATCGGCCGGAAATTGAGATCCATACCACCGCGGGTTCCTTCGCGAACGAGCGACGGAACACCGCTCTCCGTCTGGCGTCGTCCCGGGGCGGTGCTCTGGACCGTGGCGGGTGCCACGGCCCTCGGTTTCCTCCTCGCCCTGGAGATCACCGCGCGACACTACGGCCTGCCCGGGCCGCTCACCAACCAGGCGCGGGAGGTGGTCTTCGCCCCCAAGTCGGGCTTCCTGCTCTACGCCGGCCTGACGCTGACGATGACCGTCCTCACCTGGCGGCAGCGGTTCCTCGCGCTGGCGGCCGCGATCGGCATCGACCTCGCCGTCGTCGCGGTCCGCTGGGCGCTCGGCGTCCAGGTGACCGACGGCCATCCCTTCGGCAACGGCGCGCTGTGGGTGATCCTGGGCACCGCGGTCGTCGCCGTCACCCGCCGCACCGGCCCGGAACGCGTCCTGCTGCTCAAGGGCGTCGGCCTGGGCCTGCTGCTGGTGACCGGCCGCAAGACCGGCGACACCTGGCTGCTCGTCACCTCCAGGACCCGCCCGACGGTCCTCGACCAGTACGTGGCCACCGCCGACCACGCGCTGGGGGACCCGTCGTGGCTGGTGGGCCGGATCGTCACCGCCACCGGTCCGGTCGGCTTCAACCTCCTCGACATCGTCTACGGCCAGCTCGCCGTGGCCGCGGTCGTCGTCGCGCTGTACCAACTGCGCAATGTGGCCGACGAGAGGGCCTTCCCCCGCCACCACCTGGTGCGCACCTTCCTGGTGATCGGTCTCCTCGGGCCGGCGATCTACATGGTCTTCCCGGTGGTCGGGCCGGTCTTCGCCTACGGCACCGGCGTCGAGCACTGGGCCTCGGTCAGCCTGTGGCCCGAGACGCCCGTCGGCGGCGCCGGCCACGCCCCCGGCCACTGGGAGGTCGCCGACCTGTGGCCGCGGACCATGCCGCCGGTCGATCCTCCCCAGCACATGCCGTTCGACACGTTCACCCCGCGCAACTGCATGCCCAGCCTGCACACGGCATGGGCCGTCGCGATCTTCATCCACTCCCGGAGCGGCCCGCGCCTGCTGCGCTACGCCGGCGCGTTCTGGCTGGTCGCCACCCTCACCGCGACGCTGGGATTCGGCTACCACTACGGCGTGGACCTCATCGCGGGCGCGGTGTTCACCCTCACCATCGAGGCGGCACTGCGCTCCTACGACCGCGGCTGGGACCGGCCGGGGCTGCGGTTCGCCGCCTACGGGGCGGCCCTCTTCACCGCGCTCCTGGTGTCGTACCGCTGGCTGCCGCTGGAGATGGCCAGGTATCCGTGGGTGTCGGGACCGCTGCTCCTGCTGGCGCTCTCCTCGGCCGTCTACGGCTACGTACGGACGCAGCGGCGAACCACGCCGGAACCCCTCCTGAGCCCCCGTCAGCCCGTGCGGCCGGAAGCCCTGCGGTAGACCGGCGCGGCCTTTCCCGGCCGGAGGGCGGCGGGCCCCGCGTGTGCCTATGGTGGGCGGGTGACAGGCGTTTCGCCGTGGACGCGGGTGCGCTCCAGGCTCTCGGCGCAGGGGCCGACGGCGGCCCGGATCCTGGTGATCGCGGTGATCTGCTGGCAGGCCGCGCTGTGGGCCGGCGCCGACCAGCCGCCGGTGTTCGCCGCCATCGTGCCGCTGCTGTGCCTGCGCGACGACTCCGCCTCGTCCCTGACGGCGCTGCTGCTGAGGATCCTGGGCGTGCTCGCCGGCGTGGCCCTGGGCGTCATCGTGGTGCACTTCTTCCGGCCCGACACGGCCGTACTCGCCGTCGTGCTGGGCCTGGCGCTGCTGTGCGGCGCGGTCATCGGCTCCGGTACGGCACTGAACGTGCAGGTGGCGGTGACCTCACTCCTGGTCTTCGCCAACCCCGCACCGGAGTCCTACGGCTTCGCCCGGCTGTGGGAGAACGCGCTGGGCGGCGCGATCACCGCCGTCCTCGGCCCGCTGCTCTGGCCGCGCGACCCGCGCCGCGAGGCGGCGACGCTGGCCCGGCGGTACGCCGACGACCTGACGACCGGCCTGGTCCGCGGCGCCCGCGCGATCGGCTCCCCGGACGCCGCGTACGCGAACCGGACGCGCACCGAGGCCGAGGCCGCCAGACTGCGCGGCTACGAGGACAGGGCCCGGGAGGCGCAGAAGGCCATGCGGTTCAACCCGCTGCGCCGGCGCCAGCGGGACACGGTGGCCGAACTCGGCGACCGGATCGGCCGCGCGGCCCGGGCGGCACCCCATCTCCTCGCCCTGGCCGCCGAGGTCGACTTCTTCACCGCCCGCGACGGCCCCACCGCGGCCCTCGCCCGCGCCCGGACCGGTCTGCTGCCGGTCGCCGAGGCCACCGCACGGGCCCTGCGAGCCCTCCTGGACGGGCGGGACCCCGGCGCGGACACGGCGGCCGCCCGCGCCGCTCTGGCCCGGTACACCAGGGAGGACACCGCGCCGGTGGCCGTACTGCTGCGCAGGCCGTTCACCAGGATCCTCGACCTCTGCGACGGCCCCGGGAACTGAGGGCCGCTCAGCCGGGCCCGTCCGGACCCCGGGAGAAGACCGTGTCACCGGCGGTCGCCACGATCGCGTCCTGGACGAGCAGCACACGCGGCGGGTAGTCCTGCGCCTTGTCCCCCGGGTCCGGCAGCGCGGACGTGCGCCACAGCGTCGCTCCGGTACGGCCGTCCAGGGCGAGCAGGCGGCCGAACCGGTTGGCGAAGTAGACCCGTCCGTACGTCGCCGACACCGCGGGCGCGGACAGGCTCTCCACGTCCGTCACCTTCCGCCACAGCTGCCTGCCGCTGTCCGCCGACACCGCGGTGACCGTCCCGTCGGAACGGACGAAGTAGACGACGCCGTCCACCAGGGTGGCCGCGCCGGTCAGCGGACGCGCCAGCGGAATCCGGCGGACCCGCCCGGTGTCCGGGGCCACCCGCAGCAACGCGTCGTACGGCCGTTCGTACCCGGACTCGTACACGTCCTCGGCGGTCTGCGGGGCGAGGAAAAGGGGCTGTCCGCCGGCCGTGCCGAGCGCGAGCGCCTTCTTCGGCAGGGTCGCGACCTTCGTCAGGCCGCCGGGTCCCGGCTTCAGCAGGTCGACCGGGCCCTGGCCCTCCTCGGTGCCCTGCGAGCACAGCACGTAGGCGACGCCTCCCAGCACCGTCGGGACGCAGTACCCGGCCGGCGAGGGCGCCCGCCACAGTTCCCTGCCCGAGGGTCCGTAGGCCACGAACGACGAGTAGTCCGGCGACATGGTCAGCAAACCGTCGTCGTACAGCACCGCGTCCACGGCCTTGTTGATGTCGCGCTGCCACCGCGGGCGCCCGGTGGCGGCGTCCAGCGCCAGCACCCGTCTCCCCCGGTCGTCCGGGTCCTCGTACACGTAGACCAGTCCGTCGCGGACGCCGATCGGCCGCGCCCCCTGCGGGCGGGTGCCGGTCCGCCACCGGGTGCGGCCGGAGGCCGCGTCGACCCGGGCGGCCGTGAACCCCGTACCACCACAGAAGAGGGCGTCGCCCTCCGCCACGCATCCGGAGGTGTCGTACTCGAGGGGGACGCCCGTCACGGCGGTCCGCAGCCTCGTGCGCCACGGCCGCCAGCCGTCGGGCAGGGACGCGGCACGGGCGCTGGGGCCGGAGGCGCCGGCCTCGGCGGCGGCCTGGTCCGGACCGGGCCCGAGGAGGGCGACCCCGGCCCCCAGCCCGGCGACCACCAGCACCCCGGCGAGAGCGGCGAGCAGCAGCCGGTTCCGGCTTCGCCTGCCGGTGCCCGTGCCGGTGGAGGTGGAAGTGGAGGTGGAGGTCGAGGTGGAAGTGGAGGTGGAGGTCGAGGTGCCGCCGCGGGTGGGGCCCGCGGCGCCCGTGGCGGCGGTGGCCGTGCCCCGGTCGGCGGGACGGCGCCGGGGGCCCGGGGACTCGTCGGCGCCGGACTCCGGCAGATCCCGGAGCATGCGGTGGATGTCCGTCAGGCCCGGCCGCGCGACCGGGTCCTTGTCCAGGCAGCGCTCGACGATGCCGAGGAACGCCTCGGGCACCCCGTCCAGGTCCGGGGTCCCGTGCACCACCTGATAGCCCGTTATGTACGGGCTGTCCGCGTCGAACGGTCCCGTGCCCGCCGCCGCGAACACCAGCAGCGATCCCAGGGAGAACACGTCCGAGGCCGGGGTGACGTCCCGGGGAGCGGCCAGCTGCTCCGGCGACATGAAGGGCGGCGTGCCGATCATCCGCCCGGTCGTGGTGAGGCTCTGGTTGTCGTCGGCGCGCGATATCCCGAAGTCGATGACGCGCGGCCCGTCCTCGGTCATCAGGACGTTGCGCGGTTTCAGGTCCCGGTGCACCAGGCCCGCCCGGTGGATGTCGCGCAGCGCCTCGGTGAGCCCCAGGCCCAGCGCGCGCAGTTCCCGCCCGCCCAGCGGACCGTCCCTCTCCACGACCTCGGCGAGGTTGGCGCCCGGCACGTAGAGCGTCGCCATCCACGGCCGTTCGGCGTCCGGGTCGGCGTCCACGACCGGCGCCGTGAAGGCACCGCTCACCCGCCGCGCCGCCGCGATCTCCTGCCGGAACCGCGTCCGGAACTCCTCCTCCTGGGCGTACGCCCCGCGCACCAGCTTGACCGCGACCTGCCGCCCCGAGGCGGAGACTCCCAGATAGACGACTCCCATGCCGCCCGCCCCGAGCCGACCGAGAAGGGTGTACCCGCCTATGGACTCCGGGTCCCCGGTGCTCAGGGGCGTCATCGCCGATCACCCTTCCCAACGCCTGCCTGCCTCACGGGGATCAGCGTAGGGCAGGCCGCTCCGGGCGCGGAGCCGCCCGGGTCACGCAGTGGGTCGCCGGATCCCGGCGCCGGTCCCCCGTCCCTTCCGGCGTTCCATACGAGTGGCGTTCGCGCAGCTCACAGCCGGTGCGAACGTTCCAGCGTCCCGGAACCCCGGTGGGTGATGGCGAACGGAACGCCCCGTGGCACAGGCTGAGGCCATCCGAGCACGGCACCTCGCCGGACCTGGCGGCCGTGCTCGTTCCCCGCCTTCGCGGCAGTCGGATTCCCGATGTTCAGAGAAAGCAGCCCAGTCATGCGTATCGCCACCCGTCTCGTCTCCCGCGCCGCCGCCTCCTCCATGGTCGTCGCCGCCGCCCTCGCGCTCGTCGGCCTCCAGGCCACCGGGCAGACCGCGGCCGCCGCGACCGTCAAGAAGGCCTCCCCGGTGGTCACCTGCACGGCCGCCAACACCAAGGTGACCGTCACCCAGGTGTCCCGTCCGATCAACCACCTGCTGCTCAAGGCCACCAACACCGGCACCAAGCCCTGCTACGCCGACATCGCCCCCTTCCTGCGGGCCGGCGCCGACGCCCAGGCCCCCGTGGCGTGGGCCGACGAGACCACCCCGCAGGCCGTGGTGACGCTCGATCACGGCCAGTCCGCCTACGCGGGCATCACGACGTCCACCCCGGAGGGCGAGGGCGGGGCCAAGGAGAAGACCCTGGGCGTGTTCTTCAGCGACCGCAACGGCCACGCGACGGGCAAGGAGACGACCCTGAAGCTGCCGAACGGCGGTGTCTTCTTCAACAGCGCGGCCGTCGTCACCTACTGGCAGGACAACGCCCAGGACGCGCTGGCCTGGTAGCCGCGGCCCCCAGGTGACCGGCGCCCCACGCCGGTCACCGGCGGCGGTGTGTCCTCCGGCGGCGGTGTCCTCCGGCGGGGCGGACACCCTCGGCCGCGGTCCCGTCCGCCAGGCGCCGGAGCGCACCCGAGCGCCGGGCGGACGGGACCGCGGCCGACCTGCCGCACGCGCCGCCACGACGGCTCTCAAGTCCGCGCCACGGGCGGCCGATGGATTGCGCAGGAACGATCAAGTCGAGAAAGGGCTGGTTCCTGTGACGTCAGTTTCGGTGCCCCGGTCGCCCGCGGGGCGCGACACGGTGGCCGCCGCCATCGAGGACCTGCGGGCCGGCCGGCCCGTGATCGTGACGGACGACGCGGGCCGGGAGGACGAGGGAGACCTGGTCATGGCCGCGCAGTTCGCCACCGCCCGGACACTGGGCTTCTTCGTGCGCTTCACCGGCGGGCTGATCTGCGCGCCGATGGCGCCCGAGGTGGCCGACCGGCTGGAACTGCCGCTGATGGTGCCGCCCGCCCCCGGCACGAGCCCGGACCTGGGCACCGGGACCGAGGCCCCGACCGCGTACACCGTGTCGGTGGACGCGGTCGGCACCGGCTCGGGCATCTCCGCCGAGGACCGGGCCCTGACGCTGCGGACCCTGGCCGACCCCGAGACCCCGCCCGGCCGGCTGGTCCGCCCGGGGCACGTGTTCCCGCTCCGGGCCCGCCCCGGCGGGACCGCCGAACGCCGGGGGCACACCGAAGCCACCGTCGACCTGCTGCGGCTGGCCGGCCTGTCACCGGTCGGCGCGATCAGCGAGGTCTGCGAGGACGACGGCTCCCTCGCCCGCGGCGACCGGCTGCGGGCCTTCGCCCGCGAACACGGGCTCACCGTCATCGCCATCGAGCAGCTCGCACCCCGTACGCGGCTCGGCGACCCGGCGCTCGGCGATCCGGCGCTCGGCGACCCGGCGCCGGCATGACCCCGACGCGACGGGCCACCGTCTTCGACCTGGACGACACCCTCATCGACACGGCCGGGGGCTGGGCCCGCGCCTGCGCGGCCTTCGCCGCCCGGCACGGACACCGGTGGAGCGCCGCGGACACCGCCGCACTCCACGGGAACGGCCACTGGGCGTCGTACGTCGCCGGTCTGTGCGGCGGCGGTGCCGACGCCGCACAGGTCGTCGAGGCCTGCACCACCGTCATGGTCGGCGAACACACCGCCGGCCTGGTGACGGCGCTGCCGGGGGCGCTGGAACTGGTCCTCGAAGCCGAACGGCACGGCCCGGTCGCCGTGGCCACCGCCAGTCCGCGCCGCTTCGTCCGCGCCGTCCTCGACGGCCTGGGGCTGACGGCCCGGCTGGGTGCCGTCGTGTGCGGTGAGGACGTGGTGCGGGCCAAGCCCGCACCGGACGCCTACCTCCACGCGGCCGCGCTGATCGGCGTCCCGCCCGCCGACTGCCTGGCCGTCGAGGACTCGCCGAACGGCATCCGCGCGGCGGCCGCCGCGGGCATGCGGATCCTCGCCATCCCCCGCGACGGCATGCGCCTGCCCGTCCCCGTCGCCCGGCTCGTCACGGACAGCGCCCACACCGCCGCCGACGCGCTCCCCCTGCTGCGCCGGCTGCTCGACGCCCGGCACGAGCCACAGCCACAGCCACTGGTACAGCCGCAGCCGCAGCCGCAGTGACACGGTGGCGGCAGCGGCCACGGCCGCTCGATGCCGTCGGCCGTCACGGCCGGGTGTCCCAGAACCGGCACCGGTGCCGGGCCGCGGTGCGCGCCGGGCCGGTGCGGTCCGGGACCAGGGACTGGACCGCGCCGGACCGCCAGGCCGGCGGGTCCGTGTCGGGCCGGAGCACGGCGTTCGGGTCACCCGTCCGCACGAAGCCGGTCCAGTAGTCGATCATCAGGCCGGCCAGCCGGTGCTGGGCCGTGTTCATGGTCCTCGGGCGGCCGCCCAGGTCGAACAGGTACGGGAGTTCACTCGCGTGCGGCGCGCCGAGCGGGAACGGCGGCGTGCCCGCGGTGAGCGAGGGGGCGTGCTCGTCCGCGAACTCGTAACGCCACACGGGGACCCGGGCGGAGAGCAGGGCGGCGGCGCGCAGGGTGGGGCAGGCGAAGTTGCTGTCTCCGATGACCGCTCCGAACACCGGGCCGCCGTCGGATCCGGTGACCGGGTACGCGCGGACGACCGCCGCCGCCCGTGCCGGACCAGGGAAGAACGCGGCCACGACGTCGGGCCAGGTGTCCGGGGTGACGGGGTTGCCCGCCTGGATGATTCCGGCCGCCCAGCCGTTGCCCTCGTCGCGGGTGTTGCCGATCAGCACCGGCACGTGGTGGAAACGGCCCCGTTCGAGGGCGGTGCCGGGGTCGTACGGCAGGAGCGCGGTGCCGTACGCGGGCTGCTGGTCGGCGTCCTGCGCGGCGAGCAGCCGGGCCACGCTCACGTGCCGCAGACAGGCCACGGCGTCCCGGACGCTCCCGCAGCCCACCTCCGCCGCGAACCGGGCCCCGGCCGCCCGCACCGCGGACAAGGACGCCGCGGCGGGTGCGAAGGGGCGCTCCGGCCTGCCGGTGCAGGGCCCGCTCTGGATGATCGCCCGCTCGAACAGGCCCGCGGCGGAAGGCGAGGCGAGCTGGGCGCAGACGCCGAAGCCGCCGGCCGACTCACCGGCCAGGGTGACGTCGCGGGCGTCACCGCCGAGGGCGCCGATGTCGGCCCGCACCCAGCGCAACGCCGCCTGCTGGTCGGCGAGTCCGAAGGTGCCGGAGCCGGGCAGGCCGTCGTGCCCGAGGAAACCGAGCGCGCCCAGGCGGTAGTTGACGGTGACCACCACGACGTCGCCGCGCACCGCCAGCCGGTGGGCGTCGTAGGAGCTGCCCGCGCCGGTGGTGAACCCTCCGCCGTGCAGCCAGACCAGTACGGGCTTCGGCCGCCGGGGCGAGGCGTCGGCGGGCACCGTCACGTTCAGACGGAGGCAGTCCTCGTCCGTGCTGCCGCCGGGCACCTCGCCGGCCTGCTGCGGGCACGCGCTGCCGGGCCGGGTCGCGTCCCGCACGCCGGTCCACGGGGCGGCGGGCCGTGGCGGGGCCCAGCGCAGGTCGCCGACCGGGGCGGCAGCGTAGGGGATGCCCTCGAAGGTGCGGTAACCGTCCCCGGCGCTGCCGCGCAGGGCCCCGTCGTGGGTCCGCACGACAGGAGCCGGTCGCGGTGCCCCCTCCGCGGCCCGGACCGGTACGGCGGTTCCTACGGTGGTCGAGGCGGCGGCCCATACGGCGGCCAGGCAGGCCAGGGTCGTGGTCAGTCGTCGTACCGTCATCGTCTCCCCCGGTGCGGTGGTTTCTCGGTGCGGTGCCGTGCGGTCTCGGTGCGGTGCGACGCGGTGGCCGTGCGGTCTCGGTGCGGTGCGGTGAATCCGCGGTCCCGGTCCCGCTCCCGGTCCGTGGTGTCAGCCGCCGCCCATGCCTCCCTGCGCGGCGACCATGGTCGTACGGAGTCCGCGCACGGCCTTCTCCAGACCCGGTGCGAGCGCGCCGAGCCGGCCGGTGAGGGCGTCGACACGGGCCCGGTCCGCGCGGCCGCCGTGGCCGTCCCGGCGCGGTGCGACCGAGGGGACCTCGCCCACCGCGCACAGGGCCGCCAGGGCGGCATCGCCGGTATCGGCGTCGGCGGCCGGCCCGACACCCCGCAGCACGGCCGACACATGACCGGTGAGCGCCGCGACGGCCGCCGGGTCCGCGACGGTCACCCGGCGCGCGGAGAACGGCGGGAGCGGCCTCCTGCGTGTGTCGACGGTGAGCGAACCGAGCGCCGCGAGCCGGTCCTCCACGGCCCGCAACGTCCGTGCCCGATGCCGCCGGACCAGGGTCTTCCACCCGTGCGGGGCGTCGGTGACCTCCTCCAGGACCCCGTCCAGCACCGGGTCACCGGCCGGCCCGGCCGCGGTCACCCGCCGCACCCCGTCGGCGCTCTCCACGAGATGACCGCGCAGGACGAGTTCGGTGAGTGCGGCGGCCCGGACGAGGAACCCCGTCCGGGTGCGGTCGTAGGGGCCCCGGGCGGTGTCGTCGAGGGCGAGCAGGTACATGCGGTAGGGCAGCGCGTCGGTCATGTCATCGACGCTAGGCACTCCACGGGCGCCGCTGATCCACCCCGGGTACGGACTCGCGATAGGCGTCGAGGTGGAGTGCCCCGCCGGCTCATCCTCAGGGACGACGCGGCCGGACGAGTCCGCAGTCGTAGGCCGCGACCACGGCCTGCACCCGGTCCCGCAGCCCCAGCTTGCGCAGGACCGCGGAGACGTGGTTCTTGACGGTGGCCTCCGACAGGGCCAGCTCCCGGGCGATCTCGGCGTTGGACAACGCCTGGCCGACCAGCGTGAGCACCTCGGTCTCCCGCTGCGACAGACTCTCCAGACCGTCCGGGGCGCTCATCCGGGGCGCGGTGCGCAACAGCCGGTCGAGCATGCGGCGGGTGACGCTCGGCGCCAGCGGCAGCTCCCCGCGCGCCGTGCCCCGGATGGCGTCGACCAGCTCGGTGGGCCGGATGTCCTTGAGCAGGAATCCGCTGGCCCCCGCCCGCAACGCCCCCAGGACGTGCTCGTCGATGTCCCACGTGGTCAGCACCAGCACCCGGGCCGCGGCGCCGTCGGCCACGATCCGCCGGGTCGCCTCGATCCCGTCCACGACCGGCATCCGTACGTCCATCAGCACGACGTCGGGGCTCGTCCGGCGCACCAGCCGTATCGCCTGTTCCCCGTCGGCGGCCTCACCGACGACCTCCAGGTCGTCCCGGGCGTCGATGATCATGCGGAATCCGGTGCGGACCAGGGCCTGGTCGTCGGCCACCACGACACGGATCGTCACGACGCGCCCTCCCCGGGCAGTCCCGCGGCGCGCTCCGCGCGCCGGGTCGCACCGCCCGTCGGCAGGGTCGCGCGCACGCCCCAGCCGCCGCCGTCGAGCGGACCGGCCCGGAGGCTGCCGCCGAGGGCCGCCGCCCGTTCCCGCATGCCCGTGAGACCGCGCCCCGAACCCGCCGGCACGGGCGACGGCGGCCGCGGCTGCCGCGCCCGGCCGTTGTCGGTCACCTCGATGTCCATCGCGGCCGCACCGAGGTGTACCGACACCCGTACCTCGTCGGCGTCGGTGGCATGGCGCAGGACGTTGGTGAGCGCCTCCTGGATGATCCGGTAGGCCGTGAGATCCGCGGCCGCCGACGTCCCGTCACCGCCCGGAACGTCCCCCGGGACGTCCCCCGGACCGTCCCGGCGTACGACGACCGACAGACCCGCGGCCCGCGTCACGTCCGCCAGCTCGTCCAGCCGGGCCAGCCCCACCGGCCCGTGCCCCGGCCCGTGCCCCGGCCCGAGCCCCGGCCCGTCGGCCTCTCGGTCGTCGTGGAACGCCCGCAGCAGCAGGCGCAGTTCCGCCAGGGCCGAGCGTCCCACGGCCTCGATGTCCCGCAGCGCCTGCCGGGCCTGTTCGGGACGGGCCGCGAAGCCGTCCTCGGCGGCGCTCGCCTGGATCACCATCACCGACACGGTGTGCGCGACCACGTCGTGCACGTCGCGTGCGATGCGGGCGCGTTCCTCGGCCACCGCCCGCCGCGTCTCGGCCGCCGCCCTGGCCCGCCGGGTCCGGTACAGCTCCCCCGCGGTCCAGGCCAGGGCCACGGCGAGCAGATAGAGCGGCAGCACGAGCCGGTCACCGGCCAGGAGCGCGAGCGGCGCCGGCGCGCACATCACCGCCACCGCCCACCGGGAGCTCCGCCCCGGCCGCGTCGCCGCCAGCACGCACAGCGCGACCTGCGCGGCGAGCAGCGCGCCCGTCAGGCCCACCGCGGGAAACAGCGCCCACAGCGCGAGCCCCGTCACCGTCGTCAGGCCGAGCACGGCGGCCGGAGCGCGCAGGACCCACCACAGCGCGGCGACCTGGACCACGGCCAGGCCCGACGCCACCCCCGGACGCCACCCCGAACCGGCCCAGACCGCCACCGCCGCCGCCGACGCCACCACCAGGGCCACCGCGGCCACCAGCGCCGAGCCGAGCACGCTGGTCACCAGCGCACCCGGCCCGAACCACGGCAGCCGCCGTCCCGGTTCCCGACTCACAGGTCAACCGTAGCGACAGCGGCCGCGACCGCGGCGCGGCCGACCCGGGTCCACCCCCGCGGGCAGGCACGCGCCCGGCACGTGTGATCCCGCCTTCCCCGGGCAGACGCCGCTCATCATGAGCAGCCTCGATCGGACCACCGCGGACGGGGACACACGGCACAGACCGCACGCGCGGGAGTCTCCGCCCCCGGCCCCCTCGACGGCGGAGCGGAGCAGCCGCGGCGGGCGGGACGCAGACGGCGGGCACGACTCTTCGCGGGCGCCGCTGCGTGACGACCGGGGTGCCGGGCGGGGCTTTTCGCCGGGGTCGCACGGCGCCAACCGGGGCTTCTCGCCAGAGCCGCACGGTGACGGCCGAGGCTTCTCGCCAGAGCCGCACGGTGACGGCCGAGGCTTCTCGCCAGAGCCGCACGGTGACGGCCGAGGCTTCTCGCCGGAGCCGCTCGGTGGCGGCCGGGTGGTGGGACTGGACGGGCTGCGGACCGTCGCCGTGGTGCTGGTCATCGTGTACCACGTGCGCCCGGACCTCGTGCCCGGCGGCTCGGTGGGCGTGGACGTCTTCTTCACGATCAGCGGTTTCGTCATCACCCGGCTGCTGGTCGCCGAGTACGCCCGTACCGGCCGGATCGGACTGTGGACGTTCTACCGGCGGCGATGGCTGCGGCTGATGCCGGCCCTGCTGGTGATGTGCGCGGTCGCCGCCCTGCTCTCCCTGGCGTTCCCGCTGCCGCTGTTCCGCGGGACGTGGGTGGCGGCGGTGCTGGCCGCGGGTTCGGTGGTCAACCTGGTGCGCGCCGGGGCTCCCGCGACCGCCACCGACCTCACCGCACCGCTCGGCCACACCTGGTCCCTGGGAGTGGAGGAGCAGTTCTACCTGGCCTGGCCGCTGCTGTTGCTGGTGCTGCTGCGGCGCGCGACGCCCCGGACGGTGCTTCGCGGGGTCGGCGTGCTGTGCGTCCTGCCGGTGCTGTGGCGGACGGTCCTGTGGGACCCCGCCGCCCTGCACCGCATCTACAACGGCCCCGACACCCGCGCCGACCAACTCCTCGTCGGCGCCCTGCTGGCCCTCGTCCTGGCCCGGCTCCGCGCCGACGACCCCCGCCTGGCGCTGCTGCGCCGCTGGGCGGGACGGCTCTGCCCGCCCGCGGTCGTACTGCTGGCGCTGATCGCCTGGCGGATCCCGATCACCGAGCACAACGGCTGGAGTCCGCTCTGGTACACCGTCGGGTTCCTGGCCACCGCCGTCCTGTCGGCCTGCGTGGTGGCCGGGCTGCGACTGTGCCCGCGGTCGTGGCCGTCCCGCCTGCTGTCGCTGTCCGCCCCGGCGTGGGTCGGGCGCAACCTCAGCTACGGGATGTACCTGTGGCACTACCCGGTCATCAGGCTCCTCCACGATCTCGGAGCGCGCGGTGGCCGGCTGCTCGCCCTCGGCCTCGTGGTCACGCCGGCCGCGGCCCTCGCCTCCTACGCGCTGCTGGAACGCCCGCTCCTGCGACGCCGCCCGACGCCCGCCGGCCCGCCGCAGCCGGCCGACGCGGTGGCGCCCGCCCCGGCCGCGTGACCAGCCCCGGCCGCGTGACCAGCCCTGGCCGCGTGACCCGCGCCGACCGCGTGACCAGCCCCGGCCGCGTGACCCGCGCCCGCCTCCGCGCGTGCGCCGGTCACACCCTGCGCCAGCGGGCGTTGGCCCAGGAGAACACCCCGAAGGCCATCAGGCCGACCGCTATCAGCACCAGCAGCCAGGGGCCCGCGGGGGTGTCGGCGAACGTCCGCAGGGTGTCGTCCATGCCCTTGGCCTTGCCGGGCTCGTGCTGGGCGGCCGCGGCGACGGCGAACCCGCCGGCGGTGGCGAACACGATGCCCCGGGCCGTGCCCCCGGACACTCCGAAGAAGGAGACGAACCTGTGCACCTTACGGGACATCTCGGACATCTTGAGGTGCTTCTCGAACTTGCGCATGACGGCCCGGACGGCGATCCAGACCCCGGCGGCGGTCACCGCGGCACCCGCGACGCCCACGATCCACTGACCACCGGGCCAGTCCAGCGCCTTCGCCGTGACGTCCTGGGAGTTCCGGTCGGAGCTCCCGCTGCCGCTGCCCTTGTCGCCGGCCGCGTAGGAGAGCACGGAGTACGCGACGAACCCGTAGAAGACGCAGCGGCCCGCGGCCATCGCCCTCTTGCCCGCCTTGTCGCCGTCCGGGCCCGCCTGCCCGAAGGCCGCCTCCGACAGCCGCCACAGGGCCATCCCGGCCAGGGCGATTCCGAGCAGCCACAGCAGAACGGTGCCGAAGGGCTTCTGGGCGATCTCGGCGATCGCGCCGCCCCGGTCGGCCTGCTCGCCCCCGTCGCCCCCGCCGGGGAAGGCGATCCGCAGGGAGAGCACGCCGATCAGCACGTAGATGACCCCTCGGGCGCCGAAGCCCGCGCGAGCCGCGACCTCGACCGCCTTGCTGTTCGCCGCACGTCGAACGGGACTGCGTCCACCCGCTGTTGCCGATTCAGTAGCCATGCCCTACCGGTTGCCCCGAAGGTCCCGGCAAAGACCGGGAGGTTTTCAGGCATGCCGGCCCGCAGCCGGGGTAGGCGCGGCATGCCGGGCGCCGACCGGCGAAGGACGAGCGCGAGCCAGTGGGAGGGCGCAGAATGCCGACGACGACCGTTCGGACCGCCGGGCAGAGGGTGGACGTTCCCGAGATCGCGGACCCTTCCAAGGTCGCGCCCAAGG
>NZ_JBIAYD010000015.1:0-185608 GCF_042897315.1 Streptomyces sp. NPDC001068 | reverse complement strand
ACCCAGCCTGGTCAGGAGTTTCACCACCGCACGACCGGTGTCCGGATACAGCGTGTCGTTGACGCAGGTCAGGAACAGGGCGACACGCATCGCGGTCATTCCTTGGTGGCGCCGGCGAGCATGCCGGCCACCAGGGTGCGCTGTGAGACCAGGAACAGTGCGAGCACGGGGAGGATGGCGAGGATGATCGCCAGAGCCAGTTCGGGAAGGGTGATGTTCAGTCCGGCGCCGGCCACCGGGTTGAACGACGGTGTGGAGGTCAGCAGTTGGTTCAGACCGACCTGGATCGGGAACTGCTCGCTGTTGGGCAGCACGAGGTAGGGCAGGAAGAAGTTGTTCCAGTTGCCGACGAAGCTGAAGAACGCGACCAGTCCGACGACGGGTTTGGCCAGCGGCAGCGCGATGCGGGTGAACAGCTGCCACTCCGTGCATCCGTCGATGCGCGCCGCGGACAGCAGATCCCTGGGCAGGCTGCTGCCGAAGTAGATGTACACGAGGTACACGCCGAACGGGTAGAACGAGAAGGGCAGGATGACCGACCAGACCGTCCCGATCAGGTGGAAGCGGTTGAGCTCCAGGAAGACGGGGAGCACCAGGGTGGCCTGCGGCATGATCATGGTGACGAGGGTGATCACCAGGAGCGCCTTGCGGCCGCGGAAGTTCGTCAGCGCCAGCGCGTAGCCCGCGGGGACGCTCACGAGCAGGGTGAGGACGAGTGAACCGCCCGAGTAGATCGCGGAGTTGCGCAGCCAGGTGAGCATGGCGCCGTCCTGGAAGGCGAACAGGTGCCGCCAGGCCGTGCCGATCTGGTGGAAGGAGCCGAAGGACAGCGGGTTGTCCCGAACCACTTCACCGGCGGTCTTGGAGGGCGCGAGGAGCAGCCAGAGCACCGGGAGGACGAAGAAGACCAGCAACGCGGTGAGCAGGATACCCACGACGACGTAGGACAGGGCACGGCCGGGCCGGGCGAGACGGCCGGCGCTCGGTGCGGCGTAAGGGGTGGGTGTCATTTCTCATCCAACGTGAACAGGTTCGAGCGGGCTACCAGGAGGCCGGCGGCGAGCAGTCCCACGACCAGCAGGCAGACGGAGATCGCGGCGGCGCCGTTGAAGTCGCCCTGCTGAAAGGCGTAGACGAAGGCCAGCTGGTTGGGCGACCAGGTCGGGCTCACGCGGCCCAGGCTGGCGGTCTGGAGCAGCTGGGGTTCGACGAAGAGCTGGGTGCCGGTCGCGAACGCCATGATGGTCATGTAGACGATCCACTGCCGGATCATGGGGATCTGGATGTGCCAGGCGGTGCGCCAGGGTCCGGCGCCGTCCATCCGGGCGGCTTCGAGCACCTCGTCGGGGATGTTGTTCAGGGCTCCGTACATCACGACCATCCAGCCGCCCGCGCCGGTCCAGAACGCGATCAGCATCAGGATGAGCGGCAGGTTGCCCGGTGCGAGTACGGCGGCGAAGGTGTGCATGCCCAGGCTGTCCAGCAGCCAGGACACCGGGCTGACGTCCGGGTCGAGCATGAACAGCCAGACCAGGACGCTGGCCACGCCCGCCAGCGCGCCCGGGAGGTAGTACAGGAAGCGCAGGAGCGCGGAGAGGCCTGGGCGGATCCGGCCGCGCAGCACGACGGCGACCAGGACGACGAGCACGACCAGGGTGACCAGCCACAGGAGCAGGTAGACGAGCATGTGGCCGAAGGCCGGGAGGAAGCGGTAGTCCTGGGCGACCTTCACGAACTGGTTGAGGCCGGTGAACTGGCCGCGGTCGTTGGTGAAGGCCAGGTAGAAGGAGTAGCCGGTCGGGAAGACGCCGAAGGCGAGCAGCAGCAGCGCGTACCCGGCGACGAAGAGGTATCCGGCCGTGCCGCGGCGCCTCCGCCGCGGCACGGTGCCGCGGCGGAGGGCGGAGACGGCGACGCGCTCGGTCTCCAGCAGGGTCACTTGGTGACCACCTTGTATCCCTGGGCCTTCGCCTCGTTGCCGATCTCCTGCTGCCAGGCGGGGAGGGTCGCGGTGAGGCTCTTGCCGGCGGTGAGGGCGGGCAGGACGACGCTGGACCAGGCGGTGGAGTCGGAGAACCGGGTGTTGGACCAGCCCGTCCACACGGCGTCGGCGGCCTTCTGGAACGCGCCGCTGACGTCGTTGGCGAAGTACTCGCTGTTGGCCGGGTTGGCCAGCCAGGCCTGTGCCGCCTTGGTGTAGGCGGGGTAGGTCGGGGCGGAGGCCTGGTTGGCGTCGGAGGTGGTCAGCCAGGTCACGACGTCGGTGGCGGCCTTGAGGTTGGCGCTGTGCGAGGAGACCATCCATACGCCTCCGCCGACGTTGCCGGTGGCGACGCCCGACTCGCCCTGCCAAGTCAGCGGGGGCGCGGCCGCGATCTGCTTGGCGGGCGTCTTGAAGGCCGACTTGAAGAGGTACTGGCCGTACCAGGAGGGGCCGTAGGCCATGAGGACCTTGTTCCCGCTGTCCTTGGCGAACCCCTGGCTGAAGAAGCCCTTGGTGGTGACCGCCTTGGCGTCGATCAGGCTGTCCAGCAGCTTCGCGGTGCGGGTGCAGTCGGGGTCCTGGAGGTCGGTGCGCAGGGTGTCCGGCTTGACCAGGTCGAAGGCGGGGCACTGCCCGGACCAGAAGTACGACTCGTGGGAGTTGGTGTCACCGACCGAGCCGACGAGGTAGCCGGGGTGCTCCTCGGCGACCTTCTTGCCGAGCGCCTCGTATGCCTCCCAGGTGGTGGGGACCTGGTAGCCCCACTTGTCCATGAGGGGCTTGTTGTACCAGAGGACGACCTGCGCGATGTCGTTGCGCAGGCAGTAGGTGTGGCCGTTGAACTGGCACGGCGTGAGGGAGCCCTTGGCGAAGCCGTCCAGGGTGCTCTGCTGCACCAGCTTGTCGTCCAGCGGTGCGGCGAAGGGCTGGGCGTCGGGCTTGGTGGCCTTCGAGGCCCAGGTGACGTCGGTGGGCGAGCCGAAGACGACGTCCGGCCAGCCGCTGCCGGTGCGGTCGAACAGCTGGATCTTGGTCTGCAGGTAGGTCGAGCCGTCCGCACCGCCGTCGTAGGTGACGATCTTCAGCTTCGCGTCCGGGTGGGCCTTCTGGTAGGCCTGCACGGCCGGCAGCCGGGTGGAGTCGGCCCACACGGTGATCTCGGAGCCGTCCTTCTGCTTGACCGGCTTGAAGGCGGCCTTCGAAGGGGAGGAGGGCTGGGTGCTGGTGTCGGCGCTGGCGCAGCCGGCCAGCATGGCCGCGGTGGCCAGGGAGACGGCCGCGGCCGCGGTACGGACGGCCGCTCGGCGTCGGGCGGCTCTCGGAGATCCGGAAGACCTCATCGTCTTGCCTTTCTGTTCATGCCGGTTTCGCCGCCGCCGGGGTGGGTCCCCGCGCGGCTGGGGTGGTGCGCCGGATGGGGGGCGTCCGCCGTGCTCGCCGTCGCGTCGGACGGCGGCCACGGCCGGCTCAGCACGGTTGTTCGACGAACGGCAGCAGTGCCTCGCCGTAGCCGAAGTCGAGGGGAAGGGCGATGCCGGGTCCGGTGGGGGCGTGGACCAGGCCCTGGTCGTCCACGTGGCGTTCGCGTACGACGTGCGCCGAGGTGACCAGGGACTCGTAGTAGGTGGTGTTCGAGATGGCCATGCACAGGTGGTGGTTGGGGATGTCCGAGCCGTGCACCTCGGCGCGCAGCCGGTAGGCGTCGGCGAGGTGGGCGGTGCGCATGGCCCCGGTGATGCCGCCCCTCAGGTTGGTGCTGGCGCGGACGCCGAAGGTGGCGGCGCCGGCCCGGATGAAGTCGGCGGAGTTCATGTGGGCTCCGTCGGAGGTCTCGGCGACCAGCAGCGGGATGTCCACGGCCGTGGCGAGCTGCTGGTAAGCGGAGACGCTGAACTCGCGCATCGGCTCCTCGTACCAGAGGTAGTCCGCCTCGGAGAGGGCCCGGCCGAGGCGGATGGCGTCGGGCAGGTCGAAGCCGGCCGAGCCGTCGTACATGAGGGGGATGTCGGGGCCCACGTGGTCGCGCAGTGCGAGGCAGAGCGCCGCGTCGCGGCGGGCGTCGCCCCAGGCGTGCAGCTTGATGCCGCGGTAGCCCAGAGCCAGGCACTGGTCGGCCACGTCGAGGAACTCCTCGGTGGAGGAGAACGTGGAGGTGGAGGCGTAGGCCGGGATGGCCTCGCGGAACCCGCCGAGGAGGCGCCACACCGGCTGTCCGTGGTAGCGGCCGGCCAGGTCCCACAGGGCGGTGTCGATGAGGCCGAGGGTGGGGAGCGGGAGTTCGTGGATGCGGTCCAGCTCCCACACGCGGTGCCACAGCCACTCCCGCTGGAAGGGGTCGGCGCCGAGGAGTTCGTCCCGGAAGACCCGGTCCACCAGTTCGGTGAGGGTGGTGAAGGCTCCGGGGCGGGCGAACACCGCCACGCCTTCGGCGCCTTCGTCGGTGCCGATGTGCAGGACCGCGCCGTCGCCGACCTCGGGGCTGCCGCTCAGGCCGTCGCGCCACCGGAAGGGGGGGCTGGCCGCCGGAACGTCGATCCGGTGTACTTCGACATGGGTGATCTTCATCCTGGCTTTCGTCTCTGTGTGGGCGGATCCGGCCGGGCGCCGGCGGCGGGGTGACCGCCGGACGCCCGCCGTGCGGGCGGCTCAGAAGCCGCCGTACGCCTGGAGTTCGTAGATGCTGCCGCCGTTCCAGCTGGATCCGGTGACCGTCAGGCGCAGGTAGCGTGCGGTGACCGGATGGTCGGCGAAGGCGTAGTTGGTCGCGGAGGTGGTGTTGTCCGCGGTGTGGTCGTCGAGCGTGGACCAGTTCTCGCCGTCGGTGGAGTACTCCAGGCGGTACTTGTAGCCGCCGGCCTTCTCGAAGGTGACCGCCACGCTGGAGACGTCGGTGGCGTCGCCGAGGTCGACCTGGATCCAGGACGGGTCCGGCAGGCCGAGGCCCTGCGCCCAGCGCGTCGACAGGTCGCCGTCGACGGCGTTGGCGGGCGCGTATCCGTCGGACTCGGAGGACGCGGTGGCGGGCTTGTGCAGGGCGAGGTCGTCGTCGGCGGGTGTGGTGACGGTGGCCGCGGGGCTGGGGTCAGACGCGTTCAGCGCGGCGTCACGGGCGACGACCGTGTACGTGTAGGGGGTGTGGGCGGTCAGGCCGGTGACCCGCAGGGTGGTGTCGTCGGTGACGGCGATGCGCTTGCCGTCCTGGTAGACGACGTAGCTGGTCACGGCGGTGTCGTCGGTGGCGGCCGGCCAGTCGAGGTCCAGGGCGCCGGGTGCCAGCGGGCGGATCGAGGGCTGTCCGGGCCGCGAGGGAGCGGTGTGGTCCGAGCCGGGGGCGGCCGGGCTGCCGTAGACCTGGAAGTCGAAGATGCTGCCGCCGTTGCCGCTGGAGCCGGTCACGGTGAGCCGTACGTACCGGCCGGTGACGGGAGTGGCGGTGTGGTCGTAGTCGGTCTGGGCCGTGGTGTTGGTGGCGGTGCGGTCGGCGAGGGTCTTCCAGTGCACCTCGTCGGGGGACACCTCGACCCGGTACTTGTATCCGCTCGCCTTCTCGAAGGTGGTGATGGTGCCGTCGACGTCGTAGGAGGCGCCGAGGTCGACCTGGATCCAGGACGGGTCGGGCAGGCCGAGGCCCTGGGCCCAGCGGGTCGACGGGTCGCCGTCCACCGCCTTCTCGGGGTGGTTGTCCTCGGAGTCGGAGGATGCGGTGACCGGCTTCTTCAGTGCCAGGTCCCGGCCGGCCGGCATGGTGAGCGCGAGTGTGCGGCTCGGTGCCGACTCGTTGCCCGCCGCGTCGCGGGCGGTGACCCGGAAGGTGTACGTCATTCCCGCCGTCAGTCCGGGGATGCGGACACCGGGGGTGGCGGAGGCGTTGACGAGTTTGCCGTCCTGGAACACCGAGTAGCCGGTGACGGCGGTGTCGTCGGTGGCGGCCGGCCAGCTGAGGTCGGCCACGGTCGGGAAGTCGGTGACGGCCGTCGGGGTGCCGGGGGCGCCGGGCGCCCGGTGGTCGGCGACGTCGGGGCCGGGGTCGAGATGGCGGTAGGGCTTCCGCAGTCCGGCGTTGTTCACGATCGAGGCGGGAAGTTGGTCGCAGGCGCCCACGGTGACGTTGCCGTTCACGGTGTCGTTCTTGCTGAGGTACTGGACGCTGAAGGCGGGGTTGGTCGTGTAGTTGCCGGTGGCCCGGCTGTCCTCGGCGTGGTTCATCAGCAGCCACTGGAAGGCGATGTCGCAGAACGCGTTGCCGGTGTTGGTCCAGTGGCGGCTGCCCTCGTCGTGGTAGACGGCACCGTAGGCGGGTCCGGGGACGCCGTGGATGTAGTTGCCGGAGACGCGGCCGCCGGGGTTGTCGCTCAGGGTGTAGACCGCGCCGCCGTCGGCCTGTGACTTCATGATGTCGTAGATCTCGTTGTCGCTGACGACGTTGTCACGGCTGATGGTCGGGGTGTCGGAGACCGGGACGCCGGCGTTGCCCGGGTAGGCGGAGTTGCCGCCCTTGTCGGTCAGGCCCCAGCCCCAGCCGACGGAGATGCCGCTGTAGGGCAGGTCGTGGACCTTGTTGTGGGTGATGACCGTGGTGTCGGTGTAGCCGGCCAGGATGCCGAGGGAGCCGTTGTACTGGTCGGCGACCTGGGTGATGACGTTGTTGTCGACGCGGGTGTCCCGGGTGATGTCCCGCGGGTCGTCGGGATGGGCGTCGCCCCAGGTGACGCCGCCGATCTGGATGCCGGTGGCGGCGATCTGCCGGAACACGTTGCCGGTGATGCCGGTGTGCTGGGTGCCGGTGTTCAGGTTGAGGCCGACCGCGCCGAGGTGGGTGAAGGTGTTGTCGTCGAAGTCGATGCCCCGGCCGTGGCTGACGTTGACGGCTCCGGGCGTCTTCTTCCAGTTCAGGCGGGTGGAGTCGAAGGTCGGGTTGTCGTCGCCGACCATCCGGAAGCCGGCCTGGCCCTCGATGAGTCCGTCGGCCGAACTCGGCTCCAGCCAGGTGGAGTAGGAGAAGGTGAGGCCCTGGAACGCGACGTCCGTGACGGGGTGGTCGCGGGTGCCGTTCAGGTCGACCAGGTCCTGGATCGCGGGCACGGTGACGTCCGCGGTCCTCATGTCCTCGCCCGGCTCGGGCATGTAGTAGACCTCGCCGGCGCTCTTGTCCAGGTACCACTCCCCCGGGCTGTCCAGCAGTTCGCGGGCGTTCTCCAGCCAGGTCGGGTTCTGGATCTCCTGGCCCTGCTGGAGGTTGGCGTTGTGCCAGCAGGGCTGACGCATCGTCATGGTGGTGCCGGAGATGGACTCGACGGGGCAGCGCATCAGCTTCCAGCCCCAGGCGCTGACGACTTCGAGGTCTGCGGGGTGCTTGTAGGCGCTGATGGCGCTGTCGGTGAAGGTGTAGCCGGTGGCGGTCTTGCTGAAGCCCGAGGGGTTCTTCCCGCTGCGGGCCCGGGTCCTCGACTCGCCGTTCACGTAGAGCTGGCGGGTGTCCAGGCCGGTCAGCTTCGCCTTGTAGACCTTGCCGTCGGCGTCGGCCTTCGTCCAGCCGGTGACCTGCCTGCCACCGTTGATCACCGGGTGGGCTCCGGGTGCGGCCTCGTAGACGATCTTCTGGCCGTTCCTGCCGGAGTCCTGGGCGGTGAGGGTGAAGGTGCGGCTGAGCCGGTACGTGCCGGACAGCAGCCGCACGTGGATGTCGCCGCCCGTACGGGACTTGGCGTCACGCACGTAGTCCCGGGCGTGTTCCAGGGTTTTGAAGGGGTGACTCGCGGTCCCCCGGCCGGTGTCCTTGCCGCCCGGGGAGACGTAGACGGTCAGCCCGGCGGCCTTGGGGGCCGCCTGTGCCGGGGTCGCGGCGAGCGGGGCCACCGCCAGGGCGACCGGCAGGGCGGCTATGAGGATTCTCGGCAGGGGCACGGCTCTGCCCCTGCGTACAGACAGAAGAGACACGGAGATCCAATCGTCTGGGGAATGGAACACAGGAAACGGGTCGTCCGCCCTGTTCCTGGTGCAGCGGTCGGCGCGGGCCCGTCGCCGTGCGGCGACGGGCCCACCGCCGGCCTAGGACGCCGACGTCCGCGGGGGCTCCGCGACCGGGCCGGGGCCACTGTCCGCCGACGTCCGCGCGGGCCCTCCGGGGGCGGCACGGTCGTCCAGGTTGAACAGCCGGTCGCGGATCTTCCGCTCGAACTGGCTCTGGGTGGTCGCGATGTGCTCCACCATCAGCCGCTCGGCGAGTTCGGCCTCCCCCGCGGAGACCGCCTCGGCGATGGCGAGGTGCTGACGTGCGGCGACCTCCAGGGAGCCGGGCGCGTCGCCGTGGAAGAGCAGCACGTCGGACTGGCCTGCGAGACGCCGTACGCCGGCGACGCTCGAACGGAGGAACACGTTGTGCGAGGCGGCGCCGACCGCGTCGTGGAACGCCTCGTCGGCGCGGGCGAAAGCGTGCACCTCGTGCCGTCCGGCGGCATCCAACGAGGCCTGCGCACTGTCCTTGATGGCACGGACCTCGATGGGCGTGGCGAGGCCGGCGGCCCTGCGGGCGGTCTCCGACTCGATCACCGATCGGTAGTCCAGGAGCATCAGGACGTCCTCCATGCTCGTCGGACGGAACTGGGACATCTGGTCGTCGACCAGTCCCCCGGTCCCCTCGGCGACGAAGATGCCGGCTCCCCGCCGCACGCTCAGCCGGCCGATGGCGGCCAGGACCTTCACGGCCTCACGGGTGACGTTGCGGGTCGCGCCCAGGACCTCGGCGAGGCCCTTCTCGGTGGGGAGCCGGTCGCCGGGACGCAGCCCCTGTGCGGAGATGTACTCCAGCAGCTGCTCGGCCACCAGCTCGTACCCGGGCCGGTAGGGACGTGACGTGTCGTCATCCCCCTGGCCCGGGACGCGCGACGGATCGGCCACGATGCACTCCTTCTTGTTCGGCGAATGAATCTGGTTCATCGGCGAGGTCACTATGACATCTGCGTTACGTGATGGATAGATGTTGACGAGGATCAGCTTCAAATCCGACTTAACATGCCAGAGCAAGTGGTCAGGGAGGCTTTGCAAGCCGCCTGTTGCGCCAGAGCGATCTCATCCATATGGTCCTGAACGTCAGATGAAGCAGATCCATCGCGCACAGCGGAGGCCGGTGACCCGGCTCCGTGGCCGTGTCGCGGGAGCGTCCGGCGCGAGCCGCCGTCAACGCCAGGGGTCCTACGGCCTCGCACTGCACCTGACAGCCGAAGTTCGAAGGCACCTTCGCGGGAGGGTTCTGTGAGACTGGCGCGGCACGGCTCGGCTGGAGCCGAGACACCCCTGATATCCGGACCGGACGGCGTGTGGCGCGATCTGCGTCCCGTCGTCGACGACCTGAACGCCGACACCCTGCCCGCGGTCCTGGCCGGCGTCGACCTGAGCGCGCTGCCTCCGGTCGGGCGGCCGGACAGGTTCGGGCCCCCGCTGAGCGGCGTGGGCAAGGTCGTGTGCATCGGGCTGAACTACCGGCAGCACGCGGCGGAGACCGGTGCCGCCGTCCCCGACGAGCCGATCGTCTTCCTCAAGGCCGCCGACACCGTGGTCGGCCCCGACGACGCGGTGCTGATCCCCCGCGGCTCGGTCAAGACCGACTACGAGGTCGAACTCGCCGTCGTCATAGGCCGCGAGGCCCGCTACCTCCCCGACGAGGCCGCCGCGGCCGCCTGCGTGGCGGGGTACGCGATCAGCAACGACGTCTCCGAGCGCGAGTTCCAGCTGGAACGGGGCGGTCAGTGGGACAAGGGCAAGAACTGCGAGACCTTCAACCCGCTGGGACCCTGGCTGCTCACCGCCGACGAGGTGCCCGACCCCCAGGCGCTGGGCCTGCGGCTCTCGGTCAATGGCCAGGTCCGCCAGGACGGCAGCACGTCCGACATGATCTTCGGCGTCTTCGAACTGGTCCGCTACCTCAGCCACTTCATGGTCCTGCGCCCCGGTGACGTGATCAACACCGGTACGCCGGCCGGCGTCGCCCTCGGCCTGGCCGGCACCCCCTACCTGCGGGCCGGCGATGTCGTCGACGTGGAGATCGACGGACTCGGCCGCCAGCGACAGACGTTCGAGGAGGCCTGACATGGGTGGGTTCGACGGGCTCCGTGCCCTGGTCACCGGCGGCGCCTCGGGCATCGGGCTGGCCACCGCCCGGCTGCTCGCCTCCCAGGGGGCACGCGTCGCGATCCTGGACCTGGCCGAGGCGTCCCCCGACGGGTTCGACGCGTGCGTGCGGGCCGACGTCGGTGACGACACCTCCGTCACCTCGGCCGTGAGCAGCGCCGTCGACGCCCTCGGCGGCCTGGACGTGCTGGTCAACAACGCCGGGATCGGAGCCCAGGGCGGCGTCGCGGACAACTCCGACGACGAGTGGCACCGGGTCTGGGACATCAACGTCGTCGGACTCGTGCGGGTGACCCGCGCCGCGCTGCCCGCGCTGCGGTCCTCCGCACACGGTGCGATCGTCAACATCTCCTCCATCGCCGCGACGGCCGGCCTGCCCCAGCGGGCGCTGTACTCGGCGAGCAAGGGCGCGGTGCTGTCGCTGACCCGCGCCATGGCGGCGGATCTGCTCCCCGAGGGCATCAGGGTCAACGCCGTCTGCCCCGGCACCGCGGACACACCGTGGGTGGCACGCCTCCTGGAGCGGGCTCCGGACCCGGCGGCCGAACACGCGGCGCTGGCCGCCCGGCAACCGCACGGCCGGCTCGTCTCCGCGGACGAAGTCGCCGCGGCCGTGGCCTACCTGGCCTCCCCCGCGGCCGGATCCACCACCGGGACCAGCCTCGCCGTGGACGGCGGCATGGACGGACTGCGGCTGCGGAAGGAGGGCTGAGCGATGGAACGCCACGCAGCAGTGGTCAGACTGCGCCCGGAGAAGGAAGCCGAGTACCGGGCACTGCACGCCGCCGCGTGGCCCGGCGTCCTGGCCGCGCTCAAGCGGGCCAACATCGGCAACTACTCGATCTTCCTGCGTGACGGACTGCTGTTCAGCTACCTCGAATACACCGGCGACGACTACGCCGCCGACACCGCGGCGATCGCCGCCGACCCGGACTCACGACGGTGGTGGGCGCTGACCGACCCCTGCCAGCAGCCGCTGGACACCGCCACCGACGGCCCGCTCTGGGCGAGCGCCGAGGAAGTCTTCCACCTCGACTGATCCCGCACCACCGTGCACCACGTGACACCGTCCAGCCCGCCCTTTCTCTCACCAGGAACGGACCATGCGTATCGACGCCCATCACCACCTGTGGGACCTGGCGGTCCGTGACCAGCCCTGGACCCACGGCCTGCCCGAACTGCACCGCAGCTTCGGCCCGTCGCACCTGAGGCCGCTGCTGGAGCGCAACGCCGTCGACACGGCCGTCGTCGTACAGACCATGGCCGATGCCGAGGAGACGCCGGAACTGCTCGCGCTGGCCGCCGGGGACACGCACGTGAAGGCCGTGGTCGGATGGACGGACCTGACCGATCCGGCGGTCTCCGACCGCCTCCGCGAGCTGAGGGACGCTCCGGGCGGGACGGCGCTCGTGGGCATCCGCCACGGTGTCCAGGACGAACCGGTGTCCGACTGGACGTCCCGCGGGGACGTCCGTCGCGGCCTGCGCGCGGTCGCCGCGACCGGCCTCTCCTACGACCTGCTGGTGCGCCCCGACCAACTCCCCGACGCGGTCCGGACGGTACGCGAGCTGCCCGACGTGCGCTTCGTCCTGGACCACGCCGGAAATCCCGTGATCGGCGAAGCGGGCCTGGACGCCTGGACCGCCGAGATGAAGAACCTGGCCACCTGCCCCAACGTCGCCGTGAAGCTGTCGGGTCTCGTCACCCGGGTGCCGTCCGGAGCCGACCCGGTCCGGGCGCTGCGCCCCTTCACCGACGTACTGTGGTCGGCCTTCGGGCCGCACCGCGTCATGTTCGGATCCGACTGGCCGGTGTGTCTGTTGGCAGCCGACTACGACGACGTCCTCGCCGTGACCGATGCCCTGTGCGAGGAGCTGAGTGCCCCGGAACGCGAGGCCGTCCTCGGCACCACCGCCGTGCACTGGTACGGAATCCCCGCATGAACGTCACGCGGCTGGGCCGCACCGAGGTGTCGGTCAGCGCCCTGGGCTTCGGCGCCGCTCCACTCGGCAACCTCTACACCGCCGTCAGCGACGACGAAGCCCACGCCACGGTCGACGCCGCCTGGGACGCCGGGCTCCGCTACTACGACACCGCACCGCACTACGGCCTGGGCCTGTCGGAACGGCGCCTGGGCGCGGCACTCGCCCGCCGGCCGCGGCAGCAGTTCGCCGTCTCCACCAAGGTCGGACGGCTGCTGGAACCCCACCCCGCGCCCACCGGGTCCGACCTGGCGGCGGGCGGCTTCGCCGTACCGGACACCCTGGTCCGCCGCCCCGACTACTCCCGCACGGGCGTGCTGCGGAGCCTGGAGGCCAGTCTGGACCGGCTGGGGCTGGACCGCGTCGACATCGTCTACGTCCACGACCCCGACGATCACCTGGACACCGCCGTCGGCGAGGCCATCCCCGCGCTGCTGGACCTGCGCGACCAGGGAGTCGTCGGCGCCGTGGGTGTGGGGGCGAACACCGTGGGCCCGCTCCTGCGGACCGTCACCGAGACCGACATCGACGCCGTCATGGTGGCCGGGCGGTGGACCCTGCTCGACCGCACCGCACGGCCGCTGCTCGACGCGTGCGCCGCACGAGGTACGTCCGTCGTCGCCGCGGCACCCTTCAACTCCGGCCTGCTGAGCCGCCCTCGCCCGGCCGCCGACGCCACCTTCGACTACGGCCCCGTCCCCGCGGCCGTGCTGCGCCGCGCGCGTCGTCTCGCCGAGGTGTGCGCCCGGCACCGGACGGTCCTCCCCCACGCGGCGGTACGTTTCCCTTTGCGCAGCCCCGAGGTGGCGTGTGTGGTGGCAGGTTTCCGCTCCTGCGACGAAGTACGCGCGGCAGCCCGCTGGGCCGCGGTCGACCTGGCCGAGGAGACATGGGCCGCCTTGGACGGCGTCGCCGAAACGACGTGAGGTGGGCCGGCCGTCGATGAAACGGTGCGGTCTGAGTGCCGGGGAGTTCGAGGACCGGCTTGTCCGGCCGTGGGCCGGGGAGGTCGAGGAACCGGCGCTTTCGGCCGTGACGCATCACGGTCCGGCCGCGCCCTGCGGGCCGCCCACCATCTGCACCAGCCATGCCTGTCCGGCTGGTTAACGTCAACATGCCGCAGGAATTCGGCGATCGCCGACTGCCCGAGCCTCAACCAGCGTATGTCCTCAGGCATATCAAGAGCTCAGAGCCCGATGGACGAGAAGTACCCACCGCGTCCGGGGAGATGGACGCCTCCAACCACCCATTGTTATCGTTAACTTGCACGCGGAAGCCCGATGAGGAGTAGATGTGCCGTCGACGTCCCGCTCGTACGATGCCAACCCCAGCTACGAGCCCGTGGAAGGGCAGGTGGTCGCGGGCTGGCCGGCTGCTGTGGCCGGCCTGCCCGGCGGACCGCTCGTGCTGTCGGTCGACGGTCCCGCCGCCCTGGACTGGGAGGCCCTGGCCGACGGCCTCGCGGCGGCCGTCCGCTCCGCAGGGCGGGAGGTGCGGCTGATGGACGTGCGTCACCACTACGACCCCGCGGCCGCCGACCGCATCGCCGCCCGGCCCGTCCCTGCCGACGACCCTTTCTTCACCCCCTTGTCCGAGGCACGGGTCCGCGACCTCTTCGATGTCGCCCCCCGGGCCGACAGGCTCCCGGACGCGGGCATCGTGGTGGTGTTCGGCCCGGGCGCGGGACTGTGTGAGCCGGATGTGCTGTGGTACGCGGACCTGCCGAAGCGGTACGCCGAGGCCGCCGTGGCGCACGGACGGCTTCCGGTCGGCGTCAACCTGGCACGTCCCGGCGAACCCGGCGATCTGGTGCGGCTGTTCTACACCGACTGGCCCGTGCTCGACCGGCACCGCGACGCACACGCCACCCGGGTCGACAGGTGGATCGACATGCAGGACGTGTCGGCCCCCGCGTCCCTGGAAGGCAACGCCCTGCGCAGCACCCTGGAACACCTGACGCGCGGCCCCGTACGCACCCGCCCGTATTTCAACTCCACGCCGTGGGGCGGACAGTGGGCGGCGACCGAACTCGGTTTCACCCCGCAGGCCGGCAACACCGCCCTCGGGTACGAACTGATCGCCCCCGAGGCGGGAGTCCTCATCGGTGACAGGGGCGGGCCGCAGGTCGAGATCCCGTTCCAACTGCTCTGCGTGCTGCACCCGAAGGCCATGCTCGGCGAAGAGGTACACCGCGCCTTCGGCACCTCCTTCCCGATCCGCTTCGACTACCTCGACACCGTCGGGGGCGGCAACCTCTCCCTGCACTGCCACCCTCAGGAGCAGTACATGCGGGAGGTCTTCGGCTGGCCCTACACCCAGCACGAGACGTACTACGTCACCGCCTCCGAGCCCGGCGCCCAGATCCTCCTCGGGCTCACCGAGCACGCGGATCCCGACGTCATGCACCGTCAGGTCCAGGACGCCATCGCTCACGGCACCCCCATGCCCGTCGAGGACCACGTCCAGACCCATCCGGCCACCGTCGGCCAGCTGTTCATGATCCCCGCCGGCACCCCGCACGCCTCCGGCGCGGGCAACCTGGTGCTGGAGGTGAGCGCGACGCCCTACCTCTACTCCCTGCGCTTCTACGACTGGCTCCGCAAGGACGCCGCCGGCGCCTCCCGGCCCCTCCCCTACACACACGGCTTCGCCAACCTCGACACCACCCGGCGCGGAGAGGACGTGACGAAGGACCTGGTCCAGCAACCGCGCACCCTGCGGGCCGGTGAGGGCTGGCGCGAGGAGGTCATCGGCGCGCTGCCGGAGATGTTCTACGCGGTGCACCGCCTGGTCGTGGCCCCGGGAGCCGACATCGCCGACGACACCGCCGGACGCTTCCACATCCTCAACGTCGCCGCGGGCCAGGGCGTCGTCATCGAGACGCGTGACGCGGGCAGCCACTTCCTGGCCTTCGCGGAGACCATCACCGTGCCCGCGGCGGCCGGACCGTACCGCATCAGCCCGGTGGGCGACGACGAGGTCCACGTCGTCAAGGCGCTGGTGGTCCAACCGTGACCAGCGCTGTCGTCAGGCGGGCCGGGGCGCCCGTCCCCGTCCTCGACATCGGCGGAACCCATGTCACCGCCGCCCTGGTCGATCCGGCGACCGGACACCCCGTTCCGTCGTCGGTGCTGCGCAGGCCCCTCGGTTCGGACGCCCCGGCCGACGGCATCCTCGACACCATCGCCCTGGCGGCCCTGGAACTGCCCGCCGATCACCGGCCCTTCTGGGGCGTGGCCATACCCGGACCCTTCGACTACGGCAGCGGAGTGGGCCGGTTCACGGACATCGGGAAGTTCGAAACCCTGGCCGGTGTCGATGTCGGGGCCGGACTGCGCAGGCGGTTGGGCCGCAGGGCCGAGCGCCTGCGCTTCCTCAACGACGCCGACGCATTCGCGATCGGCGAACACCACGCGGGTTCCGCGGCAGGGCACGAGCGCGTGGTGTGCCTGACGCTGGGCACCGGTGTGGGCTCCTCGTTCCTGCGGAACGGCCGGCCCGTGCACGACGGCACGCAGGTGCCTCCCGGCGGTCACGTGCACCGTCTGACCACGGGCGGCCGGCCGCTGGAGGATCTCGCCTCCCGCCGTGCCATACGCACCCACTACGCAGGCCTCGCGAGTCTTCCGATGGAGCGCGACCTGCCGGACGTCCATGAGATCGCCGCGCTCGCGAAGGGGGGCAACTCCGCAGCTCGGGAGGCTTTCCGCTACGCTTTCGCGAGTCTTGGCGAGGTACTGGCCCCGTGGATCGACCGCTTCGCGGCCACCGCCGTGGTGATCGGCGGTTCCATGGCCCAGTCGTGGGACCTGATCCAGCCTCCGCTGTCCGCCGGACTCGTCCGGACCGGCGGGATCGGTGTGCGTGTGCTGCCGGCCGGGCGGCCGGCAGAGGCACCGCTGATCGGTGCCGCCCGGTGGGCGCAGGGCACGGCCGGTACCGCGCTTTGAGGTCCGGCGGGGTCCGAGGCCCGAAAGCCGCGACCGGGGACGCAGGAAGGGGAGGGGACATGAACGCTCGCCGCGGCGGCGGGCCGACGATGCAGGACGTCGGTGATCTCGCGCAGGTCAGCGCCATGACGGTCTCGCGGGTGCTCAAGAAGGACCCCCGGGTCTCCGCCGCCACCCGCGAACGCGTCTTCGCTGCCGTCGACCGTCTCGGCTACCGCCTCAACGAGACCGCGCGCAGCCTGCGGCTCGGCGGCAGCGGCATGATCGGCCTGGTCGTCACCAACCTCGCCAACCCCTTCTACTCTCGACTCGCGCTCGGGGTGCAGGAAGTCCTCACCGCACACGGCTACCGGATGCTGCTGAGCAACAGCGGCGAACAGGCCGAGCTGGAACCGGGTCTCGTCAACGGTTTCATCGAGCACCGGGTCGAGGGCCTGATCGTCGTCCCCGCAGGCAGTCGGCAGCGGCATCTGGCCGACGCTATGCGCCATGTGCCCGTCGTCCTCGCCGCGCGGCCGCCTGCCGGACTCGACACCGACTGCGTGCTGGTCGACGACTTCCACGGTGCCCGCGAGGCCGTCGCCTGCCTCCTGGCGGAGGGACACACCCGCATCGCCTTCCTCGGTAATCCACCGGCCCTGTACACGGGGGCCGAGCGGCTGCGCGGGTTCTGGGCGGCCCACGAAGAAGTCTCGGTGGATCCCGACAGCGCCCTGGTACGGCAGGGCCTCGTCGACGCCGCGACCGCCGAGCGGGCGACCCTGGAACTCCTCGGCCTTCCGGACGGCCCCACAGCACTGTTCTGCGCGAACAACCGCATCACCCAGGGCGCGATCAGGGCCCTCTACAAGGCCGGTGCCCGTCTTCCCCTGGCCGGCTTCGACGACTTCGACCTCTCCGACGTCGTCGGTCTCCCGCTGACACTCGTCTCGTACGACGCCGACGACATCGGCCGACAAGCCGCGCAGATCCTCATCGACCGCCTCACCCGTCAGGACACCGAGACCCCCGCGTCCCGGCGCGTCACCGTCCCGACGCGCCTGATGCGCTACGGCCCGCAATCTGACGGACGCTCCGGCAGGAGGCCCACGCCGTCGGACTGACAGCGTGCGTCGTCGCAGCGGACACGGTGGAAACCCTCTCCGGCAACGGCCTGGTCGCCACCACCACGGCCCCTACAACACCGTCTGGGGGCCTCGGCATCACCCTCTTCTCGCGGTGTTACCGTCGCGCCATGTCCAAGATCGAGATTGACGCGATAGCCGCCGAGTTCTTCGGAGCCTTCGACAACCGCGGCGGCAAGGCCGCGGACGTGGCCCGGATCCGCCGGTTGTTCATTCCGGGTGGCGTGATCGTGCTGACCGGGCCGAACTACACGGTCTACACCGTGGACGAGTTCATCGAGCCGCGTGAACGCCTCCTCGCCGACGGCCGGTTGGTCGACTTCTCGGAGTGGGAGACCTCCGCGCGAACCGAGATCGCGGGCGACATCGCGTCGCGCTTCGGCGAGTACCGGAAGGCCGGCGTCCTGGACGGCGAGCCGTTCGAGGGCGGCGGCACCAAGACCATCCAGTTCGTCCGCACCCCGGAGGGCTGGCGGATCGCGGCGTTCTCCTGGTACGACCAGCTCTGAGGGTCCGCAGATCGCGGCGGTCCAAGGAGCGTGGGCGGGGACGTGACGCACTCAGCGAAGCGTGATCAAGTCGGCCGCTCCGGAGGACACTGCATGGTTGTCGCTTGTGGAGCGGTCGCGGCTGATGCCGGATCCGCGTCGGCGTCGGCGTCGGCGCCGAGTGGTGCCTCACCCGTTCGTGGCGGTACTGCTGGTCGTCCCTGGCGCACGCACTCGTACGGCTGTCGGCCAGTGGTGGGCCAACGCACCGCAGCACGCCCATGCTCCCGCCGCCCACCTGCGGGCCGCGATGTTATGCGCCCGGTGGCTCGTCCGAGGTCACCGCAGGTGTGCAGCGCCGTTCCCGCGGGCCCGGGGAACCGGCGATCACCCCACGCGGCTCGACGGCAACTGTCACACTTGCGTCGGGCACGTAGAAGGTTCCGGCCGGGGGAGGCGGATCATGGAGCACCACCGCTCGTGGGCGGCGCTCGCCAGGGAAACAATCGGGATGCTGCCGACGCTCGTCGGTGCGGACGCTTCCCGGATCGCGGCGGACATCCAGCGCGCGATCGCCGCCTCGTCCCGACCCGGCGGAGCCGAGGAACTGCGTCGGGCCCTGTACGCCGACGTCCGGGTCCGCACCTGGATCCAGTCGCGTCCCGACCCGTATGAGGAACGGAGCACGGTTCCGGGCGGCAGCGGGTACGAGGGGCTCGCGGGTAAGGGGTTCGCCTCCGCCGTGCCGGCCCCTCGGTACGTGTGCAAGACCCCCGGGTGCACGAGCACCGACACCTGGATACGCGGGTTCATGGGCGAACCGGTGCCGCGCTGTTCCGTGTGCACCCGCGTGCTGAGCCGCGAGACACAGTGAGGCGAGGTGCCGACCTTCTGGAGCGCGGCCGCCGGCAAGCTCGTCGAGCGCTGGCTGGCCACCGGGCTGGCAGCGGCGGTGTACTGGCTGCTCATGGCGCTGGCCTGGGCCGGTGGACAGCCGCACCCCAGGCAGGCCCTGGCGGACCGGCTCGACGCCGTGGGCACGATGCGACCCGGCGAACAGATCACGCTACTGCTGGTGGCACTGATCGCACTCGCCGGTTCCGGTGCCCTCATGCGGCAACTGACGCTTCCCGCCCTGCGTCTCATGGAGGGGTACTGGCCCCGGTTCCTGTCCGGGGTGAGCGGGTGGCTGCGACAGCGGCACAACAGACGCCGTGCCGCCGATGCCGCCGCGTGGAGGCCGCTCCAGACGCGTCTTGAGGGAGGTCCGTCGGCCGCCGGCCGGCCTCCGCTCAGCGCACAGGAACGCGCCGACCACGCCAGGCTGGAGGCCCGGCTGCGGTGGAGCCCGCGCGAGCCGGCGCTGACCATGCCGACGCGCGTGGGGAACATTCTGCGCTCGGCGGAGGCCGAGCCGCAGCACAAGTACGGCCTGGACTCGGTGCTGCTGTGGCCGCATCTGTGGACCCTGCTCCCCGAGACCCTCCAACGTGATCTCGCCGTCGCCCGGAACCGGCTGGACGCCACGGTCGCGGCCGGCCTGTGGGCGGTGCTCGTGCTGCCCGCGGTGTACTGGACACCGTGGGCCCTGTCCGCCCTGCTCTTCGTCGTCGGCGCCTGGGGATGGTGGCTCCCGCGTGCCTGCCAGGACTACGCGGTCCTGCTCCAGGTCGCCTTCGACCTGCACCGTCAGCAGCTGTACCGCGCACTGCGTCATCCGCTCCCCGCGACCGCGGCGGACGAACCGCTCACCGGCCTACGGCTGACGGCCCACGTGTACCGCGGCTCCGACGACCCCACGCTGGTGTTCGACCAGGGCAGCTGATCCGGCCCCGGCCCCTACGGCCCGAAGTGCACGAAGGGCGCCCACGCGTACGGCTGGGGATGGACTCGGCGTGTCTCCCGGACCGCGAGGTGCAGACCGAGCGCGGGGTCGAAGGCACTGCCGTGCAGGGCCGCCAGCCGGTGGAACTCCGTCGCCACGGCAGCGGAGACGCCGTCGCGTACGGTCCACCGGGTGCCGACGACGTGCGGGAAACCCACCGCCTGCAGCAATCCGGCCAGATGCGTGTGCTCGTCCGCCAGCGCGAGGTGGCCCACCGCGGTCTGGCAGGCCGACAGGAAGGCCAGCTGCGCCTTGCCCAGGGACAGATCTCCCAGGTCGGACAGTCCGAGGCGGGCTCCGCAACCGTAGTCGTGGGGCACCAGACTCGCGCTGTCGGCGATCTCGATGTTCTGGGTGCCGTGTCCGGCGAAGTGGAACCATGCGTGCCGCGGGATCTCCTGGAGGATCCGCTCCTTCGTGGCCTCGGCCCCGAACAGCACGGTGCAGCCGGGGCGATGCCCCTTGATCCCGGCGACCTCGCACGGTACCTGGGGCAGGACGGCGGTGCCGGGGGTTTCCGGCGCCACCACGAGAAGGTCCCCGGCACCCCCTCGTACGGCATCGGCCCGCCGGGCGGCCGTGGCCAGGGCTCGTAGGGTGGGAGCGTACGAGGAGACCACCCGGTCGACGGCGCTCGCGCCCGTCGACCCGTCGTACATCGAGCGGTGCTCGCCTGCCGCGTGCAGCGGCAGGAAGGACATCAGTCCGGTCGGGCACCACCAGATCCTCGGCCAGCGCGCGCCCACGGCCGGCGGCCCGGTCAGACCGAGGGCGTCGAGCACCGGACGTACGGTCGTGTTCCACAGCCAGCGCAGAACGCTCGGAACCGCGACATGCTGAGCCTTGTACAGATCCTCGGGCGGGCACGCGGGATCCTGGGCGCGCTGGACGCCCCAGAGGAAGGTGCCGGTCTGGCGGACGAGGGTGGCGTGGTCGAGTCCCGGCAGCGGAACGACCGTGACCGCCCCGTCGCGCACGAGCAGCGCGTCGCACCGGAGTCTGCCGGTGTTCACGACGACCACGGTACGGCCGTTCGCGGCCGCGGGCCACGAGTCGCGCGACGGGCCGCCGCGCGGGGCGGGAAGCAGGAGGCCGCGGCCCGTCTCCAGCAGTTCGAGGGCGCGTACGGGGTCGCCGGCGCCCAGCGCACTGGCGGCGGCGTCCGCGGCGAGACCGAAGAAGGCACCGATGTGGCGCTCTTGCGCGTCCCGGCCGCTCCGCGGCGCCGCGACGGCGGACAGCAGCTCGATCCCCCGTGCGTATGCGCGCTCGGCGGCGGCCCAGTCACCGGCGGTGGCGTGCAGGCGCCCCAACTGCGCGGCGGCGGAGGCCCGGCTGCCGGGCGTGTGGCCGTCGGCGGCCTCGACGACCGACCGCAGCAGGCCGACGGCTTCCGCGTGCGGGCCAGGCCTGCCATCGGCGGCGGCCCGCAGGGCGAGGCAACGTGCCAACGCGCAGGCGACGGTCGCAGAGGTATGCCGGCCGGGGAACTCCCGGCTGTACGCGGCCCGTAGCAGGTCCTCCGCCTCAGTGAGGCGGTCGTCCGTGTCCGGCTCGTTCCCGCCAGGCTGCTCGTGCTCCTCCAGGAGGGTCAACGCCAGGTTGAACGAGGCGAGTTCGCCGGTCCGACTGTTCGCCGGGGCGGCGGCGAGGATCTCCCGGAAGATGCGGCGCGCCCTGCGCAGTGCCTGTGGGCGGTCGCCACCGTCGTGGCCGCGGACGACCAGGGCGAGGTTGTTGAGCGCGAGTTGCTGGTCCGGCCCAGGCGGCAGGGCTTCGACCGCCGCCTCCAGCACGGCCGTGGTCTCAGCGTACGCCCGGTTGCGACGGTCGGTTCCGATGACGAGTGCGGCCTGGAGCATCAGCCCGTTGCCGAGATGGAGCAGGACGACACCGCGCATTCTGCTGCCCGGCGGTGACACTTCCTCCGCCTGCCGAAGCTGTTCGACGGCCTCGGCCAGGTCGGTGGGGTCGCCGGTCAGCTCGTAGCGTGCGATCAGGATGCGTCCCAGGCTGTTCAGCAGATCGGGGACGACCGTGCCGGTCACGGCCGCGCCGTCGACGGCCTGGCGGGCGTGTTCGAAGGCCTGTTGCAGGACGGACTCGTCGCCGGTGGCGAGGTGGCGCTCGTAGAGAGTGTCCGCGAGGTCGCTCTGGTGAGCGGTACGACCGGAGTGGCCCGCCGGCAACGTCCCGACGGCCGCGGCGAGGGCCTCCTGCGCGGCGTCGAGGCCGGCCGTGGTCCCGGTGTGCCGGGCACGCAGCATGAGCAGTCTGCCGTAGGTCGCGAGGACCGCCTCGCGACCGTCCTGCTCGGGGATCCCGGTGACCGCGATGCGCGCGCTGTCGATCGCTTCGTCGAGCACGTCGAGGTCGTGCCCGTAGACGTAGTGGTCGGCGAGGACGTTCGCCGCGGTCGAGTGGACGTAGGGCGCCGCGGCACTCCGCGGAAGCAGCGCACGGATCGCCTCCCGGCAGGTGGCCGCCGCCTCCGCCAGGCGGTTGTCCCCACCGGCCGAGGTACGGGTACGGAGGATGTCCGCGCGCTGGGTCAGGAGCCGGGTGCGCTGCGGATCCCCGGCCACGACCCTGCGCAGCGCCTCCGCGTTCGCCTCCTCCGCTGCGTCCAGGTCCCGGAGGTCGCCCGTCGCGTCGTAACAGTCGAGGTGGGCGGTGCAGAGGTTGTGGGCATGCGTGTGGCCGAACAGGTCCTCGGCGGGACCGGCGGCCACGGCCTCCGTGAGGACCGCGACCGCCTTGTCCAGGCGCCACGTCTCCCCGGGATCGAAGGCGTACCTGCGCCGAAGTGCGGTGCCGAGCAGCCCGAGAGCGTCGTGTCGTCGCGTCCCGTTCCGGGGCCACTCGTCGAGCGCCCCGGTCAGCAGTTCGGCCGCCTGGTCGAGCGGGGCGGGGCTCACGGACGCCGCACCGCTGTCGAGCAGCTGCTCGGCGTCGGCCACTGCCCGCGACACCCGGTGAATGGCGTCGTGGGCGGGTGCGTCCAGCATGGCGAGTACGTGCGCCACGTGCGTGGGCACCTCCCGTGGCAGCACCCGAACGACCTTGCCGAACAGTCTGAGGGCCAACTGTGCGTCCTCGCCCGCCAGTTCCTCGACGGCGAGGGCCCGGTACTCGTAGAGCCAGGCGACCGCGACGACGCCCTCGGGGGTGGGTCGCCCGGAAACGGCCCGTGCGGCCTCCGCCGTCGCCTCCTCGGCGAGAACGGCTGCCGTCTCCCCCGCGCAGAAGCGTGCCAGCCGCTCGTGCACCCGGGCGAGCGCCGTGACCGGATCGAGCACCCCGTCGTGCCGGGACGGATCGGACATGGCGTTCAGTCCTTCATCTCCCACATTCCGAAGGGCAGTTCGTCCCCGAATCGCCACAGCCTGCTGTCCGGTCCGGTCAGCATCCGCTCCAGGTCGGGTATCCAGTCGCGCAGTGCCTGATGCGTCGACGGGCGCCACGCCCACAGGAAGTCGATCATGTCGTCGGTGACCAGCTCCAGCTTCTGGTCGTCACCGCCACCCCCGCGGAAGCGGTTCATGAACCGTTCCCGCGCCGCCGCGTCACCCGTCTGCTGGAACCACCCGACGGCGTTCACCGTCAGCATCTGGCTCACGTACTCGACCAGTGCGAGCAGGTTCTGCGGCGTCGGCTCCTTCCCCACCGCGAACAGCACCCCGTGATAGAAGTCGGGGAACAGCGGCGGGATGTCGCGGTGCACGGTCCCGCGCGGCGTGACGGCGGGCGCGATGTCCTCTTCGTCGATGTCCGGGTAGTAGTGCCCCGCGGTCCGCCCATGGTGGCCTGGTGCCGACGACATCAACTTGCGTACGACAGCCACCACGAGCCACACCAGTCCGATGACAACGAGCAGCACAAGGAAATCCATCGCCTGTCCCCCTGATGCGACGAATACGGTTCACTCACTATGAGGCACTACGTCCCCCTGACGTACACCACTTCGACGTAATTGCCCCTGCTTCCCGGAATCCCACGAGGACAGTCGCCCTCGACCGAGCAGCGTGCGGCCACCCCCGGGTCAGCCCCGACGAACACCGACACCGCACCGCTCAACTCGCGCCCGTCGCATGATCAATAACCATGCACCCACCATCACGGGGGAAGGCCCGTCAGGTTCCGGCACGACCAGCGGCCCGCATCGGGGCGGGCACTGGCTGTCGTACTGCGACGGCAGCGCCGGGTCAGGGGCGGGGGCGGTTCAAGGGGTCGATGACGGCGCCGGGATTGAGGATTCCCGCCGGGTCGAGTACGGCCTTGCCGGCCTGCAGGGCCGAGGCGAAGAGATCGGGGCGCTGCTGGTCGTACCACGGCCGGTGGTCACGGCCCACGGCGTGATGATGGGTGATGGTGGCTCCGGTGGACATCAGCGCCTGGGACACCGCTGCCTTGATCTCGTCCCACTGCTCCACGGTCTTGCCCCACTGGCCCGCGGCGTAGATCCCGAAGTACGGGGCAGGACCGTCCGGGTAGACGTGAGTGAAACGGCAGGTCACGACGCCCATGGCACCAACCTGGCGCATGGCGTCCTGAGCCGCGTCGTTGACGGCAGCGCGCAGGCAGTCGAAGCGGTCCCACGTGCAGGCCGTCTCGAAGGTCTCCACGATCATCCCCTGCGCGGCCAGCGCGTCACGCAGATACGGCATCCGCACGAAGGACGAGCGCCAGGTGTCGGCAGCCCCGGTGCGCGCGGCCTGATCGGCGCTGTCGGTGTAACGCGGCGACTCGTTCAGGGTGCCGCCGTGGTCGCGGCAGAGTTCGAGCGCGCGTTCCATCCCGACGTTGACGGGGTGGTCGGCCGATTCGAAGCCGAGCACCAGGACAGCGGTCGAGGAGCCCGCGTTGATCAGTGCCTCCATGGGGTCCAGGAGCCGGCAGTTGGCGGGGTTCAGCCCGGACTGGGACAGGGCCCGCACCGCCTGGACACCGTTGTCGTATTCCGCGAAGCCCACCGAAGCGCCTGCCCTCCACCGGGGCCGGTCCTGAAGGCGGACCCAAGCCTGGGTGATGACACCGAGTGATCCCTCCGAGCCCAGGAACAGCCGGTCGGGGGACGGTCCTGCGCCCGAGCCCGGCAGTCGGCGGGTGCTGACGACACCTGAGGGAGTGATGACCCTCAGCGACTCGGTGAGATCGTCGATGTGGGTGAGGTGCGTCGCGAAGTGACCGCCGGCCCGGGTGGCCAGCCAGCCGCCGAGGGTGGAGAACTCGAAGGATTGCGGGAAGAAGCGGAGGGTGTACCCCCTGGGTTTCAGCTGCTGCTCCAAGTGCGGGCCGAAGATCCCAGCCTGAACGAGTGCGGCGCGGCTGCCCGTGTCGACTTCGAGGACCTGGTTCATCGAGGTGAGGTCCAGGCTGACCACCCCGGCATAGCCGCCACCCACACGTGGTTCGACACCTCCCACCACGGAGGAGCCGCCGCCGAAGGGTATGACAGCGATGCCGGCGTCACTGCACCAGTCCAGCACATGCCCGACCTCGCCCTCCGAGGTCGGGCGCACGACGAGGTCGGGCACATGGGGCAGCCTGCCGAGCAGCGCCCGGACCACGTCTCGAAACGCCTGTCCATGACTGTGGGCGAGCCGGTCGCGAACGTCCGCCGAGACGATCGACGCGAGCGCGGCCGGCGCCTCGACCCGGCTCGCACCCACTCCGAAAGACTCGATCGGGGGTGCTTCGTGCACGGTCAGGTCCGCGCCCGGCAGCAAGTGCGCGGTGCGCCGGTCGAGTTCCTCACGCTCGTGCCCCCTCACCGCGTCCTCGACGTTTCCCCAGCCCCACCACGAACGCGTCTTGCCGCTCACGGCCGCACCACCTATCTGAACGTCAGGTAAGTTACCTCGCGGTCACCTTGGCATAGGGTGGGACCATGAGCAAGCAGGCGAGTGCCACGCGCGGTGTGGGCACGAAGGGGATGCCGCGCAAGGACCGGGAGCGGTTGATCCTGGATGCGGCGGCGGAGGAGTTCGGCAAGAAGGGCTACGCGCTCGGCTCGACCGCCGACGTCGCGGCACGGGCAGGCATCACCAAGCCGATGATCTACGAGTACTTCGGGTCCAAGGACGGTCTCTACCTGACCTGCCTGGAACGCGCCGGCTCCCGCCTCGTCGCCGCCGTGAAGTCCGCGCAGGACGGTCCGTCCGACTTCACGCGTGCCGCGCGCACACTGGACGCCATCTTCCGGGCCCTTGAGTCGCGCATGCACGACTGGGGACTCGTCTACGATCCGACACTTCCGTCCGACGGCTCCCTCCATGAGGCGGCGGCGGCGCACCGGCGAGAACTCAACCGTCTGGGAGCGGTCGGCGTGGGCGAATTCCTCGAACGCACTCAGGCCGACGAACCGCTCGACGCCGATCTCGCCACGCACCTTTGGTACGGAACCGTCAGTGCGGCGGTCGCCTGGTGGCGGCACCATCCCGAGCAGAGCGCCCACGAGATGACCTCGCGCTTCGAGCGGATCTTCGCGGCGTTGTACTCGCCGAGATCGAAAACGCCGGTCCCAGCCGGAGAATCGTGAGGCAGGCGCAGGGCTCAACCGCCGGAGAGTGGGTACGACATCTCGGCGGGCCAGTTCGACCCCCGTGATGTCACTCCTCACGGTGTTTCGCGGGGAGCGGGATCTCGGCCCAGATGATCTTTCCGTCGTGTCGCTGCCGTGTGCCCCAGCGCTCGGCCAACTGCGCGACGATGAACAGTCCGCGGCCGCCCTCGTCGAAGGTCCGGGCCCGGCGAAGATGCGGTTCGGTGCTGCTGCCGTCGGACACCTCGCAGATCAGGGTGTCGTTCCGGATCAGGCGCAGCTGCACCGGGCCGCCGCCGTAGCGGATGGCGTTGGTGACCAGTTCACTGACGATGACCTCGGTGGTGAAGGCCAGTTCCTCCAGGTCCCAGTCGGTGAGCCGGGAGGCGGCGAGGTCGCGGGCGTGGGAGACGCCGGCGAGATCGCCCGGCAGATCCCAGGTGGCCGCGTTCGAGACATCGAGTTCCTTCGTGCGGGCGACGAGGAGCGCGATGTCGTCACGGGGGTGCTCGTCGACCAGGGTGTCCAGGACGTAGTCGCACCTGTCCTCCAGGGATGCGACCGGTTCGGAGAGCACCTTCTTCAGCCGCGTGAGTCCGTCGTCCAGACTCACGCCGGGATGTTCGATGAGGCCGTCGGTGTACATGACGAGCACACTGCCCGCGGGCAGGTCCAGTTCCGTCGCCTCGAAGGGGAGGCCGCCCACGCCCAGCGGGGGGCCCACCGGAATGTCGAGGTACTCGGCCTCGGATCCCGGACTGATCACCGCGGGGGGCGGGTGTCCGGCGCGGGCGGCTGTGCAAGTGCGAGTGAGGGGGTCGTAGATCATGTACAGGCAGCTCGCGGCGACCACGTTGATCCCCACCGCGCCTTCGTGGTGGGCGTCCTGCGCATCGCGGGTCTCCGCCTGGAGCCGGAGGACGACGTCGTCGAGGCGGGTGAGGAGTTCGCCGGGTGGCAGGTCGATGTCGGCGAGCGTGCGGACCGCGGCGCGCAGGCGCCCCATCGTCGCCGATGCGTGGATCCCGTGGCCCACCACGTCACCCACGACCAAGGCGACGCGGGCGCCGGAGAGCGGGATCACGTCGAACCAGTCGCCGCCCACGCCCGCCCGGGTGTCCGCGGGCAGGTAGCGGGTGGCCGCTTCGACCGCGGGCTGCTTCGGGACGGCCGATGGCAGGAGGCTCCGCTGCAGTGCCAGCGACGTCTGGCGTTCACGGGTGTAGCGGCGGGCGTTGTCCATGCACACCGCGGCCCTGGCGCCGATCTCTTCGGCCAGGAGCACGTCGGCGGCGTCGAAAGGAGCACGCTCCCGCGAGCGGGTGAGGAGTGCGATCCCGAGAGTGACTCCGCGTGCCCGGAGGGGGATCGCCAGCGCGGAGTACGGTGCTTCGGCGTCGGCTCCGGCGATGTCCATGGGCCAGTCGGTACTGCCGGCACTGCCGGTGGACTGCACGCATGTGGGTGTGCCGGTCGTCAGGCTGAGGGCTTGTGCCGAACCGGCGCGGTAGGTGACGTCCACGCCCGGTCCGACCGCTTCCGAAGGCAGCGCCGGGCCCGGCAGCAGCGCGGTGCGTCGCAGGGTGACGGGACCCGCGTGCGCGTCCGCATCGGGTTCCTCACCTCGGAGAACGGTCTCGAAGAGGTCGACGGCGGCGTGGTCGGCGAAGCGGTGCACCGCCACCTCGGCCAGTTCCTCGGCGGTACGGGCCACGTCGAGGGTGGTGCCGACGCGGCTGCCGGCCTCTCTGATCACGGCGAGCCGTTCCCGGGCGATCATCAGCCGGCCGAAGCGCCGTTGCCCCGAGATCCGGAGGTGACAGACGACGACGCCGATGCCCAGCGCTGCCGCCATCGCGGTGATGACGGTGATCTGGCTGGCGTGGCCGATGTCCTGCATGAGGATCCCGTAGACGCCGACGGCCGCGGCCAGATTGACGGCGCCCACGATCACGGTCTGCGGCAGCGTCAGCAATGCGCTGGCCGCGACAGTGATCAGCATCGCGTACTCGGCCAGGCCCATGACCTCCAGGTGAGCGGCGGTCAGGACCAGCCGAACGCCCCAGACCAGCACCACGCTCAGCAGCAGTACCGCGAAAGTTCTGCTCGGTCGCAGGGCCGCCGTGCTCTTGAGCGAGGCCGCCGCGGGCATCCCGTGAGCCGTGTGAGGGGGTGACACGGTCGGTCGCCGAGTCCCGTCGGTGACGGGTTTCCGGGACCGTCCCTCGGCGCGTGATGGTCTCTCCCCGGCGGCCGGCGACGACATGATCACAGCTTCCCGGCACGGACTGTCATCGTCCATCGCCGCCTCCTTGCAGATCCCCCACTCATAAACACTTACAAACAGGTACTTTCCGGACAACAGGTGACCTGCGTCACCGATTCCCTCGGCGAGCAGGGATGTTTTCCAGCAGGCGGGACAACGGCAACGGGATCTGCCCGAAGGACACGCGCTCGGACGGCCGTCGCGGGAGCGTGGCACCCCCGGCCCCCGGAGGACGCACGGCCGCTCTCGGCTTGGGTCCGGGCGGTCGACGAGCGGCAGTCGATCACTGCCGCCCTCCGCGCGCATGATCTGCCGGCCGGACAGAACACCACCGAAGGCGCTACCTCTTCGGGAAAAGCAAACACCGTCGCGCGTGAACCCCGGCCGCCGGTCCGGCCCGCACCCGCACCCCTTCGTCACACAGGGTGACCAACGGTAGCCTCCTCGCCCGGCCGGTGTCCTCATGCGTGAGCCAGGCCGGACCGCGCGTCGGAACGGGGCCCCCGTCCGCCGGCCGTCCGGCCGGGAGCGCGCGGGCGGTAGGCGTGCGGGTTCGGCGCGGACAGGGAGCACCGATGAACAGCCGTCCTGGCCGGTGCCGGACGCCGGACGCAGCGCGCTGCCGCGGGCGCCCCCGCCGGCCTCCGTGCGCCGCCGCCGGCCTCCGTGCGCCGCCGCTCCGTGCTCCGCCACCGCCGCACCCCGCCCCTCCGCGCCCGTATCGGCGCTCCGGTCGCGAGGGGGCGGAGCGCGGCACCGTCACGGAAAAGCACTGGACCTTTCCCGGGTAAAGTGTTCGCCTCACCCTTCACTCACGCGACAGCGTGAAGGCCGGATCCGTCCCGGGGCTTCGCCGGAAAAGCCCTCCCGTGCGTTTCCCCGGTCGTGACGGGGACCGATTTTTCGGTCGGGCGTCGTGACTGTGGGGCGTCCGCGGCGGATACTCGCGGACACTGTCCGGCCGTTCACCGGCGAGCCGGTTTGACGGATGGCATCCCCCATCGATTGGTGATTCTAAATCGGGACTCGCCGTGCCGGCCGCGGCGGTTGGCGCACGGAAGGCCGACTCTCCCTCTTTCGAACGGTCGGCGGCCTGGAATCACTACGCTTCCGGGTGCCCGATTTCACCTCGTAGTTCAGTACATGCACCGCCCAGGAGGCCTCGGCTGCGACAGGTTCCGGCAACAATGGCCAGTTCACGACGGGTCTTCGAGTGGCTGTCGAGAAAGGTTCCAGCCAAATGGGGCGCCCCGTAAAATAAGCTTGACGCGCCCCGGAAGCGATGTTAGAAAAAGCGACGGAAAATCTGCCGCCTCTGGTAGCGGCGGAAGAGAAGTGGGGGGGCACTTCCTGGGGGGACGTGTACGGGGGCTTCCGGTATTCACTGCCGGATCACGCATGAATGTGCAGCTCAATCATTTTGGCGCCGGTTTCTCTGTTGTTTCTCGGTGCGGTCGTCGAACCCGACGACGGGCCTGAGAAAGGGCGCTTTTCCTTCGCACACCCGAAGCGGTTCTCGGCGTGCTCCGCACGCCCGCCCGCTTCCTTCGCCTGCCATTTTCGGCCTACTGAACGGTGTGGAACGTGAAAGCATATCTGGCCATCCTGCGCATCGGTGACTACCGACTGCTCTGGTCGGCCCTCGTCCTGAATCTTCTCGGGGACGGCGCCACCTATGCCGCCCTCGCGTGGATCACGCTGGAGAAAGCGGGGGCTGCCGGGCTCGGCGTCCTCGGTGTGTGCCTCACCCTCCCGGTGATCCTGGGCGGGGCCTTCGTCGGACCGCTGCTCGACCGGTTCTCCCGGCGCAAGCTCTTCATCTACGACTCGGTGTTCCGCGGTTTCGTCGTCGCCTCCATCCCCCTGCTCGCGGCGATGGACTCGCTCCACACCTGGAACCTCTACGCAGTGGCGCTGGTCTACGGGCTACTCAAGATCATCCCGCTGGCGGGTACCCCCGCCGTGCTGCCCGAGCTGGTCCCCGAGGACAAGCTCCAGGCAGCCTCGGGCCTGGAGTCCACGGCGATGGGCGCCGCCAACGTCGTCGGCCCGGCCATCGGCGCGGCCCTGATCGCCGCCTTCGGCGCTCCCTACGTGCTGGTCCTGGACGCCGTGACGTACCTGGTCTTCGCCTTCCTGATCAGCCGCATCAAGGCCCCCATGGACCGGCCCGAACCGGTGGCGACGTCCGACGCCGCGGAAGCCAGGCCCGGTTGGGCCCCGGTGTTCCGGCTGATCGTGCGCGACCGCTTCCTCCTCGTGCTCACGCTGTCCTTCGGCGCCTTCAACGTCTCGGCGGGCGCACTGATCGTGGCCCTCCCCTGGCTCGCGAAGTTCCAGTTCGACAGCGGCCCGGGCATCCTCGGTCTGATGCTGGCCGTCATGGCCGCCGGCGAGCTCATCGGCTCCCTCGTCTCGGGCGCGGCGCAGACCTCCGAGCGGCAGATGCTCCGCATCGGCGTCCTCCAGCTCCTCTCCGGAGCCGTACTGTTCCTGCTCCTGCCGAGCGCGCTGCCGTGGATCCTGCTCGGTCTCGCGCTGAACGGCATCCTCTCCGCGCCGATGACGGTGCTCGGCGGCGTGGTCCGCATGACCCGGGTGCCCAACGCGATGCGCGGCCGGGCCATGACGCTGATGCGTACGGTGATGGCCGGCGCCCTGCCCGCGGGTTCCGCGCTCGGCGGCGTGCTCCTGAGCGGCAGCCACTACAACGCCCTCATCCTGGTGGTCGCCGCGCTCGCCGCGGCTCCCGGCGTGCTCACCGTCCTGCTCTTCCGCCGCACCCCGTTCCGGCTGGGGGTGACAGCAGCCGATGACCAGCGCGCCCAGCGGGGCCCCGACCTCGACTCCGATGCCGTCCACGCCACTTCCTGAACCTCCGGCCGGCGCGGACGGTGACGCCGTACTCCTGGTCACCGACCGTCCCCGCACCCGGGATTCGGCGTCCGGCGCCTTTCGTACCCTGCGCGTTCCGGGCGCGGGCGGACCGGCGGCCCTCGCGGCCCTCGCCGTCCTGCTCCACCGGCACACCGGGCAGCTCCGCCTGCTGCTCGACGTCGGCACCGCCCGGGACGGCGCGGGTTCGCTGACCCTGACCGTGGACCCGGACGAGCCCGTCGCCGCGCTGCTCGCCAGGACGGAACGGGCGCGTCCGCAAGGACCGCCCACCGGCACGGCCGTGCGGTACGCGGACACCTCGGGCCCCGTGCCCGACGGGTTACCCGAGCTGGTCCTGACGCGTGACGGCGAGGACCTGCTCCTCGGGTACCGCGCCTCGCTCTTCGAGGACGCCACGGCGGTCCGACTGGCAGGACAACTGCGCTTGATCCAGCAGCTCCTGACGGATCATCCGACGGCTCGCACCGGGGACGTGGAGCTGCTCGCCGAGGGCGAGCGGGACCAGGTCGTCGGCTCCTTCAACGACACCGCGCGCCCCTATCCCGACACGGCCACGATCCACGGCCTGTTCGCCGAGCAGGTCCGGCTGACCCCGGGGGCCGTCGCCATCAGCTGGCGCACCGAGCAGTTGACGTACCGTCAGTTGGACTTGCTCTCGGACGAACTGGCCCGGCGCGTCGTGGCCGCCGGGGCGGCCCCCGGCGACCGGGTGGCGCTGCGCACCGCACGCACCCCCGACTTCGTGGTCGGCGCCCTGGCCGTCCTCAAGGCGGGCTGCGCGTACCTGCCGCTGGAGCCCGGCCATCCGGCCGAACGCACCGCCTGGCTGCTCGCGGACTCCTCCGTACGCGTCCTGGTCGCGACCGGTGACCTGACGGCGGACCTGGCCTTCGAGGGGACGGTCCTCTCCCCCGGGCCGGAGCCGGCGGACGAGAGCGCCGCCGTCGGTCCGGTCGCCGTCACGGCGGCCGCTCACGACCTCGCCTACGTGTGCTACACCTCGGGCACCACCGGGAAACCCAAGGGCGTCGAGGTCGTCCACCGCAACGTGGTGCGGCTGGTGAAGGGCGCGGACTACGTGCGCCTCGGACCGGACGTCAGGATCCTGCCCACGGGTTCGATCGCCTTCGACGCGAACACCTTCGAGATGTGGGGAGCCCTGCTCAACGGCGGTTCCCTGCGCCTCGTGGACACGGACACCGTGCTCGAGGCGGCCTCCCTCGGAAGGGAGTTGGCCGAGCACCGCATCACCACGATGTGGCTCACCTCGCCCCTGTTCAACCAGCTGGTGGAGCAGGACGCGAGCATCTTCGGCCCGCTGCGCGAACTGGTGGTGGGCGGCGACGCCCTGTCGTCCGCGCACATCGGGAAGGTGATGGACGCCTGCCCCGGGGTGACCCTGGTCAACGGCTACGGTCCGACGGAGAACACCACGTTCTCCGTGACGCACCGGCTGGACCGGTCCGACCTCGGACGCATCCCGATCGGACGCCCGATCGCCAACTCCACGGCGTACGTCCTGGACGAGCGGGGCCGCCCGTGCCCCGTCGGGGTGCCCGGCGAGCTCTGCCTCGGCGGAGCCGGGGTCGCCCGGGGCTACCTGGGGCGTCCGGAGCTGACGGCCGAACGCTTCGTGCCCGATCCCTTCGGCCCCGAGGGGTCCCGGCTCTACCGCAGTGGCGACCTGGCGCGCTGGCGGCCCGACGGCGTGATCGAGTTCCTGGGCCGGCGCGACCACCAGGTCAAGGTGCGCGGCTTCCGGGTCGAACCCGCCGAGGTGGAGGCCGCCCTGCTCGCCCACCCCGACGTGGCCGAGGCCGTCGTCGTGGCGCGGTCCAGGCCGGGCCGGGGCGACAAGTACCTGTGCGGCTACTACACCGGTCCGCGCGCGCCGGAGCCCGGTGTTCTGCGGGACCTGCTCGCGGCGGAGCTGCCGGAGCACATGGTCCCGTCGTACCTGGTGCCGCTGACCGTGCTGCCGCTCAACCACACCGGCAAGGTGGACAGGTCCAGGCTGCCCGACCCCGACGGCGCGCACCTGCTGGCACGCTCGGCCTACGTCGCCCCCTCGACCGAGGACGAGCGGACGGTGGTCGAGGTCGCCGAACGGGCCCTCGGGATCAGCGGCATCGGCGTCCACCACGACCTGCGGGACCTCGGCGCGGACTCGCTCACGGCGACCCTGATAGCGGTGGGCGTGCGGGAACGACTCGGCCGGCACTTGCCGGCCGGCGCGGTCCTGCGCGCCGGTACGGCCGCCCGGCTCGCCGAACTGCTGCGGGAGGCCGGGCCCGGCCCCGGCCACCTCGTCCCCGTCGCGCCCGAGCGGGAGACCTACCCGCTGACCCCGCAACAGCGCCAGGTCTACTTCGAGCAGGCCAAGGACCCCGGCGCGGTGCACTACAACGTGCCGCTCAGTCTCGACCTGCCCGCCGGCACGGATCCCGAGCGGCTCGCCCGGGCCCTGTCCGGGCTGGCCGAGTGCCAGGAGGCGCTGCGCACGCGCTTCGTCGTCGAGGGCCGTGAGGTACGCCAGCGCGTGGAGCCGGGCGTCGACGCCGAGGTACGGGTGCTGGACGAACCCCCCGGCCCCGTCGAGGAGTTCGTGCGCCCCTTCGACCTGGAGCGCGGCCCGCTGTGGCGGGCGGACGTGCACCGCACCCCGTCCGGGGTGACCCTGCGCATGGACCTGCACCACATCGTGGTGGACGGGTTCTCGCTCGCACCGCTCCTGGAGGATCTGGCCGCACTCTACGCGGGTGGATCCCCCCGGCCGCCGACACCCCGCTACCGGGACTACGCGGTGTGGCTGACCGGTCCGGCCGGGACCGCCCTGCGGGAGGCCCAGCAGCCCCACTGGCAGAAGGTCTTCGGGGCGCCCCTGGACCGGACGGACCTGCCCACGGACACCGCCCGGCCTGCCCTGCGCGAACTCGTCGGCGATGTCCTCGAGTTCGAGATCGGCACCGAACTCACCGCGGGACTGCGCCGGCTGGGCCGGGAGCACGAGGTCACGCTCTTCGCCGTCCTCGCCTCCGCCTACGGCGCGCTGCTCGCCGCGCTCAAGGGGACCAGGGACGTCACCCTCGGCACACCCGTGTCGGGCCGCACGGCCCCCGGACTCCACCGCACGGTGGGCATGTTCGCCAACACGGTGGTCCTGCGCGGCACCGCCGAGCCGGACCTGCCCTTCGGCACCTTCCTGCGCCGCCTCGCCGATGCCGCCGAGGACGCCTTCGCCCACCAGGACTTCCCCTTCGAGGACCTGGTCGCCCAAACGGCGCCGGAGCGCGACTACAGCCGCACCCCGCTCTTCGACGCGCTCGTCGCGCTGCACAGCGGGCGTTATCTCACGGCCGACTTCCAGGGCGCCAGGGTCCCCCTGCGCCTGGAACACACCGGACAGGCCGTGTTCGACCTCGACCTGCAGATCCACGAGGCAGCCGGCTCACTGCGCGTGGCCTGGCGGTACGCCTCCGGGCTGCTGCGCCGGGACACCGTGGGCGCCTGGCGGGACGACTTCGTCCGCCTGCTGCACGCGGTCGTCGCCGACCCCACCACCACGCTCGGCACCCTCTTGCCCGCACTCGTCCGCGCGCCGGCGACCCCGGCGCCGGCGCCCGGCCCCGTTCTCGACCTCGATCACGACCTCGACTTCGACTTCGACTTCTGACGGTTCACGGACACGATCACCGACGGTTCACAGCTCAGTGCAGGAGAAACCCCATGCCACTGCTCGACCCCGAGGTAAACCACTCCGACGCGTCCCCGCAGGCCGCCCACTGGCGATCCCGGTTGGCCTCGCTCACCCAGGTGCCCGGCTTCCCGGCCGACCTCCGTCCCCGCCCGGCCGAGGACGGGCAGGGACGCCCGGCGCACGGCACCCACAGCGTGCGCCTCGGTACGACGCTCACCGAGCGGCTCGACCGGATCAGCCGCGGCCGGCCGGAGCAGCTCTCCCTCGTCCTCGTCTCCGCCCTGGCGGCCCTGGTCGGCCGGTACACCGGCGAGGAGGAGGCGACGATCGCACAGCCGACGCGCGGTGCCGCGCCCGGGTTCGCGGGCGGCCCGCTGCCGCTGCGCGTCGCCACCGGCGGATCCCTGCGGGAACTGCTCGGCCGGGTGGCCGCCTCCGTCCGCGAGGCCGAGGAGCACCAGGACTGCGCGGTGGCCGCCCTGGCCGCCGAGCTGGGCCACACCGACGCCTTCGCCACCGCGGTGACGCTCGACGGGTTCCACGACGCTCCCGACACCTCCGGCGACGGCGTCCGCCTCACCGTCTCCCGTGACGCCACGGAACTGGTCGTGACGCTCTCCTACGACACCGCCCGCTACGCCGGGGCCTCGATCGAGCGCATCGGAGCGCACTACGCCCTGCTCCTGGAGCGGGCCGCAACCTCGCCCGACACGGCCGTGGGCGAGCTCGACCTGCGGACCGCCGAGGACGAGGCCGTCGTCGCGGCGGCCAACGCGACCGAGCACCTCTTCGACACGGAGGCCACCCTGCACGGCCTGTTCGCCGCGCAGGCCGCCCGGACCCCGGACGCACCCGCCCTGCTGAGCGACGACCGGACGGTGACGTACGCCGAACTGGACGCGCTCTCCAACCGGTTGGCCCGCACCCTGCGGGAACGCGGGGTCGGCCGGGACTCGATCGTCGCGCTGGTCGCCGAGCGGTCGCCCGAGATGATCACGGCGATCCTGGCCGTGCTCAAGGCCGGCGGCGCCTACCTGCCGGTCGACCCGTCGTACCCGCAGGCCCGCATCGACTACCTGCTCTCCGACAGCGCCGCCCGGCTCGTGCTCCACCAGGCCCGGTTCGCCTCGCTCCTCGGTGCCACGCCCGGCCTCGACCTGGACGACGAGGCGTCGTACGCGGCGGACGGTTCGGCCCCGGAGGCGGTGTCCGGCGCGGGTGACGTGGCCTACGTCATCTACACCTCGGGCTCGACCGGGCGTCCCAAGGGCGTCCTGGTGGAGCACCGCGGCGCGGTCAACCGGCTCGACTGGATGCAGCGCGCGTACCCCATCGGCCCCGACGACGTGGTGCTCCAGAAGACGTCGATCTCCTTCGACGTGTCGGTGTGGGAGCTGTTCTGGTGGTCGTTCACCGGAGCGGCGCTCGCCCTGCCCGCGCCCGGCGTGGAGAAGGACCCGGCCGCGCTCGTCGCCGCCCTGGAACGGCACCGGGTCACCACCACGCACTTCGTCCCCTCGATGCTGACGATGTTCCTCGGGTACCTGGCCCGGTTCGGTGACGGCGCGGACCTGGGTGTCCTGCGCCAGGTCTTCGCGAGCGGCGAGGCCCTCGGCACCCAGCAGGCCGTCAGATTCGGTGAACTCCTGCCCGGCGCACGGCTGGTCAACCTGTACGGACCGACCGAGGCGACCGTCGACGTCACGCACCAGCCCGTCGAGGGGCTCGGCGACCGGGCACGGCTGCCCATCGGCCGCCCGATCGACAACATCAGGCTGTACGTGCTCGACGCGGACGGACGCCAGACACCGGTCGGCGTCCCTGGCGAACTCCACGTCGCGGGCGTGGGTCTGGCGCGCGGCTACCTGGGCCGCCCCGAGCTGACCGCCGAGAAGTTCGTCTCCGGCGAGGCGGTGCGCGCGGCGACGGGCGAGGACCGGCTGTACCGCACGGGCGACCGGGCGCGGTGGCTGCCCGACGGCACCGTCGACTACCTGGGCCGGGTCGACCTCCAGGTGAAGGTGCGCGGGTTCCGCGTGGAGCCGGGCGAGATCGAGGAGCGGCTGCGCACCCACGACGCGGTGCGGGACGCGGCGGTCGTGGCCGTCGACGACGGATGGCAGACGTCGCTGCGCGGATTCGCCGTCCTGGACGGTGAGGTGTCCGAGGCGCGGCTCAAGGAGCACGTGCGCGCCGCGCTGCCCGAGTACATGGTGCCGGGCCGGATCGTGTCCGTGGCCGAGCTGCCGCTGACCCCGAATGGCAAGCTGGACCGGGCCGCGCTGCGCCGTCCCGAGGCGCTGCGCAAACAGGCCCCGGCGCACGTCGCCCCGCGCAACGAGCGGGAGCGGACCCTCGCGGAGATCTGGAAGGAGGTGCTGGGCCGGGAGAAGGTCGGCGTGCACGACAACTTCTTCTCCCTGGGCGGCAATTCGATCCACTTCGTGTCGGTGCTCGCCAAGTCCCGTGCGGCGGGGCTCGACTTCACCTTCCAGCAGTTGTTCAGGCACCAGACGATCGCGCTGCTCGCCGAGTCGATCGCGGCGGAGGAGGAGTCTGCGACGGTCGCCGAGGACGTCGCCGCGCGGGGCGCGTTCCGGCCGTTCGAACTGGTCTCCGAGGCGGACCGGGCGTTGCTGCCCGACGACGCGGAGGACGCGTACCCGCTGTCGATGCTCCAGGCGGGCCTGATCTTCCAGACGGAGATCACGGGCGGTCTCGGCCAGTACCACGACGTGCTGAGCTACTCGATCACGGGTGCCTTCGACGCGGAGGCGTTCACGGAGGCCGTGCGGCTGCTGACGCTGCGCCACCCGATCCTGCGGACGACGTACCACCTGAGGGGATTCGGGGAGTTCCTGCAGATCGTGCACCGGGACGTCCCGTCGCCACTGACCGTCGCCGACCTGCGTCACCTCGACGGCGCCGGACAGGAGGCCTGGCACGAGGACTGGCTGGCGCGCGAGAAGGCCCGCCGGTTCGTGTGGGAGGAGGGCGGCCTGGTCACCCTGCACGTCCAGGTGCTCGGCGACGAGCTGTACCGGTACACCGTCAGCCAGCACAACTCGGCCCTGGACGGCTGGTCGATCTCGCTGCTGCACACGCAGCTCTTCGAGCTGTACCACCAGGTGCGCGAGGGCCGGGAAACGGCGCGGCCGGCGGTCGACAACCACCTGCGCAACTTCGTCGGCCTGGAGACGGAGGCGCTGCGGTCGCCGGCGTCACGGGACTTCTGGCTGGGGGTGATGGAGGACGCGACGCCCGCCGACGTCCCGCCGAAGGCGGACGCGGTCGCGACCGACGACTTCCAGGTCGTGCTGCGGGACGTACCGCTGCCCGCGGGGCTCACCGAGCGCGTGGAGGCGACGGCCGACGCCCTGTCGGTGCCGTTCAAGGACGTGCTGCTGGCCGCGCACATGAAGGTGCTGAGCCTCGTGTCGGGCCAGGACAAGGTGATGACCGGTTACGAGCACAGCGGCCGGCCGGAACTGCCGGGCGCGGAGACGACGCTCGGCCTGCACCTCAACACCGTCCCGTTCCAGGTCGATCTGAGCGGGGGCAGCTGGGCGGACCTGATCCGCAGGGTCTACCGCGCGGAGCTGGACCTCCTGCCGCACCGCCGTTACCCGATGGCGAAGATGAAGCAGGACCTCTCCACCCAGCGCACGCTGTTCGAGACGACGTTCAACTTCACGCACTTCTACCTGCTGAAGAACCTCCAGCAGCTGCCCGAGTTCTCGCTGCTGGGCATGCGGGTCGACTCGGAGACGGAGTTCCCCTTCCGTACGGAGTTCTCGCGGCACTTCTTCGACGACGAGATGCAGCTCTGCCTGCACTACCACACGCATCTGTACGACGAGGAGCAGATCGACCGCATCGGCGGCTACTTCGTCCGCGTCCTCGAACTGATGGCGAGCGAGCCCGACGCGCCGCACGCCGCCAGGCGGCTGCTGGCCGACGAGGACCTGGCGCTGCTCGGCCGTGACCGGGTCGACGGGGCGGACGTCGTCGCGCGGGTGCCCGGCGGCACGGCCACCGAGGCCACCGTCGCCCGGATCCGGGAGGCCTGGCAGGGCGTCCTCGGGCTCACGGCCGAGGACATCGGCACGGACGGCGACTTCTTCGCGCTCGGCGGCAACTCCCTGTCGGCACTGCGGGTCGTCCTCGAACTCGACGGCCTTGTCACGCTGTCCGACCTGACCCGGGTCCCCCGGCTCGCCGAACTCGCCGCCCTCGTCGAGGGACGGGACCGCGAGGAGGCCGAGGAGGAGCTGCTGCACCTGCTCACCTCGAAGGCCGAGGGCGCCAGGGCGGCCGTGGTGTGCGTGCCGTACCCCTGCGGGCACCCGGTGAACTTCAAGCCGCTCGCCGAGCAGATCGAGAAGCTCGACCCGTCGCTGGTGGTGTACGGCCTGGAGCCGCCGGGTCACGACCCGAGCCGGCCGGGCGAGTTCACCGACGTCCTGGAAACGGTGACGCGGACGGTGGACGAGATCGAGCGGAAGGCCGACCTGCCGCTGATCCTGTGGGGGCACTGCGGTGGCGCCGCCGTCACGGTGGAGCTGGCCCGTGTCCTGGAGGAGCGGGGCTTCGACCTGCGGCACGTGTTCATCGGGTCCAAGTTGCTGCCGCCCGCCAAGGACATGCAGGAGTCGATCGACATGATCGAGACCTGGACGGACGAGGAGATCATCTCGTACATGGTCGAGGAGACCGGCTACTCCGAGCTGGACGGCCTCGACCGGCGCTACACGTCCTTCATGGGCGACCTGTTCCGGCACGACGTGTGCGGGGGCTACCGCTACTTCATCGGCGTGACCGAGGAGGAGCCGGACTGGCGCATCGAGGCGCCCTTCACGGTCGTCGTCGCCGACGACGACAAGGGCCTCGCGCACGCCGCCGGGGAGTACCGCTGCTGGGAGCGCGTCGCGCAGGACGTGAGCTTCCGGGAACTGGCGGGCGGCGCGCACTACTTCGTGCGCGGGAACCCCGCCGGCACCGGCGAACTGATCGCGCGGGCGTGGGCGTCCGCCGCCGAGTTGGAGGACTGACATGCAGATCCCCGTCCTGTGCTTCCCGTTCGCGGGCGCCGGAGCCTCCGCGTTCCGCCGCTGCCAGGAGTACGGCAGCGACACCGTCCTGATCACCCCTGTCCAACTCCCGGGCCGTGAGGAGCGGTTCGGAGAGCCGCTGTACACGGACGTGGTGTCCGCCGTCGACGACCTGCTGCCCACCGTCCTGGACCAGGTGGCGGGCAGCCCGGCCGTCGCCCTGTTCGGGCACAGCCTCGGCGCGGTCATGGCCTACGAGATGACCCACCGCATCAGCGCGCTCGGCGGTCCCGAGGTCGTCAAGCTCTTCGTCAGCGGCTCGCCCGGACCGTGGACGCGGCGCGAGACCCGTGCCACCGGCCTGACCGACGAGGCGTTCCTCCAGCAGGTCAGGGAGTTCGCCGGGTACACGCACCCGGCCCTGGAACACCCCGACCTGCGGGAGATGCTGCTGCCTCCGCTGCGCGCCGACGTGGAGATGCACGAGAACTACCTCGCCCCGTCCGAGGTTCCGCTGGACATACCGATCGTCTCCATCCGGGGCGAGGTGGACGAACTGGTGGACCGGGCCCAGGCCGCGGAGTGGGACGCGGCGACCACGGCCGGCTGCCGCCAGGTCGAACTCCCGGGCGGCCACATGTACCTGGTCGACTCCCCCGCCGGCCTGGTCCGCCTCCTCGACGAGGAACTGGCCGCCCAGGGGGTGGGCCGGTGAACGCCGTGCGCACCGGGCCGGTGAACTCCGTGCGCACGGCCGCCCCGCTCACGGGCAAGGTGGCACTGGTCACGGGCGCGGCCCGTGGCATCGGCCGGGCGTGCGCGCTGGCGTACGCCCGGGCCGGGGCGGACCTGCTGCTGACCGACATAGGTGACGACCTCGACGGCGTCCCCTACCCGCTCGGTACGCGGAGCCAGTTGGCGTACACCGCCCGGATGTGCCGGGAGGAGGGCGGCACGGTGTCGACCGCCACGGCGGACGTGCGCGATCTGGAGGCCGTGCGCGCCGTGGTGGAGGGCGCCCTCGACCGGTTCGGCCGCATCGACGTCCTGCTCAACAACGCCGGGATAGCGGCTCCTTCGGGCAAGACGGTCCACGACATCACGCCCGACGAGTGGGACCTGATGCTCGACGTCGACGTCTCGGGCGCCTGGCGGATGATCCGGGCCGTGGGTGCTGCGATGACGGTCCAGCGCGCGGGCAGTGTCATCAACGTGGCGTCCACGGCGGGCCTGGTCGGCTACCGGCACTTCGCCGGGTACGTCACCGCGAAGCACGCCCTGGTGGGCCTGACCAAGGCGGCGGCCCTGGACCTCGCGCCGTTCGGGGTACGGGTGAACGCGTTGTGTCCCGGCTCGGTGCGCGACGACGACGCGGCCGAGGGCCGGATGCTCACGGAGATAGCCCGGTCCCTGGAGGTACCGGTCCACGAGCACGAGGAGACCTTCGTGGCGGCGCAGCCCATGAACCGGCTGATCGAGCCGGAGGACGTGGCCGGTGCCGCGGTGTGGCTCGGCTCGGACGGCTCGCGCCAGGTGACCGGTTCCACGGTCACCGTCGACGGAGGGTTCACGAGCCGGTGAGCGCCCGTGAGGAGTACCCGGAGGGGAAGACGATGAACGACACGGGACGACTGTGCCAGGCGGTCGCGCTGCGGGTGCACACGGGTGCCGACCCCGAGCGGCTGCGCCGGAACCTGGCGCTCGCCGCCGAGGGCGCGCGCCTGTGGGTCGAGGACGTGCCCTCGGGAGCGGACTCCGGGACCGCCGCGCACCACCGCGAGCGGGAACTGTCGCGGCCGGCCGATCCGCGCACCGGACCCGGGCTGCGCACGGTCCTGCTGCGGTACGAGGACGGGGCGGCGGACCTGGTCGTGGTGGCGCACCGGGCCGCGCTCGCCGATCCGTACGACCTGGTGCGGGCGCTGCTCATGGAGCCGGTGCGGCCGGACGCCGTACCGCGGGAGCACGGCGAGCGGCTGCGCACCGCGCTCACCGGGCTCGACCGCGCCGAGGCACCGGAGTGGGGGCTCGGCACCCGGGGCGCCACCACGACGGGGCTGCACCGCTTCTCGGTCCCGGGCGACGGCGGCGCACCCGCGTCTGTCACGCTCAGGGCCGCACTGGGCCTGGTCCTCGCGCGCTGCACGGCCGACGCCGAGGTCACGCTCGGAGTGGACGCCGAGCGGGCGCTGACCTTCACGGTCGACGGGTCCGCGACGGTGGCCCGGTACCTGGAGCAGGTGGACCGGGCGGTGCCCGCGACCGGCCGGACGCCGCTGGCCGGCCTGACCGTCACCGAGGCGCCCGAGGCGCTGACCGGCGAGGGCGTCAAGGCCGAGCCGCTGACCCACCTGCCGTTCCTGGACCCGGTGCACCCGTTGTCGGTGCACGTGTCCGACGACGGGTCCACGGTCCTGGGCGGAGTGGTCCGCTACCGTCACTCCGCGTTCGCGGACGCCTCGGTCGCGTGGCTGACCGGCATGCTGGTCACGGCGTACCGGGCACTGACCGGCGCGGCCCCCGGGACCCGGGTCGGCGACATACCCCTCTTCGACGAGGAGCGGCTGCGCGACCTGGCCGTGCTCGGCGGCCTGGGCCGCGCGCCCGAGGCCCCGGACGAGCGCATCGAGCAGGTCGTACGCGCCCGGTCCCGGAGTACACCGGACGCGCCCGCCGTGACCTTCGGACGAAAGGAGTTGACATACCGTCAACTCATTGAACGGGGCGACGAGTACGCCGCCGCACTGCGTGACCTCGGGGTAGTACCGGGCGCCCGGGTCGGCGTCTGTCTGGAGCGGTCGCTCGACCTGGTCGTGGTGTTGCTCGCGGTGCTCACCTGCGGCGCCACGTACGTGCCGATGGACCCGGCCTATCCGGCGGACCGTCTCGCCTACACCTGCGAGGACGCCGAACTCGCGCTGGTCGTCACGGAGTCGGGGACCTTCCCGCGGCGGGACGGCGTACGGACGGTTCGGCCCGACGAACTCGCGGGGAACGGCCGGGGGCCGTTCGAGCCGGCCGACCTCCCGGCCGACGCGGCCGCCTACGTCATCTACACCTCCGGCTCCACCGGCCGCCCCAAAGGCGTCGTGGTCCCGCACCGCAACGTCGGCGCGCTGATGCACGCCACGCGGGACGACTTCGGGTTCGGCGGCGGCGACACCTGGACGCTCTTCCACTCCAGCGCCTTCGACTTCTCGGTGTGGGAGATCTGGGGCTGCCTGATGACGGGCGGGCGGCTGGTCGTCGTGCCCTACTGGGCCTCGCGCGACCCGGCCGAGTTCGCGGCGCTGCTCGCCGCCGAGCAGGTGACGGTGCTCAGCCAGACACCGAGCGCCTTCGCCCAGCTCATGACCGTCGACCGGGAGACGCGGGTCTCCGACTCGGTGCGCCTGGTCGTCTTCGGCGGAGAGCCGCTCGACACGCGGCCGTTGCGCTTCTGGTTCGACCGGCACCCCGAGTGGGCGTGCCGCCTGGTCAACATGTTCGGGATCACCGAGACGACCGTGCACGTCACCGCGCAGACCGTCACCCGCCGCGAGGCGCTGACGGGTTCGCGCTCGGTCGGCCCCGCCCTGCCCGGCTGGCACCTGTACGTCCTCGACCCCGAAGGCCGCGAAGTACCGCCCGGAGTCGCCGGCGAGATCTACGTGGGCGGTCTGGGGGTGGCCGGGAAGTACCTCAACCGCCCGGAGCTGACCTCCCGGCGCTTCCTGCCCGACCCGCACGCGTCCGGCCCGATGTACCGCAGCGGCGACCGCGGGCGGCTGCTGCCCGACGGACGTCTGGAGCACCTCGGACGCCTCGACAGCCAGGTGAAGCTGCGCGGCTTCCGCATCGAGCTGGACGAGATCAGGGCGCGCCTGCTGGACGCGCCGGACGTGGGGGCCGCCGCGGTGGTCCTGAGGCAGGCGGCCGACACTGCGGACACGGCGGCCGCCCGTCTCGACGGGTACGTCGTCTTCCGCGACGGGGTCGAGGGCGACACCGCGGAGGTGCGGCAGCACGCGGCGCGCTTCCTGCCCGAGCACATGGTGCCGTCCACGCTCACCGCGCTGCCCGCGCTCCCCCTCACGCCCAACGGCAAGGTGGACACGGCACGTCTGCCCGAACCGCTGACCCACGGACCGGACGAGGAACCGCCGCCCGAGGGCGACGACACCGAGTCCCGGCTGCGTTCGGTGTGGGAGAGGGTCTTCGGCTTCCGGGTCGGCGCGGACGACGACTTCTTCGCGCTCGGCGGCAACTCCCTCCTGGGCGTACGGCTGTTGGTGGCGCTGCGGTCGGCAGGGCTGCCCTCGTTCCCGCTGCCGCAGCTGTACCTCCACCGGACCGTGCGCACGCTCGCCGCGCACCTCGACGGAGCGGCGGCCCGGCCATGACGCTGCTGCTGGTCGGCGCGGGCTCGCAGGCCTACCGCGAGTACCTGCTGCGTTCCGTCGCGAAGGAGTACGAGGTCCATCTCCTTGCGGAGCGCGCTCCGTTGTGGGAGGAGCCCTACCTGAGCGGGCACACGGTCGTGGACACCACGGATGTCACGGCCATGGCCGAGGCGGTGCGCGGGCTCCCGTACGAGGGAGTGATGACCTGGGACGACACCCGGGTCGTCCACACCGCCGAACTGGCGCGACTGCTCGGACTGCCGGGCAGCCCGCCCGAGGCGACGCTGCGCTGCCGCGACAAGTGGGCCACCCGCGAGGCACTGCGCGGGGCCGGGGTGCCGCAGGCCCGGTCCGAGCTGGTCAGGTCGCTGCCCCAGGCGCGGGCCGCGGCCGCCCTCGTCGGCTACCCGCTCGTCCTCAAACCCCGTGCGCTGAACGCGAGCACGGGCGTGGTGAAGGTCGACGAACCCGCCCTGCTCTCCGCTCGGTTCCGCCTGGCGCGCGGGGCGACCGCTTCGGGCGCGGTGGAGGTGGCACCGGGGGACGTCCTGGTCGAGCAGTACCTGGACGGCCCCGAGATCAGCGTCGACGCCGCCTGGTACGAGGGACGGATGCACCCCGCCTTCGTGGCGCGCAAGGAGTGCGGGTTCCCGCCGTACTTCGAGGAGACGGGACACCTGGTAGACGCCGGGGACCCGCTGCTCACCGATCCGGCCGTGCTCGACGTGGTGGCCGCCGCGCACGCGGCGGTCGGCTTCACCACCGGCTGGACGCACACGGAGCTGCGGCTCACGGCGGAGGGCCCGAAGGTCGTCGAGATCAACGCGCGGATCGGCGGGGACCGCATCCCCGACATCGGTCGCCTCGCGCTCGGCGTCGACGCGGCGCTCGTCGCGGCACGGGTGGCCTGCGGGACGCCGCCGGACGTACGGCCGGACCGGCACGGCGTCGCGGCCGTGCGTTTCCACTATCCGCGGGCGGACTGCATCGCGCGCGAGGTCGTCATCGACACGCCCGCCCTGCCCGCCCCGGTGGACACGGCCCTGGCCATCGCGTTGCCCGGCCAGGAACTGCGCCTGCCGCCGAACGGCCACGTGTCCAGCCGCTACGCGCTGGTCACCGCGGTCGGCACGACGGACGAGGAGTGCCGCTCCGCCCTGGACAAGGCGTCGACGGCCGTACGCCTGGAGGTGCTGCGCACCCTGTGATCCGGGGTCCGGCCGGGAAGGATCCCCCTCCCCGGCCGGGCCCCCACACCGCCCCTCGCCTCCCACGACGCCGGCTCGGAGCCGGTCCTCGCGCTTCCGCCGGAGAGGCGGTTGACCGCCCGGTCCCAGTGGCGACGACTGGTGCTGAAGGACAGGCGGCGCTGCTGGGCGATGGGCGCGCTGCCCGACACGGGTGGACCCCGAACCGGGCGCCGCACGGCGTCTGCGTGTCACGGTCCCGGCCGACCTCGCCTCCTTCACGGGACGCGACGGGCGACGGATCGTCGAACCGGGCGAGCTGGAAATGCGGTTGGCCGCTTCCAGCGCCGCCGGGCCCGCGTCGCCGGACGGGAATCCGACGTTCCGTCACAGCACTCCGCGCCGGGCGAGGTTGCGCATCAGGGCTCCGACGCCGTATGTCCACGGCGCGGCCCGCTCGCTGGCGGTGACGGTGTTGACCAGGGCGCCGAGTCTCGGGCTGGAGATCCGTACCAGGTCGCCGTACTCGTGGGTGAAGCCCGCGCCCGGCGCCTGCCGGTCCTCGGTGGGAGCGAACAGCGTTCCGGTGAAGAGCGCGAAGCCGTCCGGATACTGGTGGTGCGGACCATGTGTCGCGGCCACCAGGTCCAGCACGTCGCGGCTGATCTCCCGCATGGAGCTCCTGCCGTGCAACACGTATCCGTCCGTCCCCTCGACCCGCAGGTCGACGTCGAGACCGCGTACGGCTTCGAGGTCGAAGCCGTCGTCGAGCAGACGGACGAAGGGGCCGATCGCGCACGAGGCGTTGTTGTCCTTGGCACGGGACAGCAGCAGGGCACTGCGTCCCTCCACGTCGCGAAGATTGACGTCGTTGCCGAGTGCGGCTCCGCGGATCCGGCCGCGTGAGTCCGCGACCAGGACGACCTCGGGCTCGGGGTTGTTCCACACCGAGGTGCCGAGCACCCCGATGTACGCCCCGGTACCGACCGCGGACAGTACAGGGGCCTTGGTGAACACTTCCGGGTCCGGTCCGATCCCGACCTCCAGGTACTGCGACCACAGTCCCTCGGAGACCAGCACCTCCTTGGCCTTGTCCGCTTCCGGAGACCCGGGACGGACGCCTTCGAGCGTGCCGCCCACCACCTCGCCGACGCGAGCCCGGATCTCGGCGGCCTGAGCCGGATCGCCGCCCGCGCGTTCCTCGATGACGCGTTCCAGCAGGCTCCGGGCGAAGGTGACGCCGGCCGCTTTGATCACCTGCAGATCGACCGGCGCGAGCAGATGCGGAACGTCACGGCGGCCGACCGGTGCCCCGAGCAGGTCGTCCAGGCGCCAGACGTGTCGGCCCTCGGCATCGCGGACGACCGCCGCCGCGTCGTCGCGTTCCATGAGGTCCGAGACGGTGGGTACAACGGCCGTCAGGTCGACCACCCGCTCGCCCCGGACCGCGGCCACGCACGGTCCGTCCCACTCGGGGTGATGGACGCGCGCGACGAGCGCGGCTCGGTCGGCGTCCTCCGGCAGTACGGAGCGGGCGGTCAGGACCGGCCGCGGATGCGCTGTTTCCGATTCCACGATGAACGCTCCCCTGGATTCGAGGTGTGAGGCGACCGGACCGGTGCTCAGTGGGAGTCGCGGGGGACCTCGTATCCGCGGTTGCCCCGCAGGAACCCCAAGTCCGCGCCCTCGTGGGCCTGTTCCACGTTCTGGGTGTAGAGCCAGGTGTAGCCGCCGGTGTACCGCTCGGCCGGCGCGCGCCACGCCAGCCGGCGGCGCGTGAGCTCGGCGTCGTCCACGTCCAGGTGCAGGGTGCGGCTCGGGACGTCGAGAACGACGAAGTCCCCGTCGTGCACCAGGGCGAGCGGCCCGCCGACGGCGGCCTCGGGCGACACGTGCAGTACCACCGTCCCGTACCCGGTGCCGCTCATCCGTCCGTCGCAGACGCGCACCATGTCCGTGACGCCGGCCTTCAGGAGCTTCGCTGGGAGCGGGACGTTGGAGACCTCGGGCATGCCGGGGTAACCCTTGGGGCCCGCGTAGCGGATGACGATCACGGTGTTCTCGTCGATGTCGAGTTCGGGATCGTCGACCACCTCGTGGTATGCCTCCGGGGTGTCGAAGACGCGTGCGGGTCCCCGATGGATGAGCAGGTGCGGGGACGCGGCGGACTGCTTGATCACGGCACCGTCCGGGCACAGGTTGCCCCTGAGGACGGCGATACCGGTGCCGGGCGGCTGGAAAGGGGCGTCGAGGCCGGTGATGACGTCGGAGTCCGTGCGTTCGGCGTTCTCCGTGTTCTCGGCGACGGTGCGGCCGGTGACCGTGATCGGTTCGCCGTGCAGCAGTCCGCCGCGCAGCAGCTCGGCCATGACCACGGGCAGTCCGCCCGCGTAGCAGAAGTCCTCCATGAGGTACTTGCCACTGGGCATCAGGTTGACCAGGGTCGGCACCTCCCGGACGAGTTCGTCGAAGTCCCGCAGGCCCAGTCCGACACCGACACGCCCAGCGATGGCCGTGAGATGGATGACGGCGTTCGTGGAGCCGCCGATGGCCGCGTTGACCCGGACGGCGTTCTCGAACGCCTCCCGGGTCAGAATCCGCGAGGGGCGCAGGCCCTCCTCCACCATGCGGACGATGCGCTGCCCGGCTGCCTGCGCGGTCTCCATCCGACGTGCGTCGACCGCCGGCCAGGCCGCGGACCCCGGCAGTTGCATGCCGAGCGCCTCGGCCAGACAGGCCATCGTCGACGCGGTCCCCATCGTCATGCAGTGCCCGTGGGAACGCGCCATGCACCCTTCCGCGAAGAAGCACTCCTCCGCGGTCATCCGGCCGGCTTTGAACTCCTCCTCGAACTTCCACACGTGCGTGCCGGATCCCACGTCCTGCCCACGGAACTTCCCGTTGAGCATCGGTCCGCCGGTGACCATGACGGCGGGCAGGTCGACGCTCGCGGCGCCCATGAGCATGGCGGGTGTCGTCTTGTCACAGCCTGACAGCAGCACCACACCGTCCAGGGGGTTGGCCCGGATCAGTTCCTCGACCTCCATCGCCATGAGGTTGCGATAGAGCATGGCGGTGGGCCGCATGAGAGTCTCGCCCGTGGCCATGGTCGGGAACTGGAGAGGCAGCCCACCCGCTTGCCACACTCCCCTCTTGACCGCTTCCGCGACCTGGGTCAGATGGGTGTTGCACGGTGCGAGCTCGGAGGCGCTCGTCGCGATACCGATGACGGGACGCCCGTCGAGCACCTCGTGACCGAGTCCTTGGTTGCGCATCCAGGAGCGGTACACCATGCCGCTGCGACCCTGTGCGCCGAACCATGCCTGGCTCCGGCTGCCGGCTCCTCGACCGTCGGTCATGCACACACTCCCGTGGCTGTGACGTGGTCCTCTTCAGGTCGGGCCATGGGGGTGGGGACCCGCAGGCCCTACCCTGTCAGGCAATCATTGAATGATTCGATGAATGGCGTCCAGGGGGTCGGCGGACATCGTGGTGGAGTTCCCGACGACGCACCAGCGTGTGGTCGACCAACTCGGGCGACGGATCGTGGGCGGCGGATGGAAGCCCGGCGACACACTGCCGGTCGAGGACGCGCTGGCCGCCGAGGCCGGCGTCAGCCGAGGGGTCCTGCGCGAGGCGGTCAAGGCACTGGTGGCGAAGGGGATACTGCACGTGCGCCCGCGTACGGGTACACGCGTGCTGCCCCCGAGGCAGTGGAACCACCTGGACCGGGACGTGCTGCGCTGGAAACAGGCCGAGAACGCCACGGCTCTGCTGCGTGACACGGGCGAGCTTCGCCGGGTCGTCGAACCGGAAGCGGCCCGGCTCGCCGCCGGCCGGGCCACGCCCGACGATGTCCGAGCCCTGTACGACCATGTGGCGGCCATGGAGGCCGCGGCGGCGGAGCCCGGCGGCAGGGGGTACATCGAGGCCGATATCGCCTTTCACCAAGCCCTGCTCGACGCCAGCGGCAACCCTCTCCTCGGCTCACTGGGCCGGGCTGTCGACGTCGCGCTGGAACACAGCTTCCTCGTCAGCACCCGGACCCCCGGAGCGGTGGAAGCATCGTTGCCAGGCCACCGGGCCATCGTTCAAGCCGTCGAGGCCCGGGACGGCGCGGCCGCGGCGGCCGCCGTACTGGCTCTCATCGAGGCAGCGGACAGGGACATCGCGCAGAGCCCGGCCAAGGGATCCGCCGCCAGCCGGCACGACACCTGATCGGCGTGCGGGCCGCGACGCGTGGAACGCGGGTCCCGGGTCCTGGCTCCTGGCTCGGCGGGGTGAACCGGCACCGTTGTCCAGATCTCGCCGTAGGGGCGGTGGGGTGGACCGGCCGTGGGGCTTGCGGTCGGTTCACCGTCGCGGCCAGGATCGGCGGCATGATCAAGGGTGTGATGTTCGACTTCTCCGGGACCCTCTTCCGGATCGAATCGGCCGCGCAGTGGCTGCGCGCGGTGGCGACGAAGGGCGGTTCAGACGTGCCCGAGGGCCAACTCGCCGCTTGTGTCAGCCGGCTGGAAGAGTTCGGAGCTCAGCCCGGAGGGGTCCCTCCGCGCACAGTGCCACCCCATCTGGAGGCACTGTGGCGGGAGCGCGACCTGACCGCCGAACAACACCGCGCCGCCTTCACAGCCCTTACCCGGGAAGCGGGACTGCCCGCGGCTGACCTGGCCGAGGCCCTGTACGAACGTTCCCAGACGCCGGGTGCATGGCTGCCTTATCCCGACACCGAGGAAACCCTCCGCGCCCTGCGCGCGCGAGGCATCCCGGTCGCCGTCGTCAGCAACATCGGCTGGGACATGCGCCCTGTGTTCCGCGCCCACGGCGTCGATGCCCTCGTGGACGCCTACTTCCTCTCCTTCGAGCGCGGGGTGAAGAAGCCCGATCCCCGGATCTTCCAGATGGCGTGCGACGAGCTCGCAGTGGCGCCCGGCGATGCCCTCATGGTGGGAGACGAGCCTTTCGCGGATGTCGGCGCTGCCACGCTGGGCTGCCGGGTCCACCTGGTCGACCCCCTGCCCGTGGACCGGCGTCCCAGCGCACTGACCGAGGTGCTCCAACTCCTCTGACCTGGCCGGAAGGGTGACTCTCGGTGAGATCTCCAGGGCCGCCACCGTGGTCAAGGGTTCACGGCTGGTGGAGGGCGACGTGGTGTTCGCCCGGATCGTCAGCGCGGGTGTCGGAGTGGTCCACAGTCGCGTCGGCATGCTCCTGCCGGGCGAGGAGCAGCCCCCGTCGACGCGCATCTCCATGCAGCTCTTCGTCACGGTGTGGCGGGACGACCGGTGGGTGGTCGTGGCCCTGGAGAACGCGCGACTGCTCTCGCTGGAGAGCATGGCCGCCCTGGAGTCCCTGACCGTCGAGTGACGGCGCGTCTACTCATGAGAAGTTGCGGCGTTACGCGGTGTGCACGCCGGTCCTAGTCGCGCTCCTGAGTGGCGGCGACGACGGGCCCGTCACCGTCGTCCTTCCCCCGCCTCGGCAGCCTCCGCCCTGCGCGGAACGCGACGCGGCTCTGGTGGGCTGGCTGGACCATGGCGCGCGGCCGGATCGAGTCGTCATGGTCAACAACGGCAACGACACGACGGTGGAGTGGGGGCTGCGGGAGGCGGGCTCGGCCGCCCTATCGGTTTCCGCGCAGTCCCATCCCGCTGAACATCCAGAGGTGCACTTCATGGCTTCGCCACCCCACCCCGTGCCGGAACGGTCCCGCACCGTCACCACCCCCCACGTCGAGCCGCACGTGGACGGGTCCGCCCTGGCTTGCGAGGGGGACCCGATGACGACGCTGTTGGTCGGCGCGATCTACGTGATGGTCGGGGTCCTGTACATCTATGCCTTGGGTGACTGCGTCAGGACCCCAGCGGCCCGCATGCGAATGCTGCCGAAAGCAGGATGGCTGATCATCATGATCCTGTTCCCCATCCTGGGTGCCATAGCGTGGCGCAACCTGGGCAAGCGGGCCGCCCCGGCCGAAGGCCGGCCGACCACCTCCTGAGCTACAGGACCGCCCGCCGGACGCGGTCTGCGGCGAACTCTCAGCCGGACGCGGCGGTGGTGGGACGCCGTGCAGCCCGTCGGCCAGGCGCCGGAAAACTAAGCACAGGTGTGCGGCGGGGTCGCGGAAACGGTGACCTGGGCGGTCCAGGACCCGGGTTCCCGAGGCGGATCCCAGGTGACGTCGACGCGTTCTTCGTGAAAGTCGCGTGCGAGGCCCATCACCATGGCTGCCGCGGCGGCCATTGCCTCGGCTGGGCCGGCGTCGGGCGGAACGTCGGCGAGGCGCCCGCAGACCATCCCGCCGTCCACGGTGAGGACACTATGGCGCCAGCCTTCCGGCGTCGCGAGCAGGACGATGCTCTTCGGCTTGCCGAAGGAAGGCCGCTTCTTCTCCCGCGTTCGTCTCACCATGGGGCCATCCAACCTCGTCGGCTTGCTGACGGTGCCGCTCACCCTCCCCCGACACCACTCACTTGGCCAGCCGCCTCAACTGGTGCAGCCGCAGGGCGAGATGGACGCGCAGTCCCCGGTCGCCGGCGCGCCAGTCCTCTCCCAGGATCGCCCCGATGCGGTCCAGTCGCTTCAACAGGGTGTTCGTGTGTATGTGGAGGGCGTGGGCGGTGCGGCTGAGGTTGCCGGAATGGGTGAAGAAGGCGGCGGCGGTGGTCACGAGGTCCGTGGCGCGGCGACGGTCGTAGTCGAGGAGGGGGCCGAGGGTGTCGGCGATGAAGTCCCGCAGTTCGTGGGCGCGTCGGGGGTCGAAGACCAGGGCGTACATGGCGAAGTGACGGGTGGTGGCGCCTCGGTCGGTGTCACCGAGGGAGCGCATGACGTCGAGGCAGCGTTGGGCGAGGGTGAAGGAGCGCGACCGGTCGTGGCCCGTGACACGGTCGACGACCACGAGGGTCGGGGAGCCCAGGCGGTGACGGAGCCGGTGGTGCAGCGCCTCGGCAGCCGTCTCCGGGTCGTCGGTGTGCAACAGCATCGTCCCCCGGCCCAGGTATTCGCCCGCGAGTCCGGACCACTCGGCTGAGGCGGCGTGCAGTGCGCGGACGACGTCGGCGGCGGGGCGTCCGGGGCAGTCGGCCGCCACGAGAACGTCCAGGCGGTCCACGTCGACGCCACGGGCGAGCGCGCGGTCGCGCAGGGTCGGGTGGACCGGGTGGAGCGGGGGGTGGGACAGGAGTTCGGTGAGCAGTTCGCCCCGCACCCGCTCCTCCGCCTCGACGCGGGCCTCGCGCATGAGCACGAGCAGGCCCGTGATCTGCGCGGAGCGCTCCAGCATCCGGACGTCCGCCGAGTCCGTGGCCGCCTGCCGCCGCAGGGACAGGGAGCCGAGGTGGCTGCCGTCGGCCTGGATGGCCGCCACGCTGAGGACCGTACCGTCGTCGCCGCGGCCGTGGACGCACCGGCCGGTCCGCCGGGCCTCCTCCAGCAACTCCCTTTCCAGTGGCGGGTCGACGTCTGGCGTCGCCGCTCCGGGGCATCGGCTCGCGACGACCTTGTCGTCCCGGTCCCGTATCGTGACCGCACCGCCCAGGTGGTCCACGAGCGACTGCGCGATGTCGCCGGGTCCGCCGCCCGTCAGCACGACGTGGGTCAGCGCCTCGTGCACCGCCGCGGCCAGTTCCATGGTGGCGACCTGGCCCTCGATGACGCGGTAGGCGTCCCGCAGCCGGCGCAGTGCCACCCGGCTCTCCTCGTAGAGCCGGGCGTTGTGCAGGGCGATGGCGGCGTGGTCGGCGAAGGCGCTGAGGAGGGCCACCTCGTCGTTCGGGAAGGGGCGTTCGGTGCGGTCGGCGGCGAAGAGGACACCGATCACCCGGTCGCCGACCAGGAGCGGCACCCCGAGGAGCGCCACGAGCCCTTCGTCACCGACGAGCTGGTCGAAGCCCGAGTTGTGGTTGATGCCTTCGGCTGCGCGGTAGTCGCTGACCCAGTAGGGGGCCCTGGTCTCGATCACCCGTCCGCCCAGGCCGGCCCCCGGGGGCATCTGCGCGGACGAGAACTCCGCCGAGATGGTGCCCGCGGACGCCCTGAGTCTGAGGTTGCCGTCGGCGTCCAGGAGCGACAGGTACGCGAAGTCGCTGCCGATCAGCTCGTGTGCCTGCCGGACGATCGACGGGAGCACCACGTCGACCTCCCCGAGCACGGCCAGCGAACGGGCCGTCGCGTACAGGCTGGTCAACTCGCGCTCGCGGCGCAGACGGTAAGCGGCCAGTTCGTGGTGTTCGACGTTTCCGCCCTGATCGCTGGCACCCTGCGCGTCGGAGTCGGTGCGTGGCATCGGTCCGGCCTCCAGGAGAAGCGAACAGGTGGAGGTTTCCTCCACCGCGTGAGCGCCAGGAGTGTATCCCCGTCCCATCCTGCAGAGCGCTTGCTCAGCTCTAGTCTCGCCGCACGACACAGAGCTGTGGCGCAGGTCGCAGCCCTACCGAGAACCGAGGGATGCCTCCCATGGCCTCTTCCGCGCAGGCCCCCATCCAGGGCGACAGCTCCGGCGCCGCCACCGCCTCCGGACGCCGCACCGGCTGGCGACTGCTCGTAGCCGGACTGATCGGCAGCTCGATCGAGTGGTACGACTTCTTCCTGTACGGTACGGCGGCGGCCCTGGTCTTCCCGCACGTCTTCTTCCCGCACTCCTCCGCCTTCGTGGGCACCCTGCTGTCCTTCAGCACCTTCTGGGCGGGGTTCGTGGCCAGGCCGCTCGGCGGCCTCCTCGCCGGTCACTTCGGTGACAGGTACGGCCGCAAGCCCACGGTCGTCGTCTGCCTGACGGGCATGGCCGTGGCGACGTTCCTCATCGGCTGTCTGCCGAGCGCCGCGAAGGTCGGCACCCTCGCCCCGGTTCTGCTGGTGCTGCTGCGGTTCGTGCAGGGCGCGGCCGCGGGCGGCCAGTGGGGCGGTATCGCGCTCCTTCTCACGGAGTCGGCCCACCCCAAACGCCGCGGCTTCGCCGGCACCTTCGGCCAGACGAGCGTCCCGGTGGCGGTCATCATCGTGAACCTGATCTTCACCACGACCGGCAACGTCGTGTCGAGCGACGCGTTCCTGCGCTGGGGGTGGCGCATTCCGTTCCTGCTCAGCGCGGTCATGTTCCCCGTCGTGCTGCACATCCAGCGCAAGGTCGAGGACACCCCGGACTTCCGCGAGCTGCAGGAGGCGGCCGGCAGCGCGCAGGCACGGGTGGTCCGGGCACCGGTCGCGGAGGCCGTCCGCCGCAACTGGCGTGTGATCCTGCTCGGTTGCGGCACGCTGTCCGCCACGAACAGCCTCTTCTACGTGAGTATCACCGGCCTGCTCAGCTACGGCACCACGACGCTGCACATGGAGCGCGACTCGCTGCTGACCGCCACGCTGCTCAGCTCGGCCCTCATGGCGGGCATACTCCCCTACGCGGGCCATCTGTCGGACCGCTACGGCCGGCGCAGGCTCATCCTCGTCGGCGGACTCGGCGTAGCGGCCTGGGCGTTCCCGTACTTCGCGCTGGTTGACACGGCGTCGGCCCCGCTGGTCTTCGTCGCCGTCTCCGTCGGATTCCTCTTCCAGGGGCTCACCTACGCCCCGATGGCCGCGTACCTCGGCGAGCTGTTCGCCCCCGACGTCCGCTATTCCGGTGCCTCCTTCGCGTACCAGTTGTCCGCCATCGCCGTCAGTGGCAGTACGCCGGTCCTGATGACCACCGTGATCGCCAAGACCGGAACGACCACCCTGGTCGCGGTCTACATCGCGCTCATGGGTCTGATCACCTTCGTCAGCGCGTGGTTCCTGCCCGAGACGAACCCGGCGGAGGTACGGGCCGATCCGGAGAAGCTGCCCGGAACCCAGCTGTACGCCTGACCGGTCGGCCGGAGACTCTCCGGCCGACCCGGATACGCTCGGCTTCCCATATGTATCTAGATGTCCCGTATGTTGTCCGCGTTCCTTCTGCTCCCGGCCACGAGGAGAGATCGTCATGTTCACCCCCCGACCGGGATTCCCCCTCGGTGACATCCCCAAGGCGTACGCGGCGGACTGCCCCGAGGTCGTGGCGGTCCGCTCCGGGGAGGACCGGCTGACCTGGGCCGAGCTGTGCCGGGTGAGCGGCGAGATCGCCCGGGGGCTGGCGCAGTCGGGCGTGACGAAGGGGCGGATCGTCCCGCTCGTGCTGCCGAACGGCGTGGACGTCGTCGCCGCGGCCTTCGCCTGCCTGACACTGGGTGCCGTACCGCAGCCGCTGTCGACGCGGCTCGCGCCGCCCGAGGAGGAGGCGATCCTCACGCTGTCCGACCCGGCGGTGGTCGTCGGCCTCGATCCGGGCGCACCGATGGGGAACGGCCGGTTCAGGGCGACCACGGTCGCGGAACTTCGCCGTCGGGGCGCCGGGGGCGCCGACCTCGTGACCGAGGTGGGTCCCTCGTGGAAGGCGCCCACCTCGGGTGGCTCGACCGGCAGGCCGAAGATCATCCTGTCGGGGGCCGAGGGGGCGTTCAACCCCTTCGACATGGAGGCGTGGGGTCTGCGGCCCGGCGAGCAGTCCCTCGTCACCGCGCCGGTGCACCACAACGCGCCCTTCTCCACGGCCATGACGACTCTGTTCAACGGCGGCACGGCCACCCTTCTGGAGCGATTCGACGCCGAACGGGTGCTGGCCGAGATCGAGAGGCACCGGATCACCTGGGTGTATCTGGTGCCGACGATGATGCGACGCATCCTGGCCCTGCCCGAGCAGACCCGCGACCGCTACGACCTCTCCTCGCTGGTCTCGGTGTGGCACTGCGCCGAACCGTGCCCGCCGGCGACCAAGCAGGCGTGGATCGACTGGCTCGGACCGGACCGGATCTGGGAGCTGTACGCCGGGACCGAGGCCCAGGCGGGCTGCATCATCTCCGGTACCGAGTGGCTGGCGCACCGGGGTTCGGTGGGCCGCCCCACCTGGGGCGAGATCAAGATCATGGGCCTCGACGGCACACCGGTGGACCAGTCCGGGGTGGCCGGTGAGATCTTCATGCGCGTAACGGAGGGCAAGCCGCCCGCCTTCCACTACATCGGCGCCGAGACGGAGGAGCGGGACGGCTGGTCGACCCTCGGCGACATCGGCGAGTTCGACGCGGACGGCTATCTCTACCTCCACGACCGCCGCTCGGACATGCTCCTGGTCGGCGGGGTCAACGTCTATCCCGCCGAGATCGAGGCCGCGCTCACCGAGCACCCGCACGTCCTGTCCGGCGCGGTCATCGGCCTGCCGGACCCGGACCGCGGCAACCGCGTCCACGCCATCGTCCAGATCGAGGAAGGCCATCCGACGACGGCCGAGGAGATCGACGCGTTCCTGGCCACCCGCCTGTCACCCCACAAACGGCCACGGTCCATCGAACTGGTCACGACTCCCCTGCGGAGCGCGGCGGGCAAACTGCGGCGCTCCGCACTACGCGCCGAGCGCCTGTAGACGCCGACTTCGGCCCATCGCCGACGCACGCAGGCTGCGGCCGCGCAGCCGGAGCGAGCCACGGTGACCTCGCCGGACGAAATGGACTGGTACGCGCGCGGGCCTCGGTTCTATCGGCCCTGCGTCGGCGTGCTCGTCGGGTGCCACTCGCGGCGGAGGAGGCCGAAGACCCAGGAGTCGGAGACGTCGCCGTTGACGACGCAGTCCTCGCGGAGCGTGCCTTCGCGGACGAACCCGAGCTTCTCCAGGACCCGGGCGGACCCCACGTTGCGGGTGTCGGTCTCGGCCTGGACGCGGTTCAGGTCCAGGGTGTCGAACGCCCACCGCAGGACGGCGTGCGCGGTCTCCGTGGCGTAGCCGTTGCCCCAAGCGGCGGCCTCGAAGACGTAGCCCAGGGACGCGCTGCGGTAGGCAGGGTTCCATCCGGTCAGGCCGCACCAGCCGATGAACGCGCCGCCGGAGACGCGGTCGACGGCCAACCGTGCTCCCGTGCCTTCCTCCTCGATCGTCCGGCAGGTTTCGATGAACCGCTGGGCGCGGGCCGGTTCGGTCCACGGCGGAGAGTCCCAGTAACGCAGAACGTGGGCGCTGCTGTGCAGCGCGTACAGCGGCGCCGCGTCGGCGCCGGTGAACGGCCGCAGCCGCAGGCGAGCAGTGTGCAGTACCGGGGTGGGCAAGGCCATGCGCAGCATCCTGCCGCGTCACGCTCGCCCCGGCCATCCGTTTGTTCACCCGGACGGTGGCACGCGCGTACGTCACGGCCGCGCCGAACGCGCCGCACGGCTCGACGTCGTCTCGCACCCACCGGTCAGGCCCTGTCCGCCCGCACGGAAAGATCGTTGTCGACCGTGTAGAAGGGCCGCACTTCCGCGCCGCCGATCACGGCCGCGGGGAGAACGAAGACGTTCTTACGCTCCGCGACGTCGTCGAGGAGACGGCCGATCCGCACGGAGGTCTCGCCGTCGACCGCGATGAACAGGTCCCAGACACGCTTCCCGGGACCGGCGTCAGCGGCCAACTCCCCGTAATCAACGGTGAAGGAGAACCCACGGCCGTCCTTGTCGGTCACCGGCTCGACGGTCCGCCCGGTGCCTCCGCCTCCCCGCACGCGCAGCCGCACGGCCGGGGCCTCGCCGAAGGCGGCGCCGTGCAGCCGTGCCCTGACGGTCATCGAGCGGTCCGTGACATGGACGCCCTCGACCTCCGCGTGGGCGGTGCGCAGCCACGCCCGCAGCCCCAGGTAGCCGTCCTTGGTGACGTACGGGACACGTACGGCGACCGGTGACGGCCTCGCGCGCAGGTGGCCGTCGACGAGGGTCCGTAGGTCCCGCAGTCCGGGGCGCAGTCGTTGCCGTGGCGCGCCGGGTTCGGGGATCAGGTAGACGTCCCACCGGCCCTCGGCGAGCGCGGGCTCCGGTTCCAGGACCGCACGCGGTCGGCCGTCCGCCGCCGGTTCCAGGTCGAGGGTGCGCAGGACCTTTTCGGGCTCCCCCTTCTCGGGGCGCAGTCGCAACAGCAGACCGCCCGCGGCCGACGGTGCCCGCAGCGCGAAGGTGAGGCGGCCGTCCGCGTCGGCCGTGCAGTCGGTGCGGAGGTCGGTCATGGTCGTCGTGGCCTGTCCGGTGGTCATCGGTTTCTCCTCCGTACCGTGTGCAGCGCGCCGGACGCCACGGCGTACGCGGCGTCGCGTGCGGCGAAGCCCTCGCTGACCAGGGCTCGTCGCATCCGTCCGCCTCCCGCCGCCGCCCTTCGCCCCGACCCGCGCGCGGCCACCGCCTCGTCGATCAGTTCCTCGGCCTGCGCCACGACCGGCACCGGGCCGAACCGTCGCGCGTTCTCCAGCGCCCTGCGGCCCATCTGCCGGCGCCGCTCGTCGTCCTGTACGAGTTCCAGCAGCGCGGCGCTCAACGCCTCGCGGTCTCCGACAGGGACGAGCCGGCCGTCGGTGCCGTCCTCGATGATCTCGCCGGGCCCGTACGGGCAGTCGGTGCTGACGACCGGCAGACCGCACCGCATCGCCTCCACGATGGTCATGCCGAACGCTTCGAAGTTCGCCGCGTTCGCGCCGATCGAGCCCTTGACCCACTCCGCCTCCATGGGCGCGGCCGCTCCCATCAGGAAGGCGTGGTCGCTCAGGCCGAGGTCCTCGATGAGCTGCCGCAGCCGCGCCTGTTCCCCGCCCTTGCCGTAGATGCGCAGCCGCCAGTCCGGGTGGGCGGCGGCGACCGGAGCGAACGCCTCGACGAGGAGGTCGTAGCGCTTCACCGGAACCAGTCGGCCGGCGGCGACGATCAGTTTCGCGGTGCCGTCCGCCGCGGGCAGCAGGGGGTCGGGGACGCTGTTCGGGAGGGCCTGCACTCGTACGCCGGGCAGGTGCATCTTGCGCCGGTAGGAAACGGCGTCCGCCTCGGTGACCGTCGTCAGCACGTCGAGCCGGCGGTAGGCCCGGCGCAGCGCGGTGCGCAGCCGGGGCGAGTGGCTGTCGAGGGTGAGGTGCTCCTGGCCGATGCGGACGACGTGCTCCGGCGCCTGGCGCGCGAGGTGCACGTTGAGCCCCGGCCGGGTGCCGATGACGACCTCGGCGTCGGTCTGCGCCAGGTAGTCGCCGATCCGCAGGTCGGTCAGTTCGCTGTACTGCCCGTAGCGGATTTCGGCGGCGGGGAACACCCGCGCCGGTTCGCGATGCAGAGGATGTTCCTTCTCGTGTCTCAGGTCCACCAGCGGCCTCAGCGACACACGCGGGTCCAGGGCGAAGTCCGGGCGTTCACGGTGCCGCAGGACCGAGACGATCTCCACCTCGTGCCGGTCGGCGAGTGCCTGGGCCAGGTTGAACGTGGTGGCGATCGTGCCTCCGATGCCGTAGGCGTTGTGGAGCAGAAAGGAGATCCTCATGGCGGACTAGACCTCACCGGGGGTCGATTCGTTGCCCCCGGTTATCTGTCTGTTGCCTCGCAGGTCATGTTCTGAACAGACACAACATCAGAACGCCGGGCATACAGGGCAGCCACCCACTGCGCCCCGCGCCCTCCCCCGCCCCGACCATCGAGCCCGCCGCACCACACCTGATGCGTCGTTGGGACGCATGGGTTGACGCTCCTTCGGCACCCCTCTAAGTTCACGGCTTGTAAAAAGATGTGAATCCCCTGCTTCACCCAACTGATCGTCCAGCACAGTCGCGTCAACCTCCCGCCTTCGGTACGCCCCGCTCGCTCCAGCACCCGCACCGCAACGCCCGGCGTCGGACGACCACGTCCCACCGGCTCACACCGAGCGGCAGGCGACATCCCCCACCCGATCAGGAGTTCCCGTGCCTCTGAGACACCCCCACTGGTGGCGACCGCGCTCCCGGACCGCCACTCACGTGGTGCGCAGCCGTCGGGCCACGCTCGCACTGACGGCGACGGCGGTCGGCGCGCTGCTCGCACCCGTCGCTCTGACCACAGTGAACGCACCGTCGGCCCAGGCGGCCGGCGCTCCCGTTCAGGTGTACTTCAGCTCGGAGTCGACCGCCTCGGGATTCGGTCCGGCCAACGCGAACTGGTTCACCAACCCGGCGACGGGACTCGCCTCGACCCGGTACCAGTTGTCGCGGCAGTCCGACCTCACCGCGGTCTCCGCCTCGGGCACGGCCACCATCACCGCCGACACGGGCACTCGTTACCAGTCCGTCCTCGGCGTCGGCTCCTCGCTGGAGGAGTCCACGATCTACAACCTGTCCCGGATGAGCGCGTCCGCGCGTACCGCGGCACTGCGCAAGCTCGTCGACCCGGTCAACGGCGCCGGGTTCAACATCGCCCGGATCCCGCTGGGTTCGAGCGACTTCACCTCGCGGCAGTTCTACACCTACGACGACGGCGCGGCCGACCCGAGCCTGTCGCGGTTCTCCATCCAGAAGGACATCGACTACAACATCATCTCGGTCCTCAAGGAAGCGAAGGCGATCAACCCCGACCTGCTGCTGTTCGGCAGCGTATGGAGCCCGCCGGCCTGGATGAAGAACAACAACAGCCTGATCGGCGGCACGCTTCCCGACGGGAACATCCCCGTACTCGCGACCTACTTGCGCAAGGCCGTCACCGCCTACGCAGGCCAGGGACTGCCGCTGTACGCCGTCACGATGCAGAACGAACCGCTGTTCTCGCCACCGGACTACCCGGGCATGACGCTCACCGCCGATCAGGAACGCAGGATCGCCACCGCGCTGCGCACCGAGCTGAACGGCAACGGCGCGTCGGCCACCAAGATCTGGGCCTTCGACCACAACTTCGGCGACGGCCCGACCTACACCGCCGGGGTCCTCGGCAATCCCGGCTCGCCCAGCAGCGCGTTCAGCTCGGTCGACGGCATCGCCTTCCACGACTACGGCGGCGATCCGACGTCCATGGGCCAGGTCAAGTCGAACTACCCGACCAAGGACGTGGCCATGACCGAGCGTGCCGTGTGGGGCACCGCCGGCGCGGACCGGATCGTCCAGTACTTCCGCAACCAGTCGATCATGTACCAGGACTGGGTCACCATGCTCGACCAGAACCGCAGCCCTGAGCAGTGGTCCGGGGCACCCGACCCGACCATGTTCATCCAGTCGCCGAGCAACCCGGACACGTACTGGGCGCTGCCCGAGTACTACATCGTCGCCCAGTTCTCGAAGTTCGTCGCACGCGGCGCCACCCGGGTCCAGACGAACAACGGCACCAGCGGCACCGTCACCAACGTCGCCTTCCTCAACCCCGACGGCAGCCTGGTGACCGTCGTGGTCAACCAGACGGCCTCCAGCCAGCCCGTCACGCTGCGCGCCAACGGCCGGCAGATCAGCAGCACGCTGCCCGCCAAGACGGTGGGCACGTACATCTGGCCCGACGTCGGCGGAGGGAGCACCGGGCCCATCGACCCCGCGAAGTGGTACACGGTCACCAACACCAACAGCGGCAAGTGCGTCGACGACACGGGGGGTTCGACCGCCAACGGCACCGCCGTGCAGCAGTGGACCTGTGTGTCCGGGAGCACCAACCAGCAGTGGCAGTTCCAGCCCACCGACAGCGGCTACTACAAGGTCGTCAGCCGCAACGCGGCCAACGCCGTCTGGGACGTCACCGGCGGGACCGGCGCCGGCAACGGAGCGAAGATCCAGCTCTGGGCCTACGGCGGCGGTACCAATCAGCAGTGGAAGCCGGTGCAGGGGGCAGGCGGCACGTACACCCTGACGCCACGCAGCAATCCCGCCCAGTGCCTTGACGTCACCGACGTGTCCACCACCGACGGCGCCCGGCTCCAGCAGTGGAGCTGCTCCGGCGGAGCTGCCCAGTCCTTCACGCTCACCTCTCAGTAGCCCGGACCGACGCTGCCCGGTGGCCGGCACCGCGAGTGCCGGCCGCCGCGGACAGCAACGGCCAGGGAGGATGCGGCCGGTTGGCCGCGTGCGGCGGGCGGCTGCGTTCAGGCCGGCGTCTGATCCGCGAGGAGTGGAACCTGATGTCTGCTGTACACGGGTTCAGTGAGTGGATGCAGTCATGAGGAGTTCCCGCATGATTCCAGGGATTCAGTCGCGGGAACGGAGGAATCCGGGGGGCTTTCTCGGCGCCCGCACACGGGTTGGGCGCCTCGATGTGATGGGAGACCGACCAACGATGTCCACTCCGATGCGGAGCAGAATACGGACGGCCGTGCTCGCGCTCTCGGCCATGACGGCCCTCGCCTTAGGCGCGACCGCCACGACCGGTGCGGCAGCGGCCCCCGCTGCCGCGAAGCAGGGCCCCACCTCGGTCGCGTACGTCGAGGTGAACAACAACAGCATGCTGAACGTCGGCAAGTACACCCTCGCCAACGGCGGCGGTAACGTCTTCGACGTCGCCGTGATCTTCGCGGCGAACATCAACTACGACACGAGCGCCAAGGCGGCGACCCTGTACTTCAACGAGAACGTGCAACACGTCCTCGACAACGCCGCCACGCAGATACGGCCGTTGCAGCAGAAGGGCATCAAGGTCGTCCTGTCCGTGCTCGGCAACCACCAGGGCGCGGGCTTCGCCAACTTCCCGTCCCAGCAGGCGGCTTCGACGTTCGCGAAACGACTGTCGGACACCGTGGCCAAGTACGGCCTCGACGGCATCGACTTCGACGACGAGTACGCCGAGTACGGCAACAACGGCACCGGCCAGCCCAACGCCAGCTCGTTCGTGTACCTGGTGTCGGCACTGCGCGCCAACATGCCGAGCAAGATCATCAGCCTCTACAACATCGGGCCGGCCGCGTCTCGCCTGTCCTACGGCGGCGTCGACATCTCCTCCAAGTTCGACTACGCCTGGAACCCGTACTACGGCACCTGGCAGGTCCCCGGCATCGCACTGCCCAAGTCGAAACTGTCGCCGGCGGCCGTCGAGATCGGCGGAACCTCACGAAGCACGGCGGCCAGCCTCGCCCGCCGCACGGTCAGCGAAGGGTACGGCGTCTACCTGACGTACAACCTCGACGGCGCCGATCGCACCGCCGACGTCACCGCGTTCACCAGGGAGCTGTACGGCAGTGACGCCCACTACACGCCGTAGGCCCACTGCGCTCTCCGGCATCCGGTGCCTCCGCGGGGCGTGCCGTATCCCGTAGGGCCGGGCCCCGGACAGACCGTGCCTTCGACAACGATGTCGAGGGCACGGTCGCCACCCACGCGGGTCGACGCGAGCCCCTACGGTACAGATCTCCGCCTGTACTACCCGGTGGGCGTCGCGCCCCGCCGCGCCCGATCGGTGCTGCCGGCCCAGCCGATGGACACTCCCGCCGCACCTGTGGCTCGACGCCGCCTCCAGGCATTCACCTCATGCGGAGTGGCCGATGCTGTCCAGCTCCGCCACGTCCTCGTCCGAGAGGGACAGTCCGGCACCAGCGATGTTCTCGTGCAGGTGCGCGGTCGACGAGGTGCCGGGGATGAGCAGGATGTTCGGCGAGCGTTGCATCAGCCAGGCCAGCGCGACCGCCATGGGCGTCGCCTGCAGTCGGCTCGCCACCCGCGAGAGGGCGTCGGACTGCAGCGGGGTGAAGCCTCCCAGGGGGAAGAACGGCACATAGGCGATGCCGTCGGCGGCGAGGTCGTCCACGAGGTTGTCGTCGTGGCGGTGGGCGAGGTTGTACATGTTCTGGACGCACATGATCGGGGCGATCCCGCGTGCCTCGGCGATCTGTTCCGCGGTGACGTTGCTGACGCCGAGGTGGCGGATCAGGCCCTCTCGCTGGAGGTCGACGAGCGTTTCGAATGCTTCGGTGATCGAACCGGGCTGGGGACCCTGAGCGTCGCCCATGCGCATGTTGACCAGGTCGAGAGTCTCGACTCCGAGCGATTCAAGGTTCTCGTGGACCTGCTTGCGCAGATCCTCGGGGCGCCGGGCCGTGGGCCAGCCGCCCTGCGCGTCACGGGTCGCGCCCACCTTGGTCGCGATGAGGAGCGATTCCGGATAGGGATGGAGTGCTTTGCGGATCAGCTCATTCGTGACGCGCGGTCCGTAGGCGTCACTGGTGTCGATATGGGTGATCCCCATGCTGACCGCCTCCCGCAGGACGGCGAGGGCGCCGTCCTGGTCGGCGGGCGGACCCATGACCCACGGGCCGGCGAGCTGCATCGCGCCATAGCCGAACCGCGTGACGGTCGAGTCGCCCAGTTGCCAGGTTCCGCCGGGAAGAGGTGTGGAGGACGTGGTCATCGTGATGCCTTTCACTGATTGCCGGGGGTGGTGTCTCCGCTCCCCTTGCACCAGCATTGGAGAGAAACTTTCCATCGGGAAGTAGGCACTCTGAAGTGCCTAACTAACCCAGAGGGTGCGAGGCGGGTTCAGTGTCGACAACGAAGCCGGACAAGAAGGCGGAGTACAACGCGTTCCTGGCGGTGTGCCCGAGCCGTCAGCTCCTCAGCCGGATCTCGGACAAGTGGGTCGTCCTGATCCTGTGCGCACTGGGTGGTGACGCGTCCGAACAGCCCGGCGCGTCACACGCCCCGAAGGCCATGCGCTTCTCCGAGCTCGCCCGGCTACTGGCAGGCGTCAGCCAGAAGATGCTGACCCAGACCCTGCGGGCCCTCGAACGCGACGGCTTGCTCACCCGCACGGTGACACCCACGGTCCCCGTCACCGTCACCTACGAACTGACTGACCTCGGCCTCTCACTTCACCACCTGACGCGCGGACTCAGGCAGTGGGCACAGACCCACATGGACGAGGTCCTCGCCAACCGAGACAAGCACGATGCATAGTTCCCTCACGTGTACGGCACCCTGACGCGGTGACAACTGACGGCTGATCCAACGAAACCGTCCACCGGGCGACGGGAAGCGGACCGCGCGGAGCGCCGTCAGAATCTGCAGAAGATCGGCTGTTCCCAATGCGGCGCGTCGATCGACACCGAGTGGTGGGCCGACCTACTCGAAGCTCACTGCGACGACGGCTTCGCGACCCTCGCCGTGGTGGTCCCCTGCTGCGGCGCCGCGACCTCGCTGGACGCGCTGGAGTACGACTGGCCCTGTGGCTTTGCCCGATTCGAGATCGCCATCTGGAACCCGGGGCGCGCATGGTTCAGCGACGAGGAACTGACCGCCATCGGGGACGCACTCGGACATCCAGTGCAGCAGGTCAGGGCCCACATCTGACGCACGTCAAGATGTCACCTCGGCCGAGCCGCCGGAGGAGTTCAGCGGCGGAGCTGGGCGATCACGAACGCGGCGCTTGCTGGCGCTCACCCTCCGGCCGCCTGCGCGAGCAGTGGGACCCGCGGATCAGCCCCGCGCTGAAGACCCTCGCCGCCGTGGGCACATGGGTGTACGGCGCCTACAGCATGTCCGACCCGGCAACGGCCATCCGAGCCGGCATCCGGATCGACGGCTCCCGCATCTCGGTCAAGATGCCCACCTGCCCCACGGACAAAGTGGACATGGTCGAGGTGTACGACAGCGACTCCGAAAAGCTGCTGTGGCAGGCGAGCGGCCCGAAGACCCTGGAGGGCTCAAGTGACCAAGGGCGTGGGCCGACACCGACTCCCGGACCAAAGTCACCGAGCACGGCATGCACCACGGAATCGATGTCGAGGTCGTCCAACGCGAGCCTGGCGTTGAAGGGTTCAAAGTGATTCCCCGACACTGTGTCGTCGAGCCGGCTTTCGGCCGGCTGATGCATCACCGCTTTCTCGCGCGCAACTACGAGATCCACTCCCAACCGGAGCGACACCCAAACCTCGAACCAAACAACCCCGCCAAGACAGAACACTTTTTAACGGACTTGATGTCGACTCGCCGGTTATCTCCATTTACCTCCGAATTAGCCGCCGCTACGAGCGCCATCCCCCGCTACCTCCCCGCCTTTCTCGGACCGGCAGCCGCCCTCCTCCGTCGCGAAAGGTTCCTCGAAATGATCACGCAGGACAGGACATAAGAGCAATGCAACCCTCCAGCATTTTGATCTGCCATAGTGATGTGGTCACGACAAAAATTCACAAGGCAAAAGGAGGGAACATGCAATTCCGTTCTAGAAAAATCAAGCTCGCCGCAGCCGTGGTCGGTGCACTCACCACCGCCAGCACCCTCGGTCTTGGCGCCACGTCAGCCTCCGCTGCCGAGGTCCACTGCGGCTCTTTCACCTGGGTGCAGGCGGGAGGGTCGGTGTCCGACGGGTCCTATTACATCCACAAGCCGTCGACGGGCGCGAACTCGGGAAACTACAACTGCGTCGTGGCCCGAGGGGACCACAACTACGCCGTACTGGCCCTGCAGGAGACCCTGATCACCTGCTACTCGCAGAACATCCAGGCGGATATGGACTTCGGCCCCGCCACCGAGCAGGCGGTAAAGAACGCCCAGACAATAATCAACGGGCGGTGGAACGCGGGGCTGAGCGTGGACGGCCGCTTCGGCCCCCTCACCAGCTCCTGGTTCTCCTTCAAGCAATACAAGCAGGACGGCACCCACACAAACGGCTGCTACTGAAACCACGGCCGGAACGTTCAGAACCTACTTACAACCCCCGGACCGGCGGGGTCGGCAGCCCGGTCGATATAGGCGGGACCAAGCCGAGTTGGCAGCCATCAACCTAAGAACCATCAAAGCCGGATCGGTCCGCTGACCGAATGCACCGGCCTCCGGGGCGCGGTCCCCACAGCGACCGCGCCCCGGAGCAACACAAGCCCCGCTCTCAAGCGACTCCTCGAAGACCTCACCGAGCACCTGACCAAGGAGATCGAAAGACGCCGCACCTGAGCGGGATGGGCCGGGTCAGGACCGCGCGGTCCGGAACGCCAGATACCGGCGGAAGGCTTCCTGGCTGTCGGGGGTGAAGCGCCACTTGACCAACGCCGACCGCAACTCCGGCTCGCTCAGCCAGCCATACCAGGCGACCTCATCGGGATCTGGGACCACGACGTCCCGCACCACGGCCTCGTGCACGCCGAGCCAGTGAGGGCTCAAACCGGTGCGGTTGAGGAACGTGAAGAGCAGTCGTGGCAGCACACGAATACCCAACTCCTCGGCCAGTTCCCTGGCGGCGGCCTGTTCGTAGGACTCGCCGACATTCGCTGCGCCACCGACCTCGACCTCATAGAACCCGGGGAAGCGCGATACATGTTCCGACCGCCGGTGGACGAGGATCCGCCCACGCTCATCACGACACACCGTCACGGCGACCCGGTGCAGCCAACCCTCCCGAACGGCCTGCCGGCGACTGACCACAGCCCCTAACACTCGATCTTGATCGTCGACACGCTCCACCAGTTCATCCAGCTCATCCACGAACCACACTCTGGCAGAGCCCACCGACAACGCCCCTTCTCCGAGCCCGCAGGGGTGATGGCGAGATCTGGATCAGGCTCTGACCGCGTTTCCGTGAAGGACCTTAGCGGCCCGTACGGAGCGTTCCGATGTTCTCCTTCCGGGGTGATCCGGGACGCATCCGAACACGCTCGCCGTACCTGGGGCAGCATCACCGCCTCGGCATCGCGGCGAACACGGCGTCGGTTACCCACACCTACCGCCTGGACACAGCTGTCCGATCACTTCACAACTTGCAGAAAATAGCGAAGAGTCAGCATTCGTGCCATCCCGTCCCTACTCTATGGAGAAGTCCGAGTCGACCTTGGGGGTGGTCGTGCAGGAGCCGACTTATGGTGCCGATGATGCGAGACCCGGCCAGCTCACCTGTCTGAACGACGGGTGTCACCGGTTCCGGCGTCGAGAACGCGGGCGGCTGTGCAGCTCCTGCGCACGCCGCACCAGGCAGCGTCCGCGCCCGGACTTGTTCGAGACACTCGGGTACGAGCGCTCGGTGGATCAGCCTCCCGCACCCGCGGCTCGACGGTCCGGGACGCCGGGCCCCGACCGGCTGCAACCGACACCAGCGGCTCTCACGACCGCCTTGGCCGTGGTGTCGGTCATCGTGTTCTGGCTCTGGTTGGGTCCGGGCGCCGGAATAACGATCTTGGTCATCTCGCCCTTGTGGGTCGCCAACGTGCTGCTCGGCGGTGGGTACGACGAGTCGCCCCTGTACGTCTTCGGCCGAGTGTCCCGTTTCCGGACATCTCCCGGCAGGTTCCTCACGGGGGACTACGACCGCCGCTGACGAGAACAGAGCGGCGGCATCCCATCCGGCTCGGCATTGATATACGCCGAACAATTAAGCGAATCATCGCATAGTCACATTTAGGTGAAGGGCAACACCATGCCGCCGCATTTGTGAAAAATAGGGTTTTGGGTTCTTCATCTACGGCATGCGCGACGGGAAGACTTCCGCCCTTCCCGCCGACGACATGCCGCGTGCGAGACATCGGGGGAAAGTTATGCAAGTGCAGGAGCTGGCGGCCGAGGCCGTCCGCGTTCTGGCGTCGGGCCTCGCTTCGGCGGCCGATGGCGGGGCGCATCTCGTTCAGGGGGCGGCGACCGGGTTGTTGTCCAATCTCGTCGAGGAGCGACTTCGCGAGACCGGGCACACCCAGGAATGGACGGACTTCACTCGCAGTCCGGCGAACAACTCCCTGATCGAGTACCTGCTACGACAGGAGGCCGCTCGGGACGCCGACTTCCGGCTCGCCCTCGGAGACACGGTGCGGGCAGCCAAGTCCGAGGTGGTCAACGGCACCCAGGTACGGTCGATCAATATCGGCGGGGACGGTGACGCGCAGATCGGAGACCGCCGGGACACCTTCGGGGACAACAACCGAGTGGTCACCGGCAGCGGCTCGTACCACGAGGGCGATGTCACCCACAACCACGACGGCGACACCTACGAGAGTCACGACGACCGTCCAGTGGGTCGGTACTTGATGATCGCCCTGCTCGTTCTGGGACTGATGTTCCTCGCCTTCAAGGTGGTCCCGGACATGATCGGCGGAGGGGCGGGGAGCAGCCTTTCCGCATCGTCCAGCTGCGAGGAATTCCTGGCCGCCGACGAACCCACCGAGCAGCAGGCGATGGTGGAAATCGCGACGGGCAAGGGGCTCGGCGGGTTCGGTAGTCCGCTGGCTCTGCCGGCCATCCGGTACGAGTGCAGCTCTCACCCCACCGAGGCCCTCGGCACCGTGATCGAGCAGTACAAGGGGCAGTTCTGACCGCGTAGAGAAGAGCGGGAACGGCACCGCCAGGGCGATCCGAACCGGACGGCCCGGTTCGGACGGCCCGCCATGGCGCTGCCAGGAATTCCACCCACCCCGGTCTACCGAACCGGCCGGCGGACCGAATCCTCTCCGACGGTCGATTCGGAGACTCAGAACAAGAAACACGAGGAAGACAATGATTGGCCGCTACATCAACGCCTCCTGCTACGCCATCAGCGGAGTCGTCATCCTGGCCCTCGAGATCTCAAAGGGCTGGGATGCCAAAGTGACGCTCATAGCGCTCGCGGCTGTCGCGTACGGGAGTTACATCGGGCTGACGAGGCGGTCCTACTGGATCAGTCCATACGCCTACGTCATTCCGGTCCTGGCCATCTGCTACGCGCTCTTCGCCGGCTAGGTCCGTAAGCGTCAGACGGGACCCATCGGGGTCTGGGATGATTCCGCGGTGAGTGCTGCAAGGCTGCCGGCCGCCGAGGCCGTCGAATCACACATCAGGGCGTTCTTCATGGGGCATACCGTCGAGGTCGTCGACTACGACCTCGGGTCGGACCGTCGAGAGGTACTGCCCGATCTGCGAGTTCTCGTTGTGGAGCCCGGACCCCGCAGCGACAGCTGGGCCTATGTGACGGCCGGATGCTGGGCCTCGATGGAGGAGCACGGGCGCGGACTTGAGTTCGTCATGACCGCACACGTCCGCGACCAGCGATTCATCGAGCTCATGGCGATGACCGCCTACTACCACTGCGGGGGTCGTCAACTCGACCTGGAGCACAGCATGCCGATCGGTGAACCGTGGGTACCGGGTTCGACCTGCGATCACTTGCTGATCAGCCTGCCGTACCTCCACGGCCCCGACCTCGAACACTGCCCGCTGCCTGAGGGGCACGCCCGCATCCTGTGGACCCTGCCGGTGACCACCGCCGAGATCGAGTTCCGCAGGCGTCACGGGCACGACGCGTTGGAGCAGCTCTTCGACGAGGCGGAGATCATCCCCACCGATCCCTTCCGGGCATCCGTCGCCTGAACTCCAGGTCTCCGACGGTCGCCGCTCGTGACGTGTGAGGGACCCGGCACAGCGAGAACGAGCATGGTTGCGGCGGGAGTTTCCCTACCCGGGAGCGGCCGGCGGGGACGCCGGGACGCGCTCCAGGACACCGCCCGCGAAAACGTCGTACAGCGGCAGCGTCTCCAGATGGACGTAGCCGATGTGGCAGTCGCAGAGGGCCAGCGGGCAGGACCGGGGGCGCAACGCGGCACGGTAGGACCCGTCGTAGAGGTTGCCGAGCGGGGCCGGGACGAAGTGGCAGCGGCGGACCGTGCCCGCCCCGTCGACGGAGACCACCGACTCGCCGGTCCGGCACGGCAGTCCGGCGCTGGCGTGCGGGGTCCGGCTGTAGCGGAACAGCGGGTCGAGGTCCGTCCAGAGGGCGGCCTCCGCGTCCGTGTAGGTGTGGCCCTCGGCCGCGTTGACCCAGAGGTAGACATGGTCCGGGAGGTCCGCGCGCAGGCGTCGGGCCGGTTCCAGGTGGTCCGCGAGGCCGACGATCCCCACGCTGTACCGGATGCCGCGTGCGGCCAGGTCCCGGCACTTGGCGAGGAACCGGTCGTAGGGCGTCTGGCCCGGGTGGTACGTGCACCACAGGGCGAGCGTGCCGGGGTCGGCGTCGGTGAGCCAGTCGGTGCGGCAGCTCAGGTTGGTCTGGATCGCCACCCGGCGCACGTGCGGTCGGTGGGACAGTTCCACGAGGGCCCGCCGGTACCAGGAGCGGACCAGCCCCTCGCCCCAGGGAGTGAACAGGATCGACAGGCGGTCCTCGGTCTGTGCCCCGGCCCACTCCGTGAAGCGTTCCAACGCGGCCCGGTCCGAGCGTAGTTGCTCGGTGGAGTCGCGCCGCTTGGCGAACGGGCAGTACGGGCAGTCGTAGTCGCAGGAGGCGAGCGGGCCGCGGTAGAGCAAGGTCAGGTCCATGGTCGCGCGGTCACTTCCGCTCGTAGGCGGCCATGGCCGCCCGGACCGCGGGGGAGAACAGCTCGGGGCCGATCGCGTCCGAGTGCGCGAGGCCTTCCGGGGTGAGGCGCAGTACGGTGCCGTCGTCGGCGAGCCAGCCTCGGTCCGCGAACCGGTCCAGCTCCGCGCTGAAGTGCGCGTCCGGCGCGGTGCCGAACCGGGCCCGGTAGTCGTCGTGGCGCAGTCCGTCCGCCTGGAGGAGGGACTGGAGCAGGTGCCGGCGCTTTGCCTCGTCCGCGTCGACGCGGCGGCCGATCTCGGCCCTTGCGAAGTCCCCGGCCGGACGGGAGACGTAGTCGTCGATGATCCCGCGTATCTCGTGCATGTCCACGGCGTAGTCGAAGGAGTAGTGGAGGTCCCTGGTGTACGACCGGGCGCCGCAGCCCAGCCCGATCATGCCGTCGGTCTGGCAGGCGTAGTCGTCGGCGCCCTGCGGCGGGGCGTCGGCGCGCCGGAACATCCGCATCGACTGCTGGGTGTAGCCGTGCGCGCGGAGGTGGTCGCGGCCCGTCCGGTACAGACGCAGCCGCTGCTCGTCCCAGGCCGGGTCGTCGTCCGTGCGGGCGCGGCGGCCGAGACCGGTGAGGGGGCGGACGTACAGCGGGTAGAGGTAGAGCTCCTCCGGGCGCCAGGCGAGGGCCGCGTCCAGGGAGCGCAGCCAGGTCTCCTCGGTCTGGCCGTCGATGCCGTAGATGAGGTCTATGTTCAGGACCGGGATGCCGGCCTCGCGGACCCGGGACAGGGCTTCCTCCACGTCCGCGCGGCGCTGCGGCCGTACGGCCGCCCGTGCCTCGGAGTCGACGAAGCTCTGCACGCCCAGGCTGAGCCGGGTGGTGCCGCGCTCGGCGAGGACGGTGAGCCGGTCGGCGGTCGCGGTGGCGGGCGAGGCCTCCACGGAGAGCGGTACGGCCTTCAGGTCGGCGCCCATCCGGTGCTCGGCGATGTCGCAGAGCCTGCTCAGCTCGGCGGCCGTCAGGAAGGTGGGGGTGCCGCCGCCGAAGGCCGCCGTCGCGAACCGTACCGGGCCGCTGTCGCCGAGCGCTTCGCGTACGGCTCCCGCCTGGCGTTCCAGGGCGTCGAGATAGGCGCCGGTCAGGCCGTCGGGGGCGCCGATCCGGGTGAAGAGGTTGCAGAAGCCGCAGCGGACCTCGCAGAACGGGATGTGGAGGTAGAGGGAGAGCGTGTCCTTCGGCTCGTCCGCCCACAGGTCGCGCAGCGCGGGGCGGTCGGGCAGCGGACGGTAGGCGGTCTTGTGCGGGTAGGCGTAGACGTAGCTCTGGTAGGGGCGCGACGTGGCCGCGGTGGTCATCGGGCGGCCTCCGCCGGTTCGAGGAAGAAGTGGGCGTACGGCACGGTCCACACGGACTCGTGGCCGAGGCGGTGGCCGGTGTAGCCGTCGTCGCCGTAGGCGGTGCCGTGGTCGGAGCAGACGATCGCGAAGCAGCGGCGACGGCTGCTCGCGGCGGCGAACAGCCGGCCGATGTGCCGGTCGACGTACTCCAGGGCGGCGGAGTGGGTGGCCCGGCTGTCGCCTGCCTCCCGGGTGGCGCCGGGCAGGTGGAACCAGTTCGGCTGGTGCAGCGCGGAGACGTTGACGAAGAGGAACAGGCGCTGCTCGTACGGGAGTTCGCTCACGATCCGTTCCGCGCGGGCGATCTGGTTCTCGAACGAGGCGGGTGAGGTGACGCCGAACTCCGGCTCCCAGTGCGCCTCGTCGAACAGGCCGGGCAGTACCGAGCCCAGCGGGCCCTGCCGGTTGAAGAAGCCGACGCCGCCGACGCACACCGTGCGATAGCCGGCCTTCGCGAGGCCGGAGACCAGGTCGGGGGTGTCGTAGACGAAGGTGCCGGGGGCGGTGGTCTCGCTGCCCGCGAAGCTCGCCGCGAACAGCCGGGGGTGCGGGCCGGGCGTGGCAGGTGTCGGCAGGAACCCGGCGAAGATGGCCTGGTGGGAGGCGTAGGTGAAGCTGCCCGGGGCGTGCCGCTTCTCCCAGACGCCGTCGGGGAGATGACGGGAGAGGTGGGGCAGGCGGCCCACGGCGGCGAGTTCGGCCGCCACGTCGTGGCGCAGGGTGTCGAGGGTGACGAGGAGGATGTCGTGGCTTCCGACGACCTCGTTCATGTCCGGCTCAGCGGCCGGGGCGGGCGAGGGCATGGGGTGTTTCCTTCTGCGGGTGGGGCTGTGTGCTGGGGTGGTGGCGGCGCAGTGCGGCCGTCACCTGGGCGGCGTAGGTGTCCTGGCCCTCCGCGCCGCTGCCGGGCAGTCCGGTGAGCCGGGGCAGGAGGTCGCCGAAGGCGTTCACCTCGCCGACCGCGGCGCGCCGCCAGCCGGTGGCCGGCAGCAGGTCGACGCCGACGCACAGGGTGTGCGGGAAGCAGGCGGCGGCCCGCTCGCAGACGCCGAGCACGTCGGACCACCGGGCGCCGGCCGCCGTCACCGCGGCCTTCGCATCGTCCAGGTCGCCGCGGCGGCCGCCGAGGTGGAGGTTGGTGAGCGGCGAGCGGCTGGTGCGCACGACCGCGTGGGTGGCGCGGCCGGCGACCACGACGACCCGCAGGTCGGCGATGCGCCCTTGCTGGGAGGCCTTGGGCAGCCACCGCTCCAGGTGCAGTCCGTCCGGCGCGAGCGCGTCCACGATCGCCGCGATGTCCGCCTCCGAGGTGTAGCGGCGGACCTTGAGGGAGTTGTGGAGCGTGCCGTCGGACGCGCGCTCCACCGAGGTGGTCGCCCGGATCCGGCCGCCGCCCGCCGACTCCACCGCCAGTACGCCGGAGGCGGATGAGCCGTGCGCGGGCTTCACGAACAGCCGGTGCATCCGGTGCTCGCGCATCAGCGCCCGCACGTCGTCCCAGCCGCGCACCGGAGCCACGCCGGGGCCCGAGGTGGGCGACCCGGGCACCGGCACCCCGGCCGCGTCCAGCACGGCGTGGCAGCGGCGCTTGTCGAAGAGCACGGCCAGTTCCTCCGGGCCGTCGAGCCGCAGACCACCGCGCAGGGTGGACAGGGCGGCGACGAACCCGGCGTACCAGCGGGCCGACCCCGCCACCCGGGTCGGCTCCCCGGGACCCCGCAGCATCCGGTCGACGTCGGCGTCCTCACCGGGCGAGTCGATCCGGACGATCTCCCCTGCGGCGAACTCCGCTCCCCCGGACCGCAGTACGTCCGCCCAGGCCACCACCCGCGGTGCGGGCAGCCCGGCCGTGCGGACGGCGTCCGCGAACAGGGTGACGCGGCGGTTGCCGGGGTTGCCGACGACCGCGAACCGCGCGCCGGCGGCCGGCGCGGGGATGCCGGTCACTCGCCCACGGCGACGTACCGCCACACCGTGCCGTCGTCGTCCTTGTACTCGTCCGCGTCGTCGCGGTCGAGGTCGACCTCGACGCCGGCCGGCTCCAGGGCGCCGCGTACTCGGTCGCGCAGCGGTTCGGTCAGGTAGTTGTGGTGGAGGTCGAGCTTCTTCAGGTGGGTGAGCGGTCCGCCGTCCAGCAGCGCGGTGGCGCCCTCGTCGGTCAGGACGCCCATCGACAGGTCCAGCACCTCCAGCCGGCCGAGCACCGCGGAGCCGGCGACCGCGGCAACCACCTGGTCCTGGATCTCGCTGTTGCGCAGGGCCAGCCGGCGCAGGCTCGGCAGCCGGGTGCCGGACAGGATGCCCTCCAGGTCGGACACCGCGCTGTCGCCGCCGTAGTCGGGGGTGCCCAGCCACAGGTCGAGGTCGGTGAGGGCGGGCAGGTCGCAGGCGCTCACCCCGCGCACCACCTGGGCGGGCAGGCCGCCGCTCTCCATGGTGAGGCGGCGCAGCGCGGTGTGGCGCAGGCCGGTGAAGACCAGGCCCGAACCGCCGCGCACCCCGAACTCCTCCAGTTCGGGGAAGGCTTCGAGCAGCGGGGTGACGTCGGTCTGGTTGATCCAGGAGATCTCGCACTCCTCCATCACCATGTCGCCGAGGAACAGCCCGCGCAGTGCGGGCAGCCGGTCCCGGGCGGCGAGCAGCGCCTCCACGATCCGGGTCGGCGAGGTGTCGTACGCCTCCTGCCAGGCGCCGACGATCAGCGCCCGCACCTCGGTGGTGTCGACGGTGTCGAGGAAGCGGGCGAACGCGTCCGCCCAGTCCTCGTCCGCGTCGTAGACGTCACTGGTGATCCGCCAGGCGACCGAACCGGCGTCCGGCAGGCTGTCGGTCGGGGCACCGGGACCGGGGAAGGTGCGGGCGGGCAGCCGACAGAACCTGGCGAGGTGGTCGTTGATGGTCATGCGGCCGCTCCTGGGACGGAAAAGGGTGCGCTCGGTGGTGATCTCGCATCGCAGTTCTACCAAGCCGCTCTGACAACGCGGTGCGCGGCCCGGTGCGCGGCCCGATGCGCGGCACAGTGGTGCGGCCGTGCCGCCGCCGCAGTGCGAGGGCGACGGGAGGCAGGCAGTCGGCAGGTGTGCCGACCGTCACCGAACGCCTCGCGTTCCGGCGGGTGTTCGGGCAGAGGCGGCCGTCGTACAGCAGGACCCGCTGCTCGATGTCCTGTACCAGGTCTCTGGCGCCCCGCGGGACGACACCCGGAACGGGTCCTGTCCTGGAAAAATTCAGGTGACCGGTCAAAACGGCACTGCTTACCATCGGGCGCTGCGATTCCCGTCTTCTGCCCCTGATCGGTCATAGCGTGAAGTCCCTGATTCCTGGTGTGCTCCGTGACGAGCCGCAGTTCGCTCACCTGTTCATCGGGCAGTCACTGTCGGTGTTGGGAGATCGCGTGTCGTTCGTCGCCGTTCCCTTCGCCGTTCTCTCGGTGAGCGGATCCGCCTCCGACGTGGGACTGGTGACGGCCGCGGGGCTGTTGCCCACGCTGTTGTTCACCCTCGCGGGCGGTGTGTGGGCGGACCGCTTCCAGCGGCACCGCATCATGCTGGTCTCGGACGTGGTGCGGTGCGCGGTGCAGGGCCTCATCGCGATACTGCTGCTGGCCGGCGTCGCCGAGGTTCCGCACCTTGTTGCACTCATGATCGTGTTCGGTACGGCGGACGCGTTCTTCATGCCGGCCGCCACGGGGTTGATGCCGCTGGTCGTCGGGGCTGACCGGCTGCGGGAAGCCAACGCGTTGCGCGGATTCGTCCAGTCCTCAGGGCTGGTAGTCGGTCCGGCCTTGGCCGGGGGCCTGGTCGCGTTGGCCGGCCCTGGCACGGCCTTGGCCCTGGACGCCCTGACTTTTGCGGCCAGTGCCGCGACCCTGGCTCGGCTGAGACCTCGCAGCATGACGCCGGGGACCGTGCAATCCTCCTCTCGGGGAACGTTCCTCGGGGAACTTCGCGCGGGCTGGGAGCAGGTGCGCAGCCGGACGTGGGTGTGGTCGGGCATGGGCGCCATGGCGGTCTACCACGTTGTCGTACTGCCATCGGTGTTCGTGCTGGGGCCTGTGCTGGCCGATGGCGAGTGGGGAGGTGCGGCAAGCTGGTCGGTCGTGACCGTGGGCTTCGGTATCGGCTCCATCGTCGGAGATGTCTGCGCCTACCGTCTCAAGGTGAAGCGGCCGATGACACTCGCCGCCGCGGCGCTCGCCGTGAGTTCCTGTCAGGCGGTCGTCATCGGATCCGGCGCCGGGCTCGTCTGGATAACGGTCCTTGAAGGGGTCACCGGCGTCGCCGTCTCCCTCTTCTTCGTCACCTGGGAGACCGCGCTGCAGACACATGTGCCCGAAGCCGCCCTCTCTCGCGTCAGCTCCTACGACTACCTGCTGTCGGCGGGACTCATGCCGGTGGGTCTCGCGCTCGCCGGTCCGGCGTCCGATTCGTTCGGCGTGCGGCCCACGCTGTACGCGATGACGGTCATCGGGGTCCCCGCCGCCCTCGCCCTTCTCCTTGTTCCAGCCGTACGACGACTCCCGGCCACTTCCGGCACCGACACCGGCACCGGCGGCAGCGGCCACTACCCCTCAGAAGTCAGCCTGCCGTAACGGCCCTCGACCCCCCCGTGGAACACCGAGGGCCGCATCGCCGTGGGAGCACGAACCGCCGAAAGCGGCATGACCGCCGACGGCTGCCCGGCGCCGACGACTGTCGGAAGAGCCGTGCCACGGCGAACCTCCGGGGGCATGCCCGCCACCCGGGCTATCGGCGCCCGGCCGCAAGGCGTGCCTGGCGGGCCGCCTCAGGGTGCCGGGTTAGCGTCCGGACCATGGCCTCTCCGACCGGTTCGCCCTGACCGAGCACTCCCCCACCTTCTGGCGGGTGACGTTCGACAACCCTCCGGTCAACCTCGTCGACCGGGCGTTCACCGCCGAGTTGAACGACGTCTTCACGCGCGCCGAGGACGAAGGCGTCGCGGTCATGGTCTTCGACAGCGCCGACCCCGAGTTCTACCTGGCCCACTACGATCTGTCCGCGAAGGACGAACTGGAGCATGTCCTCGCCCATCCCGAGGAGGTCCATCCCTTCACGGCGCTGCTGACCAGGCTGACCAAGCTCCCCCTCGCGACGATCTCCTCCGTCAGGGGTATCGCGCGGGGTGCCGGCAGCGAGTTCCTGCTCGCCACCGACATGCGCTTCGCCAGCCGGGAGAAGGCCGTCATCGGTCAGTTCGAGATCGGCATGAGCGCCATCGCGGGCGGCGGTCCCGCGACCCGCCTGCCCGGACTGGTGGGGCGGGGCCGGACGTTCGAGATCCTCTACGGCGGCCTCGACCTGGACGGTGCGCGGGCCGAGCAGTACGGGTACGTGAACCGGGCCTTCCCCGACGCCGAACTCGACGGCTTCGTGGATGCGTTGGCGTCGCGCATCGCCTCCTTCGACCTGCAGACCATCAAGGACGTCAAACACTTCGTCAACGTCGCCACGCTGCGACCGGACGCGGAGTTCAAGGATCAGATGGACGCCTTCTGGGCCGCGGCGAACCGTCCGGCGCAGCAGCACGTCGCGCAACAGCTCTTCGCGGCGGGACTTCAGCAGCGCATCGACGTCGAACGCGAACTCCCGCACTGGGTGACGCGGTTCCAGTACCGCCCCGGCTCCGAGCAGCAGTAGACGACCGCCCAACGGTCGTGGCCGACGGCGGCACGTCCTCTGGCCCGACACGTCACCCAGGAGCCACGATGGCACTCGAGATTCCTCCCTTGGTGCGCCCTTCCCGGTTCCGGCGCCGGGTCTGACTGCTCGGTGAGTGTCTCGCCGAGTTCCTCGGCGTGTTCGTCCTCGTCTCCTTCGGCTGCGGAGTGGCGGCCATGGCGGTGGCGGCGCTGCCGGGTTCGGGCCGGACCGCGGGAGCCACGACGAGTTTCGTGGGGGTCGGCGACTGGGTCATGCCCGTGCTCGGCTGGGGCCTGGCCGTCACCTTCGGCATCTACGTGGCGGGCGGTGTCAGCGGCGCGCACCTCAATCCCGCGGTCACCCTCGCTTTCGCGGTGCGGCGGCGGTTCCCCTGGCGCAAGGTCGTGCCCTACGTCGCCGCGCAGGTGGTCGGCGCGTTCGCCGGGGCCGTGCTGGTGTACGCGGTCCACCACGACGCGATCACCGCGCTGGACCAGGCGATGACGGGGCCGAAGACCAACGGCCACTCGTCGGCGGCGTGATCGGAGTCCTGGTCTACGACCTCCCCATCGGTGACGTCCTGCACCTGCGGACCCAGGTGTCCATGCCCCCGGAGATCGGCTGCACCCGCCCGGTGACCAGCGCCCACAACGTGGTGCCCAGCGGTTCACTGCCCTAGAGAGGGGTGGCGAGGGCGGCGTGACCGCCCTCGCCGTCGCCTGTTCTGGCCTACTCCGTGAGGTGCCCGGCCGGGGCCGTGCCGACCGGCCCGTAGATCACCGGGCAGGTTCGTGTGCCGTGCGGCTCACCGTGCGGGGGGCCGCGGGGGGTTCTTCGTCACGTATCTCCGCGAGGAGAACCGTGATGGCGCGCATGATGTCCTCGGTCGCTTCCCTGAGCACGTCCGGGGTGAGCGGCTTGCCGGCGTGCCGGCTCAGGTCCACGGCCGGTCCGGCGACCACATGCACGGGCTGACGGGGTATCAGCCGTACCCGCCGGTCGCCGCGGCCGCCACGCGCGTAGGGCGGCACGATCCGGTGGGCGCCCCACTGCGCGACCGGGATGACCGGTGCTCCCGTCGTCAACGCTATGCGCGCCGCGCCCGTCTTGGCGGCCATCGGCCACATCTCCGGGTCCCTGGTGACGGTGCCCTCGGGGTAGACGGCCACGCACTCCCCCCTGTTCACGGCGTCCACCGCCGCCCGCAGCGCCGTCGCCGCGTCGGCGGTCCCTCGGTGGACCGGGATCTGCCCGGTCCTGCGCAGCATCATGCCGACGAAGGGGACACGGAACAGGGAGGCCTTCGCGAGCAGCCGGGGCGGGCGTCCGCTGCTGTACTGGAAGTGGCCGTAGGTGAGTGGGTCGAGATAGGAGATGTGGTTCACCGCGGTGACGAACCCACCCTCGGCGGGCATGTGTTCGTGCCCGCGCCACCGGCGCCTGACGAGCACGAACAACACCGGTCTCACGATGGCGGCCGCCATGCGGTACCAGACGTCGTAGGGATTGTGCTTCTTGCCCGGCACCCCGGGTCCTCCTTTGTCCTCGCCGCTGTCTTTGCGGCAGCCCTCTCGGCACGCTCCGGCCGCTTCCTACCGGCGGCCTTCGGTGCGCGGGGATCCCGGTGGCCCCGGCCGGATGTCTCACCGGTCGCGGCCGATTTCGCCGGTCAATATACTTGATTGTGCAATATTTGGGAGAGCGCGTCGCCTGTCGCCGGGGCGGTCGGCCGCGCCCGGGGGACGACCGCCCGGTGAGACGGCCGTACCGTACCCCTAAGCGGCCGCTCGGTCCTGCCAGGCCTGTTCGAGGGTTCGGGTGAACGTCTCCGAGGACTGCGCGCCGTTCACGCCGTACCGCCGGTCCAGCACGAAGAAGGGCACCCCGGTGACGCCCAGGTCGGCCGCCGCCTGCTCGTCGGCCCGGACGTCCAAGGCGTACGCAACCGGATCGTCGAGCACCGCGCGCGCCTCCTCCTCGTCCAGGCCGGCCTCCACAGCGAGACCGAGCTGCGTCCGCCGGTCGTACACCGAGCGTTCCTCCGCGAAGTTCGCCTTGAAGGCGAGATCCAGCAACTCGGCCTGCAGGCCCTTGGTCTTGGCGAAGTGTATGAGCCGGTGCAGGTCGAAGGTGTTCCCGAAGACACGCCCGCCGATCCGGAACCCGAGGCCCACCGCGCGCGCCATGGCCGCGGCCTGCTCCTCCCTCTCGATCTGCTGCTCACGGGTGCGTCCGTACTGTGCCGCGACCGCGTCGATGATCGGCACACTGCCGTTCTCCGCCTGGGGGTTCAGTTCGAACGACCGGTGGACGACCTCCACCTGCTCCCGGTGCGGGAAGGCCGCGAGACCTTCTTCGAAGCGCCCCTTGGCGACGTAACACCAGGGGCAGGCGATGTCGGCCCAGATCTCCACGCGCATGTGCAACCTCTTTCCTCGGACGGATGACTGGTGAAGATATGATAGACGACCGACCGTCTACTTGAACGGTCTCCACGTAGAGTTACACCAGCGTCAGCGTCAGGCCCAGGGCCGCGGCCCATGCCTGTCGCCGGGGTGCTCCGCGGTTGAGCCCGTCCTCGATCCGGCCGAAATGGAGTGAGCGAAGGCACCGCCAGCGCGACGCCCGCGACCCCGGAGAGGACACCTCCGGCGACGTTGTGGAATCCCAGCCCCTCGGCACCGAGGGACGGCGAGAGCAGCACGTCGGCCACGGTCAGCAGAAGCAGCGCCATGGCTGCCGCGCAGAAGAAGCCGTACCGCCGCCGGGCCACCCGTATCCACCGCAGCGCGTAGGCCACCAGCACACCCGCGAACGCGGTCACCGTGCCCAGGACGAACTGGACGAACACACCGGTCGAGGCGTGCAACGACACCGTGTTGGACAGCACTCCGAGGAGAACGCCCACGGCCACCGCGTGCGTCAGGGTCAGGGCGCGCGACGGGACGACTCTGCGGCACTGGACCAGGACCAGGAGGCCCACAACCGAGCCCGCGCCGGTACGCGCGACGACGCCTTTCAGGGTCATCAGGTCGGCGACGAGTTCCGGCAGGGGCGCCGATCCCGGGCGGCCACCGAAGCCGCCGTCCTGACGGCCGCAGATCCCGTGCCGTACGACGACGGCGTCGGTCTGCTGCAGCCCGGCCGCCGTCTTTCGGCCGCCCTGCCGCTCGAACCGACGGATCGAGAGCACTGGGTTGGTGCTGTTCAACTCGGACCTTCCGACGGTGGAACCCCACGTCCGGCAGCTCGGCGGATCCGCTGCCCGGCTCGGGCCCGATGCCGAACGGCCGGCTCGAAGCCCCTCCCGGTGGCGGATCCCTCCTCCCCTGCCCCGGGCGGCCCGGGGTCGACGCGGGAGGTGCGGCACCGTCGTGGAGGAGACGTGTGCGCACTCCCCCGAGGTTCACTTCGGATGCCGGCGGTCAGTCCGGTCGCGCCCCGCCCGTGGCGGGCCTCGGCGAGCGGGCCGCGAGGGCTCGGGGCCGCTAGTCGGTCGGTCGTATACTTTTGGCATGGGACGGACGAGTGACGCCAAGCACAAGATCCTCACCGCGGCTCGGACGCTGATCGAGCAGCGTGGATACTCGGCTCTCGGCGTGGCCGAGATCTGCAAGGCGGCAGGCGTCCCGAAGGGCAGCTTCTACTACTTCTTCGAGTCGAAGGAAACGCTCGCCCTCGCCGTGATCGACGAGCAGTGGGCCACGGAACGCCTCGACTGGGAGGCCGTCCTGAACGGCGACGCCGAGCCCCTGCAGCGGCTGCGGCAGTTGTTCGAAGGCATGCGGACACGTCAGCAGGCCGGCCAGGAGGGCTGCGGCTGGGTCCTCGGCTGCATGTTCGGAAACCTCTCCCTGGAGATGAGCACCCAGGTCGACGCCGTACGCCGGCGCCTGCAGAGCATCTTCGAGACGCAGGTGGACCTGGTCACCGCGGTCGTCACCGAGGCGCAGCAGCGGGATGAGGTGACGGCGTCCGACGCGAGCGGTGTCGCCCGTTCCATGGTCGCGCAGGCCGAGGGCCAGGTGCTGTTCGCCAAGCTGCACAACGACCCGGCCCAGCTCAGCACGCTCTGGCCCAACTGCAGCGCCCTGCTCGGTGTGCGGGATCACCCGTCGCAGGCGCAGTCCTGACCTGACGCAGCCCCTGCCGCGGGACAGCCGGCCTCGCCCGTCAGCCCTGGCGTTCGCTCAACCGGTGGGCGTGCGCGGGGTACACCCCGAGGATGCGTACTTCGTCCGAGAAGAACCGCAGCTCCTGGAGGGCGAGTTCGACCCGGGGCTCGTCGGGGTGTCCTTCGATCTCGGCGTAGAACCGGCTCGCGTTCAGCCCGGCACCGATCTGGTAGCTCTCGATCTTGGTGAGGTTGACGGCGCCGCTCGCGAATCCGCCGAGTGCCTTGTACAGCGCGCTGGGGATGTTGCGCACGTTGAAGAACAGGCTCGTCATCGTCGGTTCCGCCGTGAGCGGCAGCGGCGCGGCCTCCCGGGAGAGCACGACGAACCGGGTCGTGTTGTCGGGGTCGTCCTCGACTCCGGACCGGAGCACGTCGAGGCCGAACAGTTCCGCGGCGGCGGGCGGGGCGAGAGCCGCGTGCCGGGGGTCGTTCAGCTCCGCCACCTCACGAGCCGCCCCGGCCGTGTCGTCGCACACCAGGGTGCGCCAGCCGCCCTCCCGCAGCACCTTCCGGCACTGCCCGAGCGCGTGCACGTGGCTGCGGACGAACTCCACCTGGTCGGGTGTGGTCCCGGGCACCCCCATCAGGTCGAACCGGATCGCCAGGAAGTACTCGGCGATGATGAACAGCCCCGACTCCGGTAGCAGATGGTGCACGTCCGCGACCCGTCCGGCCGCGGAGTTGTCCACGGGGATCACCGCGACGTCGGCGGCGTCCAGGGTGACGGCGTCAAGGGCCTGTTCGAAACCGGTGAAGGGCAGCTCCCGGCCCGCCGGATACAACCGGCGCGCCACGGTCGAGGAGTTGGACCCGGGTTCCCCCTGGTATGCGACGGTCGTCACCGTGTCTGAGCCTTCCGCGTATGAATGTCGCTGGGGTACGCCGTGGGCTGCCCGGCGAACCTCGTGCACTGCAGTATGGGCGATCCTTTCCCGGCGGAGCGGACCCGTGGGTGCCCATCTCAAGGGTCGGACGGGGCAGGTGGGGGTACGGAGCGCGCGAACACACCGGATGAGGTCTTGGCGGACCGGTGGCACGGTGTCGGCTGCTGTCCCCCTACGGGGAACCGGGAAAGCACCGGCCGCACCACGGGGTCTCCGGAGCACCAGTCGCGTCACGGAGACTCCGACGCTTCGGCGGCGCCACGGAGCCCCCGGCGGCCTCACCGTCGTCCGTCGACGTGACGACACCCGTCGCGGGTGCGGCTGGCGTGCGTGACCCAGGTCGTTGGGATGCGGTTGCCGGGCGGTGAACACCGCTGTCGTCCACGGCCACAGAGGTGGACTGCCGAGCACCCTCTCGCACAGGCGGCCCGGGCGACGTCCTCGGCGGCGGTGAGAAGTCGCAGCTGTGAGAAGTCGCACGCCGTCATACGTGTGCTCAGCCGGGGTGCCCGTACGTGTGACCTGAGGACGGCGCGGGCGCGGCTCCGGCGAGCGGGCACGACACGCGAGCACGGCAGTGCGCACCCACGTACGGAACGCAGATCCCCCGTCCGCCGCACGGACGACGCGGGCGTGCTGCGACAGGAGTTCAGCGGACGCGCCGACGCCTTCGCGTGGACAACCGCCGAGCGGAACCTGCTGCCGGTCCTGGCCCAGGACCGGCGCCACGATCCGTACGGCGAGACGCTCCGGCAGCAGCTGACGTCGGCACTGGAGATGACCCCGCGACGGCACGGCCGCTAGGTCGCGAGAGGCCGCACACCGGCGACACGCCTCGGCTAGGCGAGCGCCTCGGCGGGGACGTGCCGCGGAGTCTGCGCAGGGCGTTGTGCTGGCGTGACTTAACCGTGCCCGCCGGTATGCCGAGGATGTCGGCCGTCTCCTTGATCGTGCGGTCACAGAGGTAGAGATGGACGAGGACCGCCCGGTGCTCCGGCGACAGCCTGTTCAGCGTGGGCTTGGCCACCATGATGTGGTGCACCGCCTCCATGTGCTCGGTCCCCGAAGGCGGATCGTGGTACGTGCCGCCCACGACCTCCTTGCGCCGGTGCGGTTTGCGCACCCAGTCGACCACCAGGTGACGGGTGACGGTGAAGAGCCAGCCCTCACCGAACCCTCCGTCCCGAGCAGGCGGTCCATGTTCCGCCATGCCCGGATGATCGTCTCCTGCACGATGTCCTCGGCGAGCCCCCGGTCCCCCAGCATCCGCTCCGCGTACGAGACCAACCCGTCCCGATACTCCCTCATGATGACCCCGAGAAGATCCGAACAGGTTGTTGTCGTGGGGGGCGTTGCCATCGTTCTCCGAGCCGTCCTGGTTCTCTGTCATACGTGGTGATACGAGGCGGGAAACAACCTCGGCCCGCGCACTGTAGACAGACAGGAGTTTCCGAAGACTGCCGTACTTGTGACGCCGACGTGCCGCGGAAGCGCCGTCCGGGACGGCACCGCCTCACACGGAGCGCACGTCACACGACGCGCACGTCACACGGAGCGTTCGAAACTGGCCCAGGCGACGTGCGACTCGTGCAGGGTGACCGCGACCTGCGAGATGCCGAGCGCGTTCTTCCCGAGCGCACCCTGGTGGATACGGTCGACCAGACGGTCGGCGATCAGTGCCGCGAGGTATTCCGTGGAGGTGTTGACCCCCTTGAACTCCTCCTTGTCGTCGAGATTACGGTAGTTGAGGTCGTCGATCGCCGAACGGAGCTCGGTGCCGGCCAGACCCATGTCGACGACGATGTTGTCGTCGTCCAGCTCGCTGCGTCGGAACGTGGCGTCCACGAGGAACGTAGCCCCGTGCAGCCGCTGAGCGGGCCCGAAGACCTCGCCCTGGAAACTGTGCGCGATCATCATGTGATCACGGACGGTGATGCTGAACATCGGATCTCTCCCCTGACTGTGAAAACCGCCGCACGCCGTACGGGACGGGCGGCGGTGGCTCCGCTTGGATACGTGCGCGGGTGCGTTCCGGGGTAGGGCGCACGCGTCACGACGGCCGCCGGACGGAAACACATGTGAATCGTGATCCGCGCAGCGGACCGACACGGCCCCGCCCGGATGACGAGCAACACCGGCGCAGGGCAAGGAGCATACCCGTCGCGTGTGCCCCTCGGCTCACACCTCTCCCGTGCATGTGAGCTGCCATGTCGGCGGGCTGTCAGGACGAGGGCCGCGCATATCCCCACCGATCTGGATAGCATGCGCAGCGTGATTGATGAGAGGGAGTGAACGGTAGTGACCAGCCAGTCAGCCGGCACGCTCCGATCGCGGTATGCGGAACAGGCCGCGTCGGATCTCGAGGAGAATCGCCAACGGCAGCGGGAACTCATCGAGGAGATCTCGAAGCTGCAGCAGGAGGAGTCCCTGCTGGTGGACATTCTGACTCTCGCCGAACGCTACGAGAACCCGTCGGACGCGTCGCGCCCGGCCGTGCAGGCGCAGAGCCGGTCCGCGCCACGCAAGCAGCGGCGTTCACCCGCCGCCGCCCACGCCAGGGGCCAGGTCACGGGCACATCGTCCGAGGTGAAGGGCAAGGCGCACCAGCCCCTGCTCGTAGATCTCCTGATCGAGCTGCTCGGCGACCACGGCGAGCCCTGCCTGGCCAGGGAGCTGCGAGAGGAGTTCCTGCAGAAGCACCCCGACCGGGCGCCGACACCCCAGGTCGTACGGAACACGCTCGAGTCGCTGGTGGCCAAGGGCCGGGTCCAGCGGCACCGGCAGCGGCGCTCCGTGATGTACACCCTCAGCCAGCCCGGGGAGAGCGGGATCTCCGGCGCATAGCCTGCCGTGTGTTCCCCCGGACGATCATCTTTAATTTTCTGCGCAACCAAAAGTGGACCGGCCACTTGTTCGGTTTCGCTGTTCGGCGTGGAGAAACACCACGGACGGGACGGATGACAGCGACCAGGCGTTTCCGCTGCGCACACGGCTGATCCATTTTAGTTGCGCCTACAACTACAAGGCGCATGGAAAATACCATCGTCTCCAAGGCGGCACTGTCGAGCCCGGGACCCTGCGTATGCCCGCACTCCCCACACGCATCGCGGAACCCGGAAGGTTCACGCCCTTCCGACGCCCGGGAGGGAGCGGTCGGCCCTGACGTCGTGGGCGATCGTCTCGAGGACGAAGTCGTGCACCATCCGGCTGAAGCGGCCCGGTTCCTCGATGTGCGCCACTTCGGATCCGGCGGTCCGCAGTCGCGACCCCGGGACGGCCTCGTGCAGCTCCCGTGCCCGGCGGTACGCGTCGCCGGACGTGTTCCGTCCCGTGATGACCAGCGTCGGGAGCCTCACCGCCGCCAACCCCGGTGGAACACCGGCGCGCAGCGGGCGCAGGTCCTCGTCCAGCCCCGAGATGTACGCGGCCCGCCGCCCGCCGTCCGGGAGGCCCTGTTCGGGACCGGGTTCCGGCGTTCCTTCGTAGAGGATGACGCCCGCCAGGCGCTCCGGCCGCTGCAGGGCGTGGTGGGCGGCCACCAGTGCTCCGTCGGCGTGTCCGAGAAGATGGACCATCCCCGTGGACAGACGGTTGATGAGGACCTGCAGGAAGCGGCTGTAACGGTCGCGGGTGTAGCCGTGCGGATGCGAGGGCAGACGTCCCGATCCGCCGGTGCCGATGGGCTCGACGTAGACCATGGTCAGGTGGCGTTCCAAGGCGGGGACCCGCAGGTGGTCCCAGAACAGGCCGGGTCCTCCGGGATGGACGACGCACACCGGTCCGGTCCCGTGCACGTGATAGCGCTGCGTGATGCCGCCCAGCCGGAAGGAGTGTTCGCCCGGTGCGAGCGGACCGGCGACGGCGGACGGAGGATCCGTTGGGGCCACTGGGGTTGGCATGAAACCTCCGCATCGTGAAGTCGTGCCTCTGCCAACGACACGGATCTCCGGGGGGCCAAAGGTTCGTTCACGGGTGTGTGAGTCACGTCATGCCCCGCCCGCGCCACCGCAACGCCCCGCACCGCAACGCCCCGCACCGCACGAATGCCGGATGCCGACCTGCCGTCCGGTTACGCTCCGGCGGCCCGCTCGTGCTGATGCGGCGCAGGGCCTGCGTCTCCGCCGTCCCGGCGCACGCCCGACCAGAAGCCGATCAGGGCACCGGCCGTCTCGGCGGGACGCTGGAGGTTCGGCGAATGCCCGGTGCCGGCCAGCACGGTCCGGTGGGCTCGCAGCCGGATGGCCATGTCCTCCGGCTGCGCCGCCGTCCAGGTGTCGTCCTCGTCGCCGGAGATGACGTGTTTGGGCAGCGAGGTGAGGGCATGATGAAGGGCCGGTCCGGGTAGCCGTGCGCCACCCCGGAACCGGCAGGGGAGGGCGGCCGCGGCGCGGCGGCGGCCGGGCACGCGCCGGCCGGATGCCAGGCCCCGGACACCGTTCGGAACAGACCCCCAGGAGAGCTGAGTGACCGCTGGCCTCCACGCCCCCGGCCTCCGCTGCCCCGCCCGCCGGCGCCCGGAACCTCGCGGGGCCCCTCGCTCCCGTCACGTCGCAGCTCGGGGGCGGCGGCATGTCGGTCGCGCTCCTGGACGAGCGGACCCGGAAGTGGGCCGCCGACGACAGGCGGGAACTCACCGCCCGCGAACACGACCTGGCCACCGCCATGGTGGAGAACAGCGACAACGACGCCACCAGCACCCTGTGGGCCACCATCGGGCGGGCCGGCGGTCTGGACAAGGCGAACGAACGTCTCGGCCTGAAGCAGACCAAGGGCGGTGAAGGCACCGTATGGGGCCTGACCCAGACCACCGCCGCGGACCAGGTCCGCCTGCTGCAGGACGTGTTCGGGAGCGTCTCGCCGCTCGACGCCGCTTCCCGGGCCACCGTGCGGCACTTGATGTCCCACATCGCGACGGACCAGGACTGGGGCGTGTCGGCGGCGGCGGACACCGGCACGTCCACCGCCCTCAAGAACGGCTGGCTGCAAAGGAGCCAGACCTCGTTGTGGGACGTCAACAGCATCGGCCGGATAGAGAAGAACGGCCGGATCTTCTACGTGGCCGTGCTGATGAACGGCGCCGACACGGAGCAGCACGGCATCGGTCTCGTGGAGCAGGCGGCACGGGCCGCGGTCACGTCGTTCGCCAAGTCCCTCGACCGGGGCGCCACTCCGTGATCCTGTGGCGGACCGCCGACGGGCCCGCCCCGGTCCGGTGAGAGACGACGGGCGCGGAGACGGTGGTCCGGGGTCAGCCGGTGGCCGTCCCCGTGTCGGCCAGCCGGTTGAGCAGTTCCAGGAGGAGCAGCTTCTCGCCGGGACTGAGCGGGAGTTCCGCGTCGTCGGCGAGGGTGGCGCGCAGCGCCATGGCGGGACCGGCCGCCTTGCCCGGCGTCCCGGTGATCTCCGGTTCGGCGGCGGATGCGGTGATGGCGTCGAGGACCATGTCGCGGGACACCTGGGCCGTACCCGGGTCGCGTTGCTCGGGCGGAGTGCTGATGAGGGTGGAGACCACGCCGACGCCTGCCGCGTGCATCACGGCCGTGGCCCGCTCGACGGTCATGCGCAGACGACCGGTCACGGCGACGCGCGTGATCATGCGCTGCAGTTCGGCGACGGCCTTGCGACCGGCGCGGGACAGCCCTCCCGAGCGCGAAGGTCCGAAGACCAGGGCGTAGTAGGCGGGCTGCATCAGCCCGAACTCGACGTGCAGGTCCCAGGCGGCTCGCAGGTCGGCCACCGGGTCGTCGCTCTGGGGCAGCCGGCTCTTGGACCGGAGATACCGCTCGAAGCCGTAGTCGGCCAGCGCCTCCAGCAAGCCGTCCTTGTCCTTGAAGACCCTGAAGATCGTCGGCGGGAAGACGTCGGCGCGCGCCGCCACCGCCCGCACGGACATGGCTTCGAGGCCGTCCTTCTCCAGTACGTCCGCAGCGGCCAGGACGATCTTGCGCGTCAGCGCCTCCGGGTTGCGGTCGTCCATCATGTCCACGCTCATGAATCAACGGTACCAAATCCACCGAACCATCGGTTTGAACCAGTGTTACGCTCAAAGCGCGACCACTGATTCACCAAGGGACGGACCGGCCGGCAACGGTTTCACCATCGGCGTCTCCCCCATGCGCCCGGCGAGCCGTGGCACGCTGCGCATCACCTCGGCGGATCCGTACGCGCCGCCGCTGATCGACCCGAACTACTTCGCCGCGGAGGAGGACCTGCGGGTGGTGCTGTCCGGGATCAAGGCGGCACGCGGAATCGCCTGGTCGCCCGCCCTCGCGGAGTGGGGCATCGAAGAGGTGAGCCCCGGACTCAACGCGGTGGACGCGCGGTCGCTCAGCGACTTCGCCCGTCGGCACTTCGGCTCGTACTGCCATCCTGTCGGCACCTGCATGATGGGCGAGGACGAGGTGTCCGTCGTGGACTCCGCGTTGCGCGTCCACGGGCTGGACGGGCTGCGTGTCGCCGACGCGTCCGTGATCCCGTCCATTCCCTCCAGCAACACCAACGCCACCGTGTACGCGATCGCCGAGCGGGCCGCCGACCTACTGCGCGGGCGCTGACCCGCCGCACCGGCAGCCCCTGGGGGACACACTCACCCCGCGATGGAGGTCCGGAAGTGGTGACGACGGGCACGGGAGTCGCGTCAAGCCGGTCGGTCAGATGCCGGCGAAGGCGGACATGAGTGTGTCCGTGCGGAGCTGAAGCTCAGGTGTCTCAGCTCCGGTGACGCTGACAGAGACCTCCTCGCCGCCGACGGCTCGCGCGAGGGCAACCTGCACGGTCGCGTTCGTGCCGACCACGGCATACCTGTACCAGCTGCCGGATACCTCGTCGTCGGTCTCCTGGACGCCGGCTTCGATGGCCTGCCAGTCGGTTTCGTCGAAGTCGTATCCGACGTAGCGGGACAGCAGCTCGAGGAAGGCTCGCAGGTTGCGGCTCCAGATCCATCCGGCGATCGGGTCGGACACGCGTCACCTCTCTCCATGAGGCGCACAGCATGACAGACGCGGTTCGCCTCGGGCAGCACGGCGAACTGGAGCACGCACCCGGCCGGCCACCACCGCACGGGCGCGCGGCGGGCCGGCCGGTCCGCGGCAGGTCAGGCGATCTCGGAGTCGATTCCGGTGATCACTGCGGGGCCGAGCGGCACGCCGTCCGCGTCGAGCCCGGCGTCCCGCAGCGCGGTGTCCGCGAGCCGCCTCGCCTCGCGCTCCGCGTCGGCGTTGCTGTCGGCTTCCACGGTGAGCCGGAGAGCGAAGGTGTTGTCGTCGTTGACGGCGAGCACGTCCAGGTCCTCGGCGCTGCCCATTCTGGTGCCGTGCGGATCCGCGGGCCGCAGCGCCCGCCCAAGCCGCTGCCGGGCCGCGTCGTCGACGCCGGCGGTGAACGTACCGGGCACGGTGATCACGTAGGTGGTCATGACGATCCTTCCGTCGGGTGCCACACCGCCTACCCCGAATCACGGCAAGGAGTACGTCCGTACCCCCGGGCGGCCTTGTCCGCGCGGCAAGCTGTCTCGTGAATGAGCCGACAGGCCCTCCGAGTCGCCTTCCAGTCCCGCCGAGTCACCGACATGCCGGTGGGGTGGAGCGGGTCCGGGACCCGCTCCACCCCACCGCTGCCGAGGGCGCGGGGACTGTCAGCCCGTTGCCCCGTCCTCCCAGTGATGCACCGCGGTGATCGCGGTGACGTCGCCGGAGTACACGAGGGCCACGCGGTGGTTGAACTGGATCGTGTACATCGTCTTCGCACCGGTCACGACCGTGCCGCTGGTCTTGAAGTAGTCGACCGTCGCGAACGGCGCCTGGGTGGCGACGTACGCCTGACCGGCGGGAATGCCGTACCCGCTGATGGGGGCCTGCGCCGAGGCGCCCAGACCGGCCGGGTACTCCGAAGCGTCCGGGTAGCTCGTCCCGTAGACGGACACCGGTCCGGTGCCGGCGGCCTTGATGACCTTCACGCCGTAGACCTGCTTGGTGTTCCGGCCGTCGGGGTTGTAGAACCACACCTCGGCGCCGCTGTACCAGATGGCGGTCCAGTCGCCCTGCTCATCGGCGACGACGAACTGCTGGCCTGCCTGCGCGGTACTGCCCCAGTCGCTGATCTCGTCGGTGCCCGCGGCCGTGCCGTGGATCGCCTGGTCCCCGAAGAGCGGGGCCGACGCGTCCGGGGCGGTGCGCAGGTAGACGAAGTTCGACTTCTGGTCCCGCTCCGTGCAGGAGGGGGTCGCACCGGTCGGGTCGTCGGCCGGGCACACCCGGACCGTCTGCACGTTGGTGTCGAAGACGGGGTCGATGGTGACGACCGAGCCCACGGGAGCGGTGGCGCGTATCCCGCTGAGCGGCGCGCCGACCAGCTTCATGAAGTGGTCCCAGTCCCAGCTGGGACCCGGGTCCCAGTGCTGGTTGCGGACGCCGGACAGGCTCGGCCCCGCGACGTCGTCGTGGCCCAGGATGTGCTGGCGGTCCAGCGGTATGTCGAACCGGTGGGCCAGGTACTGCACGAGGTAGGCCGTGGACTGGTACTGGGCTTCCGTGTACCAGGTGGCGCCCTGCGCGGCGTAGCCCTCGTGTTCGATGCCTACGGAGTGCAGGTTCGTGGAGTAGTCGCCCGCCTGGAAGGCGATGTCCTTCGTGGGCACCATCTGCGTCACCGCGCCGTCCGAGGACCGCATGACGTAGTTCGTCGACACGCCGTTGGCCGGGTTGGCCAGACTGGCGACGCCGGAGTCGTACGTGCCTTCCAGGTCGTGGATGACGATGGTGTCGATCTTGATGCCGTTGGCCGGGCGGTTGGAGACCTGCAGTCCCGCCTGGGAACCGGGCACGAAGGTGCACGGCACGGCCGGCGGACACTCGGTGTCGGCGGTCGCCGCGTTCTTCAGATGGAGCCGGTCCACCTGGGCGAGAGCGGGGTTCACCGAGGGGGTCGCGGCGAGCCGGACCCGCTGGCCGTCCTTGGTGGTGACGCCCTTGCCGCTGCGCATGGTGGAGAACACGCGGTCCGCGAAGACCTTGGCGTCCTGCTTGTGCGACGCCTGGCTGTAGCGCGCGACGGCGCCGTACCACCGGGACGCGTCCTTTGGAGCGCCGCCGACGACTTGCTTCTCGTAGGAGGCCAGCAGGGCCGCGCCGCCCCGGATGTTCGCCGCGGGATCCTTGCGCAGCTCGTCCTCGGACAGACCGGTCAGCTTGGCGGCGGCCTGCAGCGTGTGCAACGCCGGGTTCGCGGCCATCGACTTCAGGTCGCTGCGCCCGACCGCGCCCGCGTCGCCCGTGGCCATCATGGCCGGGGTCACGTCGGTGAGGTGCATGGGCCCGTAGCCGCCGTCCGCACTGACCTGCGCCCCGTGCGACTCCCAGGCGGACTCCTGGTAGGCCAGACCGAGCAGGACGCTCGTCGGAACGTGGTACTCGGCGGCCGCCGAGGTGAAGTCCTGCTGGCGTGTGTCGAGAGAGCTGTTCGCGGTGCCGCCGGTGTCGGCCAGCGCGGTGAGTGGCTGAACGGCCAGGCCGCCCGCGGCCAGCGTGCCGACCGCGATGGCGACGAACACTCTCCGCCGCGTTTTCCTCTTGTGCAACGTGCTTGATCCTTTGTCGGAACTCAGAAGTTGAAAGTGGTTGAGCGCACCGCTGATCAGGTCGCCGGCAAGGAGCACGTGTGCCGGAGCCCTCGACGGCCGGTCGGGACAACTGACCGGCCACCTGCCGGTGAACCTGTTCCAACGCGTGCGGCCCACCCGGACAAGGAGTCCGGAAGGCCGTCGTCGAAGATCAAGGGACGAGGCACCCGCACCGGCCTCGTTGCCGGGCGCGCGCCCCATGACCGAGGCACCCCGCGGCAAAGCCGCCACGGGAAATTTGATTGACGATGCAATCATCATATGTGGTTGATGCACGGAAATACGTAGCCGGACAGCTACGAAAGTGTGAAGGTGTTGAGGGGGTATGCCGCGCCGGAACAGCCCGGCAGCCGCCACTGACCACGACTCCCACGGCGACGGGTTCTTCGTTGCTCACGAGGGATCCCTCTTCACGGGAGCGCGGACGGTTGGAGACCTCTCGCCACCTCGGCGGCATCCACGCTCACTTGAGCTGAAGGCGGCTCATCGCGCAGGCGCGGCCATGGTCGACGCCCGTCGAGGCCGCCCGATCCAGCACCCGCCGTCGCCCAGGATGCCGCAAGCGGGCCGCCACCGCGCCTTCATCGGAAAAACGCTCCCCGGTCACCACATGACCTGAGCGTTCGACAGTCGCCAAGTGCCTGACGGTCGATGGCCATCTCTCGTCCGCCCGGCCCGCCGAGCATCTGTCTAGCTTGTTCATTGCATGATCAAACACTCTGAAAGAGCTTTCATGTGCACTGATGGTGACAACCACACCCACGACTCGACCGGTCACAGCCGTCGAGGATTTCTGCGCAACGCGGCCCTCGCCGGTGCTGGGGCGGCGGTGACGGGGACCGGTGCGTCCGTGCTCGGTGCGTCGCCCGCTCTCGCCGCGGAGGCGGTCAAGCCCGGCAAGGTCGGGAAGTGGAATCCGGATCCGACGTCCCTCCAGTTCACCCTCGCCGTCATGCCGGACACCCAGTTCATGTACTGGGGCAGCCAGGACAGCGTGGACCGGACTCCGCAGGAGGAGTCTTTCCGCTACATCATCAACAACAGCGGGAACCCCGATCTCAACATCGTGTTCATGGCCCACCTCGGTGACATGACCCAGGACGCCGACCCGTCGTCGTTCGAGCAGGTCGACAAGGCGTTCGCACTGCTGGACGCGCACGGCGCCGCCTACAGCGTCGTCGCGGGCAACCACGACCTGAGCGGCGATGACACCCGCGGCGACACGACGTACCTCCAGACCATGGGCCCTAGCAGGTTCAGGCACTCGAAGACGTTCGCGGGCGCGGACAAGACCGGGTACAACACCGCGCACATCTTCCAGGCGGCCGGCCGCTCCTGGCTGCTGCTGGCCCTGGACTGGCGCACCACCGACCAGGGCTTCGCGTGGGCCGACGAGGTCATCAAGGCCCACCCGAAGATGCCCGTGATCCTCACGACGCACGACATGGTGTGGTCGAACTACGATGACAACGTTTTCCCGTACGAGTCCGGGGACCCGGAGGACAACGCCGGCCTCTCCGACCACGGCCAGACGGTCTGGGACAAGCTGGTCGAGGACAACGACCAGGTGTTCCTGACCGTCAACGGCCACTACTGGCCGCCGGCCCGCACCACCAAGAAGAACGCCGCCGGCAACGACGTGCACCTGCACATCGCCAACTACCAGAACCGGTACTTCGGCGGCGGCGGCATGATCCGCCTGTACCACTTCGACCTGGCCCGCAACACGATCGACGTCGAGACGATCAACCCCTGGATCCTCGCCCAGGAACCCGAGTCCCGCAACGCGCTGGCGGCCGAACTCGCCCGGGTGAGCGGCCCGGTCGACAACTTCTCGGTGCCGATCGACTTCGAGAAGCGATTCTCCGGATTCGACCCGATTCCGGTGCGACCGGCGCGACCGGCCTCCCGAGAGCTGGTGAAGGGCACGCTGGCGTACTGGCGCTTCGACGGCCAGGGCGCGCCCGGTACGGCCCTCTCCGAGGGGCAGCGGATCCGCGACCTGTCCGGCAAGGGCAACGACCTGACCGTGGTGAGCGTGCCCGGGACCGCGGCCGACGCGCTGACCTGGTCGGCCGACCACCACCCCGACCAGCCCGGCCACGCCAGCCTGCAGTTCGCCGGCGGACGCAACCCCGTGCACGGCGCGTACCTGACCACCGGTGCGACGGCCCCCCTGAACTCCGAGACGTTCCGGCGTGGTTACACGATCGAGGCGTTCGTCAGGATGCCGCTGGACTGGGACGCCGGGAAGAACGGCAACGCCTCGTTCCTCAGCCGCCGGGGCTCCGCCGGGGCCGCGGGCAAGCACGGCAAGAACACCGACCCCAACGAGCCGCTGGCCCAGTTCGCCATCACCAACAACGGCCGCGAGCCGCAGTTCAACCACTACCCGACGAACGACACCTACCCGACGACCAACTGGGGTCACGGCCTGGTGGAGCTCAAGTGGTGGCACCTGGCGGTGGTCAACGACGGCCGCTTCACGCGTCTGTACGTCGAGGGTGCGCCGGTCGTCGACAACCCGAACAGACTCTCGGTCGGCCTCACCTCGCTCGGACTGCCCTGGCTGGTAGGCGGCCACGAGTACGCCGGTGCCGTCGACGTCGTCTTCCACGGCAACCTCGGTGACATCCGCATCGTCGACCGACCGCTCGCCGCGAAGGAGTTCCTGACGGCCAAGTAGGAACAGGCCGGCGCCCTCGGCCCACCTCGACGGGCCGAGGGCGCGCCGACACACGACCGGCCGGTGACCACGAAGTCGGGCACCGGCCGGTCAGGGGTGTCACAGGAGCGGAAGCCGGCCGGCGCCGGCGGCCCTGTTCGGGCGGCCGCCGGGGCGGAGCGGAGCACGGAATCCGGGAGCCCCACGGCCTCGCGACGTGCGCCTACGAGCAGACTGCGGCCCCACCCTTCCTCACCACCGCCCGAAGGCGAATGTCGGCCCCTTGGTAGGTCTTTGCAGGGCGGAAGCCGCGCACCGCTCGCACGGCTCACCCTTCCCCTGCACGGACAGAAACCGGTGTGACGAGCGGTGCGGATCCCACCTGCCGTCGGTCAGCGGACCGAGGCGACGAGCTGGTCGGCGACCTCCCCCGCTGAGGGCATCGCGGCGATCTCGTCACGCAGTCGGTGAGCGGCGGCCGTGAAGGTGGGCTCGGCCAGGAGCCGTTCGACCGCGACGGTGACGGCTTCCGGAGTGGTCTCGTCCCCCATCGGCAGGGCCAGTCCGGCTCCCGCCGCCTCGATGCGGGCCGCCTGACGCTGCTGGCCGGGCATGCCCGGCACCACTGCCGCGGGAATGCCGCGTGCCGCCGCGCCGAACGTGGTGCCGGAACCTCCGTGGTGCACGACGGCCGATACTCCTTCGAGCAACTCCGCGGCGGGCAGGAAGGTGACCAGCTCGACCCGGTCCGGGTCCAGCCCGGTGCTGTCGATGGGCACGCCGCCCGAGGCCGTCGCCACGAGGTCGACGTCCAGAGAGCTGAGTGACCTGAGCACGGAGCCGAGCCGATCCGGTGCGTTCATGGCGGTGCTGAAGCTGACCAGAACCCGAGGCCGACCGGAGAGCGCTGCGCGCGGCGCGGGGGACGACCCCGCGGGGGCCCGATGGGGTTCGGGCCGCAGCGCCATGCGGTTGAGGCGCGGCAGTTCACCACCGCGTTGGAGGGAGGGTGGACACAGGTCAAGCAGCCACTGGCCCGAAGGCGCGTGGGCCGGTGCCTCGAGGCCGTGCTCGAGATAGCGGGCGTGCGCGGTCGCGGCCAGCGCTACGAGAAGTTCTGGTTCCAGCGTCGGGTCGATGGCCATCACCGCGGACGGGACCTTCAATGCCGCGGCGACGAGTGGTCCTACGAAGTCACAGTGCTCCGAAACGATGAAGTCGGGCGCCCACGCGCGCGCACCGGCGAGTGCCTCGCCCGCGCCGAGATCGATCCGGGCTCCGGCGAAGAACTCCGCGGCGCCATCCGGAGATCCGTTCCTCAGCCAGTCCGTGCCGAGGCGACGGATCACCTCGGCGACCGCGGTCTCCGTTGTCGGGCCCGCGGAGATCAGAGCGAAACCATGGGGTTCGACGGAGGATTCCAGATGCCCGGCCGTGACAAAGGCGACGGTGTGACCCCGCTCGCGCAAGGCCCGCGCCAGCGGGAGCATCGGCAGCAGATGACCCAGCAGCGGGTTGGAGAACATGAGGACGCGCATGGCTTGACACTACAACACTACTTGTCGCGTCAATCACCTTGGGTGTTAGCCGCGAGGGTGGCGGGAGCGACAGATACGTGTGAGGGAGAGGAGGATCCAGGTGTGCCTCCACACCTGGTCGGCGCTACCTGCCCGACTGCGGTTGCGCCGCCTGGAGGGCTGTCCCGGCCGTCCCACTCCAGGTACCGGGCGGGACGCCCCCGGGTCTCGGGAGGGAGGGTCAGCGGCCGCCCTCGACTCCCCCCACCACCACGGCGGGCCCGCCACTGCGACAAGCGCTGCTGGGCGGAGGGGGCGACCCGGCAGTACCGCTCGCTTCTCGACGACCCGTGACATTACCGAGGCCGGAGCGTACCGCTCGGGCTACCGCCACCGGTCGTCAGAACTGCGCATCGGAGCGGCTCACCAGCCGTGGGTGTGGCCGCCGCCTTTGAACGGCCCCTTGACCTCGGGGGTGATCCAGCCGCCGTAGAAATCGCCCTCCTGCGGCAGTACAGTGCAACCGCCGACGGTACAGCGGTCGACTCTCCCGGCGTAGAAGGCGACATGGCCGATGAGCAGCTCGTAGGGAGGACGGGGCGCCGGGTAGCTCCAGGCCGCGAGCGGGCGGATGTCGGTGCCGACGACGACGTCCCAGTACTCGGCGCTGCCCTTCCACTCGCACCAGCTGCGCCGTGGGGCCGCACGCAGCAGGTCGGTACGGACGTCGTCCGGCGGCACGTAGAAGACCGGCGGGTGGCTGGTCTCCAGGATCTTCAGCGCCTTGGTGGTGTCGGCCACGACATCCCCGCCGCATTCGACGGTGATCCGCCGCGTCTCGCGCAGCAGGGCGGGTGGACGCGGATAGTCCCACACCGACTCCGTGGCCGGCATCTGGTGTCCGGACATGGCGGGCCTCCTCGAATCACGTGAGCGGTTCACTCTGTCTTCCGCGCGGACCGCCGTCGCGGATGAGGCCGGGGCGCACGAAGGGGGCGGCCTTCGGCGGTGGCGGTCACTGCGCGCCCATGCGGAAAGCCGAGGCCACCCGGGAGCGTCACCCTGCCGGGTAGGTACGAGAGGGCGCATGGATCACCGAAGGTCACAGGCGTCGCGCCAGGAAGACGAACTCCCTTCCTGGGCGGTCGGGCGCATCGCGAATGCCGTCCACCACGTATCCGTGCGCGTCCAAGTCCTTCTCGACCTCGTCCCGCTCTCGAAAGCGCAGCGTCGAATCCGATGTCAGCACCTGGCCGTCCACAGCAAACCTGTAGGTCGAGCGGAACGTCACCAGAGGCCCGCTCACCTCAATCAGCTGAACCCAGCTCTCGACGGAGCCGACGCCTGGAATCTCTGCTACGCGGTAGGACTCCTCGCGGGTCCACTCCTCCCAAGCGCGTCTGGACGGATCACGCGTTTCGAAGATCAGGCGCCCGCCAGGCCGCAGCGCCTCGTGGGCACCGCGGAGAGTCTTCTGCCACGTCTGCGGGTCAGCGATGGCCTGGGCGACGTTTCCTGTCATCGTCGCAAGGTCAACCTGCAGCGGTGGAAGGTTTGTCGCATCGCCGCAGATCCACCGCACTTGTCCACTTCCCGGTTTGGTCCGGGCGACGTCGATGGACGCCTGGGCGGGATCCACGCCTACGACCTCGATCCCGCGCTCGACCAGGAGAAGCGCGAACACCCCCGTGCCGCAACCGATGTCCAGTACTCGTCGAGTCCCGAACTCGTCTGCCATTCTCAGATACGCATTGAGGTCGCTGCGGTCGGGGTCGAGTGGATCGTAGACCGCGGCGAGTCGTGGATGCGCGAAGCAGTCGTCAGCCATGCGGCCGAACGTATGCAGAGCTGGGTCCGAACGGCTACCCGGTTTCGCGACGGTCCCGGAACACCTTGCCTCGTGCAGCTGGTTGCACAGATGGAGCTGTGGTGGTGCGTGGCCGCGCGTCCGAGTCGCTCTCCGGAGCCGCTGCCTGGTCCGCATCCAGGGAGCGGATGCGTGGAATCGGCGAGGGCAGCAACCAGAGCGGGGACAGCGCTCCGCCTACTGCCCCGATGAGGAGGGTTGCCCGGAGGCCGATGAGCGTGGCGAGGAAGCCGCCAAGGACGGCGCCCACAGGGCGTAGGCCGTAATTGATCGTGCTGTACGCACCGGCGACTCGACTGCGCATGCCATCCGGGATCACGTTCGCCTGTAAGGAGTTGAGGTTGACGTCGAACAGCATGACGCCGACTCCGGAGAGGAACTCGGCCACAGCCAAGGCTCCGGCACGAGCCCACAAGGGGCCGCCCGCAGCAGCGGCGACGGCGATCGGTGCCGGGAACAGCACGGCGCCCACGACGATGCTGCGGCCCACACCGAGTCTCCGCGAGAACTTCGGTGCGACTACCGCGCCAACAAGCGAACCGGAGGCGCCGATCCCGAACGCAAAACCGATGGCTCCTGCGGTCAGTCCGAGGTTTCGGCTGGCAAACAACACGATCAGCCCGCTGCCTGCGACGAAGGTGAAGAAGTTGACGGTCGCCGCGCATCCCAGGCTCGCCCGCAGCACCGGGTGGCGGGTGACGAAACCCAGTCCCTCCCTGATACGCCGAAGCAGCGAGGCGGCCGCTTGGTCGTGAGCTACTGGCGGTTCGCCGATCGATACCCGACCGACCAGAGCCGCGGACGCCATGAACGTCAAAGCGTCGACGGCGACGGCGACGGGAGCGGTCAACGCCTGGACCAGAGCGCCACCGATCGCCGGTCCGGCGACGTACGACGCGGAACGGCCGGCACTGAGCTTGCTGTTCGCGTCGACGTAGGACGAGCGAGGGACGAGGTGGGCGAAGAACGGCGGATAGGCGGTGTTGAACAGCAATCCGGCCGCACCCGTCAGCAAGGCCACGACATACAGCTGACCGAGCGTCACTGCCCCCAAAAGGTAGGAGGCTGGGAGAGATAGCAGCGCAGCCGCCCGCACCAGGTCGGCGAGAACCATCAGGCGCCGCTTGTGGACGCAATGGTCGACCCAGGCACCCAGGACGAGCGCGAGCAGGTTCGGGGTCCAGATGAGCGCGGTCAGCAACGCCACCTGACTGGCCGAAGCGTGCAACGCCCCCACCGCGGTCAGTGGCAGAGCCAGTTCGGTGATCCGGTCGCCGAACTGCGAGATCGACTGGCCGGCCCAGAAACGACGAAACGGCCGATCACGCCACAGCGATACGGGTAAGGACTGGTCTGCAGCGCTCATGGCGTACCGCCGGTCTGATCCTCGGCACACTCCGGCAGGGCGTAACGCAGCAACCGGACAGCACGACCGTCGGCCGGACGCGCGCCCTTGTCGCGCATCACGTAGGGCGCGAGAATGTGCTCGATCGCGTCTTCGATGGTGGCGAGTTCGTCGGCGGAGACGACGACGCGGGTGTTGGCCAGCCCTGCAAGGCGTCGCCACACCGGTTCAAGCTTGGGTTCGACCTCTGCAGCCCACCGGTTCGGCAGGTCTCCCGAGCGCAGGAACATCTCGCGGGACAGAACCCGCGCAGCCGACCTGCCTTCCTCGTCGTCCGGATCCTCTGGTGCCTCGAATCGGAAGCCTCGCGCCGCCGCCTCCCACCGCCTCTGGCGACGGTCCGGCCCAGGCTCGGCATCACGGACCAGCCCGAAGCTCGCCAGGTGCCGCAGATGCCAGCTGGTCACGGATGGGGTTGCTCCCACGTCGGGTGCGAGTTGCGTCGCCGTCGCCGGCCCGTGCCGCTGCAGGCGTTCGAGGATCGCCAGCCGCACCGGGTGCGCAAGCGCCCGCATCGCCTGCGGATCAGTGATCTCGATGTCGCCCAGACGATTACCAGAATCCATAACGTGAGAGGCTCCTCTCACATATCGTGAGAGTCAAGTCTCACAACTCCGGTGCCAGGCAGCCGCCTGATGCGCGCGTCCCGCCGGAGCAGGTGCGATCAGGTGGTGGCGGTGGGCTGTGGGCGGGCTTTGATGCGGGTGAGGCGGCAGGAGTCGCTGTGGGTCTCGATGATGTCGCCGCTTAGAATGAGGCGGTCCACGATGCCTGCGTGGCGCCGGGGATCGGTGACTGCTGAGTGAGAGCGGATCCCCCGGGCCTGGCGGATCGTCCAGCCTACGCGGGATAGTCACCGGCCGAGAGGTCCTCGATCAGGCTCGGGTGGATGGGCTCCCAGTCGAACCGCTTCTGGGTCAGCGCACCCGAGGACGGCATGTCGAGGGCGAACAACTGACCTATGACACCGAAACTCTCCGGCGACGCCGCCTCCACCGGGACCGCGAGGACGTCGCCGATGGTCTCGGCCAGCGACCGCATGCTGTCTGCCTCGTCGGCAACCGCGTGCAGGACCGTACCGGGCGTGGCCTCCTCGAGTGCGATGCGGAACAGCCGGGCGGCGTCGAGCCGGTTGACCGCCGGCCAGCGTTGCGTGCCATCACCAACGTACTTCGACACGCCTGATTGCCGCGCGGCAGCAATGAGGGCCGAGCAGAAGCCGTAATGCGACGCGCGCTGATGCACGGAGCGCGGCAGCCGAACGACAGAGGAGCGGACGCCCTGATCGGCGAGGGCAAGCACCGCCTGTGAGTTGCGGCCGCGGCCGCCGACGGGTCCGTTGGTGGTGTCCGGGTCGTCCTCGGTGGACACGTGGCCCGGCATCATCGGCGTGAGGCCGGCATGCACGAACGGCTTGCCGCTGCCGCCGAGTGCGTCAGCGAGGGTTTGAATGGCCCGCGTTTCCGCGTCGATGCACGGCTCGAGGTTGCTCCAGTCGTTCCCGAAGGCCAGGTTGATGACGCCATCCGCCTGGGCGACGCCCGCCCGGAGGCTGTCCAGATCGCCGAGGTCGCCATGGAGCGGCGTCCCGCCGGCAGCGGAGACTGACGCAGCCGCGGTGTCGGAACGGACGAGTCCGAGGACCTCGTGACCGGCGGCGATGAGTTCGGGTACTACGACTGAGCCGATGCTGCCGTTGGCTCCGGTGACGAACACGCGCATGGGAGGCTCCATCTGACTGCTGCGACGGTGTGTCGCAGGAAGGAATTGACGAACGAGCCGTTTCGGCTGACATTGTTCGCCTCTGGCATTTTCCCGACGAGGCGACTGCGCTCGCCTGCCTCATTCGGCATTCCACCAACGCATACATGCTGTTATGCATCATGGCTCGCTGTGAAGGTACCGCTCCGATGAGCGTAGGCCCTGCTACCGTCGCACGGACTTACGGCCTCGGGAACTCCGAGAGTTGTTCAGAGGAAAAGGTTACACTCGCGACGGGTGGAGACGGAATGCTGCAGCAGGATTCCTTACGGCCTCGGTCTCTACGAACTCGGCGTCTACGCTTGGATTCGCAGCAGTTGACTTGCAGAAGCCCTCATCAATCCGTCGACCTTCAGCCGGCCACGACAGGTGAATGAATCGGCGCAGCGAGATCCACGAGAAACTGAAAAATTACCACCCTCGATACAATCGGACCAGCGATGTTCGACGCTTCAGCGAATTTCTCACCGAAAATCCTCTCGCGCATTCCAGTGATCTCGGGCATTAGGCGGAGCCGTGTCAGGATCTGTCGCCGGACGGCGTCAATGACTGAATTCACGGCGCCGTCGCACCGTGCACGGCTGCAGCGAGTAATCGTTACTCGCTGACGATTCTGAGCAAGAAGACCTGTGTGCAGACACGTACCAGAAGCGTGAAGGCACCTGGGTGATACGTCTCAGCGTGCGCGATGCTTCCTGGCACCTGATCTGCTCGCAGGAGAGCCGCTCCTACCCCGGATGCGGACGCTCGGCCGGGGCTGTCCCGTGACGGCACCCCCGGCGCCTCGGCGTGGGTGCGGTGTCGTCCGCCGCCTCACTTCACGCGGATGATCGTCTTGCCGTTGACTTTCCGGGCCGGGTCGAAGGCGGCGACGGCGTCGTCGAGCTTGGCGACCTGGCCGATGTGCGTCCGCAGACGTCCCTCCCGTACCCGCCGGGCGATCTCCCCCAGTTGCGCGCGGTCGGATACGACAATGAAGTCGACCGCCAGGCCGTAGGCCGGACGCACCTCCGGCGGGCCGGTGACGGTCACGAATGTTCCTCCGGCTCGCACCAGCCGGGCCGACCGGGCGCCGATGTCGCCGCCGAACACGTCGAAGACGAGGTCGACTCCGCCGACGTCTTCCAGTGTGTCGTTGTCGAGGTCGATGAACTCGTGCGCGCCGAAGTCGAGTGCGCTCTGGCGGTGGGCGGCGCGTCCGGTGCCGATGACGTGGGCACCGGCCCCTCGCGCGAGCTGCGCCGCCATCGATCCGACCGCGCCGGCGGCGCCGTGCACGAGCACGCTCTGCCCCACCGAGAGGTGTCCGTGCTCGAAGAGCCCCTGCCAGGCGGTCAGGCCCGTCATCACGACACTCGCGGCGGCCGTGAAGTCGACGTCCGCGGGCAGCGGCGCGAGGTTCCGCGCCTCGACTACGACGTACTGCGCGAGGGTGCCGTCGCGGGTCCAGTCCGTGAGGCCGAACACGCGCTGCCCGACCGACAGCCCTGCCGTTCCGTAGCCGAGGGAGGAGACCACGCCTGCCACCTCGTGCCCGGGAATCGAGGGTGTGCGATCCCGACCGAGACGATCGACCCAGGTAGAGGGCCACTCCAGTTCGTCGCCGGTGAACCCGGACGCGTGCACCTCGACGACGACGTCGCCGTAGTTCGCGCCGTCCAGGCCGGCGAGTCGCGCCGTGTCCGGGTCGGGCCGTTCGGTGAGTGTCATCCCCGCGGTTCCGGCGGTGGGGTCCGTGACAACGATCGCCTTCATGAAGGTTTCCTTTCTGCGCGATACCTGTCTGGCTGCCGCAGTGACACACGCCGGGCGTCACAACGGGCCGTCGTGTCCGCCCCGATGGGCTCCGCCGACCGGCCGGGACGCCTGCCCAGGGCCGCGTACACGTCGATGAGCAACTCATTCGAGTGCGTGGCCGCCGAGCACCCGCTTCTCATTACCGCCCGGCACCGGGACGGCTTCGTTGCCCGCCGTGGCCCGGCACCGGAATCGGTCGGCGACCGGGATTGTCATGCCGGAATGAGGACGATCTTCTTTCCGCCGGCTCGTCCGGCGACCACCCGGGTGTATGCGGCCGGTCCCTCGCTCAGCGGCTGGGCCTCTGGCGCGAGTTGGAGGGTTCCGGCCGCGGCGCGCTCCGCCAGCTCGGCAAGCTGCGTGCCGTTGGGCTCGATGTAGAGGTCCCAGCTCGTGATGCCGCGTTCCTCCGGCGGCGCGTCCGAGGTCAGGGAGCACAGCCGGCCGCCGTCCCGCACCAGGGACAGCGCCGCGGCCGCCGTGCCGGCGGCGACGATGAGGGCGGCGTCGAATCCGCCGCGTACCGTGGCCGACCAGTTGGGGTCGTGGTAGTCGACGACCTCCGTCGCTCCCAGACCGAGCAGACGCTCCGTGGCGGCGGCGGATGCGGTCGCGGTCACCTCGACGCCCTGGGCCGCGGCGAGTTGGACGGCCAGGGCTCCGGTGCCCCCGCCTCCGTTGGTGATCAGGAGTCGTCCGCCTCGGCCGAGGTTCAGCTTCTCCAAGGCTTGCAGCGCGGTGAGCCCGTTGACGGGCAGCGCCGCCGCGTTGACAGCGTCCAGTCCTGGCGGGCAGGCCGCCGCGTGATCCGCGTTGATCAGAACGCGTTCGGCCCAGAAGCCGCTTCCGCCGGGCAGCGGGGCCGCGTGCGCGAGCACGCGGTCGCCTACGGCAAAGCGGGTGACGCCCTCGCCGACGGCCAGCACCCTGCCCGCGCCCTCCACTCCCAGCGCCGCCGGGAGGCACAGCCCCACGTCCCAGCTGGCGTCGATTTCGAGTTCGTCCCAGGGGCCGACCCCGGCGGCCTCGACCGCGACCAGGATCTGGCCCGGCTCCGGGGATGCCGGGTCTGGCAGATCCAGCAGCGAGACTGCCGTTTCCGCCGTGGACACTCCGCATGCCTTCATCGTGGATCTTTGTCCTCTCACTCGGTAGTCCGGCCAGGAGGTTCCGACCGGATATTCAAATCCGGCAGCGGTGTCGAATACAGACATTCCGCACGCCATTACGGTAGATCTTTGTCCTCGCGCCCGGCTCGACCGACCGGCTCCTGATCCGGAGCGCCTCAGCCGGCAGGGCTCCCCCCGATGCCATCCGCGACGGCGGGAGCGGGGGCGGGGGCGGCATGATTGTCGTGGACACCTGACACCAGCAAACCGGTGCTGTACGGCTCGACGGCACGGCGGGCGTCGGTGAGCCCGTTGCCGAGGGCCGGCGGCGCCGGACGCCGGTCGGCCTCTCCGGGATGGTCGGCCCTACATTGACCGGGGACACCGGCTCCCGGCGGAGTTCCCGGTGCCGCGGTCGGCTAGACGAACGTGAAGAGCTGGTCCGTCTCGAAGCGGGAAATCGGGCTGCCGTAGGCCTTCGCCGGGTCGGGGTAGCCGAGGGCCAGCAGCACGGTCGTGGTGTGCCCGGTCTCGCGGATCTTGAACGCCTTGTCGACGCTGGTCGGATCGAACCCCTCGAGCGGCATGGCTTCGACGCCGAGCTCGGCAGCCGCCATCATGGTCAGGCCCATCGCGAGGTAGGTCTGCTTCTCCATCCAGTGGTTCAGGTCCTTGTATCCGTAGTTGCGCAGGTTGAGGAAGTCGCGGGTCATCGACTCCCACCGCGCCTGCTTCGCCGGGTCGGGGAACCGGCTGTCGGCCCGCTCCTTGTCGAACACCGCCTGGAGGTGGCCCTCGGGAAGATCCGCCCTGGTGGTCAGGATGACGGTGTGCGAGGCGTTCAGGATCTTCTCGCTGTTGTCCTGGAACCGTTCTCCGAGGTTGACCGCGAGACGCTCCTTACCCTCGGGCGTGGCGAGGACGTAGAAGTGGTTGGGCTGCACGTTCGTCGACGACGGCGTCGAGCGCAGGAAGCCCAGCAGCTGCTGCAGCGTCTCCTCCGGGATCGTCCTGCTGGGGTCGAAGTACCTGGTGAGGTGCTTGTTCATGAGCTTGCCGAGATCCATGTCATCCTGCCTTTGTGTAGTGATCGCTGATGAAATGTCAGTGGTTCGTGCTGGTGGGGTCAGTTCCTGCCGCGGGTGAGCAGTTCGCTGACGCGGGTGAAGTCCATGCCTGTCGTCGCCGAGGCGAGGTCGCCCGCGAGGAGTGCCTTCGCGGCCTCGTCGACCGCTTTCATCGCGTGGGTGTAGAGCAATGGGCCGAGGCTGATGCGTTTGACCCCGGCCTGCTGCAACTCGGTGACGGTGAGTACCTTGTCGGACGGAGACACCAGGACGTTGACCGGTGTCGGGGCGACCGCGGTGACGATCGCGACGAGTGCGTCGAGGTCGGGCGGGAACGGCGCGTAGACCACGTCCGCGCCCGCCTCGGCGAAGGCCGTCAGGCGCCGGATGGTGTCGTCGAGATCGGGGCGCCCCTGGATGAAGTTGTCGGTGCGGCCGGTGACGACGATGCGTCCCTTCGAGGCGGCAACAGCGCCGCGTACCCGGTCGACCGCGTCGTCGAAGTCACGGATCGGCTGTTCCGGATCGCCCGAGGTGTCCTCCACCCCGATGCCGGCCAGGCCGGCGTGCACGGCGGCCTCGACGGTCGCGGCGACGTCGTCCGCCGTGTCGCCGTATCCGTCCTCGAAGTCCCCGTTGACGGGCAGTCCCGTGAGGCGGGCGAGCAGCCGCGCGTGCGCGAGGTGCTCGTCGCGAGTGATCTCGTGACGCCCGTCGAGGCGGCCGAGCGTGGCGGCGATCGCCGCGGACGACGTGCCGATCGCCTCGAAGCCGGCATCGGCCAGCAACAGCGCCGAGAGGCCGTCCCATGCGTTGGGCATGACCAGGCCACCGTCACGGGTGTGCAGCGCCATGAATCGCTCGTAGATTTCGGAGCCCGGCATGTCGAGCCTTCCTGGTTGATCGTTGGGTCGGTGCGTGGATAGTCGGCGGCCGGGTGGCTTTCCCTGAGGCCGCTACAGCCTCAACGGACGACGTTGCAGCGGTCGTTGACGATGTCTGCGGACTCGACGGGGCGGGTTCGGCGCGCGGCCGTCGCCCACTCCCCCATCCGCTCCGGTACGGCGGTGGGTCTCACCGCGGGCCGCGCCGGGGGCCGGCTGATCGGGTGCGGGTTCACCGGGGCACGGTCGCTACGACCGGGTCGACGGCCGGGATGTCGAGGTCGGTCTGGTTGACGTTGTTGATGAAGTTGGTGAGCAGGAACCGCACCGCCACCGCGACGATCGCCAGGATCTGCGGGTCGGTGTAGCCGGCGTCCCGCACATCCGCGAGGTCGGCGTCGCTGACCTGTCCGCGGCTCTCGACCACCTGCCGGGCGAATCGGGCGGCCGCCGCACGCTGAGGATCGACCGAACTCCCGGCGCGTCCGAGCGCGATGTCCTCGCCCGACATGCCGCCGAACTCGGTCGCCACGTGGGTGTGCATCGCCAGGCAGTAACCGCAGCCGTTGGTCTGCGACACGGCCAGCGCGATGCTGTGCCGCGTCCTCGCGTCGAGGAACCGGGCAGGGGTGCCTTGCAGACTCGTGACCGCCTCAAGGACGGCCGGGTTCGACGCGAGGGTCCTGAACATGTTCGGGACGAAGTCCAGCTGCGCACCAACGCCGCCGAGGATCTGCTGGGCGCCGGCCGGCACATCCTCTGGGGCGGGGACGTTCAGTCGTGACATGGCGGATCGACCTCCGATCGGGGTGTGAACAGTCGTTGAGCCCGAGCCGGGCTCGCGGTGTTGTGGAGCTCGGCCGCGGCGCTTCGTGTGCCGGCCGCAACCTCGACTCGTGTGGGCTGCGCCTGGCCCTGGTGGCCTGCATGGAGGGGCGGCTCCGTCGGTGCCGAGTTCCGGATCTTTCTCCTACCTCGAACACCACACAGAAAGGACTATACAGACCAGAATTTTCAATGCAACCCCTCCCCGGAAGGGGTGTCGCCCAGGCGACCTCCCACGATGGGCCTCAGGCTGCCATGACCTGCAAAGTTGCAGCTGAAAGCCACCCAGTGGTCCGGTCAGGCAGAGCGGACGCCGACCGTCACGCACTTGTCTGGCTGGTCTAGATCGAGTGGAATGAGTGGACTATTTGGTCCATTATCAGAAGAGGCTCGACCAGAGCGGAGACAAGGCACCCCGGATGCCGCACCTCCGCCTCGCATCCGCCAATGAGGAGGTACTGGTCGCCATGGCCGTCACAGCACAGAGCCTCGACGCCGAAAGGCCCAGCCGTCTCGGCGTCCTCGCGCCACGTTCCCGCCCGGCACCCGATCGTCCGACCCCGTCCGTCGCCACGGCCGGACGCAACCGTGCCGTTGACCTTCGCCGGGGAGGCCCGGCGCACCTCACCGGCCGCAGGGGAACCGCGCCGAGTCCGGTGAGTGCGGAACCCCCCTATGCGGGGAAGGTCCGGACCCTGCTTGCAGGCAACGACATCCACGGCACCTGCGTGAAGCATCACAAGACCGCCTTCTCCCACTGGTCAGCCTTTATGGTCGTATTCGAGTCGGAATTGATCCTGCCCAGTCGCCGCCTGGGGATCGAGGCCACCGCGCTTGTGATGCGCTCCACGACCGACCAGCACGAGTGAGTAACGAGCCCGAGGGAGACACCATGCCCGCACCCGGCGACGCCCGCCGCACGCCACGCGGCTTGGAGACCCGTTCACGGATCGTTGATTCGGCGGCCAAGCTGTTCTATGTCAGGGGCGTCAACGCCACCACGCTCGACGACATCCGCCTGGCGAGCGGAACGAGCAAGTCGCAGTTGTACAACCACTTCAGGGACAAACGCGCGCTGATCCACGCCGTGATCGACGTGCAGTCGACGTTCGTCCTCGCCCGCGAGGAACAGCGCCTGCGCGGCGTGAAGACCCTCGCCGGCCTGCGCCGCTGGCGGGACGCCCTCGTCCAGGCCAACGCCCTGCAGGACGGCTCGTACGGGTGCGCGCTGGGCGCCATGTCGATCGAGCTGTCCGACCACGACGAGCAGTCCCGCCAGGCACTCAACGCATCGTTCGACGCCTGGCAGCGGATGCTCGTCGAAACACTGACCCGGCTCCGCGATCTCGGCGTGCTCACCGAGAACGCCGACCCGCGACGCCTTGGCACCGGCCTGCTCGCCGCGCTGCAGGGCGGCTACGTGCTCGCGCAGAACGCTCACAGCTCCGAGCCGATGGCCGTCGCGGTGGACATGGCCCTGGACCACATCGCCACCTTCGCTCGCGACTGAGCCTTCGCGGTCATCGGTGGCACCTTCGCGGTCAGCGGGGCCCCTTCCCGGGCCACCGCCGAAAGAGGACCTTGAGGTCCCTTTTCAATCCTGCTAGCCTGCGCAACGGTAATCTGGCCTGTGTGGCGGAACAGACGCGCGACAGAAACGACTCCCGGCTGACCGAGCGCGGGCGGGCGACTCGGGAGCGCATTTTGAGGGCTGCCGCCGACATGATGTACGTCAGGGGCGTGTCGTCCACGACCCTCGACGAGGTCAGGGCGGCCAGCGGAACGAGCAAATCCCAGCTCTACCGCCACTACCCCGACAAGGATGCGCTGGTGCGGGACGTTGTCGCATTGCAGGCAGCTGAGCTGCTCAAACGTCAGCAGCAGCTACTTCAGCGACTGAACTCCCTGCGCGGGTTGGAGCGGTGGCGGGACGTGCTGGTCGAGCACAACGCGCTCCGGAACGGGGCGTACGGCTGCCCGCTCGGATCGCTTGCCGGCGAGTTGGCCGATCAGGACGAGGAGGCGCGGCAGGCGCTCGCCCGGCACTTCGACACCTGGGAGGGACTGCTCGAGGCCGGGCTTGAGCGAATGAAGGACTCGGGAGTCCTCCGAGCCGACGCGGATGCCGAGGAACTGGCGACCGGACTCATGGCCGCCCTCCAGGGCGGCTACCTCCTCGCGCAGACGGCGCAGGACGTCAAGCCCATGAGGATCGCCCTGGACATGGCGATCGGCCACGTCAAGGCCTACGCCGCACCTGCCAAGGACGCCGGTCGGCCGGCGGGAGGCCCGGAAGGGCACTGAGCCGCCTCCGGACGGCCGGCACCGCGAAATCTACCTGTCTGCACATTCCGCACCCATGCACACCCCGGCGTCCGGTCGAAACGGCAGCCGCGTCTCCAATAAGTGGACTATTTAGTCCTCATGAAGGGATGAATTGGGGTACCTTGGCCAGAGAGCGGTCTCCTGCAGACTGCCCAGCAGCCGGCCCCCACAAGAATCTCCGAGGCGGTAAGCACCATGCACGTGGACATCTCGTCCCCAGTGACCGGTGCAGTCCGGGGATGCCGGCGGGGGGACGAAGCCGGAGCCGGCCGGCCAGGGCACCACGCTTTCCACGCTGCACTGTTGTTCTGGTCGGGCAACCCCGGTGCTCACCTCGGCACCGGCGGATCACGGACTGGGCGGCGAAGGCCCGCCGTCGGCCGCAGGGGGCGTTCACGCGCACGTCTGCCACCCCGGGCACGCACTACGACGCAGGATGACAGCTCCGTGGGGCTGCTCGACGAGGTCGCCTGTGGCGGGACCGACGGGACGACATAGACCTCAACAGGTCCGCGTCGGCGACGGCCAAGGCGAGGACTGCCCAGGCGGCCCCCCGTCTGCCGCCGAGCGAGCACCGCCCGACGTGAGGCGATGCGGGCTATACCACCTCTCAGCCTCGCACCGGCCGACCGGTCGGGCGCTGGTTCTCGACCGATACAGGAGTTGATCACCGTGGACGGACAGGAACTGCAGAAGACCGCGGGCGAGTGCACTGGGGATCTGCCCGGCGCCGACCTGGAGCAGCGCCCCGACTGGGATCTGTACAAGGTGGGAGGCAAGGTATTCATGCTCATGACCGACATGCCGGGGCACCCCGTCGTGATCCTCAAAGCCGATCCGGACGACGCGGCGACCCTACGTGAGCAGCACACGGACATCACCCCGGGCTATCACATGAACAAGAAGCACTGGATCACGGTGGAAGGCGGAGGCACCGTCGGCGAGGAACTGGTGAAGGAGCTCGTGATCGACTCCTACCGTCTCGTGGTCGGTGGACTTCCCAAGGCCCAGCAACCCGTGGATCCGCACACCTACGACCACCGGGCCTGATCCTCGTACCGGTCCCGCCCCTCGGCACCAGCGGCATAAGCGGGACAACACGGCGGCAGCAGGTCTTGGCGGTGATGTGATCCCACCTGGGCTAGGACCTGCGAACCCCTCCGCCGGCTCCCGGGTGCTGGGGATCGATGAGGTCCGCATACGCCGGGTTGTGCTCGACGAAGGTGCGCACAACCGGGCACGTGAGAGTGACGGTCTTCCCCTGCGCGCGTACATCGTCCAGGACCCGTCGGATCAGCTCGGTGGCGATACCTCGTTGACGGAACTCGGGGAACACCGAGGTGGCCAGCAGCACGAGCCGGTTTCCACCGGCGGCCTGATAGGTCAGTCCGGCCACCTCCGTACCCCCGGCCCTGGCCTCGTAGACACCGGCCTTCTCGTCCTTGACGACCTCGAAGTCAATTGCGGGAGCATGGGCATCGGCGTCGCCGGTTGCCGAGGCCGGAACCTCAACAGGGAGACCGGGACCTGCGCTGTCGGCGCCATCGACGGTGGAGCGGTTCGGCTCGGTCGGGTCACTCATGCGGTGTTCCTCTGCTCGTAGTGTCCGGGCCCGTCCAGTGGCCTAACGGCGTCTTCAGCGCCACGACCTGGCTAATGTTCGCTGGCCGACCAGCCGATCCAGCCGACTGCGGCGATCTCCGCGCGCCCCTGGGTCACAGCCGCTGCCAGCCTAGCCCAAAGAATGGACGGCAAGGTCCATATCTGGAGCAGCAGTAGGACTCTCGGCGGGGCGGCGGCAGTCACGATTTCTCAGGCCCCCGCCTGAACACTGAGCTGACCTACTGCGGCGTGACGCATTCTCACTCTGGACTATTCAGTCCCTCTATTGCATGATCGAAGGAAGCCTTGAACCTCCAGGCGCAGATCACTGCGGGGGCGCGGAAACGCGGCTCTGGGGAACCGGCAGCCGCCGAACCGACCGTGGCCGCCCACGCCGGAGGCCGACGCCGCGGCCCGGCTCAGGACGAGAAGAGGACACTGCTCGATGCGCAATGCGGCGTCAGCGCCCAACGAGGATCGTCACGGCCGTCCATCGCGGCTCGCGTTCCTGTCGGCATTACTCTCCCTGACGGCCGCGTTCGTCGCGGTGGGTTCGACGATTCCCCTGTTCAACGTCTACCGGGCCGAGGACGGGTTCACCAACGCGGGCATCTCGATGACGGTCGTCGCCTACTCCGCCGCCACCATCAGCACCCTGCTGGTCCTGGGGCGGCTCTCCAACCACGTGGGCCGGCGGCCCGCGGCCCTCGCCAGCCTCGGCCTGCTTCTGCTGGGCTGCCTGGTGCTGTTGAACGTGCACCACATAGACGTCCTGATCGGCGGCCGGCTCCTGATGGGGCTGGGTGCCGGGCTGGCCAGCAGCAGCCTCACCGCCTACGTCGTCGACACCGCGCCCGCCAAGCCGACCTGGCTGGCATCGGTGGCATCCAGCCAGACGGTCATGCTGGGCCTGGCCGTGGGCGCCATCGCCTCCGGGGCCCTGGTCCAGTTCGGACCCTGGCCACGCGACCTCGTCTACCTCATCTCCGCCGGTCTGCTCCTGGTCTCCACCGTGCTCATCGCCATCAGCCCGGACACCGTGGCGCCCGTCCCCGGCGCGTGGCGATCACTGCGTCCCACGGTCCGCGTGCCGGCCCGGGTCAGGCCTCTGCTCGCTGTCACGGCCGCCGTGCTCCTCTCCACCTGGGCCACCGGGGCGTTCTACCAGGCCTTCGTGCCCGCGCTGGTCGAAAATCAGCTCCGCACGCGCAGTCCACTCGTCCTGGGACTGGTGTTCGCCGCATACATGGCCCCCAGCGCTCTGGGGGCTCCCCTGAGCGGCCGGTTCGCGCCGGCGGGTGCGCAACGCATCGGCATGGCCGGCTTCTGCGCCGGCTGGACCGGCATCATCGCCGCGATCGCCACCGGGGCGCTGCCGTTGTTCATCGCCGCGACCATCGTCGCCGGGGCCGGTCAGGGCATCGCCATCAGCGGCACCACCCGTGGACTGCTGCATACCGGCAGCCAGGCCGACCGGGCACCCGTCTTCGCCGTGGTGTACCTCCTCAGCTACACCGGTGCGACCGTTCCGGGCCTCATCTCCGGCCAGCTGTCCCACAGCTTGTCACTACCGAAGATCGCGCTCGGCTACGGCGCCTCTGCCCTCGTTGCCACCTTGTTCACCGTCATGACGGCACGCAATCCGCAGACCGCGACGGGCCGCCACGAGGCGCCCGCACAGCGGACCGTGCCGTCATCCTGACGGCCTGCGACCCCGAGCGGGGCCGCCGCCATAGTCGGCCGATCCATCACGGTCGGCGTGCAAGGAACCTTCCGCGGTGCCGGGGGCAGAGGCCTAGCAGGTGCAACCGCTCATCACCGGCGACGGCGATGGCCCGAAGTGCTCCGCCTACCAGGCCTGGACGAGATGACGCGAGGCGGCGGGGACCGGCGCGGCTGACCGGCCCGTGCTTGTCGACGGCAACCCGCACGACACCTCGCACGACACCTTCCACCTCGACGTGGACAGCGGCTCGGCCTGACTCCCCCGGCCCTTGACGTCAGCTGCCGACCGGGTACCGGCTGGTGATCGCAACGCGGTTGAAGGCGTTCATCACGGTTGCCAGCCAGGAGACGGCCGAGACCTGGTCCGCGGTGAGTACGGCCGCGGCGGCTTGGTAGTCCTCGTCGCTGACGTGCCCGTCCGGCACCAGTGTGATCGCCTCGGTCAGGCGGAGGGCGGCGCGGTCGGTCGCGGAGAAGTAGCCGGTCTCCTCCCATCCGGGGAGCACGGCGATCCGGTCGGGATTCTCGCCCTTCTGGAGCGCGTCGCGGGTGTGCATGCGCAGGCAGAACGTGCAGCCGTTGATCTGGGAGGTACGGATCTTCAGCAGCTCCACCAGGAGCGGGTCGAGGCCCGCTGCGGCAGTGGCCTCTTCCACCTCTGTCGACAAGGCGATGAGGGCTTTGTAGGCGGCGGGGGTCTGCTTGCCGATGTTGACGCGCTGAGTGTCGGTCATGGTTCCTTCGGTTCGTTCGTGTGGCCTCGCGTCGCGCCTCGTGCGCGTCCTGACGGCCAGTGGGGTGTGGTGTTCGGACAAGAGCTGGATTCGGGCGGAGCATTGCCGACCGCCGCGTGTCCCGGGCTACGCTCTCGGGTCGTCGACCTTGAGCTTGTCCCCGGTGTCGGAGACGAAGACGACCAGCAGCTTGGCCCGTGCGGTGGAGCTGGTGTTCTCGGTGAGGACGTGGTGGGCCCCTGGCTGCTCGACCCAGTTCTCGCCCTGGTGGTAGGTGGTCACGGGCTTGCCTTCGAGCTGGCTGCGGACCGTGCCTTCCATGACGTAGGCGTAGACGAATGCCTGGCCGTGCCGGTGCGGTACGGCGCGCGCCGTGGGTGGGAAGTCGACGATCGCAGAGGTGAACGTCCTGCCCTTCACGTTCGGCAGGGCCTGCTGGAGAAGGGGGGTCAGGGATTCGCCGGGCAGCTTCGATGCCGTGGTGGCGGGCGGGGTCTCGGTGTGGGTGTGTTGAGCCGACGCGGTACAGCCGGTGATCCCGGCCAGGGTGGCGACGGCCAGGAGGCCGCCGGCGATCCGCAGGCTGATCATGAGGGGCTCCTGTTCACTCTTCGGTGACGCGGATGATCGTCTTGCCGGGGGTGCGCGAGCCGGAGGCGAATACGGCCGGGGCTTCGGCGAGTGGCCGCACGGCACCGACGATCGGCTTGAGCCGTCCGTCCCTCACACGCGCGGCCAGGTCGACGAGTCGCGCACGGTCGGGTTCGACCACGAAGAAGACGGCCCGCCCGTGCCTGGGCCGGAACTTGGGCGGCATGGCGATCGTGACGAGCGTGCCGCCCTCCCTGACCAGGGTGGCCGAGCGGTCGAGGATGTCCCCGCCGATCACGTCGAACACGACGTCGGCCTCGCCGGCGTCCTCCAGCTTCTCGTTCTGCAGGTCCAGGAAGGTGTGGACGCCCAGGGCGAGTGCCCGGTCCCGGTCCCGGGCCCTACCGGTGCCGATGACGCGGGCGCCGGCCTCACGGGCGAGCTGGACCGCGATCGAGCCGACCCCACCGGCGGCGCCGTGGATCAGGACGGTCTGGCCCGCGGTGAGGCGGCCGTGGTCGAACAGACCCTGCCAGGCGGTCAGCCCGGAGATCACCAGTGAGGCGGCCACGGAGTGGTCGAGGTCCGCGGGCAGCGGAGCGAGGTTGCGGGCTTCCACCGCGACGTACTCGGCGAGCGAGCCGTTGCGGGCCCAGTCGGCCAGGCCGAACACCCGCTGCCCGACTGTCAGGCCGGTGGTGCCGTACCCCAGCTCTACGACGACGCCCGACAGCTCGTGCCCGGGCACGCTCGGCGTCCGGTCGCGGCCCGCGCGATCCGACCACGTGGCCGGCCAGTCCAGCTCGCCAGGGGTGAACCCCGCCGCGTGCACCCGCACGACGACATCGTTCTCGGCCGCATGGGGGTAGGGCATGTCCGTCAGGGACAGCCCGGCAAGACCAGCGTCACGGTCTCGCACAGTGATGGCTTGCATACAGATCCTTACCGGGAGGGGCGACCCGACCCCGCAGCCCGTTCACACCGGGCTCACTGCGGTCATCGGGAGGATGCGGCAGGTGGATGCAGTGCGATTACGCATGATCGGTTCCACCTGCTCGCGCATTCCTTCGTCGCCTGTGTTGCTTTCTCATCAGGGAGACGAGGTAGCCCATCCGGGTGTGACAGTCAGACGCCCAGGAGTTTGTCGGGATTCATGACCCTGCGGTACGCGGTGATGAGACCGCCGGTGATCTGGACCGTGTCGACGGAGTAGACCCGGCCCTCGCGGTAGAACACCAGGGCAAGCTCGCCGCCGACCTCGGCGAGGTCGATGCGGTCCGGCTTCCACTGGTGTCCCACGCGCACCATGACCTCGGCGACGCGCTCGCCGCCGTGGATGAGTTTGCGCGCCGCGGAGATCTTGCCGCCGCCGTCGGTGACGTACACGGCATCCGGGTGCAGGAGCCTGACCAGGCCGGCCAGGTCTCCTGTTTCGTACGCGGAGCGAAAAACCGCGAGGACGCGTTCGCGTTCCGCCTTCGACGCATGCGGCACGGACTCCTTCGCCTTGGCCACCCGCCGCCGCGCCCTGGAGGCGAGCTGCCGGGCAGCCGGCACGGAGGCGTCCAGCACCTCGGCGATCTGGCCGAACTCAAGGCCGAAGACATCGTGCAGGACGAAAGCCACCCGCTCCGGCGGGGACAGCTCTTCCATGATCAGCAGCATCGCCGAACCGACGGACTCGTCGACGAGGACCGGCTGCGACGCGTCCGGCCCCGTCAGCAGCGGCTCGGGCAGCCACGGCCCGACATAGGTCTCCCGTCGGACCCGGGCGCTCTTGAGGATGTCGTACGACCGCCGCGCGGCCACCGTCACCAGCCAGGCCCGCACATCACCGATGTGCTGCAGATCCGCCCCGGCCGCCCGCAGCCACACATCCTGGGTCACGTCCTCGGCGTCGGCCACGCTGCCCAGCAGCCGGTAGGCCACACCGAAAACCGCGGGCCGGTGCCCCTCCCACCCGGCTCCGAGCGGATCCTCCTGCTCAGACCGTCCGAGCCCGTGCCCGTCACCCATACAGACCGCAACCTCCTCCAGCTGCCGAATCCAGCCTAACCATCCGCACTCGGGATCTTCGCAGACAGGCGTGAGGTACTCAGGGATCGTCCCGACCCGCCCGGCGTGCGGGCTGGACCTGACGGCAGCGAACCCTTCCGGCGGACCCGGCACGCCTGCCCGTGCCACGCCGCCTGGAAGTTGCACAGCCGCGGAGAGGACGACTTTCGCAAGATGGGCGGGACGGCATGCGTCCGCCCCACCATCCCGGCGGAGGCGGGCGACAGCCCAGACGGAGGACGACGGTCGTGCGCATTGCGTCGGGCGACCTGTTTCGGGAGGAAGGCGGAAGGTGCGCCCGGCGGACGCTTCATCGCTGGAGTCCTTCAGCCCCACGCAATCGATGAAAGCCGGGTGCGTGCCGGACACGTCGACTTGTTGGCCGTCGCGGATCAGGTACTCGATGCGGGACACCTGCTCGGGTTGCTCAAACGCCGCAGGATCGACGCCGCCCGCCCGCGGCCTCGCCGCCGGTGACCGCCGGAGCAAGTCCACTCCCGCGAATTCCGTCGGACTCGGCGCGAGTTGACGGGACCGGCACCCAGGACATCAGCGGTCCGTCGCGACCCTCCGGTGACGTACGCCGAAAGACTTCGGCCTGATTCCTGGCCGGATCCCGCCCTCCGGACGACCGGTACGTCACGGCTGGGTATCTCTCCGGCAGGCACGTCGGTGCACGCGGGGTGGGAGGAGCCGACCCGGGTGGCATGGAGGGGACCAGAGGCCGAGAAGGGACCGTCACGCCGTACCCGGCGGCGACTCGCGATCCGTGCACTGCGCGACCAAGGGCGTTACGGGCCCGGCCTGCGTGAGGTGCTGCCCGCGTTCGCGGCCGTCGCGGTGGTGGTGTGCGGGGCGGTGGCGGGCGTCGCGGAGGCCTACCGCGCGCTCGGGCCCGGCGTGCTCGTGGCGGCACTGGCACTCCTCGCCGTCGTCACCCCGGTCGCGATCCGGCACCACCGCCCGCTGGCCCGTCGCCGCCTGGGCCACTACACGCCCGAGGAACTCGCCGAACTGGACACGGACGGGCTCGCCCTGGCCGTCTCCCGGATGCTGCGCCGGGACGGCTGGACGGTCCTCCCGCCGCCCACCGGGCAGGACCGGCCACGGGTACGCGCGCGGAACGGCCGGGGCCACCGCATCGAAGTTGCCTTCCGTCCGGTGGCCGAGCCCCTGCCCGACGAAGAGCCGGCGCGGTCCGCCCGCCGGACGGGCACCTCCGTGCGGCTCGTGGTGCACCGGGGGACCTTCAGCCACCGTGACATCCAATGGGCGCGGCGCCAGGGCGACATCCACCTCATCGACGGCCCGTGCCTAAGAAGTTGGGCGCACGGCACACCCCTGCACCAGTTGACCGATGCCTCCTGAACCCCGGCCGCTCCAGGGACCGCAAGCCGGGCCGCGGCAACCGCTTGGCGCACCCTGCCAGAGTTGGAACGCACCGAGAAGGCGAGGCAAGTGAGCCATGACGGCTTGAAGCCGGGATCTTCGGCCGCGCAACTGACGGGCCTAATCCGGGCGGCGAAACTCGGCTTCACCGCCCGGAGGAGGCGGACCGGAGATCCCGTACACGCAGATCTGCGGTCCGTGCCGCTTCTCATGCCACCTTGATGACGACCTTGCCGGAGGTGTGACCGTTCTCGACGGCGGCGAGGGCGGCCGGGGCGTCGGAGAGCGGATGGACCGCGGTGATCACGGGTGCGAGGACTCCGTCGAGGGCCAGCCGTGCCGAACGCTCCAGGTTCTCGCGGTCGAGGCGACGCTCGACGAAACGCCCACCGATGTCGGGCACCGACATGTCACCCACAGCGATGACGTCGCGGGGGTTCCGGGCCAGCGGGGCGACCGTCCGCAGCGAGGTGCCTCCGACGAGGTCGACGATCCCGTCGAAGCCGTCCGGCACGAGCTCGCGTGCCGCGGCGGCGACGTCCTCGGCGGTGTAGTCGATGAACCGCACCCCGATGTCCTCGGCGTGCTCGCGTTTGGCGGTACTGCCGGTACCGATCACACGCAGCTCGCGCCCGACAGCCAGCCGGGCGACGGCGAGGCCGACCCCGCCCCCGACTCCGTTGACCAGAACCGTGGCACCGGCCTGGAGGCCGAGCTGGTCGAGCACGTCCACCGCGGTGGTCCCGGCCACGGGCAGCGTTGCCGCCGCGGTCGCGGACAGGCCCTCCGGAATGCGTGCGGTGTTCGGCGCGGACAGCACCGTCGTCTCGGCGTAGGTGCCGCCACCGGTGAGTGCGAAGCCGAAGACCGCGTCGCCCACCTCGAGCCCGTCGACGTTCTCGCCCCGGGCGAGAACGGTTCCGGCTGCCTCCATGCCCAGCACGCGGGGAAACGGACGCCCGCCGTCGAGCCCGTCGACCAGACCTGAGCGCAGAAGGTGGTCGAGGGGATTCACACCGGCCACGTCGACCCGGATCAGCACCTCGCCGCGACCGGGGACGGGATCGGGACGATCGAAGAACTCCTGCACCTCAGGCCCGCCATGCCTGCCGAAACCCCATGCCTGTCCCATCCTCTGCCGCCTCTCGCACGACCGACCCGGTGATTCCGGGCGTTGTCGCCATCCTCATTTCTGACATTGATGTGAGAGGCAACCCACTGAGATGCAGATCACAGCATCAGGCGGACTGTGCCACCGGTTCCGGGCCCGTGGACAGCTCCGCCCGGTGCCGGCTGTTGGCCCTGATCAGCACGTCCAGTGCATCCCGGGTCTCAGTCAGGTGCGCGATGTCGGCATTGATCCGGTCGCGTTCGCGCATCATCGCCGCGAACGTCTCCTCGGCGACGCCCAGGTCACCCGGGACGTCCACACACGGCAGCACAGTCGCGATCACCCGGCTGGACATACCCGCGTCGAACAGCTGCCGGATGAGCGACACGCGCGTGACCGCAGCATCGGAATAGTGACGCTGCCCCGCGCCGGAGCGCGAGCTGGTCAGCAAGCCCTGCTCTTCGTAGTACCGCAACGAGCGCGGACTCACGCCCGTGCGCCTGGACAATTCACCTATCCGCATCCTTCAGACCCTACGCCCGCGCCTGTCCCCGGTTCGGACCGCCGAATGAGGATGCTTGGCTGCCGGGGTGACGCGAAGGTCGGGCGAGTCAGGTCTTGACGGCGAGGGGCGTGATGCCAAGATCGACCTGCTGCCGCAGTCGGGCACAGCAGGATTGCGAATGGCCTCTCGAGGCCACTCGTCCCGCGCGACCGCCGGCATCTCTGCCGTTCGGCAGCCGACACGCAGGACACGGAAACGGCGACTAGCCTCGTTTGGCCCCGGTCGGCTGCGCCAGTGCTGCCGTCTGCCCGGTGCAGCACGTCCTGGCTGGGGAGTTCGCGACCTATCCGGTCAAGTGAGTCCAGGGTATGGGCGGTTGAACGGGTGATCTGAGGCATCCGTACCCGCACTCGCAGGCCGTTGGAAAACCGCGGAATTCGGTGCCGGGTTCGGTGTGGCCATCGGCACGGAACTGGTTCGTCATGTGAACCCGCCAGGGAGGCCGATCAGCCCAGCGACCGGTGGCGCCCCGTCGGGCCACCCACCTGCGCTCTGATCCGTTACCGCATGTTCGCGCTTCTCACGTGCAGTATCCGAGCTTCCCGTCCGGCAGTCCATTCCTGGCATCGCTAAGCGCTGGATCGCGTCGCTGTGCTTGCAGCCCTACGTTTGAGTAGGAGGTTCCTTTGAAGCGAGGGGCTCATGGAAATCAAGAACTCAGTAGCAATCGTCACCGGAGCGAACCGCGGGCTGGGCCGGATTTTCTCCCAGCAGCTGCTGGAGCGTGGAGCCGCGAAGGTGTACGCGGGGGCGCGCAATCCCTCATCGGTTGATCTTCCCGGAGTCGTCCCGATTGGGGTGGACGTCACCGATCCGGATTCCGTAAGGCAGGCTGCCGAGGAGGCGTCGGACGTCACCTTGCTGGTCAACAACGCCGGTGTCAGTACGCACACGGAGTTGGTGACCGGCGATATGGCGAACATCCGGCTGGAGATGGAGACGGCGTTCTTCGGCGCACTCTCCATGATCCGTGCTTTCGCCCCGGGAATGACGGCCAACGGCGGCGGCTCCGTGCTCAACGTGCTTTCGGTGCTGAGCTGGGTGCACTACCCGAAGTACGGTGCCTACTGTGCGTCCAAGGCCGCCGCGTGGGCCATGACCAATGTGGTGCGACAGGAACTCGCGCCCGCCGGCATCGACGTCACCGCGTTGCACGTGGGCTACATGGACACCGACATGGCCGACTACGTTCCCGACTCGGACAAGGTCGACCCCCATGAGGTTGCCCGGCTCGCCCTGGACGGGGTCGAGGAACGCGCCCTCGAAGTCCTGGCAGACGACAATTCCCGCAGGACGCGCGCCGCCCTCAGCGGTGACCTCACCCAGGTCTATCCCGGCCTACCCGCCCCCCGTTGACCTTCAAGGACGCGGAAGCCGTCCACGCCGACGCCCTGATTCGCTGCTCGAGGCAAGGCTACGACTCCAACCCCAACCGAGGAGTTACCCAAGCCCCCGAGCTCGCAGATCATCTCCCGCACACGCGCCCCGAGCATCAAGGGCCCGGCCAAGGTCCGCTACCCAGTTGAGCAGACCTTCGCCCTGCTCAACAGTTCAAATCCCTCGCCGTACGATGGCAACACCGAGCCGAACTCCACCACGCCTTCGTCTCCTGCTACACCTCACGCCACTCACCAAGAGGGCCGGCCACCCGCCTCTGCGTGAAGTCGCGCACCAGGTGCCACGCCCGATCGGGATCCAGGACAAAGTCGCCCGTGAACGCGGCGAGGTCGTCCATGATCGGGACTCCGACCTCGGCACCCGAGGGTACGGTGCCGTCCCCCGCGAGCAGAGACATCCGCTCGGTGTCACTCAGCAGGTGGACTACCGCGTGATCTTTTCGGAAGGCCAAGGTCAGCACCGGGAACTCCCTCTTCGACGAACGGACTTCCATGTAGCCCTGGCCCAGGGAACGCAGGTCGTTGAAGCGATCCGACAGATCCTTCACCTCCGTGCGTCTCTCAACCGGATCGAACAGTCCCGATTCCGGCGACGTCGCCACCCACACCACGCTCATCCGGTCCCGCTTCCCCATACAGCCAATCACCCACGATCCACGGCCACGCTCCCACGCCTCACCGCGACACGACTACTGGGGCTAAGGGCTGTCCCGTAACTGCCATCGACAGTCCGCGTGACGGTCTACGGACGGACGCACCGCGCCAACTCGCCGTACTTCATGCCGCTGGAGTAGAGAACCCCCTGGTGATTGCGACCCATGAACTTGATGCCTCGGGCACGCCGCTCCACATGGGTCAACCGGAGGACCTGGGTGCCCGACTCGATCAAGAACTCCAGGAGGTCGCCGGGCTGGAGGTCCTCGGCGAGGACATCGATTGTCATGGCGGGGATGGTACGGCGAAGGATGACTCGGAGGTGCCTGAGCAGACCGGCCACAATGGGATGATCTTGTTGTGGCTGGCGTGATCACGGCGTCGGAGTCGTCCTGGATAGCCCCATTCAGTGGACTGAGTCCGAGGCAGTTTGGGAAGCTGGTGACCGTTCTGCGGCGCCAGGGTGCGGACGCCGTCCGAAAGGGCCGGCCATGGAGTCTCTAGCTGGAGGACCGGGCCCTGCTGGTCTCGGCCTACTGGCGCACGAACCTGACCATGCGCCAACTCGCCCCGCTATTTGGGGTGTCCAAGTCGGCAGCAGACCGCATCATCGACCACCTCGGGCCGATGCTCGCACTTCAGCCCCGCAAGCGGTTCGCCATCGGTGCTCCCTCCTTGAGGCCGCAAGTTCCTGTGCCGAGCTCAAAGAGCCTGCCGGCGGACAGGCCACGGCTGCCTACCGGGGGCCTTGTCATTCCCCTATGCGATCAGGAGGAGCCAACCGCTCTGTCTGATCACGTGTTCGGGCCCGGGCAAATCCCGCAGGCTCACGGCCTCACCTTCAACGTCACCGTCACCGTCACCGAGACCGGCACCGACTACTGCCGCCCGCCGGCATGCGAGCGCCGGCAGAAGTGTCCGGTCAACTCACACCAAGGCCATCGGCTGCTTCACCAGCCCTCATGAGGATTCGGCCGACCGCCCATCAGGTCGAGTCGCGGCCTGCAACTCGTCGGGGGTCGGAGGTCCTGGGTCACGGACGGGACAGCCGACATCAGACGGCCAGGCGGGACGGAAGCGTTCGACCCATTCTGCGAAGTCGCGACGCAGGTAACGGGTATCGGCCGGCTTCAGACGGATCTGCCGGCGGCTGTCGGCCCACCAGATCTCGAACTCAGCGACGGTGCCCTCCGTCGGCCAGTCCTCACTCTGATCCGGAAGCAACGCAACATCGACGAAGCCTCCGACGGCCAGGCCGATATCCACGAAAATCCCGATCTCACCGGGCCGAGGAACGTTCACGACGGTGCCCTCGAAGACCTGCCCGAAGCGCAAGTCCCCGCGAATCCGCACCCAATCGGCATCCTCCACCACGAACGCATCATCGCACCTTCGCCCGGATCGCGAGGGACCGGACTTGGCCGGCAGAGTCCCGTGACGGAATACGGGATCGGTTCTGTCGCAGGTCCTGTCAACGATCGAGCGGCCCTATACGCTCCCGGGCATGAGGCTGCGGAGCACCCGCCCGGTGGAGTTCGGTTCGGCGCATGTGATCGTGACGGGCGGGTCAAGCGGCATCGGCCTGGGCACGGCCCGGCTGTTGGCGGGGCGCGGGGCGAAAGTGTCTCTGATCGCGCGGGGGCGGGAGCGGCTGGCGGACGCCGGGAAGGAGCTGTCGGCTGCCGTGCGGGTGGCCGACGTGTCCGACCAGGAGGCCGTCACGCGCGCCATCGGCGAACTGGAGAGCGAGCAGGGGCTCCCCTGCGACATCCTGATCACCTCGGCAGGGCTCGCCCGCCCCGGGCACTTCCTGGAACTGCCGGACGAAGTCTTCCGGCAGATGATGGAGGTCGACTACTTCGGCACGTTGTACGCGATCCGAGCCGTGGCTCCCGGCATGGTGGAACGCGGACACGGCAGCGTGGTGGCGGTCTCGTCCGCCGCAGGGCTGCTCGGGATTTACGGCTACAGCGCTTACGGACCGGCCAAGTTCGCCGTACGCGGGCTGATGGAGTCGATACGGGCCGAACTCACTCCGCACGACATTCACGTCGGTGTCGTATTTCCCCCGGACGTCGACACGCCGCAACTCCACGACGAGAACCGTTGGAAGCCGGAGGAGACCCGCGTGGTCGGCGGCACGCTCAAGCCGCTCACGGCCGAACGGGTCGCGGCGGCCATCGTGGACGGTATCGAGCGCCGGCGCTTCGTCACCTGCCCGGACGCGGGCACCCGGGCCCTGGCCCGCTTCGGCAGTGTGCTCTCGCCGTTGCTCAATCGCGAGTTCGACCGGAGGATCAGAGCGGTTCGCAGGTCACGCCTGGCGGGGACTCCGCGATCCGCCGACGGGTGATCGCGTAATCCCGCTCCCGGCACCTGTTTCCGAGCGCCCGGCACTCCGGACCCGGCGGGCTCACTGCTCCGTCCCTCCTCGCGGACCACACCACGACGACGTAGCCCCTCGACAGCGACTGCTCCTCCACGACCGGGCCCGCGATCGCCGAGGAACGGTGTCCTGAGTCCCGGACCGCGGCCGCGTCAGCCGCGCAGCCGTTCCGCGATCTGCGCAAGGTGCCTGCCCTGGTAGTCGGCCGCGGTCAGTGTCGCCTGGTCAGGGCCCTCCCCGCCGCCGCTCGGCCAACTGGTGCCGTAGGGGTTTCCGCCCGCCGCGTAGAGGAGCGGGTCCGTGTAGCCGGGCGGGACGATGATGCAGCCCCAGTGGTAGAAGACGTTGTTGAGGGACAGCAGCGTCGACTCCTGCCCGCCGTGCCGGTTCATCGCCGAGGTGAAACTGGTGGCCGGCTTGTTGTTGAACACCCCGGCCTGCCACAGACGACCGGTCCGGTCGATGAACTCCTTCAGCTGCGCCGCCACGTTCCCGAAGCGGGTCGGCGTTCCGAACGCGTACGCCGTCGCCCACTCGACATCCTCCAAGGTCGCCTCCTGTACGGCGTCCTTGGTGGCGTCGACGTGCGCGCGCCATGCCGGATTGGAGTCGATGGCCGTGTCGGGCGCGAGTTCACGCACGCGCCGCAGTCGTACTTCGGCTCCAGTTGCCGCGGCGCCGTCAGCCACCGCCCGGGCGAGTTGGTGGACGTTTCCCGTGGCGCTGTAATAGATCACCGCAACACGAACGCTCACTGTGGACTCCCGTCTCGGATGGACCACAAGTACGTTACGAGAACTTTGCAACTTCTGCCCGTTTTTGGCCGTGCCGGTCGCGCGCGTCGCGGCCACTCACGGACGCCGCCCGCCGCCCAGCCGACGGGGCGCGCAGGCAAGCGCATTTCGGGACCGCTGTGAGCGACGGGCTGTGCGCGATGGCGCCTTCGCCGGGAACCCTGGGGTAGCGGAGCTGTTCGGGGGGGCAGGCCTCTGCCAGGTTGCTGACCTGCGACGCCGACCGGATGAAGAGGTGCCGTCAGCGAATCCCGGGGCCTTCGGCGGGCAGGGGCGCGGAGTCGGTCCGCTTGTGACCTGTCCGGACAAGTTCGGGACCTGCGGCTTTACCTCCCGGTGAAGATCCCGTCGCGTACTGGTCATCCAGTCTTGGTCAACATCCTCCAAAAAGACCTTATGTTCAAGGTCAAGCAATGGGCAAGAACAGTAACGGAGGACGTTGTGTCCCTGGATGCTCGTAGGGCTCGGCGGTTCGCCGCCCCCGCAACCGCCGCGGTCGCCGCCGCGGTCGTGACGATGGTGGTCAACCCGACGACGGGCGCGTCGGCCTCGGCTCCGCACGCCTCGGCCAAGACGCCGACCGCCAAGAACGTCATCTTCATCAACGGCGACGGCATGGGCGCCGCCACCCGCCAGGCCGCCCGTCTGCACCTGGCCGGCATGAACGGCCAGCTCGCGATGGACAAGCTCCCCGCCTCGGGTCAGCTGACCACCGAGCCGGACGACCCGAAGGCCGTCGTCACCGACTCGGCCGCCGCGGCGACCGCGTGGGCCACGGGCGAGAAGACCTACAACGGCGCGATCAGCGTCGACGTCGACGGCAACCCGCTGGCCACCCTCGGCCAGCAGGCCAAGGCGGCCGGCAAGGCCACCGGCCTGGTCACCACCGCGCAGGTCACCGACGCCTCGCCGGCGGCGTTCTTCTCCAACACCGCCAACCGGTCGGCGCAGGACGAGATCGCCCGCCAGTACATCGAGGTCAGCAAGCCGGACGTCATCCTGGGCGGTGGCGAGGACTGGTGGCTGCCCGCGGGCAGCGCCGGCGCGTTCAAGGACCAGCCCGCCGAGGACCCGTCCGAGGCGAGCAAGGGCACCAAGGGCAACCTCATCGCCAAGGCCAAGAAGGCCGGCTACTCCTATGTCTCCAGCGCGGACCAGCTCGGCCGCGCCAAGAGCGGCAAGCTCCTCGGTCTCTTCGCCAACGAGGAGATGTTCCAGCAGCGCCCCGAGGGCCAGGGTGACGTATACAGCCCGGCGGTCGGCCTCTCCACCATGACCAGCAAGGCGCTGAGCACGCTGGACAAGAACAAAAAGGGCTTCTTCCTCATGGTGGAGGAAGAGGGCGTCGACGAGTTCGCCCACTCGAACAACGGCACCCGTGTCCTGCAGTCCATGCAGGAACTCGAGAAGGCCGTGGCCGTGGCCCGCGCCTACGTCGCCACCCACCCCGACACCCTGCTGGTCGTCACGGGCGACCACGAGACCGGCGGCCTGGCCGTCGAGGACTCGGACGCCACCGACGAGTCCGGCACCGGTATCTCCGCCGAGGACGGCCCGTTCAGCATCCGCGGCAGCGAGAAGAGCTTCTACATCGACTGGACCACGTCCGGCCACACCGGTGTCGACGTTCCGGTGACGGCGGCGGGCCCCCTGTCCGACCGCTTCACCGGCAAGCACGCCAACACCTACGTGTACGACGTGCTGCGCCAGGCCCTCACGCGCCACTGAACCAAGCACTGACGACGGAGCCCCGGGCCATCAGGCCCGGGGCTCCGCTGTCCTCACTTCCCGCGAGGGCGTCATCCTGAGTCCCTTGGACACCGGCCGCCAGGACTGGCCGCGTTCACCGCACTTCAACAAGGGCAATCACCGCAGCGCGGACCGTCCGGGAACCATGCGATGCGCTGTTCCGACCGGGGCCGACGCCGGCCGGGTACGGGCGACCGGTATCGCCGGTGCCGGCTGACAGGAGCCCATGCGCGTCCTTCCGACCGCGTCAACGGACAGGGAGTCGGCCTGCTGCGGACGGCCGGGGACGGCCTATCCGCTCTGCCGCACGGTTCGGGCATGCTGCAGCTTGCGGGTGAAGCGGTGCATGTGCGGGTCGAGGAACTCCTCCGGCTCCTCAAGGACCTGCTCGTCCGTCAACCATCGGATCGCATCGAACTCGCCCCGGTCCCAGGAGGTGACGGTGTCCACGCCGGCGTCGAGGACGTACCAGAGCGAGACGTCGGTGTGCACACCTGGCCCCCGTGTCCGGGTGACGGTCAGGAAGAACGGGAGTTCGCCGGTGACCGGCGATGCCACGGCCTCGATGCCCAGTTCCTCCTGGCATTCGCGGACCACCGCGGCCCACGGATCCTCCCCCGGCTCGACATGGCCGCCGGCGGGCAGCCACAGCCCCGCCCGGCGATGCGCTACGAGCAGTTGCCGGCCACGCGTCTCGTCGAGGACGACGAAGTAGCACACCAGATGCATCACAGGAACATCCGGCTTGCGCACCCGGTAGACCGGAGCCCCGCCCGCGATCCACTGCACCGCGGTCTCACACTGCCTGCGTTCCAGATCGTCCCAGGGCTCGATGCCACTGACCAACTCCACGAGCCGAGCGCGCTGTCCGTCGTCATCGTGGTGGAGCGGGATATCAGTTGAGGTCATCCGCGCATCCTGGCAGGAGCCACGGTCAGGGACCGTCGTTCCTTCCGGTGTCCACCTGCTCCAGCGACGGTTCGCGGCCTGCCCAAGTGGCCGGCCACAGCCGACATCCACGTCCCAACCTGCCCGCGTGCGCCAGGCGAGTCGGTCCACTGTCTCTCCGTGACGCACATGCCGAGACGCTCCTGACCGGATGTCACCGCCCCCGGGATCGGCCCGAAGTGCATGCTGACCGTGGCCACCTGGTACTCGCCCTAGGTCGAGAGTCGGAAGTGCTCTAGGTTGGCTGAGGTGAGTGCGCTTGCGCGGAGTTATCGATATGTCGGGCCGGCTGAGCTGAAGGCTGCGATCCGGCCTGGTGGCGGCGGGCAGCGTATCGGCTCCGCAGCCGACTTCGGTGGCTGGGTCGTGGAGCAACCGGCGGCGGAGCTGGCCGAACCGTTCACATTCGTGGTCGGTATGGATGGTGCGCTTCGGCTGGCGCCGCGGCGAAGTGAGCACGTGGCCTGTGCCGGCGGAGCCATGGTTCTGAGTGCCGGCGAGATCAGCTTCCTGCGCGAGGCAGACCGGTGGACCGTGAGCGAGGTCAGCAACCAGTCCACCGGGTACTGCCCGGACGTCAGCTCCTGGGCGGAGGTCGCCCGTGCTTTGGACGCTGTAGAGCTCCGGCGGCCTTCCGGCTTCACCCACGAGGTGGTGTTCCGACGGTGCCCCGACTGCCAGGAGCACAACATTGTGCGCGAGGACGACTTCGTCTGTGTCTTCTGCGGCAGCGATCTGCCCGCCGCCTGGAACGTGGATCCCACCGCGTGACGGCCAGGAGTCACAGCCGCTCGTTGATGGCAGCGACCAGGACGGTCGTCTCGTAGCGGACCGCGAGCTAGTCGTAGCGTGTGGCAACAGCGCGGTGTCTCTTGAGGCGGTTGATCCCGCACTCGACCGCATGGCGCCTGCGGTAGTCGGCCGGATCCAAGCCCGGCGGCCGGCCGCCGCGGGAGCCGAGCTTCTGGCGGTTGCGTGCCTGATCGGCCCTGTCCGGGATGGTGCCGCGGATCCTGCTTGCCCAGGTGGGTGCTGTACTTCCGGGGGGCATGACCCTTGTCCGCCCGCACGCGATCGGGGCGGACACGTGGCCGGCCCGGCCCAAGTCGGGGCACTCGCACGTACGCCAACACGGGTTCGAACTGCGGCGAGTCTCCGCGATGTACTGCGGTCACCACGATCGACGTGGGCTGCTGACCTTGCTCGACAGCCAGGTGCAGCTTGGTGGTGAACGCGCCGCGCGACCTTCCCAGCCCGTGATCACGGGACTTGGTGAACACGTCACCTGGAGACTCCTTCTACTGGTCGCCCTGCTCGCGGGCTCCGGCCGCAAGCAGGTGAGCTCGGCAGACCGTGAAGTCGACGCTCAGGTCCCATGTGATCGCACCCTTCGCATCGCCCAGAAACTGGAGCCTGGTGAAGTCCCGTCCGCACGGGCCCCATCAGGCCACCCCGTACCCGTAGCGGATGGTCGGCCTGCCCCTCTCACCTGCGAGAGCGTCCCCTTCTTTGCCAATCCTTGGTAAGATCCGGCCACTTGTGCGAGGGTACGGACCCTCGTAGGGGAGGGAATTTCACGTGGGCAGACACGCCCTGAGACGGGGCGGGCTGGCCGCCGCCGTCTCCTCGCTCGCGCTCGCCGTAGCGGCCGCGTCCGTCGTCGTCCTGTCGGAAGGGGGCGACTCCGCGGAAGCGGCCGGGTCCGGGTCCGGCACCACCGCGATCACGCTGGTCGACCCCAGCTCCAGCACACCACGCGCCGACCGTCCCTTCGTCGCGGGTGACACCGGCTTCCTGCACCGGCAGACCGGCAGGACCGGGCTGTTGTGGACCGACTACGCGACGGGCAGGACCGTGACCGTCGAGAACGCCGGCGGCGTCTACGTCCCGGGTACCGGCTGCACGTCCATCGGCTCCGAGTGCCGTCATGCCTGGTACGGCTCGGACAGCGACCTGGTCGCTCTGCCGACCACGGCCAACGACGCGTACGCCACTCTGTGGGATCCGGCGACGGCCACCTCGAAGAAGGTGAGCTGGAACAGCTCCGGCCAGTACGGGCCGGGCTACTACCGGGCCCTCGCGGGCGACACGATCGTCACCTCCGAGGCTCTGCTCGACAAGGTCGACGGCGAGTGGCGCACCCGCCGGTTCACCGGTGATGTGGCGATCATGGGGAGTGGCGACGTCCGGGCGGCGGACTCCGACGGTGTGCTCTGGTCCGGCGGCACCAGCAGGATCAGCTACATCGACATCGGCTCGGCGGTCAACACCCTGGTGTTCGACGACGCCCTCTTCGCCTCGCACTACGTGATGAGCGAGGACCGTATCGGCTGGTACGACGACGCCTCGGGCAAGCTGCACCTGAAGTCCCGCAGCGACCTCACCGCCGCCGAGCAGGTCGTCACGCTGCCCACCGACCTGGGCCCGCTCGACGGCGACCCGGCCCTGGTCGGTGACCACCTGCTGTTGCCGCTGTCCGCAGGTTCGCTCGGGTCCCGGCTGCTCGCGGTCGACATCGGCGATCCCTCGCGGCAGCAGACCCTGCTGGAGAACACCGGCGAGTACACGCTGGCGGCGGGTGACGGCAGCGCGCTGGTCACCGGCGGCGCCGACGCCACCGACTGGTGGGTGCGCCGGGTGAGCCAGGCCGATGACCGCACGCTGAAGCAGGCGAAGGTCCAGCAGGTCCCCGCGGTGGAGAACGCAAAGACGGGCATCGCGCTCAGCCGCGGCCGCCTTCGGGTCGCCGCGGACGACCCGAAGGGCATCGCGGACACCACGTCCGTGCGCACTCTCACCACCGACGGTTCCGCGACGCTGACGGCGTCCGGGGCCACGGCGAGCCGTTCGGTATACGCCGCCCTCTGCCCGTACGAGGGCACCACCTGTTCGGCGCTGTGGGGGAACCTCGACGCCCGGGACGTCTACCTGGACGCGACCGGCGGCACCGACGAGGGCGAGGGTATCGGCGACGACCGGCTGGTGGAGATCGGCGGCAACGACCTGGACTTCGGCGGCCGGGGCGGCCGTATCGTCGACGTCTCCGACCGCTACGCCGTCTTCGACTCCGGCGGCGCCTCCCCGGCACAGTACGTCGGCGAGTTCGGCCAGGGTCAGAAGCTGAAGCGGTCGGTGCGCGCCGCCGCCCTCAACGGGTCCACCCTGTGGAGCGCCTCCACCGCCGGAAAGCTGACCTCGTACGGCATCCAGCAGGAGAAGACGCTCAGCACGGTGACCGTGCCGGGACTGGCCTGCGTGCCGAGCGAACTGCAGGCGGCGGGACGCTGGGTGTACTGGGCCTGCGGGACGGACTCGGCCGGCGTGTACGACACCAAGGCCGGCACGTCGAAGGCGGTCACCCCCGGTGACGTGCTCCTCGGCGACGGCTTCACCGTCCGCCACGACCATCGCGCGGGCACGCTGGTCCTCACCGAGGCGGCCACCGGGACCAGTCGCACGATCGCCTCCGACCTGGCCGACAAGGGCCTGACCGTGGACCGCCGTTACCGCTGGACGGTCGACGAGTACACCGGCCTGGTCGCCTGGTTCGACGACTACGAGCGCACCCACGTCACGACCACGGGCATCGCCCCGTCGGCCGTGACGGCCTTCGAGACGGAGGTCGGCGACCACGTGGAACCGGGGTCGTCGCTCCAGGGCGCCTGGGTGCTGTCCCGCCCGGTCACCTCCTGGTCGCTCACCCTCACCTCGGTCCAGAGCGGCGCGAACGGCAGGGCCACTCGCACCCTCACCGGCGGCGCGACCCCGGACCGGGTGACGGCGACCTGGAACGGGACGACGGCGAGCGGGGGTTACTTCCCCAACGGCCACTTCACCTGGGCCCTCAAGGCGACCGGCCTCGGCACCGCCACGGCGAACACGGTGAGCAGCGGCGAGGGCTTCCTGCGGCGCGGTGCAGCGGTGCGCCGTGACTTCGTCAGCCCCGACGGCCCGGACGGCCGCGGTGACCTGCTCACCCTCAACTCCTCGGGCGGGCTGAGCTTCCACAGCGGCACGGGAACGGGCAGGCTGGGCGACAAATACACGGGCACCGGCTGGCCCACGACCATCATGGCGATCCCGTTCGGCGACCTCAGCGGCGACCGCTGCAACGACGTCCTCGTCCGCTACAGCAGCGGCGCGCTCCGGCTGTACAAGCCGGGCCGCGGGGCCGCGGTCAAGCCCTCGACGTCGTACACGACCCTCGGGACCAGCGGCTGGACGCAGTACAACGTGCTCACCTCGCCGGGCGACGTGAGCGGTGACGGACGTCCGGACCTGATCGCGAGGAACTCGTCCACCGGAACGGTCTACCTCTACAAGGGGACGAGCACCGGCAAGCTCGCCGCCCGCGTCAAGCTCTACGACAACTGGAAGGGCTACAAGAAGATCGTAGGCGTCGGCGACATCACCGGCGACGGCAAGGCCGACCTCCTGGCCCAGGACACGTCCAACAACGTGTACCGCTACGACGGCAAGGGCGACGGCACGTTCGCGGCCCGCGTCAAGGTGCTGTCGAACTGGGGCGGCTCCTACAACGCGGTCGTCGGGGTCGGCGACATCACCGACGACGGCAGGCCGGACCTTGTCTCGCGCGACACCGGCGGCAAGTTGTGGCGCAACAACGGCGACGGAAAGGGTTCGTTCGGTCCGCGGGTGCAGATCACAAGCGGCTGGAGTGGCTACAAGGCCCTTTCATAGGAGGCGACTTCGGCCCGCTTCGGCTTTGTTCCTCCGCCGGCCGGGTTCGGCTCACGTTGCCCGCGACGGCCGGCCGCTCCTCGACGGATGACCCCTCGTCGTCAGCCGCTCCCCGGACCTCCGGGGAGCGGCTTCGTACCGCGCTGAGGGAGCCGTTCGGAGTCGGGGGCGGGAGCCGGTTCCAGACCTGGATCACGGTGCGAGTCGGGTGTGGTGTGGCGCCGTCCGGGGGCCTCGCGGTGAGACGTCGAAGCCCGTGCCGGCCGTCGCCGTCCACACCGCCGGCAGCACTCAGGACGAACGGGCTCACCCGGGTGCGGGCCCGGTGCTACGTTGTCCGGAGCCGTGTGCACGTCACGTCGAACAGCCGCATCCACTGGCTGACGGGCTGGTGTCCTGCGTTCCGTGGAGGCGGCAGGGGGAGTCGCGATGCCGTTCACCCAGGTGATCAGCAGCAGTGGGATGGTCACCCTCATGACGCTGCTCGCGCTGCGCCCGCCACGCCCCCGGCGCACCACTCCCTTCACGCTGAGCTTCTTTCTCACCTTCCTGATCAACGAGCAGCCGTTCCTCGCCCTGTATCTGCTGGCAGCCGGTGTGATCCCGCCCTTGTCGGCCGGAGAGACGGGGAGGCTGTCGTGGTGGCTGGGTGCGGGCGTGGCCGCGGGCACCGCGGTCGGTCTGCTGGCGCTCGCGGTACGGACCCGCACCGCCCGGCCCCGGCTGACCACCGCGCTGCGACAGGCACTCGGGCCGGCGGCGGTGACGCGGCGACGGCGGCGCGGCCTGTGGCCGACGGTGCGCCTGCTGGTGCTGCCTCTGATCTCCTACCGGTTCGACGTGCGGCGGGTGGCCAACCTGCGCTACGGCGAGGCCGGCCGCGGCCACCTGCTGGACGTGTACGTCCCCCGGGCGGGGACTGCGAACGCGCCGGTCCTCGTCTACCTGCACGGAGGGGGCTTCCGCATGGGCAGCAAGATGATCGGCGCGCGCCCCCTCCTGTACCGGCTCGCCGGTCAGGGCTGGGTGTGCGTGAGCGCCAACTACCGGCTGAGCGGCCGACTGCGCTACGCCGACCGGCTCGCCGACACACGGCAGGTCATCCGGTGGGTGCACGACAACGGACCCGCCTACGGAGCCGACCTGTCAGCGGTGTTCGTCGCCGGCGGCTCCGCCGGGGCTCACCTGGCGGCCACGGCCGCGCTCACCGCCTCAGCCGTTCCGCGCCCGCCGGACAGCAGAGAGGCCGGCCTTCCGGTGGCCGGAGCAATCGGCTTCTACGGCTACTACGGCCAGGCCGACGCCGGCGCCGACTCCACCCCGCTGGCACACCTGCACGCCGACGCTCCGCCGTTCCTCGTCGTCCACGGCACTCTGGACACGCTGGTCCTGGTCGAGGACGCCCGCCACTTCGCGTCCGAACTCGGTCAGGTCTCCGCCCAGCCGGTGGTGTACGCCGAACTCCCAGGCACCCAGCACAACTTCGACTTCTTCCCCTCGCTACGGTTCAACGCGGTCATCGAAGCGGTGGAGGACTTCGCCGCCTGGGTCCGTACCACGGGAGCCGTCCCACCGTCGCACCGGAACGCAGCACCCTCCCAGCGGGAAATCGATCCCGGCACCTGCCCCTAGAAGCCGAGCCACCCGCCGTCCGGCGCCCAGGCCAGGCCAGTGCAGCCCAGCCCGCAACACCGACCCGAACTCGACCACCTGGGAATCCACCGGCCCCCGATCATCCCGACGTCGAACGAGACCTTCAGCGAGTGGGAACAAGCAGGATCAGTCACTGTGAGGCTCCGACGCCGCTGATCCAGACACGGAAGGGCCTGATCTCCGGATCGGTCCCGGTCTGCTCCGAGAGGCACCGCACGTCGTCCAGGTCGGACCAGGCGATGAAACCCGGCTGGCTGTCGGCCAGAAACCCCTCGATGACGGGGCCGAGGTGGTCGGAAGGCACATAGGCACCACCGAACGGCAACTCATCCGGAGGCACCGAACCGGTCGAGCACCGAAGCTGCCCGGCTTGTTCGTCATGCCACACGTAGAACGTCGCAACCCCGGAAAACCCGAGGTCGCGAACGCGTTCGCGGATGGCGGCAGCGGTCCGCTCGAAGGCCGCCACCACCTCGGCGACGGACAGCGAACCCCTGTCCTCCTCCCCCACACCCAGCGACCAGGTGTTGGTCTCCCACTCCACCCGCCGGTCTGCAGGCTCCAGCACCAGAGGCTCGTCCGCCACCTCGGCGATCCACGTCAACAGCACCACAGCAGTATCCCCGCACAGGTCCGCCCCGATGGCGGGCCGACGCCGACACTCGTCCCGATGCGGCAACGGCGTCTCGGACTCCGCCGCCTGGACGGCCTCGATCCCCTCCGGTCCCAGGGGCCGCAACACCGTCCCCGACGCCGAGAAAGGCGGGCTGTCGGCGGGAGGAACCCTCTGCGATCATCGCAGCAGGCCGCTCCCGGCGTTCCGAGGGGTCATACCGCCCCGGCGGTTCCTCGGCGCTGGACCGGAGCGGCTCCGGCACCGCGACCTGAGGATCCTCAGTGACCTACGACGTCAGCGCCCTGCGCGCTCAGTTCCCTGCCCTCAAGGCAGGCATCGCGCACTTCGACGGCCCCGGCGGCACTCAGACCCCGACACCCGTCATCAAGGCCATCGCAGATGCCCTCGGCAATCCCCTGTCGGTCTGGGGTACGGTCGCTCCCGGCGAGGTCAACGCCGAGCGGATCGTCGCCGACTTCCGGCGCGCGATGGGCGATCTGCTGGGCGCCGATCCGACCGGCATCGTCTTCGGCCGCAGCGCCACCCAGTTGACGTACGACCTCGCACGCACCCTCAGCACGCGGTGGACGGCGGGCGACGAGGTCATCGTCTCCCGGCTCGACCACGACGCCAACATCCGGCCATGGATACAGGCCGCCGAACGGGTCGGCGCGATCGTCCGCTTCGCGGAGTTCGACCAGGCCACAGGTGAGCTGCCGCCCGAGGCCGTGGCCGGACTCCTCACCCGGCGAACCCGCCTGGTCGCCGTGACCGGCGCGTCCAACCTGATCGGCACCCGGCCCGACCTCGCCGCGATCGCCACCCTCGTCCACGACGCCGGCGCGCTGCTTCACGTCGACGCCGTCCACCTCGCCGCGCACGCCACCATCGACGTACGTCGCCTCGGCGCCGACTTCCTGGTCTGCTCCGCGTACAAGTTCTTCGGCCCTCACCACGGCGTTCTGGCGGCCGATCCCGCACTCCTGGACACCCTGCGCCCGGACAAGCTCGCCCCGTCCAGCGACGCCGTCCCCGAGCGCTTCGAACTCGGCACCCTGCCGTACGAAGCGATGGCCGGGACCACCGCGGCCGTGGACTTCATCGCGGACATCGCTCCCGACCGGGACGGCGGCAGGCGGGACCGGCTCGAATCGGCCTACGCGGCGATCGAGAGCCACGAGTCCTCGCTCCGTGAAGTCGCGGAGCTCGGCTTGTACGCACTCGACGGGGTGACCTGCCACTCGCGGGCGGCGAACCGGACCCCCACGCTCCTGCTCACGTTCCAGGACCATGCCGCCGCGGACGCCTACCGCTTCCTCGGCACACTCGGAGTCCACGCGCCGGCAGGGTCCTTCTACGCGCTCGAAGCCTCCCGGCACCTGGGCCTCGGGGACATCGGCGGCCTGCGTGTGGGACTTTCGCCCTACAACGACGCGGAGGATGTGGAACGCCTGGTGGCGGGACTCACGACGTTCCTGAAGACACCACCGGCGCGAGACCGGCTGTGAGCAGGACTCCAACTCCCTCTGCCCGCCGCCGGACGCCAGTTCGGCTATGTTCTCGATCCGTGGAGCCGGGCGACGGGGGGGGAAGGCTATGGCGCAGTTCTTGGGACCGCTGGAGCCGGCAGAGGCCGGGTGGGTGATCGGGGACCCGAATCGCAAGGGTGGCATGTGGGTCCTGCTGACCCCCGAGGGCCTTGAGCACCGACGGCACGGCGAGGCAGCACCCCGGCTCACCGTCGCGTGGTCCCGGTTCATGGAACTGAACGTGCGAGCCGCCTACCGGAAGTGGCAGACGACCCCCGGTCTCCCTGCCCGGCCCGGCGCCGACATGGGCCCCGACGGCTGTTCCCTGCACGGCACCGTGCGCCACCCTCTTCACCCAGCTCACCGAGGCCAAGGCGCTGCATCGGCTCGGCGATCCCGAGTGGTTGGGCGCGGCAGTCGCACGGCTTTCGGGCCACACGTCCTGGAACGGCCCCAAGGCCCAGGCGACTGGTGGAGACGACCGTCCAGAGCCTCGGCACCTGACCGCCTGACGCGTCGGCCGGCTGACTGGACGACCTGGTGGGTCACATCGATCCTCCGTGTCGAACTGCGTGCCGCTTTCCGTTCGGTCGTGCGCACCGTGGACCCGGTTGCCGCCGTGGACGTCACCCGATTCGACGATCCGCTTTCCCAGGAGGACATTTCACGAGAAGGTGGGATCTCCCCCCATCGAGAGGATCTCCCTCATGCGCCTGACGCGCACCGCGGCCCTGACCACCGCCAACGCGCTCGCCCTGCTCGTCCCAGCCGCCAGCGCGCACGGCGCCGCCGTCGCCTGTGGTGGCTCCGTCTCCACCCGGGGCATCGCCGCGAGAGGCTGCATCAGCGCCGACAAGGGCAAGGAAGGGCGCGTCTACACCCGCGACATCAAGGCCCACGTCGTCCTGACCAACACCAGCCCCCGCGCCGCCTATGTCGACTACGAAGCCTTCTTCCGCGTCGTCTCCGGCGGCCACTGGGTCAAAATCGGCAACGGGCGCACTCTCGTCCCCCGCCGTACCACCACGGGCCCCACCGAGATCGGCGGCACTACCCGCGTCTGCTTCGTCGTCAACGCCAAGGTCGAGATCCGCGTCCACGTCAAACCCGCCCGAGGCGCCTGGAGCAACTGGACCGGCGCCGCGACCTCCCAGTGCCAGACCTGACCGAAAGACGCCCTGCGCACGCCGCCCTCCCCGAGAAACCCTGACAGAAGGTCTTGCGGGGGGCGACGTGCTCCGACTCCGCTACCCACCCTCTGAGTGGGATGCAGCGCGTCGCAAAGGGTGCCCGTCGGAGGGGAGGTGCTATCCGTACGCGGCAATCTCGGCAGGTGAACGCCCCCATGACGACCGTCCGTGACGCCACGCCAGCGGACGCCGATGACGTCTACCGTCTGCTGAGCGCGTTCGTGACGAGCTACCGGCCCGACCGAGCCGTGTTCGACGCCGTCACGTTCCCCCGGGTCATCGAGGCCGCCTCGGCGGGCGGCGCCGAGTTCCTGGTCGCCGAGCAGGACTCGTGCGCGGTCGGGTACCTGCTCGCGGTGCGCATGCCCACTCTCTTCGCCGGCGGAACGGTCCTCGAACTTCTCGAACTCACGGTGGACGAGCCAGTGCGTGGCCGCGGTACGGGTTCCGCGCTGGTCCGGGCCGCGCAGGCGAAGGCCCGGGAGGCGAAGGACGTCGAGGTGACCGTGCCGACCCGCAGAGCGGCCGACTTCTACCGCGCTCTGGGGTTCAAGGAGACCGCCGTTCATCTCACATGGCGACCTGTTCCTCGCCCGCCGCGACGAGGCCCTGGACCTGATGCAGGCTGAGAGGCGGTTGCCGGAGCAGCCGTGGGCCGGGCCGGCCGGTCGGTCCGCCGGCAGCGTTCCCGTCCGCGCGGCGGTTCCTCGTGGCGGGCGAGTACGGTGGCACGCCTACACGGCGCGCTGCGATGCCGTCCGCTGCGATGCGGAGAGCCAGGCGCGGTAGCGGCGCAGGGCCCGCCGCTGCATTCGCCGCTCGGCGAGGAGGGCTACCGCCGGGTGGGTGCGGGGGGTGGGACGGCTGCCGCGGGCGATGCGGCGCATCTGCCGGCGGACCTGGGCCATGCCGGCCGCCGAGGCGAGGGCCTTGTCCGACCAGGTGACCGGCCGCAGCCGGTGGTCGGCCTCGCGGCCCTCACGCCAGCGCTCGGGCAGGTCGGGGGTGACGGCGAGGGCCGTACCCATTCCGACGACCGCCACCCCGCTGTCCAGGACCCTGTCGGCGGTGTGCCGCTGGGTGATGCCACCGGTGAGCATGAGCGGCAGCGGGCTGGTGTCGACCAGGTCCTTCGCGAGGTCGAGGAAGTACGCCTCACGGGCGTGGGTGCGGGCGTCGGCGGGGCGGCCGGACATCGCGGGGCTCTCGTAGCTGCCGCCGGAGAGTTCGACGAGGTCGACGCCGAGCGGCGCGAGCATGCCGATCACCTGGCGGGCGTCGTCGGCGTCGAAGCCGCCGCGTTGGAAGTCGGCGGAGTTGAGTTTCACCGCGACCGCGAACGACCCAGACACCGCGGCGCGCACCGTACGGACGACGTCCAGCAGCATCCGGGCCCGGTTGTCCAGCGAACCTCCCCACTCGTCCGTGCGCTTGTTCACCAGTGGGGACAGGAACTGCGACAGCAGGTAGCCGTGCGCGGCGTGGATCTCGACGCCGTCGAAGCCCGCCTGTTCGGCGCGCCGGGCGGTGACGGCGTACCGGGTGACGGTGGTCTGGATCTGTTCCGGCGTCATGGCGACGGGCTTGCCGAAGCGGCCGCTGTGCCTTCCCAGGTCGACGGCGACCGCGGACGGTCCCCAGACGACGCCCGGCATGTCGGATCCGATCTGCCGGCCGGGGTGGTTGATCTGCATCCAGACGGCTCCGCCGCCGGACTTGGCGGCCCTGGCCCACTCGGCGAAGGGCTCCAGTGGCGCGGCGGCGTCGAGGACCACGCCGGCGGGGCCGGTCAGCGCCTCGGCGTGCACCATGACGTTGCCGGTGATCAGCAGCCCGGTGCCACCGGCGGCCCAGCGCCGGTACAGCTCGAACAGTTCCTTGTCCGGAAGCTGGCCGGTGCCGGCCATGTTCTCCTCCATGGCCGCCTTGGCGATCCGGTTGGTCAGCACCTGCCCGGAGCGCAGGGACAACGACGAGAACAACTCGCTGGTCATCCGGGTTCCTCTCTCGATCTCGACCGCTTAAAATGTGTGCAGCGTTCACATTAAGAGGACGATGTAAGCGATGTAAACTTGAGGGAGTGTGGCGAATGTCGCAAGCGGGCGGCACGTATCACCACGGCGATCTGCGCGCCGCCTGTCTGCGTGCCGCGCGGGAACTGCTGGAGGAGGACGGCAGCGCCGGTCTGTCCCTGCGGGCGGTCGCGCGCCGGGCCGGCGTTTCGGCGACGGCCCCTTATCGGCACTACGCGGACCGCGAGGCGCTGGTCTCCGCGGTCGCCGCGGAGGGTTACCGAGAACTCGCCGAGTACCTGCTCGCCGCGCACCCGTCACCCACCACGCCCGACGAACTCGCCGCGGTCGCGGTCGCCTACGTCCGTTTCGCACTCGACCGCCCGGCCCTGTTCCGGGTGATGTTCGCCGAACCCTGCGACCCGAACAGCGAGGAACGGGTCGCCGCGACCGCGGCGATCTCCGACTACGTCCGCGGCATCGTCCGTGGCGCCTTCCCCGGTGCGGACGCCGACGCGCTGTCGGTCACCGTGTGGGCCCTGGTCCACGGCCTGGCTTTCCTGCACCTCGACGGGAAGCTCGACACCACCACTCCCGAACTGGTCGCCGACCAGGTGCGCACCGCCGTCCACGCCCTGTTCACCGCCCCCGCGGCCATGTGACGGACGCCGGCCCGGAGTTCGCGCCGAAGGCGGTCGCGCCCGGCCACGGCACCCACGCCTGCGCCCTCCCGCACCATGGCGCGGCTCAAGACCTGCCAGGTCCAGGTGCAGGAGCAGTGGTGCGCGGCACTAATCGCCGCGAGCGGCGTCGAGTTCGGCTGCCAGCACGGCCATCCCGTGCAAGTGCGTGAAGTACGTGCTCGCGTACTCGTCGTCACCAATGAGCGGAAGGATTTCTTCAAGGACCGCGGTGCGTGCGTGCAGCACTTCTCCGCGCCGGTCGTCCAAGGGGCCGTCCATGGCCGAGGAGACACAGCCGGCGAGCATCGTGTCCATCATCACCATGCACGCGCCCGCGGGCTCTCGCTGATAGAAGCCCGGAGGAAAGCGCAAGGTCATGAATTCGTCCCACAGTCGCGCCAACTGGTCCGGTTTCGCTTCCGCCATGCCTGCGATCATGCCGTACGACCAGACATCGAGGGAACGCGTTTCCTTGCAGGTGCCGACGCCCGTGAACGGACTTGACCAGCGGATTCACGTGAGGTGAACATACGTCCAACAGACCGCAGGACTTACCGAACGTCACGGAAACCCCCTCGCGGCCCTGACACTGGTCTTCTGCCCTATGGGGGAATTGTGCAGTTCTGGTCGCACGGCACGCTGCCACGGAGAATGACCCGCGCCGCGTGCGTGGGTGTGCTGCTCGCCGGAGGAAGTGCCGCCTGCGCCGCGACCGACGGGAAGGACTCCACGGCTCCTTCCCCGGACAGCTCCGCGCGCCGGGCCGCGGTCGACTCGACCGCGGCTGCAGGAACCGACGCCATAGCCGGAGAGCAGCCCGAAGCGGTCGTGGCGAAGGCAGCCAGAAGCACCGGGAACTTCACCTCGCTCCGCTACCGGATCGCCGGGACCGTACCGTCGATGGGGCATGTCAAGGGCGAGGTCTCCATGACCACGAAGCCCTGGGCCATGAACATGAAGGTGACGGCCGAGGCCGGCACGGCCTGGCACGGCCCGATGGAGTTCCGGTTCGTCAAGGACACGATCTACGCAGGCGGAAGCGCACTGCGCGCCCGCCGGGCCGACCACAAGGGCTGGATCAGTGCCGCCCCGGCCGTCTGGGGACATGGCAGTTCGCAGAACCAGGCGTTCGGGCTGCTGCCGAACGTACTGGAGGAGAACCCGATCGAGCAGCCCTCGCTGCTTACCGGGTCCAAGGACCTCAAGATGGTCGGGACCGAGACGGTTGCCGGCGTCGGCACTGTCCACTACTCGGGAACCGTCGCGAAGGACGACGTGACCGGTGACCGGCTGGACCAGCTCATCGGGCTGGAGATCACCGAACCGCTCACCATGGACCTGTGGGTCGACGGCACCGGCCACACCAAGCAGTTCCGCCTCAGGGGCACGCACGACGAGAAGTTCTTCCCCGAGACCGGGGACGGTCCGCTGGACCTGAACGTCACCTTCCTCGACTTCAACAAGCGGCTCACCATCAAGGCCCCCGCCTCGGCCGACACGGTGTCCCTCGGAGACGCGCGCGAAGGCTGACAAGTCATCCCTGCCCGGTTCGGCCTCGGGGACGATGGGGCCATGGATCCCCTGCTGCACCAACTACCGCCCGCTTTCTGGACTGTTCCGTACGTGGGCTCCCGGTTTCCGGGGTCTCCGGAGGTCGCAGACCGTCCAGGCCTGGCGGAGGGGGCGAACTGCCAACTGTTCGCCTACGAGGTGCTGCGGCACTTCGACCTGGCTCCACCTGATGTGCGTTCCGGTGAACTCTGGGCCGATACGCGGGCCACGGCTCGCGTATCGGTTGCGCGCCCACTTGACCTGCTGTTGTTCAACGCCACCGACGATGCTTACGGCGCCCACGTAGGAGTCTCGGTGAAGGAGGGGCGAGTACTGCATCTGTGTGCGGAAATAGGGCGCCCGGTGGTCTGGGAGATGACAGAGTTCGCGAAGCGGGAGCGTTATCGCGTCCTGATCGGCATCAAGCGCGTGCTCGACAGCGCGCAGGGCCGCCGTCCGGTGCACGTCAGGCAGCCGCGTCGGCTGACGTGACGAAGTCGGCGACCTTGCGAGTCAGGACTTCCGGCTCTTCGATGTGGCCGAAATGGCCGCTGTCCTCGAGCACAAGAAGGGTGGACCGAGGGATCCGTTCGTGGATCTCGCCGGCCCAGCGCGGACCGCAGATGAAGTCATGGCGACCCACGATCACCAGGGTGGGCGTGGTGATCGACTCCAGGGCGCTGCGGTCGTCGATGGCCGTGGGGGCCATGCAGTCGTCGAGTCCGGAGATGTAGGAACCGCTGATCGACTCAAGCACGGAGGCATACGCGTCCTGGTGGCCCCAGTAGTCGGCGAAGTAGACCGGGAACAGGCGGCGGGCGGCCATGGTGAAGGCCGCGTCGTCGGCGATCGCCGGGACCGACTGCCAGGCGTCCAGGACGTCCTGCAGCCCGGGGTCGCCCGCGTGGTCGGCCGCGAACCGGTCGAGATTGCGGACGGCCTCGGCGAAGTGCTCGGGTCCGGTCACGGGAGCGCTCTCGTAGAGGACGAGTCCAGCCAGCCTCTCCGAGTGCTCACGGGCGTAGTGCTGCGCGACGAAGGCACCGTGGGAGTGGCCGAGAAGACTGACCCTCCCGGCGTCGAGCGCGACGATCAGCGCGTCGAGTGCCTGCGCGTAGACGTCCCGTGTGTAGCCGTGCGGGTGGCCGGCCAGGCGCCCAGATCCTCCGGTGCCGACGGGTTCCACGTACACCAGCGTCAAGAACTCCTCCAGGGCCGGCATCCGCAGGTACTCCCAGGAGAAGCCGGGCCCGCCGGGGTGCACCATGCACACCGGACCGGAGCCGTGCACGTGGTAGCGCTGGCGGATACCGCCGAGCTCGTCGAAAGTGAGGTCGTGGGTGCCTGGGGCCAAGGGGTTGTCGCTACTGTGGTCCATCAGGTGCTCCTGTCGATGCCCGGAGGGGCGGCCGCGATCGGTGCAGTCGGTCCCCGCCGCCCGCAGCCCCGCGGGTGCGGGGCACGGACACAGGACGCGTGGGCGGCGCGGAAGTTCGACAGATCGAATATGACCCGCATCACACAACTACTCAGGACGCTCCGGCGCGGATCTCCCCGGCCAACGCGGCGGCCGGCCGGACCAGCCGGTGCGTCCACGGGTCCCACCCGGGTCGCCCCATGTCAAGGCGCCCGGGCGGGACGGCGTTCCCCGCCGTGCCGGGGTCAGCTCTTGGGCATCAGGACGGTGTCGATGATGTACACGTTGGCATTGGCGGTCCTCACGTTGCCGCACACGACCTTGGCGGAGCCGTTGACGGTGTAGGACTCACCTGAACCAGCGGTCATGACCTTCGACTTCTCCAACGTGTCGAAGGATCCGTTCTCCAGGTCCTTCGGGGCCAGCTTCTTGCCTACGACGTGGTAGGTGAGGATCTTCGTCAGCTCGGCCTTGTCGGCGAGGACCTTGTCCAGGGTGGCCTTCGGGATCTTGGCGAAGGCGTCGTTGGTCGGCGCGAACACCGTGATGTCCTGCGCGTTGTTGAGGGTGTCGACCAGACCTGCCTTCTTCACCGCCGTCACGAGCGTGGAGAGCGCCGGGTTGTTGGAGGCGGCGGTGGCGACCGGGTCCTGGGCCATGCCGTCGAAGGAGCCGGCACCGGTCTTCGGCACCGACGAGCAGGCCGTGCCGAACGGCTGCTCCATGCCGCTCGCGTTGCTGCCGGAACCGCTCATGTCGTCACTGCCCTTGGTGGCCGAGGCCGACGTCTTGCCGGCGGAGCCGGACTTGCCGGAGTCGCTGCCGCCCGAGCAGGCGGTCAGGGCGAGCGGCAGGACGGCGGCGGCGACGAGCAGGCCGGTGCTACGGCGGATACGGGTGTTCATCATGTTCTCCTGTGGAAGGGCGCAGCACCTTGCGGCTGCGCTCTGGGGGTTGAGGAAAGGTGGCTTCGGCAACGGGCTCGGGGCCCGTGGGGCAGCGAGTCAGGGGGCCCGTGCGGCAGGGGGTCAGTCGACGGTCACGACGACGGAGTGCCAGCCGCCGGCGCCGTCGGGGATCGTCCCGGTCCGCCTGCTGGTCTGGACGGTGCCGGTGCGGTCGGTGGCCCGTACGGTGAGGGTGTGACCGCCGGAGGCTGCCTGCCAGGGAAGGGACCACTGCCGCCAGGTGTCCGGGGTGTCCTCGGCGGCCAGGTGCGCTTCCTGCCAGGGGCCGTCGTCGACGCGGACCTCTACCCTGTCGATGCCCCGGTGCTGAGCCCAGGCGACCCCGGCGACCATCACCGTGCCTGCCCTGGGCCGGGCGAAGGGCTTGGGGGTGTCGATCCGCGACTGGGTCTTGACCGGGGCCCTGCGCGCCCAGCCGCGCTTGACCCAGTAGGGGTCGTACGCGTCGAAGGTGGTGAGCTCGATGTCCTCGATCCACTTGCAGGCCGAGACGAACCCGTACAGGCCCGGTACCACCATCCGTACCGGGAAGCCGTGTTCGAAGGGCAGCGGTTCGCCGTTCATGCCGACGGCGAGCAGCGCGTCGCGGCCGTCCATGACGTCCTCGACCGGACTGCCGAGGGTCATGCCGTCCACCGAACGGGCCACCAGCTGGTCCGCCGGCCCTCCCCTCGACGGGGGCCTCACCCCGCACTCCGTCAGCAGGTCCGCCAGTCGCACGCCCGTCCAGCGGGCGTTGCCCACATAGGGACCGCCGACCTCGTTGGAGACACAGGTCAGGGTGATGTCCCGCTCGATCAGCTCCCTACGGAGCAGGTCGTCGAAGGAGTAGTCAGCCGGACGACGTACGCCCTTGCCATGGACGCGCAGCCGCCAGGCGGTGGCGTCGACCTTCGGCACCACGAGCGCGGTGTCCACCCGGTAGAAGCTGCTGTTCGGCGTGGTGAAGGGGCTGATTCCGGGGACGCGCGGTGCGGACCTGCGGGGCACCGGCCGCGCCGGCGACCCGGCCGGCGGCAGGACCACCCTGTCGCGTGAAGCGACCGCGTCCCGGCCCTGCGAGGCGTTCAGCGTCCGGCCGATCGCGCCGACCACGGCGGACGCGGCCGCCGCGGAGGCTGCCGCGAGGACGAAGCCCCGCCGGTCCCAGCTCTCGGACACGGGCGGACCGGCCGCGGCCTCCCCGCACTCGGCGGCCTCCCCGCGCTCGGCAGCCCGCTCAGACGCCGCCGGCCGCCTCGCAGCGGTCAGACGGCCTGTCAGGGCGTACAGGAGCAGGGCCCCGGCAAGGGCTCCTACGACGGAGGGCAGTGTGTCGATGAGCCCGGTGGAGTCCGGCCGGCCGGCCGCGGCCGCCGCTCCGACCGCCCCCATGAGCAGAACCCCGACAGCTCCGGTACGCCGCCACCGCACCGCCAGCGCGCCCAGTGCCAGGGCGAGCACGGTCAGCACCGCGAGGATGCCTAGCTGCAGCACGAGTTTGTCGTCGGTGCCGAAGTGCCGGATCGCCCAGTCCTTGACCGCCGCGGGCGTCGCGTCGATGGATGCGCCGCCCACCGCGACGATCGGACCGGACTGCGGACGCACACCGGCCGCGACCAGTTCGGCCACCGCCAGCGCTGCGAAACCGGCCAGCACCCCACTCAGGGCACCCAGCGCCAGGCGCAGCCGACCGGGCCGTACTCGCTGGTCCTTCTCTTCGTCCCTCACGCGGGGAATCCGGTTCTGCACCCCGGCCCGGATTGGTCCCCAACCTGATCAGGTGAAAAGGGAATTCACACCAATCCGTCCCTCAATCCGCAACGGATTACGCGGTTGCCCGTCGATCCAAGGTTCGCGCCGGCGACCCGGGCCCGTCCACGCCTGACGCGGCGCCGAGCCCTAGGCTCTCCAGCCTTTCGCCGAGGACGGCGACACACATGCATCGAGTATCTTTTCGACGTGTCCATACCTCCGGCGCCGCAGCCGCCGCACCAGACGCCGCCCTCGCCCTGGAGCGCCCCGTCTCCCGCCCCGCCGCGCAGGAGCCGGATCGGGCTCATCGCCGCAATCGCCGGCGGGGTCGTCCTCCTGATCGTCGCGCTCGCGGCGACAATGGTGCTGGTGGGCATGGGGGTCGAGAACAGCTTTCCTCCGGCCGACTCCTCCCTGACCGTGCGACCGGAACTGGTCGACGGCCGCTTCACACTGAACAGGGACGACTCCTCGACTCTGGGCCTGACTATGCAGAACAGCTGGCGGCGCAGCTGGGACGCCGAGGACATCCACGGCATCGCCGCCACCTACAAACCGGAAGACGGCGAACGGGGCTCTCTCGTCGTGACCGGTATGTACGGGCGGTTCAAGAACACCGACAGGATGCGCGCCCACGTGCTGGCGGACAACGCCTCCAAGAACACCCAGGTGACAGTCCTCGTAAAGCCGCAGGACGACACACCGGCCGGCTCCCCCGTCCACGTCAGCTGCGACATCGTGACGCGGAAGTGGGCCGACGGAAACACCCTCAGCTACCCCGTCTGTGCCTGGGCGGACGGCAACTCCTGGGCCCGCGTCGCCGACATGACCCGCTCCGGATCGGTGAACCTCGACCTGAAGGCCACCGCCAAAATCACTCTCGAGGTCCGCACCGAGATGAGGACACCCATCAAGTGACGGTCCCACCGGCCGAGACCAGGCGCTCGAAAGCGGGCGCCTCCATGGTCTCCGCGGTCCTGTCCCAGCGGTCGTCGCCGACTGCCCTGGCCGACAACCGGGTTGAGTCGGTCCCGCAACCGGCGCGGGCAGTCGTGCACGGCCTACGGCACCTTGAACCCTGCACGCACAGGACCCGTCATCCGCAGCTGCGCGAGGCACATCGCCCGGTGGCCGCTCGCGGGGGTTAACCCCACCGCGCGGACTGGCGACAGCGACACCGCGAACAGTCGGGCCAGCGGGATTCTGTGATCAAGCACGTCCCCGAATGATCGGACAGGTCACAACGTACTCACGTCGCCGAAGGAACATTCATGTCCCGCACGCCCCGCACGCGCCGGTCCGCGTACCGTGCTCTGGCCTCTCTCGCCGTGCTGGCTCTTACCGCCGGCGCCGCCACGGCCTGCAGCGACAACGGCCACGCCGCCAAGCACCCGGCCACATCGTCCGCATCACCAGGCAGCGGCAAGTCAAGTGAAGCCGAGCTGCACATGATCGACAACGGCGGTCACCGTCTGGCCTTCTACGTCACGCGGGGCAGCGGCTCCACGATCGTGCTGGACTCGGGCGGCGGCGAGTACTCCTCACAGTGGAAGAACATCGTCCCCGGACTTCGCGCGGCCACGGGGGCCACCGTCATCACCTACGACCGGTCGGGTCTCGGCAGGAGCGACGTGGTACCTGGCCGGTGGAAGGTCGAGAGCGCCGTCAGCGACCTCGCCGCGGGACTCAAGCAATTGGGTGTCACCAAGGACGTGACCCTGGTCTCCCACTCCCAGGCCGGCGAGATCGCGACCTACTTCGCGAAGGGCAACCCGGAGATGCTCTCCGGTGCGGTCCTGGTCGACGCCAACCTCCCTCAGTTCTTCACGGACGAGGAGATCCCGCGTCTTGTGGCCGCGACCAAGCCGGAAGTCGACGCGGCGAGGAAGGACCCGGAGAAGCCGGAGAACCGTCAACTCCTCGCCACCGCTGACGGATTCGCCACGGCGCACCGTGCTTTCCACAAGCTCAGCTGGCCGAACTCGGTACCGGCAGCGGTCATGGTGTCGGAGAAGACCCCGTTCGCCGGGTCTCCGGAGGACGCCCAACACTGGCGGGACGCCGCCGCCGCTTTTGTTCAGGAGGCGCCCAACCGGACGCTCGTCACGGCCGAGGGCACCTCCCACGAGGTGCCGACACAGCGCCCCGATCTCGTACTCAAGGCGATCGAGGACATGTTCGACACGCAGCACTGAGTCCGGGAGCGTGCCGGCACTCGACGGCAGCAGGCTGACGCCTCGATGGAATCGTGGACGCGGCCCCCTGCGGATCGCTCCGCAGGAGGCCGCTGCGGGTGCGTCTACCGGCTGGTCACAGCACTGTCACCGGGCGGGTGTCGGGATGGTCGCTGTTGCCCTGGTAGACCGCGTCGCCGCTGTAGACGGCGGTGATGGTGTGCGTGCCTCTGGTCCGGAAGGCGGTGACGAGGCCCGCGGTGGCGCAGTGTCCGACGGCGGGCAGCAGGCGGCGGGTGCCGAGGGTGGTGTGGGTGGTGGTGTCGGTGAACGTCACCGTGCCGGTGGGCCTGGTCGTGGAGCCGGCGCCGGGGCAGACCCTTTCGCCGAGCACGACCGGCAGACGGATCAGGGTGCGGTGCGGGAGCGCGGTCAGGTTGGTGGTCACCGGCCTGCCCGGGGTGTAGGTGATGGTCAGCTGTGCCGGCCCCGACGCGGGTCCGGAGGTACCGCCCGCCGGGACGAGGTTCGACCCGCCACCGCCGCCACCGGGGCCTCTGGTGCCGTCACCGGAGATGCTGTTGCAGCCGCCTCCTCCGCCGCCGCCGAACCAGCCACCCCCACCCCCGCCGCCACCGACGGTGCCGCCGGCCCGGCCTCCGGCACCGGGCTGGCCCGTGGCGCCGGCGGTACCGCTGCTGTCGGGGCAGAGGGCTCCCCCGACGCCGCCCTGCGTCTGGGTGCCTCCACCACCGCCCTTGCCGCCGTCAGGCCGCTCACCGCCGGGCTGCCCGGTGTCTCCGGCGGCTCCGCCGGTCGCCTCGGGGACGGGGATCGAAGCGACTCCGGCGCCTCCCCCGCCTCCGCCCCCGCCCACGATGAGGCGGGGGTCGGTGCCGGGGACGCCGGTCAGAACACAGCCGGCGTCCACCGAACGGCACGTGCGAAGGTCGCTCGAACCACCGCCGGCGCCGCCTGGAATGAACGGGATCGGGCCGTTGCTGATGCCGCCGCCGGTACCGACGTTGACGTAGAGGGTGCTGCCGGGCGTGACGCCGAGGGTGCCGCTGACGGCGGCGCCGCTGCCGCCCACTCCGCCGCTGGGTCCGTTCTGCCCTGCGTCACCCGTGGCCGTGACAGACAGCTGGGTGATACCCGAGGGGACGGTGAAGGGCTGGTCGGCGCCGGCGGTGAAGGTGAGGGTGACGGGCGCTGCCGCGGCGGGCGTCGCTGTGGGCAGCACCATGACCGCCGCCGGCAGCACGGCGGCGGCGAGAAGGGCGCCGCGGCGGGTCGCGCGCACCGGCCGCCCGCCGACGGTTGCGCCGGCGTCCTGTCCGGACGTCGCAGGCGTCGGGATCAATCTCATGAAGGGGGCTCCTCGGCAGGGGCGCGGCACCGCGGCACGCCACGGGCTTCGGTCGATGTGCGACCCCGCGTTCGGGAGGCCGCTCTGTGATCTAGCCACATCCCCTGGCCCACGCGCCTCGAACACACCGTCCCACCGCGCGGCGATCAACCGACCAGCGCACACCGCGATTCCGAACCCGAGCCCACATCCGCCGCCTTTCTCGGTCCTTCGGTCCTCCGGTAAGGCTCACCCGGCACCCCGCATCTCCGAGTAGGGAAGCCCGGTGGCTCTCGCCTGCGGGGCTCACCAATGCGATGGGTGTGCCGAGTTGACGGGCCGACAGCAACCGATTCCGTATCGGGACCGTGGCCGACGACCGATCTTGTGTGCGACTGATCGCAACAGCCGCCGGAGTTCGGACTCGTGAGGCAGCGCGATCGCGTGGAAACGCCTGCGACCGCACATGGCTGTGGCCCGCCCCGGGAGAACCGGGACGAGCCACAGTCGGGTGAAGCGGCGCGGAGGGCGCCATGGGCACATCACGTTCCGGACGTCCTCCGCACGCGGAGCCTACGCCGCTCCCGGTATCCGGGCCGACAGGTGCGGAGCGGCACGCCGTCGCACCGGAGCATTCGTGTACCGAGTGGCTCGGGCCTCAGCTGTGGAGGGCAGGGGCCGAGCTCGCGGGGCGGCTCCGACGACCGGTGGCGATGACGGTCCGTGCCGGACCCGGGCCGGTCGTCTTCCCGATGCCGGTGGTGGCGTCGATCGTCTGGTCCAGATAGTCGCGGGCCACCTGCAGGGCCTGCGCGATCTCCCGTGTCCCGGTGGACACGCACAAGGTGTAGGCGAGGTCTTCCAGGCGCCGGCCCGGAACGCTGTCGTCCACGAGGGCGTCGACCGCGAGCAGCGTCTCGTACTCCGTGAGGAGTCCGCGGAGCGTCGCGGGGTGAGGCATGAGCATCGGAGAGTCTCCAGGGGTGCGAGGTGGCGAGGTGCGGGGGGTGGGCAGCTGGTCGAGGGCCTGGGTCACTGACGGAGGGCCTCGGCCCGGACCATGGCGCAGCTGCGGGTGATGAGGCGCGAGACGTGCATCTGGGAGATGCCGAGGTGTTCGGCTATCCGGCTCTGCGTCATGTCCTCGAAGAAGCGCATGTAGAGGATGTCCCGCTCCCTTTCGGGCAGCCGCCTCAGGCCTTCCTTGACGGCCTCCCGGTCCACGACGGTGTCGAAGGAACCGTCCACGTCCCCAAAGGTGTCGGCGAGGCTGTACCCGTCCTCGCCCATGGACAGTTCGGCGTCCAGGGAGAGGGTGCTGAAGCTGTCCAGGGCCTCCAGACCGGCCTTGACCTCGTCCTCGGACAGCCCCGTGTGGGCGGCGAGGGCAGCCGTCGTGGGTTCCGCGCTGCCCGGTTGCAGGGTGAGTTCACGACGGGCCACCCTCACCCGGTTGCGCAGTTCCTGCACGGAGCGGGGCACCCGCAGGACCCACATCCGGTCCCTGAAGTGCCGCTTGATCTCACCGGTAACGGTGGGCACCGCGTAGCTCTCGAAGGCGCCGCGGGAGGGTTCGAAACGGTCGACGGCCTTGACCAGCCCGAGGGCGGCCACCTGCCGCAGATCCTCGATGTTCTCGCCGCGGTCACGGAAGCGGCCGGCGATGCGGTGCGCCATGGGCAGCCACGCGGCCACCAACTCCTCGCGCAATGCGTTTCGTTCGGGGCCGTCCTGGAGGGCGGCGAGCCGGGTGAAGAGGGACGCGGTGTCGGGAGCGTCATCGTGGGGGTGCCGGGACGCGGTACGGGCGAGGTGGTTGGGCGTGCGGGGCAGGCTGGAGGCGACGTTGCTGGGCACAGGTGCTCCTGGACGGATGCTCAGAAGACTTCGGAATGCGGATTCCGTTGCCCTCTGATGGCGTGGTCAGGGGTGCCGCAACGAGGAAGGCCGGCACCGGAGCGCCGACAGGTCGGGGGATCCCCGCTGGGCAGGCGCCTCCGGTCCGAAGCACTGACCCCCGCCTGCCCCCGACCACGCACCGCAAACCGCGGTGGAACACGCGCCGCGTCGAGCCGCTTCGACCTGCCGCTGTCGCCGGGAAGCAGCGTCGCGGCGAGAGGACGGTGACGAGAGGTCAGGCCGCGCCGACCGGGACGCGCCGAGACGTCGTCACTGCGCTCGGGCAGCCGTCGCGGTGGTGGGGGTGGTTCAGGCGTGTCGGCTCAGTGATCACCGAGCGTGTCGGCCGTGGTTGCGGCGGGGGGTGCGGATGTCGTCCCGGCGGGGCGGGCGGAGTCGTGGTGGTCCAGGAGTGCCAGCAGGTCGGCGACGGTCGCCGGGGCATCGGCGGGGTGCCGCAGGAACGTGCCGGGAGAGATCCGGTAGACGTTGGAGCGGCCTTCCCGGACATGGGTGAGGTAGCCGCCCCCCTCCAGGTCCGTGATGATCTTCTGCACCGCTCGTTCCGTGAGCCGGCAGCGGACAGCGATGTCGCGGACACGGGTCGTGTTGTCGGCGGCGATCGCGGCCAGCACCCGGGCGTGGTTGGTCAGGAAGGTCCAGCCTGCGTGTGGCTCTTGCGCTCGGTCCATGCACTCCACACTACGTGGCCTGTTTCACGTCTCCAAAGAGGCGAATTTTTATTCGTGTATTGGTTGACGTGAAGGGCAGGTGGGGTGAATCTGAGAGTAGCGAGAAGACGGTATGCGCGGGAGCTGAACATGTCCCAGTACGAGTCACCTTCCCCCGACGGGCATGGCTGCCCCAGGTGCGGCAGTCCGTCCCCGCACCCGCCGGCCCAGGTGTCCCTGCAGGTGGACGCCGCCGGGGAACGGCTTGTCGTGACGGTCGCCGGCGAAATCGACCTCGACAGCGCCCCGACGCTGGCCCAGGCACTGAGCGAAGCCCTGGACGACTCCCCCGGCGGCCTGGAACTGGACCTCGGGGGCGTCGACTTCTGCGACTGTTCCGGCCTCAACGTCCTCCTGCGTGTGCGCCACCAGGCCCACACGAGAGGGAAAAGCGTCGTCCTGCACGCCACCAGCCCGGCCGTGGAGAGGCTGCTGTCTCTGACCAGCACCCTTCCGCTCTTCCGCACAGGCCCGGCAGACCCCGGTCAGCGGTCCGCCTCCCCCGAGAACCCGACGACCGGGAACCCCACACGTGGGCAGGGGCCGGCCACGGCACGCGACGACGCGACCGGGCACCCGCAGACACCTCCGAACCCTTCGCCACGGAACATCGCGGGGCCCGGGCGCGCCCTCGCCACCGAGAACGCCCAACTGCACCGGGCGATGGAGACCCGCACGAACATCGACATAGCCCGCGGCATGCTCATGGCATCGTTCAAGCTCACCACGAACCAGTCGTGGCAGGTCCTCGTGACGGCATCCCAGCACACCAACACGAAACTGCATCTGATCGCCGACGCAGTGGTAGGGACCTCCGAGGGCCGGACCCTGCCCGGTCCGCTCGCCGGCCACCTCGCCGCAGCAGTGCAGACACACAGCGCCTCGACGGGGTGACCCTGCTGCCACCCCACGGACGGCACCCGCCGACGCACGCGATGTGAGCCAGAGCCCGACACGGCATCCCTACGCGGGATCCTCCCGGAACGCCTCGGCGATGATCGCGTACTGGGCCGCGGTCTCCAGGGGGCGGTCACCGCCGGTCGCCGCGTCCGCCGCCTCCGCCCGGGCCAGATACGCCCGCGACCGACGGAGACAGTACAAGCGGATCCCCTCGTCGGACGCCGCCTCGAAGTCGAAGTCGTCGACGGGCGGCTGGGTGAACTCGGCACGATGCCAGGGACGCTTCTCACTCATGCCGCCATCCTGCCCACACCCGGCAGGGTGAAGCCCTGCAGGGACGGGGGCGCACGGCAGGGCTCGGGGTCGGTGTGACACCGTGCGGCTCGTTGGCGGACGCGCCGACCCCGCGGGAACGGCCACCATCGTTCCGTCGCCCAATGAGTCGTCGTACCTGCTCACCCGCCGAGTGGAGGCCGAGCGGAGCGGTCAAGGGCGCAGCAGGGTACCGGCGGCCTCCTCCAGGAGCGCCACGGCGAGGAGTTCGCCGTCCACGGGTCCGAAGCGGTCCAGGGCCCGGCGGTGGATGCGCGCCACCGTGTCGGCCAACTCGTGCGGGGTGCCGAGGTGTTCGGCCTCCTCGTTGACGACCTCGAGCTGGTCGTGGATGCGGTCGAGTCCGTAGGAGCGAAGGTAGTCCCCGGCGAACAGGGCCGGCAGGTCCCGGCGGATGAAGTCGCTGCCTGCCGCGCTGTCGGCCAGCGTGCCGTGCAGGGCGGTGAGGTCGATGCCCGCCCGCTGACCGAGCAGCAGGGCCTCGGCGGTTGCCGTGGCCTGTCCGAACCAGAGGAGATTGATGAGGAGCTTCGTGGTGTAGCCGGCTCCCGGGCCGCCCATGTGCCGGATGCGGTCCGCCGTCGTCACCGCCTCCAACAGCGGCCTGCACCGGTCGAGGACGTCAGCGGGACCGCCCACGAACAGCCGCAGACGCCCGTGTTCGGCGTCGTCCGGGCTGCCGCCCATGGGCGCTTCGAGCACATCGACGCCGTGTGCCGCCGCTCGTTGCCGCAAGTCCCGTGCCGCCGCCGGGGCATTGCTCGTCATGTCGATCCACACCGCCCCGGGCGCCAGGGCCGCGAAGACGGCATCCGGCAGAGCGGCCGCCACCTCGTCGGGTCCCGGAACCACGGTCACCAGGACATCCGCTCCGGCAGCGGCGGTCACCACGGAGGGAGACCACTGCGCACCCAACGCACGTACCGCCGGCTCCCGTTCGGGGCACAGGTCGCAAACGGTCACCGTGTGTCCGGCCGAGACCAGGCGTCCACACAGAGGTGTCCCCATCCGGCCGGCGCCGACGAGGGCTACGCGCGAGGTCAAAGAGTCACCGCCTTCCCGGTCGTAGCGTCTGCGGCTTGCCGGCGTCCCGCCGTCCCGCCGTCCCGCCTCAAAGGCCTTCGCCGGTTGTTCCCTTGGAGACGCGAGGGGGCGCTCCGATCATCCTATGAGTTCGCACTTCCTCTTGAGCCGCGGCGGCCGGACGAGGTCGCAGGTCGACGAGCCGACGGCGTCGTGAAGCCGCGAACTCCGAGCCGTGCGGGGCAGTCGCGCAGTACCTGCAGCGCTCCGGGATACGCTGCTGCGCTCCACCACGACGGGGAGGTCTCCTCAGTGATTCCCGCACGGATACTCGTCGGTCCCCTGCTGGCTCTCGTGACCCTTGCGGTGTCCGGCTGCTCTTCCCTCCTGGGCTGCACCGACACCACCGCCGACCGCGGCAGGGCCGGTGTCAGGGTGCGGATCGAGGACAACTCCGGCCGGCTCACCGGCGCCACCGCCAAGATCGTCGACTGGCGCCTTGAGCCTTACCCGCAGAAGCCCGCCGCGGGAGACCAGGTCCACTTCCACTTCCGCTTCGACGGGGCCGAAGAGTTCAACGGCCCCGAACTGGACGCCTGCGCGGTCGACACGAAGCGCGTGGTTCTGGGGTGCCAGACGGTCTATTCGTTCCAGTCGTTCGGACCAGCCGGGGACCGTACGAGCGACGAGTGGATCTACGCCGGGAATCCCGCGCAGGTCGCCGAAGTACTGCTGATCCCCAACAACCAGTCCTACGACCCGCGGACCTGCGACCAGGACGGCAAGGACGGCGGCGGAGACCACCCTCCGAAACGGCCCGTCAAGGGGGACCGACTGTGAGCGGCACAGCAGTTGGTGTGCCGCTCGGTCGTTACCGTCCCATCCGTGCGGAGCCGGTCCCGACTCCTGGTGCCGGCTTCGGGGTGCCACACCCCGACCGGGCCGCTTCCGGGCCGGAGGCGGTGCGGACCGTCGTACGTGGCCTACCGCGTCTGCTGCCGAGGTCGTCCAGGAGCTGTCCCGGCGTCATGCCGGAATGAAGCCAGGCCACCAGGGTGGGACGTTGCCCGGGCAGAACGGGGCGGGGTAGGAGTCCGGCATCCCCAGCCATGTGACCAGGAACCAGGTGAACCACAGGGTGAAGACGAGCCCTGCCATCAGGGACGTCCTGCGATGACGTCTTGCCAGGGTGCTGTGCAGGACCACCCACGGGACGGCAGCGGCGATCCATATGAGCGGCGCGAGAAACAGCAGGGTCATGCCGTTGGCTCCAACTCTGCCGCCGATGTCACAAGCAGCCCATGCCCTGCCGATCGCAGTAGTGGTCACCACTGCGGTCAGCCCGCCGATGACTGCGCCAAGGCCAACTCCGCTGGACCAGCGTCTCGGCGGACTCGACCGCTCTGCTCCCACGATCGTCTCCCCCGTCTCGCCTCGGACACGGAGAGTACCAACGCCAGGCAGCCCGTTTGAGCCCTGGCCTGCCCTGACCCGGTCGGCCGTGGTCAGTGGACGGCCGGGTGTTCGCACGATCTCCGTGTGCCGGTCCGAGGCCGTCCTCGGCGGGGGTCAGGCGCGGGACACGCGCGTGAAGATCTGGGTGGCCGCGCTGAGCAGGGCGAGGATGCCGCCGAAGGCGAAGCCGGTCGAGACGCCGTAGCCGTCGACGATCAGGCCGCCGACGAGTGATCCCGCGGCGAGCGAGATCTGCAGCACGCTGACCAGGAGCGCGAGGCCGCTCTCGGGAGCGTCGGGGCTCGCCTGCAGGATCCACGTCTGCAGTGCCAGGGGGACGGCGCCGAAGGCCGCGCCCCAGAGGACGACGAGCACGATCACCGCGGGTGCGGCGCCGGTCAGGGTGTTGAGCAGGATGACCGAGGCGGCGACCAGGACGGCCGCGATGCTGTAGACCGTGCGCAGGCTGCGGCCGATGATCGCGCCGGCGGCGAAGTTGCCGGCCAGTCCTGCCACGCCGTATCCGAGGAGGGTCAGTGTCACCGCGGACGATCCGAAGTGTGCCCGGTCTTCGAGGTAGGGGGTGATGTAGGTGTAGGCGGCGAAGTGGCCGAGGAAGATCAGGGCGGTGGCCAGCAGGGCGAGGCGGGCACCGCGGTTGCGCAGGGACGAGGTGAGTGTGGCCATGCGTATGGCGCCGGTGGGCGGCAGCGAGGGCAGGCGCCATGCGAGAGCCGCGAGGGCGAGCAGGGCGGCGCCGGCGGCGATGAAGAACGCGGTCCGCCATCCGGCGAGGTGTCCGATGAGTGCGCCCAGCGGCAGGCTGACCACGGTGCCGGCGGAGATGCCGGCGGTGATCAGCGCGGTGGCGCGGTGGACTGCCTGGGCGGGCACCAGCCGGGCGGCGACGCCGGCACCCATCGCCCAGAATCCGCCGACGGCGACGCCGAGCAGGATGCGGGCCACTGCCATGACCGGCATGTCGGGGGCCAGTGCCGCCACGACGTTGGAGGCGGTGAAGGACACCGCGAGCGCGATCAGGACCCTGCGCCGGTCGAGCTTTCCCGAGGCGATGGTGAGCAGTGGGGCCGTGACGGCGGCCGTCAGGCCGGGCACGACGACGACCAGGCCCACGGTGCCGACCGAGACGTGGAGGCTGGATCCGATGACGGGCAGGAGGCCGATCGGCAGGAACTCCGAGAGCACCAGCACGAAGGACATCAGGGCGACCGAGGCGACGGCCGGCCAGTTGCCCTGCGGCGAGGGCGTCGGGTGCCCTGCTGCTCGTAGCGGTTCCGGCCGGCCGATGACCGATGCCGTGCTGGAGTGGTCACTCATGCTTCTTCGCTCCTGGAAGGATCGGGGCCGTGGGTGGCCCGTGCCGCGTTGTTTCGCGGCGGTGCTGTGCCGCGACCGTGGGGACGTGAGCGGCGGCGGTCACAGCGGCGTGACCATGGGAACGAGGCGCGCGTCCGGGCCGGTGGGTCGCCGGGCGGGTGACGCGTGCCACAGTCGTGCGGGTGACCCGCCGCGCGGTTCGGGCAGCGGCTGCCCGGCACGACAGGGTGACGCGGCGGCGCATCCTGCCTTCCCGCGGACGGGGGACGCTTTCGGCCCCCGCCTGCGGAACGACGGAAGGGAGGAAGGAAGAAGGAAGAAGAAAGGTCGGAGGGCGGACCCTCAGATCTGATTCAGTCCACCGTCGACGTAGAGCTCGGAGCCGGTGACGAAGCTGCTCTGGTCGGATGCGAGGAAGAGAGCCGCCGCGGCTGCTTCGGCGGGGTCGCCCATGCGGCCGAGGGGAACCTGCTGCGCGAAGAAGGCGTGGAGCGACTTGGCCTCTTCCTCGTTGGGCGCGAGGCCGGTGATTCCCGGCGTCTTGATGGGACCGGGCACCAGGGTGTTGACGCGGATTCCGCGGCCGCGCAGCTCGTTGGCCCAGGTGCGGGAGAAGGAGCGGACGGCGGCCTTCGACGCGGCGTAGACGCCGAACGCCTCTCCGCCGGTGGTGGCGGCGGTGGAACCGGTCAGGATCACCGAGGCGCCGTCGTTGAGGAGCGGCAGCGCCTTCTGCACGGTGAAGAGCGTCCCGCGGACGTTGATGTTGAACGTGTCGTCGAAGTGCTGCTCCGTGACCTCCTCCAGGGTTGCGAATTCGCCGCCGCCCGCGTTCGCGAAGAGCACGTCGATACGGCGGCCCTGCTCGGCGACGACGGAGAAGAGCCGGTCGAGGTCGGCGGGGCTGGCTATGTCCCCGCGGACGGCGGTGACGCCGTGGCCGATCTCGGCGGCGGCCGCGTCGAGCGCGTCCTGGCGTCGGCCGGTGATGATCACGTGGGCGCCTTCGGCCGCGAACCGCCGCGCCGTGGCCAGCCCGATACCGCTGTTCGCCCCCGTGACCACGGCCACCTTGCCTGCGAGTACTTCCGTCATGACGCGCCACTCCTCAGTAGTTCTTGACTGCTTCGTCCATAACGCTAACCGTTATGGACGACGGGGTCAAGAAAGCGTATGCTTAGCCTCATGGCACGACCTCGGAAATTCGATGAGCAGCAGGTCCTGGCGACCGCACGGGAGCAGTTCTGGGCGGGCGGGTACGCCGCCACGCGCATGGACGACATCGCCGCGGCGACGGGCCTCGGCAAAGGCAGCCTGTACGGCGCGTTCGGCGGCAAGCAGGACCTCTTCCACCGCGTGTTCGACGACTACTGCAACTCGGTCGTCGACGCCACGGCCCAGCAGCTGCGCGGCGACGACGAGAACGCGTACGCGCGGCTGTCCGCCCACGTCCACGCGGTGGCCGCGGCCACCGCCGCGGACACCGCCCAGCGCGGATGCCTGCTGGCCAAGGGCACCGCCGAGCTGGCCGAACACGACAAGACCGTGGCCGGGCGTGCGCACACGGCGATCGAGGCGCTGCACACCCTGCTGGAGGACGACATCACCGCCTGCCAGCGCAACGGCGACCTCGACGCGAACGCGGATCCCGGAAAGCTGGCCGCGCTGGTACTCGCCGTACTGCGTGGCATCGAAGCACTGGGCAAGGCCGGAACCGACGAGGAGACGCTGACGGACATCGCCCGCACCGCCCTCGCCGTCCTGCCACGCCCCACGAACTGACGAACCCGTCGAGCCTTCTCGCCAGGGCTACGAGGAGGCCTTGGCCGTTGCTGTCGTCACCACTTCTGACTCAACCGCCGAGCCGCACCTGTGAGTCCTCGCGCGACGGTGGCCTGATGACACATGTCAGACCTCGGGCCTAAGGTGTGCCGGTGATCTTCAGAAAGAAGCAGAAGGCCGCGGATCTGGCCGCCGTCATATCTGAGCTCGAGCAGGCAGTGGCCGCTCGGGACGGTGGCCGTACCGAGCGTGCGTTCCATGCGACGATGAGTGCTCTGCAGTCGGCGACGGGCGCTGAATGCGTACCGGTGGGGCCCCGGTTGGCCGCGCTCCTGCCCGCCTTCCCGCCCACGGGGCCGCGTCCGCTGCTCGCGACGATGGCCGGCTTCTGCGTGGAACGCGGTGCCGATCCGGCAGCCTGTGCCGAGCCGGTTCTCGACGGCACTCACCGGGACCTGCTCGACGCCCTGGAGTTCGCCCGCCGCTGGGCCGCCGCCGGCGGTGCGGAGGACGAACTGCCCGAGGCCGACGAGAAGATCATCGACGACGCGCTGCTGGCCCGGCTGGGCGGTGAGGCGCACGAGGCGACGCGGCTGGCGCTGGCCTGGTGCTCGGTCGAGCAGTGGCAACCCCCCGCGCTGGCCGTGCTGTGCCGCAGCTCCGAGGTGCGCCGGCGCTACGCGTCCGCGCTCCTCCCCGCCTGCCGCGACCTGGCGGCCCTGGAGCGGCACGACCTCAAGTGCCTGGCCTACGCGCTGGCGATCCTGGAGGACGAGCCCCTGGTGGTGTTGCACCGGCCCAGCCGGACCGGGTTCGAGGTGCGCATCGGCGGCATCGGAGACAACTTCCAGTTGCACACGCTTCTTGCCCATGTGCTCGTCGGCGGCGGCCATGTGCCCGGCACCGCACCGTCGGCGGAGAGCGTCCGTCTGGCCACCAGCCCCGAGCCAGCCCAGGGCCGTACCGGTGCCGTCGCGACCGGGGCCTTCGAACTTCTCGCCCCGGACGGGGAGCGGATCTGGAACGAGGGGCTGCCCGACGACATCCCTGTCGTGGAGGGACGTCGCCTACTCGTGCTGGACGAACCGGCGTACGCGCGCAGTTGGAACGCCGACCGGTTCTTCCCGTTGCTCCCCGGGACGGCCGAGCTGACTCGGGTGCTGTCCGTGGACGAGGTCCAGACCTGGTTCACCCGCACCTGCTGGACGCCCTGACCCGGTTTCCTCGCGCCACGGCTCCGCTCGGCCGCGGGGCGGCGATGACGGTCGCCGCGGCATCTCGCCGGAGTCAGGTGCTGAGGTCGAACACGCCCCAGGTGGTGAACGGCTCGGCCTGGACGTAGATCCTGCTTCCTCTGCCGACGACCCGCCGACGGCCGGGGGCAGAGTCTTCGGGCAGGGAGAGCAGGCCGACGCCCGTGGACTCGACCGATGTCCCGTTGATCTCTCCGTGGACGAGTCGGTCCCGGTCCGTGCGGTAGCCGCCGTAGAAGGCGACCCGATCTCCGTGGACAGCCACCGCTTGGGCGCCCCGTACACGGTTCGCCCACACCCGCACGGGCCGACGGGTGCGGTCCGGGCGTATCTCGACGAGCGGGAAGTCGGTGTAGGGGCACGCCCAGGCGACGGTGCCCGACACGTTCAGGGCGTAGCAGTCGAAGAGACCGGGGATGCCGGCGTCGTCCGATGTCCAGACGAGTCGGCCCGAGGCGCTCCAGCACCGGATTCCGATCGGGTTCTCGTCGAAGTGTCCGACCCAGATTCGGCCTTCCTCATCCACGAGGAGGTGCTCGATGGCGTCGCCGACGGAGAAGGAAGTGATCTCGCGGCCGAGCGCGTCGAAGACCTGAACCTGGCTCGCGTCCTCGTACCGGTGGACGCGGGACGCGGCGACGACGAACCCGCCGTCAGGCAGGCGGTCCAGGCACGGCCAACGGGTCCGCACGGCGCTCAGCTCGGTGAGTTCGACGTTGCCGTCCGGATCGACGGAGACGACCAGTGCGTCGACCGGCAGGGCATCGCCGCCGGGCTGCGGAGCACGTTCGGCCAGCAGCCAGTGAGCGGTGCCGAAAACGTCGACGGTACTGGTCAGGACGTGGCGGGCGCGGTGCCCTCGGGGCAGGTGGGCGTGAGGAACGAGGACGCTCTTCTGCACGGGCGAGCTCTCCTGAGTGGGCGGTCGGTCGCGGCCATCGGGTACTGGAGACCGGCAGTCGGCGGCGCGCGAGCGGTGGAGAGCCGAGCGAGGTGCCTAGACGGCATGGCCCTTTCTGGTCGTCATGAAGGTGATCGTGGCCGATCTGCGAACCAGGGACAAGTCATTTCTCCGGCCCCCGCGCGACCGCCGCGCCGCGAGGAGGTCAATTCGACTTGTACGTTCGAGACGCCTCTAGGGCCGCATCCCGAACAGGAAACGGGTCGCCCGTGTGCGGCGGACCAGGATCTCGTACGTGGCGAGAGTGAGGGAGAGGGCGATCGCCACGAGGGCGGCGTACTCGACCAGGATCGGCGCGGACCAGCCGGTCACGAAGTACGCGACGGCGACCACGATCGGCTGGTGCAGGACGTACAACGGCAGCACGGCCGCGGCGAGATAGCCATAAAGGCGCCGGCGCCTCGTCGGCGTCGGCGTCCGCGCCGCATGCGGTGGCTTGGACCGTCGACGGTCGAGGAGGCCGGGGATGGCGACCACCAGGCACCATCCGGCCGCGCCGAACAGTGCCCGTGAGGCGGTGGCAAGGGGGGTCGTCTCCGTGAAGGGCTCGTCGGCCAGGGCGAAGCCGGGGCCCGCCGCAACGAACAGCGCGGCGCCGAGCCAGGCCGCGGTGCCGGCGTCGCGCCGCGTCACGGTGCGGAAGCGGTCGTCTGCGGCGAGCGTGAAGCCGGCGACGAAGAACAGCAGGTACGACCAGCGGTGCCAGCCCGCGTACTCCTCCTCCAGCCCCGCGAAGGCACAGATCCCCGCGAAGGCGAGGGCCGGCAGCAGTACGAGGCCCCGCCGGCGCAGGGTCGCCCGCGCCACCCGATCGCCGATGCGCCTGACGCGCTCGCGCGGCAACCATCGGTGCATCGGCACCAGCAGGAGGGAGAACGTCAGGAGGAGCACGACGAACCAGAGATGGCCGGTCTCGAAGTGCTCGCCCCGCACGAGGAAGGGGAACTCTTCGGGCTCCAGGTGCACGTCGTAGAAGCGGGGCAGGAAGCCGAGATAGGACTCGTGGTGGTCGGCGTCGGCCGAGCGCAGCCGCAGCCACTGCGGAAGCGGGTTCAGCGCGAGGGTCGCGAAGACCAGGGGCACGCCGAGCCGCAGCAGCCGCTCGCGGGCGAAGCCGCCCGCGCCGCGGCGCTGAAGAGAGTGCCAGGCGCCGAGGCCGGAGATGAGGAACAGCAGCGGCATGGCCCAGACGACCCCGAACCCGGCGATGATCACGACGGCTCCGCTGGTCTCGGCGTTCTTGACGTAGAAGTCGTCGTCGGCGGCGAACACGAGCGCCGAGTGGAAGAAGACGAGCCCGATCACGACCAGCATCCGGATCGCGTCCAGTTCCGGCCGCCGCGCCGGTGTCGGTGCCTGCTCCGGCTCCGTGTGCCTCGCCATGTCCGCGCCCCCCGTCGCCCGTACGTCACCAGTGTTGGAGAGGCGGCGGCCGGGCGCCACCCCCGACGCAGGGCAACGACGGGACTCACCGACCGGGCAGGATGCCCAGCGCCCGCAGGTCCTCCGGGTACTTGCAGATCAGCTCCCGGCCGAGGTGGGGGACGTCCTTGTCCGGGCCCACCCCTGCGGCGCGCACCGCCTCCTCGAAGCGTTCCGTGGGGAAGCCCGCGCCGTTGACCGCCTCCGCGGGCCGGGAGAACGCCTGCAGCAGGGGCAGCAGCGAGTACTGCTTCTGCTGGTCGGGCATGGCCCGGATCGCGGTCTCGAAGCGCGCGAACCACTCGTCGAAGTCGTGAACTCTCGTGATGGAGTACCCGGCCTCGACCAGCCAGTCGACGAAGGTGTCCAGGGAGATCCCGTCGGCGTGCGGGTTGAACACGTTGTACGTCCGGTAGCCGCGGGTCACCCGCCCGCCGAGGATGTTGACGGCCTCAGCGGTGAAGTCGACCGGCAGTCCGTTGTAGTGGGCCGGCCGGCGGTGGCCCTGGGCGTCGAGACGGTAGAAGGAGTCCGGTGCCACACCGGTGGCGATCACGCTGAACAGCAGCCGGGTGAACACGTCGGGCACGTTGACCTGCCCGACGTACCGGCTGTGCGCGAGGATCAGGTCCGACCGGAAGACGGAGACCGGCAGACCGCACAGGTCGTGCGCCTCCCGCAGCAGCACCTCGCCGGCCCACTTGCTGGTCGCGTACCCGTTGGCGTAGTCGTCGCCGAGTGCCCGCACGGGGCTGACCGTTCTGATGTCGGCGTCCTCCTCGGCCGACGACAGCGGGCCGACGAGGGCCGCCACCGTCGACAGGAACGTGATCGGCTTCATGCGGCCGGTGATCGCCAGCCGGATCAGTTCGGCGGTGCCGACCACATTGGGGCCGAACAACTGCTCGTACGGCAGCACGTGATTGACGAGCGCGGCCGGGTGCGCGATGTGGTCGACGGTGTCGGCCAGCCGCTGCCAGGTCGTCTCGTCCAGACCCAGACCGGCCTCGCCGATGTCACCGGCCAGCACCTCCAGGTGTCCGCGGGCCAGTTCCCTGAAGCGGGCGAGCAGTTCGGGGTCGCTGTCGTAGACGGACTCCAGCCGCTGCCACGCGGCCTCGGCGTCCGCGCCGCGCACCACGCAGATCAGCCGGCCGCCGATGGGTGCCAGGTGTTCCATCTGGTCCAGGGCCATGAAGCGGCCCAGATAGCCGTTGGCACCGGTCATCAGGACCGTGTGCACGTGCGCCTCGGGAAGCGGGAGCGTGGGCGCGGCGGCGAGGGTCCGGGGGTCGATGAACCGGGCCAGGGTCAGGTCGGCGGCCTCGACCTGGTTGCCGCCCGGGCCGTGCACGGTGGCGAACGTCGGACGTCGGGAGCCGGAGTCCCGCTCGGACTCGATGTGTTCCGCGACCTTACGGAGGTTGTTGGCCGGGCTGATGATGACGCCGACCGACACCTCGAACCCGAAGATCTGCCCCAGCAGCTCCGACAGGGTGAGCGCGGAGAGGGAGTCCCCGCCGAGGTCGCCGAAGCGTGCGTCGGGGTCCACGAGATCCTGGCCCCCCAGTACGGCTCCGGCGGCCTGGAGCACGGTGTCGAGCACCGGCCGGTCGGCGCCCCCGTGGCGCAGTTCGCTCAGCGCGGCGCTTTCCCGGTCGGCCAGTTCGGTGTAGAGCTGTTCCAGCCGCGGGCCGTACTGACTGGTCAGGCGCGGGCGGATCAGCTTGCGGGTATGGGACAGGAGGCCGTTCTCCGTGCTGAAGGGTTCGGTCTCGATGAGGAAGTCGCGGGGGATCTCGTAGCCGTTGAGGCCGGCTTCCGCGGCGGTCCGACGCAGTGATTCATGCAGCCGCGCCACGAGATCACCGTCTGCCCCCGTCGCGTCCTCGACGGGCACGATCACGGCGAGCAGGTAGGAACGTTCGCTGTTGCCGTAGACGAAGATCTGCCGCACCAGCGGGTCGGTCGCGAAGGTGGCCTCCACGCGGGACAACGCGACGAACTCGCCCTGGGCCAGCTTGAGCACGTTCTTGCGGCGGTCGACGTAGACCAGTTCGTCCGGTCCGACCTCGGCCATCACGTCGCCGGTGTGGTAGAAGCCGTCCGAGTCGAAGACGTCCGCGGTCACGTCGGGGCGCCGGTAGTAGCCGGGGATGAGCGTCTCGGACCTGACCAGCAGCTCGCCGCGCGGGAACGGCATGTCGGTGAGCCTGTAGCCCAGCTCGGGCACGTCCACCAGCTTGTACTCCAGGACCGGCGGCCTGCCCACCTTGTGGTCCACGGTGATCGGGCCGGCCTCGGTGGAGCCGTAACCGTCGTGCACGGGAAGGTCGAGGACCGACTCGACGAACTCCCTCATCTCCGCGGACAGGGGCGCGGACCCGACCGCGGCCCACATCACGCGGCCGCCGAGGAACTCCTCGCGCAGCTCCGCCTTGATCTCCTCGGTCCTCCCCTCCTCGTCGACGTCGCCCGCCTCCCCCATCGCGCTGCGGAAGCGCTGGTGGAGCATCTCGCACACGCGGGGCACGAGGAGGAGTTCGGTGGGACGGGCCAGACCGATGTCCTCGAAGAGGGTGGACAGGTCGCCGCGGGCGACGAAGTAGTTGATGCCGCCGCGCGCCATCGTGGTGAACAGCCCCGTCCGCCCGAAGAGGTGACTCAACGGCATGTAGTTGACGGTGACCACCGGCCTGTCCGACGCCTCGAACCAGCTCTGCCACTGACGGCACACCAGGCGTTCGGTGTATTCCGCGCCCTTCGGCGTGCCGGTGCTGCCCGAGGTGTATACGAGCAGGCCCAGCCGGTCCGGATCGGGTTCCGGCATGGGCGCGGCGGGCAGGCCACGGCCGCGTTCGATCACGTCGTCCAGCAGGTCCAGTGAGATCCGTCGGCCGGCCTGGGCCAGCCGGCGGCGTGCGTCCTCGATCCTCGTGCGCTCGTCATCGTCGTCAGGACGGTGGTCGAACACGACCACCCGCGCGACCGTCGGACTGTCGAGGGCCAGGTCGACCGCGGAGTCCAGCACGTCGATGTCGACGGCGAGCAGGTGCGGTCCGGTCTCCGCGACGATCGGGGAGAGTCCGGCCACGGACGTGCTTCCCTGCAGAGGCACACAGACCGCGGCCAGCCGGGAGCAGGCGAGATCGATCACCGCTTGTTCGGCGCTGGTGCTGCCGAGTACGCACACGAAGTCGCCCTGGGTCACGGGATCGTGCCCGTCGTGGTGCCACTCCGCCGCGACCGCCTCGAGACGGTCGCCGAGCTCGCGGTAGGTGATCATGTCGAACCGCGGGAGCAGTCGAGTCTCCGGCCGACCGCCGGTCGGGTCGGTGACCGTTTCCCGGGCGCGTTCGCCCAGGGCGGGCCGGTCGGCGTAGGCGTCCATGACCATGGCCGTCATCGAGGCCATGGACTGTCCCGGCCGCTGAATGGCCTCGGTGACCCAGTCGAGTGGCTGAACCTCGCGGAGCTGCTCGTCGCCGGCACACAACTGGGCGGCTCGGCGCTCCTCTCGGAGGTCTGTCGTCCCGCCGTCGTCGCCGGCCGGTTCGCCCGAACCACGCACCATGGCCGCCACCTCCTCGCACTGTGCGGCCTTTGTGCCTCTATGCAACTGTATCGTCAGAAAAGAGAGCCATCACGTCGAAGCGGTGCCCCAGGGCCCTGGTGCGGCGGGGTGTGGATGCGCGGACGAATCCCCCGCTCGTGATCAATACACCTAGGCCGTTGTCCGACGGACCTGGTAGTTCCAGCGTGTGAGCGACCGGACGACGGTCTCGGCGCCGATGGGGTTGGCACTGTGCACGAAGACCGTGCCGATGCGGAAGGGCCGCCCGTTGAAGGCGGCTTCTTCCAGGAGGGTCACCACGGGCAGGATGCTGTCGTCGCCGCCGAGGTCGTGGTCGAGCCAGAGTTCGTCGATGAAGCTGTCGCGGTGTTCTTGGAGGAGCTCGACACCTTCGCCGCTGCTGCGGGCGATCCGCGTGGCCCTCGGCAGCGGCCGCAGGTCGTCGATGCCGAGGATGACGGGTTTCGGAAGTGGCGAATCGTCTTTCACCCGGCCATCTTCGCAGTGCGGCGGCGCTCACGACCGCCGACTGTTCACGACGTACGCCTACCATGCGGTCGACCGGCACCCCGATCGCCGCCATGACCAGGGGGGCAGCAGCCATGACCATCGTGTGAGGAACCGCCATGAGGCGTTGGATTTCCGCTCTCGCCGCCACCCTGGCGGTCGCGAGCGTCGGTTCGTGCACCACCACTGCCACGCGCGCCGAACCAAGGACATCCGCGACCGCTATGGCGTCGAGCCCGAAAGCCTGCGCGCACGGTACGTACGAGTGGTTCAACGTGAAGCGGCCCGTCCGGCTGTCCGCCGTGTCCGACGTGGAGACCCTCGGCAAGGGTGGCGGCAAGCTGAACGGGCTCAAGCACCGGGTGTGGTCGCCCAAGACCTCCGTATCGTCGCATGGCCCGGCGCTCCCGCCTCGTGACGTGCTCTTCTCCCTCGCCGAATTCATCGGCGAGGCCCAGGAAGGCGATGACGCGGCCGACATGGCCTTCACCGAGGTCGGCAGAACACCAGGTGATCCCAACTCGACCCGGACCAGCTCCGTCGACGGGGCCGGCAGCTTCGTCGACTACAACGCGACGCACGCCGTAGAGGCGGACTTCCGGTACACCTGTCGACACGCCACAGCCGTGACCTCCGGACACGCGACGAGCTGGACGGCCGACGGCTCGGGCATCTTCGAATGCGGCACCCGGCTTGGATTCCCCAAGGAGAACCGCGACGATCTGGCTGTCGCGCGGGAGGCCGCACGCCTGTCGTGCGCTCCGGACTCGAAAGCGGCCCAGTCACCGGGGACCGCAGACCGGTAAGGAGCGGGCGCCTCCGGGCCCGGCGGGTGTCAGCTGGTCTGGGCCGTCGGCATGATGAAGACCTCCGGGAGGTTGACCCGAAGCGGGCGCGAGGCGATGAAGGCGACTATCTCCGCGATGTCCTCCGAGCGCAGCCAGTCGACGGTCTCCTTCGAACCCTCCAGCCACGCATTGGCGCCGGGGTCCGTGACGTGGTCCTGTAGCTCCGTCCCCACGATGCCCGGCTCGATCGCGGAGACACGCACCTTCTTCGGGCCCAGCTCGGACCGGAGGTGCTTCGAGAGGTGCGAGACGAACGCCTTCGTCCCGGAGTAGACGGCGAAGTTCGGGTACAGGTTCCGTGCGGCGCTCGACGAGGTGTTGATCAGGTCGGCCACGCCTCGCTCGGCGGCAGCCCGCAGCAGTTGGGGGGTGAAGGCGCCGATGGCGTTCATCAGCCCTGAGACGTTCAGGTCGATCTGGCGCTGCCACTGGTCCTGTCGCAGTTCCTCGACGGGGGCGGGCAGCATGACGCCGGCGTTGTTGAGGAGCAGGTCCGCGGCGCCCAGCTCCTCCGCCACGCGGTCGGCCGCGGTCTGCACGGCGTCGGCGTCGGTGACGTCGACGCTGAGCGCGACGGCGGAGCCGCCGTCCTTGCCGATGCGCGCGGCCAGTTCGTCGAGTCGGTCCGCGCGCCGGGCCAGCACCGCGACCTTCGCGCCCAGTGACGCAAGATGCTCGGCCGACGCCTCTCCGATGCCGCTGGACGCGCCGGTGATCACGGCCACCCGGCCGTCGAGAGGTCTGTCGAGGTATGTGGCAGAGGTCGAAGAGGTCGCAGAGGTCTCGGTGTTCATGAGGTGACACCTTCCGCAGGAGCGTCTAGCCGCTGAGGTGTTTGTGCAGGGCGTCCAGGCCGTCGCTGTAGATTCCGGTGAAGAGATCGACGACTTCTTCCTCCGTGGCTCCGTCGGGAACGAAGCGGCCCGACCACTGGACCTCGGCCGCGTTCTCGTTACCGCTGATGCCGTACACCTGCAAAGTCGACAGATAGTCGACGACCGGGAAGGGCGCCTGCTCGATGTGGTAGCTGTAGTACCGCTTGTCCTCGTCGAACGACATGAGCCGTTCCACGATCGCTTCGCCCTCGGGGTTCTTCAGGTGCCGTAGCCGGCCGCCTTCCGAGAAGGTGCTTTCGGGTATGTAGGGAAGCCAGTCGGGCAGTGATCCGAACCCCCCGATCAGCGCCCATACCTGTGCGGGTGATGCCGGGACGACCCTGCTCACCGATGTGGATGCCATGTCGCTCCTCCAGGACTCGTGGGACGGCCGTCATGCCCCGTCGGGCAGCGGTGCCAGGTCGCTGACCAGGCCGGAGGCGCGCAGGTCGGCCCAGAACTCGACGGGAACCTTCTCGTTGAGCGCCGCATGGTCCTCGATGGTGTGGGCCGGCTGCGTCGCGCCCGGGATCACGGCCTTGGCGACCGGATGCGCGAGCGAGAACTGGAGAGCGGCGGCTTTGATGCTCACACCGTGCCTGTCGGTGAGTTCCTTCAACTGGTCGACCTTCGCCACGATCTCGGGCGGGGCGGCGACGTACTCGAAGTGGGTGCCGCCGGCGAGGATGCCGGAGCTGTACGGGCCTCCGACGACCATCCCGACGCCCTGCTCCTCTGCCATGGGCAGCAGTCGTTGCAGGGCGTGGGCGTGGTCGAGCAGGGTGTATCGCCCGGCCAGCAGGAACCCGTCGGGTTGCGGCTCTTCGAGTGCGAGGGTGATCTCGATGGGTTCGGTGCGGTTGACGCCGAGTCCCCAGGCTTTTATGACGCCTTCGTCGCGCAACTTGGTGAGGACGCGGAAGGCTCCGGTGCGTGCCTCCTCGATTTTCTGCAGCCATACGTCGCCGTGGAAGTCCTGCGCTATGTCGTGCACCCACACGATGTCCAGGCGGTCGGTCTGCAGTCGCTTCAGGCTGTCCTCGATGGAGCGCTTCGTGGCATCGGCCGTCCAGACGTGGAGCATTTTGTTGGGACGCCCGTTGGCGAAAAGATTCCCCTTCTCTCCGAGGTCACGCTCGGCGGGATCCTCCTCTTCGTCCAGAATGACGCGGCCGACCTTGGTGCTGAGCACGTAGTCGTCACGGGGGCGGCCGGACAGGGCCTTCCCCAAGCGAATCTCCGACAATCCCGAACCGTAGAAGGGGGCGGTGTCGAAGTAGCGTGTGCCCTGTTCCCAAGCGGCATCGACCGTCGCCACGGCTTCTTCCTCGGGAACCGAGCGGAACATATTTCCGAGCGGCGCGCACCCGAAACCTATATCTGCCGGAAGTATTCGATCGAGTTTCACAACATTTCCCTTCCGGATATCCAGTGAGGTGCGTACAGAAATAAACGAAGCGCTCCCGGTGCAATCGGACGCGTTATGGGAAAATCGTGGGAACCATTCCGCCGTCCACACTCAGCGCCGCACCGGTCGTGGCCGATGCCTGCTCGGACGCGACGTATGTCACGATGTTCGCTATCTCCTCGGGACGTATCAATCGCTTGAGCAGAGAGGCCGAGGCGCGGCCGGTGGACACGTATCGGCGTTCCCGCTCGTCGTCCGGGAGCTCCGGATAGAGCCTCGACAGCATCGACTGCACGCCCTCGGTCAGCGTCGGTCCCGGCAGGACGCAATTGACGGTGACGCCGGTACCGGCGACTTCCTGAGCGATTCCCCGCGAAACGGCCAACTGCGCCGACTTCGTCACCCCGTAGTGGACCATCTCGGTCGGCGTCTGGATGCCGGCCTCACTGCTCACGAAGACGACACGGCCCCATCCCCGGTTCACCATCCGAGGCGTGTAGTGACGTGTCAGGCGTACCCCTGAAAGCACGTTGACCTCGAACAGCCTCATCCAGTCCTCGTCGGTGATCTCGAAGACAGGTTGAGTCTCGAAGACACCGGCGCTGTTCACCAAGATGTCCACGTCGGGCAGTCGATCCAGTATGCCGGCGGCACCCACCGCCGTACCGATATCCCCGGCCACGCCGCGAACCCCCAGTTCCTTCGCGACCCGTTCCACCGTCTCGGGGCTGCGTCCGTTGACGACGACCTCCGCTCCGACGGCGGCGAGCCCCCGCGCGATGGCCTCGCCGATGCCGGAGGTCGACCCGGTGACCAGGGCGCTACGGCCGTGCAAGTCGATCATCGTCAGCCCCTCCGTCCGGCCGGGCGAGCGCTGTCACACAGGCGGCAGTCCGCCACCGTGTGAACTCCGGAACATCCGCATATGCGCTTTGATCACGAGGCGCGACCCCGGCACATTCAGGGGTGTCCGGCACGTCGTGGCGGTCCGCCCCTGCGCCTACCCACCGGTGACGCCGGCGGCGACTGACCCGGTCAGGGATACGGTCCTGGTCAGCGGCTCTCCCGCACCCGTCATCGTAGGCATATCCCTACCGCAGGCGCATCCCGAGATCTGGCGAGGCGACATGCGGCGGCCCTGTCCAGGAGTCGCCGAACCTCCGCCGGGGCGACGGGACTTCCGAGGGCAGCCCCTCAGGTCGTACCTCGATCTCCTCGATCTCCGCGGATGGGTCGCCGACCACCGGTCCAACCGGTCGGCGCACCGCGTGCGGCACGATCACATCTCCCTGCTCGACACGATCGGCGCCGCGAAGCACCTCGCCCTGTCCGGCACGATCACCCGCCACCCCTGACATGTCCGCCTACTTCACCCAGCAGCTCGACGCCTACCCACTCGACGACCGGCAGCGCACCGCCGTCGACCACGGCAACGCCCAGGCCCTCTTCCCCAGGCTCGCCCGCTGACAAGGGGAGCCGTCGCGCGTCCCGGGTGGAGGGGCGTGGGGGCTCACAACTTGGGCGGACCCTGTTCGACACGGCGCAGCACGGGTGTGAGCCGGTCCAGTGTCTCGCCGGTCTGGATCTGCCGTTCGTCCCACCAGGTCGCCCCCGCCTCCGCCAACGGGCCGATCAGGTCGACGGTCCTCGCCGCGTCCTCGCCCGGGGTGGCACCCCCGAGGACCACCTCGAAGGGAGCGTCGGTCCGTTCCTCACGCTGGTCACGGACGTACGCGACGAGGTCACGGACCTGATCGACGGGCGGAATGCGGCCGTGCCGGGCGTCGAGGAACAGGGGAACGGCACCGTCCCACCGGGCGGCCCGGCGCATGGGCGGGCGGTTCGGCCAGAAACCGGCGATCCATACGGGCGGCCGGGGGCGCTGGACCGTGGCGGGCAGCAGGGTGACATCGCGTGCGTGGTAGTGCCGTCCTTCATGGTTCACCGGCCGGCCTGACCAGTAGCGCTGGAGCAGGTCCAGTCCCTCGTCCAGCCGTTCGGCCAGCACCTTCGGGTCCGTGCTGTCGCCGAAGCTCCCGTACTCGTCCTCGACGGGGCCGCCGAGCCCCGCGCCGAAGATGACCCGGCCGCCGCTCATGGAGTCCAACGTCGCGACCTGGCGGGCGAGTTGCTGCGGGCGCCGGCGGGCGACCGGGGTGACCAGTGTGCCGAGCCGGATCCGCGAGGTCGCCAGGGCGGCAGCGGTCAGCAGCATCCACGGATCGGCGAAGGGCCTGCCGCCATGGTTGCGGTGCAGCAGGTGGTCCCAGACGAACAGCCCGTCCCATCCTGCCTGTTCGGCCGCGACGGCCACCTTCGTCACGGCCTTGTGATCGGCGAAGTCACCGAAGTTCGGAATGTTGACGGAGAAGCGCATCCGCACATCGTCCCCGTACGGCCCCGGCGCTCACAAGCCGCAGTCCGTCGGCCGCCGGCTCCTGGCCGACGAGCGAGCAGAGCCGTGCACGCCGCTCGCCGGGACGGCGCACGCCGCAACCGTGCGCGGGTCGCAAGGCATCAGACGACTCGACCCACCGGACGGTGATCCGTGATCCGTAACCCATGAACCGTGGTCCGTGGTCCGTGATCCGTGATCCGGGCCTTCGACCTGCACCTGAGCTTCCGCCCCTCTTATTTGACCGATCGATCTATTAAGGCTTACGTTGAGAAGGTGACCAGGACCAAAGCATTCGACCCGGACGCCGCACTGCAGTCGGCCCTCGAGCTCTTCTGGCGTCGCGGCTACGAAGCGACGTCGATGGCCGACCTCGTCGAGCATCTCGGGATCGGCCGCGCCAGCATCTACGCGACCTTCGGGAGCAAGCACGAGCTCTACCTGAAGGCGCTGGACCGGTACGTCGAGATGCGTGACCCGGCCATCCTGGAGGAGCTGTCCCAGCCGGGGCCCGTCATGCCCGCGGTGCGGGCGGTGGTGCGTCGCTTCGCGGCGGAGGCCACCGCTCCGGAGGTGCGGGAGGCCGGCTGCCTCGTCACCAACACGGCGGCCGAACTCGGCCCGCACGATCCCGCTGCCGCACGTCGCGTGGCGAGCAGCTGGGAACACGTCGAGACCGTCCTGCACTCCGCGCTCGTACGAGCCCGGGCGCAGGGCGAACTCCCCGAGGACCGCGATCCGCGCGCCCTGGCCCACCTGCTGCTCGTCGTCCTCCAGGGGATGCGCGTCGTCGGCAAGGTGTCCAGCGACCCCGCGCGCGTACGGGACGCGGCGGAGCAGGCGCTGACCCTGCTCCCCTAGACCGGACGTTCTCGGACGCTCAACGCTCACCGAAAGGCAGCCACACGTGCACCACCGGATCCGGCGGAAGCATATCCGGATAATGAACCGATCGGTCTAATATGTTGGAGGGGCCGTGACCATCACGAGCACCGCCTGCGTCTCCGCCGTACGCAACCGACAGGCTTTCGTCCTCCTCGGCAGCGTCCAGACGACATTGATCTACACCCTCTCGGCCATCGCCGTACCACTGCCCGAGATCGGCCGAGAGTTCGACCTGGCCCGGGCGGATCTCATCCTGCTCAGCGCAGCGTACGGACTGTCGTTCGCGGGGCTCGTGCTCTTCGGCGGGCGGCTCGCCGACCGGTTCGGCGGGCGGCGCTCCCTCACCGCCGGACTGCTGCTGTTCGCCGCGTCCTCCGCCGTCGCTCCGCTGGCCCAGGGCATCGGCGTCCTTCTCGCCGCTCGATTCGTCCAGGGCGCGGGGGCGGCGGTCGTGGCACCGGCCGCCATGGCGGTCCTGCGGACGGTCTTCCCCACCCCGGGCGCGTACGGCAGGGCGATGGCGACATGGGGCGGACTGTCCGTACTCGGCGCGACCGCGGGCAACCTGCTCTCGGGTGTCATCGCCTCGCTGCTTTCCTGGCGGTGGGCCCTGGCGGTACCGCTCCTGGTGGCGGTCGCGGCCCTCGTCCTGGCCCCGAGGCTGTTGCCGGGCACCACGCCGAACCGCGACAGGTCACTGGACCTGCGGGGCGCGGTACTCGCCACCGCCGGAATCACCCTGGCCAGCTACGGGTTCGTCGTCACCGACGGCAGGCCCTGGCTGTCGGCGCCCGTCCTGGTGCCGCTGCTCGCCGGAGCCGCGCTGACGGCCGGGTTCCGGTACGCCGAGCGCCGCATCCGCGACCCGTTGCTGCCCCCGGGCTTCCTGCGCGACCGGCGGCGGGCGCTGGGTCTCGCCGCCACCGCGCTGAGCGCCTGCGGGACGGGGATGACGTTCGTGGTCCTCTCGCTGCACCTGCAGCAGGACCGGGACTGGTCGCAACTGGCGACCTCGGCCGCCTTCCTGCCGTTCGCCGTCGCGCTGATCGCCTCGGGGCGCGCGGCGGCGCCGCTCATCCGCCGGTACGGGGCCGGGTCCGTCGCCGCCTCCGGCCTCGCCACAGCCGCCGCCGGACTCGTCCTCCTGGCGGTCACCGGGTTCGACGTGCACATCCCGTACGTCTACGGCCTGCTTCCCGGTCTGGTACTCCTGCCGGCCGGGGCGGCCGCGTCCTTCGCGGGCGCCGCCGTCCTCGCCACCGAAGGTGTGCCCCCGGAACAGGGCGGGCTCGCCGGCGGCGTCCTCAACACCGCGATGGAGGTGGGCCCCACCGTCCTGTTCGCCGTCCTGCTCACCGTCGGCGGCGACGCCACCTCGCTGGCGGCAACTGCCGTCGCCCTCATAGCCGTTGCCGTCCTGAACCACCGACTTACGACGCAGTCGCACCGACGCGCGACGTAGTCACACCGACGCACGACCTAGTCACACCGACACACGAAACAGTCACACCGATGACGACCCGAACGTCCTCCCTGACAGGGTCGTCGCTCACTCGAAGGAAACGACATCATGAACCGCTTCAACGGCAAGTCCGTCCTCGTGACCGGCGCCGGCTCCGGACTGGGCCGCGCCATCGCGCTCGCCTTCGCCGCCGAGGGTGCCTCCGTGGTCGCCGCGGGCCGCACCGCGGCCTCCCTGGACGACACCGTCGCCCTCGTCGAAGCCGCCGGCGGTACGGCTGTCGCCGTCACCGCCGACGTCACCGACTCGGGACAGCTCGCACGTCTCGTCGGTGAGAGCGTCGCCCGCTTCGGCGGGCTGGACATCGCGGTCAACAACGCCGGCCTGTTCCGGGGAGGCGTACCCGCCGGTGACATCGAGGAGGAGGACTGGGAGGCGGTCCTGCGGACCAACGTGACCGGAGTGTGGCTGGCCCTGAAGCACGAGGTGGCCTACATGAAGGAACACGGCGGCGGGACGATCGTCAACGTGTCCGCGAACCTGGGCGCCCACCACCGTATCCGCAACGCGGCCGCGTACATCACGTCCAAGGCCGCGGTCTCCGCCCTCACCCGTGCCGCCGCGCTCGACCACATCGACCAGAACATCCGCATCAACGCGGTCAGCCCCGGGGCCTCCGACGCGCCCATGTCCCTGCGCCCCGGCGAGACCCCGGCAGACCGCGCCGAGCGGGTGAAGAAGGAGAACCCGCTCGGCCGGGTCGCGGACGCCGAGGAGGTGGCGGCAGCGGTGCTCTACCTCGCCTCTCCGCTCGCCGGCTCGGTCGTCGGAGCCGACCTGGTCATCGACAGCGGGGCCTCGGCCTGACGTGTCGGACCCGGCCCACCACGGCGGCCCACGACGGCGGCCGGCGCCCGACCGGTGCCGCGGCGGCGGGCGTCACGCGGTCGTCCGCACCGGGACGGCGGTGGGCGGCACGACGATCTCGACGGTGCCGGTGGTGACGTCGTACACGAGGCCGGAGACCAGGAAGTCGGGGCTGCGGACCTCCTGCCGCACGACGTCCGCGTCCACGCGGACCGAGCGGTGCGGGTCACTGACGGACTTGGCGGGGAGCACGTCCGCGGGCACCTCGAAGTACTCGGCCAGGAGGTCGTCGAAGGGGGCCAGATCGAGCATCCCGCAGTCGGTGTGGTGGAGGATGACCAGGTTCCAGGGTCCGCCGGCCTTGCCGTCCGGGTGCGCCTGGCCGACTTTGCCGAGCATCTTCATGGTGCGCAGAGTCGCGGGAGTGATGCGGCCCCCCACGTTGCGGATCACGGCGGCTTCGCCGCGGCGCAGGCCGAGGACGTGCGCGGGGTCCACGCGCGGGTCGACGCAACCGACGATCATCATGTTGCCCGTCGGGTTGATGGTCAGCCCCGGCCCGGTCGCGAACTGTCCGGTGACGAATTCGGCGTTGCGGCCGACCAGTTCGGCAACGTCGGTCATGGCATCTCCTGGGGTGGCTTGCTGAAGGGTGCGGGCCCCGCCCCGTCGAGGACGGGGCGGCCGGTGGGCTGGAGGTGGTGCGCCTTCGCTCGCACCGGGGCTACGGCGCCACGACCGTCTCGACCTCGCCCGTGGCCACGTCGTACAGGAGCCCGGACACCCGCACCCCTTCCAGGCGGGTCTCGCCGCGCAGGGCGGCGACGTCGTGGGCGAGGGCCGCTCGCGGATCGCCTACGGCCTGCTCGGCCAGGCCCGCCTCGTCGGTGGCGAAGTAGGGGGTGAGCAGTTCGGGCTGGTTCTGGAGCAGGGTGATACCGCAGTGCGTGTGCTGCAGGACGATCAGTTCCCAGCCGGGGCCGAGGTCGGCGCCGGCGGCCTGGGTCACCTTGCGGAGCATCACCAGTTCGTCCAGCGTGCGCCGCGTGACGCGGCCACCGACGTTGCGGATCGCCGCGATGTCGCCCTGCTCGGCGCCCAGGACCACCGCGGGGTCGACACGCGGGTCCACGCAGCCGATCACGATCGTCTTCAGGTTCGGCATCATGCGCAGGCCATCCGTGAACCGCGTCTTGGCGAAGTCGGCGTTGCGGGAGGTGAGGGTTTCGACGACACCCATGGTGTGCTCCTTGGATTCATGAGATTCATGGGATTCAGGGGTTGCGGTCAGTCCATTTTCTGGACTCACTGGTATGCACTGTAGCAGCGTGAGTCCAGAATCGATACCGACTCGCGGGAGCGCTCGACGAACGACGCACTCGGGGCCATCGGCGACCGCCACGCCCTGCCGATGCCGCGTGAGCGGCTCTACGCCCCCTCGCTTCTCCGGCCTGGTCGAACCCGCCGGCGTACACCGCCGAGTGGGCGCCGACCGCGGTTCCGTGCAAGCGCACCCGCCGCACCCGCACGGGACATGCCGAAGGGTTGTCACGTATCCCGTACTCGCGGAAGGCCGCGCCTGCATCGCCGAGCCGCCCCGGGCCGTGCACAACCTCGCTTCCGGCGAGCCGGCCGGCCTCGACGGGCGTCCGGCCCGGACGGGCGGCCGGCCCGGACGGGCTCGCGCGCTCCGGACGAGCTTCCCGACTCCGGACGAGCTATTATAGATTTCGGTCAAAATATAAGCGAAAGGGCTGGTGCCACATGAGCCGGGTCTCGCAAGCTCAGGCCCAGGAGAACCGGGCCCGGGTCGTCGCCGCAGCCGCTCAGCTCTTCCGGGAGCGTGGCGTCCAAGGCGTCGGCCTGCCGGACCTGATGAAGTCCGTGGGCCTGACGGTCGGCGGGTTCTACAAGCAGTTCACCTCGAAGAACGCACTGGTGATCGAGGCCACGGAGCAGGCCTTCGACGACAGGGACGTCTATCTGGCGGGCCTGGACGGCAAACACTCCAGCCGCTCGGATGCGCGCGGGGACATGGTCGGGGAGTACCTGTCGCGGGAGCACCGCGACGCTCCGGGCACGGGCTGCCCCACAGCCGGATTCGTGGGTGATCTGGCACAGGCCGCACACGAGGGCAACCTCACCTCGCAGCCGGCCTACGCGGACGGCGTGCGGAGGTTCGTGGACTGGATGGGAGACGGGGACGAGGGACTGGTCGCCACCTGCACCCTGGTCGGAGCCATCCTTCTGGCTCGCGCGACCTCCTCCACCGAACTGTCCGAAGAGATCCTGCGGGCAGCCCGCCGCTCCATCACCGACTCCCTGTCCTGAGCGCTGCGGACACGCGCCTGCAGCCACGGCATCCGGCCGCCGGTCGGCCCCCACCGGCCAGCCGTGTCGGGCGTGACGACCCGCCGGGGAGCCCCGGCGGGTCGTCACGGACGTCGACAGCGGCTGTCCGGCACGCGCGAACGCCGGCAGCCCCGGGGCTGGAGTCCCGTCCGGCAGGTCCCGTCCAGTGGCGGCCTCCTCCACGGGCGTGCGGGCATACGCACAGGTCAGAAGAGTCTCCGGGACCGTTTGCCATCTTTAGATTATGGCGTTAATCTAAAAGCAGGTTGCCCGCCCGCCAAGGGCCAGTCGGCGACCGCGCCGCCTCATGCCAACGAGGACATGGAGCGCATCCAGACCGCCCCGCCAGCGACACCGGCGACAAACCCCCCAGGGAAACAACATGACCACGATCCTGATCACGACGGCTGCCGGCGAGACAGGCCGACCGATGGTGGACCACCTGCTCAAGGAGGGCTTCCACGTTCGCGCCATGGTCCGCACCGACGACGAGCGGGCGCAGCGCCTGCGGGACACGGGTGCCGAGGTCGTCCTCGGTGACCTGCTCGACTTCCGCGATGTGCGCGCGGCCCTGAGGGGCGTGCAGCGCGCGTACTTCAACTACCCGGTCGGTGAAGGCCTCGTCGAAGCGGCCGTGATGTTCGCGCAGGCCGCCAAGGAGCAGAACATCGAGTACGTGGTGAACATGTCGCACATCCAGTCGCGTCCCGACGCACGGAGCAAGGCGACTCAGAACCACTGGCTGACCGAGCAGGTCTTCAACTGGTCCGGCGTTCCCACCACACACCTGCGCGTCACGTTCTTCACGCAGTGGCTGCTCTACATCTCCGGACTGATCCGCTACGGCCGTTACGTCATGCCCTTCGACGCCGACAGCCGCTTCGCCCCGATCACCGGCCACGACATCGCCCTGACCGCCGCCAAGTTGTTCACCCGTCCCGCCGAGCACGCCGGACAGGCCCTGACCCTCACCGGCCCGGTCGAGTACAGCCACGAGGAGCTCGCCGCCGAAGTCAGCCGGATCCTGGACCGCGACCTCCCGTTCGAGCGGGTCACCGTGGCGACGTTCCTGGACCTCATCGGCATCCCCGACGACACCGCCAAGCTCAGGCACTTCGAGGCGGTCACCATCGACCAGCAGGAAGGCCGCCTCGCGGGCGTCACCGACACCGTGCGCCGCATCACCGGACAACCCCTGCAGACGGTCGAGGACTTCATCGACGAGCACCGATCACTGTTCGAACTCCCCTACGCCACCAAGGCCGCATGACACCCGGCCCTGCCTCGGCCGGCAGGCGCCACAGCGATTGCGGCGCCTGCCGGGTCCGGCATGTGCGGCGCGTCAGCCGGCCTGTCGGCGCCACACAGGAGCAGCGCGAGCCACCCGAAGGTGCGTGGCGGTTCCGCACCCCCCTGATCCCGGGAACGTACGGCAAGTACCGCCCGGCGCTGGACGGTTCGGCGACCGCGGCCGTGGTGGAACTCCTGCCCTGACGCCTCCGCCGACGGCGAACGGGAGGTCCCGCGCGGGCCGCCCCTTCACTCGTACCGCCTGCTCCGCGCCTCCGGGGGCATGTGTGCGGTGGGGCGGCCTCGCGTGGTGCGGCCCCACCTGCCGACCACCGACCCAGGGAGAAGCGATGCCGACCGCCGTACCGGAGAGATCAGCGGGCCTGCCAGAGGAGAGTCCCCGCCCCGCCGCCGCGGCGACGGGCGCCGGGCGGGGCCGCCGGATGCCTCGCGGACTCGTGCGGGCCGCCGCCTTCGTCGGTGCGGCGGCCGCCTGCCAGGCCGCCCTGATGATCGGGCTCGGCCTGCTGATCACCGGCCCCGCCCGCCGCGTCTGGCCGATCACGGCGGAGGACGGAGTCAACCGGGGCCTGGAGCGGCTGCGTACGTCCACCCTGACCACGCTCTCCTCGGTCGGGTCCCAGATGGGCAACACGCTCACCGTCGTCGTCGTGACGCTGGCGGCGTGCCTGGTGCTGGTCCTGGTACCCCGTCTGCCGCTGTGGCGCCAGGCGTCGTTCCTCGCGCTCGCGGTCTCGTTGCAGTCGCTGGTCTTCCTGGTCGTGACCATCGCGGTGGAGCGGCAGCGACCCGAGGTGCACCGTCTCGACGGCTCCCTGCCGACCTCCAGCTACACGTCCGGCCACACCGGTGCGGCCACCGCCCTCTACGGAGGTCTCGCCGTCCTCGCGCTGACCCGTCTGCGGGGGCCGTGGCGGCGCGTGGTGGCCGCGGTGCTGCTCCTGCTGCCGCTCGTGGTGGGGGTGTCCCGCCTGTACCGGGGCATGCACCACCCGACCGACGTGTTGGGCGGCCTCGTCAACGGCGGGCTGTCCCTGCTGGTGGTGGGGCAGGCCCTGCTCCGCGACGCCCGCGTGTCGGCGCCCGTCGCCGGAACCGCCCACGCCGGACGTGCGGGACGCCGTCCGGGCCGGGTCGCCGTGGTCGTCAACCCCACGGCGATCGACGGGGGCAAGCGCGCCGAGCTGCGCGAGGTCCTCGCCCGGCACGGTCACCGGGAGCCGGTGTTCCTGGAGACGACGGTCGCCGATCCAGGCGGCGGTCAGACGGCCCAAGCCCTCGGCTCCGGTGCGGAGTTGGTCGTCGTCTGCGGCGGCGACGGCACCGTGCGCGCGGCCGCCGACCGTCTGGCGGGCAGTGGCGTCCCGCTCGCCATCGTGCCGTGCGGCACCGGCAATCTCCTCGCCCGCAACCTCGGCCTCCCGCTGGCTCCGGCCGAGGCGCTCGACGCCGCCCTCGGCGGGACGACCCGCGCGGTCGACCTCGCCCGTGTCGAGGGCGACGGCATCCCCGCCACCCACTTCGCGGTCATGTCGGGCGTCGGTCTGGACGCCGCGATGATGCAGTACGCGCAGGAACACCACCGGGCGAAGGCCGTGCTCGGCTGGCCCGCGTACGTCCTGGCCGCCCCGAAGGCGATGCGCGGCCCCCGGATGCGGCTGAGCGTCCGGCTGGACGGAGCCGAGCCCCTGCGCGGTACGGCCCGCATGGTGCTCGTCGGCAACACCGGCGCCCTCCAGGGTGGCCTGCGCCTGATACCCGACGCCCGCCCGGACGACGGGCTGCTGGACCTGCTGATGCTGGACCCGCGCGGCCCCGGCGGCTGGCTGCGCACCCTGGGCGCGCTGCTGCCGCACCGCGGCCGGGACGGGCGGAAGGGCGCCGGCCTCAAGGGTGGCGGGCAGCCGGAGTTCCATACCTTCCGACGGGCCGAGTTCACCTTCGAGTCCCCGCAGCCCCGCGAGATCGACGGGGATCCGGTCGGCTCCGGCCGCCGCCTGTCCGTCGAGGTGGCGCCGGGCGCGCTGACCGTACTGGTCCCGGACCTGGAGGGCTGACGTGGGCAGTGCCACCAAGGTTCCGGAGACCCGGGACATGAGCGGGGACGAGTTGTCCGCCGACGAGGCGTGGGTGACGCTGCGCCGCTACGGCGGCTGGCCGCTGCTGCGCGACGCGTTCCTCCGCTTCCGCTACGCCGACGGGTTCAGCCACTCCCGTGCGCTCGCCCTCCAGACCGTGCTGGCGGTGATCCCGCTGGCGCTGGCCTTCGTGGGTCTCTCCACCAGCCTGCACACCGAGGACATCGGCAGGATGGCCGAGTTGACGATCCACCGGATCGCCGAGGGGCCCAGTGCGGAGGTGATCGACGACGCGCTCGACCGCAGCAGGCGCACGGCGGGCGACGACGGCACGCTCGCCCTCTGGTTCGGCGCGATCTTCTCGATCGTCAACGTCACCACGGCGATGTGCCAGATCGAGCGCGGCGCCAACCGTATCTACGGCAACGAACGCGACCGGCCCTTCCACCTCAAGTACGCGCGCGGGCTGGTCATGGCGCTGTGCGCGGGAATCCCGCTCGGCCTGGGCTTCGTCGTCATGGTCGCCGGCGACGACCTGGCCTCGGCCGCCGGCACGGTCTACGGGTTCGGCCCGACCGCGCAGACGACGTGGAACGTGGTGCGCTGGCCGTTCGGGCTGCTGCTCGCCCTGATCTCCGCCAGCGCCGTCTTCCGGCGCTCACCGCGCCGCAGCCAACCGGGCTACACCTGGCTGGCGTTCGGCGCGGCCCTCTACCTGGTGCTGTGGATGACCCTGACCTGGGTGCTCACCCTCTACCTCGATCTGAGCGGCTCATTCGACACGGTCTACGGCCCCCTCAGCGCCTTCATGTCCCTGCTGCTGTGGGCCTATCTGACGTCGATCGCCCTGTTCCTCGGGCTCTCCTTCGCCGCGCAACTGGAGGCGGTGCGGGGACTCAGGCCCGAACCGATCCAACCCGACCCGGGGGTCTGATGCCGACGCAACCCGAGACGCCGCGCTCTCCCGGCCGCCGAAGCGGCGCCGACCGCCGGTTCGGTGTCCGACTGTTGGCGGCGGTCGCCGTCGCAGCGGCCGCCTCGGTGCCGTTCGCCCTGGTGCTGGTCCTCGTGGAGGGCCGGTGGCGGCCGCTGCGCGATCTCGACCGCGGCGCGGCCGAGGGTCTGCACGGGTTCGCGCTGGACCACCCGGCCTGGACGCGCACGCTGCGCGTGCTCTCCGACCACGTCTGGGACCCGTTCACCCTGCGCGTGGGCGTGGCGCTGCTGACCGGCTGGCTGCTGTGGCGCGGTGCCCGGCGGCTGGCCGCGTGGGCGGCGGTGACCGCGGTGGCCGGCGGTCTGATCGGGCTCGGGGTCAAGACGCTGGTCGAGCGGGCGCGGCCGGCGCTGGAGGATCCCGTGGCGCACGCGCCGGGCTATTCCTTCCCGTCCGGGCACGCGATGACCGCCACCACCTCGTTCGCGGTGTTCCTGCTGGTTCTGCTGCCCATGGTGCCGCGGCGGGCTCGTGTCGCGTGCTGGGCCGTGGCGGTCCTGTCGGTGCTCGGGGTCGGCTTCACCCGGGTCGCGCTCGGCGTGCACTGGTTCAGCGACGTGCTCGGTGGCTGGCTGCTCGGGCTCGCCGTCGTCGTACTGACCGGCCGTGCCTTCGAGGCGTGGCGGGCCGACGTGGGCCGGGGGCACGCGCCGGTCGGTGCGGGGCTGGAGCCGGAACTCACCGGCCCGAGCCCCGAACCGGACGCGGCCTCCCGCTGAGGGGGGCCCGGCGTCACACGCCGGTCATGCGGCCGATCTCCTGGGGGTCGAGTCCGGTCAGCCGGGCGATGCGCGGCGCCGGGATGCCCGCGGTCAGCGCCCGGTGCACCAGGGTCTCCCAGCCCTGGGTGGTCTCCCGGTAGTCCAGCAGTTCGCGCTCCAGGTCGGTGACCGACTGGGGTGCGCACTCCTGCTGGACGCGGACCTCCTCCTCCGCGGTCAACGGGATCGGCAGCCGCTCGGCACCCTCGGGGATGAGGATCTCCGAGCCGGCGGGAAGGATCCTCAACCGCTCGGAGGAGGGGGCCACATCATGGGCGGAGATCCAGCCCCGCACGGCCGGGGTCTGGTCGCATTCCAGCGGCGCGACGGCCGCCATGGCTGCGCCGAGGCTCGGGTGACGGTCGGGGAGCAGGAAGAGGTAGGCCTCGTCAGCCATCGGGGGGTTCCGCCTTGTCGGTGTCGATATGAGTGCGGACACAGATCGTAATGCCGCCGCACCATGCCGAGGTGACGGAACCGGACCGACTCACTCCGTGGCGAGGGTGAACTTGTGGGGGCCGCCGTGGTGCGGGAGTTCGAGGCTTGCGACCGTCCTGCAGCGGTTCCCTAGGGCCTGTCGTCAAACGCGAGGTGATCAGGTGCTTGTGGGCCGCGATGGTAGCTGGAGCGGAGAATGCCGTCATGGCTCCTTCTTCTCCTGCGTCGCGGCTGGTGGCCGCGGCCGCTAGGACTCGGCTCCGCCCCCTGGGTCTGCGTCAGCGTGGCCAGTCTCGCCTTTGGCTGGACGATCGCGGCTGGTGGCTGGGGCTTGTCGAGTTCCCTTCGCCCAGGTGGAGCCAGGGCAGCGGTCTGCAGGTCGGAGCCATGTGGCTGTGGCAGGACATTGATCACTTCGCGTTCAATGTCAGTGAGCGGCTGAGCGGAACCGAGGACTATCGCAGTGATATGCAGTTCTCGCCGGTGGCAGACGCGCTCGCGCTCCGTGCGCAAGACCATGTACAGAGGCTCCGAGCTCAGTACCCCGACCTTGAATCGGTGGCGAGGAGCCTGGCTGCTCAGCCCGTCAGAAGTGGGTGGTTGTGGGAAGCGTGGAACGCTGGGGTGGCTTCGGCGCTCGTTGGGGACGTTGCACTCGCGCGGCAGCGGTTCGCTGCGGTCCTCGACGAGGAGCCCATCACCCCCTGGATGGACACCGCGCAGCAGACCACGCGAGAACTGGTGGCCATGGTGAGAGACAGGGATGCCGTAAGGGCATGGGCGCTGAGCAGCATCGCCTCGTGCCGGCAAAAGCTGCGCCTGGCCCAGGAACCGCTTGAAAAAATCTTTGGCGCAGCCACGAGCGTGTGACTCGACCATGGTCCGGCATGATCTTGTGTGACGGATCATGGTCGGGTGATACGTCGCCATGAACTGTCTGATTCCGAGTGGGACTTCGTGCGGCCGTTGCTGCCATGGACTGCGGCGGGCCGTCCTGGACGCGATGACCGGATGGTCCTGAACGGGATCGTGTGGAAGTTCCGAACCGGTGTGGCTTGGCGAGATGTTCCTGAACGGTACGGCCGGTGGACCACCCCGCACACCCGTTTCCGCCGCTGGGCCGGGGACGGCACCTTTGCAGGGATGCTCGAGAAGGCCCACGCGAGGGCCGATGCCGCAGGCGAGAACGGCTGGCTGGTATCGATCGACTCCACCATCGTCCGTGCTCATCAGCATGCTGTCGGGGCCCGAAAGGCGGGAACACCGACGACTGCACGCAGTTCACCGCCGTCATGGAGGCAGTGCGTGTTCCCCGCACCGGTTCCGGACGGCCACGGCTACGTCCTGACCTCCTGATAGCCGACAAACGATACAGCTCGAAGGCCATCCGCGCGTGGCTGAGGCGCCGAGGCGTCGCACACACCATCGCCGGGCGAGCGGACCGGATCCGCAACCGAGCCCGACTCGGCAACCGCGCAGGGCGCCCGCCAGCCGGCATCGAGCGGCAGGGTGACAGTCACGCCGCGATCTTCCCACCCTCAGTGCACAGACTGCCCAGCCCATTCGAACCGCTCGTCCGCACCCGACCCGGCGAACCTTTCCGGTCACAGCGTTACTTCCGCGGATGGACCGAGATCCTCGCCACCGGCAACCACTGATACACGGTGCCGGCTGGTCGCACCGTCCTCCCGCGCGACAGCGCGCCACCCGCCACCAGGCCAGCAGTCGGGCTCGCAGCCCGAAGCGCGCCTCACTCGCCACCGCCGCGCGCAACGCCGCCGCCGCCGGCACCGGCACCGGCACCCCGAGATATCCTGTCGGGCGATGTACAGGTTTACTGCTCGGCGTCCGGGGTAGACGCGGGCTTGCCAAGCGGCCGGTTCAGGACCGGTGCACATCAAAAGGGGAGGGCGCAGAATGCCGACGACGACCGTTCGGACCGCCGGGCAGAGGGTGGACGTTCCCGAGATCGCGGACCCTTCCAAGGTCGCGCCCAAGG
>NZ_JBIAYD010000014.1:192641-331666 GCF_042897315.1 Streptomyces sp. NPDC001068 | reverse complement strand
TCGTCGCCGCCGAACTGAACAGCCGGCCACGCAAAACGCTCGACTGGGAAACCCCAGCCGAGCGTCTCGCTAGGCTCCTGGCCACAGCCAGTTGATCACCGTGTTGCAACGACCCCTGGAATTCGCCTTCGGAAGGGGCGCAGTCGCGCCGTGACCTGCTGGAACATCCGGTGCAGGTTGCCTTTGGCAAGTTGATGTCCGTATCAGCGATTGCTGGTTAAAGTCATTTGGTTACTACTGGTTGTGGGGGCAACCAGAGCTCGGTCGGCTCTGCCGACATCCTGGGGAGGGCCTGTAGCGCATGAGTCGTCGCTCTGCTGGTTTTGTCGGTGCCTGGGCGGAAATGCAGCGTCAGCACCAGCGACAAGTGGAAGCCGAAGCCAGACGGCTCCGGGAAGAGGCACGGCAGGCGCGGGCTTATCAGCGACGTGCCACGCAGGAGTACCGGCAGTACCGCCAGGCAGAGGCGAGGCGCCGCACGGAGGAACTGGACGCGCAGGTCGCCACCTTGCAGGGGCTGCTGACCGCGGGCTGCCAGGCGCAGGCCTTCAGAGCCTCGTCCCTGATGCGTGCGGAAGAGATCCCGCCGTTCGACCCGGGACAGCTCGCCTGGCCGGTGCGGATGCCGGATCCAAGCCAGTACCAGGCACAGGGAGGTTGGACCGCAAACCGGCGTGCACAGGCTCAGGCGGAGGCGCAGGCCCGTTTCGAACGCGACTGGCACGCCGCGCATGCTGCCGAAGCACAACGGCAGCAGCAGTTGGCGGCCCTCCAGAGAGACCACGAGCAGCGGATTGGGGCCCAGCGGGCCGAGGTGCACCGGCACAATGTCGGCATCGTCGAGGTGACCGGGGGTGTCAGGCGGGGAGACCCTGACTCTGTGGTCGAGTACTTCTCAGCGGCGCTCTACTCTTCGACTGCCTGGCCCGAAGGATTTCCTCGGCAGGTCGCGGCCGCCTTCGACTCAGCGGCGCGACAGCTTGTGCTGGACTGGGAGCTGCCCGGATACGACGTGGTCCCCGAGGCGAAATCCGTGAGGTACGTCCCCGCTCAGGATGAGGACAAGGAAAGTACACGTCCGGTCACCCAGCGCCGTGGACTGTACCGAGAGGCGCTCGCGCAGAGCCTGCTGTTGGTCCTGCATCAGCTTTTTGCGGCGGACGAGTACGGCATCCTCGATTCGGTGGCCCTGAACGGCTTCGTCGACGCTCACGATCCAGCCACGGGCCGACGCACGCACATCTTCCTTGCGACCGTCATGGCCCAGCGGGCGGCCTTCACTGGCCTGCATCTGGAACAGGTGGACGCGGTCAGCTGTCTGACCGAGGCGTTGCGGGGCCAGCTCGCGTCCCGTCCTGATCAACTCACCTTCGTACGCCCGGGACGGAAGCCGCAGGACGTCGGGAACCATGTCGTCACCCACGGCGGTGATGAGGAGCCGGATCTGTATGACATGGATCCGATCGAGTTCGAGTCGCTCGTTGCCGACCTGTTCCGTGCCATGGGCATGCAGGCTGTGACGACTCAGCGCTCGAATGACGGCGGGGTGGATGTGGACGCGCTGGACCCGACGCCCATCCGAGGCGGCAAGATCGTCGTACAGGTGAAGCGCTACCGCAGCACAGTGCCGCCTACCGCGGTGCGTGACCTGTACGGAACGGTCCAGGACGTCGGCGCCAACAAGGGCGTGCTGGTGACCACGGCGGGCTTCGGCCCCGGCTCACACACGTTCGCCCGTGACAAGCCTTTGGAGCTCATCGCGGGTGGTGAACTCGTCGACCTCCTGCACAGGCACGGGCTTCGTGGGCGCCTGGGGGAGGGGGGACGAGCGACGGCGGCGCAGCCATCGCCGTCCACCCCTGCAACAGCGCCCGAAGATCACAACGTGTTGGGCATGACGTGGTCCGGCAGTGTCGCACTGGACGTGTGCGCTCTCGTCTGCCATGGCGACCGAGTCCTGAGCGAAGATCACTTCGTCTTCTTCAACAATCCGCGGACTCCGGACGGTTCGGTACGCGCAGTGCCGGCTGTGGCACCGGACAAGGCGGCGCTTCGTGTTTCCTTTGACGGACTGCCGGAAGTGGCTGATCGGTTCGTGCTCGTGGCGGCCGTTGATCCGGAGATGAACCCGGAAGCCGACCTGTCCGGATTCACCGATGCATGCATCCGGTTGCTGGATCCGGCAATGACTGAACTCGGTCGGCTTGAGGTCTCCGACGGCCGCTCCGGCGAGACCGCATTGGTGCTCGGTTCCTTCCGGCGCAGGCCCAATGGCAACTGGGACTTCGTGCTCGGCGGGAAGGGGTACTCAGGGGGGCTGGAGCAGCTCGTCCAGGAGTATGGCATCGAAGTGGAGTGACGAAACCGGGCTCCTGCACAGTGCTGGCTTGCCCGGCCATGGACACCCAGATCCAGGTGGGGCCGACGGGCAGGAAGCTGCTGCCGCTGACGGTCGACAACGCGGGCCCGGCCCCGGCCGCGAGCGGCCACACGCACTGACGCTGCCTGGGCGACCGAAGGCGGTCGCGGGGGAGGCGGCGACGTCAGGGCGTGCGTCCCGTGCCGACGGGCGCCGCCCGCAACGACGGTGACGGTGTGTCCGGTACGGGCGGGATCCGGTGCGGTTCGGCCGGGACGGCGAGGTGCTCCCGGACCGTTGCCATCATGCGTGTGACCTGTGATGATCCGGGGGAGATCGGTGATCACGGGGGGTCCGGGCATGAAACGACGACGTGCCGCGCTGCCGGCCGCGCTGGGTGTCGCCGCCGCCCTCGCCACGGGGTGCGGCGGTTCGAGTGACGGCTCGAGCGGCAAGGGACTGCCGGTGCGGCTGCTCAACGACTCGACCTGGAACGCCCATGTGCTGGGCTGCCCGTCCTGCGGATCGCGCGGTGTCGTGGTCCAGGGAGACGTCCAGCCGACACGGGGCGGGACGGCGGCACCTACGTCGGGTGGACCGAGGGACGCGCGTGGCCCGTGAGGTACGAGGTGGTCGTCCACGGGGTCGAGTCGGTCTGCCCGTTCATCGACCCCGAGCCCGGCAGGGCCAAGGGCGGGCTGGGCACCCGGGACATCGTCTACGTGGTGAACAGGGCCGGGAAGTGCGTTGCGGGTCCGGCCAGTTGGGACGACACACGCTGACGCGGGCGGAGCGCCGGACCGGCAGGGATACCCGGTCCGGCGCGACGGCTTCCTACCACATGACCGGCAGCTCCAGCGGGAACCGCCTGATCGTCTGCGCGTCCCAGCGGACCTCCTCCGGGGGCACCGCGAGACGCAGACCGGGGAACCGCTCCACGAGACGGCCGATGGCCACTTCGAGCTCCACCATGGCCAGCGGCATCGCGATGCACCGGTGGCCGCCCCAGCCGAAGGTCATGTGCGGGGCGGTGGGGCGGTCGGGGTCGATGTCATGGGGAGCCTCGTAGCGCTCCGGGTCCCGGTTCGCCGTCAGGTACGACACGTGCACGAAGTCGCCCGCCTTGATCCGCGCGCCGGCCAGCTCCACGTCCTCGAGCGCCACGCGCGGGATTCCGACCCCCTTGCGGAACGGGATGAGGCGGAGCAGTTCGTGCAGGACGTCGGGCAGGGACTCGGGCCGGCGCGTGAGGCCGTGCATCAGCTCGGGGTGGGTGAGCAGCAGGTAGACGATGTCGCTGATCTGGCAGGTCGCGGTGTCCTGGCCGCTGAGCGCCAGCGTCAGCGCCATGACGGCCAGTTCCTTGTCGTCGAGGTGGTCCTCGTCCTCGCGCGCCGCGGCCATCGCGCTGATGATGTCGGGCCCGGGCGAGGTCCGCCGCTGGTCGACGAGCTTGAGGAAGTAGGCCGTCAGATCGGCCTTGGCGGTCGCGGCGGCCTCCCTGTTGCCCGAGCCGACGACGAGCAGCTGGTGCACGGACTCGGAGATCCGGGGCCATTCCTCCTGCTCGACGCCGAGCAGGTCCAGGATGGCGTGCTGGGGCAGCGGGTCGGAGAGGTGCCGGACCAGGTCCGCCGGGGGACCCTCCTTCTCCATGCCGTCCAGGCAGCGGTCGGTGAGCCAGGTGATCCGTTTCCGCATGGGCTCGACCTGCTGCTGGGTGAACGCCTGCGAGGCCAGGTGACGGACGCGGCTGCTCTGCGGCGGGTCCATCACGTTGATCGATTCCGGCGAGACGATGGGCTCCGGCGTCATCCGGGGGTAGTCGTGGCCGATGATGCCCGCCCGGCTGAACCGCGCGTCGGTGGTCACCTGCTTGACGGCGTCGAAGCCGGTGACCAGCCAGGCGTCCGCGTCACCGTAGGGGAGCCGGATGCGCACGGGGGAACGGTGTCCCATCAGCTCCGTGAGCTCGGGATCGAAGTCGAGCGCTTCGCTGAAGTGGAACGAACAGGTGGATGTCTCGTTGTCTGCGGCCATCAGCCGGCTCCTCCAGGAATGGGTACCGCGAGAACGGGCGGGACCTATGGGGTGCGGGTCCGGGCCGGCGCACCGGTGGCCGAGGGCGCCGGGGCGGCCGCCGCCCGCCCGCCACGCCGGGACGCGGTGGGTCGGGAGCGGGTGTCTTGCGGCATCTCGTCGGTCATGTGATCGGCCTCCTGGCAGGATGCAAACACGAGAGACCGCGTCGACCGTTGACCGGCACAGTTGCACCCGGCCAGGTGGGCTAACGCCGGGGCTGTTGTGCATCGGTCGCCGTAGTCCGGGCGGGTCCGGACGGGGCAACGGGCGGTCGCCACCGGTCGACCTCCACGGCCGGGAAGGGCCTGTCCTCCGGTGCCGCCTTGCGGGCCCGCGGGGCGTGTCCGGCGGGTGCGCCCACCGGGACGTGCGACGGCGTCCCGGATGCCGTTCGGCCGACGGAGTGACAGACTGGGGTTTGCGAACGGCGGGCCCGTGACGGAGTGTCACGCGGGGCCCGCGACGCGAAGGACGGGCCGGCGGCCGCCGGCCGTGACTCCCGACCGGCGACCCGGGCGGCGCCAAGGCGCCGTGTTCCGGCTCCGCGCGCCGGGTCCCGGCGGCGGGCGACCCGGTCGCCGACCGGCTGAGGCGGTGGTCATGAGCGGTGACGGCGCCAGGCCGGGCGGCGCGCCCGGCGAACTGGGCGGGCAGACCGTCGTGGTCATGGGCGGCAGCGCGGGCATCGGTCTGGAGACCGCGCGGCGGGTACGGGCGGCCGGCGGCGAACTGGTACTGGTGGCACGCGACCCGGAGCGCCTGCGGCGGGCCGCGGACGAACTGCGCCCGCTGAGCACGGCCGCGTTCGACGCCTTCGACACCGAACGGACCGAGCGGTTCCTCGACGAGCTGCCCGGACGGATCGACCACGTGCTGGTGACGGCGGGCAGCCCGGCCTACACCCCCCTCGACGACCTCGATCTGACCGACGCCGGACGGGACTTCGGCGGGCGGCTGGCGATGGTGCTCGCGGTGGCACGGGCGAGCCGGGGGAAGGTCAGGCCGGGCGGGGCGCTGCTGTTCATCGGCGGCACCGGCGGCCGGCGGCCCGCGCCCGGGATGGCGGTGACCGGCGCGCTCACCGCGGCGCTGCCCGCGCTCGTCGCCAACCTGGCACTGGAGGTGGCTCCGGTCCGGGTCTGCCTCATCGCGGCCGGGTTCGTGGACACCCCGCTGTCGGCCTCCCTGCTGGGCGACCGACTCGACGCACGGCGCGAGGAGTTGCGAAGGACGTTGCCCATCGGGCGGGTGGTCGGTCCGGCCGACGTGGCCGCCCTCGCGGTGCACCTCATGGTGAACGACGCCCTCACCGGCGCCACCTACGACATCGACGGCGGACAGCAGCTCCTCGCGCACTGAGCCCCCGCCGGGCGGTGCGTGCTGCCGCGGGTCCGGCCGTCGCCGGTGTTCCCTCCGAGACGGGAAGTGCAAGCCATGGACATGAAACTCGAGGTCGTCGTGGTCCCGGTGTCCGACGTGGACCGGGCCAAGGACTTCTACACGGGACTCGGCTGGCGGCTCGACGCGGACGTCGCCACCGACGGGGAGTTCCGGGTGGTGCAGCTGACCCCGCCCGGTTCCCCGGCGTCGGTCATCTTCGGCGAGTCGGTCACCGAGCAGGCGCCGGGCTCGGCCCGCGGCCTGCACCTGATCGTCGACGACATCGACTCCGCCCACGACGAGCTGGCCCGGCACGGTGCCCGCCCCAGCGAGGTCTTCCACGACGCCGGCGGCGTCTTCCACCACGCCGACGGCGACGCCCGGCTGCCCGGTCCCGACCCGCAGCACGGCAGCTACGGGTCCTTCCTGTCGTTCAGCGACCCGGACGGCAACGGCTGGCTGCTCCAGGAGGTCACCGACCGGCTGCCGGGGCGGCTGGACCCCGCGGTCACCACGTTCTCCTCCGCCGGGGACCTGGCGAGTGCGCTGCGGCGGGCCGAGGCCGCGCACGGGGAGCACGAGGCCCGCGTCGGCGCGGCGGACCCGGACTGGCCCGACTGGTACGCGCGGTTCATGGTGAGCGAACAGGCCGGCACGGAACCGCCGACGTGAGCGGCGCCCGCCCGAAGACCTCGAGGACCCCGAAGACCTCAAGGACACCGAGGACCCCGAGGACGCAGCGGACCCCGGAGGCACAGGTACAGCCGGCGCCGGTGGCGCCGGCCGGGTCCCGGTGGCGTCAGCGCAGCGCGGTCTCGGTCGCGCGGACGGCGCGCAGGGCGCGGTCGACGGTCTCCCGGTTCTCGCCGACCGGGGCCACGTAGTCGAGGACCGCGCGGGCCGCCTCCTCGCCGAGGGTCCGGGTGATCACCCAGGTGGCGAGGTACTGGGAGGCCAGGCAGCCGCCGGCCGTGGCGATGTTCCCCTCGGCGTGGAACGGCGTGTCCAGGACGGTGACCCCGGCCGCCTCCACGAAGGGCCGGCTCTTGCGGTCCGTGCACACCGGCATGGTCTCCACCAGGCCGAGCCGGGCGAGCACCAGCGCGCCCGAACACTGCGATCCGATCAGCTGCCGGGACGGGTCGAGCCGCAGCCGGGAGACGAGCCCGTCGTCGGCGACCACCTCGCGCGCCTTGACCCCGCTGCCGACCAGCACCACGTCGGCCTCGGTCGCGAACTCCACCGGCCGCTGCCCGGTCACCTCGACCCCGTTCATCGACGTGACCACCGGAGTCGGTGTCGTGATGAAGGCCTCCAGGCCGTCCTTGCGGCACCGGTTGATCAGCGCGGCCGCGATGAAGCTGTCGAGTTCGTTGAAACCGTCGAAGGTAAGTACGGCGACCTGCATGGCGTCTCCTCGAAAGGCATCGGGGTTCGGATCCTCCCAGGAGGTCCTGGCCCGGTCGAGGGCCGATCGGCGCCCGGTGGCCCTTCCCGGTGCCACCGCGCGCGGGGGCACCGGCGACCTGCTGTGAGGTGTCCCACGGACCCTTGTCGCGGGCGGGACCGGCTGCCTAAATTCGGTCATATGTCCAGTTCTGATGCCGCGCCCCCCGTCGAACCCGTCGACCCCGCCGAACCCGTCGGGTTCACGGTCGATCTCACCGGGCATGAGATGACCCGGCGCGCCCATGTCATGGCGGCGCTCGGCGACGACTGGGACCCCGTCGAGGCGCTGCGCGGCGAGGAGGAGGCGTACGACCTGCTCTACTCCGGGCTGGACGAGGAACAGCAGCGCCTGTACGACTCGCTCGTCGCGGCCGGGGTGCTGCCCCGCCGCCCCGCCGTGCCGCCGCGGCGCGCGGCGAAACCGTGACACGACCGCCATGGAAGGCGGACCCGCCCGGCCGCACAATCGGGAGGACCGAAGGCGGCCGTGACACGGGGGAGTTGCCGGGCATGGAACTGGAACTGGGCTACGACCTGCTGGGCAGCAGACTCCGCTCCATCGGGGACGTCCCGCTCGCCTACGGCCGGTGGGGCGGCAGGCCCGAGGCGCTCGGACCCCACCCGCTGCGGTACGACAGACTCGGCAGCCGGCTGCGGTCGATCGGCGACACCGAGATCGGCTACGGCCGCCTCGGCAGCGTCCCGAGGACGTTCGGCGCGTGGGACGTCGACTGCGCCGCCTGGTCCGGGATTCCGCGCCGTGTCGGGCCCTATCCGGTGGAGCATCCCGGGTTCGGCGGCCGGGCGAAGGCGGTCGGGCCGCTCGTCCTGTCGTACGACGCCCTCGGCAGCCGTCCCCGCCGCGTCACCCTCCCCGAGGAACTGCCCGCGCTCCCCGACGACCTGCTGCGGGTCCTCTTCCTGGTCCTGCACCTGCAGGCCGAACGCCGCAAGAGGTCGTCCGCGGCCTCGTAGACGGGTGAAGGCCCGCCGGACGCGTCCGGCGGGCCTTCATGATGACGGCGGGTCAGGCGGTGGCCGCGTACTTCGGGTTGTCGCCGTACTCGTTGGCCTCCGGCTTGCCCTCGGAGCAGAACCACACCAGCAGGATGATCCCGCCGACCAGCGGGATGATGCCGATCAGGATCGCCCAGCCCGACCGGCCGGTGTCGTGCAGGCGGCGGACGGCGACGGCGAGGCTGGGCACCAGCACGGCCACGTAGTAGATCGCCACCAGGGCGGGGAAGCCGATGAGCCGCCCGACGATCGCCAGCACGATGGCGGCGATCACGTTGAACAGGGTGTACATCCAGTACTCCTGCCGGCGCGCACGGCCGCTGAACACCGCGTACTTCTTCAGTACGTCCACGTACCAGTTCATTTTCGTCCCCCAAGGACCAAGAAAGGCGCCAGATTTGGCTGGCGCCCAGCCAATCAAGCCGCCGTGGCCGGAACCATCCATTTTGGCGTGCGCGGGTCAACCGTTACCGTGTCGCCGCCGTTCGGTGATCAAGGGCGCGGATCGCATCCGCGCGGCACGCGATAGCGTCTATATGACCATGGACATGCAGAAACAGCCGCAACGGGCACCGCAGACACAGCCGCAGCAGCCCGAAGGGTGCCTCGTCGTCGCGATCAGGATCCCGGTGCGCGTCTTCGTGTTCCTGGTGGTCCTGCCGCTCCGGCTGCTGTGGGAAGGCCTCGCCGCCGTCGCGCGGTTCCTGTGGCGCCACCTCGTCGTCCACGTCGCGCGACTGCTGTGGCGGTACGTCCTCGCCCCCGCCGGCCGCGCCGTCGCCTGGCTCCTCCACGTCCTCCTCGTCGTCCCGCTGACCTGGCTGTACCGCCACCTGCTCACCCCCCTCGGCCACGCCCTCGTGTGGTTCCACGCGCGCGTGCTCACTCCCGCCGGCCGCGCGCTGCTCCGGCTCCTCGCACCCGTCGCCCGCGCCGTCGCCTGGGTGTTCGAGCAGCTCGCCACCGCCCTCTACTGGACCGTCCGGGTACTCCTCGTGCTGCCCGCCGCCGCCCTGTGGCGCTGGATCCTCGCCCCGGCCGGCCGGGTCCTCGCCGTCATCGGCAGGGAGATCCTGGACGCCCTCGGCCACGCCTGGCGGGTCGCCGGACACGTCGCCCGGGCCGTCGGGCGGGTGCTCGGCACCCTCTTCCGGTGGATCCTGCTGGAACCCGCCCGCCTGCTCTACCGGACCGTCCTCACCCCGGTCGGACACGTCGTGCGCGACCTGGTGCTGCGCCCCGCCGCCCAGGCCGCACGGGCCGTCGGGCGCGCGGTCCGGCAGGCCCGGGCCGACCTGCGCCGCGCCCTGTTCGGCGAGCCGGCCCGGCCCCCCGCCGCCGGCGGGCGGGAACCCGCCGGCCGCGACACACGTACTCTTGACGAGTAGCACCGAACGGCAGCACGGCCCGCACGGCACGGCTGCTCTCACCAGAACCACGAAGGACTGACGACACTGGGCAAGCGACAGCCCGAAGGCCCGCCGCCCGCACCGGCGGTGCAGCGCATCCGACTGCGCTACACCAAGCGCGGCCGCCTCCGGTTCACCAGCCACCGTGACTTCCAGCGCGCCTTCGAGCGTGCGCTGCGCCGCGCCGAGGTGCCCATGGCGTACTCGGCGGGGTTCACACCGCACCCGAAGGTGTCGTACGCCAATGCCGCACCCACCGGCACCGGCAGCGAGGCCGAGTACCTGGAGATCGCGCTCACCGCGGTCCGCGACCCGGAGCGACTGCGTGTCCTCCTCGACGAGTCCCTGCCCCCCGGGCTGGACATCGTCGACGCGGTCGAGGCCCGCACGTCCGGACTGGCCGACCGGCTCACCGCCTCCGTGTGGGAGCTGCGGCTGGCCGGACTGGACCCGGAACAGGCCGCACAGGCCGTCACCGCGTTCAACGCGGCCGACGTCGTCGAGGTCCAGCGCATGACCAAGAACGGCGTCCGGACCTTCGACGCCCGCCCCGCCGTCGTACAACTTGAAACGCACAATGAAACGGCTGATAGGCCGAGCGACCAGCCCTGTGCGATACTGCGGCTGGTTGTTCGGCACGTGACGCCTGCCGTACGACCCGACGACGTCCTGTCCGGTCTCCGCGCCGTGGCCGACCTGGCGCCGCCGGTCCCCGCAGCGGTGACCAGGCTGGCGCAGGGGCTGCTCGATGAAGAGACCGGCACGGTGACCGACCCGCTCGCACCCGACCGCGAGGCAGTGGCGGCCCTTTCGAAGGCCGAACCCGCTGCCACCGCGACGGCGCCGGCGTAAGGAAGGTCCCGCGAAGGACGGACGTCGTACGCGCCGCCCTCGTACTCGGGAGCCACCTGGGTCGGGCAGCGCACCGACCAGAAGACTTTCGCCAGGCCGTGCGCGACAAGGCGTACGGAACCGGCGAGACAGGACACAGAGAGCTCCTGTGCGGCGCCCGCGCCCCACACGGCGGCACCGCGCATCGCGCGAGCCGCGGACGTCACCGGCGGTCGCTCGAACCGAACGACGCCGGATCAGGCGCGGCGCCCGGGAGCCTGACGGGAGAACCGCCCGCATGCTCGAACCGACCGAGTCCACCGAGGGCTCCGAACCGAACACCCCCAGCGACACCCTGCCCCCGCGCAGGCGTCGCCGTGCCGCGTCCCGCCCCGCGGGACCGCCCGCCGCGGCGGAGGCCGCGGCCGAGATCACCACGCCCGCCGTGGCGGCCGCCGACCTCGCGGACGCCGAGTTGGCGGACGCCGACGAGGAGACGGCCGAGACTCCGGCGGTGGCCGCCGAGGAGACCGCTCCCGCCGCGCCCGCCCGTCGCCGGGCCACCCGCCGGGCGTCCGCGCCCGCCGGTGCCCCGACCGGAGCCGCGGCCGTGGAGACGGCCGAGACCGTGCTGCCCGCCGCCGCGTCCGCCACCGAGGCGGCGCCCACTGCCGAGGGCGCCGAGGCCGCCGTGCAGAGCGACGAGGACGCCGCGCCGCGCCGTACCCGCCGCCGCGCCACCCGTCGCGTCACCACGCCCGCCGAGACGGCCGGACAGGAGACGCCCGCCCGGACCTCCGCGTTCTCCGAGACCCCTGAGACCTCCGAGGCCGCCCCGGTCACCGAGGTCGAGGCCGAGGTCGAGGCCGAGGCCGCCGAGCCGGCCGAGGAGACCGTGCCCGCTCCGCGCACCCGTCGCCGGGCCACCCGCCGGGCGACCGCGCCCGCCGGTGCCCCCGAGACGGCGGGCGAGACCGCCGCGGAGACCGCGGCCCCGGCCGCCGTCGCGGACACCACCGAGGCCCCCGAGGCCGTCGAGGAGCCCGCGTCCGCCACCGGCGAGACCCCTGGCGGCACCGCCGAGACCGAGCCCACCACGCCGGCGCCCCGCAGCCGGCGTCGCGCCACCCGCCGGGTGGCGGCCCCCGCCGGCGCGCCCGAGACCGCCGAGGCCCCCGCCGCGGCGCAGCCGCAGGCCGCCGAGGCCCCGGCCGTCACCACCACCACCGAGACCCCCGCCGCCGAGGAGCCGGAGCCCGAGACCCCGCGCCGCCGGCGCCGGGTGGTCCGGCAGGCCGCCATCGGGTTCTCCGAGCCCGCGGCGGCGGCCACGCCCGCCGAGGACGAGTCGCAGCGTCGCCCCGCCCGGCCCGCCGTGGCCGTGTTCCAGGCCCCCGTGTTCACCGAGCCCAAGTTCCAGACCCCGGAGCGGGCCGCCGCCGAGGCGGCCGCCTCCGCCGCCGTGGCGGAGGAGCCCGAGGAACTCGCCCCCCACCGTCCGGAGCCCGCCGAGCAGGCCGAGCCCGAGCAGGCCGAGGCCGGATCGCGCCGCCGGCGCCGGCGCCGGGGTGCCCCCGAGGAGACCCCGGCCGCCCGGCCCGCCGCCGAGGACGAGACCGAGGAGCCGGAGGAGCCCGAGGAGGCGGAGGACGCCGCCGACGGCGAGGACGAGGCCGAGGAGTCCGGCTCCCGCCGCCGTCGCCGCCGCGGTGGCCGTCGCCGCCGCCGCGGTGACGCCGCCGACGGTGAGGGCGGCGACGGCGACGGCGACGAACTCGCCGCCGAACAGGCCGACGAGGACGCCACCGACACCGCCGACCAGGAGGAAGAGGACGACGACGACGCCCACGACGAGGCGTCCGGTTCCTCCTCCAGCAGTCGTCGCCGCCGCCGTCGCCGTCGCCGCGCAGGCGACGCCTCCACCGACGCCGAGCCCGACGAGAACGACCCCGAGCGCACGGTCGTCAAGGTCCGCGAGCCCCGCAAGCCGTCCGAGCCGTCCGACGAGGTGCAGTCCATCAAGGGCTCCACGCGTCTGGAGGCCAAGAAGCAGCGCCGCCGCGAAGGCCGCGAGCAGGGCCGCCGACGCGTCCCGATCATCACCGAGGCCGAGTTCCTGGCCCGCCGCGAGGCCGTCGAGCGCGTGATGGTCGTCCGCCAGCACGGCGACCGCACCCAGATCGGCGTCCTGGAGGACGGCGTGCTCGTCGAGCACTACGTCAACAAGGAGCAGGCCACCTCGTACGTCGGCAACGTCTACCTGGGCAAGGTCCAGAACGTGCTGCCCTCGATGGAGGCCGCCTTCATCGACATCGGCAAGGGCCGCAACGCCGTCCTGTACGCCGGCGAGGTCAACTTCGAGGCGCTGGGCATGGCCAACGGCCCGCGCCGCATCGAGGCCGCCCTCAAGTCCGGCCAGTCGGTCCTCGTCCAGGTCACCAAGGACCCCATCGGCCACAAGGGCGCCCGCCTGACCAGCCAGGTCTCCCTCCCGGGCCGCTACCTCGTGTACGTGCCCGAGGGCTCGATGACCGGCATCAGCCGCAAGCTGCCCGACACCGAGCGGGCCCGGCTGAAGACCATCCTCAAGAGGATCGTCCCCGAGGACGCGGGCGTCATCGTGCGCACCGCCGCCGAGGGCGCCAGCGAGGACGAGCTGCGCCGTGACGTCGAACGCCTCCAGGCGCAGTGGGAGGAGATCCAGAAGAAGTCGAAGAACGGCAACGCCCCGGCGCTGCTGTACGGCGAGCCCGACATGACCGTCCGGGTCGTCCGCGACATCTTCAACGAGGACTTCTCCAAGGTCGTCGTCAGCGGCGAGGACGCCTGGCAGACCGTCCACGGCTACGTCGCGCACGTCGCCCCCGACCTCGCCGGCCGGCTGTCGAAGTGGACCTCCGAGGTCGACGTCTTCGCCACCTACCGGATCGACGAGCAGCTCGCCAAGGCCCTGGACCGCAAGGTCTGGCTGCCCAGCGGCGGTTCCCTTGTCATCGACCGGACCGAGGCGATGGTCGTCGTCGACGTCAACACCGGCAAGTTCACCGGCCAGGGCGGCAACCTGGAGGAGACGGTCACCAGGAACAACCTGGAGGCGGCCGAGGAGATCGTCCGCCAGCTGCGGCTGCGCGACCTCGGCGGCATCATCGTCATCGACTTCATCGACATGGTCCTGGAGTCCAACCGGGACCTGGTGCTGCGCCGCCTGCTCGAATGCCTCGGGCGGGACCGCACGAAGCACCAGGTGGCCGAGGTGACCTCGCTGGGACTCGTCCAGATGACCCGCAAGCGCGTCGGACAGGGCCTGCTGGAGTCCTTCTCCGAGACCTGCGTGCACTGCAACGGCCGCGGGGTCATCGTCCACATGGAGCAGCCGAGCTCCGCCGGCGGTGGCGGCAAGCGCAAGAAGCGCGGCCGTGGCGGCGACGGGCACGAGCACGACCACGACCTGCACGAGACCCAGGCGAGCGCGGCCGACGGGGCCGTCGAGCACGCCGAGGCCGTCCAGGCGGTCGAGACGGCGGCGGAGGTCGCGGCCGAGGCAGCCGCCCCCGTCGCGCTGCCCGCGCCCGAGTTCGCACCGGACGAGGAGCTCTACAGCAGCGTCGCCGAGGCAGAGGCCGCGGCCGGCCGCGGCCGTAGCCGCCGCCGGGCGAGCCGCCGGGCCTCCGCCCCGGCCGGGGCGCCCAGGGAGCGCGCCGGCCGCAACCGGGGCGCGGAGAGCGAGGCGCCGGCCGCCGAGGCCGCGCGTGAGGTGCTGCCGGAACCGGCCGCCGAGGCGCACGCCGAGCCGGTCGCCGTCGAGGACCCGATCGTGCGGGCTCCCGAGGCGCCGCTGACCCCGGCCGCCGAGGAGGCCGCGCCCACCGGCCGTACCCGTCGCCGGGCCACCCGGAAGGTGTCGGCGCCCGCCGGTTCCCCGGCCGGTGCCGAGTCGGCCGCGGTGACCGTCGTCGCCGAGTCCGCCCCGGCGGCCGAGACGGTGGCGGAGCCCGCGGTGGAGTCGGCCGTGGAGACGGTCGCGGAGCCCGAGTCGGCCGCGCCCGCCGAGAGCGCCGCACCGGCCCGTCCGCGCCGCCGCGCGGTGCGCAAGGCCACCGCGCCGACCGCGTCCGAGGAGACGGCCGTCGTGGTCGTGCCGTCGGCGGAGGCCGCCGAGCAGCCGGGGACCCCGGTCGCCGCGGAGGCCGCCGGTGCCGAGGCCGACGCCGAGGCCGACGGTGAGGTCGTCGAGGAGGCCGTCGCGGCCAAGAAGACGGCCCGCAAGACGGCTGCCAAGAAGACGGCGGCGAAGAAGACGGCGGCGAAGAAGGCGACCGCCAAGACGACGGCGGCGAAGAAGACGACCGCCAAGACGACGGCCAAGAAGGCGGCCAAGACCGCCAAGACGGCCGCCGCCAAGTCGGCGGCGAAGAAGACCACCACGGTCTCCACCGCCTCCGACGAGAGCTGACACGACGGTGACGGGACCGGTCCGCGCGACCGGTCCCGCATCCCACGGGACCGGTCCTGGTGACCGGTCCCGTTCCGTTCGGGGGCGTGCGCGGGGGCGGGTTCCGAGTGACGGGGCCCACACCTCACGGGGCCCGGTTTGACCCCCTCGGCCACCGCCCCGTAACCTTGACCGTCGGCGTGTCCATGGATATGAGGACGTGCCACATCCCCGTAAACCTCTTCCTCCGGAGCACACGGTGTTCCGGAGAGGCCGCCCGCGTGCCGGACGGCTGGACTGCGGGGGTGCCGTTCCCCGAGCGAGAGAGTGAGATCCGCGTGTACGCCATCGTGCGCAGCGGTGGCCGCCAGCACAAGGTTGCTGTCGGTGACATCGTTGAGGTTGACAAGATTTCCACCGCCAAGGTTGGCGACACGGTCGAGCTCTCGACCCTGCTCGTTGTCGACGGCGAGGCCGTGACCAGCGACCCGTGGGTCCTGGCCGGCATCAAGGTCCAGGCCGAGGTCGTGGACCACCACAAGGGCCAGAAGATCGACATTCTGCGCTACAAGAACAAGACCGGTTACCGTCGTCGTCAGGGCCACCGCCAGCAGTACACGGCGATCAAGGTCACTGAGATCCCCGCGGCTGCGAAGTAAGGGACTGAGGAGAGATGGCACACAAGAAGGGCGCATCGTCCACCCGTAACGGTCGTGACTCCAACGCTCAGCGCCTCGGCGTGAAGCGCTTCGGCGGTCAGGTCGTCAACGCGGGCGAGATCCTGGTCCGTCAGCGCGGCACCCACTTCCACCCCGGCGCGGGCGTCGGCCGTGGCGGCGACGACACGCTGTTCGCGCTGCAGCACGGTGCGGTGGAGTTCGGTACCCACCGTGGCCGCAAGGTCGTGAACATCGTTCCGGTCGCCTGAGTCTGCCGACGGCAGGACTCTGACCGAACATTTCGCGAGGCGGACCTCACTTCCCGTACGGGAAGGCGGGTCCGCCTTTCGCGTGTTGACATAGGTATCACCCCGTAAGTATCTGGAGGCACTGCACCATGACCACCTTCGTGGACCGCGTCGAGCTGCACATCGCCGCGGGTAACGGAGGCCACGGCTGCGCCTCCGTTCACCGGGAGAAGTTCAAGCCGCTCGGCGGCCCCGACGGCGGCAACGGCGGCCGCGGCGGCGACGTCATCCTGACCGTCGACCAGTCCGTGACGACCCTCCTCGACTACCACCACTCCCCGCACCGCAAGGCCACCAACGGCAAGCCCGGCGAGGGCGGCAACCGGGCGGGCAAGGAGGGCCAGGACCTGATCCTGCCGGTGCCCGACGGGACCGTGGTGCTGGACAAGGCGGGCAACGTCCTCGCCGACCTCGTCGGCCACGGCACCTCCTACGTCGCCGCCCAGGGCGGCCGCGGCGGCCTCGGCAACGCGGCGCTCGCCAGCGCCCGCCGCAAGGCCCCCGGCTTCGCGCTGCTCGGCGAGCCCGGGGACTTCGGGGACGTCGTCCTGGAGCTCAAGACCGTCGCCGACGTGGCCCTGGTCGGCTTCCCGAGCGCCGGCAAGTCCTCGCTGATCTCCGTGCTGTCGGCCGCCAAGCCGAAGATCGCCGACTACCCGTTCACCACCCTGGTCCCCAACCTCGGTGTGGTGACGGCCGGCTCGACCGTCTACACCATCGCCGACGTGCCCGGGCTCATCCCCGGCGCCAGCCAGGGCCGGGGCCTCGGCCTCGAGTTCCTGCGCCACGTCGAACGGTGCAGCGTCCTCGTCCACGTCCTGGACACCGCCACCCTGGAGTCCGAGCGCGACCCGCTCTCCGACCTCGACGTCATCGAGGAGGAGCTGCGGCAGTACGGCGGTCTCGACAACCGGCCCCGGATCGTCGTCCTCAACAAGACCGACGTCCCCGACGGCAAGGACCTCGCCGAGATGGTCCGCCCCGACCTGGAGGCCCGCGGCTACCGCGTCTTCGAGGTGTCGGCGGTCGCCCATCTCGGTCTGCGCGAGCTGACCTTCGCCCTCGGCGACCTGATCGCCCAGGCCCGCGCGGCCAAGCCCAAGGAGGAGGCGACCCGGATCGTCATCCGGCCCAAGGCCGTCGACGACGCCGGCTTCACCGTCACCCGGGAGGAGGACGGCCTCTTCCGGGTGCGCGGCGAGAAGCCCGAACGCTGGGTCCGGCAGACCGACTTCAACAACGACGAAGCGGTCGGCTACCTCGCCGACCGCCTCAACCGCCTCGGTGTGGAGCAGGAACTGATGAAGGCGGGCGCCCGCGGCGGCGACGGCGTCGCCATCGGCCCCGAGGACAACGCCGTCGTCTTCGACTGGGAGCCGTCCGTGACGGCCGGCGCCGAGATGCTCGGCCGCCGCGGCGAGGACCACCGCTTCGAGGAACAGCGCCCCGCCGCCCAGCGCCGCCGCGACCGCCAGGCGGAGCGCGACGAGTCGCTGCGCGAGTACGACGACTTCGACCCGTTCGAGGAGTGACGCGGGGGCGGGGGAGCGCGGGAACGTGAGCGGGCGGGCCGACCGGCCCGCCCGCCGGCCGTAGGTGGGGGTTGTCCAGGCCCCTGTCCTTCGCCCCGGCCATGCCGACCGGCCCCTGCGCCGTCCTCTCGCTCATCCCGGAACCGGTCGTGCTCCCTTGGCGCCGCGCCGGTGATGCGCTCGTCGGGGCCGTCGGGGCCGTCGGGGCCGTCGGGCCCCTGAAGCGGTTCGTTCCCGAGGTGCCCGGGTCGTCGGTTGTCCGTCTGGTTGTCATGCGCACGAAGACTGTCGTTCAGTGCCCGGACCGTCCGACCGTGGGAGCTTCCGAAGGTCGGACCGTACAAGAGGCCACTGTGGCAAGGGAGTCCGCGCATGACCGGAACACCGTCGCCCGACCGACGCCGCTTTCTGACCGCCGGTGCCGCCGTGCTCGCCGCCGCCGCATCCGGCCAGCTGTGGCTGCCCGCCTCCGCGCAGGCGGCGGAAACCCCGCTGCCCGAGGGCGTGTTCAGCCTCGGCGTCGCCTCCGGCGACCCGCTCCCCGACGGCATCGTGCTCTGGACCCGGCTGGCCCCCGCCCCTCTCGACGGCGGCGGCATGCCCGACACCGTCGTACCCGTCGCCTGGGAGATCGCCGAGGACGAGCGGTTCCGCCGGACCGTCCGCCGCGGTACCGCCCACGCCCGGCCCGAGTACGGGCACAGCGTGCACGTGGACGTACGAGGACTGCGTCCCGGCCGCTCCTACTGGTACCGCTTCCGCGCCGGCGGCCGCGTCTCCCCGACGGGCCGCACCCGCACCGCACCCCACCCGCACGCCGCCGGCGGCTCGCTGCGCGTGGCCCTGGCGTCCTGCCAGAACTGGCAGCACGGCTACTTCACCCCCTACGCCGACATGCTCGCCCAGGACCCCGACGTCGTCCTCTTCGTCGGCGACTACATCTACGAGTCCACGCCGTCCTCCGCCGGACCGCGCCGGCACGAGGGGACCGGGGAGCCGTACACCCTCGCGCAGTACCGCAACCGCTACGCCCAGTACCGCGGCGACCCCGACCTCGCCGCGATGCACGCGAACGCGCCCTGGGTCGTCACCTTCGACGACCACGAGGTCGACAACGACTGGGCCGGACAGATCCCGCAGGACCCCGACAAGCAGTCCCACGACGCCTTCGTCGCCCGGCTGACCGCCGCCTTCCAGGCCTACTACGAGCACATGCCGGTCCGGGCGGCCGCGATCCCGGACGGGCCGCACATCCGGATGCACCGCCGCCTGGAGTTCGGCCGGCTCGCCCGGCTCAACGTCCTCGACACCCGGCAGTTCCGCAGCGACCAGGTCACCGGTCAGGCAGCCGCCGAGGATCCCTCGCTCACCATGCTCGGCGCCGCGCAGAAGCAGTGGCTCCTCGACGGACTGCGCCGCTCGCCCGCCCGCTGGAACCTGATCGCCTCCCAGATCATGATGGCCGAGACCGACATCCTGCCCGGCGAGGGGAAACTCTGGTACTACGACGCCTGGGACGGCTACCAGGTGGAACGCAACGCGCTGCTCGACGAGTTCACCAGGGTCCGCAACCCCGTCGTCCTGAGCGGCGACCGGCACCTGACGATGATCAGCGATCTGAAGCAGGACTTCGCCGAACCGTCGTCGGCCGTGGTCGGCGCCGAGTTCGTCGGCACCTCCGTCTCCAGCAACGGCGACCAGGACCAGGCCGCCTTCCACGCCCAGTTCGACCCGCTGAGGGCTGACAACCCGCACTGGAAGGTCATCGACGCCCACCGCGGCTACCACCTCTTCGACATCCGCCGCGACGGCATCGACGCGCGCGTGCGGACCGTGGACACCGTCCTCGCGCCGCGGGCCGTCGCGAGCACGTTCGCGACCCTGCGCGTCGAGACCGACGAACCCGGCGTACGGGTCGTCTGACGGGCGGAGCGGGCGCCGCCGCGATCGAGTCCGCGCGACCCGAGCCCGGGACTCACGAGCGTCCCAGGCTTCTCTCAGGTGAACCTCAGGTAAACGTCTTACCTTCCTTTCACCATGGAGACGGACTGCACGAGAGGCGGCGCCCGGTGAACAACGCCCCGACAAGCCCCAAGGGCCCCACTGACCCCCTGGGCGCCACCGGCCCCGTGAGCACCACCGGCCCTGTGAGCACCACCGGTCCTGTGGATGCCACCGGCGCCCTCGGTGCCCTGCCCACCGGCACCCGCCTGCTGCACATCGGCCCGCACAAGACCGGGACCACCGCCGTCCAGAGCGCCCTCTTCGCCGCCAGGGACAAGCTGCCCGAGTACGGCGTGGAGTTCCCGGCGACCACCCGGCACCCCATGGAGGCGGCCCTCGCCGCCTGCGCCCGGCCCGCGATGATGGGCGACACCGCACCCACCGAGAAACACTGGACACGGCTGGTGGAGCGGGTCGAGGCCACCGGCCCGCGGACCTCGGTGATCAGCAGCGAGTTCTTCGCCGACGCCGGCGACGACGAAACCGTCGCCCGCGTCGTCGGACGACTCGGCGGCGACCGGGTCCACGTCCTCGTCACCCTCCGCCCGATCGCCAGGATCATGCCCTCGCAGTGGCAGCAGTACGTCCAGAACGGCCTGCGCATGGGATACGAGGACTGGCTCGACCACATGCTGCGCAAGGCCCCCTACGAGAAGCCCAACCCCAGCTTCTGGCGCCGGCACCGCCACGACCGGCTCGTCGAACGCTGGATCCGCGCGGTCGGCCCGGACCGGATCACCGTCGTCGTGGTCGACGACCAGGACCGCGACGGCCTGATGCGCACCTTCGAGACGCTGCTCGGACTTCCCGCGAACCTGCTCCAGCCCGTCCCGGACACGGCGAACCGCTCCCTGACCCTCGCCGAGACCGAAATGCTGCGAAATCTCAACGTGGAATTCCGCGGAAACGGGCTCCCTGACGAGCTTTATTCAAGACTCGTCCGCAACGGCGCCGTGATGCACATGAAGAACGCGTGCAGTCCCGCCGCCGACGACGTGAAGATCTCCACACCCGACTGGGCCGCCGAGGCCGCCGGCCGGATCGGCGCCGAGATGGCGGAACGCATCGGCGCCACGGGCGTCCGCATCGTCGGCGACCCCGCCCTGCTCCGCGCCGTGCCCCCGCAGCGCGGCCCCGCCCCCGTCGCGGGGGCCGCCGAGGCCCGCATCGCACCCGAGGCCGCCGCCCTCGCCCTGTACGGCGCGCTCGCCGCGGCCGCCGCGGCGCCGGTGAGGCACACCACCGAGGCGAAATCGCGCACGGTGCACGAGACGTCGTCGAAGGAACTCGTACGGGTACTGGGTCACCGATGCCTGAAGAGGCTGCGCCGGCGCTGATCCGGACGGCGAGCCGCACGTCACGCACAGCAATCGGAATGCCCTGTGTAGTTACTCACAGCAAATTCACGGAACGTCCTCCGCGTCCGCGGGGCGGCGTCCGCCACCAGCGCCGCAAGGTGAATGAAAGGTTGCGGGCACATATGCAGTGGACGGCTCTCACCTTGCATACCGGTTACCCGAAGTGGGACCATTTCGAAGTTCCCTGATGCCCCAAGGTAGGTCACCTGTGTCCCAGCACATAGCCAAGCCCCGAACCACCGCAGTGATCCTGGCCGGTGGCACCGGCCAGCGGGTGGGTCTGTCGATCCCCAAGCAGTTGCTGAAGATCGCCGGCAAGGCAGTCATCGAGCACACCCTGACCACCTTCGAGAAGGCCGACTCGATCGACGACATCATCGTGCTGATGGCGCCGGGCTACGTCGCGGACGTCGAGAAGATCGTCGCCAAGGCCGGCTTCGCAAAGGTCAAGAAGGTCATCGAGGGCGGCAACACGCGGAACGAGACCACCGAGCGCGCCATCACGGCCCTCGGCGAGGGCCTGGCCGACGGCGAGGACCTCAACGTCCTCTTCCACGACGCCGTACGCCCCCTGCTGTCGCGGCGCGTGATCGACGACTGCGTGGCCGCCCTGGAGCGCTACCAGGCCGTGGACGTCGCCATCCCGTCCGCCGACACCATCATCGTCACCCGCACGCACGGCGAGGACGGCGAGTTCATCACCGAGATCCCGGACCGCTCCCGCCTGCGCCGCGGCCAGACGCCGCAGGCGTTCAAGCTGTCCACGATCAAGCGGGCCTACCAGGTCGCCGACGGCGACCCGAACTTCCAGGCCACCGACGACTGCTCCGTCGTCCTCAAGTACCTGCCGGACGTGCCGATCCACGTCGTCGCGGGCGACGAGTACAACATGAAGGTCACCCAGCCCGTCGACGTCTTCATCGCCGACAAGCTCTTCCAGCTCGGCTCCACCGCCGCGCCCGAGCAGCGCGACGAGGACGCCTACCGCGAACTGCTCACCGGCAAGACCGTGGTGATCTTCGGCGGTTCGTACGGCATCGGCAAGGACATCGCCGAACTCGCCGAGTCCTACGGCGCCAACGTCTACGCGCTCGGCCGCTCCACCACCGGCACCCACGTGGAGAACCCGGAGGAGGTCGACGACGCGCTCTCCAAGGCGTACGCCGAGACCGGCCGGATCGACCACGTCGTCAACACCGCGGGCGTGCTGCGCATCGGCAAGCTCGCCGAGACCGACAACGCCACCATCGAAGAGGCGCTGAAGGTCAACTACCTGGCGCCCGTGCAGATCGCCCGCTCCAGCTACAAGTACCTCGCCGAGACCCAGGGCCAGCTGCTGCTCTACACCTCCAGCAGCTACACCCGCGGCCGCGCCGAGTACAGCCTCTACTCCTCCACCAAGGCCGCCATGGTGAACCTCACCCAGGCCCTGTCCGACGAGTGGGCCGGCGACTCGATCCGGGTCAACTGCGTCAACCCCGAACGCACCGCCACCCCGATGCGCACCAAGGCGTTCGGCCAGGAGCCGTCGGGCTCGCTGCTCTCCTCCGAGGCCGTCGCCCGCACCTCCCTCGACGTCCTGCTGTCCGAACTCACCGGCCATGTCATCGACGTCCGCCAGCAGGACCCGACGGCCTCCGCCGGCCAGGCCTCCGGCTTCGAGCAGGCGCTGGCCAGTGTCCTGGACCGACAGGACGGCGTGGCATAATCGACCTTCATTAGTCATCTTTAATTCAGGCCTCTGTGGCTGCGCGTACGCGGAGCAGTCACAGAGGCCTGAACCGTAGAAATCCCCGATCGACCACCTTCCAGATGGTCCGCAAGGTCAAATTCCGGCTTTTTGTCAGCAAAAGGTTCTCCGTGATATCCACCGCTATTCGCGTCGCCCGGGTGGGCAGCGCGGCCGAGCTGGCCGCGGCGGCACTCATGATGCTGGGCTTCCCCGTCCTCATGATCGCCGCGCTCGTCCCGAGCGCTTACGCCTTCGCGGCCGCGGCCGCCGTCACGTACCTGGCGGACCACTACCTGCACCGCAAGGGCAGCTACCTCGTCAACCGCCTGAGCAAGGTGCGGGCCGGCCTGTCGATCCGCTTCCTGATCCGGCAACTGTTGCTGATCCTGCTGCTGGCCCGGACGGACCTCTCCAACGGCCTGGTCTTCTACGGCGCGATCGCCTGCTTCATCGCCTCCTACGGCCTGCAGGCCCCGCACGGCGCGCTCGTCCAGCTGATCCGCAACCGCCGCCGGATGCCGGTCGCCACCCGCAACGTCGACCTGAAGTCCCGGATCCGCATCCCCGACGCCCCGCCGCAGCGCCTGCTGCACCGCTCCGCCGAGAAGATGCTCCACCTCGACCTCGCGGCCGTCGTCGGCCTGCTGATCTCCGCCATCACGGACAACGCGGTCGCCGGTTTCGCCGGCATCGGGATCACCCTCGTCCTCGGCTGCCTGTACGTCCTGGTGCTGATGCCCTACGTGCGGGGCCGCAAGACCCCGCCGGCCGCGGACACCGTGCTGGCCGCCGTCGACGACTGGCTGGGCCACTACAAGCCCGAGACCGTCCTGTACTTCTCCGGCTCCAAGGACTCCGCCTACCAGGTCAACATGTGGCTGGAGACCATGGAACAGCTGGACTCCCGCCCCCTGGTCCTGCTGCGCGAGCGGGTCATCCTGCAGAACCTCGCCCCGACCACCGCCCCCGTCATCTGCGTGCCCGGCGGCGTCCACCTCATGAACCTGGACCTCGCCACCGTCCGTGTCGCCCTCTACGCGGCCAACGTCGGCAAGAACATCCACCTGCTGCGCGTCCCCACCATGAAGCACGTCTTCATCGGCCACGGCGACAGCGACAAGCTGGCCAGCGTCAACCCGTTCAGCAAGGTCTACGACGAGGTGTGGACCGCCGGCCGCGCCGGCCGCGACCGCTACGCCATCGCCGACGTCGGCGTCCGCGACGACGACATCGTCGAGGTCGGCCGCCCGCAGCTGGCCCCCATCCGCACCGGCCCCGTCGCCGCCGCCGCCGCCGAGGGGCGCTGCCCCACCGTCCTCTACGCGCCCACCTGGGAGGGCTGGGACGGCAACCCGGGCAACACCTCCCTCGTTCTCGCCGGCGAGAACATCGTCAAGAAGCTGGTCAAGGCCGACCCGCCGGTCCGCGTCCTCTACAAGCCGCACCCCTTCACCGGCACCGTCAGCGCCCAGGCCGGCGCCGCCCACCGGCGTGTCACCGCCCTCCTGGAGAAGGCCGCCGCCCAGCGCGCCGCCGACCCCCGCTTCACCGTCGACACGGCCGCCCGGACGGCCGCCCAGGCCGACCTGGCACGCATCGAGGCCCGCCTCGCCGAGCTGTCCGGCACCGGCGGCGACAGGCGCGACGAGGCCGAGGCCAGCCGGGACGACGTCGTCGACCTCCACAGGCACGAGGAGATCGCCCGGCTGCGCGCCGAGTGGAACGACGCTTACTGGCGTTCCTTCCCCGACCACGAGCACCTGGTCGTCACCGGCGCCGAACCGCGCCTGTACGACTGCTTCAACGTCTCCGACGCCATGGTCTCGGACATCTCCAGCGTCGTCTCCGACTTCATCGCGAGCGGCAAGCCGTACGCCGTCACCGACTCCGCCGACGTCGGCGTGGAGGAGTTCAAGCGGGCCAACACCGCCGTGCGCGCCGCCGTGATCCTCTCCAACAGCGCCAAGGAACTGGACGCCCTGCTGGACGCCGTACGCGAGCCGACGGCCGATCCGCTGGCGCTGGAGCGCAACGAGCTCAAGCGCTACCTGCTGGGACCGGACGAGCCGACCTCGATCGAGCAGTTCAACGCCGCGATCGCCGAGCTCGCCCGCAAGGCCGAGGCCCGCAACCTGGGCCAGGAGGCCCGGATCGCCGCCGGTGACCCCGAAGCCGCCGAACTCGCCGAGGTCCTGCCCGGCGACCCGGTGAAGGCCGCCGGCGAGGCCGAGGGCACTCCGACCGGCTGACTCCCACACCGCCACACCGAGGGGCTCGGTCCCGGGGAACCACCCGGGACCGAGCCCCTCGGCGTTTCCTCCCTCGGCACGCACGACTTCTTACCTCTGCTTCGGCGTGCGCGCCGTTCTTCTTACGCACGCTTCGGAATTCTCGGTGAGCAGCTCTTACCGAGCATCCGTATTCTGTGAAGTAACCCGCTGTACACCACATGGCAGGACGCATGTCATGTGACGTGTGCCACTGGAAGAGCCCCCCGAGGCAACCGGCCGTGCCGGTCGGCCATCTAAGACGTTGCGAACCAGGTGATACCGGGGGAACACACCATTGACTAGGGGGAAACGTGACCGTCGCTGCGCAGCCTGATGTGACCGTGATCATCGGGGCGTACGAGGCGATGCCGTATCTCGTCGAGTGCCTGACCTCCGTGGAGAACCAGACCCTCGACCCGGCACGCATGGAGGTCATCGCCGTCGACGACGGCTCGACCGACGGTACGGGGGAGTACCTGGAGGAGTTCGCGGCCCGCGCTGCCATGCCGGTCACCGTGATCCGCCAGGAGAACTCCGGCGGCCCCAGCGGCCCCCGCAACGTCGGCCTCGGCAAAGCCGCCGGCCGCTACGTGTTCTTCCTGGACGCCGACGACCGCCTCGGCCCCGAGGCCCTCGCGCGCATGGTCGCCATGGCCGACGAGAACAACACCGACGTCGTGCTCGGCAAGGTCGAGGGAATCAACCGCAAACCCCCGCAGTCCATGTGGGGCAAGACGCTCGACCGCACCGACGTCTTCTCGTCCAACATCAAGTTCACGCTCAGCGCGCAGAAACTCTTCCGCCGCGCACTGCTCGACCGGCACGGCATGCGCTTCGACGAGTCACTGTGGACGGGCGAGGACGCGCTGTTCACCATGGAGGCCTACCTGCGCGCCGACGGCGTCTCCGTGGTCGCCGACTACCCCTGCTACTACCTGGTCGGCCGCGAGGACGGCAAACACGTCACCAAGAGCGGCAGCTACACCCTGCGCTTCGACTCGGCACGCGCCCTGATGAACCTGATCGCCGACATGGTCCCCGCCGGACCGCGTCGTGACACCCTCATGGTCCGGCCGTTCCTGGTCACCCTGCTCCCGCAGTTCGGCCCCAGATTCCTGAAGGACAGCGACGAAGTACGCCGCAAGAAGCTGGAACTGGCCAAGCCGCTGATGGACGCCCACTGGAATCCGGAGATCGCCCGCAGACTGAGGGTCCACGAACGGCTGCGACTCCACCTGGTCGCCGTGCAGAGACCCGACCTGCTCCTGGACGTCGTCGAATTCGTACGCGCCAAGAAGCAGGCCGGAGCCCTGCTGGAGAAGCGCGGCACCCGCGTCTACTTCGCCTACCCGCACTTCCGCACCCGGACGGCGGGCGTTCCCGACTGGATCTACCTCGCCGAGGCCCGCGAGGCCCGCGCCGTCGCGGGCTACCGCGAGGGCGCGGCCAACAGCTTCCTGCGGCGCGCGCTGCGCAGACTCCGCCGATCGCTGCCCAGCCGCGGAGTCAAAGCGGCGGCGGCCTGACAGGCCGCCCATCGCCCGGCCGAGGCCTTACTGGCCGGTGCCCAGCGCCCGCCGGATCGGCTTGCCCACGGCCCGGCGGGCCCGCCGGTACACCGAGGCCTGCGGGGCCGGCACGACGACCGTCTTGGCGCGGGCACCCGAACGCGCCAGTTCCTTCTGCAACCTGGCGTTGTCCAGCGACAGTTTGTCGATCCGGCTGTGCATCCAGCCGAACCGCGTGGCGAGCGAGGCGAAATCCGCCTCGTTCCACGGCCGGATACCCGCCGGGAACGTCAGCGCCCGCATCCGCTCCTCGAAGGCCGCCCCGCCGTCACCGTGCGTGAAGGTGTTCTGCAGACCGTTCCGGTCGAGGAAACCGGTGAACCGCTCGAAGCGCTCCCGGTGGCCGCCGACCAGCCCGCCGAAGTCCGCCTCCGCGTACAGCTTCGCCGGATCCGCCGAATCCAGGTCCTTGACCGCCTCGTCCAGCCGCCGGTGCGGAATCTCGAAGTAACGGCACAGCTCCAGCGTCCGCGAGTCGCCGCACAGCACGGTGGCCGGGGTGCCGGCGAGCAGTGCCGCGATGTTGCCGTGGATCCGTGAACCGAAGGAGAAGTCGAAAGAACGCAGATCGTCGATCCAGGTCAGCGGATCGATGTAGACCCGCACCTTGTCCTCGCGGAACATCGGGTGGTCCGGGTGCGTCGGCATCGCCGTCACCGCCGCGTTCGGGTCCGACAGGTCCCGCCAGTGCAGCTGCCGCGCGTCACTGAGGTTCTGGCCCACGAACCGCAGGTTCGGATAGCGCTCGTGCGTGCGCCCGATGATCCGGTCCAAGCCCTGCGCGCGCACCGCGCTGTGCGAGCCGTTGATCGCGATCCGCGACTGGGGCGTCAGCTCCAGCGCCTTCTTGTGCACCTGCAACCGGTCGCCGTGCATGAACAGCGAAGGACAGCCGATGGTCTCGACGTCTTTGAAACCCATGTCCCTCAGGTACTGCTCGGTGAACTCGCCGCGCACCCCGATCGACGCGCTGCGCTCCAGCACCGCCGCGCAGAACTCCCGCACGGTCGGCTCGATGCGCTTGAGCCGGTCGGCGTTGTAGCCGACCCCCGTCTGCGCGCCGACGCCCAGCACGACCACCGGAATCCGCAGCTTCGAGATCAGCCGGGTCATCCGCTTCAACGCGCTCTCGAAAGACGGCCGGAAGGCGTTCGCGAGCGGGATGACGAAGGCGTCGTACTCCGCGTTGATGCGGGCGGCCGCGGAGACGTCGGACGGCATCCCGTTCGAGACGACCTCGGTGCCCGGCGTCTCGAGGATCTTGTGCGCGGCATCGCTGAAGATCAGGTTGCCCGAGTTGGTGGCTATGACGTCCCGGTGCAGAGCCTCCTCGACGCCGACGACGTCGTAGGGGCTCTTTCCCGACCTGAGGAGGATGCGCTTCACGCTGCGCTCTTTAGATGACACAAACTTCAAGTTAACTTTAAGTTCGTTTCGATTTCTATGGACAGTCCACACAACCTTTTTGCCGTGTTCGGTACGTGTTCACAGCGCTACGCACCGCTGCGACCGCCGCCGTGTCCGGAGGCTGGACGGGACGGCCGGACGATGGTCCCGTTCGCGTAGATTGCTGCCACGCGTGAGGAAGTGGGGACAGGACGTGGCAAGCGCAAGGCAGGCCGTGAGCGAGGCCCGCAGGATCGTCGTCAAGGTGGGCTCCTCCTCACTGACCACCGCCTCCGGCGGCCTGGACGCCGACCGGGTCGACGCGCTCGTCGACGTCCTCGCCAAGAGCCGCGTCGGCGGCGACAAGGAGGTCGTCCTCGTCTCCTCGGGAGCGATCGCCGCCGGTCTCGCCCCGCTCGGACTGCGCCGCCGCCCGCGGGACCTCGCCCGCCAGCAGGCCGCCGCCAGCGTCGGCCAGGGCCTGCTCGTCGCCCGCTACACGGCCTCCTTCGCCCGCTACGGCGTCCGCGTCGGCCAGGTCCTGCTCACCTCCGACGACATGAGCCGGCGCGCCCACCACCGAAACGCCTCCCGCACCCTCGACAAACTCCTCGCCATGGGCGCCCTGCCGGTCGTCAACGAGAACGACACCGTCGCCACCGACGAGATCCGCTTCGGCGACAACGACCGGCTCGCCGCGCTCGTCGCCCACCTCGTCCACGCCGACCTCCTGGTCCTGCTCTCCGACGTCGACGGCGTCTACGACGGCGACCCCAGCAGGCCCGGCACCACGCGGATAGCGGAGGTGAGGGGTCCGGCGGACCTCGCGGACGTCGAGATCGGCAGCGCCGGGAAGGCCGGCGTCGGCACCGGCGGCATGGTCACCAAGGTGGAGGCCGCCCGGATCGCCGCCGCCGCGGGCGTCCCCGTCGTCCTCACCAGCGCCGTGCACGCCGGCGACGCGCTCTCCGGCGCCGACACCGGCACCTTCTTCCACCCCACCGGCAAACGGTCCGCAGACCGCCTCCTGTGGCTTCAGCACGCCTCCACCCCGCAGGGCTCCCTCACCCTCGACGACGGCGCCGTCCGCGCGGTCGTCGAGGGCCGGAAATCACTGCTGCCCGCCGGGATCGCCGCCGTGGACGGTGAATTCGCCGCGGGTGACCCGGTCGAACTGCGCGACCCCCGGGGACACGCGGTCGCCCGCGGACTCGTCAGCTTCGACGCCAGGGAGATCCCCCAGCTGATCGGGCGTTCGACCAGGGAGCTGGCGCGCGAACTGGGTCCGGCGTACGAGCGAGAGGTCGTACACAGGGACGACCTGGTGATCCTGCACCCGTAAAAACGGGGGCGCGACGACGGACCCCGGTGGGGGACGTTCCGTAAAACCGCCACACGAACTCTTGCGGCCTGCTCAACTTTGTCTCAGGACCACGTTCCGTACGAGCACAGCTGAAGGAGGCCGTCGTGAGACGAGTGCGCCCTGGGGCTGCGGCGTCCCGCGGTGCTCTGACGAGCGTCGCGGCCGGGGACACCTACGAGGAGCCGAAGGACCTGCCCCGCCTGTGGCACGTCACCCTCAGTGTCTGCGGTGCCGAGGTCCCCCTGCCGGAACTCCGCCGTGGACTCGAACAACTGGCCCACGACCACCCGTTCCTCCTCACCAGCCGGTACGCCTGCGACCACGCCGAGATCCGCTACTGGGAAGAGGCCCGCGACCTCCACGACGCCGCCGCCGTCGCGCTGCGCCTGTGGGGCGAGCACCGTCAGACCGCCGGACTGCCCGCCTGGGAGATCGTCGGCCTCGAGGTCATCGACCGGACCACGTACCACCAGCGGATCGCCGAGGGTTACGGTCCGCCGCCGGCGACACCGGTCGGAATCCACCCCTTCTGACGCCGCCCGCGCCCGGCCCGCGTCCTGCCCACGGCCGTAACCGTGATTGCCCCCATTCGCACCCGTCTCGCGAGATGGAACGACCCGGGAACCGGGCACCCGCGCGCACTACCCTTCCCCCATGACGACGCTCTCGCCGTACGACGCCATGTCCCCGGTCACCCAGGCCGCCTACCGCGCCAAGGCCGCCGCCGCCGACCTCGCGCCGCTGCCGCGTGCCGTGAAGGACGACGCGCTGCTGGCCATCGCGGACGCGCTGGAGGTCCGTACGGGCGAGATCGTCGAGGCCAACGCGAAGGACGTCGCCAAGGCCCGGGAGAACGGCACCAGCGAGGCCATCGTCGACCGTCTCACCCTCACCCCGGAACGGGTCCGCGCCATCGCCTCCGACGTCCGCGACGTCGCCAAGCTGCCCGACCCGGTCGGCGAGGTGGTCCGCGGCTCCACCCTCCCCAACGGCATCGACCTGCGCCAGGTCCGCGTCCCGCTCGGCGTCGTCGGCATCATCTACGAGGCCCGCCCCAACGTCACCGTCGACGCGGCCGCCCTGTGCCTCAAGTCCGGCAACGCCGTCCTGCTGCGCGGCTCCGCGTCCGCCTACGAGTCCAACACCGCCCTCGTCCGCGTCCTGCGCGACGCCGTCGGCGGCGCCGGGCTGCCCGCCGACGCCGTCCAGCTGGTACCGGGAGAGAGCCGTGAGTCCGTCCACGAGCTGATGCGCGCCCGCGGCCTCGTCGACGTCCTCATCCCGCGCGGCGGCGCCTCCCTCATCCGGACCGTGGTCATGGAGTCCAAGGTTCCGGTGATCGAGACCGGCACCGGCAACTGCCATGTGTACGTCGACGCCCACGCCGACATCGACATGGCGGTCGACATCCTGATCAACTCCAAGGCGCACCGGGTCAGCGTCTGCAACGCCGCCGAGACCCTCCTCGTCCACCAGGACATCGCCGCCGAGTTCCTGCCGCGCGCCCTGGACGCGCTCGCCGAGGCCGGCGTCACCGTCCACGCCGACGAGCGCGTCCTCGCCCATGCCAAGGACTCCAGGGCGACCGTCGTCGAGGCCGTCCCGGAGGACTGGGAGACCGAGTACCTGTCGTACGACATCGCCGCCGCCGTCGTCGACTCCCTGGACAGGGCCGTCGAACACATCCGGCTGTGGACGTCCGGGCACACCGAGGCGATCGTCACCACCTCCCAGCAGGCAGCACGCCGCTTCACGCAGCTGGTCGACGCCACCACCGTCGCCGTGAACGCCTCCACCCGTTTCACCGACGGCGGCCAGTTCGGTTTCGGCGCCGAGATCGGCATCTCCACCCAGAAGCTGCACGCCCGCGGCCCCATGGGCCTGCCGGAGCTGACCAGCACCAAGTACATCGTCACCGGCGACGGCCACATCCGCCACTGACCCGCGCGGACCCGTCGCCCGCCCCGCGGACCCGCCGCCGGCCCTCGCGGGCCCGGGCCGCCACCCGTTCGGCCCAGCCGCGCACGCCCTGCGGCGTGCGGGCGCGCGGGAGGGCGCGCAGGCCTCCGCATGGCGTGAGGGCCGTGGCACGGGGCTGATGAATTTCCATACCGTCTGCCCAAATTGACCCCCCAGGTCTACTCTGGATCCGTGCCGGAGGACGTGGGGGGCACGCCGTTCCCTGACGGCTGGGAGCCCGACGACGACCATGACCGCGGGACGTCGGACGAAGAGTTCGACGCCGTGGTCTTCGACGAGGCCTTCGTGAAGGCGGCGGTGATCCACGAGCCGACCGCGGTCGAACGCCTCCTGGCCGCCGCGCAGGCCAGAGCCGAGGCCTCCGAGGCCGAGGCCCGCCGCGCCCACGCCAGCGGCGAGCGCTACGACGAAGGCGTGGGACCCGACGGCCCCGACTTCGGTCACGGCGACGGCCTCGACGAGCTGGACGACGGCGACGCGTCGGACGGCGGTCACGGCGCACCGGGGACGTACGGCAAGCACGTGCGCTGGCATCGCCCCGTGGCCTGGGTACTCGCCCTCGTGATGGGCATAGGCATGGTCGCGCTGGCCTTCGCGGCGGTCTACCGCGGCGCCTCCTCGGGCGGCAGCCGCGACCAGGTGCCCCGGCCTCCCTCCACCGGCCTGGAACAGGGCACCGCGGCCGCACCCTCCGCGTCCGCCGAGTACTCCCAGCCCGCCCGGACGGCGGTCTCCGCGATCCCGCGCACCCCCTGAGCGGCAATGGCCCGTTCTGGTGAGAACCTGTCAGAAGTTGTCGCGTAGCGGGGCGTTTACCTGAGGCTTCCGAGACCTACTCTGAGAGTATGGGCGGGCCTGTGGACCCACCTGAGGGGACACCCGAGGGCGGCCCCGTGGGTGGCGAGGACGAGTATCGATCCGTCGTCTTCGACGAATCGTTCGTTCGCGCTGCCCGCCTCCAGGAGTCCTCCGCGCGCGAACGCATGTCCGACCACGCGCCCGCCGTACGCCGCCGCCCGCCACTGCGCCGCGGCCTCACCCGGCAGGCCCTGATCCTCGTCCTGCTGATCCTCGTGGCCTTCGGTACCGCGATCTACATGGGCGTCCGTCACCCGTACGGCACCCAGGAGGCCCAGCAGCCCGTCGAGCCACTGCGGATGACCGTCGTCCCGCTCGCCCCGCGGGGCAAGGTGCCCGGCGCCGCCGACGCCGAGACCCTGTTCGCGCACAGCCCTGCCGCGCACTACGAGGTCGGCGCCGAGGGCATACCGCTGCCGCCCGTCCGCAGCACCGCGCACTTCTCCGACAGCCAGATCGTCACCGCCCTGACCACCGCCAAGGACTACATCGTCCGCTCCGCGCTCTACCCCGAGGTCCTCGACAGCAGCGTGGTACGGCCCGCGCGGGTACTGCTCGACCCCGGACAGCTCGACCAGTTCGACCGCAGCCTGGACCATCCCGCGGCGGACGGCCGGCACGCGGCCACCGGATGGCTGATCCGCTTCGACCCCACCCGTGCCGAGCTCGCGGATCCGAAGATCCGCGTCCAGGGCAGCATGCGGGCCGCCGAGACCGACTCGGCCACCCTCGAGGTCACCGCCGACCACACCCTCGTCTACGCGCTGCGGGCCACCGGCGCACCGGCCGGCTCCCAGGTCTCCCTGTTCACCGTCCGCCGCGAGCTGACCTTCCGCTTCGACCGGGACGACCTGCGTCTGCGCCAGACCCAGCTGGTCGTCTCCTACGTCCAGGCCGGCCCGCTGTCCTGCGCCGACGACTCCGCCGACCACCTGCGGCCGCTCCTGGCCGGCGAGAGCGCCGGGACGGGCGGCCCGGCGGGCACGGACCCGTACGCCACGGACCACGCCGCCGCCCTGTGCGGTTCGCTGGCCGCCGGTGCCGAACCGAAGGTCTGACGGCCCTCGCCCGCCCGACGCTGCCGTCCTGCCCCGCCGCCGCTGTCCCGCTACCGATGTCCCGCTACGGCCGCTCGGCTACGCCTCGTCCTGCGGCGGCGCGTCCTTGGGGGACGAGTCCTTCGGCGGAGCGTCCTTGGGAGGCGCCGAGCCCGTGAACCCGTCGAAGCCGCGCTTGACCCGGCCGCCCAGACCACCGGCCCCGCCCGCTATGTCCGAGACCAGCTTCATCAGCGGATCCTTGGAACTCTTCACGTCGCTCGCGTAACTCGCCGCCGACTCCTTGAACGAGTCGCCGACCGACGTGTCCCTGTCCTCGTCGCGCCGCGGGTAGTGACCGTCCATGATCCGCTGGTGGTCCCGGGACTCCGCCCACTTCTTCAGCTCGGCCGCGCGGACCGTCGTGAAGGGGTGCGAGCGCGGCAGCACGTTCAGGATCTTCAGCACCGAGTCACGCAGGTCGCCCCCGGACTCGTACTCCTCGGCCTGCTGCAGGAACGCGTCCACGTTCATCTCGTGCAGGTGGTTGCCGCCCGCGATCTTCATCAGCCCGCGCATCGAGGCCCGCAGGTCCTGCCCCACCAGCAGCCCCGCCCGGTCGGCGGACAGCTCCGACTTGCGGAACCACTCGCGCAGCGCCGTCACGATCGCCATGACCGCGAGATTGCCCAGCGGGATCCAGGCGACGCGCAGCGCCAGGTTCGTCAGGAACAGCAGCACCGTGCGGTACACCGAGTGCCCGGACAGGGCGTGCCCCACCTCGTGCCCGACCACCGCCCGCATCTCCTCCTCGTCGAGCAGCTCGACGAGCCCGGTGGTGACGACGATGATCGGCTCGTCCAGGCCGATGCACATGGCGTTGGGCTGCGGATCCTGGTTGACGTACATCGGCGGGACCTTCTCCAGGTCCAGGATGTAGCAGGCGTCCCGCAACATGTCGTTCAGATGGCCGAACTGCTGGTCCGACACCCGGACCGAGTCGGACAGGAACAACAGCCGCAGGCTCCGCTCCGGAAGCAGCCCGCTGAGCGCCTTGAAGACCGTGTCGAAGCCGCTCAGCCTGCGTAGTGCCACCAGGGCCGAACGGTCCGCCGGATGCTCGTACGCGCGCGAGGAGATCCCCGGGAACCGCCTGCGCTGCCTGCCCGGCACCCGCTCGTGCCCGTTTCGCTCGTGGCCGTCTTCGGACATGTCGTCCCCCATGTGCGTGAGTGTGTCCACCGTGCCCCCGAAGCAGAGCCCAGCCTAGGCGGCGATACCGTGGACGGGCAGTACAGCCGAAGGAGTGCCTCATGGAGCACAACCCCCGAGCCGCATGGCTCGCCCAGGCCGCGAGCACCGCCCACCAACAGGGCTCGGGCGACCTGCTGCGGATCGTCCTGATCGTCATGTTCCTGGGATGTGCGCTGACCGCCTGGTTCCTGCTGCGCGGGTACAGACAGAAGGACGACTGAGCCGCGGGGATCGTTCCCCGCCCGCCGCGTCCGGCACGGACGGCGTGCACGGACGGCGTGACAGGGGAGCCGGCACGGCCGAACCGGTGACTGGGCCCAACGGAGGAGTCGGCGTGATCGTCGCCGGGCCACCCGCATACGATGGGCCGACGTCTTTATCCCGTCCACACGCGATAGGTCCTGCCGCAGATGATGAATCTTCACAGCGCCGCTGCCCAGTTCGTCACCCTCGCCGCCGAGGGCGAGGAACACGGCGGCAACCACAACAGCCTGAACCCGCTCGTCACCGGCGGCGGCGCGTTGATCGTCCTGCTGCTCCTGCTGTGGATCACCACCCGTTTCAACCGCGACCGCTGAACCGGCGGCCGAGCCCGGCACCCGTCCTCGGGGCAGGGCCCACGGTCCGGGCCGGTAGGGTCTGCACGCATGGGAGAGCAGGACATGCCTACCGGTCCGGCGAATGACGCGGCCGATGCCGCCGACGGCACGGTGACGACCCCGCGGTACACACCGGCGGGCCCGGCGCACACCGGCAAACGCCGCCTCGGCGTCATGGGCGGGACGTTCGACCCGATCCACCACGGACACCTCGTGGCGGCCAGCGAGGTCGCCGCCCAGTTCCACCTCGACGAGGTGGTGTTCGTACCCACCGGGCAGCCGTGGCAGAAGACGCACCGCAAGGTGTCACCGGCCGAGGACCGCTACCTGATGACGGTGATCGCGACCGCGGAGAACCCGCAGTTCTCCGTCAGCCGTATCGACATCGACCGCGGCGGCCCCACCTACACCGCCGACACGCTGCGCGATCTGCGCGCCCTCAATCCCGACGCCGACCTCTTCTTCATCACCGGCGCCGACGCCCTCGGCCAGATCCTGACCTGGCGGGACTCGGAGGAACTCTTCTCCCTGGCCCACTTCATCGGCTGCACCCGGCCCGGCCACCAACTGACCGACCGCGGTCTCCCGGAGGGCGGTGTCTCGCTGGTGGAGGTTCCCGCACTGGCCATCTCCTCCACAGACTGCCGTGCGAGAGTCGCCAAGAGCGACCCCATCTGGTACATGGTGCCGGACGGAGTCGTGCGCTACATCGACAAGCGCGAGCTGTACCGCGGCGAGTGAGCCGAGAGGGGCACCGGTGAACGACCGATACGACGCGGGCTACGGCAGCGACCAGTACGAAATCGTCGGCTACGACGAGTACGGGCAGCCGGTGTACCGCCAGATCCCGGCACAGCAACAGCAGACGTACGACCCGTACGCCGGACAGGGCTACGGGTACGACCCCTACAACGACGGCGGCCGGCAGGGCACGTCCCCGTACGGCCAGCCGCGGCAGGCCGGGCCGGGGTACGACACCGGGCAGCAGGCCCCCGTCCACGACACCGGACAGCAGCCCGCCCAGCCCGCCCACGACCCCTACGGCACCGGCAGGCAGCCCGCCTACGACCCCTACGGCCAGGCCGCCCCCGGCGGCCGGCAGCCCCGGGTCGCCGAGCAGACCGCGCACATCCCGCAGCAGGCCGGCCCCGTTGGTGAACCCGCCCCTCCCCGGCAGACACCCGAGGACGAACGGGACTACAGCACCGGACAGTTCGCGTTCGTCGAGGCCCCGGACGGTGACTCCGAGGACGTCATCGACTGGCTGAACTTCACCGAGAACCGCACCGAGCGCCGTGAAGAGGCCAAACGCCGCGCCCGCAGCCGCATGATCGCCCTGGTCGTCGTCCTCGCCCTGGTCGCCGTGGGCAGCGCCGGCTACCTCTGGTACGCCGGAAAGCTGCCCGGACTGTCCTCGTCCACCGGCAAGGGCGGCGCCACCACCTCCACGGCCGCCCAGAAACGCGACGTGGTCGTCGTCCACCTGCACAACACCGGAGGCGGCGGCACCTCCACCGCGCTGCTCGTCGACAACACCACCACCAAGCAGGGCACCACCGTCCTGCTGCCCAACTCGCTCGCCATGACCGGCGACGACGGCACCACCACGACCCTCGCCAAATCCGTCACCGACGACGGTTCCTCCGGGACCCGCGACCAGCTCGACACCGTCCTCGGCACGAACATCGAGGGCACCTGGCGCCTGGACACCCCCTACCTGCAGAACCTCGTCGAACTCGTCGGCAACATCGACATCGACACCAACACCGACGTCCCCGACCCGGACACCAAGAAGAAGGGCCAGGCACCCCTCGTCCACCAGGGCAAGGACCAGACCCTCAGCGGCAAGGCCGCCGTCGCCTACGCCACCTACCGCGCGTCCGGCGAGGCCGAGAACGCCCAGCTGGAACGGTTCGGGCAGGTCATGCAGGGCGTACTGCGCAAGATGTCCTCCGACTCCTCGGCGGCCACCGTCACCGTGCAGACCCTCGCGCAGATCCTCGACCCCTCGCTCACCGACAAAGACCTCGGCACCTTCCTCGCCAAGCTCGCCGACCTCGCCAAGGGCGGCGACTACAAGACCGCCCTGCTGCCGGTGCAGAACGACGGCACCCTCAGCGCCCAGACCAGTGCCAGCGTGGTCAAGGACGTCCTGGGCGGCACCGCCAAGAGCCCCTCGGCGGACTCCGCGGTCCGGGTCTCCGTCCAGAACGCCACCGGCGTCAAGGGCAACGCCGACAAGGCCCGCGTGGTCCTCGTCAACGGCGGTTACACCTTCCTGGAGGGCGGCACGGCCTCCGGCACCCAGGCGGCCTCGAAGGTGCTGTACTCCGACGCCGCCGACAAGGAGAACGCCACCGAGGTCGCCAAGACCCTCGGCCTCGGCACCGAAGCCGTCGCCAAGGGCACGGTCGGCTCGGGCGCCGACATCTCGGTCGTCCTCGGCCAGGACTACAAGCCGTCCTCGTCCTGAGTTCGCCCGCCGCACCCCACGTGACGCGGTAATCACGTGGGGTGCGCCCAGCGGTCCGTGAGACCCTTGAGGTCAATCGACCGCCGACGGAAAGCCATGTAGTGACCGCCACCGACCGTTCCCTCGAGCTCATCACCGCCGCCGCCCAGGCGGCCGCCGACAAGCTCGCCCACGACGTCATCGCCTACGACGTCAGCGACGTCCTGTCGATCACGGACGCCTTCCTGCTGGCCTCCGCGCCCAACGACCGCCAGGTCAAGTCGATCGTCGACGAGATCGAGGAGCGCCTCCAGAAGGAACTCGGCGCCAAGCCGGTGCGCCGCGAGGGCGACCGCGACTCCCGCTGGATCCTGCTCGACTACGTCGACATCGTCGTCCACGTCCAGCACAGCGAGGAGCGCGTCTTCTACGCCCTGGAACGGCTGTGGAAGGACTGCCCCGAGATCGAGCTGCCCGCCGACGCCAAGGCCACCCGCGGCAAGGCCGCCGAACACGCCGAGCTGAAGGCCGCCGAAGCCGACCACGAGCCGGACGGGGCGTGGTGATGAGCGCCACGGGCGAGGTGACCGACCACAGGGGCCGCGGCCGCCGCATCATCCTGTGGCGGCACGGCCAGACCTCCTGGAACGTCGAGCGCCGATTCCAGGGCTCCACCGACGTCGAGCTGACCGAGACCGGCGTCGGCCAGGCCCGCCGAGCGGCCCGTCTGCTCGCCTCCCTGGGCCCGGACGCGATCGTCTCCTCCGACCTGCGGCGGGCCGCCGACACGGCCGCCCGGCTCGCCGAGCTCACCGGCCTCGAGGTGATCCGCGACGAGGCGCTGCGCGAGACCTACGCGGGCGTGTGGCAGGGCCTCACCCACGAGGAGATCATCGCCCGCCACGGCGACGAGTACGCCGCTTGGAAGCGCGGTGAGCCGGTCCGTCGCGGCGGCGGCGAACTGGAGACCGAGGTCGCCGACCGGGCCGCTCCCGTCGTGCTCCGGCACGCCGAGAAGCTCCCCGAGGACGGCACCCTGGTGGTCGTCAGCCACGGCGGAACCATCCGCACCACCATCGGCCGCCTGCTCGGCCTGGAGTCCCAGCACTGGGAGAGCCTCGGCGGTCTCACCAACTGCTGCTGGTCCGTGCTCGGCGAAGGCGCCCGCGGCTGGCGTCTCCTGGAGCACAACGCGGGCACCCTCCCGGAGCCCGTCCTCGGCGACGACGACTGAGAGCGACCTTGCCGGCCGGAGAGGGCTGTCGGCCGGTGCGCGGCGGCCTTCGGGGCACCCGCCCCGCCCAGGGACCCGGATTTCACTTTCCGGCAGGTCGCAGGCTAAAGTTCTTCTTGTTCGCCCCGCCGAGAGGAAAGACGGGAAGAACGCAAGGGGCTATAGCTCAGTTGGTAGAGCGCCTGCATGGCATGCAGGAGGTCAGGAGTTCAATTCTCCTTAGCTCCACAGATCGACACTCCACACGTTGTCGAGTTGTCAAAGATCGGTGACAGAATCCCACTCTCATCAGAGGGTGGGATTCTTGCTGTTCCACTCCCGAATGATCTCGGCGGCCTCGTCCTCGGTCACCGGCCACAGCCGCTGTCTGCGCTCCCGCAACAACGCGACCTGCTCCCGCGCACGTTCGTCCTCCGGCGTGTAGACGACGATCCGGGACTCCGGCATCCCGTCGATCGACAGCGACTGCGACGTCATCCGCACCTCGCCCACGGCCTCATGACGGAACGTCTTCACCCGCGGCCCGGGCTGCGCCACCGCGCCACTCGCCCACAGCCGGGCGAAGTACGGACTCACCCCGGACAGCGCCCGTATGAAGCCCTCCCAGGCCGGCTCACCGACATGCCTGCCGTAACTGGAACGCAGCGTCGCCACCATCACCGGCAGTTCACGCTCCCGGTGCACCACCGGGCAGGCCTCCTCCGACACCGTGAACAACGTCCACAGGACGTTCGGCGCCCCGATCCGCACCGTCTCCGGCACGAGGAACAGATCCCGGTAGGCCGGATTGGTGGCCAGCACGTCGTACCGGGACGTGTACACCACCGCGGGCAGCGGATCGAGGGCGTCGATGATGCCCTGCACCTCGGCGGCGACCGACCGGGACAACCCCTGGGACGCCGCCGCGTACGGCACCTCCGCCAGCCGGTACAGATGCTCCCGCTCCGGAGCGTCCAGCCGCAGCGTGCGCGCCACCGCGTCCAGCACCTGCGGCGACGCGTTGATCGGCCGGCCCTGCTCCAGCCACGTGTACCAGGTGACCCCCACGCCCGACAGCTGGGCGACCTCCTCCCGGCGCAGCCCCGGAGTGCGCCGCCGCAGCCCCGGCGGCATCCCCACGTCGGCCGGTGTCACCCGGGCCCGCCGGCTGCGCAGGAAAGCGGCCAGCTCGGGCCTGCGGCGGTGCGCTGTCGTCGTCATCGTCCCGTCCCCCCCGTCGTCCCGTGCTCCATCGTGGGCGCAGCGAGCGCCCGCTGCCAGGTGCTGCCAGTACCAGCATCGACGGGCTCTCGGCACCCGTACCGGCCTCTCGCCACGCTCGGTCCCATGACGACGACATCCCGGACGGGACCAGATCCCGCACCCGCTCCAATCCCTGCGAAAAGTGAAGCACCCGGCACCGACAACCGGCCCGGACTGCTTCTCGCCGTCGTCCTCGCGGCACTGTTCATGGCCGTGCTGGACGTCTTCATCGTGAACGTCGCGGCTCCCACCATCGGTTCCGGACTCCACGCCTCCGGCGCCGACCTGCAACTGGTCGTGGCCGGCTACGCCATCACCTACTCCGTGCTCCTGATCACCGGGGCCCGCCTCGGCGACCGGCTCGGCCACGGCCGGGTCCACCTCGCCGGACTGGCGCTGTTCACGGCCGCCTCGCTGGCCTGCGGCCTGGCCCAGGGCGCCACCGAGCTGATCGTGTTCCGGCTGGTGCAGGGCGCCGGGTCGGCGGTGATGATCCCGCAGGTCCTCAGCATCATCCAGCGCACCTTCACCGGCGAGGCCCGCATCCGGGCGCTCGGCGCCTACTCGGCGGTCCTCGCGGTCGGCGCCGCGGCCGGCCAGATCATCGGCGGCGTCCTGGTCGGCGCCGACCTGTTCGGCACCGGCTGGCGGCCGGTGTTCCTCGTCAACGTGCCGGTCGGCGTTGCCCTGCTCGTCCTCGGAAGGCGTGTACTGCCCAAGGGCGCAGGATCCGGCCCGGAACGGGCGCGGGGCCTGGATCTGCCCGGGCTGGCCCTGCTGGGGACCGCCGTGTCGCTGCTCACGGTTCCCCTGGTGCTCGGCCAGGAGGAGGACTGGCCGATGTGGTCGTGGCTGTCCCTGGTGGCCGCCGGCCTGGTGTTCGCGCTGTTCTGCGGCTACGAGACGCGGCTCGCCCGGCGCGGCGGCGCCCCGATCGTGGCACCCCGGGTACTGCGCCACCCCGGCATGGGTCTGGCCGTCCTCCGCATCCTGGCCGTCATGGCCGTCAACGCCGGGCTCCTGTTCACCCTCACCCTGCACGTCCAGAGCGGCCTCGGCTACGGCGCACAGCGCGCCGGACTCACCTTCGCTCCGACCGCCGTCGTCTTCGGCGCGGTCGCCCTGACCTGGCGCCGGTGGCCCGCCTCCTGGCAGCGGACGCTGACCCCGGCCGGGTTCGCGCTGACCGCACTGTCCGTCGCCGCCGTCGGACTGGTCCTCCACGACGGCGGCGACGGGGGCGTGTGGCTCTACTTGGCGTACGCCGGAGTGGGCGCGGGGCTCGCGCTGGCCTTCAGCCCCACACTCACAGGAGCGCTTGCAACCGTGCGCCCCGAGGACGCGGCGGACGCCAGCGGCCTCCTGGCGACCGTCACCCAGCTCGGCCAGCTCATGGGGGTCGCCGCGTTCGGCACACTGTTCTTGAACCGGCTTGAGTCACTTGGGCCGCCACGGGCGTATACCTCTGCGGAGGCGCTGTCAGCCTGCGCATGGGCGCTCGCCGCGACGGCGGCGGCGGGTGCCGTGTCCGGACTGGTACTGAGGCGTCGCTGACCGTATTGGTCCGGCCGTGGCAGAATCAAACGGCCGGAAGGGGGCGCGGCCCGACGGGAGGAGTAGCGATGCCTGCGAGCATCCTTGAGGAGGGCGGCCACCTCCTCGATGCGGCGTTGATACGGGACACGACCACCCGGCTGCTCTGCCCTTCCTGCGGTTCCGTCGACGTGGCCCAGGTACTGGGCGACAACGGCGGGATCTCCTACGTGTGCACGGCCTGCGGCCACAGCTGGAGCTGATCGATGGGTGCACACAGGCGGAAGTGCGACTGGTGCGGAAGCGGCACCCCGATCGTCCGCGACATGGAGCCGATCAACCCCGACTACCAGTACTGGTGCGAGGAGTGCGCGCGGGCGCTGATCATAAAAGGCGACCCGATCGAGACCTACCGTGAACTCGAGGGCGAGCCGATCTACGGCCGCCTTCTCGAGGAGCACTGCACACTCAAGCGGTTCTACTCGTTCGTCACGGCCTGAGCGCCGCCCGGCTTCGGCAACGATGTCCGGGCGAGCCCCAGGAACAACAGCCCGGTGAGCGCGTAGAGCGCCGACAGCGTCAAGTCCACGGCGTTCTGGTGCAATTCGGGCCTTCCGTGCTGGTGTGGCACCCACCACAGGCCGTACGAGCAGAAGACCAGCGCCGTGCCGGCGGCCACCGGCCGGTGCCCGCGCGTCCACATCAGCAGCACCACGGGCACGCACCACACCCAGTGGTGCGACCACGACACCGGACTGACCAGCAGCGCGGTCACCGCGCACCCGGTCACCGCCCAGCCCCGCCGGCCCCGCAGCTCCGCCGTGACCGCCACCGCGAGCCCCAGGACGGCCGTCAGAGCCGCTGTGGCGGCCCAGAGCACTCCCGGCTCGGGTGAGTGCAGCAACCGCGCCAGAACGCCGCGCAGGGCCTGGTTCGCGGTCTCCTCGGCCCGCCCCACCCGCCCCGTCCTGAACACCATCCCGGTCCAGAACCGCCACGAGTCGTACGGCAGGACGGCCGCCGCCAGCACAGTCGCCCCCGCGAAGGTGGCGGCCGCCCCGCGCGCGTGCCGCAGCCACGGTCCGCCGTCCAGGCCCCGGCGGCGCGCCGTCAGGCCCGTGACGAGCAGGAAGACCGCGAATAGGGCGGGCGTCAGCTTGACCGCGGCCGCGAGCCCGATGCCCACCCCCGCCCAGCGCCCCGGCCGTTCGGCCGGAGACCGTGACAGATCCCACAGCACCAGCACCGCCAGCAGCAGATTGACCTGCCCGTAGCGCACGGTCGTCCACACCGGCTCGCACCACACCGCCGCCGCGGCGGCCCACAGCGCGCCCTCCACGCGCGCGTGCCCGACGAGCCGCAGCGACAGGGCCACGAAAGCCACCAGGAGGACGAGGTTCCCGGCCGTCGCCAGCATCCGCAGGGTCGGGACGTCCGGCAACGTCAACGGAGTGAACAGCAGCGCCGCGAACGGCGGGTAGGTGGACGGCAGATGGGCGGCCGTCGTCCGCAACGCGTAGAGATCGCCGCCCGCGAGGACGGTCGCGCCCTCCGCCCGGTAGACCATCAGGTCGATCATCGACACGCGCGCGGCCCGCTGCGCCGCCCAGAACGCCGTGAACGACAAGAGGCAGGCTCCCAGGGCCACCGGCACCCGGCGCCGGGTATCAGGCAACGCGATCACGGTCACGAAGTCCGACACTAGCCCCCGTATCCGCGCAGAACGGAAACGATTTGGTGGTGCACCCTGTCGACCGTGTAATGTTGGCGTCGCCGCCAGGGAAACCGGGCGGAACGAAACACGGGGCTATAGCTCAGTTGGTAGAGCGCCTGCATGGCATGCAGGAGGTCAGGAGTTCAATTCTCCTTAGCTCCACAGAAGTCGAAGGCGGACCATCCGAACGGATGGTCCGCCTTCGACGTTGTCGTGAAGACATCCGGAAACAGAAATCCGGAAACGTGCGCGAAGTGTTGTGCGGGCCACCCGACCGGGTGGCCCGCACAACAGTGGTGTCGGGTGGGATCAGCGGCCGAGAGCGCGGCGGCCACGGCCCTGCGAGAGGACCGGCAGGTTCTTGGTCGGCGCCTGGGAACGCGTGTCCTCCTCGAGACGCAGAGCGAGCGCAGGGCAGCGGCGCACCGCACGCAGCGCCTTGGCCTCCGCGAAACGCGGCACCTTCGCCTGCGCCACCGTCGGGAAGCCGTCCGCCCCCAGCTCGAAGACCTCCGGCAGGATGTCCGCGCACAGCCCGTGGCCCCGGCACAGCGTCCAGTCGACGTGGATCTTCTGACGGCTGCCGCCGGCCTCCTCGGGCTCCGCGCCGCCCGGGATGCCCGTCGGCGTCTTGCCGCCCTCGAACAGCGGCAGAACGCCCTCCACGGGGCGTCCGCAACCGTTCCCGAGGACATGCGCGGCCAGATCGTCGGTGAACGCCTTGATCGTCGACTCCAGGAACATCGCGGAGCCGTCGGGATGCGAGCACGCGCCGCGCCGCTTCACGTTCTTGGCGACCTGCTTGAGCGCCTCGAGGGCGGCCGGTCCGCCGCCGTTGAGGATGTCCTCCATGCCGCGCGCGGCCGCCGGCAGACCGAGGTAACAGGGACCACACTGTCCCGCGCTCTCCTCCGCCAGCCACTGGGCGACCCGCAGCGACTCGCCCAGCGGGCACGTGTCCTGCGTGATCGGCAGGATCGCGCCCGCGCCCAGCGCACCACCCACCGCGTCCAGGGAGTTCCGGGAGACGATCGCCTCGTTGACCGTCGCCGCGTCGATCCACTTGCCGTGGTACCCGCCGGTCAGCACACCCTGCGGCACCGGCGGAGCCCCGGCCAGCTGCAGCACGTAGCGCAGCGGCACACCCGTGGGCACCTCGATCACCATGGGGCGGGCGACCGCGCCGGAGACCGTCAGCATGACGGTGCCCGGCTCGTCGTACAGACCGGTGTTGCCGTAACGCTCCGGGCCGATACGAGCGGCTATCGCCAACTGCGCGAACGTCTCCGCGTTGGACAGCAGCGTGGGCGCGCCGCCGACACCGTTCTGGGAGGCGCTGCTCTTGCGGCCGGGCGGGATCGCCGGACCGCCGTCGATCGAGCGGACCAGCGACGCGGCGGCACCGGTGACCATACGGACCGGGTTCCGCTGCACGAAGGCCTTCAGAGCCGAACGGCGACCGGTGCTCAGCCCCCGTTCGGCGAGCGCCTGCTCCATGGAGCGCTGCGTCGACTCCCGAGTCACCCCCACCACGAGCGTGCGGGCACCCAGCGCCTCGGCGCACAGCAGCGCGCCGTCCAGGATCAGATGCGGGGCACGGTTGATCAACACCGTGTCCTTGCGGCAGGCCGGCTCGTCCTCGCTGCCGTTGACGACGACCACCGGCCGGACACCGCGCTTGATCGCCGCCTCGGCGACCGAGCGCAGCTTTTTGTGGAAGGGGAAGCCCGCGCCGCCGCGGCCCTTCAGATTGATACGTTCGGAGAGCTGCGCAAGCTGCTCCCCGCCCAAGGGCTCAAGTGGCCCGTGCACCTTGAGATGCATGGGCAGATCGAGTCTTTCGACAAGGTCGAAACCCGACGTGAGCTGCGGAAGGCCGACCACGCGGACTTCTGGGACGTCGGGCAGGGCCTCGTTCACCTATAGCCTCCGGAAGGCGTGTTCCAAGGTTCGCCCGAACCCGGTGCGTCGTAGGACGCGCCGGGCGCTGGTTCGTTGGCGGGACCGCTGTTGTACGTGTCATTCGAGTTGTACGTGCCATAGCGGGCGTTCGTCTCACCCGTGTCGTACACGTCACGTCCGCCTGTCCCCGTGGTGCCCGGATTGCCATAGGTCGGGATGTTGTATCCGGTGTCCTGGAGCGGGTCGTAGGCCGACCGGGGCGCCTCGCCGACCGGCGGGGGAGAGGGGACCGGCCAGCTGCCCGAGGTGCTGCCGGGGCCGTCCATGCGGGGGAAGGTCTCGGTGGCCTGCAGATCCAGCCGCTCCATGCGCGCGGTCTGGCCGGCGGCGAACGGCGACTGGGGCTGGCCGGGCGTGGACGTGGCCCGGTAGGCGGCCGCGAAGCCGGAGGCGGGGTCGGGAGCGGGTGCGCCGGACGGGAACAGCGGGTTGGGCTGCGGGGCCCTCGATCCGCGCTCACGTCCGCCGTCGTAGCCCGTCTGCCCTGACTCGCCCATCCGGGCCCGGCTGGCGTCCAGATCGTCCAGTTCGGGGCGCTCCGAGCTGCCCAGGATGGAGACGAGGCGGTCGGCGACCTTGCGCTTGAACGGGCGAGGGGCGGCGCGCAGCGCGAGTGCGGCCATCACGCCGACCAGGCACAGTTCGTACGAGATCATGAAGAAGGGCTTCGCGGCGCGGCCCGCGAACAGGCCGTGGATCAGCGCGGCGCACCAGGCCGGGTAGGCCAGCATGTGCATGGCCCGCCAACGGGCCGCCACCACGGCGGGGGCGGCGAAGTTGCTGCGCAGGGCGCCGGTGACGCCTACGAAGATCATCAGCAGTCCGGCCAGGGAGCCGAGCCCGATCAGGCCGGCGCTTCCGGTGACGCCGAGCGAGAACGGGATGATCGCGGCGATCACCACGGTGTGATCGAGAGCGATCTTCGTGACGATGTGCACCAGCAGGAACGCGATCGAGGCGACCGCGGTCGTCCGGTGGACCGCCTGGCCGACGATCCGCTGGCGGGTGTTGAGGAAGATGCGGTCCTGTGCGACCAGGCCCCAGATCACCGAGCAGCTCAGCGAGACGAGCGACAGCACGCCCGCGCCGAAGTTCAAGAACGACTGGAACTGGCTGCCTCCGGTCAGGACGACCACGGGTATGAGCAGCAGAACGACAGCGGACGCCACCCCCCAGACCGAACGGCCTGGCTTGGGGAGCGAGCTGTTACTACGACGAGGGTTCATGGGGGCAACTCCGAGCAGTTCGGGAAAGCGGTCCCGGTGCCGCAGCCTAAGTGGCGCCATACCGATCAGTACGAGGTTTGAGTTATTGCGTTGTTATCAAAGGGCAATGTGGGTCTGGTGGTGTCCCATAGGGGTTGTTACGCGAAGTAAGTTTTGAACGTGGTTCAACTCTCGTCCCGGTTGTCGCCTTAGACGTACGTGTCAACCGTTGATACGTAAGCGCGTCGCGGCTTGCTCAAGCGCTGCGGTACCCTGACGCCATGCGTGCCGTACGCCTTCTGCTTAGCGGGCCGCGCTGATCAGTACCGACCGCCGGACCAAACGGCCGGTCGGCATCGGCGCGGCGTCCCCTCCTGTGCGAGGGGATTTTTCGTTTCTAGAAAATCACAGCCGCAGGCAGAGACGATCGATGGAGCTTTGAGGATCATGAGCGAGACGAACCCCGCTGCCGCCGCCACGTCGGCGGAGGCCGCGCCGCACCGCTACACGGCCGCTCTGGCCGCCGAGATCGAAGCACGCTGGCAGGACTTCTGGGACGCCGACGGCACCTACGCCGCTCCCAACCCCACGGGTGACCTGGCGGGCGACCCCGAGCTGGTCGCCAGGCCCAAGAAGTTCATCATGGACATGTTCCCGTACCCGTCCGGGGCCGGACTGCACGTCGGCCACCCCCTGGGGTACATCGCCACCGACGTCTTCGCCCGCTTCCAGCGGATGAACGGCCACAACGTCCTGCACACCCTGGGCTTCGACGCCTTCGGCCTGCCCGCCGAGCAGTACGCCGTGCAGACCGGCACGCACCCGCGCGTGTCCACCGAATCCAACATCGAGAACATGAAAGCCCAGCTGCGCCGGCTGGGCCTGGGCCACGACAAGCGCCGGTCGTTCGCCACGATCGACCCGGACTACTACAAGTGGACCCAGTGGATCTTCCTGCAGATCTTCAACTCCTGGTACGACGACGAGGCGGGCAAGGCCCGCCCGATCTCCGAACTGATCGCCCAGTTCGAGTCCGGTGAACGTGCCGTACCGGGGCACACGCGCGCGTGGAACGAACTGACCGCGGTCGAGCGCGGCGACGTCCTGGGCGAGTTCCGGCTGGCCTACGCCTCCGACGCACCGGTCAACTGGTGCCCCGGCCTGGGCACCGTGCTGGCCAACGAGGAGGTCACCGCCGACGGACGCTCCGAGCGCGGCAACTTCCCCGTCTTCAAGGCCAAGCTGCGCCAGTGGAACATGCGCATCACCGCCTACGCCGACCGCCTGCTGGACGACCTGGAGGCGCTGGACTGGCCCGAGGCGATCAAGCTGCAGCAGCGCAACTGGATCGGCCGTTCCGAAGGCGCCCGAGTCGACTTCCCGATCGACGGCGAGAAGATCACCGTCTTCACCACGCGCCCCGACACCCTGTTCGGCGCGACCTACATGGTGCTGGCCCCCGAGCACCCGCTGGTCGACACGTTCGTCCCGGCCGCCTGGCCCGAGGGTACGCACGACGTGTGGACCGGTGGTCATGCCACGCCCGCGGAGGCCGTGGCCGCCTACCGCGCCCAGGCCGGTGCGAAGTCCGACGTGGAGCGGCAGGCCGAGGCCAAGGACAAGACCGGCGTGTTCACGGGCGCGTACGCGACCAACCCGGTCAACGGCGACAAGGTCCCCGTGTTCGTCGCCGACTACGTGCTGATGGGCTACGGCACCGGCGCGATCATGGCCGTCCCGGCCGGCGACCAGCGCGACTTCGAGTTCGCGCGCGCCTTCGAGCTGCCGATCGTCTGCATCGTCGAGCCGACCGACGGCCGCGGCACCGACACCTCCACCTGGGAGGAGGCCTTCGCCTCGTACGACGCGAAGATCATCAACTCCTCCAACGACGACATCAAGCTGGACGGCCTGCCGGTCGCGGAGGCCAAGGCCCGCATCACCGAATGGCTGGCCCGCAAGGGCATCGGCGAGGGCACCGTCAACTTCCGGCTGCGTGACTGGCTGTTCAGCCGGCAGCGCTACTGGGGCGAGCCCTTCCCGATCGTCTACGACGAGGACGGCGTCGCGCACGCGCTGCCCGAGTCGATGCTGCCGCTGGAACTGCCGGAGGTGGAGGACTACTCACCGCGCACCTTCGACCCGGAGGACGCGGACACCCACCCCGAGACGCCGCTGTCGCGCAACGAGGAATGGGTCAACGTCACCCTGGACCTGGGCGACGGGCCGAAGAAGTACCGCCGCGAGACCAACACCATGCCCAACTGGGCCGGTTCCTGCTGGTACGAGCTGCGCTACCTGGACCCGCACAACGACCAGCAGCTGGTCGACCCGGAGATCGAGCGGTACTGGATGGGCCCGCGTCAGGGCATGCCGCACGGCGGCGTCGACCTGTACGTCGGCGGCGCGGAGCACGCGGTACTGCACCTGCTGTACGCCCGTTTCTGGTCGAAGGTGCTGTACGACCTGGGACACGTCTCCTCCGCCGAGCCGTTCCACAAACTGTTCAACCAGGGCATGATCCAGGCCTACGTCTACCGGGACGGCCGCGGATTCCCGGTGCCCGCCGCCGAGGTCGAGGAGCGCGACGGCGCGTTCTACCACGAGGGCGAGCAGGTCAGCCGACTGCTGGGCAAGATGGGCAAGTCCCTGAAGAACGCGGTGACTCCGGACGAGATCTGCGCCGAGTACGGTGCCGACACACTGCGCCTGTACGAGATGGCGATGGGTCCGCTGGACGTCTCCCGGCCGTGGGACACGCGTGCGGTGGTCGGCCAGTTCCGGCTGCTGCAGCGGCTGTGGCGCGTCATCGTCGACGAGGCGACCGGAGAGGTCACCGTCACCGAGGACGCTGCCGGTGAGGAGATGCTGCGCGCTCTGCACAAGGCGATCGACGGTGTCCGTCAGGACCTGGAGGGCCTGCGGTTCAACACCGCCATCGCCAAGGTCACCGAGCTGAACAACCACCTGACCAAGGCGGGCGCCGCGGTGCCGCGCGCGGTCGCGGAGCCGCTGGTGCTGATGATCGCGCCGCTGGCACCGCACGTCGCCGAGGAACTGTGGCGCAGGCTGGGCCACACCGACTCGGTCGTCCACCGGGACTTCCCGGTCGCCGACCCGGACTACGTCATCGACGAGACCGTGACCTGCGTCGTGCAGATCAAGGGCAAGGTCAAGGCGCGACTGGAGGTGTCCCCGGGCATCTCCGAGGAGGAGCTGGAGAAGGCCGCGCTGGCCGATGAGAAGGTCGTCGCCGCACTGGACGGTGCGGGTATCCGCAAGGTGATCGTCCGTGCGCCGAAGCTGGTGAACATCGTCACGGCGTGATCGCTTCGGGCCGCTTCCGGGCGGTCCCCTACGGGCAGGTTCGGGGTTTTTCCGGAACTCCGGGCCTGCCCTTTGCGTTTACCGTTGAAGAGGGCGGCCGCCCCCGCCGTGCTCGGATGCGGTCGGGTGACCGGGAGCCGAGGAGGAGCACCGTGGAAACAGTGATCGCCGTATTCGCCGTGCTCTTCCTGCTGTTCGCCGCGGGTGGGGCATACCTCACGTTCAAGGCGATCGGTGCCGCCAAGCGCGGTGTGGACCGCACCATCACCCAGGCCCGCAGGACGGTCGAGGACCACACGCTGCGCGCCAGGTCGATGGTCCAGATCGGCCCGGCGGCCGAGATCGCCCAGTTGCGGCTCGCCCTGCGCACCTCGATGCGAGCCACCCAGGACGCGTTGGACGCCGGTGTCGCCGAGGACGAGTCGCTGAAGGAGTCCCTCGGCCTCTTCCAGCGGCTCAGCGCGCACGGGCACGAACTGGACGGCGAACTCAGGCGCCTGGAGGCGGAACCCGACCGGGCCACGCTCGCCGCGCGGCTGCCCGACCTGCGTCGGCGCACCACCCGCATCACGGAGTCCGCCGACGCCCTTCGGTGGGCCGTGCGGGACCGGGCCCACCGGTTCGCCGACGACGACCTGGACAGCCTGAGCACACAGATCGACGTCGAAGCGGACGCCCTGCGGCACTGGACCCGCCCCGCCCCCGCGGCCGACACCCCGCCGGGGCCCGAGGCCGCCGCCGGCCAGGGCGACCGTCAGACCTGGCCCGAGGCACCCCGGTCCGCCCCGGACGGGGTACCGGCGCAGCCCGCGATCACGCCGCCCGGACAGCGTCAGACCTACCGCTGGCAGAAGAAGCCGAGGCCGGAGAGCACCACTTGAGGCGGCCGGTCTAGGCCGGGGCGCGCGGGGGCGGGCTGCCGCCCTCGGGCTACGCCAGGTAACCTCCAGCTCATGTCCCGCCATGTCGCGATCGTCACCGATTCAACGGCCTACCTGCCGCCGCGGACGATGGAGCGCCACGGCATCACCGCTGTGCCCCTGACCGTGGTCCTCGGTGACCGGGCGCTCGAAGAGGGCACCGAGATCTCGACACGCTCCCTGGCCCAGGCTCTGCAGAAGCGGCGCTCCGTCACCACCTCCCGGCCCAGCCCCGAGGTGTTCGCCGAAACGTATCGCAAGGTCGCCGAGTCCGGCGCCACCGGCATCGTCTCGCTCCATCTGTCCGCCGAGCTGTCCGGCACCTACGACGCGGCGGTCCTCGCGGCCCGTGAGGCACCTGTCCCGGTGCGGGTGGTGGACACCGGGATGGTCGCCATGGCGCTGGGTTTCTGCGCGCTCGCGGCGGCCGAGGCCGCGGAGGCGGGCGGCACCGCCGACGAGGCCGTCACGGCGGCGGAGAAGCGCGCTGCCGGCACCACGGCGTACTTCTACGTCGACACCCTCGACTACCTGCGCCGCGGCGGCCGTATCGGTACGGCCCAGGCGTTGCTGGGTTCCGCGCTCGCCGTGAAGCCCCTGCTCCAGTTGGACGGCGGCCGGATCGAGCTTCTGGAGAAGGTGCGGACCGCGTCCCGGGCCATCGCCCGCCTCGAGGAGCTCGCGGCGGAGCGGGCGGGCGGTGCCGAGGTGGACATCGCCGTCCACCATCTGGCCGCCCCCGACCGGGCCTCGGCTCTCGCCGAGCGACTGCGGGCGAGGGTGCCGGGGCTGCGCGAGCTGCATGTGAGCGAGGTCGGTGCGGTGATCGGCGCGCACACCGGGCCCGGCCTGCTCGGGGCGGTCGTCTCACCGCGCTGACCCGTGGATCGGAGAGCGGCGACCTCGCGGTCCTCACCCGTGTGGGTGGCGGAGTTATCCACAATCGGGTCGTGATCCACCGAACTTGAGCAAGATCATCGCGAATCGGCGAAGAGCTCCATCCTCGTCGCATGGCACTTCGATCACGCTCACACGAGACACATGCGACCAGTGGCCCCGGCCGGGGCCCCGCCTCTGACGGCCGCACCCGTAACCGCAGGCCCGCGGTCCGGGTCCGCGCCCGTCGCCGCCCGGCTCCCGCGGAGGAGCTGCGCCGCCGGGCGGAACTCCTCTTCGGCGCCCGCGGAGTCATCCGGCCGGAACCGGACCACGGACCCCCGCACGGGGGGACGGTGACCGGTACCGGAGCTGCGGCCGGACTCACCGCGGCCACCTCCGGGGTCCGCGCCGCCGTGTCCGGAGTGCGTACCGCCGCGGCCGTCCTTTCCACCGCGGCTGCCGTGATGTCCTCGGCTCGCGTGCTCGCCGACGAGGACTCGGCCGTGCGCCGGCCGGTGCTTCCCACCGTGCGGGCCCGGTTCGGTCTCGCCGTCCGGGAGCGGATGCCGGTGTGGCTGCAGACCCGCTGCGGGCTGGAGCGCCGGGGCGCGGTCGCCCTCGGGGTGGTTCTCGTCGTGGCCGGAGCCCTGGCCGTACAGCACTTCTGGACGGGCCGCACCGAGACGGTGAGCGCCCCGGAGGTGGTGCGCGCCGAGGCACCCTACGGGAAGAGCGAAGAGAAGCCGCCGACCCCGGGCGCAAGCACCGTCGCGGCGTCCGCCGGGCCGGCGGGACACGGCGGCGAGGTCGTCGTGGACGTCGCCGGGAAGGTGCGTGAGCCGGGGGTCCACTCCCTGCCGGCCGGATCCCGGGTCACCGACGCGCTGCGGGCGGCGGGCGGGGTGCGGCCCGGCACCGACACCGCGGGACTCAACCGCGCCCGCTTCCTGGTGGACGGCGAACAGATCGTCGTCGGGGGCCCCGCCCCGCCGGCCGCCTCGGGCCCGGTGGCGGGCGGGGCGGCGGGAACGGGAGCCGCAGCTCCGGTCTCCCTGAACACGGCGACCGTCGACCAGCTCGACGCCCTGCCCGGGGTCGGTCCGGTGCTGGCCCAGCACATCGTCGACTACCGGACCGAGCACGTCGGGTTCCGCTCGGTGGACGAACTCCGACAGGTCAGGGGCATCGGCGACCGCCGCTTCTCCGACCTCCGGGATCTGGTACGGCCATGACCACCTCGGCCGGCGGAGCACCGCCGGGATCCAGGGCCCTGCCCCCGGTCGCACGGACCGGCCCGGGCAGGCGGTCCAGGACCGCGACCGGCCGGCCGGACCCGCCGGCAGACCTGCGACTGGTGCCGCCCGCGCTGGCCGCCTGGGCGACGGCGGCACTGACCCTTGACGCACCAGTGGTGTGGACGGCCGGGACCGCCGTCGGCTGCCTGGTCGCCGGAGTGATCCTGCTGTGGCGGAGCCGGACGAACCGCCGCATCGGCACGGTGCCCGGCAACGTCCCCGCTCGCGGACGGCACCCAGCGGTGACCGTCGACCCGGCCGTCGATCCGCAGGGCCTCCGCTCGGGCACGGTGATCCGTAATCCTTCGGCGCTCGCGCCTACCTGGCGGAACGCCTCCGTCGGCGCGCTGCTCCTCTGCGTCGCAGGGGCCGCCGCCTCCGCGGGGCTGCACGGGGCGGACGTGCGCCGGGGGCCGGTGCCCGCGCTGGCCCGCTCCTACGCGACCGTGACCGCGGAGGTGGAACTCACGGGCGACCCGTGGGTCAGCAGGCCACGGGTGCGAGGAGACCATGCCACGCCGGTCGCCGTGCTGGTGCGCGCCGAGGTTCGGCGCGTGGACAGCGTTGAGGGGCGGGAGGTGAGGACGCGGTCGCCGGTGCTGATGGCCGTCGGCCCGGGTGTCCGGGCGCCCGGTGGCGAGGGGCGTGCGCGGTGGCTCGGGCTGCTTCCCTCCACGCGGCTGCGGGTGAGCGGGCGGCTGGCGCCTGCGGCGGCCGGCGGGGACCCGACCGCGGCGATGCTGCGGGTGCGGGAGTGGCCGGCCCCTGTGGTGGTGGGCGGACCCGACGGGCCGCAGCGGCTGGCCGGGCGGTTGCGCGCCGGGCTGCGGGAGGCGACCGAGGGGCTGCCCGAAGACGCGCGGGCGCTGCTTCCCGGGCTGGTCGTCGGCGACACCTCGCGGATCACACCCGAACTGGACGAGGCGTTCGCGGCGACCGATCTCGCACACACCCTCGCGGTCTCGGGCAGCAACCTCACCATCCTGCTCGCCCTGCTCATCGGCCCGCCGGGGCTGGCCCAGAAGGCGGAGCGGCGCGGTCTCGCCCCGCGTATGGGGCTGTCGCTGCGGTCGACGGCGCTGTTCGCGTCGGCGCTCACCCTCGGTTTCGTGGTCGTGTGCCGGCCGGACCCCAGCGTGCTGCGTGCCGCGGCCTGCGGAGGCGTCGCCCTGCTCGCCCTGGCGACGGGCCGTCGCAGGTCCCTGATCCCGGCGCTGGCCACGGCTGTTCTCCTGCTCGTGCTGTACGACCCGTGGCTGGCGCGCAGTTTCGGTTTCCTGCTGTCCGTGCTGGCCACCGGGGCGCTTCTGGTGCTGGCGCCCGGCTGGAGCGAGGCGCTGCGGCGGCGCGGGGTGCCGGAGCGGCTGGCCGAGGGGCTGAGCGCGGCTGCCGCGGCGCAGGCGATGTGCGCGCCGGTGATCGTGGTGCTGGCGGCGCGGGTGAGTCTGGTGGCGGTGCCGTGCAATCTGCTGGCCGAGGTCGCGGTCGCGCCGGCCACGGTGCTGGGGTTCGCGGCGCTCGCGGCGGCACCGGTGGCGATGCCTTTGGCCAAGGTGCTGGCGTGGTGCGCGGGTTGGCCGGCGGGGTGGATCGCGGCGATCGCCCGGACCGGGGCCGCGTTGCCGGGTGCGGCGGTGGACTGGCCGGGGAGCTGGACCGGGGCGCTGCTGCTGGCCGGGGTCACGGTGGTGGTCGTACCGCTGGGGCGGCGGTTGCTGCGGCATCCGTGGTGGTGCGGGGCGCTGGGGTTGCTGCTGGCGCTGCTGGTGGTGCGGCCGGCGCCGTTGACCCGGGCGATCACCGGCTGGCCGCCGCCCGGCTGGCGGCTTGCGATGTGCGATGTCGGGCAGGGGGATGCGACGGTGCTCGCCGCCGGCGACGGCACCGGCGTGGTGGTGGACACGGGGCCCGACCCGGCACCGGTCGACCGCTGTCTGCGGGAACTGGGCATCACCCGGGTCCCGTTGGTGGTCCTGACCCACTTCCACGCCGACCATGTCGGAGGGTTGCCCGGAGTGCTGCGCGGACGGACGGTGGCGCAGATCGAGACGACAGGGTTCGAGGAACCCTCGGAGCAGGCCGAGTTCGTACGGAGGGAGGCGGCCGAGCACCGGATCCCTGTCACGCGTGCGGTGGCCGGGGAGCGGCGTACCACCGGCGGGCTGGACTGGCAGGTGCTCTGGCCGCCCCCGGACCCGGCACCGGCGCCGGACGGGCCGAACGACGCGAGTGTCGTGCTGCTGGTCCGTTCGGCCGGGCTGCGGATGCTGCTGCTCGGCGACCTCGAACCCGCGTCCCAGCAGGAGTTGATGAGATCACCGGCGGCCGCCGGACTGGGCCGGGTGGACGTTCTGAAGGTGGCCCATCACGGGTCCGCGTACCAGGATCCGCAGCTGCTGCGCCTGGTGGCGCCCCGGGTGGCGCTCATCTCGTGCGGGGCGGACAACCCGTACGGGCATCCGGCGCCGGACACGGTGGCGCGGCTGCGGGCCGTCGGGGCGGTGGTGCTGCGGACCGACCGGGACGGGGCGCTCGCCGTGACCGGCGGCCGTGAGGGGAGGGAGGCGGGGGAGTTGGCAGTGGCGCGAGACTGAGGGCATGAATTCGGTGAACAGTGCGCGGATCGACTCCTACCTGCGGCGGCTCGGGGCCGCCCGTCCGGCCCGGCCGACCGCGGGGGTGTTGCGCGACCTGCATCTGAGGCATCTGCGGACCGTGCCCTTCGAGAACCTGTCGGTGCACCTCGGCGAGGAGACCGTGCCGTCCGAGGAGCGGCTGCTGGACAAGGTGACGGGTTCGGGCCGCGGTGGTTTCTGCTACGAACTCAACGGTGCTTTCGCCGCGTTGCTGACCTCCCTCGGATTCGAGGTGACCCTGCTGGCGGGGCGGGTGTACGGGGACGAGGGGCGGCTCGGGATCCCGTACGACCATCTGGCGCTGCGCGTCGGGACGGTGGACGGCGGTGAGTGGCTCGCCGACGTCGGGTTCGGTGCGCACAGCCACTTTCCGCTGGCGTTCGCGGAGCGGGGTGAGCAGGCGGATCCGGGCGGTGTGTTCCGGATCACCGAGGCCGGGCCGCACGCCGCGGGGGCCGCTGGTGGGCCGGGTGCGGCGGGTGGGGACCTGGACGTGCTGCGGGACGGGAAGCCCCAGTACCGGCTGGAGGTGAGGCCGCGGACGCTCGAGGACTTCACGGCCGGGGCGTGGTGGCACAGCACCTCGCCGGCGTCCCATTTCACGCGGTCGCTGGTGTGTTCCCTGGTCACCGGGGACGGCGGGCGGATCACGCTCGGCGGTCGGACGCTGACGGTGACGACCGCGGACGGAACGCGTGAGGTACGGGAGTTGGAGGGCGACGACGAGGTGCTCAGGGTCTACCGGGAGCGGTTCGGGATCGAGCTGGACCGGGTCCCCGAGGTCGGCGAGCCGCGCGGTGCCGCCCGGAACAGCTGATTCGGGCGGCGGCGGGAGAACGCGGTATTACGGCCCCTAACAGGCTACTCATGGGTAGTTCAGGCGCATGCGCTGGTTTCCCGTGATGTGGGCCCGAGTTGCCCCGAAAGCCTCACCAGTGATCGAATGTTTCTTCGGCAACGGGTGATGGCGAGGCGTACAGGGGTGGCGTGGATGTTCGGCGGCTTGAAGGGGAACCGGACGAGCCGGGCGCAGCGGATGGGGCCCCTTGCCGCGGTGCACACTCCGCCCGACGCCGGAGTGCTGAGCTGCAGGGTGCTCGATCCGGTGAACGACCCGGTGACGAACGCCGAGTTCACCGTCACCGACACGCTCGGGCGCATGGTGGTCAGTGGCGGCGTGGATCCCTACGGATCGTTCATGACGACCCTGCCGGCCGGGGAGTACCGGCTCGCGGTGTCCGCCGAGGGGTTCGCGCCGTACCGGGCCGTCGCGCAGGTCGGTGAGGGCTCCCTCGCCTCGCTCGGTGACGTCACCCTCCAGGTCGCCCAGCCGCCGGAGATGCCGGCGCCGGGGGACTGGGAGATCGAGCCGACACACTCCTCGATCGCCTTCACCGCCCGGCACATCGGTCTGGCCCGGATCCACGGGCGGTTCAACTCGTTCGCGGGCGCGGTACGGATCGCCGACCCGATGGAACGGTCCGCCCTGCATGTCGTGATCGACGCCGCGACCATCGACACCGGCGTGCGGATGCGCGACGACCATCTGCGGTCGGCGGACTTCCTGGACGCACCGCGGTTTCCGACGCTGGAGTTCTACGGCGACCGGTTCGCGCACCGCGGTGGCACCAGGTGGGCCGTCACCGGGGCGCTGTCCCTGCACGGCGTGACCCGTACGGTCACGCTCGACACGGAGTACCTCGGACTCGGCAACGGCATGGAGGGCGAGGTACGGGCGGCCTGCCGGGCCACGACCGAACTGCACCGGGACGACTTCACCGTGAGCTGGCAGACGATGCTGGCCCGCGGGATCGCGGTGGTCGGGCCGAGCATCCGCATCGACCTCGACGTGCAGATCGTCCCCAAGGGCTGAGCCGTCCGCCACTGACCGCCCCGGCCGCTCCGGCTCGTTGCGGCCTGCCGCGGTGTCCGAGAATGGTGCCGTGAGCGATGTGAGACATGTGCTGGTACTGCCGGACCGCGACGCCGCCCAGGAGGCCGCCGAGGCGCTCGGGGAGCGCTTCGGGACCGGTGAGGAGCCGCGGCTGGTTCGGGAGGCCCTGGCGGGGGAGGACGACGCCGAGGACGCCCAGTGGCTGCTGCTCCTGCGCGACGCGGAAGGGCGGCTGGACCCGGCCGAGCTCGACGAGTTCGCTGGCGAGTGGGAGGGGTGGCGGGAGGAGCCGTAGCGGTGACCGGCCGCGTTGTCAGTGGGCCGTGGGATGCTTGGCGTGATGGCGAAGAAGACTGCTGATGACGACCCGCTCGCCCCGCTGACGCTCGCCGTGGGGCAGGAGGAACTGCTGCTCGACCGCGCCGTGCAGCAGGTGGTGGCCGCTGCCCGGGCCGCCGACGCCGACACGGACGTGCGGGATCTGACCCCGGACCAGTTGCAGCCCGGCACGCTGGCCGAGCTGACCAGTCCGTCGCTCTTCGCGGAGCGCAAGGTCGTCGTCGTGCGCAACGCCCAGGACCTGTCCGCCGACACGGTCAAGGACGTGAAGGCGTACCTCGGGGCGCCCGCCGAGGAGATCACGCTGGTGCTGCTGCACGCGGGCGGGGCCAAGGGCAAGGGGCTGCTGGACGCGGCGCGCAAGGCGGGAGCACGGGAGGTCGCCTGCCCGAAGATGACCAAGCCCGCGGACCGGCTCGCGTTCACGCGGGGCGAGTTCCGTGCGCTGGGACGCTCCGCCACCCCCGAGGCCTGCCAGGCGCTCGTCGACGCCATCGGCAGCGACCTGCGGGAGCTGGCCTCCGCCGTGACGCAGCTCGCCGCCGACGTCGAGGGCACCATCGACGAGGCCGTCGTCGGCAGGTACTACACCGGGCGGGCCGAGGCGTCGAGCTTCACCGTCGCCGACCGGGCCGTGGAAGGACGCACGGCGGAGGCGCTGGAGGCGTTGCGCTGGTCGCTGGCGACCGGGGTCGCCCCGGTGCTGATCACGAGCGCGCTCGCGCAGGGGGTCCGGGCCATCGGGAAGCTGTCCGGCGCGCGGGGCGGGCGGCCCGCCGATCTCGCGCGGGAGCTCGGCATGCCGCCGTGGAAGATCGACCGGGTACGGCAGCAGATGCGCGGCTGGACGCCCGACGGGGTCGCGGTGGCGCTGCGGGCCGTCGCCGAGGCCGACGCGGGGGTCAAGGGCGGCGGGGACGATCCCGAGTACGCCCTGGAGAAGGCCGTCGTGACCATCGCGCGGGCGGCACGGTCGCGAGGCCGGGGCTGACGAACCGCGCCGACCAGAAGAACGGGCCCGCCGGGTATGCCGAAAGCCCCGGCTTCCGCCCTGGGGAAGGGCGAAGTGCCGGGGCATCGGGTTCAAGCTTTTCGAGCCCGTTCCCGCGTGGCGAACGCAGGCCGCGAACAGGCTCAGGGGGCCGGCCGGGGGCGGATGAGAGGGCCCGCCCGGGTCCTACCGGCGTCGTATCAAGTGTCAGCCCTGGAGGGAAGCGACCTTGGAAGCAAGCGCCGACTTCTTGTTGGCGGCCTGGTTCTTGTGGATGACGCCCTTGGAGACGGCCTTGTCGAGCTGACGCGCGGCAGCGCGCTGGTACTCGGTGGCCTTCTCGACGTCACCCGCGGCAGCAGCCTCACGGGCCTTGCGGATCGCGGTCTTCAGGGAGGACTTGACGGCCTTGTTGCGCAGCCGAGCCTTCTCGTTGGTCTTGATCCGCTTGATCTGGGACTTGATGTTCGCCACGAATGAGCCTTTTCAGGTTCTGGTGCGGGACCGTGCAGATCCCGTACCGATGATTTCCAGAAGACGTGCCTCGTGCTGAGAGGGCATGAGACACAGCTGCCCAGAGTAGCAGCGCGGCGGGGACCCGCCCAAACCGGTCCCCGGTCCCCCGTCATGGGACCATGGAGGCTACGTATCGATCCGACCCGAGGCATAAGGCGCCTCAAGAGACAGGACCCTGCGTGCCCGCGACCCCTAACAATGTGCCCGAGCCGAGCCGTACCGACCCGGCGCTGATCCGCAATTTCTGCATCATCGCGCACATCGACCACGGCAAGTCCACGCTCGCCGACCGGATGCTCCAGCTGACCGGTGTGGTCGAGCAGCGGCAGATGCGTGCTCAGTACCTCGACCGGATGGACATCGAGCGCGAGCGCGGCATCACGATCAAGTCCCAGGCGGTGCGTCTGCCCTGGGCCCCGACCGAGGGCCCCGACCAGGGCAGTACGCACATCCTCAACATGATCGACACCCCGGGGCACGTCGACTTCACCTACGAGGTCTCGCGGTCGCTGGCGGCCTGCGAGGGGACGGTCCTCCTCGTCGACGCGGCCCAGGGCATCGAGGCGCAGACCCTCGCCAACCTCTACCTGGCGATGGAGAACGACCTCACGATCATTCCCGTGCTCAACAAGATCGACCTGCCGGCGGCCCAGCCGGAGAAGTTCGCCGAGGAACTGGCGAACCTGGTCGGCTGCGAGCCGGACGACGTGCTGCGGGTCTCCGCCAAGACCGGCCTCGGCGTCGACGCCCTGCTGAACAAGGTGGTCAAGGAGATCCCCGCGCCGGTGGGCGTCGCCGACGCACCCGCCCGCGCGATGATCTTCGACTCGGTCTACGACTCCTACCGCGGTGTCGTCACCTACGTCCGTGTCATCGACGGGCAGCTCAACAAGCGCGAACGCATCAGGATGATGTCGACCGGTGCCACGCACGAGCTGCTGGAGATCGGCACGAACTCGCCCGAGATGCTCGGCGCCGACGGCCTCGGCGTCGGCGAGGTGGGCTATCTGATCACCGGTGTGAAGGACGTCCGGCAGTCCAAGGTCGGCGACACCGTCACCAGCCAGAACAAGGGCGCCACGGAGGCTCTCGGCGGCTACAAGGACCCGAAGCCGATGGTCTTCTCCGGTCTGTACCCGCTGGACGGCTCCGACTACCCGGAGCTGCGCGAGGCCCTGGACAAGCTGCAGCTCAACGACGCCGCGCTCGTCTACGAGCCGGAGACCTCCGCCGCCCTCGGGTTCGGCTTCCGGGTCGGCTTCCTCGGCCTGCTGCACCTGGACGTGATCCGGGAGCGGCTGGAGCGCGAGTTCGGGCTCGACCTGATCGCGACCGCCCCGAACGTGGTCTACCGCGTCGTCATGGAGGACGGCAGCGAGCACACGGTCACCAACCCGAGCGAATTCCCCGAGGGGAAGATCGGCGAGGTGTACGAGCCGGTCGTGCGCGCCACCATCCTGGCGCCCAGCGAGTTCATCGGCTCGATCATGGAGCTGTGCCAGACCCGGCGCGGCACCCTGCTCGGCATGGACTACCTGTCCGAGGACCGCGTCGAGATCCGGTACACGCTGCCGCTCGCCGAGATCGTCTTCGACTTCTTCGACCAGCTGAAGTCGAAGACGCGCGGTTACGCGTCGCTGGACTACGAGCCCACCGGCGAGCAGACGTCCAGCCTGGTCAAGGTCGACATCCTGCTGCACGGCGACAAGGTGGACGCCTTCTCGGCGATCACCCACAAGGACGCGGCCTACGCGTACGGGGTCCGGCTCGTCGCCAAGCTGCGCGAGCTCATCCCCAGGCAGGCCTTCGAGGTGCCCATCCAGGCCGCCATCGGCTCCCGGGTGATCGCCCGGGAAACCATCCGCGCCATCCGAAAGGACGTCCTCGCCAAGTGCTACGGCGGCGACATCTCCCGTAAGCGCAAGCTGCTGGAGAAGCAGAAGGAAGGCAAGAAGCGGATGAAGATGGTGGGTTCCGTGGAGGTTCCGCAGGAGGCCTTCATCGCCGTCCTGAGCAGCGATGACAGCGCGGGATCGGCCAAGAGCAAGAAGTAACCTTCGGTATCGGCCGACCGTGGTCGCAAAACAGGTGCAACAGGGGTCCGTCGTACGAAAGTGCGGCGGACCCCTACGCGTGCGTAGGGTCGCTCTGCGTGGAACATGCGAGGAAACAGACAGGCCGATGCCTCTTACGCGAGGGCCGGTCGCGGCTTACTCTGATCCCTGCTCGATAGTTACTCGCGAGTTAAACAAGTAGTGCGAACCGCACCGTGAGTAAACCCAGCCGCACTGAGCCAGCCGCACCGTCGCGGGCCCCCGGAGGATGTCGTGAGCGACACGCAGACACTGATCGAGAACCGTCCGCCGTCTGTGGCGGCCCTCTTCCTGGAGCGTGTGGCGGCCACACCGGACGCCGAGGCGTACCGGTACCCGGTGCCGGCCGCCTCCGGTGAGGGCCCGGACGACTGGAAGTCGCTGAGCTGGGGGCAGGCGGCCGATCGCGTCTACGCCATCGCGGCCGGTCTCATCGAACTCGGCATCCAGCCCGAGCAGCGGGTCGCTCTCGCCTCCTCCACCCGTGTCGAGTGGATCCTCGCCGACCTGGGCATCCTGTGCGCCGGCGCGGCCACCACCACGGTCTATCCGCAGACCAACGCCGAGGAGTCGGCGTTCATCCTCTCCGACTCCGAGAGCCGGGTGCTCATCGCGGAGGACGCGGCACAGGCCGCCAAGGCCGCCGAGAACCGCGCGGAGCTGCCCGAGCTCGCCCAGGTCGTCGTCATCGACCCGGCCGGCGTCGAGAGCGGCGACTGGGTCATCACCCTCGCCGAGCTCGAGGAGCGCGGCGCCAGGTACCTCGAGACGCACCCCGAGCTGATCAAGGAACGGGTCGGCGCGATCACCAAGGACCAGCTCGCCACCCTCATCTACACCTCCGGCACCACCGGCCGTCCCAAGGGCGTACGACTGCCGCAGGACAACTGGTCGTACATGGCGAAGGCGATCGCCGCGACCGGCCTGGTCGGCCGCGACGACGTGCAGTACCTGTGGCTGCCGCTCGCCCACGTCTTCGGCAAGGTGCTCACGTCCGGGCAGATCGAGGTCGGGCACGTCACCGCCGTCGACGGCCGCGTCGACAAGATCATCGAGAATCTTCCGATCGTGCAGCCGACCTACATGGCCGCGGTGCCGCGCATCTTCGAGAAGGTCTACAACGGCGTCGCGGCGAAGGCCCGCGCCGGCGGCGCGGCGAAGTACAAGATCTTCCAGTGGGCGGCCGACGTGGCCCGCGAGTACGCCAAGGCCACCCAGGACAACTTCCGCCGCACCGGCTCGGCCACCGCCCCCTTCGGGCTCACCGCCAAGCACAAGGTCGCCGACGGACTCGTCTACTCCAAGCTGCGGGAGGCCTTCGGCGGTCGGCTGCGGGCCTGTGTCTCCGGTTCCGCCGCGCTGGCGCCCGAGATCGGCTACTTCTTCGCCGGTGCCGGGGTGCACATCCTGGAGGGCTACGGCCTCACGGAGTCCTCGGCCGCGTCCTTCGTGAACCCCGGCGAGGCCTACCGCACCGGTACGGTCGGCAAGCCGCTGCCCGGCTGCGAGGTGCGGATCGCCGACGACGGGGAGATCCTGCTGCGCGGTCCCGGCATCATGCAGGGCTACCACGGGCTGCCCGAGAAGACCGCCGAGGTCCTGGAGGCGGACGGCTGGTTCCACACCGGGGACATCGGCGAGCTGTCGCCCGACGGCTACCTGCGGATCACCGACCGCAAGAAGGACCTCATCAAGACGTCCGGCGGCAAGTACATCGCGCCGGCCGAGGTCGAGGGACAGTTCAAGGCGGTCTGCCCGTACGTCTCCAACATCCTCGTGCACGGCGCCGACCGGAACTTCTGCACGGCGCTGATCGCCCTCGACGAGGTCGCGATCCTCGAATGGGCCAAGGAGAACGGCCTGGAGGGCAGGACGTACGCCGAGGTGGTGGCGGCGCCGGCGACCGTCGAGATGGTCGACGGTTACGTCAAGGAGCTCAACGAGGGGCTCCAGCGCTGGCAGACCATCAAGAAGTTCCGGCTGCTGCCCCGGGACCTGGATGTGGAGCACGGCGAGATCACGCCGAGCCTGAAGGTGAAGAGGCCGGTCGTCGAGCGCGGTTACAAGCACCTCATCGACGAGATGTACGCCGGGACACGCGAGGCGTAGGGGCGTACGGGCGCGGGGATCCGTGGCGGCCGCTGTCAGTGGTGGCCTGTCGTCGGCGTCCCCGCGCCTTTTCGCGTCCGGTCAGCCGGGGCGCCGGGCGCCGCTCAGCAGCCGGCGCAGTTCCCCTACGTCCTCGCGCAGCGCCGCCATGTCGACGGGTTCGCCGGACAGCCGGTCCTCCAGAACCGTCAGCCGTTTGCTCAGCCCGTCGAAATCGGCCTGTTCGCGTGCCAGAAGTGACTGCAGTTGCTGGTTCTTGCGGTGCAGTTCCAGGAAGACGTTGACCTTCGCCCGCAGCACCCACGGATCGAAGGGTTTGGTCAGATAGTCCGCCGCGCCCGTCGCGTAACCGCGGAAGGCGTAGCCGGCGTCCTCCTCGACTCCCGTCAGGAAGATGATCGGGACGTCCTTGGTCTGGTCGAGGCGTTTGATGTTCGCGGCGGTTTCGAAGCCGTCCATGCCCGGCATGCGGATGTCGAGGAGGACCACGGCGAAACGGCGGCGCAGCAGGGCCTTCATCGCCTCCTCGCCGGAACGCGCGCGCACTATGGGCTCGTTCAGCGACCCCAGCACGGCCTCCAGGGCGATCAGGTTGTCCTCCATGTCGTCGACCAGGAGGATGCCGGCCCGCTCGTCAGTGGTCATCGAACCGTCCGTTCCTCGTCGGCGTTCTCGCCGCCTTCCGTGCCGTCGGGGTCCAGGAGCGCGCAGACGACGGTGAGCAGCCGGTCGACGTCCACCGGTTTGGGGACGTAGTCGTTGGCGCCGCGCGCGATGGACTTCTCCCGGTCGCCCGGCATCGCCTTCGCCGTCAGCGCGACGATCGGCAGGCCGGTCCAGCGGGGAGCCCGGCGGATGGCCGCGATGGTCTCGTAGCCGTCCATCTCCGGCATCATGATGTCCATCAGGACCAGTTCGACGTCCGCGTTGCGTTCGAGGGTCTCGATGCCCTCCCGGCCGTTCTCCGCGTACAGCACGGGCATGCCGACGCGGCCCAGGACGTGGGTCAGCGCGAAGACGTTGCGGATGTCGTCGTCGATGATCAGGACACGCCGGCCGGGCAGGATACGGCCGGCGCGGCCGCGCTGCCAGGCCTCCAGTCCGGCCGGCGCCGGCCAGGAGTCGTCGGTGTCGGGGGCGCCCGTCCTGGCGGGGTCGGGGACCGGCAGCGCGTGCTGTTCGGGGGTGGGTCCGGTCGCCGCGTGGCCGGGGCTGGCGACCGGGACGTACAGGGTGAACGTCGAGCCCCTGCCCTGTTCGCTCGCCGCGACGATACGGCCGCCGAGCAGGCCCGCGATCTCGCGGCTGATGGACAGTCCGAGGCCGGTGCCGCCGTACTTGCGGTTGGTGGTGCCGTCGGCCTGCTGGAACGCCTCGAAGATCACCGGGAGTTTCTCGGCGGCGATCCCGATGCCGGTGTCCGTCACCTCGAAGGCGATCACGTCGTCGCTGCCGTGGACGTAGTGCTGGTCGGGGTCCTTCACCCGGCCGACCCGCAGTTCCACGCGTCCCTTGGCGGTGAACTTGATCGCGTTGGAGAGCAGGTTGCGCAGGATCTGCTGGAGGCGCTGTTCGTCGGAGTGCATCTCTCGCGGCACGTCCTCGCGGACCGTCACCTCGAAGGCCAGGCCCCGGTCCAGGGTCAGCGGGCGGAAGGTGGCGTGGACGTAGTCGAGGAGTTTGATCAACGGCAGGCGCTTGGGGCGTACGTCCATCCGGCCCGCCTCGATCTTCGACAGGTCCAGGATGTCGTTGATGAGCTGGAGGAGGTCGGAGCCCGAGCGGTGGATCGTCGTCGCGAACTGGACCTCCTGGTCGGAGAGCCGGCCGTCCGGGTTGTCGGACAGCAGCCGGGCCAGGATCAGCAGGGAATTCAGCGGGGTGCGCAGTTCGTGGGACATGTTCGCCAGGAACTCGGACTTGTACTGCGAGGACGTCGCCAGCAGGGCGGCCTTTTCCTCCAGTTCCGCGTTCGAGCGCTGTAGTTCGGCCTGTTGTTTCTGGAGTTCGTCCGAGCGTTCCTGGAGTTGCATCGCCAGGCGTTGCGACTCGCCGAGCAGGGACTCCGTGCGCGAGTTCGCGATGATCGTGTTGATGGCCACGCCGATGGTGTTCACGAACTGGTCGAAGAACGCGAGGTGGACGTCGGAGAAGCGGGAGAAGGAGGCCAGTTCGATCACGCCGAGGAGTTTGTCCTCGAAGAGGATCGGGATGATGACGATCGTCGTCGGTGCCGCCTCGCCCAGACCACTGTTGATCTTGATGTAGTCCGGTGGGGTCTCCTCGACGAGAATCCGCTTCTTCTCCCGGGCCGCCTGGCGGACCAGCCCGTGCACCGGCAGGCCGCCCGTCTCGACGATCGCGCCCTGTGCCGAGCCGTAGCCGGCGATGAACGCCAGGCCTTTCGCCGGTACGGCCGTCCCGACGGCGGCGCCGTCCTCGTCGGGGTCGGCCAGGAAGAACGCGCCGTACTGCGCGTTCACCAGCGGGGTCAGCTCGCGCAGGATCAGGTCGGCGACCTCCATCAGGTCCCGGTGGCCCTGCATCAGCGCGGCGAGCCGGGCCAGGTTGGACTCCAGCCAGTCCTTCGCGCGGGTCGTCTCGCGCAGGTTGGCCACCATCAGGTTGATGTTGTCCTTCAGTTCGGCGACCTCGCCCTGCGTCTCCACCGTGATCGACCGGGACATGTCGCCCTGGGCCACCGCGGAGGCGACCTCGGCGATCGCACGGACCTGGGTGGTGAGGTTGAGGGCGAGTTCGTTGACGTTGGTCGTCAGGCGTTTCCAGGTGCCGTACACGCCCTCCACGCGCGCCTGGCCGCCGAGCTGACCCTCGGAGCCCACCTCGCGGGCCACCCGGGTCACCTCGGACGAGAACGACGACAGGGTGTCGACCATCGTGTTGATCGTCGTCTTCAGTTCGAGGATCTCGCCGCGCGCGTCCACGTCGATCTTCTTCGACAGGTCGCCCTGGGCCACGGCCGTCGCCACCTGGGCGATGTTCCGTACCTGTGAGGTGAGGTTGTCGGCCATGTAGTTGACGTTGTCGGTCAGGTCGCGCCAGACGCCGGAGACGCCGAGTACCTGGGCGCGGCCGCCCAGCCGGCCGTCGGTGCCGACCTCGCGGGCCACGCGGGTCACCTCGTCGGCGAAGGCCCGCAGCTGTTCCACCATCGTGTTGACGGTGTCCTTCAGTTCCAGGATCTCGCCGCGGGCGTCGACGGTGATTTTCTTGGACAGGTCGCCGTTGGCGACGGCTGTCGTCACCTGGGCGATGTTGCGGACCTGCGAGGTCAGGTTCAGCGCCATGAAGTTGACGTTGTCGGTGAGGTCTTTCCAGACGCCGGAGACTCCGCGTACCTGGGCCTGCCCGCCGAGGTTTCCTTCGGTCCCGACCTCCCTGGCCACCCGGGTGACTTCGTCGGCGAACGCGGAGAGCTGGTCGACCATCGTGTTGATCGTCGATTTCAGTTCGAGGATCTCGCCCTTCGCCTCCACGGTGATTTTCTTGCCGAGATCGCCCTGGGCGACGGCCGTGGAGACGAGCGCGATGTTGCGGACCTGGGACGTCAGGTTGTCGGCCATGAAGTTGACGTTGTCGGTCAGGTCTTTCCAGACCCCGGACACGCCTCTGACCTGCGCCCGGCCGCCGAGATTTCCTTCCGTCCCCACCTCCCGCGCGACGCGGGTGACTTCGTCGGCGAACGCGGAGAGCTGGTCGACCATCGTGTTGATCGTCGATTTCAGTTCGAGGATCTCGCCCTTGGCGTCGACCGTGATCTTCTGTGAAAGGTCGCCGTTGGCGACGGCCGTCGTCACCTGGGCGATGTTGCGGACCTGCGAGGTCAGGTTCGACGCCATGAAGTTGACGTTGTCGGTGAGGTCCTTCCAGACGCCGGAGACTCCGCGTACCTGGGCCCGGCCGCCCAGCTGTCCCTCCGTGCCGACCTCGCGGGCGACGCGGGTCACCTCGTCGGCGAACGCGGACAGCTGGTCGACCATGGTGTTGACGGTGAGTTTGAGTTCCAGCAGTTCGCCGGTCGCCTCGACGGTCACCGTGCGGGTCAGGTCGCCGCGGGCCACCGCCGTCGTCACCAGGGCGATGTCACGGACCTGCGCGGTCAGCCTGGACGCCATCGTGTTGACGGCCTCCGTGACGTCCCGCCAGCTGCCGGACAGCCGCTGCACCTTGGCCCGGCCGCCGAGCCGCCCCTCGGTGCCCACCTCGCGCGCGACCCGGGTCACCTCGCCGGTGAACAGGGACAGCTGGTCGACCATCTTGTTCACGGCGCGGCCCAGTCTGCGCAGATCCCCGCGCAACTGGCGGCTGCCGTCGTGCAGATCGACGCGCTGGGTCAGATCGCCGCCGGCCACCGCGTCCAGGACGCGCGTGGCGTTGGCGGCCGGGGCCACCAGCGCGTCGAGGATGTGGTTGACGTCGTTGACCCGGGACGTCCAGGCGCCCTGGCCGGGGCTGGCCGACACGCGTTCGTCCAGGCGGCCGTGGCGCACCAGCTCGCGTTTCACGCGCTGCACCTCGGTGTTGAAGTGAACGCTGCGGTCCATGAGCTGGTTGAAGACCGCGGTGAGTTCGCCGACGATCCCCTCCCCGGTCTCCGGCGCCTTCGTGAAGTCGCCGTCGCGGGCGGCGGTCATCGCGGCGAGCAGTGGGCGCAGCTCGGATGCTCGGAGTTGTTCCGGTTTCTGTCCGTCTTCGAGCACACGCGTAGCACTGTTCTCACTCATGGCGGCCCACTTCGGTAACTCGGTGCTTATGGGCGCAGTCAGTCTGTCACTCTGTCCGCATCCATCGGGATGCATTCGTCCGAACTGCTCGGGGAGCTGGACATGGGGGCCATACCCACGCAACGGGAGACCGTGTCCCGGGTCCGTGAGGCGCCTGCGCACCGCGGCGCGCCCGCGCACAGCGAGATGCCCGCGCACGAGGGCACGCCCACACGCGAGGACATGCCCACCCGCGAGAGCGCCTCCGCCCATGACGGCGCCTCCGCCCACGACGGCGCCTCCGCCCACGACGGCGCCGGCGCGTACGCGCAGGGGCGCGCGACCCTCCCCGGGAGCCCGCTCGCCCCGGGTTCCGCCCGTTCGCTGGTGCGCGCCTGTCTCGACGAGTGGACCGACTGCGGCCTGCTGGAGCCGGGGCAGCGGGTCGCCGAGGACGCCATGGTCGTCGTCAGCGAACTCGTCACCAACGCCGTGGTGCACGCCGGCACGGACGTCGAGGTCGAATGGTGGCTGGAGGAGAGTCGGCAGGAGACGGCGTTCGTCGTCGAGGTCACCGACCACCACCCCTCGCGCGCCCCGCGCGACCACCCGGGCGAGACGCCCTACGAGACTCCGGAGTACGGGCGCGGGCTGCGCCTGGTGGCCACGCTCGCCGAGTCCTGGGGGGTCACCTACCGCATCGGCGCGAAGACGGTGTGGGCGCGCCTGACCGGCCGCGGCGGCACCCTCCCGGACGAGCACGAGCTGAAGGTGGCCGAGATCCTCGCGCCGGAGCCGCCCGCGCACGCCACCGCGTTCGAGCGGGGGTCCTCGCCGCGCGCCGAACGGGACCGGGACTGGCTGGACCGGGGCGCGCTGTCGTTCCTCGCCGAGGCCTCCGACCTGCTCGCCGGGCAGCTCGACGAGAACCTGGTGGCGGCGCTCACCGGCCAGCTGATCGTGCCGCGGCTGGCCGACTGGTGCGCGGTGTGGCTGGAGGACGAGTCGACCGTGCGGTCCGGCGGCTGGGGCGACGGGAGCGGCGCGGGCGGTCCGCGGCTGGCCCGGGTCTGGCACGGCAGCGAGAACCGCATCGAGGAGCTGCGCCGGGCGCTGGAGAAGGACCCGCCGTGCGCGACGGGCGGCTTACGGTCGGGGCCCGAGCCGTATCCCTGGCCGGGCGAGGCGCTCGGTCCGCAGGGCGCCCGCGGCTCGGCGCTCTCCTACCGGCTGATCGCGGGCGGCCGCCCGCTCGGCTCGCTGGTGATCGGACGCTCCGGCCCGGCCGGCTTCCCGGACGAGATCACCGGCCTGGTGGAGGACTTCGGGCGCCGGGTCGCCCTGGCCATCGGCGCGGCCCGTCAGTACGCCCGCCAGGCCACCATCAGCGCCGTCCTCCAGCGCGGTCTGCTGCCCGGCGCGGTCGCCGAGATCCCGGGCGTGCGCAGCGCGCTGGTCTACGAGCCGTGCGACAAGGGCGGCCCCAGCGGTGACTTCTACGACCTCTTCCCGGCCGGTGACGGCCGCTGGTGCTTCGCCGTCGGCGACGTCCAGGGCAAGGGCCCCGAGGCCGCCGTCGTGATCGGCCTGGCCCGGCCCTGGCTGCGGCTGCTGGCCCGGGAGGGGTACCGGGTCGCCGACGTCCTGGACCGGCTCAACCAGCTCCTCCTCGACGACGCCACCGAGGCCGCGGACGCCGCCGCGCGGGCCCTGGTCGCCGCCGGCGGCCGGCAGGTGCCGCCCGGCGACGGCCCGCAGACCCGTTTCCTGTCCCTCCTGTACGGCGAACTCACCCCTCTCGAAGCGGGCGGTGTCCGCTGCACCCTCGCCTCCGCCGGGCATCCGCTGCCACTGCTCCTCGGCCCGGACGGCCGGGTCCGCACCGCCGCCCGGCCGCAGACCCTGCTCGGGGTCGTGGAGGACGAGACGTACACGAGCGAAACGTTCGAGCTGGGGTCGGGCGACAGCCTGCTGTGTGTGACCGACGGGGTCACCGAGCGCCGCTCGGGCTCCCGGCAGTTCGACGACGGCGACGGGCTCGCGCGGGCGCTGGCGGGCTGCACGGGGCTGAGCGCCGAACTGATCGCCGAGCGCATCAGGCGGCTCGTGCACGAGTTCGGCGGCGGTCAGCCGGAGGACGATCTGGCGCTGCTGGTGCTCCAGGCGGAGTAAGCGGCGTCGTACGGGACAATGGAGGACATGCCTTCCGCACTTCCCGACGGCGAGCCGGTCCCGGACGACGGCGCGCTCCCCGCGCACGCGCTGGCCGGTGCCGCCGACCGCCCTCTCGGCTTCTACCTGCACGTCCCGTACTGCGCGACCCGCTGCGGCTACTGCGACTTCAACACGTACACGGCGACCGAGCTGCGTGGCACCGGCGGTGTCCTCGCCTCCCGCGACAACTACGCCGACACCCTGATCGACGAGGTCAGGCAGGCCCGCAAGGTCCTCGGCGACGACCCGCGCGAGGTCCGCACGGTGTTCGTGGGCGGCGGCACGCCGACCCTGCTGGCCGCCGCGGATCTGGTGCGGATGCTGGGCGCGATCCGGGACGAGTTCGGTCTCGCCGCCGACGCGGAGGTCACGACGGAGGCGAACCCGGAGTCCGTCGACCCCGCCTACCTGGCGGCCCTGCGCGAGGGCGGCTTCAACCGGGTCTCCTTCGGCATGCAGAGCGCCCGGCAGCACGTGCTGCGCGTCCTGGACCGCACCCACACACCCGGACGTCCCGAGGCGTGTGTCGCGGAGGCCCGCGCGGCCGGTTTCGAGCACGTCAACCTCGATCTGATCTACGGCACGCCGGGGGAGTCCGACGACGACTGGCGGGCCTCGCTGGAGGCGGCCGTCGGGGCCGGCCCGGACCACGTGTCGGCGTACGCGCTGATCGTCGAGGAGGGCACGCAACTGGCCCGCCGGATCCGCCGGGGCGAGGTCCCGATGACCGACGACGACGTGCACGCGGACCGTTATCTGATCGCCGAGGAGATGCTGTCGGCTGCGGGCTTCGACTGGTACGAGGTGTCCAACTGGGCCACCTCGGAGGCCGCGCGCTGCCTGCACAACGAGCTGTACTGGCGGGGCGCCGACTGGTGGGGCGCGGGACCGGGCGCGCACGCGCACGTGGGCGGCGTGCGCTGGTGGAACGTCAAGCATCCGGGGGCGTACGCGGCGGCGCTGGCGGCGGGGCGCTCGCCGGGCGCCGGGCGTGAGGTCCTGACGGACGAGGACCGCCGGGTGGAGCGGATCCTGCTGGAGCTGCGGCTGCGCGAGGGCGTGCCGCTGACGCTGCTGAAGGAGCAGGGGCTGGCGGCCTCGCGGCGGGCGCTGGGGGAGGGGCTGCTGGAGTCCGGCCCGTACGGCGACGGGCGGGCCGTGCTGACGCTGCGGGGGCGGCTGCTGGCCGACGCGGTGGTCAGGGACCTGGTGGACTGACGGGCGCCGCGACGGGGGCTAAGGGGTCTGACGGGCGCCGCGACGGGGGCTAAGGGGTCTGACGGGCAGCGCGGGGGCTACGGGGCCGTCACGAAGTCGATGAGTTCCTCCACCCGGCCGAGCAGTTCCGGTTCCAGGTCCTTGTAGGAGCCGACCCGGGCCAGGATCGCCTGCCACACCGCGCCCGTGTTGTCCGGGGGCCAGCCGAGGGCCCGGCACACGCCCGTCTTCCAGTCCTGGCCGTGCGGGACGCGCGGCCACGCCTCGATGCCGACGGCGGCGGGTTTCACCGCCTCCCAGATGTCGATGTAGGGGTGGCCGACCACCAGGGCGTGTTCGCTGGTCACCGACTGGGCGATGCGCCACTCCTTGGTGCCGGGGAGCAGGTGGTCCACCAGGACGCCGAGGCGGGCGTCGGGGCCCGGCGTGAAGTCGGCCACGATCGACGGGAGGTCGTCGACGCCCCCCAGGTACTCCACGACCACGCCCTCCACGCGCAGGTCGTCGCCCCAGACCTTCTCGACGAGTTCCGCGTCGTGGCGGCCCTCGACGTAGATGCGGCCGGCGCGGGCCACGCGCGCGCGTGCGCCGGGGACGGCGACCGAACCTGAGGCGGTGCGGGAGGGGCGTGCGGGGGCGGCGGAGGCGGGGCGTACGAGGGTGACCACCCGGCCCTCCAGGAGGAAGCCGCGCGGCTCCAGCGGGAAGACGCGGTGTTTGCCGAAGCGGTCCTCCAGGGTGACCGTGCCCGCCTCGCAGCGGATCACCGCGCCGCAGAAGCCGGTGCCGGGTTCCTCGACGACCAGGCCGGGTTCGGCGGCCACCTCGGGTGCCGGTCTCGGCTTCTTCCAGGGCGGGGTCAGGTCGGCGGAGTACTGGCGCATTCGGATGACGATAGGAGAAGCGGGGGCGGCGTGGTCACGACACGCCGAAGCGGGCGGCCAGCGCGTCGCGTTGCCGTCGTACGAACGCGGCGTCCACCACCGCTCCGTGACCGGGCACGTACCGGGCGTCCTCGCCGCCGAGGGCGAGCAGCCGGTCCAGGGCGGCCGGCCAGCGGGACGGCACGGCGTCGGGGCCCGCCTGGGGGTCTCCGGACTCCTCCACCAGGTCGCCGCAGAACACCACCGGCCGGTCGTCCGGGCCGCCGGAGTCGCCGGTGACGAGGACCGCGAGGTCGTGGGCGGTGTGACCGGGGCCGACGTCGGCCAGCAGGGCCCGGCGGCCGCCGCCGAGGTCGAGGGCGCACTCGCCGGAGACCGGGTGGCCGGGCACGGGCAGCGCGTCGGCGGACTCCTCGGCCAGGTCGGCGGGCAGGCCGTTGCGTACCGCGTCCTGGCACAGTTCCGCGCGGCCGTGCGCGAGGACGGCCTCCGCGCCGGCCGCCGCGTACACGGCGGCGCCCGCGAACACGGGGGTGCCGAAGACGTGGTCGAAGTGCGGATGGGTGAGCGCGAGATGGGTCACACGGCGCCCGGCGAGCCGCCGCGCCGCGTCGCGCAACCGCGCGCCCTCCGCCAGACTCGACCCCGCGTCCACCATCAGGGCACTGCCCGCCCCGAGAACCAGCCCGGCCGTGCAGTCCCAGCCCGGCAGCCGGCGGCGGCCGACCCCCTCGGCCAGTCGCTCCCAGCCCAGCTCTTCCCAAGTCACCGTCATACCGCGACGCTAGCCGTGGAACGCCGTGGGTCCCGACCGACCTTGCCCAGTCGGTACCCGACGGCCGTACACTGGGCCGGGGATCCTGGCACTCGGGCTCGAAGAGTGCCAGACGAAAGACCCGAAAGGCCGCGGGGACGACTTTCTGGAGGTGTGGCGCCGCATGCTGAGTGAACGCAGGCTTCAGGTATTGCGCGCCATCGTCCAGGACTACGTCGGAACCGAGGAACCGGTCGGGTCGAAGGCGCTGACCGAGCGGCACAACCTGGGCGTCTCCCCGGCGACCGTACGCAACGACATGGCCGCCCTGGAGGACGAGGGGTTCATCGCCCAGCCGCACACCAGCGCCGGGCGGATCCCCACCGACAAGGGCTACCGGCTGTTCGTGGACAAGCTGGCGGGCGTCAAACCGATGAGCGCGCCCGAGCGGCGGGCCATCCAGAACTTCCTCGACGGCGCCGTCGACCTGGACGACGTGGTGGCCCGCACGGTGCGGCTGCTGGCGCAGCTGACCAGGCAGGTCGCGGTCGTGCAGTACCCGTCGCTGACGCGGTCCACCGTGCGGCACGTGGAACTGCTCGCGCTCGCGCCGGCCCGGCTGATGCTGGTGCTGATCACCGACACCGGGCGGGTCGAGCAGCGGATGGTCGACTGTCCGGCGCCGTTCGGGGAGTCGTCGCTGGCGGACCTGCGGGCACGGCTGAACAGCCGCGTCGCCGGCCGCCGGTTCTCGGACGTGCCCCGGCTGGTGGAGGACCTGCCGGACGCATTCGAGGCCGAGGACCGCGGCACGGTCTCGGCGGTGCTCTCCACGCTGCTGGAGACGCTCGTCGAGGAGAACGAGGAGCGGCTGATGATCGGCGGCACCGCCAATCTCACCCGCTTCGGACATGACTTTCCCCTCATGATCCGGCCCGTCCTGGAGGCTCTGGAGGAACATGTCGTCCTCCTCAAGCTCATGGGCGAGGCCGGGGATTCGGGCATGACCGTACGCATCGGTCACGAGAACGCCTACGAGGGACTCAACTCCACGTCCGTGGTGTCGGTCGGTTACGGTTCGGGCGGCGAAGCACTCGCCAAACTCGGCGTGGTCGGACCGACCCGCATGGATTACCCGGGAACGATGGGAGCGGTACGAGCGGTGGCACGGTACGTCGGACAGATCCTGGCGGAGTCGTAAGTGGCCACGGACTACTACGCCGTTCTCGGCGTGCGCCGCGACGCGTCGCAGGAAGAGATCAAGAAGGCCTTCCGTCGGCTCGCGCGCGAGCTGCACCCGGACGTCAACCCGGATCCGAAGACCCAGGAGCGGTTCAAGGAGATCAACGCCGCTTACGAGGTGCTCTCGGACCCGCAGAAGAAGCAGGTCTACGACCTCGGCGGCGATCCGCTCTCGCAGAGCGGCGGCGCGGGCGCGGGCGGCTTCGGGGCGGGCGGCTTCGGGAACTTCTCGGACATCATGGACGCGTTCTTCGGCACGGCGTCGCAGCGCGGACCGCGCTCGCGCACCCGCCGCGGCCAGGACGCCATGATCCGGATCGAGGTCGAGCTGGACGAGGCGGCCTTCGGCACGACCAAGGACATCCAGGTCGACACGGCGATCGTCTGCAACACCTGCAACGGTGAGGGCGCGGCGCCGGGCACCTCGGCCCAGACGTGTGACATGTGCCGCGGGCGCGGCGAGGTGTCGCAGGTGACGCGGTCCTTCCTCGGCCAGGTCATGACCTCGCGGCCGTGCCCGCAGTGCCAGGGCTTCGGCACGGTCGTGCCGACGCCGTGCCCCGAGTGCGCCGGTGACGGCAGGGTGCGCTCGCGCCGGACGCTGACCGTGAAGATCCCCGCGGGTGTCGACAACGGCACCCGGATCCAGCTCGCCGGCGAGGGCGAGGTCGGCCCCGGCGGCGGTCCGGCCGGTGACCTGTACGTCGAGATCCACGAGCTGCCGCACTCCACGTTCCAGCGGCGCGGCGACGACCTGCACTGCACGGTGACGATCCCGATGACGGCGGCGTCGCTCGGCACGAAGGTGCCGCTGGAGACGCTGGACGGGCTGGAGGAGGTCGACATCCGGCCGGGCACCCAGTCCGGGCAGTCGATCCCGCTGCACGGGCGCGGTGTCACGCATCTGCGGGGCGGCGGCCGGGGCGACCTGATCGTCCACGTCGAGGTGACGACCCCGACCAAGCTCGACCCCGAGCAGGAACGCCTCCTGCGCGAACTGGCCAAGCTGCGCGGCGAGGAACGCCCGACGGGGCAGTTCCAACCGGGTCAGCAGGGTCTGTTCTCGCGGCTGAAGGACGCCTTCAACGGCCGCTGACGGGTCGCCCGCGACGGTCGCCGGGATCCCGGGGGTCCGCGCCCGGACCCGGACCCGGGTCGGCCCCCGGACCCGTGCGGCTGCCGCGGGGGCGTGGCGGGCGGGGACACCGTCCCTTCGGCCCGGACATGTCTGGCATGTGCCGCGGGGGCGGCCCGATTCGGTCTTGTTCGGAGGACGTGACAACATGCCGTCATGTCCTCCGCGCTGACCGATCTCTTCCCGCTTCCGATCGTGCAGGCCCCGATGGCGGGCGGGGTCTCCCTCCCGCGGCTCGCCGCCGCCGTCTCCGAGGCGGGCGGACTGGGGTTCCTGGCCGCCGGGTACAAGACCGCCGACGGGATGTACCAGGAGATCAAGCAGTTGCGGGGACTGACCGGCCGCCCCTTCGGCGTGAACCTGTTCATGCCGCAGCCGGAGCACGCCGAGTCCGGCGCGGTGGAGGTCTACGCGCAGCAGCTGGCCGGTGAGGCCGCCTGGTACGGGACCGAGCTCGGCGATCCGGACAGCGGCCGGGACGACGGCTACGACGCGAAGCTCGCCGTACTCCTGGACAACCCGGTGCCCGTGGTCTCCTTCCACTTCGGCGTGCCGGCCCGTGAGGCGCTGGAGGCCCTGCGCCGGGCGGGCACCCGCACCCTCGTCACCGCCACCACCGCCGAGGAGGCCCTGGCCGCCGAGCAGGCCGGCGCGGACGCGGTGATCGCCCAGGGCGTGGAGGCCGGCGGGCACCAGGGCACCCACCGGGACGTGCCGGAGAACGACGGTTCCGGGATCGGCCTGCTGTCCCTGGTGGCCCGGATACGCGAGACCGTGGGCATCCCGGTGGTCGCCGCCGGCGGCATCATGCGCGGCAGCCAGATCGCCGCCGTGCTCGCCGCGGGCGCCAGCGCCGCCCAGCTGGGCACCGCCTTCCTCGCCACCCCCGAGTCCGGTGCCGCCGACCCGTACAAGCGGGCGCTGACCGACCCGCTGTTCACCCGGACCGCGCTGACCCGCGCGTTCTCCGGCCGGCCGGCCCGAGGCCTGGTCAACCGCTTCATGCGCGAGCACGGCCCGTACGCGCCCGCCGCCTACCCCGAGGTGCACCACCTCACCTCCCCGCTGCGCAAGGCCGCCGCCGCGGCCGGGGACGCGCAGGGCATGGCGCTGTGGGCGGGGCAGGGGCACCGGATGGTCAGGGAGCTGCCCGCGGGGCGGCTCGTGGAGGTCCTCGCGGAGGAACTCGCCGCGGCGTCGACAGTGTTGTCGTCCACGACCGGCGCGGACGGCGGTGCCCTGGGCGGTACGGACGTGACGGGAGCCGGGCGGTGACCGCCCCGGTGTTCGTGCTCGACCCGCTGGTCGTGCCCGACTTCTCCGGTGGCGAGGTCGTCCTGGACGGTCCCGAGGGCCGGCACGCCGTCTCCGTGAAGCGGCTGCAGCCCGGTGAGGACGTCATCCTCACCGACGGGCGCGGACGCTGGGGCGAGGGCGTCGTCAGGGCCGCCGAGGGCAAGGACCGGCTGGTCGTGACGGGCCTGGGGCAGCTCCACGAGGAGCCCCTTCCGCAGCCCCGTATCACCGTCGTCCAGGCCCTGCCCAAGGGCGACCGCGGCGAGGTCGCCGTGGAGACCATGACCGAGGTGGGCGTCGACGCGGTGGTGCCCTGGCAGGCCGCGCGCTGCATCACCCAGTGGAAGGGCGAGCGGGGAGTGAAGTCCCTCGCGAAGTGGCGGGCCACCGCCCGCGAGGCCGGCAAGCAGTCCCGCCGGGTGCGCTTCCCGGAGATCGCGGACGCGGCCACCACCAGGCAGGTCGCCGCGCTGCTCGCCGGCGCCGCCCTGGCCGTCGTGCTCCACTCCGACTTCGAGCACGGCAGCGAACCGCTCGCCACCGCGCCGCTGCCCGCCGAGGGCGAGATCGTGCTGGTCGTCGGCCCCGAGGGGGGTGTCGCCCGGGACGAGCTGGCGCTCTTCGAGGAGGCGGGTGCGAGGGCCTGCACCCTGGGGCCTACCGTGATGCGCACATCGACCGCCGGGACCGCGGCCACCGCGCTGCTCCTCGGACGTACCGGCCGGTGGTCCTGACCCGTACGACAGCACAGGGGGAACGCGCCGTGGAACTCGCCCAGGTCCGGCTTCTGGTGTCCGACTTCGCCGCCTGCTACCGCTTCTACGCCGAGGTGCTCGGGCTGAGGCCGCAGTCGGGGGCGAGCGAGGGACCGTACGAGAAGTTCAGTCCGCACGCCGGGTCGGCGGGGATAGCCCTGCAGGACCGGACGATGATGGCCGAGGTGCTGGGCGAGGTGGGGGACACCGCGACCGGGCACCGTTCGCTGGTGGTGCTGCGCGTCGACGACCTGGACGCCTACTGCGAGCAGATAGCCGCCCGGGGCGCGGTCCTGGTGCAGGGGCCGGCGCCGATGACCGAACGCATGCGCGTCGCCCATCTCAAGGACCCCGAGGGCAATCTGGTGGAGCTTCAGGAGTGGCTGCTGCTGCGTACCTGACGGCGGCCGCGGGGAGCAGTTCCCAGCCGTCCAGATCGGCGTGGCGGTCCAGTAGCCGGCGGTGCGCCGTCTCGTCGACGAACGCGCGTACGGCGCCGGGTCGGTGCAGGTTGAGATGGTTGTCGTCGGCGTCGCCCACCAGACCCTGGAACCAGTAGCCGCCCGTCACCACGCGGCCCGGTCCCTCCTCGAAGACGATCCGGGTCCGCACACCGTCCCGGTGCAGGGTGAGGACGGTGCGGGCCGGTTCGCCGGACCGGTTGCGGTGCCGGACCTTCCACCGGTAGACGGTGCCCGCGTCCACGACGAGGGTTCTCAGCCTGTGGTCACTGTGCACGCCGTCAGGCTACCGCCCTTCCGGGGGACGTACTCGAACGCGTGAGTGGCCGTCCGCCCCCTACCGTCACGGGCGGGACGGTGGCAGGCTGCCTTTCATGGGGGCATTGAGGCCTGTTCTGCGAGGGCCGCGGACGACCAGGGCGGCGGCCGTGGCGGGGCTCGTGGCGATCGCCGTGGCAGGCGTGGTGGGCTGTCAGCCCACCGACCTGAACTCCGCGACCGTCGCGTTCACCACCGACCGGACCGCCACCGCGGAACTGAAACGGCAGCACGTCGACGTCAACTGGCTGACCTGCACCGGAAACTACGGTTCCGCCGCCCCGAAGGCGCCCTCGGCGTCCGAGACGTCCGTCGTCTCGGTGGACTGCCGGGGCAGGACCAGGGACGGCCGGGACATCACCGTCACCGGCCGGGTCACCAAGGCGGTCAGCGGCGCCTGCGTGCGCGGGAACCTGGTCGCGAAGGTCGGCGGCAAGGAGTGGTTCCGGGTCGACGGCCTCGGCGACTGCGACGCCACCCCCGCACCCGCGTACAGCACCTACCGGCCGCCCACCTACGGACAGCGGCCGGGCCCCACCGTGACCGTGACGAAGACCCTCTGGTGCCAGGGCGACCCCAAGTGCTGGCCGGTGCAGGGCAAGTGATCGAAATCGGCCGACGCGATCGGGCCGCGGTGCATAGGCTGGGCGAGTGACTCAGGGTGCAGCGACAGGACCGCGGTCCTACCTCCGATTTCCCCATGTCCACGGCGACCTGGTCGCCTTCACCGCCGAGGACGACGTGTGGCTCGCGCCCCTGGACGGCGGACGGGCCTGGCGGGTCAGCGCCGACAACGTCCCGGTGACCCTGCCGCGCATCTCGCCCGACGGGACCACCCTCGCCTGGACCTCCACCCGCGACGGCGCCCCCGAGGTCCACGTCGCCCCCGTCGACGGCGGCCCGTCCACCCGCCTGACGCACTGGGGGAGTTCGCGCACCCAGGTGCGCGGCTGGACCGATGACGGACAGGTCCTCGCCATCAGCACCTACGGCCAGTCCAGCCTCCGGCGCAGCTGGGCGAGGACCGTCCCGCTCGACGGCGGCCCGTCCACCGTCCTGCCCTACGGCCCGGTCGGTCATGTCGCCGACGGCCCGCACACCGTGCTGCTGTCCGCGCCGATGGGGCGGGAGGCGGCCTGGTGGAAGCGGTACCGGGGCGGCACGGCCGGGAAGCTGTGGATCGACCGGGCCGGGGACGGCGAGTTCGTACGGCTCCACGAGGATCTGGACGGGAACCTGGAGTACCCGACGTGGGCGGGGGAGCGGATAGCGTTCCTCTCCGACCACGAGGGCACCGGGGCGCTGTACTCCTCCCTCGCCGACGGTTCCGACCTGCGCCGGCACACCCCCCTCGACGGGTTCTACGCCCGGCACGCGGCCGGCGACGGCACCCGGGTCGTCTACGCCTCGGCCGGTGAACTCTGGCTCCTGGACGACCTGGAGGGGGCCGAGCCGCGCCGGCTGGACATCCGGCTGGGCGGGGCCCGGGTGGACCGGCAGCCGCACCCGGTCAGCGCCGCCCACTGGTTCGGCTCCGCCTCGCCCGACCACACCGCGCGCGGCAGCGCCGTCCTGGTCCGCGGCGGCGTGCACTGGGTGACCCACCGGTCGGGCCCGGCCCGCGCCCTCGCCGACCGGCCCGGGGTGCGGGCCCGGCTGCCCGTCACCTTCCGCGCGGACGCGGAGGAGTGGGTGGTGTGGGTGACGGACGCCGAGGGCGACGACGCCCTGGAGTTCGCGCCCGCCACCGGTCCGGTGCCCGGCTCCACCCCGCGCCGGCTCGCCGCCGGACAGCTCGGCCGGGTCCTGGACCTCGCCGTCGCCCCCGACGGCGGCCGGGTCGCGGTCGCCGCGCACGACGGACGCCTCCTGCTCGTCGAACGCGAGACCGGCGAGGTGCGCGAGGTCGACCGCAGCGAGGACGGTGACGTCTCCGGGCTCGCGTTCTCGCCCGACTCCGGCTGGCTGGCCTGGTCCCATCCCGGCGCCGGCGGGCTCGCCCAGCTCCGCCTCGCCCACACCACCGACCTGACGGTCACCGAGGCGACGCCGCTGCGGTTCCAGGACTACGCGCCCGTCTTCACCCGGGACGGCAGACACCTCGCGTTCCTCTCCACCCGGTCCTTCGACCCGGTCTACGACGAGCACGTCTTCGACCTGGCCTTCGTGGTCGGCGACCGGCCGCACCTGATCACCCTGGCGGCGACCACCCCCTCGCCGTTCGGCCCGCAGCGGCACGGACGCCCCTTCGAGACGCCCGACAAGGACGAGACCCCGGACTCCGAGGGCACCCCGGCCACCCGGATCGACCTGGAGGGCCTCGCCGACCGGATCGTGCCCTTCCCCGTCGAGGCCGGCCGGTACTCCGGGCTGCGCGCCGCCAAGGACGGCGTGCTGTGGCTGCGCCACCCGGTGCGCGGGGTGCTCGGCGCCTCCCGCGCCCACCCCGAGGACCCCGACCCGAAGACCGAGCTGGAGCGCTACGACCTGGCTCAGCAGCGCATCGAGTACCTCGCCTCCGACGCCGACCACTTCGAGGTCAGCGGCGACGGCAAACGCGTCCTGCTGTGGGCCGACGGCAAGCTCAAGGTCGTGCCCAGCGACCGCCGGGCCTCGGGCGACGACGACAGCGACAGCAACATCACCGTCGACCTGTCCCGTGTCCGGCAGATGCTCGACCCGGCCGCCGAGTGGCGGCAGATGTTCGACGAGACCGGCCGCATCATGCGGGACCAGTTCTGGCGGCCGGACCTCGGCGGCGTCGACTGGGACGGCGTCCTGGCCCGCTACCGTCCGCTCGTCGAGCACGTCGCCACCCACGACGACCTGGTCGACCTGCTGTGGGAGGTGCAGGGCGAACTGGGCACCTCGCACGCCTACGTCACCCCGCGCGGCGGCTACGGCCACGGGCCCCGCCAGGGCCTGCTGGGCGCGGACCTCTCCCGGCACCCGGACGGCAGCTGGCGGATCGACCGGATCCTGCCCGCCGAGACCTCCGACCCCGGCGCCCGCTCCCCGCTGGCAGCACCCGGCGTCGCGGTGCGCCCGGGCGACGCGATCGTGGCCGTCGCGGGCCGGGCCGTCGACCCGGTGACCGGACCCGGGCCGCTGCTGGTCGGCACGGCCGGCAAGGCGATCGAGCTGACCGTGTCGCCGGCGGGCGGCGGCGAGCTGCGCCACCCCGTCGTCGTGCCGGTGGCGGACGAGGAACCGCTGCGCTACCACGCGTGGGTGGCCGGCCGGCGGGCCCGTGTGCACGAACTGTCCGAGGGCCGGCTGGGGTATCTCCACGTGCCGGACATGCAGGCACCCGGCTGGGCGCAGATCCACCGCGACCTGAGCGTGGAGATGGCCCGCGAGGGCATCGTCGTGGACGTCCGGGAGAACCGCGGCGGGCACACCTCCCAGCTCGTCGTGGAGAAGCTGGCCCGCCGGATCGTCGGCTGGAACCTGCCGCGCGGCATGCGCCCGTTCAGCTATCCGAAGGACGCGCCGCGGGGTCCGGTGGTCGTCGTCGCCAACGAGTTCTCGGGCTCCGACGGGGACATCGTCAACGCGGCGGCCAAGGCGCTGGGCATCGGCCCGGTGGTCGGCACCCGCACCTGGGGCGGTGTGATCGGCATCGACAGCCGCTACCGGCTGGTCGACGGCACGCTGGTCACCCAGCCGAAGTACGCGTTCTGGCTGGAGGGCTACGGCTGGGGCGTGGAGAACCACGGCGTCGACCCGGACGTGGAGGTCGTACAGACCCCGCAGGACTGGGGTGCGGGACGCGATCCCCAACTGGACGAGGCGGTACGGATCGCGCTGGAGTCGCTGGAGACGACGCCCGCGAAGGAGCCGCCGACGTTGCCGACGGACTGAGGGGCGCGGGCCCGGCGGAGGGGCGCGGCCGTGTCGGCCGCGCGGCTCCGTCCCGGGGGCGCGGCAAGCCCTCGCCGGACTCCCGCCGGACCCGCGGCCGACGGCGATACGATGCCCCCGAAACCGATCACCGGTCGAGGAGGAAAAGTGGCAGGGGAACCCCAGGACGACTGCCTGTTCTGCAAGATCGCCGCGGGTCACGTCCCCGCGACGGTCGTCCGCGAGACCGGCACCACCGTCGCCTTCCGGGACATCAACCCCCAGGCCCCGACCCACGTCCTGGTGATCCCGAGGGTCCACTACGAGAACGCGGCCGAACTCGCCGGGGCCGAACCCGCCGTCGCCGCCGACATGCTGCGCGAGGCGCAGGCCGTCGCCGACGACGAGAAGCTGGACAGCTACCGCATCGTCTTCAACACCGGCAGCGGCGCGGGCCAGACCGTCTGGCACGCGCACGCCCACGTCCTCGGGGGCCGCGGCCTGCAGTGGCCGCCCGGATAGCCGGCCGTGTCCGTCCGTGAACTGGTGGTCCTCGGCACCGCCAGCCAGGTTCCCACCCGGCACCGCAACCACAACGGCTACCTGCTGCGCTGGGACGGCGAGGGCATCCTCTTCGACCCCGGCGAGGGCACCCAGCGGCAGATGGTGCGGGCCGGGGTCGCCGCCCACGACCTGAACCGGATCTGCGTCACCCACTTCCACGGCGACCACAGCCTCGGGCTCGCCGGCGTCATCCAGCGCGTCAACCTCGACCAGGTACCGCACCCGGTGACCGCGCACTACCCGAAGTCCGGACAGCGGTTCTTCGACCGGCTCCGGTACGCCACCGCCTACCGGGAGACGGTCGGCGTCACCGAGGCCCCGGTCGACGCGGACGGCGACCTCGCCACCACCGCGTCGTACACGCTCCAGGCCAGGAAGCTGTCCCACCCCGTCGAGTCCTACGGCTACCGGCTGGTCGAGCCCGACGGCCGGCGCATGCTGCCCGACCGGCTCGCCGCGCACGGCGTCCGGGGGCCGGACGTCGGCCGCCTCCAGCGTGACGGCCGCCTCGGGGACGTCACCCTGGACCAGGTCAGCGAGGTGCGCCGCGGGCAGCGGTTCGCGTTCGTGATGGACACCCGGCTCTGCGAGGGCGTGCACGCCCTCGCGGAGGACTGCGACCTGCTCGTCATCGAGTCCACGTTCCTCGACGAGGACGCCGGACTCGCCGCCGACCACGGCCATCTGACCGCCGGGCAGGCGGCCGGGGTCGCACGGGAGGCGGGGGTGCGGCACCTCGTGCTGACCCACTTCAGCCAGCGCTACGCGGACCCCGAGGAGTTCGAGCGGCAGGCGCGGGCCGCCGGCTACGAGGGCGAGCTGACCGTCGCCCACGACCTGCTCCGAGTGCCGGTTCCAAAGCGCAGGTGAAGCGGCTTTACGATGCTTTGATGCCCCTCCCCAAAGCTGAACTGCACCTCCACATCGAAGGCACCCTGGAACCGGAGCTGGCGTTCCGGCTCGCCGAGCGCAACGGCGTCCGGCTGCCGTACGCGGACACCGAGGCGCTCCGCGAGGCCTACCGGTTCAAGGATCTCCAGTCCTTCCTGAACCTGTACTACGAGCTGATGACCGTCCTGCGTACCGAGCAGGACTTCGAGGACCTCGCCGAGGCCTATCTGACGCGGGCCGCCGCGCAGGGCGTGCGGCACGCCGAGATCTTCTTCGACCCGCAGGCGCACATCGCGCGGGGCGTGCCCATGGGCACGATCGTCGAGGGGCTGTGGCGGGCGCTCGGCCGGAGCACCGAGAACCACGGGATGTCCACCCGGCTGATCATGTGCTTCCTGCGGGACGAGTCCGCCGACTCGGCACTGGAGACGCTGGAGGCCGCCCGGCCGCACCTGGGCCGGATCATCGGCGTCGGGCTGGACTCGGCCGAGGTCGGCCACCCGCCGGCCAAGTTCCGCGAGGTGTACGAGATGGCCGCCGACCTCGGGCTGCGGCGCGTGGCGCACGCCGGTGAGGAGGGGCCGCCCTCCTACATCACCGAGGCGCTGGACGTGCTCGGCGTGGAGCGCGTCGACCACGGGCTGCGCTGCCTGGAGGACCCGGACCTGGTCGAGCGCCTGGTGCGGGAGCGGATCCCGCTGACGCTGTGCCCGCTGTCCAACGTGCGGCTGCGCGCGGTGGACACGCTCGCCGAGCACCCGCTCCCGGCGATGCTGGAGGCGGGCCTGCTGTGCACGGTCAACTCCGACGACCCGGCCTACTTCGGCGGCTACGTCGCCGACAACTACCACGCGGTGCGCGACACCCTCGGCCTGTCGAAGGAGCAGATGCGGGAGCTGGCCCGCAACTCCTTCCGCGCGTCCTTCCTGGAGGACGACGAGGACCTGCGGTCCCGCTACCTCGCCGAGGTGGACGCCCACGAGTTCGGCGACAGGCACTGAGGGCCGGACCGGGGGACAGCCCTCAGGCGGCGACGTCCAGCCGTACCGTCTCCTCGGCGAGTACCGGGTAGGCCGTCGTGACGGTGGTGGTCCTGCGCCGCAGTGCCACCGCCGTCAACGGGACCGCGACCGCCAGCAGACCCACCGCCAGGACGGTCCCCATCGCCGGGAAACCGGCCCGGGCCGACAGCAGGCTGCCGGTCATCGGGCCCATGGCCGTCCCCAGCGAGGACGCCGACCCGACCAGTACGGCCCAGCGGCCGCGCGGGTCCAGGGAGGCGGCCAGCCCTATGACGTACGACAGCACGACCGGGTAGACCAGGTTCCACGCGATCTCGCCGGACGCGAACGTCGTCAGGTCCGTGGCGGACGCGCTGAGGGCGATGCAGCCGGCGATCAGCACCGTGCCGAGCCCGATCGGCAGGGCCTGCCCGAGCCGCGGGCCGAGCGCGCCCGCCCCGACCACACCCAGCAGCCCGGCGCCGAGCGCCACCGCGAACACCGCGCCGACGGTCACCTCGCTCAGGTGCGCCTGCGTCAGGCCGATCCGGCCGCTCACGCCCCACAGCGAGTTCTGCGCGGCCGACCAGCAGGGCATCGCGGCGGCCAGCAGCAGCCCGGAGCGCAGGTGCGGCAGGCGGGGACCGGAGGTGACGGCGACCGTCCGCGCGGTACGGGGGGACAGCCGGGCGGTGAGCGGCCAGACGGCCAGCGCGGTGAGCGCGATCGCGGCGAGGGGCTGCGCGTGGCCGGGGCCGAGGTGCGGGACCGTCAGGTAGACGGCACCGGCGAGGGCGGAGACGCCGAGCAGGCCGAGGGTCGTGATCCGGTGCGGGTCCCGCTGCGCCGCGATGCCGGTGGCGGCGACCGCGGTGATCGTGCCGGAGCCGAAACCGCCGGCCATCGCGCCGGCCACGACGGCCGGCACGTGGGTGGTGAGGGCGGCGCCGCCGTAGCCGAGGACGGCGAGCAGGAGGCCGGCGCGGGCGAGGGCGCGGGGGCCGAAGCGGTCCACGCGGGACGCCAGCAGGAAGCCGGCCGTTGCGGAACTCAGCAGCAGGGCGCTTCCGATGACTCCCGCCTGGGTGGCCGAGACCGGGAGCCCCGAGTCGAGCCTGCCGACGGTGGTGGGGAGCAGGTAGGGGGCGAGGTACCCGGCCGTGAAGAGGGCGACGAGGGGCCAGGGGGTGGTGCGGGCGAACACGGGCGTTCCCAGGGCATGCGAAAGGAGCGACGGAGCGGGGGGATTGGGCGCAGGCCGTCGAGGGACAGGAACGCGCGGGCAATTTGTATCAAGTGGGGGGAGGACGGAAGAAGGGGAGGCGGTGTGATCTGGGTCATGTTCGGTTTGAGGCATGACCGGAGGGGTAGCAGCGCCGGGCGTCACGGGGCCGTGGGGCCGGTCGGCGGCCGGGTGCCGCGTGCGCGAGGACCGCGCGGAAAGGCCGGGCGGTCAGCGCCAGTTGGCCGTGCCGCCGGGCGGTGTGGCCGACTCGATCCGGGAGCGGGTCTCCCTCATCACCGTCACGATCTCCGCCTCGTGCTCCGGGGTCAGGCGGGTCACCGGTACCGAGCAGCTGATCGCGTCCAGGGCCGGGCTGTCGTAGCGCAGGGCGAAGCCGAAGCCGACGATGCCGGTGACGCTTTCCTCGCGGTCGACCGCGTAGCCGCGGGCCAGGACCCCGGCGAGGTCGGCGGCCAGCGCGTCCCGTGTGGTGTGCGTGCGGGGGGTCAGGTCCTCGTAGGGGCCCTCGGGGAGGCTCCCGGCGGGGCGCTCCGCGAGGAGCGCCTTGCCCAGCGCGCCCGCGTGGGCCGGCAGCCTGCGCCCCACCCTGCTGATCGTGCGCAGGTACTCGTGGGACTCCCGGGTCGCCAGGTAGGCCACGTTCGGGCCGTCCAGGCGGCCCAGGTGGACGGTCTCGCCCAGCTCCTGGGACGCCTCGTCCAGGTAGGGGCGTACGAGGCGGACCCGCGGGTCGGAGTCCAGGTAGCTGGTGCCGGTGAGCAGGCTGCGGATGCCGACGCCGTAGAGGGAGCCGGTGGTGTCGGTGCGGACCCAGCCGCGGGCGATCAGGGTCTGCAGCAGCGCGTACATCGAGCTGCGCGGGACGCCGAGTTCGTCCGCGAGTTCCTGGAGGCGGGCCGGCCGGTCGCCGCGGGCCGCCAGCAGCTCCAGCAGCTCCACCGTGCGGGCCGCGGACTTCACCTCGCGCACGCCTGCTGTCTCGGACATGAGCAGATCGTAAGGGGCCGGGGCCGGACGCGTCGTTGACCCCGGGTGTTCGCGTATCTAGTCTCTATTCTTGTACGTGGATGACGTCTACATAGGGAGATGAATCGCGGTGACCGGACAGCCGGAGGGCGTGGTGCGCAGGCTGCGGGACGGGATGGCGGGCGGGGTGCTGTCGTTCCCGCTCACCTCCTTCCACGCCGACGGATCCCTGGACCCGGACGGATTCCGGGAGTACGTCGGCGGGCAGCTGGCCGCCGGGCCCGGTGCCCTCTTCCCGGCCTGCGGGACGGGCGAGTTCTTCTCGCTGGACGAGGACGAGTACCGGCAGGTCGTCACCGTCGCCGTCGAGGAGGCCGGCGGCCGGGTGCCCGTCGTCGCCGGAGTCGGGTACGGCTGGGCCCAGGCCGCGCGGTTCGCGCGCGTCGCCGAGGAGGCGGGCGCCGACGCCCTGCTCGTCCTGCCGCACTACCTCGTCGCCGCCCCGCAGGACGGCCTGGTCGCACAGCTGGAGCGGATCGCGGCCCGGACGTCCCTCCCGCTCATCGCCTACCAGCGGGGACAGGTCGCCTACACGGCCGACTCGCTCAGGCGCATCGCCCGCATCCCCGGCGTCATCGGGCTCAAGGACGGGCACAGCGACCTGGACCGGCTCCAGCGCCTCACCCTCGCCGCCCCCGAGGGCTTCCTGCTCTTCAACGGCGCCGCCACCGCCGAGATCCAGGCCCGCGCCTACGCCACCGTCGGCGTCCCCGCCTACTCCTCCGCCGTGCACGCCTTCGCGCCCGAGATCGCCGACGCCTTCTTCGCCGCCCTCGGCGCCGGGGACCACGGCACGGTCGACAAGCTGCTGCGCGACTTCTACGTCCCGTTCGTCGAACTGCGCGACCAGGCACCCGGATACGCGGTGTCGCTGGTGAAGGCGGCGGCCCGGCTCCGCGGCCGGCCGGTCGGCCCCGTGCGCGCCCCGCTCACCGACCCCGGCCCCGCCCACCTCGCCGTCCTCCGGGACCTGCTGGCCACCGGACTCGGCCTCGTGGGCGCGGCCCCGTGAACCCCACGGCCACCGGCGTCCGCCCGGCGCCCCCGGCGGCCCGCCGCCGCTGAGCCCGCGCGACGAGACCCTTCGCCGCCGCCGCGCATGGTGCAGACTGGCCGGATCCGCACCACGTCCAGGGAGCGCACCGTGACCGCGTCCAACGCGTTCGCCGGAGAGGAACCGGAGTACCTCGACGACGACAGAGGAGCAACGAGACCGCAGGACGACGCGCAGGTCGACCCGCTGGCCGGCCTGCGCACGCCCGAGGACCCGCCCTGGGACGTCTACCTCACCGGCACGGTCTTCCTCGACATCGTCTTCACCGGCCTGCACTCCGCCCCCGTGCGCGGCACCGAGTCCTGGGCCCGGGGCATGGGATCCAGCCCCGGCGGCATCGCCAACATGGCCACCGCCCTGGCCCGGCTCGGCCTGAGGACCTCCCTCGCGGCGGCCTTCGGCGACGACCACTACGGCGAGTACTGCTGGGACGCCCTCGAACAGGGGGAGGGCATCGACCTCTCGCCGTCGCGGACCGTGCGCGGCTGGCACTCGCCGGTCACCGTGTCCATGGCGTACGAGGGCGAGCGGACCATGGTCTCGCACGGCCACGAGCCACCCGCCGACACGCTGTTCCGGCAGCAGAACGCCCCCGGCCACCCGGCGCACGCACGGGCCGCCGTGGCCTCCCTCACGCCCGGCACCCGCAACCCCTGGATCGCCAGGGCCGCCGCCGAGGGCACCCGGATCTTCGCCGACGTCGGCTGGGACGACACCGGCGCCTGGGACCTGGCCGGCCTCGCCGATCTCGAACACTGCGAGGCGTTCCTGCCGAACGCGGAGGAGGCCCGCCGGTACACCGGCGCCGACTGCCCGCGGGCCGCGGCGCACGCCCTCACCGAGTACGTGCCCCTCGCCGTCGTCACCCTCGGAGCGGAGGGCGCCTACGCGGTCGACGGGCGGACCGGGGAGTCCGCGGAGGTCCCGGCGATCGCCGTGGAGGCCCTCGACCCGACCGGCGCGGGCGACGTCTTCGTCGCCGGGTTCGTCACCGGCACGCTCGCCGACTGGCCGCTGGCCGACCGCCTCGCCTTCGCGGGCCTGACCGCCGCCCTCTCCGTCCAGGAGTTCGGCGGCTCGCTGTCCGCGCCGGGCTGGTCGGAGATCGGGGCCTGGTGGCGCAGGGTCCAGTCGGTGGACGGCCAGGACCCGGCGGCACTGGCGCGGTACGCGTTCCTGGACGGCGTGGTGCCGCAGGAGGACCGGGTGCGGCCGTGGCCGCTGCGGAGAGCGGTGCCGACGATCGGATTCGGCCGCTCGACGTGACAGCCGTGCGGGTGCCGGGTGCCGGGTGCGGGATGCCTGGGGTTGTGGGCGGGTGCGGCGCCGTCGTGGTTGTTCGCGCAGTTCCCCGCGCCCCTGAAGGGGCGCTACGGCCGACGCCCCTGAAAGGGGCGCGGGGAACTGCGCGAACGGCCCGCGGCCGACCAGCGGGCGCCGGCTCCGGGACTACCCTCCGAGCACCTGGGAGACCTGCGACCGCACGAGCGCCCGTCCGGCCTCCGACACCCCGGCCAGCGGCCCGGCGAACAGTTCCTCCACCCCGCCCCCCTCGGCGCCCACACTCCCGCGGCTCAGCTCGTACCTCTCCCGTACCGCGACCCGCAGCACACCCTCCGGGTCCACCGCCGCCGCCGCGATCGTCGGCACCTCGCCGCCCGCCGGGTCCGCGACCTTCGCGTACGCGCCCCGCACCGGCTCCCGCCAGCGCAGTGCCAGCAGCACCGGCGCCTTGGCCTCCAGCTCGGACAGGTCCACCTCGTCCACCCCGTCCGCGGTGAGCACCTCGGCCCACGCGTCCAGCACGATCGCCGCCGGCAGCAGGTCCCGCAGGGTCGACCCGGCGATGTTCCCGCCCACCGTCGCCGTCCTGCGCACCGAGCCCGTCCCGACCCCCTTCGCCGCTGTCCGCAGCACCTCCGGAACCCGGTCGTCCACCTGGTGCAGGAGCACCGCGCCCCCCAGCACGCCGTCCCCTATCGCGGTGGCCTCCGGCACCTTCCGCAGCGACACCGCCTGTTCCGGGAAGCCGTCCCGCTGCCACACGGCCCAGACGAGGGTGGCGCCGCCGACGGGTATCGCCCCCTCGGACAGGCACTGGCGGGCCTCGGACACCGACGTGGGCAGACGCAAGCGCACGGCTACCTGCTCTCTGGACGGACAGGTGGCGCGGAGCGGACGCGGCCCCCCGGCCACGCGTGGCAGTGACGGCCCGGATTCTGCCCCGGCGCACCGGAGCGCATGCAGGGCTCACGGCTGCAACGGGGGCGCCTTCCGCTGTGAAAAGTCCTACGGCGTTGTCACCCAGGCGTCGTACGCTTGGTATCGCGAGGCCGCCCTCAGCTACGCGGCCGTTAAGAGGAGGAACCGCAGGCCTTCAGCGCCGGCCCATGACTCAGACACCCACAGCTCACACTCCCGCGCAGCAGCAGGCCCGAGCTCAGTTCGAGGTTCCCGCCCAGCATCCGATGGTCAGCGTGCTGGGATCCGGCGACGCCCTGCTGCGCGTGATCGAGAAGGCCTTCCCGGCGGCCGACATCCACGTCCGGGGCAATGAGATCAGCGCGGTCGGCGAGGCGCGCGAAGTCGCCCTCGTCCAGCGTCTGTTCGACGAGATGATGCTGGTGCTCCGCACCGGGCAGCCGATGACGGAGGACGCAGTGGAACGCTCGATCGCCATGCTGCGGGCGAGCGAGAACGGGGAGGGCCCGGAGGAGACCCCGGCCCAGGTTCTGACGCAGAACATCCTGTCCTCGCGCGGCCGGACCATCCGCCCCAAGACCCTCAACCAGAAGCGGTACGTCGACGCGATCGACAAGCACACGATCGTCTTCGGCATCGGCCCCGCCGGTACCGGCAAGACCTACCTCGCCATGGCCAAGGCGGTGCAGGCCCTGCAGTCCAAGCAGGTCAACCGCATCATCCTGACCCGGCCCGCGGTCGAGGCGGGCGAGCGGCTCGGCTTCCTGCCGGGCACGCTCTACGAGAAGATCGACCCGTACCTGCGGCCGCTGTACGACGCGCTGCACGACATGCTCGACCCGGACTCGATCCCGCGCCTGATGGCGGCCGGGACGATCGAGGTGGCGCCGCTGGCCTACATGCGCGGCCGCACCCTCAACGACGCCTTCATCATTCTCGACGAGGCCCAGAACACCTCGCCCGAGCAGATGAAGATGTTCCTGACCCGGCTCGGCTTCGAGTCGAAGATCGTGATCACCGGTGACGTGACGCAGGTCGACCTGCCCAACGGCACCAAGTCGGGTCTGCGCCAGGTGCAGGACATCCTGGACGGCGTGGACGACGTGCACTTCTCCCGGCTGACGTCCCACGATGTCGTACGGCACAAGCTGGTGGGCCGTATCGTCGACGCGTACGAGAAGTACGACAGCAAGCACGGCACGGAGAACGGCTCGCACCAGGGCGGCCGCTCGAAGTCCGGGCACAAGGGGAAGTAGACAAGCACCGCGCCATGTCGATCGACGTCAACAACGAGTCCGGAACCGAGGTCGACGAGCAGGCGATCCTCGACATCGCCCGCTACGCCCTCGCGCGGATGCGCATCCACCCGCTCTCCGAGCTCTCGGTGATCGTCGTGGACGCCGACGCCATGGAGCAGCTGCACATCCAGTGGATGGACCTGCCAGGGCCGACCGATGTCATGTCCTTCCCGATGGACGAGCTGCGGCCGCCGTCGAAGGACGAGGACGAGCCGCCGCAGGGGCTGCTCGGCGACATCGTGCTCTGCCCGGAGGTCGCCGCCAAGCAGGGCGCCGAGGCCGACACCCAGCACTCCATGGACGAGGAGCTCCAGCTGCTCACCGTCCACGGAGTGCTGCACCTGCTCGGCTACGACCACGAGGAGCCCGACGAGAAGGCCGAGATGTTCGGCCTGCAGGCGGCCATCGTGGACGGCTGGCGCGGGGAGAAGGGCCTGACCGGCCCCTCGCCGGCGCCGACGGTCTCGTAGCGGGGCGGTAGTCCTCGTATGAGTCCGCAGATCGTCGCCGGAGCGATCGCCCTGGTCGTCGTCGCGTGGCTGGCCGCCTGCGCCGAGGCCGGCATCGCCCGCGTCTCCAGCTTCCGCGCCGAGGAGGCCGTGAAGTCCGGGCGGCGCGGCAGCGCCAAGCTCGCCCAGATCGCCGCCGACCCCACCCGCTATCTCAACGTGGCGCTGCTGGTCCGCGTGGCCTGCGAGATGGCGGCCGCGGCCCTGGTCACCTACGAGTGCCTCCAGGAGATCCCGGCCACCTGGGAGGCGCTGCTCGCCGCGATCGGCGTGATGGTGCTCGTGTCGTACGTCGCCGTCGGGGTCTCGCCGCGCACCATCGGCCGGCAGCACCCGCTGAACACGGCCACGGCCGCCGCGTACGTGCTGCTGCCGCTGGCCCGCGTCATGGGCCCGATCCCCTATCTCCTCATCCTCATCGGCAACGCGCTCACCCCCGGCAAGGGCTTCCGGCGCGGTCCGTTCGCCTCCGAGGCCGAACTGCGCGCCCTGGTCGACCTCGCCGAGAAGGAGTCGCTGATCGAGGACGAGGAGCGCCGGATGGTGCACTCGGTCTTCGAACTCGGCGACACCCTGGTGCGGGAGGTGATGGTCCCGCGCACCGACCTCGTCGTCATCGAGCGGTACAAGACGATCCGCCAGGCCCTCACCCTCGCGCTCCGCTCCGGCTTCTCCCGGATCCCCGTCACCGGGGAGAGCGAGGACGACATCGTCGGGATCGTGTACCTGAAGGACCTGGTCCGCAAGACGCACATCAGCCGCGACGCCGAGTCCGACCTGGTCTCCACGGCCATGCGGCCCGCGTTCTTCGTACCCGACACCAAGAACGCCGGCGACCTGCTGCGCGAGATGCAGAAGGAACGCAACCACGTCGCCGTCGTCATCGACGAGTACGGCGGCACGGCCGGGATCGTCACCATCGAGGACATCCTGGAGGAGATCGTCGGCGAGATCACCGACGAGTACGACCGTGAACTCCCGCCCGTCACCGACCTCGGCGACGACCGCTACCGGGTCACCGCCCGCCTCGACATCACCGACCTCGGCGAGCTGTACGGCCTCGAGGAGTACGACGACGAGGACGTGGAGACCGTGGGCGGCCTGCTCGCGAAGGCCCTCGGCAGGGTGCCGATCGCGGGTGCCTCCGCCCAGGTCGAACTCCCCGACGGCCGCAGTCTGGCCCTCACCGCGGAGTCGGCGGCCGGCCGGCGCAACAAGATCGTGACGGTGCTGGTGGAGCCGGTGCCGGTGCCCGACGACCCGGAGGACGAACCGACGTGACCCCGGAGCGGCTCCGCGCGTTCTGCCTCTCCTTCAACGAGGCCGAGGAGGACTTCCCCTTCAGCCCGGACGTCTCGGTCTTCAAGGTGCTCGGCAAGATGTTCGCGCTGAGCTGGATCGACGCGAAGCCGCTCAAGGTCAACCTCAAGTGCGACCCCGAGGACGCGGTGCGGCTCCGCGAGGAGCACGAGGGGCTTGTCGCGCCCGGCTACCACATGAACAAGCGGCACTGGAACACCGTGACCGTGGACGGCGGCCTTCCCGAACGGCTCGTGAAGGAGCTGATCGAGGACTCGTACGACCTCGTCGTCGCCGGTCTGCCGAGGGCGGAGCGCCTGCGGCTGGACCGGCCGTGACGGGGCCGGGCGGTGCGGGTGGCCGGGGTGTCTGACCGAGTCAAGTTGTTCGTATGCTCGGGGCATGACCGAGAGCAGTGGGCTTGATCCCGAGGACCGCAAGATCGTCACCCTGGCCCGTTCGGCTCGGGCCCGCAACGGGGTGGCCGAGGGTGCGGCCGTACGAGACTCGACCGGGCGGACGTATGTGGCGGGGACGGTGGAACTGGCCTCGCTGAAGCTGAGCGCGCTGCGGACGGCGGTGGCGATGGCGGTGGCGTCGGGAGCGGAGTCGCTGGAGGCGGCGGCGGTGGTCTCGGGAGCCGAGGGGGTTGCGGCGGAGGACCTGGCCGCGGTGCGGGATCTTGGTGGGGCGGGGACGCGGGTGCTGCTGGCGGGGCCGGACGGAGAAGTTCGGCTGACTGTCTCCGCCTAGCCTCGCCCTCCCACCCACCCGACTCGCTCCGTCGAGAAGCGAGGACCTCTTTGACTCCGTCGGGGGAAGGGGCGGGGACGTTTGACTGGGGGGGCGGGGTCCGAGGGCACCTGCCGCGCCGTCGTGGTTGCTCGCGCAGTTCCCCGCGCCCCTGAAAGGGGCGCTACGGCCGACGCCCCTGAAAAGGGGCGCTGGGGGTCCCCCCGGCCGAAGGCTGGGGGAGGAACTGCGCGACCAGCCCCCACTCGGCCGCACCCCGCCACCGCCGTCACCACCCCCCCTCGGCCGGGTTTCGCGGACAGTCGGCCAGATTTCAACCTTGTCGGTCTGTTTCTCCCGCGCATCAATGGGACCGTAAGTTCCGACGGTCCGTCAGATTCTCGGCGGGGCGGCGGAGCCGGCGCCCCGCGGTGTGCCCGCATCCACCCGGACCGGGGCCGCCATCCCCACATGGCATTCCCACAACGGGAAGGGAGCCCGATCCCCATGAAACGCTTGACCACCGGTGCGGCACTCGCGGCGGGGGCCCTCGCCGCAACGGCGCTGGCCTTCGCACCCTCGGCCGCCGCCGTCACCCCGACCACCGCCACCGTCACCGCCTCCTGCGGCATCTTCGGCGGTGGCGCGGCCACCCTCACCGCGACCCAGAGCGGTACCTCGGCCACCCTCACGCTCACCTCCAGCGCGATCACCACCCCGCTCGCCCTGTCGGCGAACTCGATCGCCTCCACGCTCACCATGGCCAACTCGCACGGCGCCAACGTCGTCTTCAGCGGCACCGTGAACCCGGCCATGGCCGCCGGCAGTGCCGTCACCGTCGGTCCGCTGCCCGGCACCGTCGCCGCCGGTGACAGCCTCGACTTCCACGGCGGATCGCTGAAGATGGTCATCTTCGGCATCACGGTCACCTGCACGTCCAGCGCGGCCCAGTCGCCCGGCCCGTTCGTCTTCTGATCCCGGGCACGCTGACGGGTTCGTTCCGGATGCCGCAGAAGCTGATGGAGCGTCAGTTTTCTGCGGCATCTCCATTGACTTCTCACGCGGCCTCCACATCAATGGCCCCCTGTCGGCGCAGAGGAGCCGCTGCGCCCGCAACCCTCAGGAGGGGGCTTCCATGGGTTCACCCCCAAGATCACGAAGATCCCGACGGTGGCGCCTGGTCTCACTGTTCGGGGCGACCGCGCTCGCGGTCACGGCGGGGGGCGCGCTGGCCTGTCCGGCCGGTGCCGCCGGGACGAACGTCGACTTCGCCACGCACTGCATCCCGCCCGCCGTCGCGGGCCTCCCGCCGATCGACGGCACCACCACCGCGAGCGTCTCGGTGGACGACGCCACACCCGAGGTCGGCGACACGGTCACCGTGACCTACACCGTGGTCACGCCCGCCGCCAACAACCCCACCGCGCTCGCCCTGCCGGCCGACATCATGACGCCGACCGGGAAGGTGACGCTGGGCGGGGCGCAGAGCGGGGACGTCACGGTCACCGGGCCGAAGAAGAACGATCCGGTGCCCGGTTACGGGACCTTCCCGTCGTTCTCCATGACGGGCACGTTCACCGTCACCTCGCCGGGGCAGATCACCCTCTCGCCCGGCGACTACAACATCCACACCAGCTACATCCTGGAGCTGGACACCCCCTGCACGGTCACCAACCCGCCCGCCCCGGTGTCGCAGACCGTCACGGCGACCTCGACGACCCCGGTCAACAACCGTGCCATCAGCCTGAGTTCGGCCTCCGGGAACCCCGGTGACAGCGTCACCGTCAGCGGGCGGAACTTCACCCCGGGCGCGGCCGTCACGCTGGCCGGCCGGTCCGGGAGCAGCCAGACCGCCGACACGGCCACCGCGACCGCGAGCTCCGACGGTTCCTTCAGCGCCCCGATCACCGTCAACGACAAGACGACGACCGGGATCGTGGCGTACGAGGGGAGCGCGTGGAGCGACACGGCGGGTGCCGGTCCCGCCGCCTACGTCGTCAACGACACCACTCCGGTGCCGGACGGCAGTCAGAAGCTGACGACCACCGTCAAGGCGGGCACCCTGTCCATGTCCCAGGCCGGGGACTCCGTCGCGCTGTCGTCGGTCGACTTCGGTCAGGGCGGGGCGTCCACCGGCACGCTGCAGACCGTCACGGTCAAGGACTTCCGTGGCGGTCCGGCCGGCTGGTCGCTCACCGGCAAGGTCACCGACTTCACCGGTCCCGGCGCCAAGATCGACGCCGGGAAGCTGAGCTGGACGCCGTCCTGCGCCACGAAGGCGGGCAGCCCGAGCACCTGCGCGGCCGGTTCCGCGGGCGCCGTCGGCGGTTCCGGAGCGACCCTCGCGTCGACCCCGGACGCCACGGCCGCCGGGGGTGAGTTCACCGTCGGCGCCGGACTCTCCCTGGACGTACCGGCGTTCACGCCGCCGGGATCGTACTCCGGAGTCCTGACCCTGACGCTCAGCTGAGCCACCGCCCCTGTGGCGGCCGGATCCGCGAGACGGACCCGGCCGCCACCCGAACCGCTTCCGACCGGGGGTCCGCACCCATGCGTCGCGTCAAGCCGTATGTCCTCCTCCTGAGTCTGCTGCTCCTCGGCGTCCTCGGGCCCCTGAGTACGGCGGGCCCCGCACGCGCCGCCGACAACGGCAGCTGGTCCGTCTACCCGGTCGCCTCGAAGATCGCCGCGCGGCCGTACTTCTACCTCTCCCTCGACCCCGGGCAGACGATCACCGACAAGGTGGCCGTCGCCAACAAGACCGGCGCACCGCTCACCTTCCGGCTGTACGCGGCCGACGCCTACAACACCGCGCGGGACGGCGGGTTCGCCGTCCGCACGGTGAAGGAGCGGATGCGGGGGGTGGGAGCCTGGGCGAAGCCCGGGAAGGCGCGGGTGACCGTGCCGCCGCACCGGACCGTCACGGTGCCCTTCACCCTCCGCGTGCCCGAGGGCGCCGAACCCGGTGACCATCCGGGCGCGATCGTGGCGCTGGACGAGCGCGTCGACCCGGGGGCCGGCTCCCTCGCGCTCGGCGTGCAGCGGGCCGTCGGCGCCCGGGTCTACCTGCGGGTGAGCGGGCCCACCCTGCCGGCCGTCTCCGTCGAGAACGTGCACCTCGTCCACCACCAGCCGCTGGTGCCCGGCCTCGGCGACAGCACGGCGACCGTCTCCTACACCCTGCACAACACGGGGAACGTGACACTGAACCCCACGGTCCGGCTGCGGGCCGAGGGGCTGTTCGGCCGTACGCTGCTCAGCCGCGACCTCACCGGCATCCCCTCCGAGCTGCTGCCGGGGGAGCGCGTGCGGCTCACCGCGCCCTGGCACGGCGCGCCCCAGTTCGACTGGGGGAACGTCACGCTGACGGCCAGCGCGGCCGGCACCAGGGAGTCGGCGAGCGCGTCGTTCCTCGCCCTGCCGTGGCTGCTGGTGGGCGTGGTCTTCGCCGCCGGGTTGGCCGGCGGCGCGCTGCTCGCCCGGGCCCGCCGGGGCAGGGGTCTGCCGTGGCCGCTCAGAGGGCGTCGGGGCCGCGTTCGCCGGTCCGCACCCGTACGACCGTCTCCACCGGCAGTGCCCACACCTTCCCGTCCCCGATCTTCCCCGTCCGCGCGGCCCTGACGATCGCCTCGATCACCGGCTCGGAGTCCGCGTCCTCGACGACGACCTCGATCCGGACCTTGGGGACCAGGTCGACCCGGTACTCGGCACCGCGGTACACCTCGGTGTGACCGCGCTGCCGGCCGTACCCGCTGGCCTCGGTCACGGTCAGGCCGTGCACGCCGATCTCCTGGAGTGCCGCCTTCACGGCGTCGAGGCGGTGGGGCTTGACGATCGCGGTGACGAGCTTCATGGCTGGGGCTCGGCCTTCCGGGCGGAGGGGAGGAGGGACGCGCCGACCGGGTCGCCGTGGCCCGGGACCCTGTGATCGTAGGCCGTCTCCGCGCGCACCGGGAGGCCGGCCGGGCAGGCCGCCGGAGTGTGTTTCCGTGGTGGGCCGGTGGCACTGGGTCACCGGGGTCCGACGGTGCGGCGGGGTGCCGTGGATCAGGGAGAATGGGGGCCATGAGCGTTCGCAGCCAGTCAACCGAGCCGTCGGAACCGTCGAAGGCCGTCCACCGGGCGGGCTTCGCCTGCTTCGTCGGGCGCCCCAACGCCGGCAAGTCCACCCTCACGAACGCTCTGGTCGGGCAGAAGGTGGCGATCACCGCGAACCAGCCGCAGACCACGCGGCACACCGTACGCGGCATCGTGCACCGGCCGGACGCGCAGCTGATCCTGGTCGACACCCCGGGCCTGCACAAGCCGCGCACCCTGCTCGGCGAGCGGCTCAACGACGTGGTCCGCACCACCTGGGCCGAGGTCGACGTGATCGGTTTCTGTCTCCCGGCGAACGAGAAGATCGGCCCCGGCGACCGCTTCATCGCCAAGGAACTGGCCGGGATCCGCAAGACGCCGAAGATCGCGGTCGTCACCAAGACCGACCTGGTCGACTCCAAGGCCCTCGCCGAACAGCTGATCGCCATCGACCAGCTCGGCAAGGAGCTGGGCTTCGAGTGGGCCGAGATCGTGCCGGTGTCGGCCGTCGGCGACCAGCAGGTGAACCTGCTGGCCGACCTCCTCGTCCCGCTCCTGCCCGAGGGGCCGGCGCTCTACCCCGAGGGCGACCTCACCGACGAGCCCGAGCAGGTCATGATCGCGGAGCTGATCCGCGAGGCGGCCCTCGAAGGCGTCCGCGACGAACTCCCGCACTCCATCGCCGTCGTGGTCGAGGAGATGCTCCCGCGCCCGGACCGCCCCGCCGACAAGCCCCTCCTGGACATCCACGCCAACCTGTTCATCGAGCGCCCCAGCCAGAAGGGGATCGTCATCGGCCCCCAGGGCAAGCGCCTGAAGGAGGTCGGCATCAAGTCCCGCAAGCAGATCGAGGCCCTGCTGGGCACCCCGGTCTTCCTCGACCTGCACGTGAAGGTGGCCAAGGACTGGCAGCGGGACCCGAAGCAACTGCGACGGCTCGGGTTCTGAGGACCCGGGGGCCCCACTCCCCGGTGCTCCGCGGAGCGGGCTGAAACACGTCACCCACCGGTGTTCGCGGGGGGCAGCCGCGTCACGAAGGCGCCGAACTCGGCAAGGGACTTCTCCAGATCCTCCCGGCCCGCGTCGTCCTCGGGCAGGAGCGGAAGCCGGGGCGCCGCGAAGCGCTCGGCCCCCTCGCGCACCGCGCTCGCGAGCCGCGCCGCGGACGAACGGTCGATCACCGCACCGTCGTGGAGGGTCTCGACCGAACCGTCCTTTCCGCGCCGGAACGTCAGGGAGAAGGACGAGTCGACGGCCGACGTCGTGAACGACCGGTCACGGCCCGGCAGGAAACGGCGCAGCCCGTCCAGGAGCAGGGTCAGCGAGAGATAGATCATCATCGCCTGGTCCGGGGTGCGGTCCCGTGAAGTCGCCTCGCCCCGGTCGCCCCGGACGTCCATGTGCCCCAGGTCGAATCCCGACGGCGGGGGTGCCTCGTTCTCGTCCACGGAGAACTCGAACTCCATGTAGCGCCGCTCCTTCCTTGTCAGACGGCACTCTTGCCCACGGGGAAGAACGTGATGATGTTGTTCCCGTCGTGCGAGTCGACGGTCACGCTGTACCGCGCGCTGTGCCCGTTGACGGTCATTCTCTTCTCGAAGGTCTGGATGCGCTTGGCGGGGTCGGAGATCCGGGTGCCTCGTTGTACGACCTTCTTGGCGGCGGCGTGCACCTGCTCCCTGGTCGTCGTGGGCGGCATCATGTCGGCGTGCCTGGTCGACGGGTTCGTGCCGGTGATGTGCCTGGACTCGATGTGGATCCAGCCCTTCTTGAGGTCACCGGTCTCCAGGCGGGGCGTCGTACGGCACAGCGCGAGCCCGAAGGGGTCGATCCACACCGTCGGGTTGGGGACGTACCAGCCGGGGTTGGGGCCGCCGCCGAGGCCGATCGGATCGGGGCTCAGGTACCTGCCCAGGGCGGGGTCGTAGTACCGGTGGTAGTTGTAGTGCAGCCCGGTCTCGTCGTCGTGGTACTGGCCGGGGAACCGCAGCGGGCAGGACGTCCTGCCCTCGGGCGCGGCCAGAGCCACGCCCCACAGCGTGGTGCGCAGCCGCCAGCCGGTCTCGCCCTCGTCGTCGATCAACTCCGTCGGCGCGCCCACGAGATCGGTGACGATGGCGTAGAACCGCGCGTCGACGTCCCGCTGCGGGGTGGCGGGGGTGACCCGTGACTCCGCCTGCGCGACCGGCTCACCGGTGTGCGGGGACCACTCCCAGCTGAACACCTCACCGTCGTCCGCGCCGCACCGCTCGGCCAGCTCGGTGCCGTCCCACGTGAAGTGGGTCGACGACAGGACCGTTCCGTCCTCCGCCAGCAGTCGCTTGGCGATACGCCTGCCGAAGGCGTCGTAGGCGTAGTGCCAGCGGCGGCCGTCCGGGGTGACGACCTCGGCCAGCCGGTCCTCGGCGTCCCACCCGTAGCGCCACTCACGTGAGCCGCCCGAGAGCAGCTTCAGGGTGCGCCGGACCATCCGGCCCTGCGCGTCGTGCTCGAAGGAGGTCCGGCCGGCCCGCCGGACGCCCAGCGGGCCGTGGTCACGGTCGCCCGCCGTCTCCGCGGCCGCGGCCGGTCGTGCCGTCGTGCCCGTCCAGGAGGCGTCCGTGACGTCACCGGCCGGGTCGTAGGCGTAGCCCTCGGTCCAGGACTCGGCGGTGACGGAGGTGATCCGGCCCGCCCGGTCGAGTTCGAACCGCCGGTCGCCCGAGACGCTGTCGCTCACGGCGACCGGATGGTGGTCCGCGCGATAGGTGTGCCCGCGCAGCAGCGCCGAACTCTCCGGAACGCCGCTGACGGCCTGCTCGACCAGCCTGTCGTCCCCGTCCCAGCGGCGGCTGAGCACCGCCGAGCCGAGCCGGCGTCCGGTCTCCCGGCCGGCCTCGTCGTAGCCGACCGTCATGCACCGGCCCGCCATGTGCAACGCGACCGGCCGGTTGTCGGCGTCGTACTCCCAGGTGCTGAGCAGTCCGCTCGGAGTGCGCCGCCGCACGCGGCGGCCGAGGGCGTCGTAGGTGCTGTGGAGCGCGCGTCCGTCGCACGTCTCGCGGACGATCCGTCCCAGGGCGTCCCGCTCCAGTGTCACCAGGGCCGCGGGGTTCTCGGCCCGCACCACCCGCCCGAGTCCGTCGTACGCGTAGGTCGTCACGCCGTCCGCGGTGCGCTGCTCGACCAGGTTGCCGAGGAGGTCCCGGCGGTAGTGCGTGGTGCGCCCCAGCGCGTCGGTACGGGCGACCAGTCGGTTCGCGGCGTCGTACGCGTAGCCGAGGGCACGCCCGAGGAAGTCCTCCTCTCCGGTCATGTTGCCGACGGCGTCGTACGTGTAGCTCCAGGTCCGCCCGGTCGCGTCGGTCACGCCCGTCAGCCGGCGTTCCGTGTCGTGCCGGAAGAGGAGACGCGAGCCGTCCGGGCCGGTCCGGGCGGTGACCACACCGAAGTGCGTGTACTCGCTCCGGGTGACACCACCGACCGGGTCATGGTGCTCGGTCTCGTTGCCCTCCTCGTCGTACGTCCAGCGTTCCGCCGCGCCGCCGGGCGTGACACGCCAGGCCATGCGGCCCTCGGGGGTCCAGCCGTACCGGGTGACGTCGCCGCGCGCGTCGGCCGTGGCGGCCACCCGCCCGAAGGTGTCGTACGTGAACCGCGTGGTCGCTCCCAGCGCGTCGGTGACGGCGTCGACACGGCCGTGGCCGTCGTACCGGTAGCGCCGTGTCCGGCCGAGCCCGTCCGACAGGGCCACCATCCGGCCGGTGCCGTCATAGGCGTACCGGGTGACCGCGTCCGCGGGATCGGTCACGGCGAGCAGGCGGCCCCGTTCGTCGTAGTCGAAACACCACTCGGAGGCGTCGGCCTCCGTGACGCGCACCGGCAGCCGGAGACCGTTGTACTCGACCGTGGTCCGCAGTCCGTCGGGGCGGACCACCGCCCGCCGGTTGCCTTCCGCGTCGTACGCGTAGCGGGTCGTCCGTCCCAGGGCGTCCGTCTCCGCCAGCACACGGTCGTCGTCCCACTCGGTCGTGATGGTGCGGCCGAGGGCGTCGGTCTCCCGGACGATCCGGAAGTCCCGGTCGTACCGGTAGGTCGTGGCGCAGTCCAGCGAGTCGACGTGCACCGTCGTAAGGCGGTCCGCGTCGTACCGGAAGGTCCCGCTGTGAAACCCGTCCGATCCGACGGTCCGGACGCAGCGGCCCTCGTCGTCGTACTCGTACCGGTAGTCGGTGCCGTTGCGGTCCCGCCAGGCGACGATCCGGTGTTCCGTGTCGTACGACAGCTTCAGCGCCCGCCGCGAGGAGCCGTAGGTCTCGCGGAGGTCGCCTGCTTCGTCGTAGCGGTACCGCGCGATCACCGGTCGGTCCGGGTCGCTGTCCAGCCGCAGCGCGGTGACACGCCGATCGGCCGTCTCCAGGCCCAGCCGGTAGCCGCCCTCGCGGAACACCGCCCGCGGCACACCCTCGTCGTCGTGCTCGACATCGACGCGTCCGCCGTCCCGGTCGCTGATCGCGACCAGGCGCAACTCGGAGGCCACCGGCCCCGGCAGGGCGCGGAAGTGCCGTATCCGGCCCGTGTCGGGCACCAGCACCCGCATCCCGTCGCCCGAGTCGCCGGACCACTCCAGCGGCCATCGCGGGCCCATGACGGGCAGCATCGGCAGGCCGGCCTCCGGTATCGGGTAGTGGAGCACCATGCCGTCCGCGGTCACCAGGCGGACACCGTCGGCATCGAGCAGCAGACGCTCGTCCAGTACCGAACTCCAGGACGGCCCGAACCACTGTCCCTCCCGGAACGAGGACACGTGATGCCGTTCGAGGACGAGGGGCAGCGCGCCGAGCAGTTCCACGTCGACGACCGAGGCCACCACGTCACCCGTCACGACGTCGACCGGGTCGCTCTTGCAGCGCCGCTCGGCCATCAGTTGCGCCTCGCGGCGCAGCTTGCCCATGTTGCCCCGCGCGGCCTTGGCCATGCCCTTGAGACCCAGCTTGCCGAGCCCTCGCGCGCCCTTGGCGAGTTTGCCGAGGGAGGTGATGCCCTTGCCGCCGGGTATGCAGTCCATGGCGGCGAACGCCACATCCCACAGGGAGGCTTGCCCCTTGGAGTACTTGTAGAGGGTGTCCGCGAGGACGACGAGGGCGGCGACCAGCACGATCGCGCCGAGGATCGGCCCGCCGATGATCATCGCGATGATCCCGACGACCGCGACGACGACCTTGCAGACCGTGACGATCGTGTCCCAGTTGTCCTCGAACCAGTGGCCCACGTCCTGCCACCAGTGCCGGTTCGGGATCCCCGCGTCCGACGCCTCGTCGATCTTCCGTTTCGCCTCGCCCGCCGCGTCGTCGCGCATCCGCCGCGCGTCCTCGGCCATCTTCTTCGCCGCGTCCAACGCGCTCTGCGCGGACGTGACGTCCGACTGCGCCGCGGTGTGCGCGGACTTCGCGTTCCGCACGTCCCGGGTCGCGGCCCGCACCTTCGCCTCGTCCGGCTTGTCACCGTCCGACTTGGCGCCGGTGGGGTCGTCCCTGTACTTGGCGGCTTCCTTCCCGGCCCGCGTCACCCACGAATCGGCCGAGGACAGCCGGGACTTGGCCGACGACAGATCCGACTGCGCGTCCTTCGCCTTCACCAGCGCCCGGTCCGCCAGCGCCTGCGCACGCTCCAGCTTCGGCCAGTAGTCCGCCAGCGCGTCCCCGCACAGCTCGTAGGACTTCTTCAGCTTCTTCAGGTTCTTCGGGACGTCCTTGAACTGGTCTTTGAAGACTTCGGCGGACTTCCCGGCCCATTGCAGGAGCGTGTCCTCACCGGCCATGCCCTTCACCAGTCGGAGGGCGTCCGAGACGTCGTCGGCGAAGGCGTGCAACTGGGAGGCGAGCGTACGGACGCGTTGCGGGTCACCGGGCGTCGGATCCCGGTCCAGGTCGAGTGGATGCCAGTCCGCCGGCCGGTACCCCGCCATAACCGCAACCCCCGTCGCCGTCGTTCACCCATTGCGCGTGCGTTCCGGCAAAGGTACCGGGCGGGTCAACCGCGGCTCGGGGCCATGTCCTGCAGGCCCACCACCCTGAGCAGTTGCAGGCGTTCGTGGGAGGCCGTGCCCGGGCGGGCGGTGTGGACGACCAGTTGCTGATGGGTGTCGGCGTTGAGGAGGACCTCGCAGTCCAGTTCCAGGAGGCCGACGGTGGGGTGCAGGAAGCGTTTGACGGTGGCGCGGCGGACCGCCACCTCGTGTTCGGCCCACAGGCGGGCGAACTCCTCGCTGCCCGCCAGGAGTTCGGCGACGAGGGCGGCGGGGGCCGGGTCGGCTGGGCGGGCCGCGGTCACCGCCCGCAGGTTGGCCACATGGTCCCGGGTGTGGGCCGGCCGGTCCTCCGGCGGGAACAGGTCGCGGGCCGACGGGTCCAGGAAGTAGCGGCGGAGCAGGTTGCGTTCGCGCGGCGGGCGGGCCAGGACGTCGCCGCTGAGCGCCCGCGACAACGCGTTCTGGGCCAGGACCTCGCCGTAGTCGGTCGCCACCAGCGCCGGGGTGTCGTGCAGCCGGTCCAGGACCAGGAGCAGGCCGGGGCGGACGTGCGTGCTCGTCGCCTCCCGGCGCGGGGGCTCCTCGCCGGCCAGGTGGAACAGGTGGTCGCGTTCGTCCTCCGTCAGGCGCAGCGCGCGGGCCATCGCCGTGAGCATCTGGCGGGACGGGCGCGGGCCCCGGGACTGCTCGAGCCGGGTGTAGTAGTCCGCCGACATGCCGGCCAGGGACGCCACCTCCTCGCGGCGCAGGCCAGGCGTGCGGCGGCGGGCGCCGGCGGCCAGGCCCACGTCGGCGGGGTCCAGGCGGGTGCGGGCGTGGCGCAGGAAGTCGGCCAGTTCGGGGCGGTTCACCCCTCCAGGGTGACGCGGGGCGCCGGGCTTATCCAGGGACTCCCGATCCCCTGATCGGGAGGTCTCTCCCGGTCGGGTCCCGGCCGGTCGAGGGTGGTGGCACCGGAACGGAAGCGCAGAAGGAGAAGAACATGATCACTCTTGTCACCGGAGCGACCGGACAGGTCGGGCGGCGGTTCGTGCCCAGGCTGCTCGGCCAGACCCTGCCGGGGGAGCGGGTTCGCGTGCTGGTGCGGGACGCGGCCCGCGGCGAGCCGTTCGCGGCCCTCGGCGCCGAGGTGGCCGTCGGCGACCTGCGGGACGAGGAGGCGCTCGGCAAGGCCGTCGCCGGGGTGGACGCCGTCGTGAACGTCGCCGCGGCCTTCCGCGGGGTGCCGGACGAGGAGGCGTGGGCCGTCAACCGCGATGCCGCGGTGGCCCTCGGCAAGGCCGCGCTCTCGGCCGGCGTACGACGGTTCGTGCAGGTCAGCACCGGGAACGTGTACGGCACCGGGCGCGGCCGGCCGCTCACCGAGGAGGACGAGAGCCGGCCCGGCGGCGAGCTGTGGGGCGCCTACCCCGAGTCCAAGGCGGTCGCCGAGCGGGAGCTGCTCGCGCTGGCGGGCGCCATGGAGGTGCGGATCGGGCGGCTGCCGTTCGTCTACGGCGAAGGAGACCCGCACCTGGCCGCCGTCATGCGCTGGGCCGTGAACTGGGCGCCCGCCCAGCGGCTCCAGATGGCCCACCACGCGGACGTCGGCCAGGGCCTGATGCGTCTGCTGTACGCCCCGGCGGTGAACGGCCCGCTCTACAACATCGCCGACGACGCGCCGGTCACGACCGTCGAGCTGTACCGGCTCAACGGCGTGGAGATGCCCGCGGACCAGTACTCCCGCACCGACGCCGACCCCTGGTTCGGGATCATGTCGAACCAGCGGATCCGCCGCGACCTCGGCTTCCGGCCGATCCACCCGAGCGTGTGGACCGCCCGCGACGCCGGCGCCCTGTGAGCACGGCCCAGCCCCGTGAGCACGCCAGCCCCGTGAGCACGCCAGCCCCGTGAGCACGGCCTAGTCGACCCCGCGGATCCGCCCCACCAGCCACGCCCCCGCCAGCCCGATCACCGCCGCGACCAGGTACAGCACCCGGTAGCCGCCCAGGTAGGTCACGATCGGTGCGGCGAGGGCGGGCGCGGCGACCTGGGGCAGGGCGTTGGCCACGTTGATGACGCCGAGGTCCTTGCCACGGTCGGCGGCCTTCGGCAGGACGTCCGTCATCAGGGCGAAGTCGACCGAGGTGAACACGCCGAAGCCGATGCCGAGGAAGGCCGCCGCGACGATCGCCCCCGGCCAGGTCTGCCAGGCCGCGAGCAGTGCCGTCGCCGCCGCCATCAGCATCCCGGACCAGACCACGAACGGCTTGCGCCGGCCCGCCCGGTCCGACCAGATGCCGCCGACCACGACGGTGGCCATCAGGGTCAGCCCGTTGACCGCCGTCAGGATCAGCACCCCCTGGTCGGGATCGGCGCGGTGCAGGCGGTCGCGAAGGTAGTAGAGCAGGTAGAGCAGGACCAGGGAGTTGCTGAGGTTGATCAGGAAACGGGTCAGCCAGGCCCAGCCCAGGTCCGGGTACCGGCGCGGACTGAGCCAGAACCCGGCCAGGAAGTCCCGCCAGGACCAGGGCGGCCGGTCCGCCGGTGCCAGCCTCAGGTCCGGGTACCGGAGCACGTACGGCAGGACGCCGGCCGCCGTGAACACCGCGCACGCCGCATAGCCCGCCCCGATTCCCCCGGCGGCCGTCGCCAGCCCGGTGCCGCCGACCACCCCGAGGATCTGCGCGGCGCCCAGCCAGCCGCCCACCGCGCCCCGCTGGGTCCTGGGCACCCGGTCCGGCACGGCAGCCGTGACGGCCGCGAAGGCGGCGTTCAGCGTCAGCTGGACCAGGCACCAGCCCAGCGTCATGGTCCAGACGCCGCCGGCGCCCGCTAGGAGCAGCAGGGACAGCGCCCCGCCCGCCGTGCCGGCCACGATCCACGGCGTGCGGCGGCCCCGGCGGGAGGCGGTGCGGTCCGACAGCGCGCCGAAGACCGGGTTCGCGGCCAGCGACACCACCGCGCCGACCCCCGTCACCCAGGCCAGCATCGTCTCCTTCGACATCCCGGAGCCGGGTGCGAAGTCCTTCGCCTGCGAGGCCAGGAGGATCTGCAGGGGGCCGTACCAGCCCACCCAGATCGCCCCGTTGGCGAGGGAGAGCGCCGACGTCCAGCCCCGGCCGACCCGCTCGTCGGGTTCGGCGAGCGCGGCCGGCTCACGCGTGGTGGTCATCCGCGCGCCCGGGATCTCTGCGCCCGCAGCAGGTCCCGGTACCAGCCGTACGACGACTTCGGCGTCCGCGCCCGGGTGTCGTGGTCCACGTGCACCAGGCCGAAGCGGCGGGCGTACCCCTCCGCCCACTCGAAGTTGTCCAGCAGCGACCAGACGAAGTAGCCGCGTACGTCCACCCCGGCCTCCGCCGCCCGGTGCAGCGCCCGGACGTGGCCGTCCAGGTAGGCGATCCGGTCCTGGTCGTCGAGGCCCTCGTAGGAGCAGCCGTTCTCGGTGATGACGACCGGCGGCAGCCGGTCGCCGTAGCGGTCCCGGAAGCCGGTGAGGAGTTCGGTGAGGCCCTCGGGGACCACCGGCCAGCCGAAGTCCGTCACCGGGACGTCCTCGATGTCCTGTACGGAAAAGGGGAGTTCGGCGGGGAGGGTGAGTCCGCCGAACTCGATCTCGGTGCCCTTCGGGGCGCCCACCCTCGTCGGGGCGTAGTAGTTGACGCCGTACCAGTCGAGCGGCTCGGAGATCACCTTCAGGTCGGCGGCGACGTCGCCCGGCATCAGGTCGCCCATGCCCTCCGGGTACTCGCCCAGCAGAATCGGCTCCGCGAACAGGCGGTTGAGGAGGAGGTCGTAGAAGCCGGCCGCCTCCAGGTCCGGCTGCTCCCGTGAGGCCGGCCAGGTGGGGCCGTGGGAGTTGGCGATGCCGATGTCGGCGGCGCCGGCCGCGCGCAGCGCCCCTACCGCCAAGCCGTGGGCGAGGAGCTGGTGGTGGGCGACCGGGAGCGCGTCGAACATCAGCCGTTCGCCGGGGGCGTGGGCGCCCAGGGCGTGGCCGAACAGGGTGTGTTCGGCCGGTTCGTTGAGGGTGATCCACTTCCTGACGCGGTCGCCGAGCCGGTCCGCGACCGTCGAGACGTACTCGGCGAACCGGGCGGCGGTGTCCCGCTCCAGCCAGCCCCCCGCCTCCTGGAGGGCCGTCGGCAGGTCCCAGTGGAAGAGGGTGGGGACCGGGCGTACGCCCGCCGCGCACAGCTCGTCCACCAGCCGGTCGTAGAAGTCCAGGCCGCCCGCCGAGCGCACCCTCGGCCAGGAGACCGAGAAGCGGTACGCGTCCACGCCGAGATCGGCCAGCAGGGCCACGTCCTCGCGGTACCGGTGGACGTGGTCGCAGGCCACCGCGGCCGTCGAACCGTCCTTGATCCGGCCCGGCCCGGCCGAGAACACGTCCCACACGGAGGGCTCGCGCTCCTCCACCGCGCCCTCGATCTGGTGGGCCGAGGTCGACACACCCCAGAGGAAACCGTCGGGGAAACCGGGGAGCGGGGGTATCGGATGGACCGCGTCAGTCGCCATGGCCGGGATCATCCTTACCGCCGGTAACGGAAGTCAACGTCTGCGCGTGAACTACCCGTTGCCGACGCGGTTCAGGCACCCTCCTTCAACACCCTTGTGATCAGCTCCCGTTGCTCGGCGGTCAGATGCGGATCGGCCGCGTACACCGTCCGTTCGTCCACCGTGATCCGGTACGCGAACCCGTCCGGCACCCCCTGCGGCGGCGCGCCCCGGCCGGCCGCGAGCGCGTGCTCGGCCAGGGTCTGCCACTCCTGGGCGTCGGGCCGCCCCGAGGTGTCCACCTCGGCCCGCCGCTCGATGCCCGCGAACCCGCCCGTACGCCTCACCTGAATACGCATGGGTCCCTGTGTAGTACGCGATCAGGCGGTCTGCACACCCACCTGTTCCCACGCCTTGAGGACGGCCTCGGTCTCCTCGCCCTCCTTGAAGCGGGCCCTGGCCGCCGCCACGGTGAGCTTCGCGAAGTCCGTGAAACGGGCGTCCGTGCGCAGCTCGCCGCCGGTGAGCACGTCGTACCAGATCAGCCCGGCCCGCTCCCAGGCGTTGCCGCCGAGGGCCGCGGCGAGCAGGTAGAAGGCGTGGTTGGGGATGCCGGAGTTGATGTGCACGCCGCCGTTGTCGCGGCTGGTGCGCACGTACTCCGCCATGGTCGCGGGCTGCGGGTCCTTGCCGAGGCGGGGGTCGTCGTACGCCGTGCCCGGGGCCTTCATCGAGCGCAGCGCCACACCGCGCACGCCGGAGGCGAGCAGGCCCTCGCCGATCAGCCAGTCGGCCTGGTCGGCGCTCTGGCCGAGGGAGTACTGCTTGATGAGCGAGCCGAAGACGTCCGAGACCGACTCGTTGAGCGCGCCGGACTGGCCGTAGTACTCCAGGTTGGCGGTGTACTGGGTGACGCCGTGCGTGAGCTCGTGGCCGATGACGTCGACGGAGCTGGTGAAGTCGGTGAAGATCTCGCCGTCGCCGTCGCCGAACACCATCTGCTCGCCGTTCCAGAAGGCGTTGTCGTAGTCGCGGTCGTAGTGCACGCTCGCGTCGAGCGCGAGTCCGCTGCCGTCGATGGAGTCGCGCTCGTACGCCTTCAGATACAGCTCGAAGGTGGCGCCGAGGCCGGCGTAGGCGCGGTTGACGCTGGCGTCCTGACCGGGCTCGGAGCCCTCCTCGCGGACCTTGGTGCCGGGCAGGTCGGTGCCGTGTCCGGCGTCGTAGACCGTGCGGCGCGGGGCGCTGTCCGGGGCCGCCGGGGCGGCGACGGCGGCCGGGGTGCGCCCGGCGGTGACCCGGCGGCGGGTACGGGCCGCGGAGTCGTGCTGCAGCGTGCGCAGGGCGGAGTCGGCGAGCGCGCCGTCCTCGTGCCGGGCGAGCTGGTCGAGGATGTGCGGCGGCACGATCCCGCAGAAAACGGGCGTGCGGCGGATGACGGGCTCAGAGCCCCCGTTGGTCGTCATGCACCGCACCCTCGCACTGGGTCACGTCGATGTCACTACCCGCAACCATGATTGATGAAATACCGCGACAACTGATGACTCTCCGTGAGGGTGGGTGGTATGGCGCACGTTTTGTCCCCTTCGTCCCCACGGTCCCGCATACTGATACGGCGCCCCGCGTCCGAAGGGGGCTCGACTAGCATGCGGAGCATCATGCGTTTCGGGCTGCTTCTTCTTAGCTGCCGCGGCGAGGGCCTGTAGTCCAGGTCGACTCCCTCCCCGCGGAGCTTCGTGTTGCGTCGTCGGCCGTCCTTCCGGACATCCTGAGGAGCCCCGCATCATGGCCAACCGCCAGCAGCCCACCACCATGCCGGTACACAAGTACGGCCGCTACGACCAGGTCGACATCCCGGACCGCACCTGGCCCCAGCAGCGCATCACCACCGCGCCCCGCTGGCTCTCCACCGACCTGCGCGACGGCAACCAGGCCCTGATCGACCCCATGTCTCCCGAGCGCAAGCGCCGGATGTTCGACCAGCTGGTCAAGATGGGCTACAAGGAGATCGAGGTCGGCTTCCCGGCCTCCGGCCAGACCGACTTCGACTTCGTGCGCTCGATCATCGAGGAAGAGGGCGCGATCCCGGACGACGTCACGATCTCCGTGCTGACCCAGGCCCGCGAGGACCTGATCGAGCGGACCGTGGAGTCGCTGAAGGGCGCCCGGCGGGCCACCGTCCACCTGTACAACGCCACCGCCCCGGTCTTCCGCCGGGTGGTCTTCCGCGGCTCCAGGGACGACATCAAGCAGATCGCCGTCGACGGCACCCGCCTGGTGATGGAGTACGCGGAGAAACTGCTGGGCCCCGAGACCGAGTTCGGCTACCAGTACAGCCCCGAGATCTTCACCGACACCGAGCTGGACTTCGCGCTGGAGGTCTGCGAGGCGGTGATGGACGTCTACCAGCCCGGTCCGGGTCGCGAGATCATCCTCAACCTGCCCGCCACCGTGGAGCGTTCCACGCCGTCCACGCACGCGGACCGCTTCGAGTGGATGCACCGCAACCTGTCCCGCCGCGAGCACGTCGTGCTCTCGATCCACCCGCACAACGACCGCGGCACCGCCGTCGCCGCCGCCGAACTGGCGCTGATGGCCGGCGCCGACCGCGTCGAGGGCTGCCTGTTCGGGCAGGGCGAGCGCACCGGCAACGTCGACCTGGTCACCCTCGGCATGAACCTGTTCTCGCAGGGCGTCGACCCGCAGATCGACTTCTCCGACATCGACGAGATCCGCCGTACGTGGGAGTACTGCAACCAGATGGAGGTCCACCCGCGCCACCCGTACGTGGGCGACCTGGTCTACACGTCCTTCTCCGGCTCCCACCAGGACGCCATCAAGAAGGGCTTCGACGCCATGGAGGCCGACGCGGCCGCGAAGGGCGTCACCGTCGACGACATCGAGTGGGCGGTGCCGTACCTGCCGATCGACCCGAAGGACGTCGGCCGCTCCTACGAGGCGGTCATCCGGGTCAACTCGCAGTCCGGCAAGGGCGGTGTCGCCTACGTCCTGAAGAACGACCACAAGCTGGACCTGCCCCGCCGGATGCAGATCGAGTTCTCGAAGCTGATCCAGGCGAAGACGGACGCCGAGGGCGGCGAGGTCACCGGCTCCGACATCTGGGCGGTCTTCCAGGACGAGTACCTGCCGAACCCGGAGAACGCCTGGGGCCGCGTCCAGGTGCGGACGGGCCAGTCGACCACCGACACCGACGGGGTGGACACCCTCACCGTCGAGGCCACCGTCGACGGCGAGGACACCGTCCTGACCGGCTCCGGCAACGGCCCGATCTCCGCGTTCTTCGACGCGCTGCAGGGCCTGGGCATCGACGTACGGCTCCTGGACTACCAGGAGCACACGATGAGCGAGGGCGCCTCCGCACAGGCCGCCTCGTACATCGAGTGCGCGATCGGCGACAAGGTTCTGTGGGGAATCGGGATCGACGCGAACACGACGCGTGCGTCACTGAAGGCGGTCGTCTCCGCCGTCAACCGCGCCACGCGATAACCACTCTGACCGGCGGTTTACCGGCCCTGATCGCTCTCTGCGGCGATCAGGGCCCCGTCGTATACCGGCCATCCGGCCGTGGAGGTCACGGAAAGGTCTCGTACGGGGTACTGACTCCACCTCACCGATGTGGCTAACATCACGCCAGCGGTGGCGATGTTGCCACGGCGTTAAGGAGGTGCGACGTGCTGCCAGTACGGGGACGAGACGGCCGAACCACCAGGCCTGCCCGCATTCTGGGCACCCGCACCGCATGGACGCCCGTCGGCGACGGCGAGTTCTTCTGCCCCGGCTGCGGAGGCGACCGCAACTACCAGCGGCTCACCGGCCGTCGCCGCTTCACCCTGCTCGGCGTGCCCGTACTGCCGCGCGGCACCACCGGGCCGGTCGTGGAGTGCGCCGCCTGCCGCCGCCACTTCGGCACCGACGTGCTCGACCACCCCACCACCTCGCGCTTCTCGGCGATGCTCCGCGACGCCGTGCACACCGTCGCCCTCGCCGTCCTCGCCGCGGGCGGCACCTGTGCCCGCCCCTCCCTGGAGGCGGCCGCGGCCACGGTCCGCGCGGCCGGCTTCGAGGACGCCACGGAGGACCGGCTCGGCGCGCTCGTCGACGCGCTCGCCGCCGACACCGGCCGGGTCTTCGAACAGCCCGGCGGGGCGAGCCTCGCGATAGAGCTGCACGAGGCCCTCGACCCGCTGGCCCCGCACCTCGCCCCCGGCGGCCGCGAGTCCCTGCTCCTGCAGGCCGCCCGGATCGCGCTCGCCGACGGCCCCTACACCAACGCCGAACGCGAGGTCCTCGGCACCGTCGGCGCCGCCCTGACCATCTGCGCCGCCGACGTGACCCGCCTGCTGGCCGCGGCCCGTACCCCCTCCTGACCTGACGGTGCGCCAGAGCGCCCGACCCGTTCGGCCGTTGCGGGAGTGCGGTGGAACCGGCGGGGAGGACCATGGAAGGGTGAGCCATGTGTCTTCTGCGACCCGTGTGAGCCGGATCTCCCTCGCCGCCGCCCTGCTGCTCGGGGCGTTCACCGTCCAGCCCAGGGCCTGGGCGGCCACCTGCGAGTCCTCCGTGCCGTACGTGTCCGGCGCGGGCGGCTACGCCCAGTACCGCATCCCGGCCGCCGTCCGCACCTGGCACGGCACCCTGCTCGCCTTCGCCGAGGGCCGGCACACCACCACCGGCGACAGCGGTGACATCGACGTCGTGCTCAGGCGCTCCGCCGACGGCGGCTGCACCTGGGGCCCGCTCCAGGTGGTGGCCGACGGCAAGGGGAACACCCGGGGCAACCCGGCACCCGTGGTCGACCCGCGCACCGGCGAGGTCGTCCTGGTGACCACCTACAACGACGGCTCGGTGAGCGAGGCGCAGATCATGCGCGGCCAGGTCACCAAGGAGCAGAGCCGCCGGGTGTTCGTGCAGCGCAGCAGGAGCGACGGCCGGTCCTTCACCGCGCCACGGGAGATCACGGCGCAGGTCAAGCCCGCCGGCTGGCGCTGGTACGCCACCGGTCCCGGCCACGCCGTCGCCGTCACCGAGGGACCGCACCGCGGCCGCCTTATCGTCGCCGCAGACCACTCCGGCACACCGCGCCCCGGTTCCGCCGACACCGGCCAGGAGGCCAGGTACTACGGCGGCCACGCCATCTACAGCGACGACGGCGGCCGCAGCTGGCATCTCGGCTTCGTCGACGAGTCCTACACCGGCCGGGACAACGTCAACGAGACGACCGCCGCCCAACTACCCGGCGGCCGGATCTACTTCAACGCCCGGGACCAGAACGGCAGCAGCCCGGGCAACCGCCTCGACGCCTGGTCGAGCGACGGCGGCGAGAGCCTGGACGCGGTCTACACCGTCCAGCCGAGCCTGCGCCAGGTCCCGGTGGTCGAAGGGTCGGTCCTCCAGTTGCAGGGCTTCGACGCCCCGTTGCTGTTCTCCGCCCCCTCGGTCCCGACGGCTCGCAAGGCCATGGCCCTGTGGACCAGCACCGACGAGGGCATCAGCTTCGACATGCTGCTGACCCTGTCCGGACAGAAGGCCGCCTACTCGGACCTGGTGCAGGTGGACAGGAGCACGGCGGGGGTGCTGTACGAGACGGGCACGCGGACGGCGTACGACACCATCGAGTTCCGGCGGGTCGCGGCGCCCCGGTAGTGAGCCCGGCGGCCCGCCACGGGCCGCCGCCCCGAACCGGGCAACCGAATCGGCGCCGCCGGTGGTCTGGAGGGCGAGGGGGGTGGCTCATGCAGGCCGAACTCGAGGCCCAGTTCCAGGAATTCGTCAGAGCACGGTGGTCCCACTTGGTGCGGACCGCCTATCTGCTCACCGGTGACCCGCACCACGCGGAGGACCTCACGCAGACCGCGCTGGCGAAGGCGTACCGGTCGTGGCGCCGGGTCTCCGGCACCGACCGTCCGGAGGCGTACGTCCGCCGCATGCTGGTCAGCTGCAACAGCGACCGGTTCCGCAAGCGACGGGTCACGGAGTCGCTGACCGCCGCGCCGCCCGAGCGCGCCGGGTACGACGACGCGGTCTCCCGGGCCGACGAGCGCGGCACCCTGCTCGCCGCCCTCGCGCAACTGCCGTCCAGGCAGCGCGCGGTGGTGGTGCTGCGGTACTGGGAGGACCTGTCCGAGGCGGAGGTCGCCGACGTGCTGGGCTGCTCCCCGGGCACGGTCAAGAGCCAGGCCTCCAAGGGCCTGGCGAAGTTGCGTACGTTTCCCGGGCTCGCCCAGGCCATGAGCCACGCGGGATCCGGGCAGGGAGGCACCAGGTGAGCGGCGAGAAGCAGGGCACGCAGGCCGATCCGGACTTCGAGGACCGGATCCGCACGCTGCTGGCGGGGGACGCCTCGGCTCTGCGGCCGCCCCCGGTGCCGTATCCGGAGATCCGGCGGCGGGGCGTGCTGGAGCGCCGCCGCCGGCGCCTCGGGGTGACCGGGGCGGCGCTGGCGATCCTGGCGGTCCTGCCGGTCGGCGCGTACGCGATCGGCGGCGGCGGGGGTGCCGCGGTGACCCCGGCGCGGCCCGATCCGTCCGTGCGGGCCAGCGCCCGCCCGACGCCGACGCCGACGCCGGTGCCGTCCGGCCCGGCGCGGCCCGCGACAACGGGGCAGCTCCTCGACGGCATCGGCTACCAGCAGGCCGCCGACGGGCTCGACCGGTGCATCGCGTACAACAGGGCGAACCACATCGCCAAGGACCCCACCTACCGCGACCTCGGAACGGCCGCCGACTACCGGATCGTCCTCGCGATGAAGGCCACCGGTGACGCCAACTCGCCCGGCGACGGCTTCTCCGTGGTCGCCGTGCGCGCGCGGCCCACGCCGGCCCGGCTGATCTGCACGGTCAAGGGCGGCGAGGCGCAGGGGCTGAACACCAGCCTCGGCGACCCCTTCGGCGACTCCCTGGTCGCGGTGGCCCCCGACATGAACGCCGGCAGGCTCTACCAGCAGTCCTACCTCGACAAGGGGCACTGGAAGCTGCCGTTCCGGTGGGGTTTCGTCGGCGCCTGCCGCGGCTCGGTCGGCAAGGTGACCGTCTCCTACGGCGACAGCACACGCGAGGCCGTGCTGGACCACGGCTGGTTCGTCGCCACCGGCACCCTGGACCGGCAGGTCACCGAGGCGCCCCGGGTCAGGGGATACGACCGGACCGGCAAGCTCGTCTACGACTCCGACCAGGACAGGTCCTACGAGAAGACGCTCCCCTGAGGGCTGCTGTCCCGTGATCCCCGGCGGGCGCACGACGACGGCTACGGCACCTCGCAGCGTTGTCGGGGCCGCCCGAATACGCCCGGTATGAGGTCGACCCTCCGCCTTGCGATGCACCGCTTCTCACGCCGTGCGCCGACCCGCCGGGGATCACGGGACAGCCCTTGGCGCCGCGACCGCCGGGGGCGAGGGCGCCGGGCACGCCCGCCCCCGGCTCGCCCCCGCACCATTGGTCCGACCTCTGATGGTTTACGCCATTCGTGTGTGCTGCCTTGACCGCCCCGAAACCCCCTCTTATGGTCGCGCTATCACATGACGTCCGACGTCTCCTTTCCCCCACGCTGGAGGCACCGTGCGCGACGAGGCGACCCATGGCCGCAGGACGTTCCTGAGACACGCCGGAGCCCTGGGGGCGGCCGCCTCGCTGACGACGCTGCCGGGCTGCGGCCCCAGGTCCACGATCGACCTCGGCGGCACCGGCGCGGACCGCACCCTCACCGCCGTCATCGGCTACGGCAACGACGGCAGCTGGGACCCGACCCAGACCGCGTCCGCGTTCGCGATGGCCGCCAACAACCACATCTACGAGGGCCTCGCCGACACCGACCCGATCACCCGCGCCCCCTACCCGGCGCTGGCGACCCGGCTGCCCGCCGACCCGTCCGCCACCACCTGGCGGTTCACCCTGCGCCCCGGCGCCACCTTCCACGACGGCAGGCCGGTCACCGCCGACGACGTCGTCTTCGTCTTCGACCGGATCCTCGACCCGGGCACCCAGACCCTCGCCAAGGGCTTCTTCACGGGCTGGCTGAAGGAGGTCCGCGGGGTCGACACCCGGACCGTCGACCTGGTCCTCGGATTCCCCTTCCCGGACGGGATCGCCCGGCTCACCCTCGCCAAGATCATGCCGCGGCACGTCTTCTCCCGGCCCGGCGCCTGGGACGACGCGATCAAGGGACTCGCGGTCGGCACCGGGCCGTACCGGCAGACCGCGCACCACCCGAAGTCGAACACCACCTTCGCCGCGTACGGCGGGTACAACGGCCCCCGCAGGCCCGCCTTCCGGCGGATGAACTGGCTGACCGTCGTCGACGCGGCCTCCCGGGTGGCGAGGATCTCCGGAGCCGACGCGGGCGCGCAGATCTCCGACAACATCCCCTACGCCAACATCGACCGCCTCCGGCGCGGCGGACTGTCGGTCGGCGGCGGCGCCGGGATGAACAACCTGTTCCTGATGTTCAACACGCGGCACAAGCCCTTCGACGACGTCCGGGTCCGCCAGGCCCTGCACTACGCCATCGACAAGGAGAAGATCGTCGAGGTCGCCCTCAAGGGCCACGGAAAGGCGGCGACTTCCTTCCTGGACGAGGCCAACCCCGCCTACCGCAGAGCGAAGACGGTCTACGGGTACGACCCCGGCCGGGCGAAGGCGCTCCTGGCGGCCGCCGGCGTCAGCGGGCTCCGGATCGACATCCTCGCCGTCAACGTGAGCTGGCTCGTCGACTGCCTGCCCACCATCAAGTCGTGCTGGGACGCGATCGGCGTCGCCACGACCCTCTCCCCGCAGGAGACCACGGCCGTGTTCACCAAGATGGACCAGAGACAGGACTACCAGGTCGTCGCCGCCGTCTCGAACCCCAACCAGTTCGGCCTCGACGCCGACCTGGTCATGCACTACAACTACGGCCCCGAGAACCTCTGGACGGGCTACGCCCGGTGGGCCGACGACGCCGTCGCCAAGCGGCTCTTCGCGGACATGGACGCGGCCACCCGCGAACCGGATCCGGACAGGAAGAGGACGATGATCCAGGACTACGTCGACATCGTCGCCGAACAGGCCGTCCTCTACCCGGTCGTCCACAACGAGCTGATCACCGCCTGGGACCCGCGCCGGGTCACCGGCATAAGGGCCCAGCCCTACCCCGGTATCAACGTCCTGACGGCCAAGTGGGTCTGACGGCATGAACGCCGTCCTGCGCATCCTGCTGCGCCGCGTCGCCCTGCTGGTGCCGCTGCTGCTCGGCATCGCCCTGTTCGTGTTCCTGGTGATGCGCTTCTCCGACGTCGACCCGGCGTCCGCGTTCTTCCAGGGCGCCAACCCCACCCCGCGGCAACTCCACGACTTCCGCGCACGCAACGGCCTGCTCGACCCCCTGCCCCTGCGCTACGTCCACTTCGTCGAGGGCCTGCTCCACGGGGACCTCGGCACCAGTGCCCTCACCCGCACCCCGGTCCTCGACCAGGTCGCCACCGCCCTGCCGCTCACCCTCCAGCTGACCTTCCTCGGCCTCGGCATCGCGGTCGTCCTGGCACTGGCCGGCGGCGTCACGGCAGCCGTCCACCGCGACCGCTGGCCCGACCAGGCGGTCCGGGCGCTCTCCCTCGTCGGCGTCGCCGCCCCCGCCTTCTGGCTGGCACTGCTGATGATCCAGTACCTGGCGGTCGGCCGGGGCTGGTTCCCCTCCGGCGGCTACATCAACCCGCAGGACTCCGTCACCGGCTGGCTGCGGACCATGACCCTGCCCGCCCTCGCGCTCTCCCTCCCGGTCGCCGCCCAGCTCACCCGGATCGTCCGCACCTCGGTGGTCGAGGAACTCGACAGGGACTACGTGCGCACGGCGATCGGCAGCGGCCTGCCGCCCCACGTCGTGATCGGCCGCAACGTCCTGCGCAACGCCCTCGTCAACCCCCTGACCGTGCTCGGCCTGCGGGTCGGCTACCTGCTCGGCGGCGCCGTCGTCATCGAGACCGTCTTCGCCCTGCCCGGCATGGGCAAGCTGATGATCGACGCCGTGCAGAACGGCGACCCGGCCGTCGTCCAGGGCGTGGTCCTCACCACCGCGACCGGCTTCGTCGTCGTCAACCTCGTCATCGACGTCCTCTACCTGCTGGTCAACCCCCGTCTGAGGGAGGCGGCATGACGACGTCCACCCGCTCGGCCCTCACCACCGCCCTGGCCCGGCCCGGCGTCCGGCTGCGCAGGCTCCCCCCGCCGTCCAGGGCGGCCCTCGTCCTCCTGGCCTTGGTCGCCCTGGTGGCCGCCTGCGCGCCCCTGCTCGCGCCCGACGACCCCCTCGCCCAGCAGACCCCCGTCGACGGCACCGGGCACCCCTCCGCCGGCCACTGGATGGGCCAGGACAGCCTCGGCCGGGACATCCTCAGCCGGCTGATGTACGGCGCCCGATGGTCGCTGGCGATCGGCCTCGGCGCGACCGGCCTCGCCCTGGTCGCCGGGGCCCTGCTCGGCGCCCTCGCGGCCACCTCCCGCAAGGGCGTCGACGAGACCCTGATGCGCTGCCTGGACGTGGTGATGGCGTTCCCGGGCATCGCCCTGGCCGCCGTCCTGGTCGCCGTCTTCGGCGGCGGCATCACGGTCCTGATCTGCGCGATCGCCTTCCTCTTCACCCCGCCGGTGGCACGGGTCGTACGGGCGAACGTCCTGGACCAGTACGGCGAGGACTACGTCACCGCGGAGCGCGTGATCGGGGCCCGCACCCCGCACATCGTCGTACGCCACGTGGCGGTCAACTGCCTCGCCCCCGTCCTGGTCTTCTGCACGGTCCAGGTCGCCGAGGCGATCGTCTTCGAGGCGTCCCTGTCCTTCATCGGCGCGGGCGTGCGGCCCCCGGACCCGTCCTGGGGCAGTGTCATCGCGGACGGCCGGAACATGGTGCTCACCGGCGGCTGGTGGGCGACCCTCTTCCCGGGCCTGCTGATCCTGCTCACCGTCCTGTCCCTGAACGTCCTCTCCGAGGGCGTCTCGGACGCCTGGGCCTCACCGGCGGCTCGGGAGACGGAACCGGCGGGTACCGATCCGGCGGAGGGCGATCCGGTGGAGGCCGATCCGGTGGGGACCGATCCGGTCGAGGCCGTCGGGCGGGGCGGGGTCGTGGACCTTCCCTCACTGGCCGAGGCCGCCGGACGGCTGCGGGCCCGGGCCCGCCCGCTGCCGTCCCGGGAGGGCCCACCGGTGCTGTCGGTCAGGAACCTCGCGATCGGCTTCGGCGACCGCCACCGGGGCGTGGACGTCGTCGACGGCATCGGCTTCGAGGTGTATCCCGGCGAGGTCCTGGGCCTGGTGGGGGAGTCGGGCTGCGGAAAGTCCCTGACGGCTCTGACGATCATGGGTCTGCAGCCGAGGACGGCCAGGGTGACGGGCGAGATCCTCTTCGACGCCGGCGCGGGAACGCACCCGCGCCCGCCCGTCGACCTCACCACCCCCCACCGCCGCCTCCTCGGCCACGAGATCGCGATGGTCCACCAGGACGCCCTGTCCTCCCTGAACCCCTCCATGACCGTCGCCGCCCAGCTCAGGCAGCTGACCAGACGCGGCGGCCACCGCACCCCCGCCGAACTCCTCGCCCTCGTCGGCCTGGACCCCGGCCGGACCCTCCGCAGCTACCCGCACGAGCTCTCCGGCGGCCAGCGCCAGCGTGTCCTGATCGCGATGGCCCTCTCCCGGGACCCCCGCCTGATCATCGCCGACGAACCGACCACCGCCCTCGACGTCACCGTCCAGGCCCAGGTGATGGAGCTCCTGCTGCGGCTGCGCGAGGAGCTCGGCTTCGCGCTGATCCTGGTCTCCCACGACCTGGCCCTCGTCGCCGACGTCACCGACCGGGTGGTGGTGATGTACGGCGGGCAGCTCGTCGAGACCGGCGTCACGGCCGAGCTGGTGGGCTCCCCGACCCACCACTACACCCGCGGCCTGCTCGGCAGCGTGCTGTCGCTGGAGTCCGGTGCCGAACGCCTCACCCAGATCCCGGGCGTGGTGCCGTCCCCGGCCGGCTTCCCGGCGGGCTGCCGCTTCGCGGACCGCTGCCCGGCGGCGAGCGGCGTCTGCCGGGCCACCGCACCGGACCTCACCGGCTCCCCCGTCCACACCGCGGCCTGCCACCATCCGGCCGTCGACCTGGTGAGCACGGAGGCGGTGACGTGAGCGCGGTGGAGCTGACCGGCGTCCACGTGGTGCACCGGGCCCGCGGCGGCGGCCTCCTCGGCGGGGAGCGGGTGTACGCGCTGACCGGCGCCGACCTCACCGTGGCGCGCGGCGAGACGGTCGGCGTGGTCGGCGAGTCGGGGTGCGGGAAGTCGACGCTGGCGAAGGTCCTGGTCGGCATCCAGCGGCCGACCTCGGGCACGGTCGCCTTCCACGGCCGCGACCTGTGGTCGATGTCCCCGGCCGAACGCCGTTCGACGGTCGGCGCCGGCACCGGCATGATCTTCCAGGACGCGTCGACGGCCCTCAACCGCAGGCTGCCGGTCCGGCGCATCCTGCGCGATCCGCTGGACGTCCACGAGCGCGGCACGAAGGCCGAACGGGAGGACCGGGTACGGGAGCTGATGAGCCTCGTCGGCCTGGACCGGGGCCTCGCCGAGGCCCTGCCGGGCCGGCTCTCCGGCGGGCAGCGCCAGCGGGTGGCGATCGCACGGGCGCTGGCCCTGGACCCCGGCCTGGTGGTGGCGGACGAACCCACCAGCGCGCTGGACGTCTCGGTCCGCGCGCAGATCCTCAACCTCCTCCTGGACCTGCGCGAGCGGCTCGGCCTCGCCATGGTCTTCGTCTCCCACGACATCCAGACGGTCCGCCGGATGAGCGACCGGGTGATCACCATGTACCTGGGGCGGATCGTCGAGGAGACCCCGGCCGCCGAGGTCACCGACCACGCCCGGCACCCGTACACCAGGGCCCTCTTCTCCGCCGCCCCCGGCCTGCTCCGCCCGATCGACCCCATCCCGCTGACCGGTCCGGTGCCCTCGGCGACCCGGCCGCCGTCCGGGTGCCCGTTCCGCACCCGCTGCTGGCGGGCGGACGACGAGTGTGCCGTCCGCATGCCTGACTTCACGGCCGCGTCACGCGAGGGTCACCGCTACCGCTGTCACCATCCTGTGCAGGAGGACCAGCCGAGCCACAGCCTGCCCAGGGAGACCTGATGACGCTGACCACCCCGCTGACCGGTGTCGTACCGCCCGTCTGCACCCCCCTGACACCGGACCGCGAGGTGGACGTCCCCTCCCTGCGCAGGCTCGTGGACCATCTGGTCGCGGCCGGGGTGGACGGCCTGTTCGTGCTCGGCTCGACCTCGGAGGCGGCGTACCTGACGGACCGGCAGCGCCGGGTGGTCACCGAGACGGTGGCCGCCCACGCGGCCGGCCGGCTCCCGGTCCTGGCGGGCGTCATCGACATGACGACCCCCCGGGTCCTGGACCACGTCGAGTCCGTCACCTCGGCCGGCGCGGACGCGGTGGTCGTCACCGCCCCCTTCTACACCCGCACCCACCCGGCCGAGATCGCCCGCCACTTCCGCCTGGTCGCGGAGGGCTCGCCGGTCCCGGTCATCGCCTACGACATCCCGTCCGCCGTCCACACCAAGCTCCCCGCGGACCTGGTGCTGGAACTGGCCGGCGAGGGGACGCTGGCCGGCCTGAAGGACTCCAGCGGCGACCTGGCGGCCTTCCGGGAGGTCGTCACCGGCAGCCGGGGCCTGTCCGGCTTCAGCGCGCTGACCGGCTCCGAGCTCACCGTCGACTCGGCCCTCGCGCTCGGCGCCGACGGGGCGGTGCCCGGCCTCGCCAACGTCGACCCGGACGGCTACGTCCGCCTGCACCGGCTGTGCCGGGCCGGTGACTGGGAGCGGGCGCGGGCCGAACAGGAGCGGCTGTGCGGGCTGTTCGGGATGGTCCACGCCGGGGACGGGCGCCGGATGGGCGGCAGCTCGGCGGCGCTGGGCGCGTTCAAGGCGGCGCTGCACCTGCGCGGGGTCATCGGGTCCCCGGTCACCGCGGAGCCGCAGGTGCCGTTGTCGGAGACGGAGACCGGCCGCGTCGGCAAGCACCTCGCCGCGGCGGGCCTGATGTGACCGGGACCGCCTGACCGGCGCCCGGACCCCGGGACGGACTCCGGGACGGACTCCGGGACGGACTCCGGGACGGACTCCGGGACGGACTCCGGCCGAGTGTAGGCACGCAGCGCCACCCCGGTGATGCGAAGCGTGAAACTCCCGGGGGCGGGGGAGCCAGGTGAGGTGAACGCGAAGACTCTCCCCGCCGGCTCCTGCGCCGTCGACACCCGCACCGGACGGCTGGGCGTCGTCATGGGGCACGAAGGCCCCTACGTGCAGCTGAGGCCGTACGGGGGCGGACGGGAGTGGGACGCCCGCCCGGACGCCGTCCGGATCGCGACCCAGGCCGAACGGCTCAGCGCGGCGACCGCCCACGCCGACGCCCGCAGCCGCGGCGAGGTGCCGTGAAGGCTCCGGTGCGGACCGGTCCTGCGGCCCGGCAGGGCAGAATGGGCCCATGAGTCTGTTCCGCGACGACGGCATCGTGCTGCGCACCCAGAAGCTGGGTGAGGCGGACCGGATCATCACGCTGCTCACCCGTGAACACGGCCGGGTGCGGGCCGTCGCGCGCGGGGTGCGGCGGACCAAGTCGAAGTTCGGGGCCCGGCTGGAGCCGTTCTCCCACGTCGACGTGCAGTTCTTCGCGCGGGGGAGCGAACTGGTCGGGCGCGGGCTGCCACTGTGCACGCAGAGCGAGACCATCGCGCCGTACGGCGGCGGGATCGTCGCCGACTACGCGCGCTACACCGCCGGGACCGCCATGCTGGAGACCGCCGAGCGGTTCACGGACCACGAGGGCGAACCGGCCGTGCAGCAGTACCTGCTGCTGGTGGGGGCGCTGCGGACACTCGCCCGCGGCGAGCACGCGCCCCACCTCGTCCTCGACGCCTTCCTGCTGCGTTCCCTGGCCGTCAACGGCTACGCCCCGAGCTTCGACTCCTGCGCCAAGTGCGGTATGCCCGGTCCGAACCGTTTCTTCTCGGTGGCCTCGGGCGGCAGCGTCTGCGTCGACTGCCGGGTGCCCGGCAGCGTCGTACCCTCGCCGCAGACCCTGGTTCTCCTCGGCGCGCTGCTTACGGGAGACTGGGAGACGGCGGACGCGGCCGAGGCGCGGCACGTCCGGGAGGGCGGCGGGCTGGTGTCCGCCTATCTGCACTGGCACCTGGAGCGGGGGCTGCGCTCGCTCAGGTACGTCGAGAAAAGCTAGCGAAAAGCTCAGAGGGAGACGAGAAGCACATGGTCGTACGCGGGATCCTGGGGAGCCGGCGCCGCGAGTACAGGACGCCGGAACCGCACCCGTCCGGTGCCCGCCCGCCCAAGCTCCCGGGCGAGCTGGTCCCGAGCCATGTGGCCATAGTCATGGACGGCAACGGCCGCTGGGCCAAGGAGCGCGGGCTGCCGCGCACCGAGGGGCACAAGGTCGGCGCCGAGCGCGTCCTCGACGTGCTCCAGGGCTCCATCGAGATCGGCGTCCGCAACATCTCCCTCTACGCCTTCTCCACCGAGAACTGGAAGCGCTCGCCCGAAGAGGTCCGCTTCCTCATGAACTTCAACCGCGACTTCATCCGCAAGACCCGCGACCAGCTCGACGAGCTCGGCATCCGGGTGCGCTGGGCGGGCCGGATGCCCCGGCTGTGGAAGTCGGTCGCCAAGGAACTCCAGGTCGCCCAGGAGCAGACCAAGGACAACGACCTGCTCACCCTGTACTTCTGCATGAACTACGGCGGCCGCGCCGAGATCGCCGACGCGGTGCAGTCGATCGCCGAGGAGGTCAAGGCCGGCCGGCTCGACCCGTCGAAGATCTCCGAGAAGACCATCCAGAAGCACATGTACTACGGCGACATGCCGGACGTGGACGTGTTCCTGCGCCCCAGCGGCGAGCAGCGCACCTCCAACTTCCTGCTCTGGCAGAGCGCCTACGCCGAGATGGTCTTCCAGGACGTCCTGTGGCCCGACTTCGACCGCCGCGACCTGTGGCGCGCGTGCCTCGAATTCGCCTCCCGGGACCGCCGGTTCGGCGGCGCCATTCCCAACGAGGAGCTGCTGGCCATGGAGGGCAACCACCCCGGCGAGTGACGGCCACCCGCCGTTCACGAGAAGCGTCCAGGATGCGGGAGTTCACGCCCGGACCCGGTCTCCCGCCCCTGGACGGTCTCTCATGAACCGTGTCACCCCTGTTCTCGCCCTTGGCGCCCTGCTGCTGGCGGCGCTGCCCGCGCACGCCGCGGACAACGGGCCCGCCCACCGCGACAGTTACGGCACCAAGGCCGTGTACGCCCCCGGCCAGAACCCGCGCGCCTACCGGCAGCCGCCCGCCGGTTACACCGCCGTCTTCACCGAGAACGTCTCCCGGCACGGGTCGCGCTCCGCCACCGACGGCGAGGACGGCGACACGGTCCTCGCGCTCTGGGACCGGGCCCGGGCCGACGGTCAACTCACCCGCCTCGGCCAGGAGTTCGGCCCGGACGTACAGGCCCTCGAAACGGCCATGAGCACCGTCGGGTACGGCAACCTCAGCGGCCGCGGCAAGGACGAGCTCCGCGCCACCGCCGTCCGCCTGGAGCAGCGCCTGCCGGGTCTGTTCTCCGCGATCGCGAAGAACGGCGAGAAGATCGACGTCGTCAGCTCGGGCCAGGGCCGCGCGGTGGACAGCGGCACGGTCTTCGCCACCGCCCTCACCGACGCCGACCCGGCGCTGAAGGCCTCGCTCGGCCCCGCCCGGGTCGACAAGGACCTGCTCTACTTCCACAAGTCCGCCGGCGGCGCCGACTACCAGAAGTGGCTGGCGAGCGACGAGCGGCTCGCCTCGACCCTGGAGTCGGTCACCGACCGGCCGGCCACCCACCGGGCGGCCGCCCGGGTCCTCGGCAGGATCTTCCGGCCGGCGTTCGTGCGGCGCGTCGCCGACGGCGAGTTCTCCGCCGTCGCCTCCGACGTCACCGCCGCCGAGGCCGTGTACAACCTCTACGCCATCGCGCCCGCGATGAGCGAGGAGAGCCCGGACGGGAAGGGCTGGGACTTCGAGCGCTACGTCGCCCCGCGTGACGCGTCCTGGTTCGGCTACCTCGGCGACGCCGAGGACTTCTACGAGAAGGGCCCGAGCTTCGCGGACAGCGACATCACCTACAGGATGGCGAGCCCCCTCCTGGACGACCTCTTCAAGCAGGTCGAGGCCGAGCGGGACGGCACCGGCACGCTGGGCGCCGAACTCCGCTTCACCCACGCCGAGGAGATCATCCCGCTGGCCGCGCTGATGGGCCTGCCCGGCAGTGGGAGGCCCGCGAAGCCGGGCCGGACGTACACGTACGCGAACAACCCCTGGCGCGGCGCCGAGGTCGCCCCGCTCGCCTCCAACATCCAGTGGGACGTCTTCCGCAAGGGCGACGACTACCTGGTGCGGATGCTCTACGACGAGAAGGAGATCCCCTTCAAGGCCGGCTGCAGGCCGATCTCCAGGGGCAGCACCTTCTACCGCCTCGACGAGCTGGAGAAGTGCTTCGACCGGAACTGACCGGCGCCGCTACGATCCGCACCATGGTCATGGACATGAATCTGGGGCAGAACTCCGTGCCGGACACGGTCGAGTTGGAGTTCGTGCCGACGGCGAGGGACTTCGTCGCGATATCGCGGGAGCGCCGTCGGTTCAGCAGGGGCGGGCGACGGGAGTACTGGATGATCGGCGTGGCCTCCGCGGTGGCCGCCCTGCAGGTCCTCCTGATGCTCACCGGGCAGAACGCCAACGTGGGTCTGCTGGTCGGCCTCGTCGCCTTCGTGGCCCTGCTGCTCGTCCTCCCGAGGCTGATGGGACGGGCCATGCAGCGCCTGGCCGCACGCAACGGCGTCTTCCGGGCGGTCGTCACGGCGTCGGGGGTGACGGTGACCACCGACCACACCTCGACCACGGTCGACTGGGTGGCGCAGCCCCGCTACCGCGAGACTCCCGAACTCTTCGTGACGTTCAGCGACACCAAGGGCGCGATCGCGTTCACGATGCTGCCCAAGCGCGGCCTCTCGGACCCGGCCGACGTCGACCGGCTGCGCGCGCTCCTCGACCGGCACATCACGCGCGGGTAGCGCGGGCGGCTCAGCAGCTTCCCGCGGTCCCGGCGCAGTCCGCGCACGTCCCGAAGATCTCGACGGTGTGCGCGACGTTGACGTAGCCGTGCTCGGCGGCGATCGCCTCCGCCCACTTCTCGACGGCGGGTCCCTCCACCTCCACCGCCTTGCCGCACACGCGGCAGACCAGGTGGTGGTGGTGGTCGCCGGTGGAGCAGCGCCGGTACACCGACTCGCCCTCCGAGGTGCGCAGGACGTCGACCTCGCCGGCGTCGGCGAGGTTCTGGAGGGTGCGGTACACCGTGGTGAGGCCCACCGAGTCGCCCTTGTGCTTGAGCATGTCGTGCAGTTCCTGTGCGCTGCGGAACTCGTCGACCTCGTCCAGGGCCGCCGCCACGGCTGCCCGCTGACGGGTCGAGCGGCCCTTCACGGGCGGTCCAGCGGTCGTCACCGGTTGCCTCCTCACATCACTGCTTCTGCCGGGCCATTGTGCCAGCCCGGAGTGCGCCCGGTCAGACGCCGATCTCGTCGGCGGCCTGCCGGCCGGCCGGAATCGCGCACTCCGCGGGATCCCCGGCGGGCCGCCGGGCGGCCGCCGCACGGGCGCGTCGCCGGGCCAGCGGTGCGGCCAGCAGACTCAGCACGACGAACGCCGCGATGGTCAGCAGCACGATCGTCGCGCCCGGCGGAACGTACTGGTAGTACGACGTGATCGTGCCCCCGATCGTCACCGTCACACCGATCGCGACGGCGATCGCGAAGGTGGCCGCGAAGCTGCGGCTGAGCTGCTGGGCGGCGGCCACCGGGACCACCATCAGCGCCGACACCAGCAGCAGGCCCACCACCCGCATCGCGACCGTCACCGTGACCGCCGCCGTGATCGCCGTCAGCAGGTTCAGCGCCCGCACCGGCAGGCCGGTCACCCGCGCGAACTCCTCGTCCTGGCTGACCGCGAACAACTGCCGGCGCAGCCCGAGGGTGACCAGCAGGACGAAGCCGGCGAGCACGCAGATCGCGGTCACGTCCGAGTCCGACACCGTCGACAGCGAGCCGAAGAGGTACGACATCAGGTTGGCGTTGGAGCCGCCCGGCGCGAGGTTGATCAGCATCACCCCGCCGGCCATGCCGCCGTAGAAGAGCATCGCGAGGGCGATGTCGCCGCGGGTGCGGCCGTACCAGCGGATCAGCTCCATCAGGATCGCGCCGAGGACGGAGACGGCCGTGGCCATCCACACCGGGGAGGTGGAGAGCAGGAAGCCGAGGCCGACGCCGGTCATCGCCACGTGGCCGATGCCGTCGCCCATCAGGGCCTGGCGGCGCTGGACCAGGTAGATGCCGACGGCGGGCGCGGTGATGCCGACCAGGACGGCGGCGAGCAGGGCCCGCTGCATGAGGGCGTAGTTCAGGAAGTCCATCAGCTCAGCAGTCCCGTGCGCAGTGGTGTGTGCTCGTCGTGGGGGTGGACGTGGTCGTGGCCGGGCAGCGCGTGCTGGCCCACCGCCCGCGGGGGCGGCCCGTCGTGCAGGACGCAGCCGTCGCGCAGGACGACCGCGCGGTCGATCAGCGGCTCCAGCGGCCCCAGTTCGTGCAGGACCAGCAGGACCGTGGTGCCCCGCTCGACCTGCCCGCGCAGGGTCCGCGCGAGGATCTCCTGGCTGGCCAGGTCCACGCCCGCCATCGGCTCGTCCATGATCAGCAGCTCGGGCCGGGCGACCAGGGCGCGGGCGATCAGCACCCGCTGGTGCTGGCCGCCGGAGAGCGCCTCGACGTTGTCCCTGGCCCGGTCGGCCATCCCGACCAGGCCGAGCGCGTCCCGTACCGCCTGGTGGTCGGCCTTGCGGAAGAGGCCGAAGCGGGTGCGGGAGAGGAGGCCGGCCGAGACGACCTCGGTGACGGTGGCGGGGACGCCGCCCGCGGCGGTGGTGCGCTGCGGGACGTAGCCGACCCGCGACCAGTCGCGGAAGGCGCGGCGCGGGGTGCCGAACAGGGCGATCTCGCCGCCGGTGGCCTGCACCTGGCCGATGACCGTGCGGATGGCGGTGGACTTGCCGGAGCCGTTCGCGCCGAGCAGCGCGACGACCTCGCCGCGGTGCACGGTCAGGTCGATGCCGCGCAGCACGGGGCGTGAACCCAGCTCGGCGGTGACACCGCGCAGGGATATGACGGGTTCGCCGGTCATCTTCTTCTCTCCCCTCATTTGGCGCCCAGGGCCTTCTGAAGGGCCTTGAGGTTGGCCTCCTGGACCGCGAAGTAGTCCTTGCCGCGGGACTTGCCGGTGATCCCCTCGATCGGGTCGAGGACGTCCGTCCGCAGTCCGGCGTCGGTGGCGACGGTCCTGGCGGTCTTGTCGCTGACGAGCGTCTCGTAGAACACGGTGGAGACGCCGTCGGCCCTGGCCATGGTCTCCAGGTCCTTCACGCGGGCCACGCTCGGCTCCGACTCGGGGTCCAGGCCGTTGATGGCCTCCTCGGTCAGGCCGTAGCGCTCGGCGAGGTAGCCGAAGGCCGCGTGGGTGGTGATGAAGACCTTGGTCCTGGTGTTCGCCAGGCCGTCCTTGAACCTGGTGTTCAGGTCGTCCAGTTCGCCGACCAGGGCGGCGGTGTTCTTCCGGTAGTCGGCCGCGTGGTCCGGGTCGGCCTTCTCGAAGGCCTTGCCGACCCCTTCGGCGACCTGGGCGTAGCGCACCGGGTCCAGCCAGATGTGGGGGTCGAGGCCGGACGCCTCCTCGTTCCTGGAGGCGTCGTGCGCGGCGGCGTGGCCGCCGACCTCGTTGCCGTGCTGTTCCAGCGTGGTCAGGGAGGCGGCGTCGATCTTGGTGCCCACGGAGGACTGGGCGACGGCGTCGTCGACCGAGGGCTGGAGGTTCTTGAGGTAGAGGACGGCGTCGGACTTCTCGATGCCGATGATCTGCCTGGGGCTGATCTCCAGGTCGTGCGGTTCCTGGCCGGGCGAGGTGAGGCTGGTGACGTGCACGTGACTCCCGCCGATCCGGTCGGCGAGGAAGGCCATCGGGTAGAAGGACGCGACGACGTCGAACCTGCCGGTCGGGGCCGCCGTGGCGTCACCTCCGCAGGCGGTGAGGGTCGCCGCGCCGAGTGCGGTGACGGTGGCCGCGGCGGCCGCGGATATGAGGCGACGACATACGTTCATGAGAGTCATTTTCAACAAACATGGAAACCGTTGTCAACAAGCCCTCGTGGGAGATTCGGCGAGCCCGGTCCGGTCTGTCCGTGATGGGGGACCGATTTGGCCGAGGGGGAGTCCCCGCCGGTAACCTGAAGCATTCGCTCTGAAGCATCTCGCTTCGTCGCCCGTCGTCGTAATGAAGAGAGCACCGTGGCCGCCGACAAGATCGACACCATCGTCAGCCTGAGCAAGCGCCGTGGCTTCGTATTCCCGTGCAGTGAGATCTACGGCGGACAGCGTGCCGCCTGGGACTACGGGCCGCTCGGTGTCGAGCTCAAGGAGAACCTGAAGCGCCAGTGGTGGCGCTACATGGTGACGTCGCGCGAGGACGTGGTCGGTCTCGACTCGTCCGTCATCCTGGCCCCGGAGGTCTGGGTGGCCTCCGGTCACGTCGCCACCTTCACGGACCCGCTGACCGAGTGCACCGCGTGCCACAAGCGGTTCCGCGCGGACCACCTGGAGGAGCACTACGAGGCCAAGCACGGCCGCCTCCCCGAGAACGGCCTGGCGGACGTGAACTGCCCGAACTGCGGCAACAAGGGCCAGTTCACCGAGCCCAAGCAGTTCTCGGGCCTGCTCTCCACCCACCTCGGTCCCACCCAGGACAGCGGCTCCGTCGCCTACCTGCGCCCCGAGACCGCCCAGGGCATCTTCACCAACTTCGCCCAGGTGCAGGTCGCCTCGCGCCGCAAGCCGCCGTTCGGCATCGCCCAGATGGGCAAGTCCTTCCGCAACGAGATCACGCCCGGCAACTTCATCTTCCGCACCCGCGAGTTCGAGCAGATGGAGATGGAGTTCTTCGTCAAGCCGGGCGAGGACGAGACGTGGCAGGAGTACTGGATGGAGCAGCGCTGGAACTGGTACACCGGCCTCGGCATGCGCGAGGAGAACATGCGGTGGTACGAGCACCCGAAGGAGAAGCTCTCCCACTACTCCAAGCGCACCGCCGACATCGAGTACCGCTTCCAGTTCGGTGGCAACGAGTGGGGTGAGCTGGAGGGCGTCGCCAACCGCACCGACTACGACCTGAACGCCCACTCCAAGGCCTCCGGCCAGGACCTCTCCTACTTCGACCAGGAGGCCGGGGAGCGCTGGACGCCGTACGTCATCGAGCCGGCGGCCGGTGTCGGCCGGGCGATGCTGGCGTTCCTCCTCGACGCCTACGTCGAGGACGAGGCGCCCAACGCCAAGGGCAAGCTGGAGAAGCGCACGGTGCTGCGCCTGGACCACCGTCTGGCGCCGGTCAAGGTCGCGGTGCTCCCGCTGTCCCGCAACCCCGAGCTGTCCCCGAAGGCCAAGGGCCTGGCCGCCGCCCTGCGGCAGCACTGGAACATCGAGTTCGACGACGCCGGTGCCATCGGCCGCCGCTACCGCCGCCAGGACGAGATCGGCACGCCGTACTGCGTGACCGTCGACTTCGACACGCTCGAGGACAACGCGGTCACCGTCCGCGAGCGTGACTCGATGAAGCAGGAGCGGGTCTCCCTGGACCAGATCGAGGGCTACCTCGCGGGGCGCCTGCTGGGCTGCTAGGTCCGTTTCCACCCCAAGACGCCCGCCCTCCAGCCGACTCGGTCGGCCGGAGGGCGGGCGTTCTGGTTCGGGCGACGCGGCGGTGAGTCATGAGTGCCGGGGAGCCCGACCGACCTCAGGGGCGCGGGGAACCGCGCGATCAACCCCCACCGGCCCGCGGGGACCCGCCGGCCCGAGAGGATCCCCCGGCCCGCCGGGGACTTACCGGCATGTGGCACCCCACACGCCGGTCCCGTGCGGTCAGCGGTGCTGGAGCGACTTCACGTTGTCGCCGAAGGTCCAGTTCTTCGAGCCGTCCCAGTTGATCGACCAGGTCATCAGGCCCTTCAGGGACGTGCCGTAGTGGTTCCAGGCCTGGGAGACCAGGCTCGGTGACATGTAGCCGCCGCCCGCTCCCGGCTGCGCGGGCAGCCCCGGGACCTGCTTGTCGTACGGCACCCTGATCGTCGTACCCTGCACGACCAGGCCCTTGTTGAGGCAGTCCGTCTGGGCGGTGAAGCCGGCGACCGTGCCCGCCGAGTAGGAGTCACCGGAGCAGCCGTACATGCTGCCGTTGTAGTACTGCATGTTGAGCCACCACAGCCGGCCGTTGTCGGCGTACTTCTTCACGATCGGCAGGTAGGCGCCCCAGATCGAGCCGTAGGTGATGCTGCCGCCGGTGACGTACGCCGTCTCCGGGGCCATCGTCAGGCCGAAGCCCGCCGGCATCCGGGCGAGCACCCCGTCGATGATGCGGACCAGGTTGGCCTGGGACGTGGAGAGCTGGGCGATCGAACCGCTGCCGACCAGGCCGGTCTCGATGTCGATGTCGATGCCGTCGAAGTTGTACTTCTTCAGGATGGGCACGATCGTCGCGACGAACCGGTCGGCCACGGCGGAGGAGCTGAGGTCGATACCGGCCGCCGCGCCGCCGATCGACAGCAGGACGGTCTGGCCGGCCGCCTTCGCCGCGCACATCTCCGCGGGCGTCGCCACCTTCACGCCCGCGTCCATGCCGTCCTCCCACAGCGCGGTGCCGTCGGAGCGGATGACCGGGAAGGCCGCGTTGATCACGTTGTAGCCGTGCGCGGCGATCCGGGAGTCGGTGATCGGGGTCCAGCCGAACGGCGGGTGGACGCCGTTGGCGGAGCCGTCCCAGTTCTCCCAGTAGCCCTGGAGGACCTTTCCGGCCGGGCGCGCCTTCAGCGCGCAGGTGTCGGCGGCGGACGCGGGCCCGGCGGCGGGCAGCTGGGTGAGCGCGGCGGTCGCCAGCGCGGCGGCGAGCAGGCTGAGGGCGCGGCGGAGCATACGGATCCTCCCGGTGGGGGTGCGGCGAGGTGTCGTAGCCATGACAGTGCTCGTGGTCCAGACCTCTCGTCAATAGGTCTGGACCAGAAAGGGGTCCGCCGCGGTCCGCCGCGACGACAGGTATGGAATGACAGATATTGAAATCTGTCAGCTGTCATGCGACAGTGGAGCCATGACGATGCACACCCACCCCCTCGGTTCCACCGGCCCCCAGGTCTCCGCCCTCGGCCTCGGTTGCATGGGCATGTCCGCGCTGTACGGCGAGGCCGACCGCGCCGAGTCGATCGCCACCGTCCACGCCGCCCTCGACGCGGGCGTGACGCTCCTGGACACCGGCGACTTCTACGCCATGGGCCACAACGAGATGCTGGTCGGCGAGGCCCTGCGCACCGCCCCCGCCGCCCACCGCGAAAGGGCCCTGACCAGCGTCAAGTTCGGCGCCCTGCGCGGCCCGGACGGCAGCTGGATCGGCCACGACGGCCGCCCGGCCGCGGTGAAGAACTTCGCCGCCTACTCCCTCCAGCGCCTCGGCGTCGACCACATCGACGTCTACCGGATCGCCCGCGTCGACCCGGACGTGCCGATCGAGGAGACGGTCGGCGCGATCGCCGAACTGGTCGAGCAGGGATACGTCCGGCACATCGGCCTCAGCGAGGCCTCCGTCGACAACATCCGCCGGGCCGCCGCCACCGCGCCCATCTCCGACCTGCAGATCGAGTACGCGATCATCACCCGCGACATCGAGCGGGAGATCCTGCCCACCACCCGCGAACTGGGCATCGGCATCACCGCGTACGGCGTGCTGTCCCGGGGCCTGATCTCCGGCCACTTCACCCGCGACCGGCAGCTCGGCGCCGGCGACTTCCGGTCCTTCTCGCCCCGCTTCCAGGGCGACAACCTCCAGCACAACCTCGACCTCGTCGAGGCGCTCCGGAAGATCGCCGACGACAAGGGCGTGACCGTCGCCCAGATCGCCATCGCCTGGGTGCTCTCGCGGGGCGCGGACCACGGCGACGACATCGTGCCGCTGATCGGCGCCCGCACCCGCGAGCGGCTCGCGGAGTCCCTCGGGGCGCTGGACGTCACCCTGGACGCGGCCGACCTGGCGGCCATCGAGGAGGCGGTGCCCCCGGGCGCGGCGGCGGGCACCCGCTACCCGGCCGCGCAGATGTCCCACCTCGGCACCGAGCACTGACGACGGCGTTGGGTACCGTCTAAGCCATGGCAGCCACGTCCCCCACCCCCACCACCCTCACCGCCGAACGCATCCTGGAGGCGACCGAGGAGGTGCTGCGCCGGCACGGCCCGGCCAAGGCCACCGTGGTGGACGTGGCCCGTGCCCTCGGCGTCAGCCACGGCAGCGTCTACCGGCACTTCCGGACCAAGGCGGCACTGCGGGAGGCGGTGACGAAGAGGTGGCTGGACCGCACCTCGCAGCTGCTGTCCGGCATAGTGGCCGCGGACCGGGACCCCGAGGAACGGCTGCGGGACTGGCTGTGGGCGCTCTTCGACGCCAAGCGCCGCAAGGCGGGCGACGACCCCGAGCTGTTCGCCACCTACATGGTGCTGGTCGACGAGAACGGCCCGGCGGTCACCGGGCACATCGACGACCTGACCGGGCAGCTCGCCGAGATCATCGGCGCCGGGTCCGGCACGGGAGCCTTCACCGTGCCCGCCCCGGCCGCGGCGGCCCGGACCGTCTTCCAGGCCACCGGCCGCTTCCACGATCCGGGCTACGCGCGCGAGTGGATGCGGCCGGAGGCCGAGGCGGACTTCGCCTCGCTGGTGGACCTGCTGCTGCGGGGCCTCGGTTCGACCCGCGGCCTCACCTCACCTTGACGGTGACCGTGGGGGAGTGGGTCTTGCCGGCCGCGATCCGCAGGTGCTCGGTGCCCTTCGTGTTGATCTTCGCGTTCAGCGCGTAGGCGCTGCCGTTCTTGACCTTGACGCTCGCCCTGAGCGGCACCCACTTGCCGTCGTGCTGGTGCTGGAGCACCAGCGGCGTGCCGATCTTCAGGCCCTTGGTGCGGCCGGTGAAGGTCACCGTGTCGCCCGCTCTGACCGAGTCCTTGCCCGACTTGATCGTGATCGACGCCATGGCGGACGGGGACGGGCTCGGCTTCGCGCTGCTGGACGCGGGGCCGGTCCTGGCCTCCGAGGCGAACGCGCCGGCGCTGCCGGCCGACAGCAGGACCAGCGAGAGCGCGCCGGCGGCGAGGGCCCGCGAGGCCGGGCGGTGGATGCGGTGCATGGCAGAGCTCCTGTCGACGAGGACGGAGGAACCCCTCCAGGCTTGGCCGGGCCGCCCGCGACGGCGACCCGGGAGCCCTCGCGAACGGCGCGGGCCACCCCTCGCTCCGGTAAAGTCCGCAGGTGGCGACACCCGCGCTGACCTCGCGATTCCCCTCCACGGTGTCACCCGAACGCAGTAACGGCCCTCGCGGGGCGACCCCCAGGCCGCCCCTAGGCCGTGGCCTCCCAGAACTCCCGCATCAGCGTCTTCGGCGTCGGGCCCGTCATCGCCACCTGGGTGAGCAGGACCGTGACCGTGCCGGTGGCCGGGACCAGGTGCGCGGTGGTGCCGGTGCCGCCCAGCCAGCCGTAGCGGCCCGGGACGTTCCAGGGGTCCGCCGGGGTGACGTCGACCTGGCCGCCGTACCCCCAGCCCTGGCCCTCCAGGAAGAGAGCGGCGCGTTCGCGCTGCCGAGCCGTCAGATGGTTCGCGGTCATCCGGCTCACCGAGGTCGCGGACAGCAGCCGGCGGCCGTCCGCCGCGACGCCCGCGGTCAGCAGCAGCCGGGCGAACGCCAGCAGGTCGTCCGCCGTGGAGACCAGGCCCCCACCGCCAGAGGGGAAGCGGGGCAGGCCGTCGAACGCGCCGTCCGGGGTGTCCGTCAGGTGCAGGGTGCCGTCCGCGGCGGGGGCGTAGGACGAGGTGAAGCGGTGCCGCTTCGACGCCGGCACCTCGAACGCCGTGTCCTCCATCCCCAGCGGCTCGAAGACCCGCTCCGCCAGGAAGTCGGGGAACGAACGGCCCGACACCCGGGCGACCAGGATGCCCTGGAGGGCGGACGAGGTGCCGTACAGCCAGGCCTCGCCCGGCTGGTGCAGCATCGGGACCTGGGCGAGCCGGCCCAGCCAGGTGTCCGGGTCCGGCCAGTCCCGGAAGGGGCGGCTCATCGGCTGCACCTCGTTCAGGGCCTGCGCGGCCGGCAGCGCGAAGTCGTCGGGCAGCCCCCAGCCGGCCCGGAAACTGAGCAGGTCCTCCACGGTGACCGGCCGGTCGGCCGGCACGACGTCGTCGACGGGACTCGCGGGCGTCCGGACCACCATCGGCTTCGCGATCTCGGGCAGCCACTCGGCCACCGGGTCGTCGAGCCCGATCAGCCCCTCGTCCAGCAGCATCAGCACCGCCGCCGCGGTGATCGGTTTGGTGAGCGACGCGATCCGGAAGATCGACTCCCGGGCCATCGGCGCGGACCCCTCGGCATCCAGGTGTCCGACGGCCACGACCTCCACGTCGTCACCGCGGGCCACCAGCCCGACGGCCCCGGGAACCGTTCCGTCGTCGACGCGACGGCGCAGAGTGGCATGGAGCGGTGACTCGGTCATCGGTGGTCCTTCCGTCGGATGCGGTCGCGGGTACGACTCCCGCACCGGCGGAAACTCATCGGGACGGCTCTGCCCCCGCCGGGTCCACGGTGGCCTGGTGGGCCTCGGCCAGGTGCTCCTCCGCCTTCAGCCAGGGCAGGAACTGCGCGCTCTGCCGCCAGCCGCAGGTGTCGCACCTGATCGTGCGCTGGATGCCGGTGCGCCGCACCCGGACCGTGTGCTCCCGGCCGTGCTGGTCCCACCGGCTGACCCTGCTCGAATCCAGCTGTGACATGACGCCTCCGAGTCCGTGCCCGATCCGCCGTCCGGCACGTGTCGACGGGAGGAGTGTGCAGCAAGACCAACATCAACGGGGATTTCTTCACGGCGAGTTGTCCAAGCCGTGTCCGGCAGGTCGGGTTCCGGCCGCAGGCCGGGCCCCTCCCGGTGTACATCCCGGCCGTACTGCCAACCCTCGGACCACGAGCCCGACTTGGTGTACCGGCGGAAACCCTGGACACGGCATTGACCAAGGCTCAAGATGAGAGCGACCTTTGCTGAAGCGGCCACCGGCACGGAGAGGCGATGCTGCCGGATCCTCAACGTTTCCTGGCCGTGTCCGGCCGCCGGATCGCTCGCGCCGAGGGCGCGGCCCAGGTCGTCAGGGAGTTGTCCCTGTCGACCGTTCCGGACCTGGCGGACGGGGTGTTCGTCTACCTCGCCGAGCCACGGCAGGACCCGGACGACCCCCTGCGCCTGCGGCTGGACGGACCGCCGGCCGAACTCGGCGGCCTGATGGGCGGGGCGCCCCCGGCCGGCGCCCCGGTGCCGCCCGGCGGAGTGCTGGCCGCGATCCTGCGGTGCGGCAGAGCGCGTGACAGAGACCACGACGACGTCGAGGAGGCCCTCCGTGAACTCCTCGGGACCGCCGCCCGCCTCCCGCAGGGAAACAGGATCCTGCTCGCCCCGTTGCGCGCGCCCGACGCCGTCGTGGGCCTCGCGGTGTTCCTGCGGCGCACGGACCGCGAGGACTTCACGGCGGACGACCTCGCCCTGGCCGACGCGCTGTCGGCCCAGGCCGCCCTCGGCGTGAGCGAGGACACCGCCGCCTCCCCGGCCCGCCCCGCCGCACCCAGGGCCCCGGACGAGGACCGGCTGCGCTACGTCGGCGCGGCCACCCGCCGGATCGCCCGCGGGTTCGACACCGACGAGATCGTGCTCGGCCTGTGCCGGGCCGCCGTACCGACGTACTCCGACGCGGCCCTCGTCTACCTGCGCGACCCGCTGCCGGTCGGCGACGAACGCCCGGCGGGCCCCGCGGTGCTGCGGCTGCGCCGCACCGACCGGATCAAGGGCCCCGGCGCCGAGGGCCTGGTCTGGCCGGCCGAGACCGTCGACGACGAACAGGACGAACTGGACGCGGCCGACTGGAGCGAGGTCGTGCCGGGCGGCGCGCTCGCCGAAGTGCTGCGCGGGGTCCGGCCGGTCTTCGCCGACGAGCCCGCCACCCGGGCCGCGCTCGGCGAACTCGTCGGCGCGGACAGCGCGCTGAACGGCTGGGCCGGTACGCACGCGATCCTCGCCCCGCTGCGCGGCCGCCGCCGGGTCACCGGCGCGGTGGTCTTCCTGCGGCGCCCGGAGCGACCCGCGTTCGAGCCCGCCGACCTCCTGGTCGCCGCCCAGCTGGCCACCCACACCGCGCTCGGGGTCGACAAGGCGGTGCTGTACAGCCGCGAGGCGTTCATCGCCGACCGGCTGCAGCGCGCGATGCTGCCGCACTCCCTGCCCCGGCCCACCGGCGTCCGGCTGGCCGTCCGCTACCTTCCCGCCGCCGAGACGGCCCGGGTCGGCGGCGACTGGTACGACGCGATACCGCTGCCCGGCAGCAGGGTCGCCCTGGTCGTCGGTGACGTGATGGGGCACTCCATGACCTCGGCGGCCGTCATGGGCCAGCTGCGCACCACCGCGCTGACCCTGGCCGGCCTCGACCTGCCGCCGCAGGAGGTCCTGCACCACCTCGACGAGCAGGCCCAGCGCCTCGGCACCGACCGCATGGCGACCTGCCTGTACGTCGTCTACGACCCGGTCTCGCACCGCATCACCGTCGCCAACGCCGGCCACCCGCCGCCGATCCTGCTGCACCCCGGCGGCAAGACCGAGGTCCTCGCGGTGCCGCCCGGCGCCCCGATCGGCGTCGGCGGCATCGACTTCGAGGCCGTCGAGCTGGACGCGCCCGCGGGCGCGACCCTGCTCCTCTACACCGACGGCCTGGTCGAGTCCCGGCTGCGCGACGTGTGGACCGGCATCGAGCAGTTGCGTGAACGGCTCGCCGCCACCGCCCAGTTGACCGGCCCCGACCGGCCGCCCCCGCTGGAGGCGCTGTGCGACGAGGTCCTCGACATGCTCGGGCCGGGCGACCGCGACGACGACATCGCGCTGCTGGCCGCCCGCTTCGACGGCATCGCGCCGAGCGACGTGGCCTACTGGACGCTGGAACCGGAGATCGGCAGCCCAGGGCGGGCCCGCCGGCTGACCCGGCAGGCCCTGGCCGACTGGGGCCTGGACGAACTCACCGACACCGCGGAGCTGTTGGTGAGCGAGATCGTCACCAACGCGGTACGGCACGCCTCCCGCCCGATCACCCTGCGGCTGCTGCGCACCGACGTGCTGCGCTGCGAGGTCGGCGACGACGTCCCGCAACTGCCGAGGCTGCGCCGCGCCTCACCCGAGGAGGAGCACGGCCGCGGCCTGTTCCTGGTGAACCGACTGGCCCGCCGCTGGGGCACCACCCGACTGGGCACCGGCAAGAGCGTCTGGTTCGAACTGGGCACCACCACAACCTGAACGCGCCCTGGGCCGCGCCCTGCA
>NZ_JBIAYD010000014.1:0-192546 GCF_042897315.1 Streptomyces sp. NPDC001068 | reverse complement strand
GTGCAGGGGCGCGGGGAACTGCGCGACCGGCCACGACGTGGCTGCACCCGGACGACGGGCATGGGCCGCATCTTGCAGGGGCGCGGGGAACTGCGCGATCGCCCCCGACGTGGCCGCACCCGGACGACGGGCATGGGCCGCATCTTGCAGGGGCGCGGGGAACTGCGCGAAAGACCCCGACAGCGCCGCACCCGGACGACAGGCACCCGCGGCAACGACCGCCAAGCGCCCCGCGAGGGTCACCGCACCGTACGCGGCAGCCGCAGGCTCAGCAGCCCGGTGAGCACCACCAGCCCCAGCTGCACCAGCAGCGTGACGACCAGGGCGTCCCGCGTGCCCTCGTGCGGGACCAGCGTGAGGAACAGGGTGCCCAGGGTCGCCACCCCCAGCGCCAGCGCGGACTGCTGGGTGGTGACCATCACCCCGCTGCCGACGCCGGCCCGCTCCGCCGGCACCTCCGACATCACCAGCCGCAGCACGTTGGGGAGTTGGAGCGCCTGCCCGGCCCCGGCGACCGCGACCCCCGGAAGCAGCGCGGTGAAGTCCAGGTGCGGCCAGTCCCGCCGGGCGGCCAGCACGATCAGGACGATGCCGATCCCCTGGATCACCGACCCCGCCGACACCACCCGGCTGCCGTACCGCGCGATCAGCCGCGGCCCGGCCAGCGACACGAACAGGAAGACGACGGCCATCGGCGCGAGCGCCAGCCCCGCCGGGACCGGGCCCATCCGCTCCCCGCTCTGCAGGGCCACGGCGATCACGAACATGAACCCGCTGAAGCCGATGGAGAACGGCACCATCAGCACCAGCCCCCGGCGCAGCGAGGCGAGCGCGAACAGGCTCGGCGGGACCAGCGGCGTACGGCCGGCCCGGTCGGCGCGGCGCTCCACCGCGTAGAAGGCGGCGGCCACCCCGGGGAACGCGGCCAGCGACAGCCAGGTCCACAGCGGCCAGCCCGCCGCCCGGCCCTCGGTGAGCGGCGCGAGCAGGGTGAGCAGGGACAGGGCGAGCAGCACGGTGCCGGGCCCGTCGACGGGCTCGGGCCGCTGCGACCGCGTCTCCGGCACGAACCGGGCCCCGAGCACCAGTCCGACGATCACGACCGGCACGTTGACGAGGAACACGGAGCGCCAGCCGGTGCCGGCGATGTCCGCGGCGACCAGTACGCCGCCGAGTATCTGCCCGGCGACCATCGACAGGCCGGCGGTGGCGCCGTACAGGCTCATGGCGCGGGCTCGCCGGCCGCCGCGCGTGGTGGCCTGGATGGTGGCGAGGACCTGCGGGAGCATCGCGGCCGCGGCGGCGCCCTGGGCGACCCGGGCGGCCACCAGCGACCAGGCGCCGGGTGCGAGCCCGCAGGCCAGCGAGGTCAGCCCGAAGGCGGCCATGCCGGCCAGGAAGAGCCGGCGGCGGCCGAACAGGTCGCCGAGGCGCCCGCCGAGCACCAGCAGCACGGCGTAGGCGACTCCGTACCCGGCGACGACGAGTTCGAGGAGCGCCTCGCTCGCGTGCAGGTCGGTTCCGATGGTGGGCAGGGCGACGTTGACGATGAAGAAGTCGACGAGCGGCAGGGCGGCGGCCAGCAGGACGGTGAACAGTCCGGGTCCGCGGAGCGCGGGTGGCGCGGACGGGGACCGTACGGCCGGAGTGGTGACGGTTTCGGTCATGCCCCTGAGCCTGCTGCGGCGCTCAGACGGGTACCAGAGTCTTCTTGTCCTGGTAGAAGAAGTACCTGGCAACAGGATCCGCGGAGGGGCAGTCTGGAGTCATGACGACCTCGGCCCACGAGAAGGTTCGTACCACGCCGGCGACCACGCCGGCGACCACGGCGGCGGCGACCACGGCGACGGCTGCCGCGACGGCGGCGACCGCGAGGGCGGCGACCGCGACCGCGGCTCCGGCCGCCCGCAGCGCCGTCGGCATCCGGCGCAGCGAACTGGCCGTGTTCCTGCGCAGCCGCCGGGAGCGGATCACCCCGGAACAGGTGGGCCTGCCGCACGGCACCCGCCGCCGCACTCCCGGCCTGCGCCGCGAGGAGGTCGCCCAGCTCTCCGCGGTCGGCGTCACCTGGTACACCTGGCTCGAACAGGCCCGGGACATCCAGGTCTCCGTGCAGGTCCTGGACGCCCTCGCGCGCGCCCTCCTGCTCGACGCCGGTGAGCGCGCCCACCTCTTCCAGCTCGCCGGCGCCGCCGACCCGACCCCGGCCGCGCACTGCACCGGCGTCACCCCGGCACTCCAGCAGATGCTGCGGGCGCTTGAGCCCCTGCCGGCCAGCATCCAGAACAGCCGCTACGACATCCTCGCCCACAACCGCACCTACGCCCGGCTGATGGGCGACCTCGAATCGGTCCCGCCCGAGGACCGCAACTGCATGATCCTCGTCCACACCGACCCCGGCTGGTGCCGCTCGATCGTGAACCTGACGGAGACCCGTCGTCTGATGGCGGCGAAACTCCGTGCCTCGATGGCCGGTCATCTCGGCGAGCCCGCCTGGAAGATGCTGGTCAAGCGGCTGACGGCGGAGTCCGCGGAGTTCCGTGAGAACTGGGAGCGCTACGAGGTGGTGGAACCGCGCACCCGGACCAAGGAGTTCCTCAACCCGTACGTCGGGTTCCTCTCCCTGGACCACACGGACCTGTGGCTGACCCGCGAGACCGGCGCGCGCCTGGTCACCTACACCCCGACGGACGACGAGTCCCGGCGGCGGCTGGAGCGGCTCCATGCACTGGCCGTCGCCGCCGAGCGGGACTGAGTACGGGTACTCAGGACAGCGGGCCGCCGTCGGCGGACGATGCGGTGAGGAAGCCGAACCGACGACCGGCCCCGGGGGGAACGACCGATGACGACCGGCCCTGCGCGCACCCTTGTCCGACTGACGCTCGCCAACCGTGTCTCGGTGGCCTATCTCGTCGTGGTGGCGGTCGTCGTCGCCAAGGCGGCGGCCGACTCCGTCGCCGCGGCCGACGGCCCTGACCAGGACTTCGCCTGGCTCTGGCCGCCCCTTGTCACCTTCCCCGCGTTCCCGATCGTCGCGGCGCTGGGCCGGACGGCATCGGGCACGGCGGACCTTCCCGCCTGGTCCTTCGCCGCCGTGCTCGTCATATCGGCGTTACTGCAGTCCCTGGCCCTGGGCGCGGTCGGCCAGGCGGTGCGCACCCGCCATCAGCGCATGCTCCGCTCCTGCTGACCCGGCCGCGGGTCACACCCGCTCGCCCGCCGCCCCCACGACCTGCCGGATCTCCGCCGACTCCAGGCGCTGTGCGGCGCGCTCGGCCGTCGTGCGTGCCCAGCGGCCGTTCGTCAGGGCGCCGACGACGAGGACCGCGAGGCCGCAGGCGGCGAGGATCCACCAGCCGGGCCGCGCGGCGGTCACGAAGGTCTGGCGGTACGACGACGAGGTGATCCCCGACGCGAGGACCGCGCCGATCACCGCCACGCCCAGGGTCTGGCCCAGCTGCCTGCTGGTGGAGGCGACCGCGGCGGCCACCCCCGCCTGGGACCTCGGCATGCCGGACACCGCGGTGTTGGTGATCGGCGCGTTCACGAAGCCGAAGCCGATGCCGAACAGGACGTAGCCGATGAAGAGGGTGGTGTTCGAGGTCTCCGCCTCGAAGGCGGCGAACAGCACCGCGCTCGCGGTCATCGAGACCCCGGCGATCACCAGCGGCAGCCGGGGACCCCGGCTGCCGACGAGGCGGCCGGCGAACGGGGCGCACAGGAACATCGGGACGGCCATCGGCAGCATCCACAGGCCGGCGTGCAGGGCGTTGAGACCGCGCACGTTCTGCAGGTAGAGCGTGGACAGGAACAGGAAGCCGCCGAGCGAGGCGAACGCGCTGATCGCGATCAGGGTGGCCCCGCTGAACGGTGCCGAGCGGAAGAACCGCAGGTCGATCAGGGGCTCGGTGCGCCTCGGTTCGAACCAGAGCAGGCCGGCCAGGGCGGCCAGGGCCACGACGGCGAAGGGCACCACCTCGGCGGCGCTCGCCGTCGGCGCCTGGATGATCGAGTACGTCAGCGCGCCGAACAGGGCGATGACCAGCACCTGGCCGACCGGGTCGGGCCGGCGGGCCTTCGGCGCCCGGGACTCCGGAACGAACCGCAGCGTCAGCAGCAGCGCGGCGAGCCCCACCGGAAGGTTGACCCAGAAGATCGCGCGCCAGCCGACCGACTCCACCAGCAGGCCGCCGACCAGGGGGCCGGCGGCCATGGATATGCCGACCACCGCGCCCCACACGCCGATCGCCCGGGCCCGCTCGCGCGGGTCTGTGAAGGTGTTGGTGATGATCGACATGGCCACCGGGTTGAGCATCGAGCCGCCCACCGCCTGGATCATGCGGAACGCGATCAGCGATTCGAGGTTCGGCGCCAGCGAGCAGAGCAGGGAGCCCAGGGTGAAGACGACCAGGCCCGTCATGAAGACCTTCTTGCGGCCGACCCGGTCGCCCGTGGACCCGGCGAGCATCAGCAGCGAGGCCAGGACCAGCGTGTAGGCGTCGATGGTCCACTGCAGACCGGCCGTCGAGGCGTGCAGCTCGCGCTGCATGGACGGCAGGCCGACATTGAGGGCGGTGGTGTCGAGACTCACGATCAGCAGGCTCATGCAGCAGATCGCGAGCACGAGCATGCGGCGGCGGGGGCTCAGCTCGGGCATGCGTCCCATCGTACGCCCATTTCGATAGTGTTTCTAACTAATGAGTGTTACATGATCATGACGGAGAGTGCGGGAGTGGCGGTTGTCCACAGGCCGGCCGAGCATCTCCCGCGGTGCGCCACAATGGGGGAATGCCCGAGCCCACGACTCCGCTCCAGATCGGCCCGCACACCGTCCGGCCGCCGGTCGTCCTGGCCCCCATGGCCGGGATCACCAACGCCCCCTTCCGCACCCTGTGCAGGGAGTTCAGCGGCGGCAAAGGGCTGTTCGTCAGCGAGATGATCACGACTCGGGCGCTCGTCGAGCGCAACGAGAAGACCATGCAGCTGATCCGCTTCGACGCGACCGAGACACCGCGCTCGATCCAGCTGTACGGCGTCGACCCGGCCACCGTCGGCAAGGCCGTCCGCATGATCGCGGAGGAGGGCCTGGCCGACCACGTCGACCTGAACTTCGGCTGCCCGGTCCCCAAGGTGACCCGCAAGGGCGGCGGCGCGGCCATGCCCTACAAGCGCAACCTGATGCGCGCGATCCTGCGCGAGGCGGTCGCCGGCGCCGGCGACCTGCCGGTCACGATGAAGATGCGCAAGGGCATCGACGACGACCACATGACCTACCTGGAAGCGGGCCGGATCGCCGTCGAGGAGGGCGTCAGCGCGATCGCCCTGCACGGCCGCACGGCCGCCCAGCACTACGGCGGCACCGCCGACTGGGACTCCATCGCCCGTCTGAAGGAGCACGTGCCGGAGATCCCGGTGCTCGGCAACGGTGACATCTGGTCGGCCGAGGACGCGCTGCGGATGGTCCGTGAGACCGGCTGCGACGGCGTCGTCGTGGGCCGCGGCTGCCTGGGCCGGCCCTGGCTGTTCGGGGACCTGGTGGCCGCCTTCGAGGGCCGGACCGAGGACATCGCGCGGCCGGCGCTCAAGGAGGTCGCCGACATCATGGTCCGGCACGCCACCCTGCTCGGCGAGTGGAGCGGGGAGGAGTCCAAGGGCGTCGTCGACTTCCGCAAGCACGTCGCCTGGTACCTCAAGGGGTTCGCGGTCGGCTCCGAGATGCGCAAGCGCCTCGCGGTCACGTCCTCCCTCGCGGACCTGCGGGCCGGCCTGGACGAACTGGACCTCGACCAGCCCTGGCCCGCCGGCGCCGACGGGCCCCGCGGCCGCACGTCCGGCAACAACCGGGTGGTTCTGCCGGACGGCTGGCTGAAGGACCCCTACGACTGCTCCGGCATCGACGCCGACGCGGAGCTGGACACCTCCGGCGGCTGACGCGTCAGTTCTTCCTCGGGTGCGGCGTGGAGCCGTAGGCGGTGAGGAACTTGTCGCGGAAGGCGCTCATCTTCCACACCGGGGCGTCGTGCGCGGGACGCAGACCGTCCGTCCAGTTCCAGGAGTCGATCGCGTCCAGCACCTTCGGGTCCTTGGCGACGATCGAGATCGGCACGTCACGGCTGGCGTGGTTGCCGCTGACCCGGGCGATCGGCTGGTGGTCGCCGAGGAAGACGAGCACCGTGTCGTCGGTGCCGTAGCGCTGCAGCCACTGGGTGAGCGCGGTCACCGAGTACTGGACCGACTTGCCGTACTCCTGGCGCGACCTGGTGGTGTCGGCGATGACGTCCGACGCCTTGTTGCCCGCCTTCTGGATGGCGTCGAAGACCGAACCGTCGCCCAGCCGGTCCCACGGCACCATCTTCGGGATCGGCGCCCACGGCTGGTGGCTGGAGGTCAGGATCAGGAACGACATCCGCGACTTGCCGTCGGCTGGCTTCCTGCTGTGCACCCGCTCCTGGAACTGCTGGAGGGCGTACTGGTCGGGCATGGTCGACCAGCTGAACTTGGGTCCCTTGTAGCCGAGCTGGAAGGCGTTGTAGACCTTGTCGAGGCCGTAGTAGCTCTGCTCCGGCCAGCCCTTCTGGATGCCCGGCATCACGCCGACCGTGTCGAAGTCACCGGTCTTCTGGAAGGCCTTGGTGATGCTGAGGTGGTCGCTGGCCATGACGGTCCGGTAGCGCTGCTGGTTGCTCACCCACAGCCCCGACATGGTCGTGGAGTGCCCGAGCCAGCTGCTGCCGCCGTAGGTCGCCGACGTCAGCCACCCGCTCTTCGCGGCGAAGCCGGCCTTCGTGAGCATCTCGGTCTGCGCGTCGAGCGTCCGGTCGACACCGGGCGCCTCGATCGGGTCCTCGATGGCGCTGCGGCCGTAGCTCTCGATGAACGTGAAGACCATGTCCTTGCCGCGCAGGGCCGGCACCAGCTGGTCGGCCGGGGTGTTCCCGAAGGCGTCCACCTTGGCGACCTTCCGGAACTCCGCCTCGTCGTGCAGGGTGTCCCGCACCTGACGGGCCTTGACCTCCAGCGCGGTCGCGGTGCGGTCGGAGGCGAGCGGCACCCCGCCGGCGATCTGCAGGCCGAAGGAGGAGCAGGTGATCCAGACGACGCCGGCCATCAGCGTGCCCCGGGTGGCCCGCCGCGGATGCCGGGCCAGCAGGTTGCTCAGCCGTACGGTCGCCAGGGCGAGCAGCACGAAGAGCAGCAGCACGAGGACGACGGCGCCGACGCTGACGGCCATGGTGGCCGTCCTGCCGAGGGTGTCCTCCAGGTACGACTCGGCGTCGCCGAGCAGGCTCCAGTCCAGGATGGCGTTGAAGCTCCTGCCGAGGTACTCGTTGAACCCCATGTCCAGGAAGTTGACGAGGGTCAGCGCGCCGAGGACGGCACCGAACACCGCGGACAGCACGATCCGGGGCCGCCGGGGCAGTGCCAGCGCGACGGCGGCGGCGATGATCCCCTCGGACGGGATCCGCAGGAACTTGGCCGGCCCGATGTCGACGACGGTGTTCGGCATCACCAGCGCGGCGATCACCAGCGCGGCGCAGACCACGGTGACCGCGACGGACAGTCCGGCGGCGGCCCGGGGATGACCGTCCCGCCAGGCGGCCCGCCGGTCCCGCACCCGCCCGCTCCAGGAGGCCCAGCCACGACGCCGGCCCCCGGCGACCGGACCACCGGCATCCGCCCCGGCCCCGGTGCGGGGCTCGGCCCCGGCGTCGGCTCCGTCCTCGGTGCCGGCTTCGATGTCGGCCTCGATGTCGGCCTCTGCCTCGGCCGAGGTACGGGTCTCGTCCGAGGACGCTGAGGCCGCCCCGTCGCCGATGCCGCCGGACCCGCCGGTTCCGGCCTCGGCACCGGACACGGCTGATCCGGCCTCGGACGTGGCGGTTTCGGTCTCGGGGTCGGTTGATCCGGCCTCGGGCGTGGTGGGTTGGGCCTCGGGTTCGGCCGGTCCGGCCTTGGACGTGGTGGGTTGGGCCTCGGGTTCGGCTGATCCGGCCTTGGACGTGGTGGGTTGGGCCTCGGGTTCGGCCGGTCCGGCCTTGGGCGTGGTGGGTTGGGCCTCGGGTTCGGCCGGTCCGGCCTCGGACGTGGTGGGTTGGGCCTCGGATTCGGCTGATCCGGCCTTGGACGTGGTGGGATCGGGTTCGGCGTCTGTGGCCATCGGGGCGGCGGTGGTCGGGTCCGGTTCCGTGCCGGGGGTCTTCGCGACCGGCGTCGACCGGTCGGCCGTTGCCGGTGCGGTGTCCGTGGCCGACGCCGGTCCGGACCCGGGAGCCGGCTCCGGCACGATCGCCCCGGCTTCGGCAGCCGCGGCCGTGTCCGCGGACGCCGGGGTCTCGGACGCCTCCGGTGCGACCTCGCGTTCGGACGGCCCCGAGGGCGTGTCCGATGACTGGCGAATGCTCGTGTGCTGAGGCAACCCGGAGGTCCTTCCGTGCGAGACCCGTGAACGCGATCGGCGGGCCGACACCGCGAAGGCCCAGGCCCGCCATCCTCCCGTACGGCTCACACGAGCCCCCTGTTCAGGGCCGACGGCAAACACCGGGCAAACGCACACCGATCAGCGTCCCAAGCCGCGCCGCCGGCACCCCGCCCTACGCCCCGCCCACGGCGGTGAGCAGCGCCAGCGGCGCCGCCGCCGACCGGGACTCCCGCACGCAGGCGTGCGGATACGGCACCGGCTCCGGATGCGTGTCCCGCCCGTACCCGGCCAGCACCTCCGGCAGCCGGTGCCCGCCGGCCGTGGCCGCGTCGACCAGCCCGTGCGCCACCGCCCTGGCCTCGTCGTGCAGCCCGTACCGCGCGAGCCCCAACGCGATCAGCGCGTTGTCGTGCGGCCACACCGAGCCCCGGTGGTACGACAGCGGGTGGTACGCGGCCTGCCCCGCGGCCAGCGTCCGCACCCCCCACCCCGAGAAGAAGTCCGGCTCCAGCAGGCGCCGCCCGACCTTCTCCCCGTACTCCTTGTCGAGCAGCCCCGACCACAGCAGGTGCCCGGCGTCCGAGGCGAGCGCGTCGACCTGCCGGCCCTCGCCGTCCAGCGCCAGGGCGGGGAAGCCGGACCCGTGCATCCAGAAGTCGCGCTGGAACCGGTCCCGCAGATCGGCGGCGGCCTGTTCGAGCAGCGCCGCGTAGGTCTCGTCGGCCCACACCGTCCGCGCGACCCAGGCGGTGCGGCGCAGCGCGTCGTACGCGTATCCCTGCGCGCCCGCCGCCGTCACGGTCCCCACCGGCCGGCTGCCGTCGGCGGAGCAGATCGCGCCGGGGGAGTCCTTCCAGTTCTGGTTGGCGAGCCCGCCCTTGTCCGCGCGGTAGACGAGATAGCCACGTGAGGTCAGCCCGCCGTGGTCGAGCATCCAGCCGACGGCCGCGCGGGCGTTGCGTTCCAGGCGCCGGGCCATGCCGGTGTCCCCGGTCTGCTCCACGTACGCGCCGAGCAGGACCAGGAAGAGCGGGGTGGCGTCGACGGAGCCGTAGTAACGGCCGTACGGCACCTGCCCGAAGTGCGCCAGCTCCCCGTGCCGCACCTCGTGGACGATCTTCCCGGGCTGGGCCACGGAGTGCGTGCCGGCCACGGTGGCCTGGGTGGCGGCGAGGGCCGGGAGGGTGGCGGCGGCCAGCCGGGGACGGTAGGGCAGGGCGAACAGGGAGGTGATGAGGGCGTCGCGGCCGAGCAGGGTCAGGAACCAGGGGGCGCCCGCGGCGGGGACCTTGAGTTCCTCGCCGTCCGGGCCGGTGGCAGGCACCTGGAGCGCGGCGAGGTCGGAGAGACCGCGGGCGCAGGCCGCCGCCAGCTCGGGCCAGCCGGTCGGGAAGGCCACGCCTTCGACGAACTCGCCTTCCAGTGCCAGGAGATGCTCATTGAGTGCGGCGGGGTCGCGGGGGACGCGCAGGGCCCGCCGGTCGCCGTGCGGGCGCCCGATGACCCGTACGAGCAGTTCGGCGGTGCCGTGCGGGGGGAGTTCCAGCGTCCACACCATGCGCCGGGCGCCGGTCCCGGTCTCCTCGACGCCGTCCGGCGCCGGTTCGGCGGTGATCGTCGTGACGGACCGCCATTCGCCCCGCCGGTAGCCGAACTCGAGCCCGTCGTCGAGGACGTGGCGGGAGCGGACGGCACCCGACTTGGTGTAGGTGCGGTGGTCGGCGCGGAGTTCGAACTGGTCGGTGAAGTCGGCGTCGGCGGTGATCGCCAGCCGGACGGTGGTCGGTACCGGCCGGTTGCTGGTGACCCGCAGGGACTCGGCGAACGATCCGTCGCCGACGGCCTGTTCGCGGAAGAGGGTGTGCGCGGGCGGTTCCTGGCGGCCGCCGCGCGGGACCAGGACGCACCGGGTCCCGTCCCCGTCGGAGACCGGGGTGAGCACTTCGGGCAGCGCCCCGTCGACCGTCAGCTGCCAGCGGCTGAGATGCCGGGCGTCCCGTACGAACAACCCGTCGGGGGAGCCGCCGCCCCGGACGCCGCTGATGTCTCCGCGGTCGTCCACGGCGGCGAACGTCGCGCCGTGCACGAGCAGATGATGCCGGTCCCTCATCCCCGGTCCCCTCCTTCGTCCCACAGGGCGAACGTGCGGTGTCCAAGGAGGACACCCCGTTCTGTCGCCTCTTGTCCATCTTTTGAAGCTGTCACCGGTGCTCGTGGCGCGGTGCGTGCCGTCCGTGGTGCAGGTCGATCGCGAGCGCCGCCGTCCAGCTGAACCCGGTCGCGCCGCACGCCCCGCCCGTGTACGGGTCGACGTACTCGGCGAACCCGGTGGCGTCGGCCGCCCGCAGCACCGCCTCGCCGAGCGCGTCCGCCCGCTCCCGCTCGCCGTGCTGCCGCAGTCCCCGCTCCAGCAGCCAGCCGGTGTTGGCCCAGGCCGGCCCGCGCCAGTAGCGGTGCGGGTCGAAGGCCTCGCCGAGCAGGTCGTAGCTGGGGACCAGGTGCGTGCCGGTGCCGAAGTGCGGGCCGCTCAGCGTCCGGACGAGCGCGGCGACGATCTCGCGCGGCAGTTCCGGCAGGATCAGCGGGACCAGGCCCGAGACCGCGCGCTCGGGGATCTGCCCGCCTCGCAGGTCACGGCAGAGGAAGATCTCCCGCTCCGGATCCCACAGCCGGTCCACCAGCGCCGCCGTCAGCCGCTCCGCGCGGGCGTGCCGCGCGGTCCCGGTGGCCCCCAACTCCCGTGCGATACGGGCGAGGGCGTGCTCGGAGGCGATGAGCAGCGCGTTGAACGACGGGTCCTCGACGGCGAACTCCCGCTGCCGGTCGGCGTATCCGGCGTCCCGGTAGTCGGCGGCCAGCCGTACGTACCGTCCGTAGTCCAGATCCGTCGGCCGGTCCTCGGCGGCGCCGTGGTCCAGGTCGGCGCGGCGGAAGGAGCGTGCCGAGGCGGGTGCGACACGGGCCAGCGGGGCGTCCCAGCAGGGGCTGTTGTCCATACCCTGTTCCCAGGGGTGCACGACGGACGCGAGACCACCGCCGCCGAGGTCCCGCCGGTGCAGCAGGTAGCGGTGCCAGGCGGCGAGCCGGGGGTAGGCGGTCGCCAGGAAGCCGCGCGCCCGCGACAGCCCCGGATCGGCGAGGTGCACCAGCCAGACGGCCAGCGCGTGCACCGGTGGCTGCACGATTCCGGAGGTCTGTACGGTGCGCGGGGCGCCCGCGGCGCGGCCCGCGGTCGTGGAACGCCAGAAGTCGGGACTCGGGAAGTACGCGTCGAGCGGGACGGAGGGGTTGAACACGATGTGCGGGATCCGCCCGTCGGCCCACTGGGCGGCCAGCAGCGTCTCCAGCTCGGTCTGCGCGCGCAGCGGCGACAGGTGCCGCAGGCCGATCGCGATGAACGCCGAGTCCCACGACCACTGGTGCGGGTACAGGCTCCGGGACGGCACGGTCGAGGCGCCGGTCCAGTTGTCGGCGAGCACCCGGGCCGCCCTGACGTGCAGGGATCCGGGCGCGGACGTCTGTGGGGACCCGTGCGGGGACGCCGGGCCGGTGGAGCCGGCGGCGTGCGTGGGCGGCGGATCGTATGCGATCCCGGAACCGGGCGTATGGCCTGTGAGCTGGGCAGTGCGATCCACTCGGGGCTCCCCGAAGACGTCCGGCCCGCCGGGTTCGGCAGTGGCTACCGTAGGGTTACGTCTATTTAACACGCAAAACTCAATATGTAATGCAAGCTTGAGAAACACAAGGGGGTGCGCATGACCGGACGTCCCGAGGTGACCGGCAGGACCGGCGGAGCCGACAGGACCGGCGGAGCCGACAGAAGCCGCGACAGGTCCGGGGGATCCGACGGAGCCGGTGGATCCGGCCGGACCGGCCGCACCGGCAGGGGCGGCGGACAGGCGAGCTCGGGCGAACTGCTGGAACTGGTGCGCAGCGGACGCGCCGTGACCCGGGGCGCCCTCCAGCAGGCCACCGGACTCTCCCGCGCGACCGTCGGCCAGCGCCTGGACCGGCTGTTCCGCGCGGGCTGGCTGCGCGAGGGCGCCGGCGGCCCGGTCGACTCCCCGCTCGGCGGCCGGCCCTCCATCACCCTGGAGTTCGACGACGCGCACGCCGTCGTCCTCGCCGCCGACCTGGGGACCCGGCACGCCCGGGCCGCCGTCCTCTCCCTGACCGGCGAGATCCTGGCCGAACGCGCGGGCACACTGGTCGTCCAGGACGGCCCGGACGCGGTGCTCACCGGTCTCGCCCGCTGGTTCGCCGAGTTGCTGAAGGACGCCGGCCGGCCGGCGGCGGAGGTGGACGGCATCGGCCTCGCGGTACCGGGCCCGGTGGACACCGGGACGGGACGGGTCGTACAGCCGCCGATGATGCCGGGCTGGGACGGCTACGACATACGCGGCCGCATGTCCAGGGCCTTCACCGAGCACACCGGGGCGCCGCCGGGGATCCCGGTCCTGGTGGACAACGACGCCAACCTGATGGCCTACGGCGAACAGCGCACCGGCCACCCGGACTGCTCGGCGTTCGTGCTGGTGAAGGTCTCGACCGGGATCGGCGCCGGGGTGGTGGTCGACGGGTCGATCTACCGGGGTGTCGACGGCGGCGCCGGCGACATCGGCCACATCCGGGTGGGTGCCGAGGCGCAGTGCCGGTGCGGTTCGTACGGCTGCCTCGCGGCCGTCGCGAGCGGTGGCGCGGTGGCCCGGCGGCTGGCCGAGGCCGGGGTTCCGGCGGCCTCCGGCTCAGATGTGCGCGATCTGCTCGCCTCGGGCCATCCGGAGGCGGCGGCGCTGGCCAGGGAGGCCGGCCGCCGGGTCGGGGACGTGCTGGCGACGGTCGTGACCCTGTTGAACCCGGGCGTGCTGATGATCGCGGGAGATCTGGCGGGCACGTCGTTCCTCACCGGTGTCCGTGAGCTGCTGTACCAGCGGGCCCTGCCCCGCTCCACCGCCCACCTGGACGTCGTGACCTCGCGGCTGGGGGACCGGGCGGGCGTGATCGGCGCCGGTGCGCTGGTCGTGGAGCACCTGTACGCGCCGGAGCGGGTGGAGGAGCGGCTGCTGGCGCTGGGGATGTGAGGCGGCCGGGCGCGGTTGGCCCGGTGGGCCCGGTGCGATGACGGCCGGGTTTCCGTCCGTTTTCCGCGTCCGTTCCATGTCCGCATGGTGAAATCCGGGCGTCTGTGGCAGCGTGATTCTCGCCACCCTTGATAAGGGTTGCGCTCAGATGAGCGGATCATGAGCGAGTGCACTTCTCCAAGGGGTGGCACCGAGTGCCACCCCTTGATCGTTCATCGATCGAAATCAGACGTGCAGTGTGCCCGCTCATCTGAGCGAAATAGTGCCGCCTTGAGCGATCTTGCGTTCAAGAAGTGAAAACATGTTCCCGTCTCCGCTTGCCAAGCTTTGACTTTCGATCCGGTGGCGGACCATCGGTTACGGGCGCATGACACGCGAGTAGACGTACCCAGACGCCTTCGATCTGGGTATGTTCCTCGCCGTCAGGGCAGCCACCGCGTCCTTCAGGGAGTCGAGACCCGTGTCGGAAAACAAAGAACCCCACGTAGCGAAGTTCGTTTACGACTTCACCGAGGGAAACAAGGACCTCAAGGACCTCCTGGGTGGCAAGGGCGCGAACCTCGCCGAGATGACCAACCTCGGGCTCCCCGTTCCCCCCGGCTTCACGATCACGACGGAAGCCTGCAAGGTCTACCTCGACAGCGGCGAGGCACCGGCGGCACTGCGTGACGAGGTGAGTGCGCACCTCGACGCGCTGGAGCAGCGGATGGGCAAGAAGCTCGGCCAGGCCGACGACCCGCTCCTGGTCTCGGTCCGCTCCGGCGCCAAGTTCTCCATGCCCGGCATGATGGACACCGTCCTGAACATCGGCCTCTCCGACAAGTCCGTGCAGGGCCTGGCCAAGCAGGCCGGCGACGACCGCTTCGCGTGGGACTCCTACCGCCGCCTCATCCAGATGTTCGGCAAGACCGTCCTCGGCGTCGACGGCGAACTCTTCGAGGAGGCCCTCGACGCGGCCAAGGACGCCAAGAAGGTCACCGTCGACACGGAGCTGGAGGCCGCCGACCTCAAGAAGCTGGTCACCAGGTTCAAGAAGATCGTCAAGGCGGAGGCCGGCCGGGACTTCCCGCAGGACCCGCGCGAGCAGATGGACCTCGCCATCCGCGCGGTCTTCGACTCCTGGAACACCGACCGCGCCAAGCTCTACCGCCGCCAGGAGCGCATCCCCGGCGACCTCGGCACCGCGGTCAACGTCTGCTCGATGGTCTTCGGCAACCTCGGCCCGGACTCCGGCACCGGCGTCGCCTTCACCAGGGACCCCGCCTCCGGCCACCAGGGCGTCTACGGCGACTACCTCCAGAACGCCCAGGGCGAGGACGTGGTCGCGGGCATCCGGAACACGGTCGCCCTGGCCGAGCTGGAGACCATCGACAAGAAGTCGTACGACCAGCTGATGCAGATCATGGAGACGCTGGAGAACCACTACAAGGACCTCTGCGACATCGAGTTCACCATCGAGCGCGGTCAGTTGTGGATGCTCCAGACGCGCGTCGGCAAGCGCACCGCGGGTGCCGCCTTCCGCATCGCGACCCAGCTGGTCGACCAGGGCCTGATCGACGAGACGGAGGCGCTGCAGCGCGTCACCGGCGCCCAGCTCGCGCAGCTGATGTTCCCGCGCTTCGACGAGCAGGCGAAGGCCCAGCAGGCCGGCCGGGGCATCGCGGCGTCGCCGGGCGCGGCGGTCGGCAAGGCGGTCTTCGACTCGTACACCGCGGTCAAGTGGTCCCGCTCCGGCGAGAAGGTCATCCTGGTCCGCCGCGAGACCAACCCCGACGACCTCGACGGCATGATCGCGGCTGAGGGCATCCTGACCTCCCGCGGCGGCAAGACCTCCCACGCGGCCGTGGTCGCCCGCGGCATGGGCAAGACCTGCGTGTGCGGCGCGGAGGAGCTGGAGGTCGACACCAAGCGCCGCCGGATGACGGTCCCCGGCGGCCACGTGGTCGAGGAGGGCGACGTCATCTCCATCGACGGCTCCTCGGGCAAGGTCTACCTGGGCGAGGTCCCGGTCGTGCCGTCCCCGGTCGTCGAGTACTTCGAGGGCCGGATGCACGCGGGAGCCCAGGACGCCGGTGAACTCGTCGAGGCCGTGCACCGCATCATGGCCTTCGCCGACCGCAAGCGCCGCCTGCGTGTCCGGGCCAACGCCGACAACGCCGAGGACGCGCTGCGCGCTCGCCGCTTCGGCGCCCAGGGCATCGGCCTGTGCCGCACCGAGCACATGTTCCTCGGCGACCGCCGTGAACTGGTGGAACGCCTGATCCTGGCGGACACCCAGGAGGACCGCGAGGAGGCCCTGCAGGCCCTTCTCCCCCTCCAGAAGAAGGACTTCGTCGAGCTCTTCTCGGCGATGGACGGCCTCCCCGTCACGGTCCGCCTCCTGGACCCGCCGCTCCACGAGTTCCTCCCGGACATCACGGAGCTGTCGGTCCGCGTCGCCCTCGCGGAGTCCCGCCAGGAACCCCACGAGAACGAACTGCGCCTCCTCCAGGCGGTCCACCGCCTGCACGAGCAGAACCCGATGCTGGGCCTGCGCGGCGTGCGCCTCGGCCTGGTCATCCCCGGCCTGTTCACGATGCAGGTCCGCGCCATCGCCGAGGCCGCGGCCGCCCGCAAGAACGCCAAGGGCGACCCGCGCGCCGAGATCATGATCCCGCTGGTGGGCACGGTCCAGGAGCTGGAGATCGTCCGCGAGGAGGCCGACCAGGTGATCGCGGAGGTGGAGGCGGCCACCGGCACCAGCCTCAAGCTCTCCATCGGCACGATGATCGAACTCCCGCGGGCCGCCCTGACGGCCGGCCAGATCGCGGAGGCGGCCGAGTTCTTCTCCTTCGGCACCAACGACCTCACCCAGACCGTGTGGGGCTTCAGCCGCGACGACGTCGAGGCCTCGTTCTTCACGGCCTACCTGGAGAAGGGCATCTTCGGCGTCTCCCCCTTCGAGACGATCGACCGCGACGGCGTGGGCTCCCTGGTGGCGGCGGCGGCCAAGGCGGGCCGCGCCACCCGCCCCGACCTCAAACTCGGCGTCTGCGGCGAGCACGGCGGTGACCCGGAGTCCGTCCACTTCTTCCACGAGGTGGGCCTGGACTACGTCTCCTGCTCCCCGTTCCGCATCCCGGTGGCCCGCCTGGAGGCAGGCCGGGCGGCGACCCAGTCGACAGGCAGCGACCACCGCTGACCTCAGGACCCCGGGTCCGTCGTCCGTCCCCGACCCTCAAGACCGATGGACGACGGCCCCGGCACGCAAGAGAGGGGCGGCATCCTGTGCGGGGGTGCCGCCCCTTGGTGCGTCAAACGTGGCCCATCTGCCGCCGGATACGTATGACCCTGGAGTCGGTTCTTGAGCAAGACGCCGATTTGTTGCCGCTGTTGCTCGCTGGCGTGCCGCAGTGGAGTGAGCCACTCGACGATGGTCGGGGAGGAGCGGTAAGGAGACCGTCGTGAGCGATACACAGACGAGGCTCAACGACACGCCCCCCAGGTTTCGTGGCCGGCGGCACGGGCCTCGGCGGCAGGCCCTTCCCGCAGGCTGGCGACGGGTTCCTGCAGGCCCGTTGCGCTGCAGTCGCCGCGGGACGAGCCGTGTGAAGGCGTCTTCTTCGATGTCGACAAGTTCGCCCCGTACACCGCTACCGAGTGGGACGGGGAGTGGCTGCTGTGTGTGCCGGATCGGGCATACGAACTCGCTACCGGGAAGGAGTGGGACCGCGCGGGGGGCCTCGGTGGTCGGTCCTCCTGGTACCGCGTCGTTGTCAGTGCCGCCTGCTGGTTTGCCCAGTGGAGTGAGACCGGTCGGAGAACCCGGCGCTTCGGGGCTGAGCCAGCTCCGTACCGCCCCGTTGTTATGGTGTCCGCGTGCATCGAACCACCCTCAAAATCTGCGCCGCTCTGGCACCGTTTCTGCTGCTCAGCGCGTGTGCAGGCAGTCAGCCGACGACCGAGGTCGCGGCCGGCCGCATCGCCGGGGACTGGGTGGGACCGCACGGCGAGAAGTTCAGCTTTGCCCCTGACCGGACCTTTGCAGCCAGCCGTCTCGACTCGAAGAACCTCACCGAGGCAATGTGCACCGGAAAGCCCTCCGAAGGCGGCTGGGCCTTCTATGTCGCAGAGGGCAAGAACACCGAAATCTCGGAGAAGACCGCCAAGTCCGGTTCCTGGATCGGTCTTTCGTTCCACGGCGCGGCGGAGGACTGCCATATCGACCTGGCGGTGGTGGACGGCGGCAAGGCGTTGTGCGCGACGGACGACCGGGATGAGCCGTGCGGGCTGGACGTGAAGTTCACCAAGGAGTCGTAGCGGTGCGGTGCACCCCTTGAGTGCCCTGTGAGTGCCCCCGGGTGCGGCGGAGGGGCTGATTCCCCGGCTCAGGAGGCCAGCCGTTCACCCTGTGCGGGGTGCCTGGTGATCCGACCACGAACGTTCGCCGGGACGGTCGGCCGCGGTACGGCGACCGTCCCGGCGGAACGGGGCGCGCTGCCGGTATCCGGCACGTCGGCTCATCCGTCCGACGCTTCCCTCCGCGCCCACAGTTCGTCCAGCCGGGTCCGGACCGCGCTCAGCGCGGTCACTCCCAGATCCGACGCCCAGGGGACGCCCTCGTCCGACGCCCATGGCATGCCGGCCCTTTCGGTGCCCGTGGCGACGCCGTGGAGGATGGCGAGGGCCAGGCTGTTCCACTGTTCCGTGGTCAGGTAGTCGGGCTTCTCGACCGGCTCCGACGGGGGTGGCATGGCCTCTCCTTCCGACAGGAATGTCGCCGAATTCAACCGCACGGCCGGCGACCCGGCGAAACCACTCGGTCGCCCGGCGGTGGTGGACGGCGGTAAGGCGCTGTGTGCGACGGACGACGCGGACGTCCCGTGCGGGCTGGACGTGAAGTTCACCAGGGCCGTGACGGTACGGCTCGCTCCTGCGCGCGGCCCTGCCCCGACCTCCAGTGCCGTGAGAGCGGGCGGAGTGCGTCGGCGGCGACGCGTCGGAGGGGGCCGCTTCGGTGCGAGAATCGCCGTGGAGGCAGAAGCCAGTTCGAGAGGGAGAGCCGGGTCGATGAGGTCACAGGCCGACGATGTCGTCGCGGTCCAGTTGCTCGCCGTCCTCAATGACGCCGACGCGCCCGAGGGGGACCGGCTCGACGCCGCCATGGACCTGGAGGACCACTCGGGAGCCTGGTTCGAGCAGGAGATCTTCGAGATCCTCCGGCGGGAGCAGTTCGCCAGCGTCCTGGCCCAGGTCTGCGCTGCGTCGCTCGCCGGCATCTGGGCCCGTGAGGGCAGGATCGACCGGGACTTCTTCCCCGAACTCCGCAGGACGGCCCTGGACGAGGTGCTCGGCATCCTCGGAGCCCGTGCCCCGCATCTGATCCCGGCGGGAACCGGGGAAGACTGACGGCCCTTCCGGCAGCGGCCCGGCAGTCAGCAGGGTCTGCTCGAACCGGCCGAGTAGTCACCAGGGTCTCCTCGAACCGGCCGGGCAGTCACCAGGGTCTCCTCGAACCGGCCCGCGCTCTCGCGGGGCGCGCCGTGGCCCGGCGCTCAGGGGCGCTGCCCCGTGCCGAAGCCGGGTGCCGGGTCGGCTGGTCCGGGGGACCGGCCCGGCGCGGCGCCCTCGACCGGGGCCGGCTCGATGACGTCGGCCCACACCAGATCGCCCCACGGGTTTCCCTGCACGCCGCGGCGTTCCGCGACGACGTCGTCGAGGAACTTCGCGCGCGCCGTCTCGACCACCTCGCCCGGCCACCACAACGAGTCGCACTCGGTGCACAGCAGGAAAGCCGCCCCGTCGGCCAGGAAACGGTACGGGTGCACCCAGTCCTGCCCACAGCGCGGACAGACGTGCTTCGTCGGCATACCGGCACGTTATCCCAGGTGGGAGCGGACTCCTTCCGACTGTCGCGGGCCGGTCCCGCGCCGGTGGCCGTCAGAGCAGGCCGAGGTCGTCGAGTTCCTTGTACAGGTCGGAGCGTGGCTGTGGGGCCTCGCCGGTCACCGCCCGGGGGGTTTCCCCGCCGGCGCCGGTCCGTGGGCGTCGGTCGCGGAAGAGCCAGGCGCCGACCAGGCCCCCGAGCAGGCCGCCGAGGTGGCCGAGCCAGCTGACCCCGGGCGTGCCCGGCACGGCCACGGTGAGGAGGTAGGCGAAGGAGGCGCCCATGACGATCCCGATCAGCGTGTCGATCAGGTGCCGGTCGAAGAGGCCGCGTACGACGACGTAACCGAAGTAGCCGAAGATCAGACCGCTGGCGCCGACGGTCGCCACGTCGCCCTTCTCGAAGAACCAGACCACGGCACCACTGCTCACCGCGATCAGCAGGGTCAGCGCGAGGAACCGCAGCACTCCCCGGTAGGCGGCGAGGAACCCGAAGACGAACAGCGGGCCGGAGTTGCTCTCGATGTGCGCCCAACTCCAGTGCAGCAGCGGCGCGACCAGGATGTCGGGCAGCGTGCCGAGGTCGCCGGAGACCACGGCGTGGTCCCGGGACAGGGCGTAGTGGTCGGCGAAGTTGGCGAGTTGGACCAGCCAGACGACGGCGAGCAGCGCGAACATCACGAAGAACGCCTTGCGCGCCTCCGCGATCATTTCCTCTGGACCGACGGGCACCCCGCCGCCCGTGTCTCCCCGCTTCTTCCTCGGCACACCCATGGCCGGCTCCCCCTCCGGCGGCCCCGCCTCCCGGCGCCGCCTGCCACCAGCATCTCACCCGGCGCCCTCCGCGCGGCCGGTGGCGGGCCTCCCCGGCGTCACAGCGCCGGTTCCGCCCACAGGTCCGCCGGGACGACGCCGGTGGAGCGGCCGTAGGGGTCCAGGAGGCGGCCGAGGAGTTTGTCCTGGCGGAGGGTGACGACCCGGTCGGCGATGTCCAACGCCGGGTGGGCCGTGACCAGTTGGCTCTCCAGGCGGATGATGTCGGCCGGTGAGTGGAGCGTGGCCTGGAGGACGAGGTTCTCCGGGCCGCTGACCGCCGCGCAGTTGCGGGTCTCGGGGAGCCGGATGAGGGACTGCCCGACGTGCGGGAGGTCGGCGGGCGGGACCTTGGCCCAGAAGGTCACGGCGACCGGCCAGCCGCCCAGCGGGCGTGCGAAGTCGCAGCGGAAGCGGAGGAGACCGCCCCGGGTGAGGTGTTCGATGCGCCGTTTGGCGGTGGACAGGCTCACGCCCAGCTGCCGGGCCAGGGTCTGGTACGGGATGCGGCCGTCGTGGGCGAGGTGGGTGACCAGGGCGCGGTCGACCGGAGTGGCCCCGGCCGTGCGGGCCGCGGTGTCCGGCGGCGCCGGCGGCGCGGCCAGCCGGGCGCGCTGGGCGGGCGCGAGGGCGGCGATCCTCCAGTGGCCGCCCTCGGTGAACATGTGGGTGACGACCCGGGACCGTACGGCTGTGATGCCCGGCAGGTGCGGGAGCCGGTCCAGGGCGTAGCGGGACAGGGCCGCCAGGTCCCGGGTGGCGACCGTGGCCAGCAGGTCGTGGCCGGTGGCCGTGCGTTCGATGGTGACCATGTGGGGGTGGGCGCCGAGGGTCCGGGCGACCTCGGCCGTCGTTCCCGGGGCGCAGTCGATCACGACGTACGCCACGCAGATCTGCTCCAGCAGGCGTGGACCGGGGGAGAACCCCACCCAGGCGGCGCCCTGCGCGGACAGGCGCCGGTAGCGGCGGGCCACGGTCACCGGGTCGGCGTCCAGCGCACGCCCGAGTTCGGTCCAGGACGCGCGCGGGCTCAGCTGCAGGGCGTTGATCAGCGCCAGTTCGTCCTCGCTCAGCAGCGCCGGGGCAGCATCCTGCGTTCGGGCGCCCACCGGGCCAGAATCCTGCGTTTCAGCGCTTTCCCGCGTCACTCTCCCATTGTGGACCCGGACGCCCGCGGCCGGCGGGCGCAGCTGAGGGAGGTTCGGGCCGTGGCTTTCGCCGACTACCAGAACGAGATCTATCTCGACGGGCTGCGCGGGGTGACGCCGCCGTTCCCGATGACCTACGACGATCTGGAGCCGCTGGCGCAGGCCGCGATGCCCGCCTCGGTACGGTCGTACGTCGCGGGCGGCGCCGGCGACGAGCGCACCCAGCGGGCCAACGTCAGCGCGTTCGAGGGCTGGGGGCTGGTCCCGCGCATGCTGGTGGGGGCCGCCGAACGGGACCTGTCCGTCGACCTGTTCGGGATGCGGCTGCCCTCGCCGCTGTTCATGGCACCGGTCGGGGTGATCGGGCTGTGCGCGCAGGACGGCCACGGTGACCTCGCCGTCGCACGGGCCGCCGCCCGCACCGGCGTGCCGATGGTCGCCTCCACGCTGACCGTCGACCCGCTGGAGCGGGTCGCCGCCGAGTTCGGCGACACCCCGGGCTTCTTCCAGCTCTACACCCCCACCGACCGGGGCCTGGCCGAGAGCCTGGTGCACCGCGCCGAGCAGGCCGGCTTCAAGGGGATCGTGGTCACCCTGGACACCTGGATCACCGGCTGGCGCCCCCGCGACCTCGCCACCAGCAACTTCCCCCAGCTGCGCGGCAACTGCCTGGCCAACTACACCAGCGACCCCGTCTTCCGCTCGCTGCTCGGCGGCCGGAGTCCCGAGGAGGACCCGCAGGCCGCGGTTGCCCTGTGGGCCGGCATCTTCGGCAACCCGCTCACCTGGGACGACCTGCCCTGGCTGCGGTCGGTCACCGACCTGCCGCTGATCCTCAAGGGCATCTGCCACCCGGAGGACGTCCGCCGGGCCAAGGACGCCGGCGTCGACGGCGTCTACTGCTCCAACCACGGCGGCCGGCAGGCCAACGGCGGTCTGCCCGCGCTCGACGCGCTCCCCGGTGTGGTCGAGGCCGCCGACGGCCTGCCCGTGCTCTTCGACTCCGGGGTGCGCACGGGGGCCGACATCGTCAAGGCCGTGGCGCTGGGCGCGACCGCCGTGGGAGTGGGCCGCCCCTACGCCTACGGTCTCGCCCACGGCGGAGAGGCCGGACTGGTCCATGTGCTGCGGGCCCTGCTGGCCGAGGCCGACCTCATCATGGCCGTCGACGGGTACCCGGCACTCGCCGACCTCACGCCCGAGGCCCTGCGCCGCGTCCGCTGAGGCACCGGGCCGCCCGGGAGCGCGTCGTCGGCGGCCGACGGCGTGACCGCGGGAATCCTGTTGATGCGGCGCCCGGGGTACGGAAGGGTCCAAGGCCATGGAGTTCTTCTGCTACCACCGGGACCGGGTCGGCTCGTCGGCGCTGCGGCGGGAACTGGTGGAGGAGCACTGGTCCTACATGGACCGGTACGAGGCGGAACTGATCGCCCGCGGGCCGGCCTTCGCGGCCGACGGCGAGACGCTCGCCGGCAGCGTGCACATCGTCGCGCTGCCGGATCCGGCGGCGGCCCGCGCGTTCGCCTTCGACGAGCCCAACCACCAGGCCGGCGTCTACCGGGACGTGCTGCTGCGCCGCTGGCACAACCTGCTGGGCCGCACCATGTGGGAGTTCCCCGGCGGCCGGAGCGACGGCAGGCGGTACCTGGTCATCGGTCTGGGGCCGGAGCCGGCCGACGCCGGCGGTGGGACTCTCGGGCTGCCGCCGGGCGTGGACCGCGACGAGCTGATCGCCTTCGGGCCGCTGCTGTCCGACGACGCGACCGCCTGGCTGGGCACGGCGGCACTGCTGCGGGCCCCGGACGCCGAGCGGGCGCGCGCCGTCCTGGCTCCGCACCGGTACGCGGAGACAGAGGTGTACGAGTGGGAGTTCGGCGGACGACGGTGACGAGCGGGGCCCCTCCGGCGGGCCGCCCCCTCCGGAGACGCCGCCGGCCGCCGGCCGCCCGCCGCCCGGTCACCGCTTCCCGGGCCCTCCGGAAGCACCGCGGGCCGCCCCGGTATCGCCCGCCGGCCCCTCCGGAAGCACCGCCCGCCGCCCCGGCACCGCCCGCGGATCCGGACGGTTCGCGGGGTGTACGGCCGTGTCCGGCCTGCCGGGGCGGCGCCTCCTCGTAGGCTGGCCGCGACTTCGATCCCACCTGTGGAGGGCGACCTCATGCGCGGCGGCTGGAGCAGCGGCGACATCCCTGACCTCACCGGCCGTGTCGCGGTGGTGACCGGGGCCAACAGCGGGCTGGGGTACGTCACGGCACGCGAGCTGGCCCGCAAGGGGGCCCGGGTCGTGCTCGCCTGCCGGAGCGAGGCGCGGGGGCAGGAGGCCGGGGACCGGATGGCCGCCGAAGTGCCGGACGCGCACATCGAGTTCCGGCGGCTCGACCTCGCGGACCTGGCCTCGGTGCGGGACTTCGCCGCCTCGTTCCCGTACGGCAGGCTCGATCTCCTGGTCAACAACGCCGGAGTGATGGCACCGCCGCGCGGGCGCACCGCGGACGGGTTCGAGACGCAGTTCGGGGTCAACCACCTCGGGCACTTCGCCCTCACCGGGCTGCTCGTGCCCGTGCTGCTGAGCACCCCCGCCGCCCGCGTCGTCACCGTCTCCAGCATGCTGCACGTCATGTCCAACGTGGATCTCGACGACGTCAACAGTGAGCGCAGGTACCGGCGTTGGGTCGCCTACGCCCGGTCCAAGACCGCCAACCTGCTCTTCGTCCACGAACTCACCCGGCGGGTCGACGCCCACGGCGGCGACCTCGTCGCGGCCGCCGCCCATCCCGGCTACGCGGCCACCGAGCTGCAGACCGCCGGGCCCCGCGCCGAGGGCCGGCGTGGGGCGGAGCGGCTGATGAGGGCCGCGAACGCCGTCTTCGCCCAGTCCGCCGAGGCGGGCGCGCTGCCCACGCTGTACGCGGCCACCGCGCCCGGCGTACGGCCCGACTCCTTCACCGGGCCCTCGACCGTGATGTGGCGCGGCGCCCCGGCGCCCTCCCGGCGTGCGCCCTGGACCCGCGACGACACCATGGCCCGGCGTCTGTGGGAGGCGTCGGAGCAGCTCACCGGGGTGTCCTGCGCCGCGGCTCTGCAGGAGATCTGACGGCCCGTACCGCGTAGGCGGTCACCCGTACCGTCTCGTCGTCCAGGCACCGGCCGGTCGCCAGGTCGAAGCGCTGCTTCAGCAGGGGCGAGGCGACGAACGGGCGGCCCCGGTGGGTGCCCGTCAGGCCCCGGGAGAGGACCGCCGCACCGCTGAAGGGGTCGCGGTTGTCGATCGCGAACAGGCGGTCCGCGCGGTCCCGGAAGACGGCGGCCTGGCGACCGTCCGGCAGCAGCGCGGCCACCCCCCGCCCCGGGGTCAGCCGGGTCAGGCCGCAGACCGTGAACCAGTCCTTCTCCAGAAGGAGTTGGACCAGCAGATCGGTGGTCTCGGGTGCCAGGGTCATCGCTGGGCGCTTCCTTCCAGGACATCCGCGGCGGGGCGCATGCCGATCGACAGCAGGGGCAGGTCGGGCTTCATCTGGTCCCGCTCGGGCACGAAGCCGACGACGGGGTCGGGTGTGCCGGGGGCGTTGACGAAGGACACGAACCGGGCGAGCCTCTCGGGGTCGGCGAGGGCGGACGCCCACTCGTCGGCGTAGTGGGCCACGTGCGCCGCCATCAGGGACTCCAGTTCCGCGCAGATGCCGAGGGAGTCCGCCACCACCACGTCCCGGACGTGGTCCAGGCCGCCCGGGATCCGCTCCAGCCAGGCCGACGTGCGCTCCAGGCGGTCCGCCGTGCGGATGTAGAACATCAGGAAGCGGTCGACCAGCCGGACCAGTGCGGCGTCGGTGAGGTCCTGGGCGAGCAGATCCGCGTGGCGCGGAGTGGCACCGCCGTTGCCGCCGACGTACAGGTTCCAGCCGCCCGCCGTGGCGATGACGCCGAAGTCCTTCGAGCGGGCCTCCGCGCACTCGCGGGCGCAGCCGGAGACCGCCGACTTGAGTTTGTGCGGGGACCGCAGGCCCCGGTAGCGCAGTTCCAGTTCGATCGCCATCCGGACCGAGTCCTGGACGCCGTAACGGCACCAGGTCTGTCCGACGCACGACTTCACCGTGCGCAGCGACTTGCCGTACGCGTGGCCGGACTCGAAGCCGGCGTTCACCAACCGGGTCCAGATCAGCGGGAGCTGCTCCACCCGGGCGCCGAACAGGTCGATCCGCTGGCCGCCGGTGATCTTCGTGTAGAGGCCGAAGTCCCGGGCGATCTCACCGATCACGATCAGGCCCTCGGGGGTGATCTCGCCGCCGGGGATGCGCGGGACGACCGAGTAGGAGCCGTTCTTCTGGAGGTTGGCGAGGAAGTGGTCGTTGCTGTCCTGGAGCGCGGCCTGTTCGCCGTCCAGGACGTAACCGCTCGCGCCGATCGTCGGGGCGAGCGAGGCGATGACCGACGCCACCGCCGGCTTGCAGACCTCGCAGCCGTCGCCGCCCCGGGCCTCCTCGCGGCCGTGGCGGTCGAGCAGTTCCCGGTAGGTGGTGACGCGCAGTGCCAGGACGATCTCGTACAGCTCCTCGCGGGTCAGCGCGAAGCAGCCGCACAGGCCCTTGTCGACCTCGACGCCGGACGCCTCCAGCTCGGCCGTCACCAGCTGCCCGAGGATCCTGACGCAACTTCCGCAGCCGGTACCGGCCTTGGTGCACGCCTTGACCTCGGGGAGGGTGGTGCACGCGTGCTCGGTGACCGCGGCGCGGACCGTGCCCTTGGTGACGTTGTGGCAGGAGCAGACGACCGCGCCGTCGGGGAGCGCGGACGGGCCGAGCCGGGCGCCGCCGCCCGCGCCGGCCGGCAGCACCAGCGACCCGGGCGGGACCGGCGGCACCGAACCGGTGAAGGCCCGCAGCGTGCCGTACGCGTCGGCGTCTCCGACCAGGACGCCGCCGAGCAGCGTGCCGTCCCTGCCGACGACCAGTTTCCTGTACAGGCCCGCGCGGGCGTCGGAGTAGACGACGTCCAGACAGTCCTCGGTGGTCCCGTGCGCGTCGCCGAAGGAGGCCACGTCCACGCCGAGCAGCTTCAGCCTGGTGGACAGGTCCGCGCCGGTGAAGGCAGGGCCGTCGTCTCCGGCGATGGCGGCCGCGGCCGTCGCGGCCTGCTCGTACCCCGGCCCCACCAGGCCGTACACCCGGCCGTCCGCCGCCAGCGCGCACTCGCCGACCGCGAACACGCGGGGGTCGGCCACCGTACGGCACCGCTCGTCGACGACGACGCCACCGCGCTCGCCGACGGGCAGCCCGCAGGCTCGCGCGAGGTCGTCCCGCGGGCGCACCCCGGCGCTGAAGACCACCATGTCGGCGGCGAGTTCGGAGCCGTCGGACAGCCGCATGCCGACGACGGCACCCGCGTCGTCCGTCACGATCTCCTGGGTGCCCACGCCCGTGCGCACGGCCAGCCCCATCTCCTCGATAGTGCGCAGCAGGGCCGCGCCACCGCCGGCGTCCACCTGCACGGGCATCAGCCGAGGCGCGAACTCCACGACGTGCGTGGTGAGTCCGAGCCCCCTGAGCGCGCCCGCCGCCTCGAGTCCGAGCAGTCCGCCGCCGACGACGGCACCGGTCGTCGCCCGCGACCGCGCGTACGCCTCGATCGCCAGCAGGTCCTCGATGGTGCGGTAGACGAAACAGCCCTCGGCGTCCCTGCCGGGGACCGGTGGCACGAACGGGTACGAGCCGGTGGCCAGCACCAGCGTGTCGTAGCCGAAGACCCGCCCGGACTCGGCCGTCACCGTGCGCGCCGCGCGGTCGACCGCCCGCGCCCGGTCCCCGACGTACAGCTCGATGCCGTGGGCCTTGATGAACCCCGTGTCCGTCAGGGAGAGTTCCTCGGCGGACGTGCCGGTGAAGTACGAGGTGAGGGCGACCCGGTCGTACGCGGGGCGGGGTTCCTCGCACAGCACGACCACGCGGTGCGTGGCGGTCAGGCCGTGCTCGGCCAGCGCCTCCAGGAATCGCTGGCCGACCATGCCGTGGCCGACGAGCACGATGGTGGGGGCGGACTCCGGGGACACGGTCATCGGGAGCCTCCGGCGTGGGCGCGCAGGCCCGGCAGGGCGGCGACGGCGCACGGGGCGGCGGCGCGGCGGGGGCGTGCCACGACGGCGGCGGCGCGGCGGGGGCGTGCCACGACGTCGGCGCCGGACGCCACCACACACGGGTTCGAGGTCATGCCCAGGAGCGTGCGGCGCCGACGTTACCCGGTCGCATCCCCGCTGTTTCCCGCGCGGAACGCTGCCCTCCTCGCCGGCGGCGGCGGGATGTGAGGGGTCAGCGGCTCGCCGTCAGGTGGGCGAAGACGACGACGTTCCCCTGGTAGCCGGTGGCCCGGGAGTAGCCGCCGCCGCAGGTGATGACCCGGAGTTCCGGGCGGTTCGCGGCTCCGTAGACCTTCTCGTCGGGGAAGTTCCGGGCCTGGTAGACCTCCACCGCGTCGACGGTGAAGACGGCGACCGTCCTGTCCTGCCGTTCCATCTCGATGGTCGCGCCGCGCTTGAGGGCGCCGAGGTCGTAGAAGACGGCGGGGCCCTCGGTGTTGTCCACGTGGCCGGCGACGATCGCCGTGCCCCGCTCGCCCGGTGCGGTGCCCGACTCGTACCAGCCGGCGAGGTTCTTGTCCGCGGCCGGCGGGGCGTCGAGGCTGCCGGCGGCGGTGAGGGCGAGGCCCATGAGGGGGGCGTTCACCCGGATCGAGGGGATACGGATCCGGGTGGGCGGGGACGGCGGTAGCGCGGGGGCTCCGAGACGCTCCTCGCCGGGATCGGGCCGGCCCTCGGCGGCCGACGGCTGGGGTGGCGCGCTGTGCGGGCCGGAGCCGGGGCCGAGCAGCCAGACGCCTGAGCCGAGCGATATGACGGTCACGGCGGCTATCGCGGTGTCCCCGATCTTGCCCATGCGAACCCCTTTGTGAACCCCTCTTACGGAGGTTAGAGCATCTAACACTCTCGAAGGTGATAGGTGTCCACGATCGCGACACCTTCTAACGAAGCTGACAAGGCTGACCCCCTTCCCCCTCCGGGCCGCGAGGGGCGTCGGACCCGGAGGGGGTGGGGTGTGCGGTACCGGCGAACGGACAGCGGAGGGTGTCCGTCAGATCCCGTCGCCTCTCGCCCGGCGATGCAGGAGCCAGGTACCGCCCGCGGCGGCGATGGCCAGAGCCGTCACACCCGCCGCGGTCTGTACGGGGTCGGTGCCCAAGGCGCCGCCGACCCCCGTCTTCACAATGCCGTGGGGCTGGATCTGCCCGCCGGCCGTCGTCAGCGCCACCGTCAGGTCACCGGTCACCTGCCGGTTCCCCTCGGCGCACCTCGCGACGATCTCGTAGGTCCCCGGCTGGGCGGCGGCCGGCACCTGGAACTGGCCGATCGCCTCGCCCTCGTGGGTGGTGGGCGCGAGCGTGAACGTGCCGGCGCCGACCGAACCGGCGTCGCCGACCGCCGACGACTTCTCGCCGCAGGCCGCCGTGTTCACGGAGACCTGCGAGCCCGGCGCGGTGGTCGACGGGTAGACGTCCAGCCTGCCGGTACCGCCGCCGTACGCCGGCGCGGCGGCGAGACCGGCCGCGGCCACGGCGAGCGCGGCCCCGGTCAGCGGACGGACAGTGCGTCGCATGGCGTTCACTCGCTCCCTGGTCGATTCGTCCCGCTCCCTTGCTCTTCCGAGGTAAAAGCAGGCGGGCCGGGCGCGCTCCCCGAGATTCCGCCGGGTGTGGGATGAACGGGTGTCACGGAGGGGGGTCTGGGCGGCGGTTGCGGGGGAGTTCCGGCAGGTCAAGGGTGCTAAGGAGGGTCCAGTATGAAAAGCACACGAACGGCGGCCCCCGTGGGGAGTGAACGGGTGACCGCCCGGAACCACCAGCGCGTGACGCGAACCCGACGCCCCGCCGGGCGGCCCTTCCCGCCCCGCCGGGCGGGCCTCCCCCGCCCCGCCGAGGCCAGGGGGGCGGGTCGTGTCCGCGCTCGCCCCCGACTCGACGCCTCGCCCCCGTCCTCGGACCGACCGGTGACAGGGCGGCCCGGAACTCAGCCGCCTTCCGGCGTCATCCGGATCGCCGCGATGTCGAACTGCAGGCGCACCGTCTCGCTCACCATCGCGCCGCCCTCCGCGAGACGGGAGTCGTACCTCAGGCCCCAGTCCATGCGGTTGATCGTGGTCGTGCCGTCGAAGCCGACGCGCTGGTAGCCGAAGGGGTCGGTGACGTTGCCTATGTAGGTCAGTTCCAGATCCACCGGGCGGGTCGTGCTCTTGATGGTCAGGTCGCCGGTCATGACGTACACGTCGGGGGACTTGAGGCGGACCGCCGTGCTCTGGAAGCGCATGCGGGGATGGTTCGCCGAGTCCAGGAAGTCCCGGCCGACAAGGTGGGCGTCCCGCTGTTCCACGCCCGTGTCGACGCTGGCCGTGGAGAGGATGATCTCGGCCTTCGAGCGGGACGGGTCCCGGCCGTCGAAGTAGAGGCGGCTCTTGTACTCGGCGAAGGAGCCGCGGACCGTCGTGACCATCGCGTGCCGGACCGAGAAACCGATTCTGCTGTGAGCCGGGTCGACGATCCACTCACCGGTGAGGGCGGCGAGGGCGGGATCGAGCAGGACGGGCGCCGAGGCGGGGGAGGCCGGCGCCGCCGTCGGGCGTGGGGGGACCGTGGGGGTGCGTCGCGAGGTGTGGGGGCGACTGAACAAGTTCATGATTTATCTTGGTAGTCCACTCCGGGAATTGTCGCAAGTGGTGCGCGAAGCCGTGGAGTTGGGTATTCACGCGGGCGGTCACGGGAACTCCACAACACCGCACCGGTCCGCCACGGAATCCCTCGGAAATTCCCCGCATTTCCCGGATCCGATGTTTCCGTGAATTGTGCCGCCCCCTTTTTCCGCGGACCGCGCGACGACCGCTCCGGCCGGTGCACCGGAGCGGCCGCCGTCATGCGCCCGCCCGGCGCGGTCAGTTCACGTTCACCGCGCTCCAGGCCGCCGCCACCGCGTTGTACTCGGCGCTGCCGGCCCCGTACAGGTCCTTCGCCGCGTTCAGGGTCGCCGTGCGCGCGCCCGCGTAGTTCGTCGAGGACGTCATGTAGACCGTCAGGGCGCGGTACCAGATCGCCCCGAGCTTGTCCCTGCCGATCCCGGTCACCGTCGAGCCGTTGTACGTGGGGGAGTTGTAGCTCACGCCGTTGACCGTCTTCGGGCCGCTGCCTTCCGCGAGCAGATAGGCGAAGTGGTTGGCGACGCCCGACGAGTAGTGCACGTCCAGGTTCCCCACCGACGAACTCCAGTAGTCCGCCGAATTCCCGTCCTTGGACGGCTGGTCCATGAAGCGGAGTGCGGGCTTGCCGAATCCGGACCGGACGAGCTTCTCGCCGATCAGGTAGTCGCCCGGGTCGGAGGCGTTGTTCGCGTACCACTCCACCAGGGTGCCCAGGATGTCGGAGGTCGCCTCGTTCAGGCCGCCGGACTCGCCCGAGTACGTCAGCGCCGCGGTCTTGGAGGTGACGCCGTGGGTCATCTCGTGGCCGGCCACGTCCAGTGCGACCAGCGGGCCGAAGGTGGTTCCGTCACCGTCGCCGTAGGTCATGCAGAAGCAGCTGTCGTCCCAGAAGGCGTTGTTGTAGTTGTTGCCGTAGTGGACTCGGTTGTAGGAGCCCTTGCCGTCGCCCGCGATGCCGTTGCGGTTGTGGACGTTCTTGTAGTAGTCCCAGGTCTCGTTGGTGCCGTACTGGGCGTCGACGGCCGCCGATGCGCGGTCCGAGGTCGCTCCGGTGCCCCAGTGGTTGTCGGCGTCCGTGAACACCGTCGACGGCGCCCGGACGATGCAGATGCCGAAGATGCACAGGTCCGTCTTGTTGGCCGCGTCGCCGGTGTACGTGTTGCCGCGGGTGGGGTCCGTGAGGTTGTACGACGAGCCGGACTGCGTCGTCTGGAGCGGAACCGTGCCGCTGTAGAGCGACTTGCCGTCGCCGGTCGCCGTCTCGATGCTGTCCCAGGCGTCGATCTGGGCGCCGGTGCGGGCGTTGGTCAGTACCGTGCGGGCGACCGGGTTGCCGAGCGAGTCCTTGCCGACGGCGTCGGTGCGCCAGGCCAGCTTCGGGGTGCCGTGCAGGGCGTCGACGACCAGCTCGGGCTTGGCCCGCACCTGCTTCAGCGCGTCGCCGAGGTTGGCCGCCCGCAGCGCGTTCACCGCGAGGTCTGCGGCCCTGGGGGCGGATATGTCGGGGACGATCGAGGCGAGGGATATGTTGCCGCGGGTCGCCCGGTCGGCGCCGCGGTAGGCGCCGTCCGACTTGAGGTGGACGACGAAGTCGCCGCCCAGCACCGGGAGCTGACGGTAGGTGCGGTCGTACCGGACGTGCTGGGTGCCGTTCCTGTCGACGATCACGTCCCGGACCCGGGTGCCCTCGGCGGAGGTGAGTCCGAGGGTGCCCGCGTAACGGACGAGCGCCTGGGCCGCGTTCTCGATCGCGGTGGCCCGGGTGGGTCTCGTGTCGGCGTGGGCGGCGGGGGAGAGCGCGGCGGCCAGCAGGGTCGCGGTGGTGGCGGCGACGCCGGCCGTGGCGAGACGGGAAACTCGGGTGTTCCGTGTCCGGCTCATCAGTCTCCTTGGGGAGGCGCCTCAGAGGCGTGGGGGTGGCGCTGATGACGATTGACGAGAGCGATTTAAGAGGCCATGACAATCCATGTCCATAGCGCCTCCATGGAGATGTGTGTGGGGGTGGAGGGGGTGGAGAATCCTTTCTGTGACCACCCGGAACCGCCCTCACCTCCCCTTCTTCGTCTACGGCACGCTCCGCCCGGGCGAGCCCAACCACGACCGGTTCCTGCGCGGGCGGACCCGGACCGAGGAACCGGGACGCCTGCCGGGCGCGGTGCTGTACGACGGGCCGGGCTACCCCTACGCGGTCGAGGAACCCGGCGGGGAGCTGACCGGCGAACTGGTCACCGCCCGCCCGGAGTCGTACGACCGGCTCCTCCTGGAACTCGACGAACTGGAGGAGTACGAGGCCGGGGACCCGCACAGCCTGTACGTGCGCGTGGCGCGGGACGTCGTACGACAACGCGACGGGGCCGCCGTCCGGGCCTGGGTGTACCTCGCGGGGGGCCGCCGTCGCCGCCGGACTGCGGGCGGACGGCCGCCGTATCGCGGGCGGTGACTGGCTGACCCGCGGGCTGCCCGGCCCAACCTCGCTGTAACCGCCGCCTGGAGGGCTTCACACCGTCCAAGTGGCCGGATCCGCACACCGGTTGGCCGAACGGCCACCGTTGAGACCTCCGGGGGCCGGACTACAGTCGTGCCCCTGTTCGCGCGCTCGCCCCTCGTCACACCCTTCGCCCCACGGCCCGGTCCGGGCCCCGCCGCACCCGGACATGGCCTCCCCCGACCCACACGCATGCAGCCAGGAGGTCTCCGACCCATGCCTCTGCGTCACCTGACCCCCCGCGACCAGCACCTCTTCTGGCAGTACGGCCGCGGCGCCGGCACACCCGTCCACGAACCGCTCGTCCACCGCGCCGTCGAACGGCACGCCATCGTCCACCCCCACGCCGTCGCCGCCGAGCACCACGGCGCGACCCTCACCTACGGCGAACTCGACCGCTACGCCGGTGCCCTCGCCGCCCACCTGGTCCGGGAGGGCGTCCGCCCCGGCGACCACGTCGGCCTGTTCGCCCGCCGGTCCATCCCGATGCTGGTCGGCCTGCTCGCCGTGCTCAAGGCGGGCGCCGCCTACGTCCCGCAGGACATCGGCCGCGCCTCCCCGGAGCGGCTCCGGCACGTCGTCCGCACCGCCGGCACCCGGGTGGTCCTCACGCACAAGGAACAGGCCCCGCGCGTCCCGCTCCCCGACGGCCACCGGCTCATCGCCCTCGACGACCCCGTGCCGCACCAGCGGGCCAGCCCGATCCTGCTCCCGCACCCCGACGACGGCTGCCACGTCCTGTTCGCCGACGACCGCCCCGAAGCGGTGAAGGTGACCCACCGCAATGTCACCAACCTGCTCCTCACCGAACCCGGCGGTCTCGGAATCCGCCCCGGCGACCGGGTGGCCCAACTCCTCGACATCGCCTCCGGCCCGGCGGCCTGGGAGATCCTCGGCTGCCTCACCCGGGGCGCCACCCTGGTCCTGTGCGGCGCGGACCCCGCCGCCGCGGCCGCCACCGCGACCGTCCTGGTCGCCACCCCCGACGTGCTCACCGGTCTCGACCCGGCCGGCTGCCCGCGCCTGCGCACGGTCGCCGTCGCCGCAGAGTCCGGGCCGTCGCCGCGGCTCGTGGAACGCTGGTCGCGACAGGCCGCCTTCTTCGACTGCCGGCGTCCGGCGGGTGCGGCCGTGGTCAGTGTCATGGCCCGCCACGATCCGGCGGCCGGTCACCGGGCCGTCTGCCGCCCGGTCCCCAACACCACGGTCTACGTCCTCGACGCCGACCGCAGGGCGCTGCCCGTCGGCGAGACCGGCGAGGTGTGGGCGGGCGGCGACTGCGTCCCGGCGGGACACCTCGGCGGCGCGGCGACCGCCGGGCGGTACGCCCCCGATCCGTTCCTCGGCGCGGGCCGCGCGATGGTCCGCACCGGCGCGCTCGGCCGCTGGACCTCCGACGGCGGCCTCGAACACGTCGACCGCGCGGACGGCGGCCTCGAACACGACGGCCGCGCGGACGGCGGCCCGGCCACATCCCGGCCCGCCTACGCGCACACGGCCCCGCCCGTCTGACCGCCCGGGTCTCCGCCCGTCCGCCCGCCGGTCCGGGTGTCGGCCTGCTGCCGGTCCGGATGTCCGCCCGCCTGCCGGCTGACGGCCTGCCGGCCGGGTTCGTCCGTGCGGCTCAGCCGGTCCCGGCGGCCCGGTGGTCCGCCGCGGCCAGGGCCCTCGCCACCCCCGGTTCCTTCCTTCCGAGGAACCGGGGATTGGGCTCGAAGAGCGCGTCCAGGGCCGCCTTGCCCGCCGCGAAGACCTCCCGCGTCCCGCCGTAGTACCAGGTCACGTCGTGCCGGGCGTCGACCCCGACGCCGTACGACGCCACCCCCGCCGCCTCGCACAGCGCCACCGCGCGCCGGATGTGGAAGCCCTGGCTGATCAGCACCGCCCGGTGCACGCCGAAGATCTTCTTCGCCCGGACGCAGGAGTCCCAGGTGTCGAAGCCGGCGTAGTCGCTGACGACGCGCCCGGCCGGGACCCCGTGCCGGGTGAGGTAGGTGCGCATGGCGTCCGGCTCGTCGTAGTCCTCGCGGCTGTTGTCACCGGTGACGAGGACCACCTTGATACGGCCCGCGTTGTACAACCGCGCCGCCGCGTTCAGGCGGTTGGCGAGGTACGGCGACGGCTCGCCGTTCCACAGTCCCGCGCCGAAGACCACCGCGACGTCGGTGCGGGGGACGTCCGCCACCGTGTGCAGCCGGCCGGCCGTCGACACGTACAGCCAGGTGGCCGGCAGCAGCGCCAGCACGCAGCCGGCCATCACGCCCTGCACCAGACGCCGTCGGCCGGCGAGGGTGCGCGGCAGACGCGGTCGGCGGATCTTCATACGGTTGTCCCTCTCGGCTGCCCCTGGGCGTCCCCCGGCCTCCCGCGGAGGCTCTGACCCTGGAGGACGCGGGGCGAGGCGATCCGGTTCGCTCACAGCGGCCGGTTTCGTGGCGTGAAGCGCACGAAAACTCCCGTGACGGCCGGGCAACGGGGGTGCAATCCCGCCCGGCGAGGATCCCCGCATGACCGTGTCCGACCTCTCTCCGCGCCCCGGCCCGCCCGCACTGGTCCTGGTGGCCCACGGCAGCCGCGATCCGCGAGCCCTCACCACGGTGCGCGCGCTCATGGACCGGGTGCGAGCGCTGCGCCCCGAACTGTCCGTGCGCCTCGGCCACATCGAGCTGGACGAACCGCTGCTCGCGGACACCCTCGCGGCCCTCGGCGACACCCCGGCCGTCCTGGTCCCGCTGCTCCTCGGCCGCGGCCACCACGTCAAGCGGGACATCCCGGAGGCGGCGGCCGCGGCGCGGGCGCCGACGCGCGTGGCGGGCCCGCTCGGTCCGCACCCCCTCGTCGTCGAAACACTGCACGCCCGCCTGCTGGAGGCCGGCTGGCGGCGCCGGCCCGCGAGTGCCGTCGTCCTGGCGGCGGCGGGTTCCCGCGACCCCGACGCCAGGGCCGACACCGGCCGCACGGCCCGGCTCCTCGCGGAACGCCTGGGCGTTCCGGTGGTCCCGGCCTACGCGTCGGCGGCGGCGCCGACGGTCGGGGAGGCGATCACCGCCCTGCGGGCGAGGGGCCGGCACCGTATCGCCGTCGCCTCCTGCTTCACGGCCCCGGGCCGCTTCGCCACGGAGTGCGCCGCGCGCGCCCCCTGGCTGGCGTCGGCCCCGCTGGGCGCGCACGACGCGATGGCCGCCCTGGTCCTGCACCGGTACGCACAGGTACGGGAAACGCCGGTGACGGCAGCGGCCTAGGGGGCGCCGGTGGTATCCCCGGACCGGAGGCCGGGGTACGAACTCCGCGACCGGCCCCCACGCGCCGGCCCCCGCGCCCCAGCCCCGCATCCACACCGCCTCGCCCCGCCACCCGCGCAGCCTTGCCCCGCTCCGTCTGCCCCGCCCGCCCCCCCGCCCGCACCCACCCCGCCCGTTTCCGCCCCCCGACCCGGTGGCGGAGCAGGCGGCACCCGCACCCGTTTGTCACTATCGCCCCGTACTGTCGAACCATGGCAGTTCCCGCACCCGCACCGACCTCGGCCTACGACGCGGCGTCAGCCGACCGCTGGGCCCCCGAACCCGACAAGCGTGCCGGACGCACCGCCTTCCAGCGGGACCGCGCGCGCGTGCTGCACAGCGCCGCGCTGCGCAGGCTCGCCGGCAAGACCCAGGTCGTCACGCCCGGCAACACCGGTCAGATGTGGGACGCCAGCCCCCGCACCCGCCTCACCCACTCCCTCGAATGCGCCCAGGTCGGGCGGGAACTGGGCGCCGCCCTCGGCTGCGACCCCGACCTGGTGGAGGCCGCCTGCCTCTCGCACGACCTGGGCCACCCGCCCTTCGGCCACAACGGCGAACAGGCGCTGAACGAGTTCGCGGACGACTGCGGCGGCTTCGAGGGCAACGCCCAGTCGCTGCGCCTGCTCACCCGCATCGAGCCCAAACGGTTCACCCAGGAGGGCTCGGTCGGCCTCAACCTCACCCGCGCCGCCCTCGACGCGGCCACCAAGTACCCGTGGCCGCGCGGGGCGCACCCCACCGACCCGGCGTCCCCGAAGTTCGGCGTGTACGAGGACGACCGCCCGGTCTTCGACTGGGTCCGCAAGGAGGCCCCCGGCACCCGCACCTGCTTCGAGGCGCAGGTCATGGACTGGTCGGACGACGTCGCCTACTCCGTGCACGACGTCGAGGACGGCCTGCACGCCGGCCACATCGACCCCAACTGCCTGCACGCCGAACCCGAACGGCGGGAGGTGTTCGCGGTCGCCGTCGGCAGGTACGTGCCGGCCGGCACCGACCCCGCCGAACTCGCCGCCGCCCTGGACCGGCTCCAGGACGAGGAGTGGTGGCCGCACGGGTACGACGGCACCGCGGTCGCCCAGGCCCGTTTGAAGGACGCCACCAGCCAGCTCATCGGCCGCTTCTGCCTGGCCGCGGAGGCCGCCACCCGGGAGAGGTGCGGCACCGGCCGCCTCACCCGTTACGGCGCCGAACTCGTCGTACCGCGCGAGGCCCGGATGGAGTGCGCGGTGCTGAAGGGCATCGCCCACCGTTACGTCATGCAGCGTGCCGAGCAGGAGCGGATCCGCGCCGAGCAGCGGGTCGTCGTCGCCGAACTGGCCGAGGCGCTGACCCGCCGCGCCCCGGACGGCCTCGACCCGCAGTTCCGGACGCTGTTCGACGCGGCGGGCGACGACCACGCCCGCAAGCGGGTGATCGTCGATCAGATCGCCTCGCTCACCGACGCCTCCGCGCGGTCGTTGCACGCGAGACTGACAGGACATATGTGAATATTTTGTGACCCTCTGTGACTCTCCGTGGCCTGAACGGGTCATGATCGCGTCAGTGGAGGGCACTGCCTCTTCCCGCATCACGCTGCGTGCGGGAGGCTCACAGTGCGGCGCATGTGGGCGGCATATGTGGCGGCACCCTTACGAGGAGGCATCAAGTGGTCGACGCGGACCAGACATTCGTCATCGTCGGTGGCGGACTCGCCGGCGCGAAGGCGGCCGAGACGCTCCGGGCGGAGGGCTTCAGCGGCCGGGTGATACTGATCTGCGACGAGCGCGACCACCCGTACGAGCGGCCGCCGCTCTCCAAGGGGTACCTGCTCGGCAAGGAGGAGCGCGACAGCGTCTTCGTGCACGAGCCCGCCTGGTACGCGCAGAACGACATCGAACTGCACCTCGGCCAGACCGTGGACCGGATCGACCGTGCCGCCAGGACCGTCCGCTTCGGCGACGACGGCACGATCGTCCGCTACGACAAGCTGCTGCTCGTCACCGGCGCCGAGCCCCGCCGCCTGGACATCCCCGGCACCGACCTGGCCGGTGTGCACCACCTGCGCCGCCTCGCGCACGCGGAGCGCCTCAAGGGCGTCCTCGCCGCCCTCGGCCGGGACAACGGCCACCTCGTCGTCGCGGGCGCCGGCTGGATCGGCCTGGAGGTCGCCGCGGCGGCCCGCACCTACGGCGCCGAGGTCACCGTCATCGAGCACGGGCCGACCCCGCTGCACGGCGTGCTCGGGCCCGAGCTGGGCAACGTCTTCGCCCGGCTGCACGAGGAACACGGCGTCCGGTTCCGCTTCGGCGTGCGGCTCACCGAGATCGTCGGCCAGGACGGCATGGTCCTCGCCGCCCGCACCGACGACGGTGAGGAGCACCCGGCGCACGACGTGCTCGCGGCGATCGGCGCGGCGCCGCGCACCGGGCTCGCCGAGGCGGCGGGACTGGAGATCGCCGACCGGGCGCACGGCGGCGGCATCGTCGTCGACGAACGGCTGCGGACCTCCGACCCCGACATCTACGCGGCCGGTGACGTGGCCTCCTTCCCGCACCCCCTGTTCGGCACCCGGCTGCGGGTGGAGCACTGGGCCAACGCGCTGAACGGCGGCCCCGCGGCGGCCCGCTCGATGCTGGGCCGGGAGGTGGTCTACGACCGGGTGCCGTACTTCTTCTCCGACCAGTACGACCTCGGGATGGAGTACAGCGGGTGGGCGCCGGCCGGGTCCTACGACGAGGTCGTGATCCGGGGTGACGCGGGCAAGCGGGAGTTCATCGCGTTCTGGCTGAAGGACAAGCGGGTGCTCGCCGGGATGAACGTGAACGTGTGGGATGTCACAGAGCCCGTCCAGAAGCTGATCGTTTCGGGCGCCGCGGTGGACACGGACGCGCTGGCGGATCCGAAGGTGCCGCTGGAATCGCTCGCCTAGGCGGCCGCCGGGGGCCGCGGGGGCGCGGGCGCGGGACGGGCGTGGCCGCCCGCGCCGCTGCCCGCACCCTTCCGGGCGCTCCACGTGCCCCATGGCTGTCGGTCCGCCCCCGTAGAATTCACCCGTGGCAGGACGGATCAATGACGAGGACGTGAAGGCGGTACGGGACGCGGTCCCGATCGACGCCGTCGTGTCCGAGTACCTCCAGCTGCGCAACGCGGGCGGCGGCAACCTCAAGGGCCTCTGCCCGTTCCACGACGAGAAGTCGCCGTCCTTCCAGGTCAGCCCGAGCAAGGGGCTCTTCCACTGCTTCGGCTGCCAGGAGGGCGGAGACACCCTCACCTTCGTGATGAAGGTCGACCACCTCTCCTTCTCGGAGGCGGTCGAGCGGCTCGCCGGGCTGGCCGGCATCACCCTGCGGTACGAGGAGGGCGGGTACAACCCCTCCCACCAGCGCGGTGAGCGGATCCGGCTGGTCGAGGCGCACAAGATCGCCGCCGCCTGGTACGCGGAACAGCTCGCCACCGGCCCCGAGGCCGAGACCGGCCGGCTCTTCCTCGCCGAGCGCGGCTTCGACCAGGCCGCCGCCGTCCACTTCGGTGTCGGCTACAGCCCCCAGGGCTGGGACCACCTCACCCGCCATCTGCGCGGCAAGGGCTTCACCGACAAGGAGCTGCTGCTGTCCGGGCTGGCGCAGGAGGGGCGGCGCGGGCCCATCGACCGGTTCCGTGGGCGGCTGATGTGGCCGATCCGGGACATCGGCGGCGAGGTCGTCGGCTTCGGCGCCCGCAAGCTGTACGAGGCGGACAACGGCCCCAAGTACCTCAACACGCCCGACACCGCGATCTACAAGAAGTCCCAGGTCCTGTACGGCATCGACCTCGCCAAGCAGAGCATCGCGAAGTCCAGCCGCGCGGTCGTGGTCGAGGGCTACACCGACGTCATGGCCTGCCACCTGGCCGGGGTGACGACCGCGATCGCCACCTGCGGCACGGCCTTCGGCGGCGACCACATCAAGATCCTTCGCCGGCTGCTGATGGACAACGGCAGCGCCCGGGTGATCTTCACCTTCGACGGTGACGCGGCCGGCCAGAAGGCCGCCCTGCGCGCCTTCGAGGACGACCAGAAGTTCGCGGCCGAGACCTACATCGCCATCGCCCCCGACGGCATGGACCCCTGTGAGCTGCGCCTGGCCAAGGGCGACGAGGCGGTCGCCGACCTGGCCGAACCCCGGACCCCGCTCTTCGAGTTCGCGCTCCGCCAGATCGTGGCCCGCTACGACCTGGACACCCCGGCCGGCCGCGCGGCCGCCCTGGACGAGGCGGCCCCGATCGTCGCCCGGATCAAGAACAGCGGGGCCCAGCACGAGGTCGCCGTCGAACTGGCCGGCATGCTCGGCATCCTGGACACCCAGTTCGTGGTCAGGAGGGTGGCCCAGCTGGCCCGCTGGGCACGGGACAAGGGCGGCAGGGGTGGCGCCCCGGCGCGCGGCCCGCAGCAGCCGTCGTACGACACCGGCGCCGCGCGCCCGGCCGTCTCCGGACCCGCCCTCAATCTGCGCAACGCGGTCTACGCCACCGAGCGGGAGCTGCTGAAACTCGCCCTCCAGCGGCCCGAGCTGGTCTCTCCGGCGTTCGACGCCTACGGCATCGACGAGTTCACCGCCGCCCCGTACGCGGCCGTACGGCAGGCCGTCATGGAGGCGGGCGGCGCCGAGTACGGCGCGCAGGACCCGCAGGAGTACCTGGTCCGGGTCCGCGAGGTGGCACCCGACGACGTGGTCCGCGCGATGGTCACGGAGCTCGCCGTCGAGGCGATCATGCGCCGCACGGTCGACGAGAACTACGCCGGCGAGCAACTCGTGACCGTCCGCCGCCGCGCCGTGGACCGCCGTATCCACGAGATCCAGATCACCCTCACCCGCCTCGGCAGCGCCGGGGACCCCGCTCAACTCGCCGCTGTGCAGAACGAGTTGTGGGTGCTCCAGCAGTACGGTCAGGCACTGCGCGAACGCGGCGTCGCCGCCCTGTGAGCTGCGCCCCGCCCGCGGGATAACCACGCGGTCACGGACCGGACGCAAAAAGTCACCGCACGCCCCTCGTGGCGGCGATGTGTCGTACCCCACACTGGGGGCGGTGCCTGAGTCCTCGGAGCGCGGCCGGCCCGTCCCGGACGGGTCCCACACCCCCGCCGTTCCACTCATCGCGTACGGGACGGACAGCGGCGAGGCCGTCGTCTCCGCTCCCGAAGTACCGCTGCCGTCCCCCCTGGCAGCGATCATCCTGGAGGTCGCCCCCGTGCAGACCCAGACCCTGACCCAGACCGACAGCACGCTCACGGACGAGCCGGAGGCCGACGCCGACGTCCACCCCGACGTCCACCCCGGCGTCCCGCCGCAGAGCCGCGCCGCGGTCCGTCCCGAGACCGGGCCGGAGCGGCCGGCGGAGCGCGAGGGGCCGGCCGCGGAGGAACTCGCCGCCGACGCACCGGAGTCCGAGCCGGAGCCCGAGCCGCCCGTCGCGGCCCGCGTGGACACCGGCAGCCCCTCCTCCGACCTGTTCCGGCAGTACCTGCGCGAGATCGGCCGTATCCCGCTGCTCACCGCCGCCGAGGAGGTCGAACTCGCCCGCCGTGTCGAGGCCGGCCTGTTCGCCGAGGAGCGGCTGGGCAGCGCCCCGGACCTCGACAGCCAGTTGGCCCTCGACCTCGACCGGCTGGTCGTCATGGGGCGGATGGCCAAGCGCCGCCTCATCGAGGCCAACCTGCGGCTCGTCGTCTCGGTGGCCAAGCGGTACGTCGGCCGCGGTCTGACCATGCTGGACCTCGTCCAGGAGGGAAACCTGGGCCTGATCCGCGCGGTCGAGAAGTTCGACTACGCCCGCGGCTACAAGTTCTCGACCTACGCGACCTGGTGGATCCGGCAGGCCATGTCCCGCGCCCTGGCCGACCAGGCCCGCACCATCCGGGTCCCGGTGCACGTCGTGGAACTCATCAACCGGGTGGTGCGCGTCCAGCGCAGGATGCTCCAGGAACGGGGCTACGAGCCGACGGCCGAGGAGGTCGCCGCCCACCTCGACCTCGCGCCGGAACGGGTCGGCGAGGTGCTCCGCCTCGCCCAGGAGCCGGTCTCGCTGCACGCCCCGGTCGGCGAGGAGGACGACGTGGCCCTCGGCGACCTCATCGAGGACGGCGACGCGGCGAGCCCGGTGGAGTCGGCGGCCTTCCTGCTGCTGCGCGAACACCTGGAGGCGGTGCTGTCGACGCTGGGGGAGCGGGAGCGGAAGGTGGTCCAGCTGCGGTACGGCCTGGCCGACGGCCGCCCGCGGACGCTGGAGGAGATAGGCCGGATCTTCGGGGTGACCCGGGAGCGGATCCGGCAGATCGAGTCGAAGACCCTCAACAAGCTGCGGGACCACGCCTTCGCGGACCAGCTGAGGGGCTACCTGGACTGAACCGACGGAAAGGGGGCCGCCCGCGGGCGGCCCCCTCCCCGTCGGATCCGGACCGGAGCTGGTCCGGGGCTGGTCCGGGGCTAGTCGACCTCGGCCACCGCCTGCGCGAACTGCGCCTTGTACAGCCGCGCGTACGCCCCGTCGGCCGCCAGCAGGTCGGCGTGCGCGCCCTGTTCGACGATCGAGCCGTTCTCCATCACCAGGATGGTGTCGGCGTCCCGGATCGTCGACAGCCGGTGGGCGATGACGAACGACGTCCGCCCGTGCGCCAGTTTGGCCATGGCCTTCTGGATCAGCACCTCGGTACGGGTGTCGACCGAGGACGTCGCCTCGTCGAGGACCAGGATCGTCGGGTCGGACAGGAACGCCCGCGCGATGGTGATGAGCTGCTTCTCACCCGCGCTGACACCCGTGCCCTCGTCGTCGATCACCGTGTCGTAGCCCTCGGGGAGGGTCCGGACGAACCGGTCGGCGTGGGCCGCCCGGGCCGCCTCCTCGATCTCGCCCCGGGTGACCTCGCGGGAGGAGCCGTAGGCGATGTTGTCCGCGATGGAGCCGCCGAACAGCCAGGTGTCCTGGAGCACCATGCCGATCCCGGCGCGCAGTTCGTCCCGGGACATGCGCGTGACGTCGACGCCGTCCAGGGTGATCCGGCCGCCGGAGACGTCGTAGAACCGCATCAGCAGGTTGACCAGGGTGGTCTTGCCGGCGCCGGTCGGGCCGACGATCGCGACCGTGTGACCCGGTTCCACGGTCAGCGAGAGGTCCTCGATGAGCGGCTTCTCCGGGTCGTACCGGAACGACACGTGCTCCAGCGCCACCCGCCCGCGCAGCTCCGCCGGACGCTCGCCCGGAACCGGGTCGGCCTGCTGCTCCTCCGCGTCGAGGAGTTCGAAGATCCGCTCGGCGGAGGCGACACCCGACTGCACCAGGTTGGCCATCGAGGCGACCTGGGTCAGCGGCATCGAGAACTGCCGGGAGTACTGGATGAACGCCTGGACGTCACCGATCGACAGCGCGCCGGAGGCCACCCGCAGCCCGCCGACGACCGCCACCAGCACGTAGTTCAGGTTGGACACGAACATCATCAGCGGCTGCATCACACCGCTGTTGAACTGCGCCCTGAACCCGGCCTCGTACAGCGCGTCGTTCTGCTCGGCGAACTGCTGCGCCGACTCCTGCTGCCGGCCGAAGACCTTCACCAGGGTGTGCCCGGTGTACATCTCCTCGACGTGGGCGTTGAGCTTGCCGGTGGTGCGCCACTGCTGCACGAAGTGCGGCTGCGAGCGCTTGCCGATGCGGGTGGCTATCAGGAACGACAGCGGCACGGTGCACAGGGCCACCAGCGCCAGGATCCAGGACACCCAGAACATCACCGCGAGCACGCCGATGATGGTCAGCAGCGAGTTGATGAGCTGGCCCATCGACTGCTGCAGCGTCTGGCCGATGTTGTCGATGTCGTTGGTCGCCCGGGAGAGCACCTCGCCGCGCTGCCGCTTGTCGAAGTACGACAGCGGGAGCCGCGACAGCTTGCCCTGGACGTCCTCGCGCAGCCGGTACATCGTGCGGTTGACGGACCGGTTGACCAGCCGGGTCGCCACCGCCATCAGCAGGCCGGCGACGACGTAGGTGCAGAGCGCGAACAACAGGACGTCGCCGACCTGGCCGAAGTCGATGCCCTTGCCCGGGGTGAAGTCGGTGCTCCCCAGCATGTCGGCGACGGCGCCCTGGCCCCGCTCGTGCATCCCCTGGAGCACCTGCTCCTTGGTGGCCCCGGCCGGCATCTGCTTGCCGATGACACCGGCGAAGACCAGGTCGGTGGCGCGGCCGAGGATCTTGGGGCCGATCACGCTGAGCGTGACGCTCGCGACCACGCAGAACAGCAGCACGTAGATCGTGAGCTGTTCGGGCTTGAACCGGGCGAGAAGCCGCTTGCCCGAGTTCTTGAAGTCCATCGAGCGCTGGTCGGGGCCGCCCCCGGCCATCATGCGTCCCATGGGCCCGGCCATCAGGCGGCCTCCGCTTCCGTCAGCTGGGAGAGCACGATCTCCCGGTAGGTCTCGTTGTCGGCCATGAGTTCGTGGTGGCGGCCGGTGCCGACGACCAGTCCCTCGTCGAGGACGACGATCCGGTCGGCCTCCCTGATGGTCGCCACCCGCTGGGCGACGATGACGACGGTCGCCTCGGCCGTCTCCTCGGCGAGCGCGGCGCGCAGGGCGGCGTCGGTCGCGTAGTCGAGGGCGGAGAAGGAGTCGTCGAAGAGGTAGATCTCCGGGCGCTGCACGAGCGTGCGGGCGATGGCCAGACGCTGCCGCTGGCCGCCGGAGACGTTGGTGCCGCCCTGGGCGATGGGCGCGTTCAGCCCGCCCTCCAGCTTCTCGACGAAGCCCTTGGCCTGCGCCACCGTGAGCGCGTGCCACAGTTCCTCGTCCGTGGCGTCCGGGTTGCCGTACCGCAGGTTGGTCGCCACCGTCCCCGCGAACAGGTACGGCTTCTGCGGCACCAGGCCCACCGTCTCGGCGAGCAGCTTCGGGTCGAGCTCGGAGACGCTCTCCCCGTCCACGAGGACCTGACCGTCCGTGGCGTCGAAGAGCCGCGACACCAGGCCGAGCAGGGTGGACTTGCCGCTTCCGGTGGAGCCGATCACGGCGGTCACCTCGCCGGGCCGGGCCACCAGGTCGACGGCCTTGAGCACCGGCTCCTCGGCACCCGGGTAGCGGAATCCCGCGCCCCGGATCTCCAGGTGCCCGTGCCGGCGCAGCTCGGTGACCGGCGCGAGCGGCGCAACGACGCTGGACTCGGTGTCCAGCACCTCCTCGATGCGCTCGGCGCAGACCTCCGCGCGCGGCACCATCATGAACATGAAGGTGGCCATCATCACGGACATCACGATCTGCATCAGGTAGGCGAGGAACGCGGTCAGATCGCCGATCGCCATGTCGCCGCTGTCGATGCGGTGGGCGCCGAACCACACCACCGCGATCGACGACACGTTCACCGTCGTCATGACGATGGGGAACATCAGCGCGAGCATGTTGCCGGTGGCCAGCTGCATCTCGGTGAGGTCCTTGTTGGACCTCCCGAACCGGCCCTGCTCGTACTCGTCGCGGACGAAGGCGCGGATCACCCGGTTGCCGGTGATCTGCTCGCGCAGCACCCGGTTCACCGTGTCGAGGCGCACCTGCATGGCCCGGAACAGCGGACGCAGCCGGCGCACGATCAGGGTCACGGAGATGCCGAGCACGGGGACGACGGCGACCAGCACCCCGGACAGCGGAACGTCCAGGCCGAGGGCGAGCACGATGCCGCCGACACACATGATGGGCGCCGACACCATCAGCGTGAACGTCATCAGGACCAGCATCTGGACCTGCTGTACGTCGTTGGTCGTACGGGTGATGAGGGAGGGTGCCCCGAAGTGACCCACCTCACGTGAGGAGAAGGACTGCACCCGGTCGAAGACGGCGGCCCGCACATCCCGGCCGAGCGCCGAGGCGGTCCTGGCGCCGTAGTACACGGCACCGATGTTGCACACCACCTGCGCGAGCGAGATGCCGATCATCAGGGCGCCGAACGACAGGATGTAATCCGTGTCACCCTTCACGACGCCGTTGTCGATGATGTGTGCGTTGAGCGTGGGCAGGTAGAGAGTGGCGCAGGTCTGCAGGAACTGCAGCAGCACCAGGATCGAGATGGGTTTCCTGTAGGGCCTGAGATAGGTCCGCAGAAGTCGTATGAGCACGCTACGTCTCTCGGAGTCGGCGGTGGGGGCGGGTTCGCTTGCCCGGACGGCGGGATCGCTTGCCCTAGGCCCCTATCGTCCGACACTCCACCCGCGTTACCTCAACCGATTAACCGGACAGCGGACATACGTTTCGCACGGTTTACGACCGGAACGCCCCCGGATGGGTCTGCTCCCGAACCGAAATGTACTGCTGCCGCACCGCCTGCCCGACGGCCATCTCGTCCCCGGGGTCCAGCATCTGGGCGGCCGCACCCTGCCAGACCGGCGGGGTGCGCGGATCCAGGGTCCCCTGCGAGACCCCGAGCGCCCAGGCCGCCTGCCGGGCCGCCCCGATCGCCGCGTAGTCCGCCGGCTGCGGCACGACGACCTGCGCGCCGAACAGCATCGGCGCCGCCGCCTGTACGGCGGGCAGTTCGGCGGCCTGCCCCAGCAGGAAGATCCGCCGCACCTCCACACCCCGGTTGCGCAGCACGTCCAGCGCGTCGGCGAGCCCGCACAGCATGCCCTCGAACGCGGCCCGCGCGAGGTGTTCTGCCCTCATGGACTCCCGGCGCAGCCCGGCCAGCGTCCCGGCGGTGTGCGGCAGGTTCGGCGTCCGCTCGCCCTCCAGGTAGGGGAGCATGACCAGCCCGTGCGAGCCGGGCGTCGACTTCATCGCCAGGTCGGAGAGGCCCTCCAGGTCCGGGAGACCGAGCAGTTCGGCGGTCCCGCGCAGGGTCCGTACCGCGTTCAGGGTGGTCACCACCGGCAGGTGCATCCCGGTGGCGTCGGCGAGCGAGGTGATCATCCCGGAGGTGTCGGCCAGCGCCTCCGGATGCACGGCCATCACCGAGCCGGACGCGCCCAGGGACACCACGGCGTCCCCGAACCCGAGGCCCAGCCCGAAGGCCGCGGCCATCGTCTCGCCGGTCCCCGCCGAGATCAGCAGCCCCTCCGGGGTCGTACCGGCCGCCTCCGAGGGGCCGATCACCTCGGGCAGCATGGCCTGGTGGCCGAGGGCCAGTTCGACGAGGTCCGGGCGGTAGCCGCCGGTGGCGGCGGACCAGTACCCGGTCCCGGAGGCCCCGCCGCGGTCGGTGGTCCTTCTGACCGGGCGTCCGAGCAACTGCCACACCAGCCAGTCGTGGGCCTGCAGCAGTCCGGCGGTGCGCCGGGCGTTCTCCTGTTCGGCCTTGGCCAGCCAGCGCAGCTTGGTCACCGGCTGCGCGGCCTGCGGCACGCACCCCACCGCCTGCGCCCAGGCCTCCCGGCCGCCGAGCGCGTCGATCAGATCGGCCGCCGCGACCTGGGCGCGCCGGTCGCCGCCGACGATCGCCGGGCGGACCGTGTTGCCCTGGGCGTCCAGCGGGATCAGCGCGTTCTGCTGCGCGGAGACCCCGATGGCCTGTACGCCCTCGAGGAGTCCGCCGCCGGCCGCCTCGCCGAGCGAGAGCAGCCAGGCCTGCGGGTCGACGTCACTGGGGCGCGCCGCGCCGTCCGGCGTGTCGACCGGATGCGGTGCGTATCCCTGGCGGAGCACCGCGCCCGTGTCCGTGTCGCAGACCACGATGCGCGTGAAATCCGGTGAGCTGTCCAACCCGGCGACTATCCCCATAACCGAAATTCTGCCGCACGCGCCGCCGTGGTTCGGCCGACGGGCGCCTTCCGGCGGTGGGCGCCCTGTGCCGTACGGCGGGTGCGGGTGCGTAGTGGCTGGTCGCGCGGTTCCTCGTGTTGCCAGGTCGGACGGGCGGCCCGGTGCCGGAAAGGGCCGTCAGGTGTTGCTGGTGCCCCAGTCGTCCCCCACTGAGCCGTTCGGGTTGCGTTCGCGCAGGGCGCGGATCCGGGCGGCGACCGAGTCGGGCACGTGGTCGCCGACCTTCGCGCTGACCGAGTGGAAGGCCTTGCCCGCGTAGACCCGGCCCTGCTGGGCGGCGGTCTCCGCGGTGTTGCGGACCGCGGGGTTCTGCGCGACCTGGCGGGCTGACTTCTTCAGCTGCTCGTATCGCTCGCGTCCGGCCCTGGTACCCAGCACGTAACCAAGAGCGAGCCCGGCGACGAACGTGAGCTTGTAGCGCATGGCGGCCACCCTTCCCTCGGGGGGAGTCTCGTCGGGGAGTACCGATTGGCGGAGCACCCCCCTGCTTGCGCTAATGTATGTGTCGCAGCGAGCGGGCGCCCCCTGGCGGATACCCAGGTAGGTACGTTCGATGCAACGAGGCATTCCTCCGTAGCTCAATTGGCAGAGCAGCCGGCTGTTAACCGGCAGGTTACTGGTTCGAGTCCAGTCGGGGGAGCTCGGTCCTCCGTAGCTCAATTGGCAGAGCAGCCGGCTGTTAACCGGCAGGTTACTGGTTCGAGTCCAGTCGGGGGAGCAGGTCGAACAAGGACCCCTTCGGGGGTCCTTTTTCGTGTCCGTTCCGTGCCCGCGGGAACCGCTGGGCCTGCGCCGATGTCCTCAAGGTCGTGAACATCGCAGAAGCCGACCATCCGAAGCAGGAGATCGTATGAGCGGCTATGCTGCGGCAGACGGCGCGCACACTTGTACGCGACACGCCGCTATGGGGCGGTAGCTCAGCCGGTTAGAGCAGCGGACTCATAATCCGTCGGCCGTGGGTTCGAGTCCCACCCGCCCCACCGAAGCCCCGCAGGGCAGAAACGATTTCACCTGCGGTGGACGGTCAGCCCCCTTCCGATGGAGGGGGTTTCGCCCTCTCTGAAGATCGTTAACTGGCCCGCTACTGGCCCCAAAGGCTAGCGATCATGGCAAGTGCCCGCGGTGGACTCCTACGTTCTGCGAGCCTGATCGGGAGTCGGCAGACCAGGGAGGCAGCCATGCCCAACGACTACATCGGCGGCCAGCATGTCTGGCGAGGCGGACGCCCCAGAAGAAGGACATGACCTCAGCCAACCCCCCCCAGATCGTCCGGGTGGTTCGGCCTGACGGCTTCGACAAGGCGTTGGAGGCGGCCAGGGGCGCCTGGGCGTTGGACTACGGGGTGGTGCTGCGCACCGTGCTCGTGCGAGACGGTCTGGAGCCGGCCGGCCTCGTCGAGCGGTACGAGGTCGTCGTCCTTGACAGGCCCCCCGTCGTCGAGGGTGAGTCTGAAGACGGCACGTGGGGGCAGACCTGGTAGACGCGGAATGGCCCGCCCGGAGATCGAAAAATGTGACGGTTGAGTCACGGGGTGGCAGTCGGTCTACGGTGCGGCCATGACGAATTGGCGAGTGGCAGTTGAGACGCGAGGCCCCGACCCGGCTGGCAGAGCGGTCCCCCAGACGGTCATCGGCCACGCCTACGACGTAGACGCGGGCGAAGCGGCGCACCCCATCACCCAGGGCACCTACCTCGTCCGCGCCGACCACGAGTGGACGACGGGCTTCCTCGGATGGGAGCGCTGCGAGGAGTGCACCAAGAAGATTGGCCGCCGACCGACCAACTAGGAGACGCGCAGAGGCCCCGCCCGAACGTGCTCGGGCGGGGCTGAGGTTCAGGCGCGGGCGGAGACGATCAGCGTTCCGACGGTGCGCCGGCCGGGAGGCGCGGCCATCACTGAGGCGTGCACATCGTCGAAGCCGTGCTCGGTGAGTACCTGCTCCCACACCTCGGGCTCGTAGTCCCAGCGCTTCACGACGAGCGGGTCCTCGTCGTCGCCGCGCGGGATGTACGACGCCTGGCAGCCGTAGCAGCCCTCGACCGGGGGCCGCTGAGAGAACACGAGTCGGCCGCCCGGCCGCAGCCGCGCGCGGATAGCGGGCAGCAGCCGAGCAGGATCGGTGAACCAGACGGCGCCGTACACCGAGTACACGGCGTCGTAGGCCCGGTCCTGCTGTAGGAACTGGACGGCCTCCGCCTGGTGCAGCTCCAGGCTGGGCATGTCACCCCAGCGGGAGCGCGCTGCGGCCAGCTGTTTGGGTGAAACGTCCACGCCGACGGGGTGCATGCCGACAGCGGTGAGGTGAGCGGCGTTGCCGCCCTTGCCGCAGCCCAGGTCCAGAACGCGGTCTCCCGGGCCGGCCTCGAGGAGTTCGACGCCCGGCCCGTGGTCCTGGTACTGGGTCCAGTTGAACCAGGTCGTCTCGCCGCGTGAGTTCACCGGGCGCCGTTCGGGGCGCTGTCCGGAGTAGGTGTCCCAGGCGATCGCCGTGTCAGTCACGTGATGCTCCGCTCATAGGGCCAGCCGCCCGGCTGGAGATCCGGGCGGCTGGAGTCTTACACAGGTGGGGTTACGACTTGCCGCCGTTCGGGCTGTCGGTGCACCCGGCGTGGCATTGGCTGCACTCCGCCATGTCCGGCCACAGCTCCTCGTCGACGGCGTACCCGGCGGCCGTGATGGCGGCGAGGGTGCGTTCCCGGGCGGCGGCCTGCGGTCCGCCGGGGATCGCCTCGTCCTCGTCGGTCGGGACGTGGTGGACGAATCGGCCGATGACGCGCTGACAGAACTCGGCGTAGTCGACGGTGTGCAGGATGAACGCGTGCCAGCCGTAGTCGACCAGCTTGCTCGGGGTGAGGGACTGGCCGGGCTGCTGGCCGGACGCGGCGATGAACGCGGCGGCCTGGCCGACGATCCGGCGGGCGGTGTCGGCGCTGATCTCCGGATGGTCGGTGACGATCCGGCGGGTGAGCCGGTCGCTCACCTCGGGGTCGACCAGGGTGAGTGGGTCGGTCGTACCCACGGGACGCTCTAAGGCGATGGTCACGTCTTCCTCCTGGTGTTGGTTGCCCTCGGGGTTGAGGGCCTGACCCTGTCCGCCGCCTCCGTGGTGAGGCGAGGGGGCGAACAGGAGATCTGAGGGGTGATGCAGGCCGGGCAGGCGTACACCTCGATGTCGAGGGAGTGGGCGCCGATGCTGCCCCGGGCGATACCGGCCGAGGTACCGCCGCATTCGAGGAGGCTCGTCCAGCACCAGCAGCAGGCCCAGCCGGAGTGCCGCGGGCGGGTGAGGTCGACTGCCGAGGGGAGCGGCCGGGTCATCTGCCGCCCCCCAACTGCGCCCACAGCCCGAGGTCGTCGGGGCACATGCCGGTCAGGTCGGCGAGGCCCGTCAGGATCGTCCAGCCGGGACCGGACCTCGGCTCTGTGGCAGCTGTTCCGCACCCCGGGCGCGCTGCGTCCCTGGGAAGGACACATCGCCGCCGGGGTGTTCCGTCTCCGCGAGCCGACGCGGACCGAATTCCTCTACTCGGCGACCAGCCCGTCCCACCGGGACGAACTCGCGGAGGAACTCGACGCGCTCTGCCCGCTCTCTCCGGTTCCGCAGAACGCCTGGCGGTGGGTCGACACCGCCCAGTACAAGCTGACCCAGCGGGGGCAGCACCGGGCGGCCGGAGCGATCGACCTGCTGGTGTGCGCGACCGCCGTGCACCACGGGCACACCGTTCTCCATGTGGACGATGACTTCGCGACTGTGGCCGGAGTCCTCAAGGAAGTGCAGCAGCGAGACGTACGAGGCTGAGTCGCCGTGGGTCAGGGGCAGCGGCAGATCCGGGTGCGGGCCCCTGAGTTCGGCTTCCGCGTCCTCGCACCTGTCCGCCGCGGAGCGACGGACGGCCGGCGATCGGTAGAGCCGTCTCGTGAAGGTCCGGGCCGATCTCGGCGAGTCCGGCCGATGCCGTCTCGGCCGGCCGCAGGTGACCCCGGCGACGGCTTGCCGGATGCGCGCTGCCTCTGAGCCGAGGTCCTGCGAGGCGCGGTCTGCCGGTCGTCTCCCGCATGCGGTGCGGGAGTTCTTCCTGCGGGCGCGGCCCGCAGACGTGTGCGACAGCCGTGCCCGCGCGTCAGTGCCGGACCGCCGTGAACCGGGCCCGGAGGCCCGTCGGGGCGAGGCGGCCCATGAATCGCGGGGTGACCGAGGACGCGTTCGGGGAGTCGATGGTGAAGTGCTGGGACAGTCGCGAGGCGGCCAGGGTGAGTTGTCTCAGCGCGAGGGCCGAGCCGAGGCAGACCCGGGGGCCCGCGCCGAACGGGAGGTAGGCCGGACCCGGGGCCGGGTGCCCCTCCAGCCACCGGCCGGGGTCGAAGTCGTCCGGGCGCTGCCACCACCGTGGATCCCGGTGGATCAGGTAGGGGTTCAGGAGTACGTCGTCGCCGGGGTCGAGCGACCAGCGGCCCAGGGTGGTGGCGGCACCGGCGGTGCGGGTCATCAGCCACGCGGGCGGATGCAGCCGGAGCGTCTCGCGCACCACGGCCTCGGCCAGCGGCAGCCGCGCCGAGGCCGGCCCGACGGCGCCGCCCGGCGACCCGTTCGCCTCGTCGCGCAGGTCGCCGAGGATCCGGGGACGGCGGGCGAGTTCCCACACGAGGGACGTGAGCGCGGCGGCGGGGACGCCGTGGCCGCCCATGAGGATGCTGTGGAGGGTCGACACCACGGTGTCGTCGGGCATCGCCGGGCCGGCGTCGAGCAGCGAGTCGAGCAGGTCGGCAGGGCGGCTGCCGGCGGGCGCCGCACGGCGGCCGCGGACGATCCCGGTCAGCGCTTCGGTCAGGTCCCGGGAGGTGTGGAAGAAGCGGCGGTGGCGGGGGATCGGCAGCCACGCGGGGAACTCGTAGGACGACTCGGTGAACGGCCGGGTGGCACGGATGGTCTCGTGGAGCAGGCCGGGCACGCCGGCGGAGTCCGCGCCGAAGCAGTACCCGGCGATCGCCTCGGCGGTGAAGGTCCGCATCGTGGTGAGCACGTCGACCTCATGGCCGGCGGTGCCGGCCATGAGCGCGTCGAGGATCTCGACGGTCCGCCCGTCGGTCCCGGCCGCCGCCGACCGGTTGAGCCCCGGCCACGCGGCACGCCGTGCCGACATCCAGGCGGCGGCTTGCGCCGTCGCCCGGTCGAGATCCCGCCGCATGTCGAAGGGGGCGAGCTCGGTCACGAAGCCCTGGCCGGTGCGGGCCAGTGCCTCGTGGGTGAGTTCCGGATCGATCACGAACACGGTCCGGTCGTCGAAGGAGAAGACGTCGCCGTACTCGCGGTGGGCGCGGCGCAGGAAGCCGATCCGGTCGGCCTCGTACGCGCGCATGTTGCCCGTCAGCCGACGCCCGCGCGGACCCGGCGGCCGTCCGGTCTGTTCACCGACTGCCATCCGGCCTCCCGGCGGACTGGGAAGGGACGGGGGTGGGTTACCGGATCTGGTAGGGCCAGTAGGGGTAGCGTCCGCTGACCCGTTTCCTGCCGATCAGGCGGGCCATCAGGCGTCGTGTCCGTTTCATGAACACCTCACTGCCATTCGGGCGGTTTTTCTGCGATCGTGCCAGCGTCCCTTGCACCGGGCAATATGCCGGGCGGCTGTTTCCCGGGATGGCGCAAAACGAACCGATCGTCGGTTCCGGCTGGTCCCCGGCGTGCCGCGCGATGTTGTTGACGTGTCATCAAATACGTGCGCCAGCAGGGCGGTTGTCCCGTCGAACGGCGATATCGAAAGAACGTACGCGCCCCATTGGCGCGGTGTAGCTTCTACCCGTCAGTAGAGGCTTGAGCAAGGGGGGACGTGTGGTTGCCTCTCCGCAGACCGACAAGTTCGCCGCCCACCTGAGGATGCTGAAGGAACGCAGCGGCCGGGGGTACGACCGTCTCGGCAAGGAGGCCGGGGCCAGCGGTTCCAGCCTGCACCGGTACTGCTCCGGACTGAGCGTTCCGACGGACTACCGGGTGGTGCACGCCTTCGCCAAGGTGTGCGGCGCGAGCGCGGAGGAGCTCCGCGAGCTGCACCGGCTGTGGGCGCTGGCGGACACCGACCGGGACGTACCGGCCACGACCGAGGCGGCACCAGAGGAGGAGCGGGAGCCGGAGTCGGAGCCGGAGCCGGGGTCACGTGCAGAGGCTGACCACCCTGCCGCGACTCTCGTGCCGGCCGCGACTGCCGTGCCGGCCGCGACTGCCGCGGCCGGCGACTCCGAGGCGGCGGGCACCGGGGACGGTGACGTCACCCCGGCCGGGGCCGCCGCCGAACCGGCCGCGAGACCGGCGCGGTCCCGGCTGGCCGAGAAGCTGTCCTCGCGGGCCGCGGTGCTGGCCGCGGCCGCCGCGGTGGTGCTGGTCGCCGGGTTCGTCTGGCTGCCCGTCGGGAGTTCCGCCGGTGAGGCGCCGTCGACAGGAGGCGAGCTGCTCTACTCTCCCGCGTGCAGGACGGTCAGCATGGGGCAGCACGACGAGTGCGTGCGCGAGGTGCAGACCCTGCTGATGCGGGCGAAGGGCAAGCTCGCCATCGACGGGGACTTCGGGCCCGAGACCCTGCGCCGGCTGACCGCGTTCCAGGTGCTCGCGGGTCTGCCGGCCACCAACGTGGTCGACGACGCCACCAAGAAGGCGCTCTACGGGCGGCAGGTGAGCATGACGACCTGGTCGCCCGCGAGGGTGGCGAAGCGGGTCCGTGAGGTGTTCGCCGAGGATCCCGACACCGCCGTGGCCGTGGCCCGCTGCACGTCGTTCCTCGACCCGCTGTACGTCCTGCCGAACACCAACGGCAGCCGCAACTGGGGGGTGTTCCAGATCTCCGACGCCCGCCTGCAGGACCTGCACGGCACCCCGCTGCGGGCGTTCGACCCGGACTGGAACATCAGGGCGGCCCACCGGCTGTGGAGCGTCCGGCACGACTTCCACGACTGGCCCTCCTGCGAGGCGGCGCTGAAGAAGACGCCGAGCGGCACAGCGGGGGGATGAAGCCCGGAGCTCCGGGTACCGAAGCGGCGGTACCCGGAGCTCCGCTCCCCCGGGAGCGTGTTCAGACCGTGCCGTTCTCCCACCACCAGGCGCGACCGAGGTCGGCCCTGCTGTCGACGTGCTGGTGGTCGACGGTGTACGTCTCCAGGCCGGAGAACCCGCAGGTCTCCGCCTTCTGGTAGACGGTCTTGGTGGCCACGCCGGGCACGTCGAGGTCCGCGGCCGTGCCGTACAGGTGCATGCTGTCGCTGGCACCGCCGATGTCGGCGTTGTGCGCGATGCTGCGGAAGCCGGAGTTGACGGTGATCGGCTTGTCGCCGAGCTTCTTGCGCAGCGCCTCCAGCTTGTACATGCAGCGGCGGACGTTCTCCTTCACCTGCGAGGCGCTCAGCTTGCCGCCGTTGAAGGTGCCGTCCGACTGGTTGACGAACTCGCTGAAGTTGAAGTGGAGCGTCGAACCGTCCGACTGCTCCAGCGAGTTGAGCTTCGCCTGGGTGTTGGGGCCGACCTCGGCGTCGACGCTGAGGCCGTACGCCGCCTGGAACCGGCGCACCGCGGCCGCCGTGCCGGGGCCGAACTCGCCGTCTATGCTCACCCGGCTCTGGCTCGCGCTGTCCGCGGCCCAGCCCGCGACCCGGATCTGCAGTTCGGTCACGTCGGCGCCCGTCGCGCCCTGGGTCAGAGTGCGCGACCACGAATAGGCCTGCGCGACACCCGAGAACAGCAGCTGGCCGAAGGCGATGCCGGTGCCGGCTGCCAGCGTGCCGCGCAGCATGGTGCGGCGGTCGACGGAGCGGGAGGAGGAAGACATGGGCGTCCTTTCGGGAGGAACTTCGGAAGAACTTGAAAGCGACTTCAGAAGCGACTGCGGGAGTGACTGCCGGGAGGCGTCGAGCGTCCTGGAAGCGGGGGTCAGTAGGCGATCTGGAACGTCACGTTCTGCGCGTCGGTGTCATAGGCGTGCACGCGCACGATGAAGTGGGTGCCGTCCAGGACGTCGGTGGCGATGGTTCCCCACTCGGTACCGTGCGTGGTGTACGCGTCGCCGTTGTTGCACTTGGTGGTGTGGTCGGTGAACACCACGCAGGCGTCCAGGTACACGCCCGGCTCGTCCGTGATGAGCCGCAGGTTGATGTCGTTGCAGCGCGAGGACGTGGTGTAGGTGCCGTATTCCTTCGCGGCCGCCTGGTAGTGGTACGTCAGGGTCTTCGCCCCGCCGTAGCAGCTGGTGGCGGCGGCCGAGGCCTGCGCGGAGGCGGGCGCGACGCCCACTCCCAGCAGGGCGCCGGCGGTGATCAGGGCCGCGGCGAGTGTCCTGCTCCGGATCATGGTGGTCTCCGTTCGGTGCGGGAAGGGTGCGGTGCGGGAAGGGGGTCAGAAGGCGATCTGCACGACGGCGTCGTCGCCCTCCAGGGGCACGCCGTTGGGCACCGTGAACTTGGTGCCGTCCAGGACGTCGGTGGCGATGGTCGTCCAGCCGCGGCCGACCTTGGTCCAGCGGTTGCAGACACCGGTTTTCGCGAACTTCACGCAGGCGTTGACGTACTCCGCGGTTCCGCCGGTGACCCGCATGTTGATGTCGGTGCAGCGGCTGGTGGTCCAGTAGGGACCGAAGTCGAGCACGTCCCCGTACCGCACGGTGACGGCCCCGCCGTAGCAGCTCGTGGCGGCGGTGGCGGCAGGAGCGGTGGTGGCGGCCGTGGCGGCCGTGGCGGACGCCGGAGCGGTGAGGCCCAGGGGGACGAGCAGCGCGACCAGGGACGCGCGTACGAGACGGGTGGTCATGGGGTTCTCCTCGGTACGGCGGGATCAGCGGTTGGCCAGCCGGTCCAGGTCGGCCTGGGTGCCGTTGAACACGTCGGCGGTGGCCGGTGCCTTGATGCCGGGGAACAGCGCGGCGTCCGTGTACTGCCACATCGCCCAGGTCGTCGAGCCGTTCGGTACCGGAGGCTGGGTGATCGACTGGCGGTAGTCGGCGAGTTGCATCGGATACCGGGCGAAGGCGGTGGTCGAACCCAGGCAGTCGTCCAGGAAGGACTTCTGGGTGTAGATGATCGGCGTGCGCCCGAAGGCCGCCTCCACCTTGTCGAGCCAGGCCTTGGCGTCGGCCACCGTGCCGTAGGTGGGGCAGCGGCCGCTGCCGTCGTCCATGCGCTCCAGGTCGAACACCGGCGGGAGGTCGCCCGCCCGTTGTCCGGTGTAGCCGGTCGCCTGCACGGCGGCGATGAACCGGTCGGCCTGTGCGGCCCCGGTGTCGGCGGCGGTACCCGTGTAGAAGTGGTAGGGCGCGACGGCCAGTCCCGCCGCCCTGGCCGCCGGGAGGTCGGTGGCGAGGTACTCGTCGGTGACGTTCAGGCCGCGGGTGGCCTTGACCGTCGCGAACTCGGCCCCCGAGGCCCGCACGGCCTTCCAGTCGATCGGCGCGCCGCCGGGGTGCTGGTACTTGGCGGTGTCGAGGCCGTCGATCGGGTAGCCGGCCGGACGCGGCGGCGTGCAGTACGTGTTGCGGCTGGACCAGTCCACCAGCTTCGCCCAGGTGTTGGGGCCCACGACGCCGTCGGCACTGAGGTTGGCACAGTGCTGGAACTCGACGACGCGGCTCTCGGTGCCGCCCCCGAAGTCGCCGTCGATCGTCAGCGGCGGGTAGTGGAAGGGCTCCATGGCCAGGTTCAGCCGGCACTGGGCTTCCTCGACCTCGGTGCCCTTCGCGCCCTTCTGCAGGCTCGGACGGGTGTCGGTGTGGCCGCAGACGGCCGACTGCGCGGTGCCGGACGTGCCCTGGGTCGCGCAGCTGTGCGGCTGGGCGGCCCAGGTGTTCAGTGCCGCCCAGGTCTGCGGGCCGAGCACACCGTCCACGCTCAGCCCGGCGCACCGCTGGAAGTCCTCGACCCGCGTGCTCGTCGCCGGCCCGAACGAGCCGTCCGCCGCGATCGGCGTGTAACGGCTCGGCTTGGTCGCCAGGTTGAGCTCGCACTGCGCCTCGGTCGTCGGGTCTCCCGTCGATCCCCGCTGCAGCGTGGGCTGTGCGCTGGTGTGCCCGCAGACCGCGACCGCGACCGCGGCAGCCGCGCCGGCCGCTCCGGCCGCGTCGGACCGTGCCGTCTGCTCCGTCTGTGCCGTCTGCGCGGCCCGTGCCGCCTGTACCGCCGTCGGCCCGTACAGGGGCAGGACCGCTGCCACGGCGAGGGTCAGACCCCGCAGAAGCGTCCTCTGTCCCATCTGGTGTTCCCCCTCAGGTTGGTGACCGGGACCCCCGGCCGGCATCAGGCTGGCAGGGCTCGCCCCGAACCGGTCCGGCTTCCGCCCGGCCGGGACGCCGGGACACCGGCACGCCTGTGATCTGCGGGGACGGATCGCCTCTGGGACGCGTCTGGGACACGGCGGCGCGGACCAGGGGGGCAACCGGGAGCGGTCCTCGGGTGTCTAGTCGGCATGACCCGTCATCAGGCCTCCCGGGCCGAACCGGTGAGGCCGTCGTTCCCGAGGGGGATTCCATGCGTGTACGTGCGGTCGTCGTCCTGCTGTCCCTTGCCGCCTGTGCCTCCGCGTCCGTGGTTCCGGCGGCCGCTCGGCCCGCGGCCCGCCCCGCGTCCGGCGGTACGACGTTCTCGCACGTCGTCGTCGACGGCGGCAAGGACGTCGTGTTCGGTCTGACCACCAGGAGGACCGTGACGATCGGCTGGACGGCCGAGGACCCGGACGGCGTCGCCGCTTCCTGGGCCTACCTGTGGCACGGCCCGGACACCGACGACGCCGACGGCATCCTGCCGCTGTACCCGCCGGCGGGCAGGTGCGCCGCGGCCTCCGCCGACCGCACCACCGTCACCTGCGAGGTGAGCTTCGTGGTCGACCCCGCACGGGACCTCCGCCACGACGGCCTGGCCGGCACCTGGAAGGTGCTCGCCTCGGCGCAGGACGGAGGCGACGACTGGACGGAGACCGACGTCGCCGGAACGACCCGCCTCCAGCGGCTGGCCGAGGTCACGGTGAACGCCTCGCCCGAGCCGGTGAAGAAGGGCAGGACGCTCACGGTCACCGGCGGTCTCACCCGCGCCGACTGGGAGCGCGGCGGATACGGCGGCTACCAGGGGCAGTCGGTGCGGCTGCAGTTCCGCAAGAAGGGCGGCTCCGCGTACACCACCCTGAAGACCGTCAGGAGCGGGAGCCGCGGCGTGCTGAGGACCACCACCGTGGCGCGGACGGACGGTTACTTCCGGTTCCTCTTCCCCGGTACCGCCACCACCGGCCCGGCCACCGCCGCGGGCGACTTCGTCGATGTCCGGTGACGGGACGCGGCGATGGGCCGGCGAGCCGGGGGGCGTGCACACCCCGGGCCGTTATCGATCACCATGTGACGTAAAGGAACGGGCAATGTCTTTTGCCTGAATCACTCGTTACGGAACGGGAAAGGCTCCTTCGCCCTCCTCCTGTGCGTGGGGCATACGCGCGGGCAGGGAAGTCAGGGACTGAGGACATGGGTTTGACCAGCCGAACGACCGTATACGCGACGGCGGCGCTGGCCGCCCTGTGCGTGGCGCTGCTGGTCTGGCTGTGGCCGCGCTTCGCCCGTTCGGGGCCGTGGCAGGTGCTGGGGCGGCTGGGTGTCATCGGTGTCACCCAGCTGACGATCCTCGCGGCGTTCGCGTGCGCGCTGAACTCGTCGTACCAGTTCTTCGGTTCCTGGGGCGAGCTGCTCGGAGACGTCGACACCGCTCCCGTCGGCGTCACGCAGGCGGCCGGCGGGAGCGGCGGCTCGGTGAACGAGGTGAGCGACGGGCACGGCGCGCTCGTACAGCCCGCGGGCGACCAGCAGTTGAACCGGGTCAGCGGACTGCCGGACGGGCCCGCGGCGGCCGTGGGCCGGGTGGAGTCCGTCCGGATCGTCGGCAGGCGCACCGGGGTGGCCGACCCGGCCTTCGTCTATCTGCCGCCGCAGTACTTCCAGAAGGCGTACCACCGCATGCGGTTCCCGGTGATCGTCGCGCTCAGCGGCTACCCGGGCAGCATCTTCAACCTCGCCCAGCACCTGCGGGTCTCCCAGACCGCAGGGGAGCTGCAGGCCAAGGGCCGGATGCAGCCGACGATCATGGTGATGATCCGGCCCACCGTCGCCCCGCCGCGCGACACCGAGTGCGTGGACGTCCCCGGCGGACCGCGGGCCGAGACGTTCCTGGCCAAGGACCTGCCGGAGGCCATCAGGTCCGGTTACCGGGCCGGGCACGACGCGGGTTCCTGGGGTGTCATGGGGTACTCCTCGGGCGGCAGTTGCGCCCTCCAGCTCACGATGCGAAACCCCGGCGTCTACACCACGGCCGCCGCCCTGTCCCCGGACTACCGGGTCAAGGACGACCCGACCACGGGCAACCTCTTCGGCAGCGGTCCCGGCCGGCAGGCCCGCGTCGACGGTCACGACCTGATGTGGCGGCTGGGACACCTGCCCGTTCCCCAGGTCTCCGTCCTGGTCGCCAACAGCAGGCACGGCGAGAAGGGCTACCCGGAGACCGAGGCCTTCATCAGGGCCGTGCGCGCGCCCATGCGGGTCGTCTCGGTCCTTCCCGAGAACGGCAGTCACAACTTCCCCACCTGGGTACGGGAGATGCCCGCCGCGCTGACCTGGATGAGCGGCCAGCTGACGTTCCCGCAGGACGTCGTCCCCCGGCACCACGTGAAGCGGCCCGCCGGCGCCGGGAGCACGCCCCGGCCTGCCCCCGGGCGGGGCCGCGGCTCGCTGCGCGCGGAGGGCGCGGAACCGGGACCGGCCGCCACGGCCCGCCGGTGACGGACGGCCGCGTCACCGGGAAGGGCGGCCTCCTCGGGGCCGTCGGGTTTGTCAACTCACCGCGCTCATGAGGCTTGGAGGTGCCGGTCGCGGGGCAGAGCCCTCCTACCGGACGGCAGTCCCGGGGCAGGACTCGGCAGAAGGAGGGCGTCATGGACGGTCGGATCCGCGTGCGCGTTGTTCGTCGGCCCGCTCCCCGGGGACAGGAGATCGACCGCAGGACGCCTTCCGGGCGCATCCTGCCGTACTAGAAAGCCGCTTTCCCGCCGGGCCGGTCGACCCGCATGTCCGTCTCATGACGTGACCCGGTGGGCAGTCGACGGGGGACGTGGTCCCGGCCACGGCCGCGGGAGGGGGACGCGACGGTGCCTGACCTGGTGCGGACGGCGAGCGGTCGGCGATTACGGGTGGAGGTGTCGGGGGATCCCCGGGGCCGGCCGGTGTTCCTGCTGCACGGCATGCCCGGCAGCCGGGTGGGCCCGCGGCCCCGGCCCATGTTCCTCTACCAGCGCGGAGCCCGGCTCATCAGTTTCGACCGCCCCGGATACGGCGGTTCGGACCGCAGGCCCGGCCGGCGCGTGGTGGACGTCGTCGAGGACGTGGCGGCCGTGGCGGACGCCCTCGGACTGGGCCGGTTCGCGGTGGCGGGCCGCTCCGGCGGGGGGCCGCACGCCCTCGCCTGCGCCGCGCTGCTGCCCGGCCGGGTGACCCGGGCCGCCGCCCTGGTCGGGCTCGCGCCGCGGGACGCCGAGGGGCTCGACTGGTTCGCCGGGATGGCGCCGTTCAACGTCGTGGAGTTCCGTACGGCCGTCACCGACCCGGAGCGGTACGCGGCCCGGATCATCCCGCGCTCGGCCGTGATCCGCAGCAACCCGGCCCAGCTGCTGGAGGACCTGCGCTCGGACCTGACCGAGGAGGACCGGCTGATCGTCTCCGACAACAGCATCCGGTCGATGCTGTTGCGCACCTACGTCGAGGCACTGCGCACCTCGCCGTACGGCTGGATCGACGACGCGTACGCGCTGACCAGCCCGTGGGGGTTCGATCCCGCGCACATCGGGGTGCCGGTACTGCTGTGGCACGGCGCGAAGGACGTGTTCTCGCCCGCCTCCCACTTCTCCTGGCTGGCCGCGCGCATCCCGCGCGCGAAGGCGGTCCTGGAGCCGACGGCGGCGCACTTCGCGGCGCTGCGCGCGCTGCCCGACGTGCTGGACTGGCTGCTGGCGGGGACCCCGAGAGGCTGACGGCACGGGCCGGTGGGCCGCCGTCAGCCCCGCGCGCTCACACGGCCAGCGGCTCCAGGTCCCGGTACACCCGCCGTTCCGCCAGGGTGAAACGGGCGATGCCGTTGTTCTCGCCGAGCTGCTTGCGCAACCCCTGCAGTCCCCTGACGGCGTTCTCGCGAAGCTCCCGGGCCTCCTCCTGGCGGCCGAGGGCGCCGAGGGTGAGGGCGCCGTTGCCGACGACCGCCAGGGCCTCGGGGTGCTGGGTGCCGAGAACGGCGCGGAGCGCCTCGATGCTGACCCGCTCCCGTTCCCAGGCCTCCTCCAGCCGGCCGCTCTCGGCGAGCACGATGGCGTAGTTGGCGGAGCAGAACTGGGTGTGCGGGTGGTGGGCGCCCAGCACCTCGGTCATGCGCGCCAGCACCTTCTGGAACACCTCCTCGGCCCGCTCCCGGTCACCGCAGCCCCAGTGGAAGACCGCGAGGTTGTTCATCGCGGTCTGGGTGTAGGGGTGGGCCTCGCCCGGCTTCTTCACGTACTCGGTGAGCACCTTCTGGGCGACGTCCCGCGCGGCCGCCGGATCCTCGGCCGCGAACAGGTCGGCGGCGAGGTTCAGTTCGCAGGCGAGCGAGTCCGGGGTGGACGCGGTGTACTGCGTCCGGTACTGCTCCAGCGTCGCGGTCGTCAGCCGCAGCGCGTCCTCCAGCTCGCCCGACCGGCGCAGCGACACCGCGAGCGACTTCGCGCACCGCAGCGTGCCCGGGAAGTCCTTGCCGAGCACCCGCTTGTGCTGGTCGTACGCCCGTGACAGCACGGTCACCGACGCGCTGTACTCGCCGACCTCGCGCAGGTCGCGGCCGAGGTTCTCGGCGGACGAGAGCGTGTAGATGTGATCGGCGCCGTGCACCTGGGTGCGGCGGGTGAGGGTGACGTCGTCGATCTGCCGGGCGTCCCGGTACCTGCCGACCATGCGCAGGGCCAGCGCCAGGTTGTTGGCCGCGTTCAGGGTGCGCGGGTGGGCCTCGTAGAAGAGGTCGCTGAAGCCGTCGTGCGCCTCCTTGGCCAGTTCCACCGCCTTGGTGTACTCGCCCAGTGCCGCGAGGTCGCTGGACAGGCCCGAGGTGGTGATGAACGTGTGCGGATGCCGGTTGCCGAGCAGCCGGCGCTGCCGGGCGAGCACGTCGTCGTCCATCTCCCGCGCCTCGACGTACAGCCCCTGGGAGCGCAGCACGTTGGCGAGCTGGCAGCGCAGGTACAGGTACTGCTCGTCGTCCTCGCCGAGGGGCTCCTTCCAGTGGGCGAGGAGTTCCTCGGCGAGCCGCTGGGCCCGCGGGAACTCGCCGCGCTTCCAGAGGTAGCGGACGCGGTCGATGAGCAGCCGGCGCGGCTCCGCCTCGGTGCAGTTGCGGACGTCGGAGGCGGTCAGGTGCGGCCAGATGATGTCGAACTGCGGCCAGTTCTCGCGGTTGTCGGTGGGTTCGTCGCCCTTGGGGCGGGCCCCCCTGAGGATCTCGTGCACCGTGTGCCGGGCCTCGCGCCGCTCCTCCTCCGACATCTGGGAGCGGATCACCGCCTGCACGAGCCGGTGCACCTGGATCGAGCGGGAGATCTGGTCGACCTTGGCCAGGGCGAGCTGGCCGATCTCCCGCACCAGCTGGCCGATCAGCAGACTCTCCGTGAGGCGAAGGGCGGTGAGCATCTCGTCGCTGTCGTAGAGCAGTTCCGAGGAGATCGGCTCGGCGGCGAGGAAGGCGCACAGCTGCAGCAGCCGGACCGAGGCGGGCGAGCGTTCCTTCAGGCGTTCGATGGAGATGTTCCAGGTGGCGGCGACCGTCTCGGGGTAGTCGGAGGGCTGGTTGAGCCCCATCACCGCGGCGGTCTCCTCGGTGAGGCGGCGCAGGTACTCGGCCGTGGGCATGGCGGTCTCGGCCAGCCAGGCGCCCGCCTGCTCCACCGCGAGCGGCAGGTCCCCGACGGCCTCCGCGACCTGGTCGGCCTCCGCGCGGCTGAGTCCCGGGGCGCGCCGGGACAGGTGCTCGACGCTCTCCTGCCGCTGGAAGACGTCGACCGGAAGGGTCTGCGCCTTGTCCGACCACGACTGGTTGCGCGAGGTGACCAGGATGTGGCCGCCGCCCGCGGTCGGCATGTAGCCGGCGAGGTCCTCGGGGTCGTCGGCGTTGTCGAAGACGAGGATCCACCGCTTGGTGGGGTTGCCCCGGGAGAGCATGCGCACGGTTTCCTTGCTGGCCAGCGCCATGTCCTCACCGCCGGGCGCGCCGATGCGGGAGCCGAGCTCGGCGAGCGAGGCCACCACGTTGTCGACGTTCTCCGACGGCACCCACCACACCAGGTCGTAGTCGGCGCCGAACCGGTGCACGTACTCCAGCGCGATCTGTGTCTTGCCGACCCCGCCCATGCCGAACAGCGCCTGGTGCTGCGGCAGGACGGCGGTCATGCCGCTGCGCAGCTGCTCCCGTACCTTCTCGAGGATGTAACCCCGGCCGGTGAAGGTGTTGTTGCGCTGCGGCACGTTCCAGTGGTCGGGTACGTGGCCGGGGAACCGGGGCGCGGCCAGGCCGCCCTTCGGCAGCTGGGCGGGCAGTTCGAGCGCGCCGAGCAGCGCGACCTCGCAGCCCGCCTCGTCGAGTGCGTGCAGGTCGATCAGGTCGCTCTGGTGCTGGTACGACTTCGGTGGCTGGACCTCGTCGACCCGCACCGGGATCGGTGTCGCGGGGAGCCCGTCTCCGACGGCCGGGGCCGGCAGGACCTCGGTGTGCCGGGAGTCGTAGAGCGCCCTGGACCACAGCACCAGGACGTGGGTGCCGGGGTCGGGGGAGGCGAGCGGTCCGGTGGCCAGGTCGTGCAGGGTGACGGCGCAGCCCGCCCGGCGCAGCAGCGACTCGACCCAGTCGGCCCACATCCGGTTCTCGGCCGCGTAGGCGATCGCGACCCGTGTCTCGGAGGTCTGCGGCCGGCGCCGGATGAACGCGTCCCGGCAGCGCAGCCGCACCGCGTCCGGGATCTGCGGCAACGCGGTGACCTCGTTGTCGGTCACGAACGCGGTGAGCCGCTCGAACGCGGACAGCAGCGACTTCGGGTCGCCCTTCTTGTCGCCGACGACGGCGAGCGTCTCCTCGTACGCGTAGTAGGGCTTGTACGGGATTTCGACGCTGCCCCAGTAGGCGGTGACCTCGTCGGCGCTCAGCTGCTCCCCGCCCGGTCCCTTCGGCAGACCGGCGAACTTCGTCCGGGCCACCGCGCGGCCCGCCTCGACCTTGTCCTTCTCGCCGTCGTCGACGCGCATCGGCACCGGCAGCACCCGGATCCGCCGCCTGCGGCTCTCGTCACCGACGCTGTACGCCACGTCGGCGGCACCGTCCAGGGCCTGGTCGCTGAAGGTGAAGCAGTCGACGAGGACGTCGGGCATCTGGAGGGTGCAGATGTCCGCGGTGTCCGACCGTCCGGTGCGCGAGTCGATCAGCACGTAGTCGTACGACCGTTTCATGCTGTCGCGCAGCGCCTCCAGGAACGTGCCGCCGCCCAGGCGGTCGTAGAAGTTGTCCCACTCCAGGGAGGACGCCGTGCCCGAGTAGGCGCGGAACTGCTTCCCCGCGGAGAGGAAGTCGAGCGAGCCGCCGTTCTCGAAGCCGAGCCCCTGCCGTTCGGGGGAGAGCGAGACGGCGTGCTGCTCGACGTCGGCGAACTCCAGGTGCCAGGCACCCGTGCGGCTGACGCCGTCCGTGGCCGCCCAGGCGTAGTCCTGGAGGATGTTGAGGACGCCCCCGGTGGCGGCGAGCACGTTGGGATCCAGGAACGGATGGAAGAAGCGGTCCAGTCCCGGTGCCTCCAGATCCCAGTCCACGGCGAGGACGCGTTTGCCGTTGGCGGCGAGGATCCAGGCCGTGTTGGCCAGCGCCATGGTCCGTCCGGTGCCGCCCTTGTACGAGTAGAAGGTGATGATGCGTCCGTCCGTTGCGGCCGTCATGCCTCTCCTCCGGGGTCGTCTCCCGTGTCCGGGTCGGACGATGGGTAGGGATCCGCCAGGCTGGGTCTGGGTATGTGCGGGCCCGGAGGCAGCCGGACCTCCGCGTTCTTCAGGAACTGCCGGGTGGTGTAGGCCACCACCTCGGGGAGCACCCTGTTGAAGGACTTGAGCGTGGGCACGCCGTTGACCGCGGTCCGGTTGTCGTTGTGCCGCGCCCGCTCCAGGACGGCCGGCATCACCCGCTCCAGCTCCTGGGCGAGCCGGCGCCCCTCGTCCCCGTGGTTCTGCAGGTCCGCCCGGCAGCGCGGCACGATCGCGCTCACCCACGGGCGGGCGAACGCGTCGAACATCTTCAGCCGGTGCCGGCGCTCCTCGTCGGTGAGCGCCCACTGGTCCACGAGCAGGATGCCCGGCTGGGGTCCCCCGGGTGCCCGCGGTTCCTCCCCGGGGTTCTCGTCGTCGAACGCGACGACGGTGACCCGGTAGTCCAGGGAGCGGATCAGATCCTCGGCGTGCGTGGACAGCGCGCGTGTCGATTCGGTGAGGTACGGGTTCCAGTCCAGGGCGTCGTCGCCGTAGGGCTGGGCGTCGCGGTGTTCCGGGACGGTGTCCTGGGTGGGGGCGGCGACGGTCAGCCGGATGTGCCGGGTGCCGGTGCCGCGCGGCTTGAAGGCGCTCGGTGTGCTCTCGTAGTCGCGGGGGCGGCCGGGCGGCAGCCGGGACTCGCGGGCCGCCTGGACGATGCGCTCGGCGAGGCCGAACACGGTCTCGTCGTACTCGTCGTGCAGCCGGCTGAGTTTGATGAGTCCGTAGATGCCGTTGGTGAGGTAGCGCCCGCCGGACGACGAGTGCTCGACGTGGATGTGCCGTACGGAGTCGGGGAGTTCGCGCATGTCGACCCGTGTCCACAGGGCGGGCACGATGGCCGAAGCGGTGGCCGTGCCGGCGGTCTTGGCGTGCAGCATCCGCTCGTGGAAGGCGTACCACTCGCGGCCGCACATCTCGCTGGAGAAGTAGCGCGGCGAGTACAGCGGCACGAACACCCGGCAGCTGGCGAGGTTCTCGCTCAGCTTCTCGGGCCAGCCCTCCCCGGAGCGCATCTCCCGGTCCATGAAGCCGGCCGGTGATCCGGCGGGCAGGTCGGTGAGCGCCATGATGTGGCTGCACAAGTCGTTGTACAGCACACGTACCCAGTGATCCGGGTCGCCGCTCTCCGCGCTCCACGGCGGAGTGTGGGCGTACGACAGGAAGAAGTAGGGCCGGTTGTCCAAGATCCGGTCCTGCGCCCGTTCCCCGATGTCCACGCGTCCCCCCGCTCGGCGGCAGGATGCTGGACGGCCCCCGTCGCCCATGCCTCCGCCGGACTCAACAATGTGCCTGACGGATGCCGATTCGGTTCATTGCTTTCCGGCCAAAGCACGGCGATATGCAGACATCTGATCCCTGGCGTGGCCCACCACGTCCCGCATGGAGCAGAGGAGGACCGCCTTCGACGCCCACTGCGCCTCGGTGAGCAGCCCGCGCGGCAGGCCGGCACCGATCGTGCCGAAGTCGCTGTCGTCCAGCGCGAGATCACGGTACGAGACCCAGTTCCCCTTCTCGCCCACCACGCACCGGTAGGTGCGCCGGGGCGGCCTGGGGCGCATCAGGTACTCGGCGTAGTGGAGCGCGCTGCACACCTCGAACCCGACCCGCAGCAGCAGGATCTGGGCGTCGGCGGCGTACAGCCCGGCCATCGGGGAGAGCCGGCCGAGATGGCTGCGCAGCGGGTGCCGTCTGAGCAGCTTCGGTGCCCGCGCGCCGAGCCCGGCGAGGGAGGTCTGCGGGTGCGCGCTGCGTACCGCGCCGAGGGTGGACCGCACGCACTCGGCGAGCGCCCCCATCGTCGGGCACTCGGTGGCGTCCGGGTCGAACGGCGGCATCGCCCCGCGGTACTCGGCCGCCTCCCGGTCGCTGAGCCCGGCCACCGCCTCCCGGTGGGCCCGGGAGGTGTCGGAGTTCTCGGGTGTGAAGGCGGGCACGATCAGCGTGCCCCGGGGGCCGAGCGCGGCCAGCAGCGCGTCCCTGACCAGCTCCGGGGCGGTACCGGTACCGCTCAGCGAGGCGTGCACCATCAGCACGCCGCCTTCTCGGATGCCCAGCGACCGCAGGACGTCCGTGAGCTGCTCCATGCGTGGATCCTCCGTCATGGCGTGCGGACGGCGTCCCGCCACTGCGACCACATGCGGGCCACCAGCACCGCGCCTGTGGACGTCAGCTGCGACTCCGGCAACAGGGTGAGCGCCGTGAGCGCGTCGGCCGCCTCCTCGTGCGCCCACGCGCCCAGCGCCTCGTCCGCCCGGTCGAGCAGGGTGCCCGCGGGGCTGCCCGGCGGATGCAGGTCGGCCGTCTCGCGCAGCGCGGTGAGCCGGGCCCGGCGGCCGATGCGCGGCAGCTCCCGGGCGAAGTCCTCGGGCTTCACGTCCACCGCCACGCCCAGCGCGCCGAACCCGTGCGCGCCGAGCAGCAGACCGCTGCCCGCCTCCAGCGGGGTGAGGACGGTGGGGCGGAACACGTCCGGGTCGGCGGGCCGGTCCGAGGCGTCCTTCTCCAGCAGTTCGTAGGCCCGGCTCAGCCGTTCGGTGAACTCGCCGCAGGCGAGCGGCGGGGCGACCGGGACGGGAAAGCAGTCGCGGTAGGGGTCGGCGTCGTCGACGAGCGGCCCGTCCCCGACCAGCAGCCGCCCGAGCGGGCGCCAGCGTGCGGAGGCCGGCGCCTCGTCCAGCCGGACCCAGGTCCCGTCGGGATCCGGGCCCTGCCCGCCCCGGCCGCGCACGCGGAAGGCGTCCGGCGCCACGGTGACCTCGATCCGGCCCGGGGCGTCCAGCCGGTATGTGCCCCAGGTGGGCAGGTGCAGCCGGGGACCCGGTTGGTTCCAGGACAAGGTGGCCCGCGCACCCGCCCGCAGGGCCGCCGCGACGGTCAGCGCCATGAACCGGGCGGTGTCGGCCGGGCCGCGCAGCGAGCGCTGGAGGCCGGTGCGCACGTAGGGGTGGGCGAGGACCCGGTCCAGGTGCGGGGCGGCCTCGGGGTCGGCGTCCAGGGCCAGCAGCAGCCGCCAGGCGTCCGCCCGGTCCGGTCCGGACGTCAGGTGCTCCCGCACCCGGCGGAGCAGCACCCGGTTCAGCTCCAGCTGGGCCCAGGCGAGCCGCGTGGTCCCCAGCACGGCCGGCGAGAAGCCGCGGTCGGTCACCCGGTCGGCGATGCCCTCGACCAGGGACCGCAGATCGGCGCAGAAGACGCTGGGGTTGTCGAAGCCGTTCCCGGAGCTGTAGCGGTGCCCGTACAGGCCGCCGCCGCAGGACCGTACGACCGGGCAGCGCCGGCAGGTGTCACTGATCCCGTCCGCGCCCGTCTGCCGGGCCCGCACACCGGGGTGCGCGGCGAACTCCGAGAAGCCGTGCCGGAAGACGTCGTACCCCGTCTCGGGCGCGCCCGCGTAGGCCGTCTTGAGCCAGTCGGCCTGCTCGAAGGTGCCGTCCGTCTCGATCACCGCGAGGTCGCTGGGTGCCAGTCCCATCGCCTCGGTCAGCGGCGGCCCGCCGCGCAGGGTGCTGAGGACCGAGTCGAACGTCCGCACCGGCATCGGGCGGCCCTGCTGCTCCCAGCGGTCGAAGACCGCGAGCAGCCAGTCGGCGTAGGGGGTGTCGGCCCCGGACGGGTTGGGCGGCGGGCTGTCCCAGGTGGAGTGCGGAAGCAGGTAGTCGATCCGGGGCGGGGCGAGCTCGGTGAGGGCGTCGTGCACGGCGACCGGGTCGTTGGCCACGTCCACCGTGCACAGCACTCCGCTGAACAGGTGACGGTACTCGGGTTCCTGGAGCAGCCGGATGCCGCGGACCACCCGGTCGTAGCTGCTGCGGCCCCTGCGGTCGAGCCGGTGCCGGTCGTTGGCCGCGCGGTCGCCGTCGAGCGACACGCTGACCTGGACCCCGAACTCCCGGCAGATCTCCAGATGACGGCGGTTGAGGGTGACCGCGTTGGTGTGCATGCGCAGGTCGAGCGTGGTCAGCGGGGAGAGGGCGCCGGTGAGCTGTTCGCAGACGTCCCGCAGCCGGGCCGGGCCGACCAGGAGCGGTTCGCCGCCGTGCAGGATCACCGAGACGGACTCCAGGCCCCGCTCGACGACGTACTCCGCCAGCCGGGAGGCGACGGAACGCACGGTCTCCGGCCGGATGAAGGTGGGGCGGGACTGCCAGCTCTGGTCGGCGTGCTGATACACGTAACAGTGGTCGCACAGCAGATCACACCTGCTGTGGATCTTCAGGACCAGCTGTCTCAGAGGTGGGCCGTCGGGAACCTGACTCGTCACCGGAGCAAGTCTGGCAGGCTTCCCACCCCCGGGGTGCCCCAAACCGGATTACTGGCGGGAACATTGACGCACCATCGGCGCACTGACGTGGGTACGAACGGCGCGCGCTTCCGCCGGCGCACCCACGTCCGGGTGTTGTTGCCGCGTCGTCGAACTGCTTCAGGCCGCCGAGTTGAACGTGACCCGCCGGTCCGAACGGCGGTCGGGGACGTCGGTCACGCGGCCCGCGTGGCGCGCCGCGGCGGCCGAGTACGGGTCGATGTCCTCCAGGCGGGTGCGCCGGGGAGCCGGCGAGGCGATGGGGGAGTTCGTCACGTTGCGCATGATGTTTCGTCGCTCCGGTTCGGGTGCGCGGAACCGGGTCTGGTCCCGATGGTGCGGACCCTATACCAGGAATGCCCCGCGAACCTCTTGTGCACGAGGCCGCTTTGCCCGCTGATTGTCTTCTCAGACCGGTTGTTCGGGGCGCGCGCATGCCTCAGGGGGCGCGCGGGGAATTCGGGGGGCGCCATGGGGGCCGCTGCTACGCCGGTACCGAGCATCACGCTCGGCGACCGGGATCTGCCGCCGTTGTTCCGAGTGAGTGACCAGTGGGCGTTACGTCATCAGAGTGACTCGTTCCGCGCGGTGCGTACGCACCTGGTCCTGCTTCTCATGGCCACCACGGCCGCCGTCCTGACCGAGCAGGCCTCGGGGCACGTCATGACGGTGCTCGCCGCGGTCCTGTACGGGCTGACCATCGCCCTCGGCCTGAACACCTCGCGCCGCCGCTCCCGCGCCCACTGGCAGACGCACCGGGCCGCCGCCGAGCTGCTGAAGTCGCTGGCCTGGCAGTACATGGTGCACGGCGGTCCCTTCCGCTCCGATGTCGCCGACCCCGACGCCGTGTTCGCCGAACGCCTGGAGGAACGCCTGCGCGAACTGCGCAAGTGCGGCTGGGAGGACCCCCGCGGCGGACCCGTGGAACGGGGGGAGGGGCAGATCACGCCACGCATGCGCGCGGAGCGGGCCAAGTCGTACGCGGCGCGCAGGGACCTCTACCTGCGCGACCGGCTGCTGGAGCAGGCCGTCTGGTACAAGAACCGGGCCGCCCGCGCGCACCACGCCGCGGCCCGCTGGTCGGCCGCCACCGCGGTCCTGACCCTGCTCGCCCTGGCCGCCGCCCTGCTGCGGACGGTCGGCCTGCTCGGCGGCGCCGACCTCGCGGGGCTGCTCAGCGCGGCCGCCGCGGGAGGCGTGGCCTGGCAGGAGGTACGGCGGCACGGCCCGCTGACCTACGCCCACTCCCTCATCGAACAGGACCTGGAAACCGCCCGGATCGCCATGGCCACGACGGTGACGGAGGCGGGCTGGGCGGAGGCGGTGGGGGAGGCGGAGCGGCTGATGTCCCCGGCGCACACGGAGTGGCTGGTGCGCTTCGGCACCTGACGCCCGGCTCCCTCGTGGCCCCGCCCCCTCAGGGTTCCGCCCCCTCGTGGCCCCGCCCGCGGCCGGGCCGGCCGGCGTCAGTCCCGCCGCACCCCCGTCCGCCACAGCACCTCCACCGGCACCCCCCTGCTCCGGGCGTAGGCCACCACGTCCCCGGTGCCGCCGTGGCCGCGTGCCGGGCGGCCGTCCCACACGGCGACCAGGTGGTCGCAGTGGTCCACGAGCCAGCAGCCCGCCGCGAAGTAGGCCTGTTCGTGAGTCGGCTGGACGGGCAGGTCCACACGGGTCGTACAGGATCTCAGGAGCCTGCGGTAGGCGGCCCGGGCCTCCTCGTCGTCCAGATGGGCCTCGTAGTCCATGCCCGGGATCACCGCCGTCAGCGGGATGCCGTGGGCCAGGGCCGTCTCGGCGAACAGCTGGTCGGTACCGGCCGCGAGACAGCTCAGCGCCTCCAGCTCCGCTCCGGGGCGGCCGAACCGGTGCCGCAGGGCGGCGCGGACGACGGGCAGGACGGACGCCGGGATCACCCGGTGTCCGGTCACGCCGACGCGGGTGACGGCCAGGCGGGGCGCCGCCGCCGGCCCGGCGAGGTGCCCGGTGAGATCGGCTGTCACAGGACGTCCCCTCCCGTCACCATCGGTGGGTCCACCCTAGACGAGGCCCGACGAGGGGCGGCAAGGTGCGCGGGGGGCGCACCGGTTCACATCGGAGCCGGCGCCCGGCCGCGGGGACGGCCCGGCCGGTGCTCAGGCGGCCAGCGGGTTCAGCACCAGGGGCTCGATGCGGCCCTCCAGCATCGCGCCGATGCCCTGGACGACGCACACGTCCGGTCGTTCCGCGATATGGACCGGCATGCCGGTGGCCTCGCGCAGCAGCTGGTCGAAACCAGGCAGCAGCGCCGACCCGCCGACCATCATGATCCCGCGGTCGGCGAGATCGGCGACCAGGTCGGGCGGGCAGTCCCGCAGCACCTTGCCGATCCCGTCCAGCACGCCGGTGAGGGGCGTCTGGATGGCGTCGCGCACGGCCGCTGTGTCGACCCGCACGCTGCGCACGAGGCCGGTGGCCACGTCCCGCCCGTGGATCTCGGTGGAGGACGGGCCGTCGGGGGTGAGGCCGTTCCCGGACAGGGCGAGCTGCAGCGGCCGGACCGACTGGCTCGGCAGCATCAGCTCGTGCTCGTGGCGCAGGAGCTGCACGATCGCACGGTCCACGGCCTCGCCGCCGACCGGCAGCCGCTCGGCGCACACGATAGACCCGAGGGAGAGGACCGCGACCTGCGTCGCCGCCGCCCCGCAGACCAGGATCATGGTCGCCTCGGGCCGCTCCACCGGCATTCCGCAGCCCACGGCGGCGGCGATCAGCGTGTCGACCAGCTCCACCCGCCGCGCGCCCAGCCCCGCCAGCGTCTCGATGGTCGCCCGCTGGGCCAGCGGATCGGCGTCGTGCGGGGTGCAGGCCGCCGCGCGCAGGCGGGGCTTGCGGCGCAGGGAGCGGCGGATCTTGTCGCCGAGCAGATGGCGCAGCATCCGCTGGGCGATCTCGATGTCGACGACGGTGCCGCCCGAGATGGGGCGCACCACGCGGATGTAGTCGGGTGTCCGGCCCGTCATCCTCTCCGCGAACTCGCCGACGGCGATCAGGGCTCCGGTCCGCGTGTTCACGGCGGCCACGGACGGCTGGTCGACGACCAGGCCCATGCCCTTCACGTACACCCGGGTACGGGCGGCCCCCAGATCGACGGCGAAATGGCAGCGGCGCAACTGCTCCAGACTGACGGTCACGGCAGATCCTCTCGAGTGCGCGGGCCGTACGCGGTGGCACCGCCGGTCGGCGGCCTGCTTCGCATCCTCCGGGGGATTCGTACGGGCCGCCTTCGGGAGGGGGCCGGGCGGGGAACGGCTGAACGGGTGTCCCCGCCCACCGGGCGCGCGTGGCGTCGCGGAGGGGACGCGGTCAGGGCCGGGGGTGGCCCGTGATGCCCCTGATCACGCCCAGCTCCAGCAGGTCCTGCGGCCTGATCCGGAGCTGGCCGGCGGTGGCCTCGACCTCCTCCGGGGGCCGCTTGAGGATCGCCGCCGCCAGCTCCGGGGCGATGACCGAGAAGTAACTGTCGGGCGTGGCCCAGGTGTTGCCGGGCGCGGCCAGCGCCAGCGCCCCGCCCGAGCCGCCCTCGCCGATGACCAGGGTGGTGATCGGCGTCCGGGCCGCCGCCACCGCGCCGAACAGCTCCGCGATCGCCGATCCCACGCCCTGCCGTTCGGCCTCGGCGTCGTTGGCGGCGCCGGGGGTGTCGACGAGGGTCAGCACCGGGATCCCCAGCCGGTCGGCGAGGCGTATCAGGCGGCCGGCGGTCCGGTACCCGGCGGGCCGGGTCGCCGTACCGGTCTGCGCGGCGAAGGCGACGGTACGGCCGTCCCGTTCGCCGAACCCGCACAGCATCCCGTCCGGATCCGCGCCGCCGCACCGGTCCCCGACCAGGGCGACCCGGCGGTCGCCGAAGCAGGCGTCCAGGTAGGCCAGGGCGCGCGGCCGCCGCGGATCCCGGGCCCGCTGGACGGCCTGCCATCCGGTGGCGGGCAGCCCGCGGTCGCCCGGGGCGGGTGGCGCGGTTCCGCCCGGGGTGCCCGGTGCGGTCCCGGCCGGGGCGGGTGGTGCGGTCCCGGCCGGGGCGGGTGGTGCGGCGGCGGACGGCGGGAGCGGCTCCGGCGGGGCCGCCGGGGCCGTGGCCGGGTTGGTGAGCAGCCGCAGCCACAGTCCGAGCGTCGCCCTCAGCTCCGCCGGCGCCACCACGGCGTCCGCCGAACCCGCCGCGACCTGGGCGTGGGCGGTGTACGCCGCGGGATCCGCGTCCGGCGGGCGAACCCGGGAGCCCGCGAAACCCACCTGTGCGCCGGGCAGCGCCAGGATCACGTCGGCACCGGCGCCCAGGGTGGCCCAGCCGCCGCCGGTCGTCGGATCGCGCAGGACCGCGATCTGCGGCAGCCCCGCCTCCCGGGTGAGCACCGACTGCCGCGCCACCCGCTGGAGCTGGGACAGGGCGAGCATGCCCTCCTGCATCCGGCTGCCGCCGGTGGCGACCAGCGGGACGACCGGGAGCCGGTGGCCCCGGGCATGCCGGTACGCGGCCTCCAGCCGGTCCCCGGTCCGCTCGCCCAGCGAGCCGCCGAGGAACCCGAACTCGAACACGATCAGTACGGCGGCGGTGCCCTCGACGCGGGCGGTGCCGACGACGACGGACTCCTCCTCGCCGGTGCGCTCGGCGGCGCGGGCGCGCGCGTCGTCGTAACCCTGCCAGCCGAGGGGTCCGTCGGGCCGGGACCGCGGTGCCGGGGGCGGGAGTTCGGCGAAGCTGCCGGGGTCGGCGACCAGGTCGAGGAACTGCCGGGCGGAGAGCCGTTCCGGCCGCGGCTCAGACACCCAGGGCCCGCTTCATGATCTTGCCCATGTCGTTGCGGGGGAGGGCGTCCAGGTAGCGGACGGTCCGCGGCCGCTTGTGCGGGGCCAGCCGGCCGGCCACGTGGTCCGCCAGCTCCCTCTCCCCGGGCGGGGCCCCGGGATCCGCCGGGACGATCCAGGCGACGATCCGCTCGCCCAGGTCCGGGTCCGGCTCCCCGGTGACGGCGGCCTCCCGCACCCCCGGGTACTCCAGCAGCGCGTTCTCGATCTCGCCGGCCCCGATCTTGTAACCGCCGCTCTTGATCAGGTCGGTGGCCTTGCGGCCGACGATCCGCACATAGCCGTCCGGTTCGCGCACGGCCATGTCGCCGGTCCGGAACCAGCCGTCCGCGGTGAAGGCGGCGGCGGTGGCGTCCGGCCGGTTGAGGTACTCGGTGAACAGGTTCGCGCCGCGCACCTGGATCTCGCCGACGGTCTCCCCGTCGTACCGCGCGATCGCCGTGCCGTCCTCCTCCACCAGCCGCAGTTCGACCCCCGGAAGCGGCACGCCCACGGTCCCCGCCCGGGCCTCGCCGTCCGCGCGGACACTGGTGTTCATCAGCGTCTCGGTCATGCCGTACCGCTCGACGACCCGCCGCCCGGTCGCGGCCGCGATCCGCTCGTGGTCGTGGACGGGCAGCGCGGCCGAGCCGGAGACCAGCAGCCGGGCCCGGCCGAGGGCCTCCGCCAGCGCGGGGTCGCCGGGCAGGGCCTCGGCGATCCGGTGGTACATGGTGGGGACGCCGAACAGCATCGTCGCGCCGTCGTTCAGTTCCCGGGTCACTCCGTCGGTGTCGAACCGTCCGAGATGGCGGACGGCGCCGCCGCGCCGCAGCGGTCCGAGGACGCCCAGCACCAGCCCGTGCACGTGGAACAGGGGAAGTCCGTGCACGAGCACGTCGTCCCCGGTCCACTGCCAGGCGTCGGCCAGCGCGTCCAGCGTGGCGGCGAGCGCCCGGCGCGGCAGGACGGCGCCCTTGGGCGGGCCGGTGGTGCCGGAGGTGTAGACGACCAGGGCGGGATCGGCCTCGGTGGTGCGGGCCTCGGGCACCGGTCCCGAGGCCCGCACGTCGACGTCGACACGGGGCAGGGCGGCCACCGCAGCGGGGAGTGCGGCCCCGGGCGCGGCCAGCACCGCGGCCGGCGCGCTGTCCGAGAGGATGTGCGCGAGTTCCTTGTCGCCCGACTTCGGGTTGAGCGGTACGGCCGCCCTGCCGGCGAGCAGGGTGCCGACGACGGCGACGGCCGTCTCCAGTTCCGGGGTCGCCCACACGGCGACCCGGCCGGCGTCCCGGACGCTTCCGGCGACGGCGCCCGCGGCGGCGGCGAGCTGCCCGTACGTCAGCGACCGCGCGCCGAACCGCAGCGCGACCTGCTCGGCCGGACCGCCCACCAGGGCCGGAAACAGAAGCGACACGCGACGACTCCTCACATCGGAGACACAGTGGTCGGAACCTGACAGCCCCTTCCTACACCAGTCGCCCACCTCGGGGCCCGCTCCACCCGGGCGGAGCGGACGGCTCCGCGGACGGTACGACGTCGGCCACCACCGCGCTCACGTTGTCGTCGCCGCCCGCCGAGTTGGCCGCCTCGACCAGCAGCCGCACCGCGTCCGCCGGGCCGCCCCGGCCCAGCAACTCCCGGATCCGCTCGTCGGACACCGCCCTGGTCAGGCCGTCCGAGCACAGCAGGTACCGGTCACCGCTCCGTGCCTCGCGCAGTTTCAGGTCCGGGGTGTCGGCGGTGTCGCCCGGCAGGGCCTTCGCCAGGAGCATCCGCTGCGGATGGGCGGCGGCCTCCTCCGGGGTCAGCCGGCCCTCGTCGACCAGGGACTGCACGACGCTGTGGTCGTGGGTGATCCGGAAGAGCTCCCCGGCCCGCAGCAGGTACGCCCGGGAGTCGCCGATGTGCACCAGGGCCAGCCGGGACCCGGTCCACAGCAGTGCGGTGAGTGTCGTACCGGCGTCCGTGTCGTCGGCCGTGGCCTCCCGTACCGCCTCGTTCGCCGAACGCACGGCGTCCTCCAGGAGGTTCAGCACGTTCCCGGCCGGGAGCTCGGCGTCCTCCAGGGACCGCAGCGCGTCCACGGCGGCGGCGCTGGCCCGGGCCCCGGCCGTCCCGCACCCGTCGGCGACGGCCAGCAGCCGGTCCCCGGCGTACACGGTGTCCTGGTTGGCGGGCCGGACGTGTCCCCGGTCCGAGTGGGCGGCGTAACGCAGTCGCAGCATGGTGGTGGTTTCCCTTCGTGACGGTCCCGACAGGTGGTCGACGAGGAACGCGGCCAGGTCCCCGCGTGCGGCGGTCTCCGCCTCGACCCCGGCCCAGTACGCCCGGATCTCCATGGCGGCGCGGGCGGCGGGAAGTCCGCACACCTCGCGGATCAGGGCCAGCGGCATCCCCAGCCGCCGCAGCCAGGCCACCAGCCGGGCGCGTTCGAGCTGCTCGACGGCGTAGTACCGGTAGCCGGTCCCCGGGTCGACCCGGTCGGGCCGCAGCAGGTCCAGCTCGTCGTAGAGCCGCAGTGCCTTCGGCGAGAGGCGGCAGGCCTTCGCGAAGGCGCCGATGGTCAGCCATGTCATGCCGCACCTCGTGTTCCTCGACGTCCGCCACCGATGCTGGGGCTTCACCGAGGGTGAAGGTCAACAGGGCGACCGCGGTTGCGGTACGGCAGGCGGGAGTGGTTAGCCTGCGACGGACCGGAACACCGGCCGTCTCGGAGGCCAGGACAAGGCAGGCCAGGACAAGACAGGCCAGCACAAGGCCGCACAGGACAAGGGAGCTCCCGCCGTGCCCCGAATAGCCCTCGCCACCTACGATCCCGGCCCGGAGCCGGGCAAGGACCAGGACCTGCCGGTGCTGGTGAGCGCGCTGACCGCCGCGGGGGCGGACGCCGTCGCGCGGCCCTGGGACGACCCGGACGTGGAATGGGGCGCGTTCGACCTGGTCGTGGTCCGCTCCACCTGGGACTACAGCTGGCGCACCGCGGAGTTCCTGGCGTGGGTGGAGCGGGTGGGGAAGGCGACCCGGATCGCGAACCCGGCGGCCGTGGTCCGCTGGAACAGCGACAAGCGGTATCTCGGTGAACTGGCGGCGGCCGGGGTGCCCGTGGTGCCGACCCGGTACCTCGCGCCCGGCGACCCGGTCGAGCTGCCGGCCGACTCCGACTTCGTCGTCAAGCCCGTCTTCGGCGCCGGCGCCCGGTTCGCCGCCCGCTACACGCCTGGTGAACGGGACAGGGCCGTGGGGCAGTTGGCCCGGATGCACGACGAGGGGCTGACCGCGATGGTGCAGCCGTACGTCGCCGGGATCGACGTCAGCGGTGAGCGGGCGCTGCAGTTCTTCGGCGGCCGGCTGCTGCACGCCAGCCGCAAGCGCGCCGTGCTCACCCCGGGCACGGCGTACGACGCGGACAAGGTCGCCCACCCCGACCTGGTGCGGTGGACTGCGACCCCGGCCGAACTCGCGGTGGCGGAGCGTGCGTTGGCCGCCGTCCCCGAGTCGCCCGAGCTGCTGTACGCCCGGGTGGACCTGGTCGACGGGGCGGACGGGCGGCCCCTGGTGATGGAGCTGGAACTGGTGGAGCCGAACCTGTTCCTGTTCCTGCACCCCGGGTCGGTGGACCGGGTGGTGGCGGCGGTCCTCACCGCGGCCCGTCGATGACCGCCGTGCGCTGCAGCAGGCCCCAGGTGAACTCGGCGACCACCTGACGGCCGTCCGGCACCCGGAAGGTGAGGCCCCAGCGGGTCGGGGCCGTGCCCTCCAGGGGACGGGCGGGGGCGAAGGCGCGGGCGGCCTCGTCGACCGTGCACGACCAGGGCGTGAGGTCGTCGTAGGTCTCCAGCCGCGGGACGGCGGCGCCGGGAGCGCGGACCAGCCACTCGTTCCAGACCGCGTTCCCCGGACCGACCATGACCTCGAAGCGGAGGGTGGGCCACAGGGGGAGCGGCCACTGCCAGGCCACGCACTCCAGGTCGCCGACGGTGCGTTCGGTCTCGGAGTCGGGCGGGCCGAGGACGGAGCGGTAGCGGGCCGCCGCCGAGCGGGACCGGGGCGAGCGGGCCATCGCCTGCCACCGCTTGTTGGCCTCGCGCATGTCCGCGATCGACGCGCCCAGCGAGCGCCGGGCGTCCTCGACCAGGTCCGGGTTGTGGTCGGCCATGCGGCGCAGCAGCACCAGCTGGAAGTCCAGTCGCATGCCACCCATGGTGCACACAGCCGTACCCGGCTGGTTCCCGGCCATTGCCCGGGCAATCCCCGGTGGCTAGCCTGTGTTCGTCATGCCGATCGCCTGTTGGTATCTCGAACAGCTTTAGCGGTTCCGACGATATCCGGCGCCTAGACCCAAGGGAGGGGGCCGGACGTGGGACGCCTCGTGCCTGCCGTGACCCGGGCTCTCGACATTCTCGAGCTCTTCCTCGACGGGGACGGGACGCTTTCCGCCCCCGACATAGTGCGCAGACTCCAGTTGCCGCGCACCACCGTGCACGAGCTGGTGACCACGCTCTCCGCCCGGTCGTACATCGTGTCCGTACCCGGACAGCCCGGACGATACCGGCTCGGCGTCCGGCCCTACCAGCTCGGCAGCCGGTACGCCGAGCAGCTCGACCTCGCCGCCGAGGGCCAGCAGGTCGCCCGGTCCGTCGCCGAGACCTGTGACGAGACCGTCCACGTGGCGATCCTCGAGGGGACCGACGTCATCTACATCGCCAAGGTCGACTCCACGCACGCGGTCCGCATGGTCTCCGCCGCCGGCCGCAGGCTCCCCGCCCACTGCACCTCGGTCGGCAAGATGCTGCTGGCGTCGCTGCCGGAGCAGGAGCTGACCGCGCGCATCCCCGACGACGCCGACCTGGTCGCGATGACCCCGAACAGCATCACCGAGCCGGGTGCGCTGCGCGAGGCCCTGACCGCGATCCGCGCACGGGGCATCGCCGTGGAGAGCCGGGAGTCCAACCCGGACGTCTCCTGCGTCGCCGCGCCGGTCCGCGACCGTACCGGCCAGGTCGTCGCGGCCCTTTCCATCTCGGTCCCCATGATCCGCTGGAGCGACGAGCGCCGGGCCGAGCTGGAGCAGCTCGCCGTCAAGGGCGCCGCCGAACTCTCCGAACGACTCGGCCACAGGAGCGCGGCATGACGAACGCACACACCCCGTACGAGGTCGCGGTGGCGGCTCGGGCGACGCTGGGCGAGGGCCCCACGTGGGACGCGGCGGCCGGCCGGCTGGTCTGGATCGACGTCCTGGGCGCGCGGATCCACACCTACGACCCGGCGACCGGCCGCCGTACGGTCCGCACCACGGAGCAGCACGTCGGCGCGGTCAAACCGCGCGCGGGCGGCGGTCTGGTCCTCAACCTCCGCGACGGCGTCGGCCTCCTCGACCCCGACGACACGTTCCGCTGGCTCCACCGCGAACCGGTCGCCGGACGCCGTGCCAACGACGCGGCGGTGGCGCCGGACGGCTCCCTGTGGGCGGGCACGATGCGCTACGACGAGACGGTGGGCGGCGGCACGCTGTCCCGGGTGACCGGAGACGGCTCGGTGACCACCCTGCTGCCCGACGTCACGGTCAGCAACGGGACGGGCTGGAGCCCGGACGGCAGCCGCGTGTACTACGTCGACACACCGACGTGCCGGGTGGACGTCTTCGACTACGACGGCGGACTTCCCTCGAACCGGCGCCCGTTGGCGACGATCGAGGAGGGTGCCGGCCACCCCGACGGGCTGACGGTCGACGCGGAGGGCTGTGTGTGGGTGGCGCTGTGGGGCGGGGGAGCGGTACGCCGCTACACGCCGGACGGCGAGCTGGACCGGGTGATCAGCCTGCCGGCGACCCTGACGACGGCCTGCGCGTTCGGGGGCGCCGACCTGACCGACCTGTACGTCACGACGGCCCGGGTGGGGCTGGAGCGGCCGCATCCGACGGCGGGCGCGCTGCTGGTGATCCCCGGAGCGGGCAAGGGCGTGGCCCAACCGGCCTTCCAGGGCTAGCGCCGCGACCGGAAGGGTTCACCGGCTCGGGACGCCGACTCGGGGGAGCGGCGCCCCGGCGGCGGGCAGGGCGCCGGGGACGCTCCTTCCCGGGTTACAGGACTCCCGCCGACTTCAGTTCCTCCGTGGTCAGCGGGGGGCGGGTCAGCTGGGGCCGCAGGGGGCCCAGCAGCGCGGCCAGCATCACGGTGGGGGACAGCAGCACCTGCGCCCCCCGCTCCAGGGACGTCACGTCCGTCACCCGGCGGGCGATCCGGCCGTTCCCCGTCGCCGTGTAGAGGAGCCGGTCCACGTAGGCGTGCGCCAGCCTGTCCCGCAGCGTCGGTCCCTCCGGCGTCGCGCCGGGGTAGAACACGTCCGCGCCCGTCGACAGTTCCCAGGCCGCCCGGACCGGCCGGCTCACCGCCTTCTGGACGGACCGGGCCAGTCCGGGCGAGCCCCAGCCCCGGCGCTCCAGCACCTTCCGCAGGGCGAGGGCTCCCTGCGCGGCCACCGACATGCCGTGCCCGTACACCGGGTTGAGCGCGCACACCGCGTCGCCGAGGACCGCGAGGTTCTCCGGCCAGGCCTCGGCCCGTTCGTGGAAGTGGCGCCGGTTGGCCGTCGTACGCGTCACCGACACGTCGCTCAACGGCTCCGCCTCCGCGAGGAGTTCGGCGATGACGGGATGGGGCAGCTCCTCCCGGGCGTAGCGCAGGAAGTCCTCGGTGGCGGAGCCCGGTTCGCCGCCGCGGCTGCCGTGGAGGGTGACCAGCCACCGGCCGTCCTCGATCGGCATCAGGACACCGCCGCGTCCGGGACGGCCACCGCGCGGGCTCGCCTGGACGTTGACGATCGGGAACCCGGCGCGGGCCGCCTCCGCCGGTGCCCGGAACATCCGGCTGGCGTACGCGATACCGGAGTCCACCTCGCGGAACTCGGGCGCGGGCAGGCCGAGTCCTTCCAGCCAGCCGGGCAGCCGGGAGCCGCGTCCGGTCGCGTCGACGACCAGTCCCGCGGTGCGCACCTGCTCCGTGCCGGAGCCCGACGCCCGCAGCCGTACGCCCGTGACGGCGCGCTCCGAGCCGAGCAGGCCCACCGCCTCGGTCGCCGTCAGCAGTTCGATCCGGTCGTCGGCGAGGACCCGCTCCCGTACCACCCAGTCCAGCAGGTCCCGGCTGCCCGGCAGCACGAACGACGACTCCGCCCAGCGCCTGTACCAGCCCCGCGGGGACAGCGCCACCATGTCCGTGGTCACCGGCAGCCGTCGTATGCCGGCCGCGTGCAGCCGCCCCATGGTGCCGGGCAGCAGTTCCTCCAGGGCGTGGGCGCCGCCGGACCACAGCTGGTGGACGTGGCGGGCCTGCGGGAGCCCCTTGCGCGGTTCCGGTCCGGCGGGCAGCGTGTCCCGCTCCACGACCACGACCCGGTCCGTGAAGGGGACGAGTGCCCGGGCCGCGAGCAGCCCGGCGAGGGAGCCGCCGAGGACGACGGCGGTGCGGTCAGTCATGAAGGGCAACGCTCTCTGCTGGGGCGGCCGCACGTTCCCGTACCGCCTCGATCCGGTCGGGGTGACGCAGCGCCCGGGACACCGCCCCGATCTCCCGCAGGAGGTGGGTGGCGTCCGGAGAGCCGGTCGCGTCGGCGGCCTCGGGGGCACGGCCCCGGGTGTCGACGGCGTTCAGGATGCTGACCGCGGAGGCCAGTGCCCGGGCCTGCTCGGGCGGGTGGCCGAGGCCGAGCGCGGCGTCGTAGGAGCGCCGGTCGAGGCCGGCGTCGATGTGCCGGGTCAGGGGCAGCAGTACGTCCCGGATGAACGTCTCGCGCCGGGTCAGCCGCAGCTCGGGTGTCGCGCGCAGCACGAAGGGGACGCCGTCGCCGTGCACGGACCGGGTCAGCTGGTACAGCGGGCGCAGCTCGTGGTGGGCGAGCCGGACCCGCCAGCGGTCGTGCAGGTACTGGCCGGCGTGCGGGAGGATGAAGCCGACGGCGATGTCGATCGCGGACAGCGCGGCGACCGGCGGGGCCAGACTGGTGCTGAGCCAGTCCAGGTCCGAGCCGCACCAGCGGGCGGTGACCGCGGTCAGCTTGCAGGCGTCGAAGATCAGGTTCAGGACGTAGCCGACGCCGAGCAGCTTCAGTCCCCAGCGCAGCCAGGCGTCGAGGCCTTCGGTGCGCACCCAGTTCCAGATCAGCCGTGAGGTGATGAGACAGGCGACGCAGTGGGCGACGAGGTAGAGCAGGATCTCCTCGCGCATGTAAGGGGTGTCGGCGTAGTACGTGTCGAGGTCCCGCAGCCGCTGCACCGGCACGTCGGCGAGGGCGAACAGCAGCCACAGGGCGGCGATCACCGAGGAGTAGCCGACGACCACCCAGCGCATCGCGCGACGGGTGGCGGCCGAGCGGTCGGCCAGGCCGTTGCGCCAGGCGATGATCAGCAGCAGGCAGGAACCGCCGAACGCGGTGAGGAGCGAATAGCACCACGGCGCGGAGATGTTGGGGACGCCGGTCCACCGGTTCACGGCGGCGATCGTCGACGGCGTGCAGAACACGAAGACCGCGCAGGCGAGCAGCAGCAGCCCGCCGACCGCGCGCAGCATCGGGTCGCGCCAGAGCCGGATGATGGACGGCAGTTTGATCACCAGGGCGACGGTCAGCACCGCGGCGGGGATCCAGAAGGAGATGTAGAGGTCGCCGAGGAGGCCTCCGGGGCCGGCCGCCGACGCGGGGCCGGTCACCGTGCCGCCCCGCCGCGGCCGCGGTAGCCGAGGCTGCGCTGCACCGGGTCGGACGGGGAGCGGTGCGGCCGTTCGACGTAGGGCCGGAAGGCGGTCGCGAGCCGGTACCCGAAGTCGTCGGCCTCGGCCTCGTCGCTCTCCCGGGAGCCGTTGCGTGCCGCGACCGTCAACGCCAGGTCGCGCCAGCCGGGTTGGCCGGCCAGTGCCCGGGCCGCCTCCGGACCGGCCCGGTGGTGATGGCGGTTGCCGGTGTGCAGGTGCCACAACTCATGTCCGAGGATGACCAGTTGCTGTACGGCCTCGGCGCGTTCCTCGACGATGACCAGGTCGAAGTCCTGGAACTCCATCCACAGGCCGGTGACCTCGATCTCGTCCGGGAACCGTTCGAACCGCAGCTCCACCGGCCGTCCACGGCGCAGTGCGGTCATCTCCTCGCACAGTGCCCGGCACAACTCGCCCACTCCGGCGGGCGGCCGGGGCCGGGCGCGGACCGCGGCCGTGAGATCGGCGGCGAGGGCGCGCATCTGCGCTCCCGGCCGGGGGCGCCGCGGCCTCGTGGCGATCCGGGCCCACCGGTGCCCCGCGCCGGCCAAGTCCATCGCTCCCCCTTCGCCCCGCCCCGCGGCGGTCACCGCGCTGCGTCGGCCCGTCCGACCCTACGCGTCCGGACGTGTTCGCGTCATGCCATCCACCGACGGTGGTTCATTCCGCAACGGCCGCGGGCGCGGGAGGGTCCCGCCGGGTCCGTTCAACGGCCGGGGGAGGCCACCTGGGCCACCGGCACCCCTCCCGCCGCGCTTCCCAGCAGTTCCAGCCGCACCGCCCCGGGCCCGAACTCGCTCGTTCCGTCCGAGAGCACGGCCAGCGCCAGCGTGTTGGACCCCCGGGTCCGCAGGATCCCGTTCGGCAGCACGAACGTGTGCTGCGGGCCCACGTCGTTGATGTACTGCCCGAGGTTCCACCCGTTCAGGAAGATCTGCACCCGGTAGGCCCGTGCCGGGTCGTCCTCCAGGACCAGTCCCACCGACGCGTCGACCCCGTCCGGCACGGTCGTCCGGAACCCGGTGCGGTACCAGGTGACGCCCATCCCCTTGTCCGAGCGGGGCAGCGTGACCGGCTCCCACCGGCTGTCGGCGAAGCCGGGCAGGTGCCAGCCCTGCCGCTCCCCGAAGAGGCCGCCGTTGTTCTGCGGCCCGCGCACCGGATCGGGCGCGGTCTCGCCCTGGATCCGCCAGCTCACCTTCGGGGCGGCGCCCTCGAAGGTGACGGCGGTCAGCCCGCGGGCGACCTTGTGGGTGTCCAGAGACCGGCCGTCCATGTCGTGCTGCATCCGGCGCACCAGCACGGACAGCACGTGCTCGCGCCGCGCCTCCTTCTCCCGCTCCCGCTCGTCCTCGTCCCTCTTCCGCTTCGGGCGGGGGACGCGGAACTCGGCCGTGGCGGCCCAGCTGCCCTGCCGGACCGTCTTCGCGTCCGGCACCGGCATCCGGTGCGACCCGAGCGGTTTCCCGTCCAGCCAGGCCATCAGCATGCCCTGGGTGCCGCTGCTGTAGGCGAGCGCGACCGACTCCAGGTCCTCCAGGTCGCCGTCCAGCCGGCCCCGGTACCAGACGTCCCCGTAGTGGAAGCCGTAGTCGTCGGCGAACAGCACCGGCTGACCGTCCGGGACGGGCGTCGTGCTGAACGACGTCCTCCTGTCGGCCGCCTTCCACGACGAGTCGTCGAAGGCAGTCGCCGACTCGGGGTTCTCGGCCCGGCGGCGCCAGCCGTCCAGGACCGGAAGCGCCGGCTTCGGCGCCCCCGCCAGGTCCGACGTGGCCACCAGGCTCCCCGTGAGGCTGACCCGGGTCCGCACCGGCCGCCCGTTCCAGGTGAGCGCGGAGATCCCGCGCGGCCCCCACACCTCCACGCCGCTCGGGCCGACCGTGTCACCGGTGAGCCGCACGGAGGACCCGTCGAGTGCGGCGTGCCGCAGCAGCGCGGGGCCGTAGACCAGCAGGGTGCCGGACGGGGTGTCGTACGGGAACAGCCGTACCGAGGTCGCGTCGTCGGCGAAGAGCAGGAGCAGCGGGGTGTCGCTCTCGCCGCGCTGGACCAGGACCCGGGTGAGCCCGCCCTGGCCGAGCGGCACCGTGACGTGCAGGAGGCCCTGGTCGTAGACCCAGGCGGCCTCGGCGTCCAGCCGCTGGACGAAGGGCTCGGCCGGGCACTCCAGGACCAGGTGGGCCATCTCGCCGTACGGGCCGGTGAACAGGGCGACGTCCTGCCCGCCCGCGGTGAGCGTGAGCATCGGCTGCGCGGTGGCGTACCGCAGCTTCCGCCTGCCGAGGGAGAGCCCGGTGGTGATCAGCCGGGCGTCGTGGGCCGGGACGGTGACCTCGATGTCGTCACCGCCGTCCCGCTCGCGGGTCCGCAGGGTGGACGTCACCTTCTCCGCCCCGTCGTTGCGCAGCACGTACACGTGCGCCCCGGTGTCCGGGTTGGTGAGGTGGTACGTCCTCAGGCCGTCCACGGTGACGTCGGCCGCGCGCTCCAGCTTGGCGAAGTCCGGGACGCGCTGGAGGAGGTGGCCGAGCTGGTGCATCGGGGCGATCTTGGCGGTGACGTTGCGGGCCTCGTCGATGGCCGCGCCGTAGTCGTACGACGTGTAGACGACCGGTGCCGGCAGCCAGCCCCAGTTGGTGCCGCCGTAGGTCATGTAGACGTTGTGCAGGGTGATGCCGTTGGCCAGGTTGGTGAGGTAGAAGCGGCGTTCGTAGGCCGCGTCCCTGGTGCGGCGGGACTCGGCGTAACCCTTGCCGCCGAACTCGACCCCGCCCCACGGGTCGAACCAGCCGCCCCCGAACTCCGGCACGAACCCGGGCGTACGGGGACTCGCGGTCGCGCCGCCCTTGAGACCGCCGACGCCGAAGTGGCCCCAGTCCGGCGGGGTCTGCGCGGGGGCCGGGTAGCCGTCGAATCCGTACAGCCACTTCCCGGTCTCGCCGCCGGTGTCGAAGGAACCGGGGATCCAGAAGCCGTTGCGGCCCTTGTCGTTGTGGAAGAGGGGGACGTCGATGCCGTCCGCCCGCACCTTCTTGTACAGGTGCGACATGTAGGCCGGGCCGATCGGGTCGGCGACGTGGCCGTCGTACTCGTTCTCGATCTGGTAGAGCAGGACGGTGCCGCCGCCGTCCGTGAACTGGTGGCGGCGCACGATGCGGTTGACGGCCGTCAGCCACGCGTCGACGTGCCCGAGGTAGGTCGGGTCGGTGGTGCGGGCCGAGCCCTGGGTCGCGGTCAGCCAGCCGGGGAAGCCGCCGGCGTCGACCTCGGCGTTGATGTAGGGCCCGGGGCGCAGGATGACGTACAGCCCGGTCTCGGCGGCCGTGCGCAGGAACAGGTCCAGGTCGCGGACGCCGGTGAAGTCGAAGCGGCCGGGCGCGGGCGAGTGGACGTTCCACGCCACGTAGATGCTGACGGCGTTGTAGCCGTGCGCCCGCATCTTCTCCAGCACGTCCCGCCACAGGGACGGGCTCGGGAGCCGGAAGGGGTGCAGTTCACCGGACCAGAGGACCAGCCGCCGCCCGTCGACGACGAGGGAGTACTGGTCGTGGCCGATCGCGTGCCGTCTTCCGTCGGCACCCGGCGCGGCCGGGGCCGGGCCGGTCGGCACGGTGCGCGCCGCGTAGGCGGCGGGCGCGCCGGGGCCGCCGCTGCCGCCCAGGGCGAAGCCGAGCGCCGTCGAGCCGGCGAGGGCACTGAAAGTACGTCTGCTGAGCGCCAAGGGATCCTCCCGGGCGATCTTACGGGGCGCGAGTGCGGCCATTGTCCACGGGAGCACGCCCCACAATGGGCACATGAGGATCTCGGCGCGGGCGGATTACGCGGTACGGGCGGTTCTGGAGCTCGCCGTACGGCAGGACGGCGGCCCGGTGAAGGCCGAGGAACTCGCCGGGGCGCAGGACATCCCGCACAAGTTCCTCGAAGGCATTCTCGGTGATCTCCGGCGCGCCGGGATCGTGGACAGCCGGCGTGGCGGGGGCGGCGGCTACCGGCTGGCCCGGGACGCGTCCGCGATCACCGTGGCGGACCTCATCCGGGCCGTGGACGGTCCGATCGTGTCGGTACGCGGCGAACGCCCCACCGGGCTGTCCTACACCGGCACCGCCCAGCCCCTCCTGCCGCTGTGGATCGCGCTCCGCGCGAACGTCCGCCGCGTCCTGGAGGGCGTCACGGTGGCGGACCTCGCGGCGGACGCCCTCCCGGAGCCGGTCCGGGCCCTGGCCGCGGAACCGGCGGCCTGGGAGAACCCCTGAGGGCTCCGCCGGCTGTGAAATCCGGGTTTGTGAATGGCCAGAGTTCGCCCTGACCGCGCCGTGTGGGGGTTTCTACGATGCCAGCGCCCCGGCCTTCACAGGAACCCCACAGGTTCTTCAAAGGTGAACCATGTTCATCCTTGAGGAGTGTGGGTGTCCGGTGGGCCGCGGGTGTCACCCCCCACTCGATCACCGAACCGGAGAAGCCATGAAACCCAAGAGGCATGGACTCCTGCTCGGCGGTGCGCTCACCGCGCTGCTCTCCGCCGGGTTGCCCGCTCAGGCCCAGGCCGCGTCGTCGCCCGTCTTCGACAACCCGCCGCCGGACAAGATCGTGATCACCGTCGCCACGGTGAACGGCTCCGGCTGCCCGCAGGGCACCACCGCGGTCGCGGTCTCCGAGGACAACGAGGCCTTCACCGTCACCTACAGCGACTACCTCGCCCAGGCCGGCGGCAACTCCGACCCCACCGCCTTCCGGCGCAACTGCCAGCTCAACCTGGTGGTCCACGTGCCGGGCGGCTTCACCTACGCCATCGCCAGCGCCGACTACCGCGGGTTCGCCTCGCTCCAGCAGGGCGCAACCGGCACCCAGCGCGCCTCCTACTACTTCCAGGGCTCGTCCAACACGGCCTCCGCGAGCCACCCGTTCCGGGGCCCCTACGACGACAACTGGCAGGCCACCGACACCACCGACTGGGCCCAGCTGGTGTGGGCGCCCTGCGGGGTGCAGCGCAACTTCAACATCAACACGGAGCTGCGGGTGACCGCCGGGAGCGCGAACCCCGGCAAGGTCAGCTTCATGACCATGGACTCGACCGACGGTGAGATCAGCACCGTCTACCACCTGGCGTGGAAGGAGTGCCCCGCCAAGTAGTCCGGGCGGGCCGTGCGCCGGTGCCTGCGGGCCCCGGCGCACGGTCAGCCCCGGGCCGCCGCCGTCTCCCGGAACGTGTTCCGGTACGCCTGCGGGGAGACCCCGATCGACGCGTGCAGGTGCTGCCGCAGGGACGTACCCGTGGCGAAGCCGACCTCGGCGGCGATGCGGTCGATCGCCAGGTCGCTGGTCTCCAGGAGGTCGCGGGCCCGCCGTACCCGCTGCTGGATCAGCCAGCGCCCCGGGCTCGTCCCCGTCTCCTCCTGGAAGCGGCGCGCGAAGGTGCGCCGGCTCATCCGCGCATGGTCCGCCAACTCCCGCAGGGCGAGGGGGCGTTCCAGGTTCTCCAGGGCCCACGCCCGGGTGGCGGCGGTGCCGGTGGCCCCCTCGTCCGGCACCGGCTGCTCGATGTACTGCGCCTGGCCGCCGTCCCGCCACGGCGGGACGACGCACTGCCGGGCCACGCTGTTGGCGACCGCGCTGCCGTGGTCGGAGCGCACGACGTGCAGGCACACGTCGACACCGGAGGCGGCGCCCGCCGAGGTCAGGACGTCCCCGTCGTCGATGAACAGCACGTCGGGATCCAGGTCGACCTGCGGGAACATCCGCCGGAACCGGGGCGCCAGCGCCCAGTGCGTGGTCGCGGGCCGTCCGTCGAGCAGCCCGGCGGCCGCGAGCGTGAAGGCGCCCGTGCAGATGGAGACGATCCGGGTACCGGGCCGGATCCGGCCGAGCGCGGCGGCCACCGGCCCGGGCACCTCGTCCGTGATCCGCTCCATGTCGTAGGGCGGTACGACCACGGTGTCCGCGCTCTCCAGGGCCTCGGGCCCGTGCCCGACGGTGACCGTGAAGTCGGCGCTGGTCGCCACCGTACGGTCCTCGGTCGCCGTGCAGGTCACCACGTCGTAGGCACCGGGAACGCAGGGGAAGACCCGGTTCGCGATGCCCAGCTCGAACGGGTAGACCCCGTCGAGGGCGAGCACCACGACCCGGTGGGGCCGGGCCTTCAGGAAGTCGACATCGGTCTCGGGCATGGCACGATTCTATCGGCTGCCGCCCAAGTGGCCATCGCGTGTCCCGCCCCGGAAAGGCGTTTGACGCCCGTCCGCGCCCGGTGGTCCGATGGCGCGCATGACCCCAGGGCCGCCGCACCCGGACACGCACACCGTCGACGACGGCCTGGTACGACGGCTGATCGCCGGGCAGTTCCCCCGCTGGGCGGGGCTGGAGGTGCGGCGGTGGCCCTCCGGCGGCACCGTCAACGCCATGTTCCGCCTCGGCGAGGCCATGGTCGTACGGCTGCCGCTGGCCGAGGGCGGGGCGGCGGACGTCTCGGGGGAGCGGACGTGGCTGCCCCGCCTCGCACCCCACCTGCCCGTGCGGATCCCGGAGGTGCTCGGCGCCGGCGAACCGGCCCACGGATATCCGTGGCCGTGGTCGGTGTACCGGTGGCTGCCGGGGGACCTTCCCGAACCGGGCGCCCTCGCCGCGCCCGTGCCGCTCGCCGAGGACCTGGCCGCGTTCGTCACCGCGATGCGGGACATCACCCTGCCCGGCGCCCCACGCGCCCACCGGGGCGGGCCGCTCTCCTCGCTCGACGCGGAGACCCGGGCGGCGATCGGACGACTGCGCGGCCTCCCCGCGGAGAACGTCGACTGCGACGCCGTGACCGCCGTCTGGGAGGAGGCGCTGCGGCTCCCGGACGCCGACGGGCCGCCGGTCTGGCTGCACGCCGACCTGATGCCGGGCAACCTGCTGGTGGACGGCGACGGCAGGCTGGCCTCCGTCATCGACTTCGGCTGCGCGGGGGCGGGCGACCCGGCCTGCGACCTGTTCCCGGCGTGGAACCTGCTGCCGCCCGAGGGCAGGAAGGCGTTCCGCGCGGCGCTGGCCGTGGACGACGCGACCTGGACCGGCGGCCGGGCCCGTACGCTCTCCCAGGCCGTGATCGCGCTGCCGTACTACCGGCACACCAACCCCGCGATGGCCCGCAACGCCCGGCACGTGATCCGGGCGGTACTGGGCGAGGTCTGAGGGGGAGGAACGGCGGCTCGGCCAGGCACGTGCGGCCGGTTCGGCGAAGTGCGTACCCGTCGGGTCCCGGGTCGGGAAAGCCGAACGGGCGACCGTCGTGGAACCGCGGATACGGGCGGCGGAAAGAGCCATTTGGGTACTTCGCCGCGACGAGGGTACCCCGGACGGCCAGGTCTCGCGGGAATCGGCGCGGGACCCGGTTCTAATCGCACAAAGCTGAAAAACACATGCACGTCCCGTCGTGATCGGAGGAGGGCCTCCCATGGGCGTCAACCCGCTGCTGCCGAAGCCGACAAGCCCCTACCTGGGCGAAGGGCTGCTGCCCGCCGACTTCTACTCCTTCGAGGAATTGCTGTCGGACGGCGAACGGGAGAAGGTCGAGCGCGTCCGTGAATTCCTGCGCACGCAGGCGGCTCCCCTCGTCGACGACTACTGGGCGCGGGCCGAATTCCCCTTCGAGCTGATCGAGGGATTCGGCGCGCTCGGGCTGGCGGACTGGGCGGACCCGGACTCCGCGGAACCCCATCCGAGCAATCTCCTCTCGGGATTCCTCGCGCTGGAGTTCGCGCACGCCGACGCGTCCCTCGCGACCTTCTCCGGCGTGCACACGGGGCTTGCCATGGGTTCGATCCTGGGCTGCGGCTCCGAGGAGCAGAAGCGGCGGTGGCTGCCGGCGATGAGCCGGTTCGGGAAGATCGGGGCCTTCGCGCTGACCGAACCGCACGGCGGCTCGGACGTGGCCGGCGGCCTGCGGACGACCGCGCGCCGCGACGGCGACGAATGGGTCCTCGACGGGGCCAAGCGGTGGATCGGCAACGCGACCTTCGCCGACCTGACCGTCGTCTGGGCCCGGGACACCGAGACCAACCACGTGCTGGGCTTCGTCGTGGAGAAGGACACCCCCGGGTTCACCGCGACGAAGATCGAGAACAAGATGGCGCTGCGGATCGTGCAGAACGCCGACATCGTGCTGGAGGGCTGCCGGGTCCCGGAGGCCAACCGGCTGCAGAACGCCAACTCGTTCAAGGACACCGCCAACATCCTGCGCCAGACGCGCAGCGGGGTGGCCTGGCAGGCCGTCGGGACGATGTTCGGCGCCTACGAGATCGCCCTGCAGTACGCGAAGGAACGCGAGCAGTTCGGGCGCCCGATCGGCGGCTTCCAGCTCGTCCAGGACCTGCTGGTGAAGATGCTCGGCAACGCCACGGCCTCGTGCGGGATGGTGACGCGTCTGGCCCAGCTGCAGGACGCCGGGGTCTTCAAGGACGAGCACTCCGCCCTGGCGAAGGCCTACTGCACGGTGCGCATGCGGGAGAGCGTCGGCTGGGCCCGGGAACTGCTGGCCGGCAACGGCATCGTCCTCGACTACAAGATCGGCCGGTTCGTCGCCGACTCGGAGGCCCTCTACTCCTACGAGGGCACCCGGGAGATCCAGACCCTGATCGTGGGCCGCGCCGTCACCGACGGCCTGAGCGCCTTCGTGAAGTGATGACGATGACCACCGAATCCGTCTTCACCGGCCTGAAGGTCCTCGACGCGTCCTCGTTCATCGCGGGACCGGCCGCCGCCACCGTCCTGTCCGACTTCGGCGCCGACGTCATCAAGATCGAGCCGCCCGGGGCGGGCGACCCCCAGCGAAGGCTGAGTTCGGTACCCCCCAGCCCGCAGGCGGAGGCGAACTACAGCTGGCACCTGGCCAACCGCAACAAGCGGGGCATGGTCCTCGACCTGAAGTCGCCGGCCGCCGTCGACGTGCTCAAGCGGCTCGTCGAGTGGGCCGACGTGGTGATCACCAACTTCCCGCACGGCACCCGCGAGAAGCTGCACCTGGGCTACGAGGAGGTCGCCGGCTGGAACCCGCGGGTCGTCTACGCCGACCTCACCGGCTTCGGGGACGCCGGCGCCGACGCCCGGCAGCCCGGGTTCGACCTGACCGCCTTCTGGTCGCGCAGCGGCCTGCTGGCCTCCACCCGCGACGCGGGCGCCCCGCCCACCGTGCCCGTCTGGGGCAGCGGCGACTACACGACGGCGATCACCATCTACGCGGCGATCACCACCGCCCTCTACCACCGCGAGCGGACCGGACGGGGCGCCAACGTCGGGACGTCACTGCTCGCCACCGGCGTCTGGGCGACCGGGACCCTGGTGGCTGGAGCCCTCGCCGACGGCACCCCCTTCGAACTGCACGACCGCAAGGCGCCGGCGAACCCGCTGATCAACCCCTACCGGACCGCGGACGACAAGTGGTTCATGCTGGTCGCCTCGCCCCTGCGCTGGCCGGGACTGGTCCGCGCCGTCGGACACCCCGAACTGCTGGAGGACCCCCGCTTCGCCGACCTGGAGGGCATGGTCCGCAACGGCGCGGCGCTGGCCGAGCTGCTCGACACCGAGTTCCGTTCCCGGCCCTTCGCCCACTGGGAGGACGTGCTCACCCGGGAGCGCATCACCTACAGCCTCATCCAGACGCCGGAGGCGGCCGCGCGGGACCAGCAGCTGCGCGACAACGACATCGTCGTACCGCTGGAGGGCGTCAGCGGGCTGACGGAGACCGTCAACAGCCCGGTCCTGCTCCGGGGGGTGCCGAAGGTGCCGGCGAAGCGGGCGCCGGAGCTGGGCGAGCACAACGAGGAGATCCTCGCCGAGCTGGGTTTCGGTCCCGCGGAGATCGCCGAACTGCGGGCCGGCGGAGTGGTGCCGGGCGCGGCTCCGACGGAGCCGCCGCGTTGAGCGCGACGCCGTCCCGGCCCGTGAGCGCGGGCGGCGGGCCCACGCCGCCCCCGCCCGCGTCTCCCTCCGCGTCGCCGTCTCGGCAGCCGTCTCCTCTGTCATCTCCTCTGTCATCTCCTCTTAGCCTGGAAATCGTCTGGACGAGGGGATCCGTCCGGTCGCTGTTTCCCGGAGGGGACGGGGCCCGTTGGTAGCGTCGGCCTGCCCCGTGCCTCCGACCGAGAGAGACCTGATGCCCCCGACGATCCGCAGGGCCGTGATCCCCGCCGCCGGACTCGGCTCCCGTCTGCTGCCGCTGACGAAGGCGACGCCGAAGGAGATGCTCCCGGTCGGCGACAAGCCGGTGATCGAACACACCGTGCGGGAGCTGGTGGACTCCGGAATCACCGACATCACCATCGTCGTCTCGGGCGGCAAGAGCCTGATCCAGGACCACTTCCGGCCGAACCCCGGGCTCGTGGAGCAGCTGCGCGCCGACGGCAAGACGGCCTACGCGGACGCCGTCGAGGAGGTCGCCGAGCTGGCCCGCCGCGGCCACATCACCTACCTCGACCAGTACGGCCCGTACGGCAACGGCACCCCCGTGCTGAACGCGGCCCGTTCCTTCGGCGACGAACCCGTCCTGGTGCTCTGGCCGGACGACGTGTTCGTCGCCGACGTGCCCCGCTCCCAGCAGCTGATCCGCGCCTACGAGCAGACCGGCTGCCCGGTGCTGGCCCTGCTGCCCATGGACCCCGCGGACTCCCAGCGCTACGGCGTGCCCATCGTCAAGGAGGACCTCGGCGACGGTCAGCTGCGCATCACCGGCCTGGTGGAGAAGCCGGCGCCGGCCGACGCGCCGTCCCCGTACGCGGCCATCGGCGGCTACGTCATCACCCCCGGCATCATCGACGAACTGCGCGAGCAGACCCGCCGCTGGTACGAGCACCGCACGGGCGAGGTGTACCTGACCGACGCCATCAACGCCTACGCCGCCAGCCGGGCCGTGTACGGGCAGGTCATCCAGGGCCGCTGGTACGACACCGGCAACCCGGCCGACTACCTGGTCGCGCAGATGGCCTTCGCCCTCGCCCACCCCGAGTACGGTCCCGTCCTGCGCGGCCTGGTCCGCGGGCTCGACGAGGAGACGGGGAACGCCGCGGATACGGTATGATCGTCTCAGAGCTGGTCGCCACAACACCCGGTGGCTGGTGCTGCGTTGGTGGTCCAAGGAAAGACGCCCCGCTTCCTGTGGGGAAATGCAGGTGCAAGGCCTGCCCGGCGCTCCGATCGGTGCCCGTCCGCATGACGCGGACGGGCACCGCCGCGTTTTCCCCGTGTCCTTCTCGCTCTTCGTTGCCTCAGGCCACCCTTTCGGGCTAATCATCCCGCCTCGCCCCGCTTTGGCCGCCTCCAGCCAGGATTCGGCTGATATGAAACCTCCTGGCTAAAAGGAATCTTCAGGGGCGGGTATGACAACAGCACAGGTCGGCGTGGTGATCGTCGGCGCCGGACCGGCAGGGCTCGTGCTGGGGAACCTGCTCCTGGACCGCGGCATCGACTGCGTGGTCCTGGAGCGGCGCGGCAGGGCGGCGGTGGAGGGCCGGGCCAGGGCCGGTTTCCTCGCCCCCCACTCGGTGCGGGTCCTGACGGAGAACGGGCTGGCGGCCGGCCTGCTCGCCCGCGGACAGACCCACAGCACCTGCCTGTTCCGCAGCGACCGGGGCGAATTCACCCTGGACTACGGGAAGCTGGGCCTCGGCGAGCCGCACACCGTCTACCCCCAGCAGGAGCTCGTACGGGACCTGATCGCCGAATACCTGCGGCGCGGCGGGGAGATCCGGTTCGGCGCCGAGGCCGAGGGGATCACCGAGGGCCGGGTGCGGGTACGCGGCGGCGCCGACGTCACCGGGCGGTACGTCGCCGGATGCGACGGACACCGGGGCATCGGCCGCGCCGCGCTGACGGCCCACGGCACCCGGACCGCCCGCTGGGACCACGGCGTCTCCTGGCTGGCCGTGCTGGCCGCCGCCCCGCCCAGCCTGCCGGCCACCGGATACGCCCTGCACGAGCGGGGGTTCGCCGGCCACATGGCCCGTACCGCCTCCGTCACCCGTTACTACCTCCAGTGCCCGCGCGGCACCGACCCCGCCGAATGGAGCGAGGACCGGATCTGGACGGAACTGGCGACCCGGATGCGGACGGCCGAGTTCGGGCCGCTGCGCGAGGGCGCCGTCCTGGAGTCCGCCCGCGTCGACCTGCGCTCCGACGTCCTGGAGTCCCTCGGCTCCGGACGGCTGTGGCTGGCCGGCGACGCCGCCGGACTGATCAGCCCGTCCGCCGCCAAGGGCGCCAACCTCGCCGTCCTGCAGGCCGAGTCGCTCGCCCGTGCCCTCGAGGGAGCGCTGGCGCACGGTGACGGAACCGGCCTCGACCGGTACACCGGCGCCAGTCTGTCCCGCGTCTGGCACGCCCACGAGTTCTCGCAGTGGATGAGCACCCTGCTGCACGGCCCCGACGGAGACGACGACACCGCCCGCTACGGCCGGGCCCTGCAGTACGCCCGGCTCGAGAGCCTGCGCACCTCCCGCTCCCACCAGGACTTCTTCGCCGAGAACTACACCGGCATCTGATCCCCGGGACGTCAACCCCGGTCCGCCCGCCCCACGATCAACGGGAACCCTTCATGAACCTCTCCGTCGTTCAGGCATGTCTGACGGAAACCGACCTGGAACGGATCCGGCACGCCGCCGGGCACGTCCGCGACCACGACACCGACCGGGTCCTCGCCGGCCTGCTGCCCGGCCTGACGGCCGAGGAACGGGCCGACGTCTGCCGCCACCTCGTCTACGACCACACCGCCGTGCTGGTCTTCCCCGCCTCCCTGGACGCCCTCCCCGACGAACTGCGGCGCGCCGGGCTGGAACCCGGACCCGTCACCCCGAGCGTGGTCGTCCGCGGCCGGCTGGCCCGCCGGTACGGCGCGGCCGTCGCCGACAGCCCGGTCGCCATCGTGCACGTGCCGGTCGCCGGGCGGACCGTCGAGATCTTCGCGCTGGCCGTGCCGCCCGGCTCCCCGCTGGAGGCGGTCGCCGCCGACGAACGCGCCGCCGGCCACGAGTCCCACCACGCCTTCGCGGTGACCGCGCCGGGGCGCGTGATCCCGGCGGGGCTGCGCACGCTGCTGACCGAACGCGCGGGCGCGGTCCCGGACGGCGGCGGCTACAACAGGCACGAGAACGTCACCGTCCTCTACTTCCGCACCGCCGACCACCGCCGCTTCGAACTGCGCCTGCCCGGCCGCCACGACCCGGTGCCGGACGCGACCCTCTCCCTCCTCGGCGTGATGACCGGCGCCTGGGCCACCCAGGCCGTCCGCACCATGGCCGAACTCCGCATCGCCGACCACCTCGCCGCCTGGCCGGGCCTGGACGCGGGCACCCTGGCCGAGAACACCGGCGCCGACCCCGACGCCCTGCGCCGCCTCCTGCGCTACCTCGCCACCCTCGGCCTGCTGACCGCCTCGGCCGACGACACCTATCACCTCACCGCCCTCGGCGAGCCGCTGCACACCGGCACCGAGTTCTCCCTCCACCCCCTCGCGCTGCTGTACGGCGGCCCGTTCTACGACTCCTTCGCCGGGCTGACGTACGCCGTGCGCACCGGGCAGGAAGCTTTCGCCCACCGCCACGGACAGCACCACTTCCCCTACTTCGCCGAGCGCCCCGAGCTGGGCGATCTCTTCCACCGGGCGATGGCCGCGAGCGCGGAGATGTTCACCCCGGTCCCCGACCTGGTGGACTTCTCCGGGGTACGGCGGGTGGTGGACGTCGGCGGCGGCAACGGCGCGCTGCTCGGCCGGGTGCTGCGCGCCCACGACCACGTCGAGGGCGTCCTCCTGGAGCAGCCCGAGGCCCTGGCGGCGGCCCGCGCCCACCTGGGCGGCCTCGCCGCCCGCTGCGCCTTCGTCGCCGGCGACTTCACGGAGTCGGTCCCCGAGGGCGGCGACGTCTACCTCCTGTCCCGCGTCCTGCACGACTGGGACGACGAACGCTGCGCGACCATCCTGCGGCGCTGCGGCGAGGCGATGCGCGCGGGCAGCCGACTGCTCGTCGTGGAGCGCCTGTTGCCCTCCGGCACGACTGCGGCCTGGGATCTCCACATGCTGTGCAACGTCGGCGGCAGGGAGAGGGACGAGGCCCACTACGGACGCCTGCTGGAGGAGGCGGGTTTCCGACAGGTCGCCTGCCATCCGCTTCCCCTGGGAGCCTCACTGTTGCAAGCCGTAAGGGGCTGAACTGCGCGGTCCGTCCACCGCGGGCCGGTGGGGGCGGGCCGCGCAGTTCCCCGCGCCCCTTTCGGGGCGCCTGAGCGAACCGTGCCCCGTCAGGGGCGCGGGGAACTGCGCGAACGGCCACGCAGCGGTACGCACCTACCCGGTCTGGCCCATTCCCGCCGCGTTGGGCCAGCTCTGGGCGTTGGGCCAGCCCGTGGCCGGCGCCGGGGCCAGGTCGGGCGCCGGAGGCGCGGGTGCCGTCATGCCGCGTACCTGCGCCGCGGTCAGCCCGCCCCGGGCCGGCACCCCGGTCGGGGTGGGCCCGACCGGAGCGGGCTGCGGCGGGGCCTGCATGGGCATCTGCATCGGGGTCTGCATGGGCGGTGCCTGCATGGGCGGCGCCTGCATCGGCGCGGGCATCTGCGCCACCATCGGCTGAGGCTGCGGGGGCTGCTGAGGCTGCTGCATGGCCGGCGCTGCCGCCGGCATCGGCATCCCGGCCGGCGGGCCGGCGACGGGGAGCGGCATGCCGACACCGGCGGCGGGAGCGGCGGCGAGACCCGGCCCCATGGCCGGCGCCGCGGCGAGACCCGGAACGGGCCCCGCACCGACGGCCTGAGCGAGCTGTATGCCCGCTCCGTTGGTCTCGCTCACCAGCCGGTCCACCGCCGCCGTGCCCGAGCTGTAGCTGGTCCCATTGCCCAGCTCGGGCACGGCGGTTCCCCTCCTGGACCCGTAGAGCACCTGCTCCAGGGCGGACACCAGGCGACGCACGTCCACCTCGGGGCGCACCACGAGCCTCAGGAAGCGGCTGGACGAACCGATCTTGTTGCCGCACTCGCGGACCAGGATGCGGTGCTCGGTGAGCATCCGGTCCCGGACCACCGTGCCCTCGGCACCGACGGGAAGCCGTACGAAGAGGAAGTTGCCCTGCGAGGGGTAGACGGTCAGACCCGGCAGGACGGAGAGCTGGCTGGCCATCTCCAGCCGGTCCTTGCGGACCTGGAGCAGGCTCTGCGCGTACTCGGCGCCGTGCTCCTTGAGCATGAAGACGACGTACTCGGCGAACGCGTTGAGGTTCCACTTCGGCAGCATCGAGCGGACCTTGCCGGCCAGCGAGGGGTTGGCGACCATGTAGCCGAACCGGATGCCGTGCAGGCCGAAGTTCTTGCCGAGGCTGCGCAGCACGATGACGTTGGGCCGGAGCATCGCCTCCTGGACGACGCTGGGCTCGGCCTCGGCGTCCGCGAACTCCAGGAACGACTCGTCGACGACGATCAGGTCCAGGTCGGCCATGGCGTCCATGAACTGCACCAGGGCCTGCTTGTGCAGGAAGCCCCCGTCGGGGTTGTTGGGGTTGCAGATGACGGCGACCCGGGTGCCGCGCTTGCGGATGAACTCGGCGTACTGCGCGAGGTCCAGGGCGAAGCCGTTGGACTCCTGGAGCGGGAACATGTCGACGCGTTTGCCGGTCTCCATCGGCTGGTCGGTCCAGCGGCCGAACGTGGGGACGGGGACGGCGAGGGAATCGCGGACCAGCAGGTGGTCGATCCAGGTGATCAGCTCGGTGGAGCCGTTGCCCATGGCCACGGCCTGCGGCGGGAGCTGGAGGAGCTGGCAGAGCTCGGCGGTGATGGTGTCGGCGCTGCTCGGGTAGAACGTGATGATGTCCTTCAGCCGGGACGCCATCGTTTCCATCATCGCCGGGGTGGGGAAGTACGGATTGCAGGGTATGCAGAAGTCGACAGGACCGGCCCCCTCGCCGCCCTCACGGGTCAGCGCCGCCATCGACGGGCTGTGCGCGCCGCTGCGGAACAACGAGGTGACGTTGCCTGCCATTGAACCTCCGTATGAGGCGGGCCCGGTGGGGACGACCGGGCCCGTCGCCTTGGGTGGCCCGCGCGGGGGAGCACGGGCCGTCCTTGAGTACGGAGTCGCGCGGGGCGTCGTTCAACGGTTGTGAAAGAAGTGTGACTTACCGTTTCTGCGCGGTGTTCCGCCGCGTGGGCGCGACCGGCCCCTTACCGGCCGCGCCCCCGCCGCCTCAGGCCCCGAACGAATGAACCGTCCGTGACCTGTAGGTCTGTCCGGGCCGCAGCACCGTCGAGGGGAAGCGCGCCTGGTTCGGCGAGTCGGGGAAGTGCTGGGTCTCCAGGCACAGTCCGTCACCCTGGCGGTAGGTGCGGCCGGAGGTGCCGGTGAGGGTGCCGTCGAGGAAGTTGCCCGAGTAGAACTGCAGGCCCGGCTGGTCCGTGGCGATCCTCAGGGTGCGCCCGGAGCGCGGGTCGCGCAGGGTGGCGATGTGCTTCGGCTCGGCGGTGACGCCCTTGTCGAGGACCCAGTTGTGGTCGAAGCCCTTGGCCTGCACCTGCTGGGGGTGACCCGCGCGGATGTCCCGGCCGACCGGCTTGCCCCCGCGGAAGTCGAAGGGGGTCCCGGCGACCTTGGCCAGCTCGCCCGTCGGGATCAGACCCGGGTCGGTGGGGGTGTAGCGGCCGGCGGCGATCGTCAGTTCGTGATCCTCGATCGTGCCCGTGCCCTCACCGGCGAGGTTCCAGTAGACGTGGTTGGTGAGGTTGACCACGGTCGGCTTGTCGGTGGTGGCCGTGTAGTCGATGATCCAGTCGCCGTGCCGGTCGAGGGTGAAGGTGACCTTCGTCCTGAGGGTGCCCGGGTAGCCCATCTCGCCGTCGACGCTCGTGTAGTGGAGGTGCAGGCCGACGTCGGAGCCCGAGGTGAAGCCCTCGACGTCCCAGACCTTCGTGTTGAAGCCCTTGGCCCCACCGTGCAGGCTGTTGACGCCGTCGTTGACGGAGAGCTGGTAGCTCTTGCCGTCGAGGGTGAACTGCCCCTTGGCGATCCGGTTCCCGTACCGGCCGATGGTCGCGCCGAAGAAGGTGGTTCCGGCGACGTACGCGGCCAGGTTGTCGTAACCGAGCGACACGTTGGCGTACCTGCCGTGCCGGTCCGGGATCTCCAGGGACTGGACGATGCCGCCGTAGGAGAGGACCTTGAGGCGGGTGCCGCCGTTCTCCAGGGACCAGCGGTGGACCTTGGTGCCGTCGGCGAGCTTCCCGAAGAGCTCCCTGACCGGCTTCCGGCCTCCCGAGGAGGCCTCGGCGGTGCCCGTGCCGAGGGTGGTGGCGGCGATCCCCGCCGCCGCGGCTCCCGCGATGACCGTGCGTCTGTTCAGTTCCATGTGCGGCTCCTGCAGATAGGAGGGGCCCCGCCTCGCGGCGGGGCCCTTGCTGACTACGAACCGGACTTGCGCTTGTTCCACACGTCGAACCCGACCGCCGCGAGAAGGGCGAGGCCCTTGATGACCTGTTGCCAGTCGGTGCCGACGCTCAGAAGGTTCATGCCGTTGTTCAGCACGCCGAGGACGAGACCGCCGATGATGGCACCGAGGATGGTGCCGACACCGCCGCTCATGGAGGCGCCGCCGATGAACGAGGAGGCGATCGCCTCCAGTTCGAAGCCGTCGCCCGCCTTCGGCGAGGCCGCGTTCAGCCGGGCGGCGACCACCAGACCGGCCAGGGCCGCGAGCACGCCCATGTTCAGGAAGACGTAGAAGGTGACCTTCTTGTCCTTGACGCCGGACAGCTTGGCCGCCGGCAGGTTGCCGCCTATCGCGTAGATGTGCCGGCCGAAGACCGCGTTGCGCATCACGTAGCCGTAGCCGACGACCAGTACGCCGAGCACGATCAGGACGATCGGGGCGCCCTTGTAGCTGGCGAGCAGCATGGTGAGGACGAGGATCGCGGCGATCAGCGCGGTCAGCTTGAGCAGGAACAGCCGGGTGGGCGGCACCTCCAGGGCGAACTCCTGCTGACGGCGGCGGTCGCGGAACTCCTGCCAGACCACGGCGGCGATCAGCACGATGCCCAGCAGCAGCGTGATGTTGTGGTAGTTGGTGTGCGGGCCGACCTCGGGGAGGAAGCCGTTGCCCAGGTTCTGCAGGCCGTTCGGGAACGGGCCGATGGTCTGGCCCTGGAGCAGGATCTCGGTGAGACCGCGGAAGAGCAGCATCCCGGCGAGGGTGACGATGAACGACGGTATGCCGAAGTAGGCGATCAACACGCCCTGGGCGGCGCCCGCGACGGCGCCCATCACCAGGCACAGGACCAGCGCGAGCGGCCAGGGCATCCCGTGGTTCACCGTCAGCACGGCCGCGAAGGCGCCCACGAACGCCGTCAGGGATCCGACCGACAGGTCGATGTGCCCGGCGATGATCACCATCATCATGCCGATGGCCAGGATGAGGATGTAGCTGTTCTGCAGGACCAGGTTGGAGACGTTGCGCGGCAGCAGCAGGTCGCCGTCGGTCCACACCGCGAACAGGGCGACGATCAGGCCGAGCGCGATCAGCATGCCGTACTGGCGCATGTTGCGGCGCAGCCCGTCCAGGACCATCCGGAGCAGGTTCCGGTCGGCGGCCGATCCGCTTCCGCCCGGCGGCGCGGGCGCCGGGCTCTTGGCGGTGACATCCGTGCTCATCGCGTTACCTCTTTGTCCTTCGTCATGTGGCGCATCAGCACTTCCTGCGTGGCCTCGGCCCTGGGCACCTCACCGGTCAGCCGGCCGGCGGCCATGGTGTAGATGCGGTCGCACATGCCGAGCAGTTCGGGCAGTTCGGAGGAGATGAAGACGACCGCCTTGCCCTGGGCGGCGAGCCGGTCGATGACCGTGTAGATCTCGTACTTGGCGCCCACGTCGATGCCGCGGGTCGGCTCGTCCAGGATCAGCACGTCCGGACCGGCGAAGATCCACTTGCTGAGGACGACCTTCTGCTGGTTGCCGCCCGACAGCTTGCCGACCGGTTCGAAGACCGTCGGCGCCTTGATGTTCATGGACTCGCGGTAGCCCTCGGAGACCTGCCGCTCCTCGTGTTCGTCCACGATCCCGCGCCGGGCGACCTTGTCCAGCGCGGTCAGCGAGATGTTGCGGTTGATGGTGTCGATGAGGTTGAGGCCGTAGTGCTTGCGGTCCTCGGTGACGTACGCGATGCCGTGCCGGACCGCCTCGGCGACCGACCTGGTGCGGATCTCCGTGCCGTCCTTGAGGACGGTGCCGCCGTCGTAGCGGCCGTAGGTGCGGCCGAAGACGCTCATCGCGAGTTCGGTGCGGCCGGCGCCCATCAGGCCCGCTATACCGACGATCTCGCCGCGCCGGACGTGGACCGACACGTCGTCGACGACCTTGCGCTCCTGGTCGATCGGGTGCCGCACGGTCCAGTCGCGGATCTCCAGGGCCGGGGCCGCGTCCTCCTCGCCCTCGTAGGGGGTGCGCTCGGGGAAGCGGTGGTCGAGGTCGCGGCCGACCATCCCGGAGATGATCCGCTCCTCGGTCGTCTCCGCGGACTTCACGTCCAGGGTCTCGATGGAGTGACCGTCGCGGATGATCGTCACCGAGTCGGCGACCCGGCGGATCTCGTTGAGCTTGTGCGAGATGATGATCGAGGTGATGCCCTGGTTCTTCAGCTCCAGGATCAGATCGAGGAGTTTGCCGCTGTCCTCGTCGTTCAGGGCCGCGGTCGGCTCGTCGAGGATGAGCAGCTTCACCTTCTTCGAGAGCGCCTTCGCGATCTCCACCAGTTGTTGCTTGCCCACGCCGATGTCGGTGACCCGGGTCTCCGGATGGTCGTCCAGCCCCACCCGGCGCAGCAGCTGGGTGGCGTGCCGCAGGGTCTCCCGCCAGTCGATGAACCCGCCCCTGGCGTGTTCGTTGCCGAGGAAGATGTTCTCCGCCAGCGAGAGATACGGCGACAGCGCGAGCTCCTGGTGGATGATCACGATGCCGCGCTGTTCGCTCGCCCGGATGTCACCGAACGCGCAGGGTTCGCCCTCGAAGAGGATCTCGCCCTCGTAGCTGCCGTGCGGATGGACGCCGGAGAGGACCTTCATCAGGGTCGACTTGCCGGCGCCGTTCTCCCCGCAGATGGCGTGGACCTCGCCCTGGCGGACGGTCAGGGTGACGTCCGACAGCGCCTTGACGCCGGGAAAGGTCTTGACGATCGAGCGCATTTCCAGGACGGGTCCCGCCATGGTCTGCCTTCCAATCAGTGCTTGACGGTCAGGGGGGAGGCGGATTACTTGAGCTGGGCGTCGGTGTAGTAGCCGCCCTTGACCAGGACGTCCTCGTAGTTGGACTTGTCGACGCTCACGGGCTGCAGCAGGAAGGCGGGGACGACCTTGGACCCGTTGTCGTAGGTCTTGGTGTCGTTCGTCTGCGGGGTCTTCTTGTTCAGCGCGTCGTCGACCATCGTGGCCGCGACCTCGGCGAGCTTGCGGAGGTCCTTGTAGACCGTCTGCGTCTGCTGCCCCGCGATGATCGACTTCACGGAGGCCAGCTCGGCGTCCTGGCCGGTGATGACGGGCAGCGCCTGGCCGCCCGACCCGTAGCCGTCGGACTTCAGCGCGGCGAGGATGCCGATCGAGATGCCGTCGTAGGGCGAGAGCACCGCGTCGACCTTGGCGGACTTGTAGGAGGAGGTGAGGATGTCCTCCATGCGCGACTGCGCGGTCGCGCCGTCCCAGCGGAGCGTGGTGACCTTGTTCAGCGCGGTCTGACCCGACTTGACCACCAGCTGCTTCTTGTCGATGTACGGCTGGAGCACGCTCATCGCGCCGTTGAAGAAGTACTTGGTGTTGTTGTCGTCGTTCGAGCCGGCGAACAGCTCGATGTTGAACGGGCCCTTCTTGCCGCCGTCCAGGCCCAGCTTGTGCACGATGTACGTGCCCTGCTCGACGCCGACCTTCTCGTTGTCGAAGGACGCGTAGTAGTCGACGTTCTTGGTGCCGAGGATCAGCCGGTCGTAGGCGATGACCGGGATCTTGGCGTCCGCGGCCTCCTGGAGCACGTTGTTCAGGGACTTGTTGTCGATCGCCGCGATGACCAGTCCCTTGACGCCCTGCGTGATCAGGTTCTCGATCTGGGAGACCTGGGTGTCCGGGTCGTCCTCGCCGAAGACCAGCTTGGTCTTGTAGCCCTTGGCCTGGATGTCCTTGACGAGGTTGTTGCCGTCGTTGATCCAGCGCTCGGACGACTTGGTCGGCATCGCGATGCCGATGGTGCCGCCCTTGGCGCTGCCGTTGTCCTCCTTGCTGCCGCCCTCACCGCTCTGCCCGCAGGCGGACAGGGTGAGAGCGAGGGAGGCGGCCCCGGCTATGAGGGTGAGGGCGCTTCTACGAGTGCGCATGATGATCGGTCCCTGTTCTTCTCGTCGTTGAGATGTGAAGCGCCCCGAAGGGGCGCTGGGGGTGCCCCCTGCCGAAGGCTGGGGGAGGAACTGCGCGACCAGCCACAACGGACCCGCAGTCCCAACGTTCATCAGGCGGAATCCGCGGTGGGGAACCGGCGGAGAACTCCCGGCAACCGAGACCCCAGCGGCGCCATCTCCCCGTCCGCCCCGTGCCGGGCGAGCAGGTCCAGGGCGAGCCGCCCCCGCCGCACCCGCTCCCGCGCCGTGTCCAGGGTCACGTCCCGCAGGTGGGTGCCCCACGGGTAGATGCCGGGAGCCTTGGACAGGCCGAACTTCAGGTAGATCGGTGCGCCGCGCCGGATCAGCTCGGCGACCTCGTACATCCGGATGTAGCCGCCGAGGTCGTCCGGGGCCTCGATGTACATGTCCATGGGGGCGGCGGACACCCGGCGGATCTCGGTGAGGTGATCGAGCGTCAGGTCGCTCGGCACGTTGACGGAGTCGGCGCCCAGGTGCTCGAAGACGGCGTACGACGCCGGGTTGACCGGTCCGACGAGTGCGGACACCTTCAGCGTGGTGCCGGCCGGGATGATCCCCGCCTGCCGGGCCCGGTGCAGCGTCCACAGCACGCCCTCGTCGGCGACGAGCAGGCACTCGACCCCCAGCTCCGTGGCCCGTACGGCGTCCTCGACGCATCCGGCGACCGCGTCGTGGCCCCGTGCGCGCAGTCCGGCGCCCCGCGAGTCGGAGCGCACGGAGCCGCCGATGTCCCAGGTGCCGCGCGGTCCGGTGAACAGGCAGAGTTCGATGCCGCGTTCCTTCGTGGCGTCGACCATCTCGGTGATCTCGGCGTCGGTGAGCATCCACACACCGCTGCCCTGGCTGATCCGGTGGATCGGCACGTCCAGCCGTGAGGACTCCTTGAGAACGACGGCCAGCGCCTCGGGGCCCTCGCAGGAGGGGATCTCGGTGCGCCACCTGCCGCCGCCCGGGAAGGTGTGGGCGGAGGCGTCGGCGGGGTCGAGGGCGGGGGCGCCCAGACCGAGGGCGGTGAGCACCCGTTCACCGGGTCGGCGGGCCGCCGTAACGGAAGCGTCGGTCGTCACAAGCTGTCCTTCGTATGTTCGGTATCTCGGACAAGGTTCGCGGCTCGGGGCAGAGAAAACGGCGTGGTGTACTCCGGCCGCGGCGAGGTCGGGACATGCCGCGGCCGGCGTACGACTAGGGGCGGAGCAGCACCTTGCCCACCTTCGGATCACCGGCCCCCACCAGCTCGATGGCCTGCGGGAAGTCGGTCAGCGGCAGTTCGTGCGTGACCAGCGGCAACGGATCGAGCAGCCCGGCCCCGAACACCCGGACCGCGTGCGCCCAGGCGTCCGGCGGCGCGCCGAAGACGGTGTGCACCTCCAGCTGCCGGACGACGAGGCCGGTCGGGTCCAGGCCCTCGGCGCCGGCGGCCGGGATGCCGGTCAGGACCAGGCGTCCGCCGCGCCTGAGCAGGGAGGCGGCGGTGCGCGCGGCGGACGCGGACCCGGCGGTCTCGACGACCACGTCGACGTCGTCGGGCAGTTCCTGGTCCCTGGTGCGGAAATCGGTGGCGCCGAACCGCCGGGAGAGCGCCTCCCGGTCGTTCCGCGTGCCGACCACCAGCAGCTCGGCCGGAGAGACGGCGCGCAGGAACTGCACGGCGAACATGCCCAGCGTGCCTGTGCCGACCACCGCGACCCGCTCGCCCGGGCGGGCGGCGCCCTTCAGCGCGGCGGCCGCGATGCAGGCGGCGGGTTCCAGGAGGGCCGCGGCGGTCAGGTCGGCGTCGTCCGGGAGGACGTGCAGCAGCCGGGCCGGCAGGGTCAGGGTGGCGGCCATGGCACCCGGCTGGGTGAACCCGGTCTCCTCGTACCCGTCCGTGCACAGGGTGGTCTCGCCGGCGTGGCACCGGTCGCACACCTGGCAGTTCCGGAACCCCTCGCCGACCACCTTCCGGCCGGCCAGGCTCCCGGGGACTCCGGCGCCGACCGCCCGCACCGTCCCCGACCACTCGTGGCCGGGTGTCAGCGGGTAGCGGACGTACCCGTCGGGCCGGTTGCCCTGGTACACCTCGCGGTCGCTCCCGCAGATCCCGACCGCGTGCACGGCGACCAGCGCCTCGCCGGGACCGGGCTCGCGGGGGGTGTGCGCCTCGACCCGGTGCGTGCCGGGCGCCTCGACGACGACCTGGGAGCTCACTTCGACGTCCCCTTCGGCCTGCGCTGCTCCCAGCCGTCCGCCCACAGGTCGAAGCGGGCCTGCTGCTGCGGGAACTCGGCGGCGGCGTCCGCGTCGAACTCGACCCCGAGACCGGGCGCGTCCGACAGGTGGAAGTACCCGTCGACGACCTCGGGGGCGCCCTTGACCACCTTCTTGATCTCGGCGTCGGCGAAGTCGTTGAAGTGCTCAAGGATCTTGAAGTTCGGGGTGGAGAACCCGACCTGGAGGGAGGCGGCGGTCAGCACGGACCCGCCGACGTTGTGCGGGGCGACCAGCACGTAGTGCGTCTCGGCGGTGGCGGCCAGCTTCCGGGTCTCCCAGATGCCGCCGAGGTGGCCGACGTCCGGCTGGACGATGTCCACGGCCTGGCTCTCGAAGAGCTCGCGGAACTCGATGCGGTCGTGGATGCGCTCACCGGTGGCGACCGGGATGTCCGTCTTGGCGGCGACCTTCTCCAGTGCCTTCAGGTTCTCCGGCGGGCAGGGCTCCTCCAGCCAGGCCGGCTTGAAGGGCGCCAGCTCGCGCGCGAGCCGTACGGCCGTCGCGGGGGAGAAGCGGCCGTGCATCTCCAGCATCAGTTCGGTGTCCGGACCGATGGCGTCCCGCACGGCCTCGATCAGCGAGACGGAGTACAGCGTCTGCTCGTGGTCGAGCTCGAAGTGTCCGGTCCCGAACGGGTCGATCTTCAGCGCCCGGTACCCGCGCTCGATCACCCCCTGGGCGGCCTTGTGGTACGCCTCCGGCGTTCGCTCGGTCGTGTACCACCCGTTGGCGTACGCCTTGACCCTGTCGGTGACCTTCCCGCCGAGCAGCTGCCACACCGGGACGCCCAGCGCCTTGCCCTTGATGTCCCAGCAGGCCATCTCGACCACGGCGATGCCGGACATGACGATCTCGCCCGCGCGGCCGTAGTCGCCGTACTTCATCCGGCGAACGAGGTCTTCCGCCGCGAACGGGTCGGATCCGAGAATGTGATTGGCCTCGGCCTCCCGCAGATAGCCGATCAGCGCGTCGGTGTGACCGAGCATCCGGGTCTCGCCGACTCCCGTGATCCCCTCGTCGGTGTGCACCTGGACGTACGTCAGGTTGCGCCACGGCGTCCCGACCACGTGTGTGCTGATTCCGGTGATGCGCACGGCGGTTGCCCCTCAGCTGTTCGATATTTCGTCACACGTTCGAAATGCTGGCGTGACAGTAAGGACGGGGCGGTAAGGGTGTCAATGGGTCCGGCAGGTAACGGTTTCGGCAAGGCCTTCGACAGGATTTTCGATCCCCCACAGAACCTTCACAGGCCTGAGTGGTTAAGTGACCGGTGGGGAACTTAGTCTTCCCGCGTCATGGACTACTGCCACCCGTGCCGACGGCACCTCAACGGCGCTCTCGCCTGCCCGGGATGCGGCTCTCCGGCCGAAACGCCACGCGCTTCCGCACCGGAGGCGACCGCCCCCGATCCGGCCGCCACCGGTGAATCCCTCTACCCGCGGGCGGAGTTCCCCGCGGACGGGCACTCCGACGCACCCCGGGACGCGATCGCGGACACCGACGCCGACACGCCCGAGGGCGGCCACGGCGACGGCGGCCACGACGACGGCGACGAGGGTGACGAGCCCGTGCCGGGCGGCCGGGCGGACCGGCGCCGTGCTGCGCGCGGCCGGGGCGGCCGGGGTCGCGGCCGGGCCGACGAGGTCCTGCCCGAGGACGCGGAGGAGCCTTCCGGGCCCGACGGGAGCCGTCGCGACCGCAAGGCCGCGGCCCACCGCAGGCGCCGCCGCAGGATCCTCCTCGTGAGCGTGGCGTGCGTCCTGGCGGCGGGCAGCCTGAGCCTCGCCGAACTCGGCACCGACGCCATACCGTTCACCAGTCCGGGTCCGGCCTCGGCGGGCGGCGACACCACCGACGGAGGCACCTCGACGGAGTCTCCGGGGGCGACGGCCGAACCCCTGGGCGACACGTCCGGCGCGACCGGCCCGGCGAGCTCGGCCTCCGCCGACCCCTCCGACTCCCCCTCCCCTTCCGCGTCGAAGGACAAGGCGTCCGACTCCCCGTCGGCGACCCCGAAGGACACCTCGGCGCAGTCGGCGACGACGGGCACCGGCACGGGCCCGAAGGCGCCGCCGGCGGCGCCGACGACGTCCGCCGCCTCGACGCCGACGGCGGACCCGACGACGGCGAACCCGAGCCCCACCCCGTCGCAGAGCCACTCGTGCACGCGGTTCCTGTGGTGGTGTTCCTGAGGCGCGTCCCGCGATCGGGGGGTGCGCCGAAGCGAATCCGGAAAATCACCGGTCACCCCGTCACATCCGCGAGACGCGTTCCGTCATAGGTGTGTATCCCGCTGAACCCGACGGAGGAACACACCATGGAAGCCCGCCTGAACCTCTTCGCCGTCCCCACCGCCGCCAAGCTGATCAAGGCCTTCAGCGGCGCGGGCAGGGCCGCGGAGGGGACGTCGATCCCCGCCGCCACCCTGGAACTGGTCAAGATCCGCGCCAGCCAGATCAACGGCTGCGGATTCTGCCTCGACATGCACACCAAGGACGCGGCGGCCGCCGGCGAGGACCAGCAGCGGCTCCACATGGTCGCGGCCTGGCGCGAGGCGACCGTCTTCACCGATGCCGAGCGCGCCGCGCTGGAGCTGGCCGAGCAGGGCACCCGGATCGCCGACGCGGCGGGCGGGGTCCCCGACGAGGTGTGGGAGAACGCGGCCAAGCACTACACCGAGGAGGAGCTCGTCGCGCTGGTGGCGACGATCGCCCTGATCAACGCCTACAACCGGCTGAACGTCATCTTCCGGCAGCCGGCGGGCGACTACCGCCCCGGCCAGTTCGCCTAACCGTCCCGGGGGCCGCCGCCGGTACCACCGGGCGGCGGCCCCGCTACGCGTCCAGCATCCGCCGCAGCAGATCCCGCAGCGAAAGCCGCTCGGCGTCCGACAGCCCGGCCAGCGGCTCGCGCGCGAAGCGCAGTTCGTCGCGCAGGTCGCGGGCGACCCGGCGGCCCTCGTCCGTCGCCGCGGCCAGCTTCACCCGGCGGTCGGCGGGGTCCGGCCGCCGCTCCGCGAGCCCGCGTGCCTCCAGCCGGTCCACGATCCCCGTGACGTTCGACGGCTCGCACTTCAGCTTCTGCGCCAGCTTGCGCATCGGGAGCGGCTCCAGGGAGAGCAGGTTGAGCAGCCGCGCCTGTGCCCCGGTGAGCGCGTGCTCGCCCGCCGCCTCCTCGTAGTCCGCGTAGAAGCGGGCCACGACGTCCCCGATCAGCTCGACGACCTCCAGGGTCAGGGCGTCGGGGCGCCGGGTCTTCGCTGGGCTGGGCTGTGAGGACGACATGCGTCCCAGAGTACCCCGTTACTTGACATCATGAAATATTCAGGCGCATGGTTGTTTCAGTTGCTGAAGTAATTGAGGAAAGGCGCACGTCATGATCAACCGCGAGTGGCACCTGCAGAGCCGTCCCGTCGGCTGGCCGAAGCCCGAGGACTTCGCCCTCGTCGAGGCGGAGGTCCCCACGCCGGGTGAGGGGCAGGTGCTCGTGCGGAACAAGTACCTCTCCGTCGACCCGTACATGCGCGGCCGAATGAGTGCCGCCAAGTCGTACGCCGCCCCCTTCGAGCTGGGCAAGGTCATGCAGGGCGGCGCGGTCGGCGAGGTCGTCGAGTCGAACGCCGAGGGCATCGCGGCCGGCGACCACGTCCTGCACTTCTTCGGCTGGCGCGAGTTCGCGGTCATGGACGCGAAGAACGCCGTCAAGGTCGACGCGGCGGCGGCGCCCCTGTCGACGTACCTCGGTGTCCTCGGCATGACCGGCCTGACCGCCTACGCGGGTCTGCTGCGCACCGCCTCCTTCAAGGAGGGCGACTCCGTCTTCGTCTCCGGCGCGGCCGGCGCGGTCGGCAGCCAGGTCGGCCAGATCGCGAAGCTCAAGGGCGCCTCCCGGGTGATCGGCTCGGCCGGGTCGGACGAGAAGGTCAAGCTCCTGGTCGAGGAGTACGGCTTCGACGCGGCCTTCAACTACAAGAACGGCCCGGTGGCCGAGCAGCTGCGGGCCGCCGCCCCGGACGGCGTCGACGTCTACTTCGACAACGTGGGCGGTGACCACCTGGAGGCCGCGATCGGGCGGCTCAACCGGGACGGCCGGATCGCGGTCTGCGGCATGATCTCCGTCTACAACGACACCGAGCCCGCCCCCGGCCCGCGGAACCTCGCGCGCCTCATCCAGACCCGGGGCCGGATCGAGGGCTTCCTGGTCGGCGACCACTACGACCTGCAGCCGCAGTTCGTCGCCGAGGTCGGGCCCTGGGTGGCCTCCGGGCGGCTGAAGTACCGCGAGACCGTCGTCGAGGGCATCGAGAACAACCTGGAGGCGTTCCTCGGGGTCCTGCGCGGCGACAACACCGGGAAGATGATCGTCAAGCTGTAGGGCTGCCCATGCTTTCCGGTATGCGGTAACTTCTTTCCGAAACCGCCGTAGATCGTGGGCGCGAGTCACGGCGGTCCGAGGAGAGAAGAATCCGCATGCCCATTCAGCAGTCCGACGTCCTCTACACCGCCGTCGCCACCGCCGAGAACGGCCGGGACGGCCGGGTCGCCACGGACGACGGCCGGCTCGACGTCGTCGTGAACCCGCCGAAGGAGATGGGCGGCAGCGGCTCCGGGACCAACCCGGAGCAGCTGTTCGCCGCCGGGTACGCCGCGTGCTTCCAGGGAGCCCTGGGTGTCGTCGCGCGGCAGGCCGGAGCCGACGTGTCCGGTTCGACCGTCACCGCCAGGGTCGGACTCGGGAAGAACGACGAGGGGTTCGGGCTCGTCGTGGAGATCTCCGCGGTGATCCCGGGCGTCGACCGGGCCGTCGCCCGGGACCTGGTGGCGAAGGCGCACGAGGTCTGCCCGTACTCGAGGGCGACCCGCGGGAACATCGGCGTGACGCTGGCCTGATCCCGTCGTTCACGTTGCGTGGAGGCCGCACCCCTGGACGTGGGGTGCGGCCTCTCGTCCGGGCGGGGCGGGGACGGTGCCGGGTGCGAGTCGCCCTCAGTCCGTCTCCAGTGCCGCCCTGTGCACGGCCAGGGCCAGGGCGTCGTTCTCCGGGGCCGCTCCGCCCGGGAACGCGAAACGGCGCCGTGTGTAGCCGTAGGCGACGCCGCTCCTCGGGTCCGCGAACGCCTGGGAACCCGCCGCGCCGCTGTGGCCGATGGTGCCCGCGCCCAGGAACGGATGCCAGGTGTCGGCCGTCGCCTGGAAGCCCAGGCCGTACGACTTGTGGACACGTGCCACCAGGTCGTACCCGACCGAGTGGAACTGGCCGAACTCCGCGACCGTGTCCTCCTTCAGCAGCGCGGCCTTGCCGTCGACCTCGCTCAGCAGCGCCGCGTACATCCCGGCCAGGCCGCGCGCCGAGGCCACCCCGCCGAAGGACGCCGGGCCCCGGGCGCGGACCCGCGGGTCGTTGGGCAGGGCCGTCAGGTCCACGGGCTCGGCCGCGTGCTCGTTGAAGGCGATCCCGGCGAGCGTGCGCGGGCCGGACGGGACGGCGTCGAGCAGCGCCCGCTGCCCGGCCGTCGGCCGCATCGGCAGGGTGGGGCGGAACCGCGGCTCCTGCGCGGCCGGCAGGCCGAGGAAGAGGCCGAGGCCGTACGGCACCCGGACCCGTTCCTCGTACAGGTCCTGGAGGGTACGGCCGGTCGCCCGCCGCACCACCTCCCCGGTCAGGGCCCCGATGACGAGGGCGTGGTAGCCGAAGGCCGTGCCGGGGCGCCAGAACGGCCGCTGGTCGGCGAGGCGTTCGGCCATCGCCCGGTCGTCCGCCAGCTCCTGGGGACCGAACCCGGTGTCGGTGCCGACCAGGCCCGCCCGGTGCGCGATCAGCTCCCGCAGGGTCAGCGCGCCCTTGCCCTCGGCGGCGAACTCCGGCCAGTAGTAGGTGACCTTGCGGTCCAGCTCCAGCGTGCCGTCCTGCACCAGCATCGCCACGACGAGATGGGCGGCGCCCTTGGTGGACGAGAACACGCCGTAGAGGGAGTCCCCGTCGGCCCCCTCGCCCGCCCACAGGTCGACGACCCGCCGGCCGTGCACGTACGCGCACAACTGTCCCTCGTAGTCGCTCGGTTCACCGGCGACGAAGGCGGCGAACTCCTCGCGCACCGCCTCGAAACCCGCCTCGACCGTGCCCCGGACGGTGATCTCCCGCGTCATCCGCTCTCCTCAACCGAGCCGCCGCAGGCGGCTCCCATGGTGAACAACGCCCTGCCCTCGGTTCCCGGGAATCGGTACGGCGGGACGCACCCGTTCGACTCAACGGGGACCGGGAGGTCTTGGCGCGCCGCCGTCCCGGAGGCGCCATGCCCGCACGGAGCCCCGGGACGGCACCGGTAAAGTTTTCGCCATGCGTGATCTCGGGGTGGGCTTCGGATATCTGATCGAGGGCCAGCGGTGGGTCGGCCGGCACGGCAGGCAGTACGGTTTCGGTCTGCTGCCCGGCCTGATCACCCTCGTCCTGTACGCGGCGGCGCTGGTCGCCCTGGCGATATGGGGAGAGGACTCCGTCGCCTGGGCCACCCCGTTCGCCGACGACTGGTCCAGCCCCTGGCTCGGCCTCTTCCGCGGCTTCCTCACCGCCGTGCTCTTCGCCCTCGGCCTGCTGCTCGCGGTCCTCACCTTCACCGCCGTCACCCTGCTGATAGGCCAGCCCTTCTACGAGAACCTCTCCGAGAAGGTCGACGCGGACATCTCACCCGACGGCACCGTGCCCGAGTCCGGGCTGCCGTTCTGGCGCGAGCTGTGGATCTCGGCCCGCGACAGCCTCCGCGTCCTGGTCCGCGCCGGCCTGTGGGGCCTGCTGCTCTTCGCCCTCGGCTTCCTCCCCGTCGTCGGGCAGACCGCCGTACCGGTCGTCGGCTTCTTCGTGACCGGCTTCTTCCTCACCGAGGAACTCGCCGCCGTCGCCCTCCAGCGCCGGGGCGTCGACCTGCGCGCCCGGCTCGCCCTGCTGCGGTCCCGCAAGACCCTGGTGTGGGGCTTCGGCACCCCGCTGGGCCTCGCCTTCCTGGTTCCCTTCGTCGCGGTGTTCCTGATGCCCGGCGCCGTCGCGGGCGCCACCCTCCTCGCCCGCGACCTGCTGGGCGAGGAGACGGCCCGGGAAGACCCCGATCAGGACCGCGACGGGGACCGCGGCCGGGACCGGCGGCTCACCTCCTGAAGCCCGCGTCCGCCGCCACGGTCACGATCGCCCGCACCTGGTCGATGATGTCCACCCGGTTGCGCAGGAACTCCGGGTCGGTCACCTCGGTGGTGTTCCCGGCCCCGAACTGCAGCACCGGCGTGTGCACGTGCCCGCCGGGCAGCCGGTCGTGCAGGCCGAGCCGGTCGCGCAGCAGGGTGGCCCGGTAGGCGATCTCGTTGGACAGGTAGTCCCCGCCGCCCCCGGCCCGCGCCGTCGACCCGGGAGTGGGCCCGTCGGGGCGCACGACGGGCTGCGTGCCCCCCGCGGGGATCTCGGTCACCTCGGTGTGGTCGTACACCGGGAACCGCCCGGTCCGCGCCGCCGTGATCGCCGCGTACGGCAGGGTGGTCGTCGTCCACTGCGGCTGCGAGGCCGGGTCGGCGACCGGGACGGTCTCCGTCCGGCTCACATCGTCGTTGTCGGGGAACCCGCCCCGCCAGGCCCCGTTGGTGCGCTCCACGTCGAACCGGCCGACACGTCCCTGGCTCACGGTCGTGAACAGGTCCACCTCGTCCAGGTACGGCCGCAGCGTCCGCTCCACGGTCCCCCGCGCGAAGTCCTCCCACCGCACCGGGAAGACGGCCGTCTCGATCCGGGCCGGGCCGTGCGAGGTCCGCACGACCGTCCCGTCCAGGGCCAGCGCGCTCGCCCCGGACGGATTGGAGATCCGGATGTCCCGGTCGAGCGTGAACGGGTCGAACCCGGTGACCAGGATCCGCCGCAGCCCCTTGCCGGGATACCGGATGTCGGTCTGGCCGCGCGAGGTCCGCTCCAGCACGTCGAGCAGCGCCGCCCGCCCCCGCGCGCTCAGCCCGAACGCCGGCTCCCAGGTCCGCAGGTCCCGGGTCATCCCGAGCCGCGCCCAGTACAGCGGCCGGTCGTCGTCCCGGCTGAGGTCACCGCGGTCCCGTCCCCGTCCCTGCGCCCGGTCCACGGCCCGCCGCCACAGCGCGGCCCCCTCCTGCCGGACGATCCGCCGGGCCTGCGCGTACGAGCGCGCGCGCTCCAGCGCCCGGGCGAGACCCGGGGCCACGGAGTCGAACCCGGACCGCCGGAGTATCTCCCGCGGCACGGCCAGGTCCAGCCGCTGCTCCTCGACGGTGGGCGACGAGGGCGGGGAGGACGAGAAGGGCGGGAAGGACGGGAAGGACGTGGGGGGCGCGGTGGCCGCCTGTGCGGCGCCCGGGGCGAGCGCCCCGGCCAGCAGGGCGATACCGAGAACACCGATCCGAACGCGCAGCGAGTTCACGAACGTTGGCCTTCCGTCGCAGTGGGGTGCGTGGTGCCGTCCGGGCCGCAGTATCGCGTGCGGTACACGGCGCGGTCCATGCCGGGGGACGCGACCGGGCCGCCTCGTGGCGCGTTCCGGAGGTGTTGAACGGCTCGTGGGTGTTTGTGAAGGCTTCGTACGGGATAGCTGTGGGGTGGGCGATGGCCGGCCGTCGGGCTCCTGGCCGCGGTTAGGGTCTGAGCCGGGACCCGTCCCCCTCGAGCAGCCCCGGTCCGGGACCTGACCCCTGGACCGGGGCTTGCGGCTGTCCGGTCAGTCCCGCACCCCGAAGCCGTACACCGTCTCCGAGCGGTACACCGTGCCCGGGTCGAGGCGGGTGCTCGGGAACTCCGGGCGGTTGGGGGAGTCCGGGTAGTGCTGGGTCTCCAGCGCGACGCCGTCGCCGGGGGCGAACGGGCCGCTCAGGTGCTCGGCCGTGTAGAGCTGGATGCCCGGTTCGGTGGTGGCCACGGTCAGGGTGCGGCCGGAACCCGGGTCGTGCAGCTCGGCGATCTCCTCCGGGGAGGCGGTGACGCCCTTGTCCAGGACCAGGTTGTGGTCGTAGCCGGAGCCCACCTTGCGGGCCGTGCGGAAGTCGAAGCGGGAGCCGGAGACGTCGGCGAGGACCCCGGTCGGGATCAGGCCGTCGTCGACGGGCGTGTACCGGGAGGCCGCGATCCGCAGTTCGTGGCCGCCCGCGTTCCCGGAGCCCGCGAGGTTGAAGTAGCCGTGGTTGGTGAGGTTCACGACGGTCGGGGCGTCGGTGACCGCCTCGTAGGCGACGCGCAGCGCGCCGGACGCGTCCAGCGTGTAGGTCGCCGTGACCTCCAGGCGCCCCGGGAAGCCCTCCTCCCCGTGCGGGCTCACCCGCGTCAGCCGCACCCCGTGCTCGACGGCCTCCGCCTCCCAGACCCGCTTGTCGAAGCCGCAGGTGCCGCCGTGCAGGGAGTTGGGTCCGTTGTTCGGCTCCAGGGCGTAGGTCACGCCGTCCAGCGGGAAGCGGGCCCCCGCGATCCGGTTGGCGTACCGGCCGACCAGGGCGCCGAAGTAGGGGCCCGGATGCTCCAGGTAGCCGTCCAGACCGGTGAACCCCAGCACCACGTCCGCCGTCCGCCCGTCCCGGTCCGGGACCTCCGCCGACTGCACGATGCCGCCGTACGACAGGACCCGCACCCGGGTCCCCGCGCGTTCCAGCGTCCAGCGGTGCACCTCGGTGCCGTCGGAAAGTGTGCCGAAAAGTTCGCTCATGAGGGAAACCCTAAGCCAAGGGTCTAGTCCACCGGATTCACCGCCGTGATGGTCCGGTAGGCGATCCCGGCGAGCTTCGTCTGGCCGTCGGTGCTCGGATGGAACCAGTCCCAGTGACTGAGCTGATCCGTGCCGAAGCGGTACGCGTACACCGCCCCGCCGTCGAAACGGCACCGCCGGTCCTTGGCGCACACCTGGGCCAGCACCTGGTTGTAGTCCTCGACCCGCTGCTGCACCCGGTCCCGGCGCAGGGAGGCCGCACTGGTCAGATCGTCCGCGTCGCCCAGCATCGACGGGCAGATGCCCAGCTTCCAGATCTGCTTGCCCAGCGGACTGCTCCGCCCCTGCGCCCACAGCCGCTTCAGGTTCGGCACGCTCGACACGTACACCTGCGTCCTGGGCAGCGACTTGCGCAGGGTGCCCAGGGCCTCCTCGAACTGGGCGCGGAAGTCCGCCACCGACGTCATCGCCCGAACCGACCTGCGGCAGGCGTCGTTCGCCCCCGCCATCACCGTCACCAGCTGCGGCCGGTGCACGACCGCGTCCGCCATCTGCCCGGACAGGTCCGCCATCCGGGCGCCGGTCACCGCGTAGTTCCAGCTGTGGTCCGCCGCCCCGGCCCGCCCCAGCAGACGTACCGCCAGACTGTCCACCTGGTCGCTGGTGCCGGTCGCCCAGGACACCTCCGGGCAGTCCGAGAGCACCGTGCACGCGTCGAAACCACGGGTGATGGAGTCCCCGACGGCCGCGATCGAGGCCGGGCTGGGGTCCCACACCGGCACGGGCCGGGAGGCTCGCGCCCGGCCGCCGTCACCCCCCGAGGACGAGCCGCCGATCATGTCGCACCCGGCCAGCGCCAGCGCGGCGCTCGCGGCGACGACACCGATCAGGGCACGCGAACGCCGGCGTCGCTGCTTGCGCATACCCCGCTGGTCCTCTCCGTAGCTGGTTCGTCCCCCTTCATAACAACGCACGGGAGTTCCCACGCCCCCGCCCTGCAACGGTCAACCCCGTACAAGCGTCCCCCTGGGTGAATGGCGGGGGTTTCCTGGCTGTGGGACCGACGGTACGTCACACTCCTTGCGCCGCCGCACGGTAGCCTCGCCATCAACGCGGCCGTCGTGCCACTGCCGCCAGCCAGCCAGCAAGATGTCCCGCTCTGCCCGGAGGTTCCGGTGACGACACGTGGAGTTCTGTACGTGCACTCCGCGCCGCGCGCGCTGTGCCCGCACGTCGAGTGGGCCGTCGCCGGGGTGCTCGGCACGCGCGTCAACCTCGACTGGATCCGGCAGCCGGCCGCCCCCGGCACCTGGCGCTCCGAGTTCTCCTGGCAGGGCGAGGTCGGCACGGCCTCCAAACTGGCCTCCGCGCTGCGCGGCTGGCACCTGCTGCGCTTCGAGGTCACGGCCGAGCCCTGCGCGAAGGCCGAGGGCGAGCGCTACAGCTGCACCCCCGACCTCGGCATCTTCCACGCGGTCACCGGGATCCACGGCGACATCCTGATCCCGGAGGACCGCCTGAGGGCCGCGATGACCCGCTCACAGCGCGGCGAGACGCAGCTGGAGGCGGAGATCGCCAAGCTCCTCGGCAAGCCGTGGGACGACGAACTGGAGCCGTTCCGCTACGCGGGCGAGGGCGCGCCGGTGCGGTGGCTCCACCAGGTGGTCTGAGCGCCGCCTCGGCCGAGCCGCAGTCGGCCGTCCGCCGTCCGCCGTCCACGGCACCGTCGTGGCTGTTCGCGCAGTTCCTCCCCCAGCCTTCGGCCGGGGGGACCCCCAGCGCCCCTGAAGGGGCACGAGAGCAGCCCGCCTGCTTTTAGGGGCGCGGGGAACTGCGCGACAAGCCCCCACCGGCCGTCGGACGGCGACGAAACGCACTGTGGCCCGAACCCCGTCACCGGAGTTCGGGCCACAGGCCTTGGACCGGCGTTTCTCAGATGGTCCTGAACGCCAGCGCCACGTTGTGGCCGCCGAAGCCGAACGAGTCGTTCAGCACGGCGATCCGGCCCTCGGGCAGCGCCCGCGCCTCACCCCGCACCACGTCCGCGTTGACCTCGGGGTCGAGCTCGTCCAGGTTGATGGTCGGCGGAGCCGTACGGTTGACCAGCGCCAGGATCGACGCGACGGTCTCGATGCCGCCCGCGCCGCCCAGCAGATGGCCCGTCATCGACTTGGTCGCCGAGATGGCCATGTGGTCGACGTCGTCGCCGAACACCTTGCGCAGCGCCTTGATCTCGGCCACGTCACCCTGCGGCGTCGACGTCGCGTGCGCGTTGACGTGCACGATCTCCGCCGGCTTCAGGTCCGTGTTGTCGAGCAGGTTCTGCAGCGCGTGCGCGATGCCGTTGCCCGAGGGCTCCGGCTGCGTGATGTGGTGCGCGTCGGCGGAGATGCCCTGCCCGACCGCCTCCACGTAGATCCGGGCCCCGCGCGCCTTCGCGTGCTCCTCGGACTCCAGGACGATCACGCCCGCGCCCTCACCGAGGACGAAGCCGTCGCGGCCGGAGTCGTAGGGACGCGACGCGCCCTCGGGGTCGTCGTTGTTCTTGGACATCGCCATCATGTTGCCGAACGCGACGATCGGCAGCGGGTGGATCGCCGCCTCCGTGCCGCCGGCCACGACGATGTCAGCCCGGCCGGTGCGGATCATCTCGATGGCGTACCCGATGGCCTCGGCGCCGGAGGCGCAGGCCGACACGGGGGTGTGCACACCGGCCCGCGCACCCAGCTCGATACCGACGTTGGCGGCCGGCGAGTTGGGCATCAGCATCGGCACGGTGTGCGGGGAGACACGGCGTACGCCCTTCTCCTTGAGCACGTCGTACTGGTCCAGCAGGGTCGTCACACCGCCGATGCCGGAGGCGATGACGGCGCCCACCCGGTCGGGGTCCGCGGACGCGTCCTCACCGGCCTTGGCGGTGAAACCGGCGTCCTTCCAGGCCTCCTGAGCGGCGATCAGCGCGAACTGCGCGGACCGGTCCAGCTTGCGGGCCTGCGGGCGCGGGATGATCTCGCCCGGTTCGACGGCGATCTGCGCCGCGATACGGACGGGCAGTTCGGCCGCCCAGTCCTGCTCCAGGAGGCGTACACCGGACTTGCCGGCGGTCAGGGCCTCCCAGAACGAAGCTGCGTCGCCACCCAGCGGTGTGGTTGCGCCGATACCGGTGACGACCACGGTGCGATTGGTCGGGCTCACGGGAATTCTTTCTCCAACGGAAACGGGATTCGACGGCGCCACCGCCGGGTGGCGGGGCCTCGCAGTCAGGGAACCCGCCGGGTACCCGGGCACGCGGCCCGGGACCCGGCGCGGAACTCAGTCCTGGTGCTTGAGGATGTAGTTGGTCGCGTCCCCGACGGTCTTCAGGTTCTTGACGTCCTCGTCCGGGATCTTGACGTCGAAGCGCTCTTCGGCGGCGACGACGACCTCGACCATGGACAGCGAGTCGACGTCCAGGTCGTCGGTGAAGGACTTGTCCAGCTGGACGTCCTCGACGGGGATCCCGGCGATCTCGTTCACGATCTCGGCGAGACCTTCGACGATCTCTTCCTGAGTGGCGGCCATGTCAGGCGCTCCTTCTTAGTGTTCCAGACGGTTGCTGCGGTGTTGCTGGCGGCGTTTCCGGTACCGGATGCATGATCCGGCACGGAGTGCCTAGGGGAGGGTAACGACAGTGGCGGCGTAGACGAGACCCGCCCCGAACCCGATGACGAGCGCGGTGTCGCCGCTCTTCGCCTCGCCGGTCGCCAGGAGCCGCTCCATCGCGAGCGGGATCGAGGCGGCCGAGGTGTTGCCGGTGGTGCGGATGTCACGGGCGACCGTGACGTGCTCCGGCAGCTTGAGAGTCTTCACCATCGAGTCGATGATCCGCACGTTGGCCTGGTGCGGGATGAAGACGTCCAGGTCGTCCGCGCTGATCCCGGCCGCGTCCAGCGCCTGCTGGGCGACCTTCGCCATCTCGAACACGGCCCAGCGGAACACCGCCTGGCCCTCCTGCGTGATCGCCGGGAACTTGATGTTGCCCTGGCTGTCGAGGGGGAGGTTGGTGACGTCGCCGACGTGGAACCGGTCCCAGGGCACGGTCTGCTTGATGGTCTCCGACTTGTCGCCCTCGGAGCCCCAGACCGTCGGGCCGATCGCCGGCTCCTGCGAGGGGCCGACCACGACCGCGCCCGCGCCGTCGCCGAACAGGAAGGCCGTGGCCCGGTCCTCCAGGTCGGTCAGGTCGCTGAGCCGCTCCACGCCGATGACGAGCACGTACTCGGCGGACCCCTCGACCACCATGCCCTTGGCGAGGGTGAGGCCGTAGCCGAAGCCCGCGCAGCCGGCGGAGATGTCGAACGCGGCCGCCTTCTGCGTGCCCAGCCTGTCGGCGATCTCGGTCGCGACGGCCGGGGTCTGGCTGAAGTGCGAGACGGTCGAGACGACGACGGCGCCGATCTGCTCGGCGGAGATGCCCGCGTCCGCGATCGCCTTGCCGGACGCCTCGATGGACATCGCGGCGACCGTCTCCTCCGGGCCCGCCCAGTGCCGGGTCTCGATGCCGGAGCGCGACCGGATCCACTCGTCGGACGAGTCGATCGTCTCCAGGATCACCTCGTTGGGCACCACACGGGTCGGGCGGTAGCCGCCGACGCCGAGGATGCGCGCGTACGGGGCACCCTTGCTGGGCTTGATCTTCGACATCGCAGTGGGCTCCTAATTCAGCTGTGCTCGGCGATGAGCTCGCGGGCCGCGTCGAGGTCGTCGGGGGTCTTGAGCGCCAGGGTCTTCACGCCGGGCAGCGCGCGCTTGGCCAGGCCGGTCAGGGTGCCGCCGGGGCACACCTCCAGGAGGGCGGTCACGCCGAGCTCCTTGAAGGTCTCCATGCACAGGTCCCAGCGGACCGGGTTGGCGACCTGTCCGACCAGCCGCTCCACGATCTTGTCGCCGGAGGCGACGGCCCGGCCGTCCCGGTTGGAGACGTAGGTGAGCTTCGGGTCGGCGGGCTCCAGCTCCGCGGCGGCCTCGGCCAGCTTGTCCACCGCGGGCGCCATGTGGTGCGTGTGGAAGGCGCCGGCGACCTTCAGGGCGACGACCTTGCGGACGCCCTCGGGCTTGTCCTCGGCGAGCGCGGCGAGCTGCTCCAGGGTGCCGGCGGCCACGATCTGGCCGGCGCCGTTGATGTTCGCCGGGGTCAGGCCCAGCTTCTCCAGGTGCGCGACCGAGACCTCCGGGTCGCCGCCGAGCAGCGCCGACATGCCGGTCTCGGTGATCGCGGCGGCCTCGGCCATCGCCAGACCGCGCTTGCGGACCAGGCTCAGCGCCTCGGTGTCGGTCAGGACGCCCGCGAAGGCGGCGGCGGTGATCTCACCGACGCTGTGTCCCGCGACCGCGCCCGGCGCGATGTCCGCGATGGCACCGAGTGCCGTGCCGGACAGGAGTCCGGCGGCGACGAGCAGCGGCTGCGCGATCGCGGTGTCCCGGATCTCGTCCGCGTCGGCGTTCGTGCCGTAGTGCACCAGATCGAGCCCGATGACGTCGGACCATTCACGCAAACGGTCCTGGGCACCGGGGAGTTCGAGCCAGGGGGTCAGGAAGCCGGGCGTCTGGGCGCCCTGGCCGGGAGCGACGAGTACGAGCACTCTCACACTCTCTCTTGGGGAGCCCCACGGCCGCCCGTGGGGACAGGGACGAAGAACACGAGGGGGTTTTGTGGACCCCCGACAAAATCCTATGGCTGGGGATCTCCATCGACCAGACGCCCCAGGATCAGTGCGATCCGCAGCGTGAAGGCGGATCGTACATCGGAGGGCGACCATCCGGTGACGTCAGTCACACGTCGGAGCCGGTAGCGCACGGTGTTCGGGTGAACGAAGAGCATCCGCGCCGCGCCCTCCAGGCTGCTCGCCTGTTCCAGATAGACGCTCAGCGTTTCCAGCAGCGCCGAGCCCGCTTCCTCGAGCGGTCTGTAGATCTCCTCCACCAGCTGTTCGCGCGCACCCGGATCGCCCGCCATGGCGCGCTCCGGAAGCAGGTCGTCCGCCAGCACCGGCCGCGGCGCGTCCTGCCAGGCGGAACAGGCCTTGAGCCCGGCGGCGGCGGCCTGCGCGGACCGGGTGGCGGCCAGCAGATCGGGTACGACGGGTCCCGCGACCACCGGCCCGGCGGCATAGGGTCCGATCAGCGACTTGGCGACGGCCAGCGGGTTGTCGTTGCCGCCCGCGATCACCACGAGCCGGTCCCCGAGCACCCCGGTGAGCACCTGCAGCTTGGCGTGCCGGGCGGCCCGCCGGATCGCCTCGACGGTCAGCTCGCTGTCCCCGTCGGGCGCGGTGCCGAGGACGACGCACACGTGCTCGGGGGAGTTCCAGCCCAGCGCGGCGGCCCTGCTCACCGCACCCTCGTCGGCCTCCCCGCTCAGCACCGCGTTGACCACCAGCGACTCCAGCCGGGCGTCCCAGGCACCCCGTGCCTCGGCGGCCTGCGCGTACACCTGGGCGGTGGCGAAGGCGATCTCCCGGGCGTACACCAGCAGCGCCTCCCGCAGCACACGCTCGTCGCCCGGGGCCGCCACCTCGTCGATGGCGCTCTCCATGACCTCGATGGTCGTGCGCACCATCTCGACGGTCTGCCGCAGCGTGATCGCCCGGGTCAGCTCGCGCGGGGCGGTCCCGAAGACGTCGGTGGAGATGGCCTGGGGCGCGTCGGGGTGCCGGAACCACTCGGTGAAGGCCGCGATGCCCGCCTGGGCGACCAGCCCGATCCAGGAGCGGTTCTCCGGCGGCATGGCCCGGTACCACGACAGGGTCTCGTCCATCCGCGCGATGGCCTGGGCGGCGAGGCTGCCGGAGGACTGCTCCAGCCGCTTCAGGGTCGCGGAGTGCTGGTGGACTGCACGCGCCGAAGGGTCGGACTTGCGGGTTACGGGTTCGGGCACGGGGACAAGAGTGCCTTATCCGGACGGGAGCGTGCGCCGCCGGGTGCCGACCGCGGTCTACGGTGGTCGCGTGATGGACCTACGGCGCGCGGCCGAGCGCTACCCCGGGGGAGACCCCGCGACCGGAATCGAGTCCCGCCACGCCTTCTCCTTCGGGCCGCACTACGACCCCGGCAACCTCCGCTTCGGCGCGATCATCGCGTGCAACGAGGAGCGCCTGGCACCGGGCGCCGGCTTCGACGAGCATCCGCACAGCCACACCGAGATCGTGACCTGGGTGGTCGAGGGCGAGCTGACCCACCGGGACTCGGCGGGCAACGAGGCGCTGGTGCGCCGGGGCGACGTGCAGCGGCTGAGCGCGGCGGGCGGAGTCCGCCACGTGGAGCGCAACGACGGGGCCGTGCCGCTGGTGTTCGTGCAGATGTGGCTGGCTCCGGTACGCCCCGGCGGCGAGCCGTCGTACGAGATCGTGCGCGGCATCGCCGACTCCACCCCGTACGCGGTCCCGGAGGCCGCGGCGATGCTGCACGTGCGCCGGCTGGCGGCGGGGGAGCGGACGGCCGTGCCGGACGGGGCGTACGTGTACGTCCATGTCGTGCGGGGGGATGTGCGGCTGGCCGGCGTGGAGTTGGGGCCGGGGGACTCGGCGCGGGTCGCCGACGCGAAGGATCTGGAGGCGTCGGGGATCACGGACGCGGAGTTGCTGCTGTGGGAGATGGCCGGGTAGCACGCTGCCCGCGGGCAGGCGCGCCGCAGGGCGGCACCCGGCAAGCGCCGGTGAGCGTCCCGGTCCCGGGTCCGGCGGGGCTCAGCCGCGCAGCTCCGTCAGGACCGCGTCCGTGAACGGCGGCCACACCTCGGCCGCCCAGGGGCCGAACGCACGGTCCGTCAGGGCGACGCACGCCACCCCCGCCTCGGGATCCACCCACAGGAACGTGCCCGACTGGCCGAAATGGCCGAACGTCCGCGGGGAGGACGAACCCCCCGTCCAGTGCGGGGACTTGGAGTCCCGGATCTCGAAGCCGAGACCCCAGTCGTTCGGGTTCTGGTGGCCGTACCCCGGCAACACGCCCTTGGTACCCGGGTATTGGACGGTCAGCGTGGCCTCCGCGACCGTCCGCGGATCCAGCAGCCTCGGCGCCTGCAGCTCCGCCGCGAAGCGGAGCAGGTCGGAGACCGAGGACGCGCCGTCCTTCGCCGGGGATCCGTCCAGGGACGTCGCCGTCATGCCCAGCGGCTCCAGCACCGCCTGGCGCAGGTACTCGCCGAACGGCATCTCCGTCGCCTTGGCGACATGGTCCCCGAGCACCTCGAACCCGGCGTTGGAGTACAGCCGCCGCTGTCCGGGCGGCGCGGTCACCCGGTGTTCGTCGAAGGCCAGCCCCGAGGTGTGCGCAAGCAGATGCCGGACCGTCGACCCCTCCGGGCCGGCCGGCTCGTCGAGCTCGACCGCCCCCTCCTCGTACGCGACGAGCACCGCGTACGCGGCGAGCGGCTTGGTCACGGAGGCCAGCGGGAAGCGCTGCCCGGCCGGACCGTGGGTGCCGAGCACCGTCCCGTCGGCCCGTACGGCACCCGCCGCGGCGGTGGGCACCGGCCAGTTCTCGATCAGCGCAAGGCTCTGCAAGGACATGCTGACGACCCTAAGGGGATCAGAGCGTCAGGGTCATCGTGGGGTCCGGCTTGTGGACGAAGCCGAGCGCGGCGTAGAGCGGCTCGGCCTCGGCGGACGCGGTCAGCATGACCTGTCCGGCGCCCCGCTCGCGGAACCAGGCCAGCAGCTCCGCCATGCACGCGCGCGCGTACCCGCGGCGGCGCGCGTCCGGGTCGGTGGCCACGCTGAAGACGTACCCGGAGCGGCCGAGCGGACTGGACGCCTTGCCGATCCGGTAGTCGAGGGTCCCGGCGACCAGCGCGGCCAGCGCGTCGGGCCGGTCCGGGTGGTCGACGACGAACGCGGCGAAGTCCCCGTCCGGCTCGCCCAGCCGCTCCCGCAGCCCCGGCAGCGCGTGTGCGTGCCAGTGCGTGGCGCGATCCCCGCGGGGCAGCGCGTCGATCATGATCTGGCGCAGACGCAGCACTTCCGGTGCGTCCTCGGGCCGTGCACGGCGTACGAGACTCATACCCGCGCACGGTAGTCACCGGTCGTCCTCGGCGTCGCGCGCATTTCTCACCGTCTTGACGGGTTCCGCTTGCTTGGAGCGCACTCGAAGGTCATAGCGTTGGGTCATGACGGTGATGCAGACCTCGACCGCGGCCCTTGCTCAGCAGTCCGACCGCGCACCCGCCGACATCTGTTCCGCCCCGCCCCGCCGCCATCCGCGCCCCGAGGGCCAGGACCGCTACACGATCAGCGAGGTCGTCGCCTTCACCGGACTGACCGCCCACACCCTGCGCTGGTACGAGCGGATCGGGCTGATGTCGCACATCGACCGCTCCCACACCGGCCAGCGCCGGTACAGCAACACCGACCTGGACTGGCTGGACTTCGTGACCAAGCTCCGGCTGACCGGGATGCCGGTGGCGGACATGGTCCGCTACGCGGAGCTGGTGCGGGAGGGCGACGGCACCTACCCGGAGCGCCGGGAGCTGCTGGAGCAGACGCGCCGGGACGTCGTGACCCGCATCGCCGAGCTGCACGACACGCTGTCGGTGCTGGACCGGAAGATCAGCTTCTACGAGACGGGCGGCAGCTGAAACCCGTGGAGTCAGGGCGCGGGGCGGGCACCCGCGCCCGTCGGCGCACCCTCACAGCTCGGCCAGCAGTTCCGCCTTCTTCGCGGTGAACTCCTCGTCGGTGACCAGTCCGGCCTCGTGCAGTTCGCCCAGATGGCGAATCCGCTCCGCGATGTCGGCGGGATCCCGCCTACCCGCCGAGGCGGGCAGCGCCGCGCCGCCCTTCGCCCGTACCGCCTCCAGGACCGCGGCGGCGAACGGCAGCGACTCGTGGACCGGCCCGTACCCGAGTCCGAAGACCACGGTCGCGGGGTCCTGGTCGGCCGCCACCGCCGGCGTCGCCCCCGGGACGTCCGTGCGGCGCAGCAGCCGCAGATGCCCCTCGAAGACCTCCGGGGACCGCCATTCCACGCCGCCGAGGTCGGCCACCGCGAAGCGCTGGTCGCCGGCCTTCCACTTGGCGGTCGAGGCGCCCGTCCACGACCAGCGGAAGTGCACGGCCCCGCCGTCGAAGCTGGCCTTGCCGTCGTAGGCCTTGAACTGCCGGGGCGCCTCGGGCGCGGCCACCAGGAACCGCTCGGCCGGTTCGGACGCGGACCCGGTGAGCAGCGGGCGCAGTTCGTCGGCGTAGTACTCCGCGAGGGTCTCCCGCTCGGCGGGGAGGACGAGCCGGTAGGGGTCGCTGCCGTCCTTCAGCTGCCCGGCGGCCGCCTCCATCAGCGGATCGGCGCCCGGGCGCGGCTCGGCCCGCAGGACCACGGTGCCCCGTTTGCCGGGAGCCAGTGACACCCCCGCGAGCGCCGCGAACGGCACCCGGCGTTCACCCAGCGTGTGGAAGAGCTTGGGCGTCCGGATCCCCCGTTCGTAGCGGATGAGCACGGAGTCGGACTCGAACTCCCAGGCGGCATGAAATCCGGCCAGTACGTCACCCATGCGGCTCATCGTATGCGGCACGTGCTTCTCAGTCCCATCCCCGCGCATACCGCACTTCCTGCTGTCTCTACGCGCGTCCGGCCGTCGTCGTCCCGGACAAACCCGTCCGGCACCCGTCATCGTCATGGGCACAGGTCACCGCGCCATACGCGCCAACCCCGATGTCGGCGAGGTTGCGCAGGCTGTCCGTGCCCGGCTCGAAGTACCCGGCGTGGCCCTGCGCGTCGTGTGCCGACAGCACCCGGGCCCCGAAGGCGGAGGAGACGGGGTCGGCACCGTGGCCGAGTCCGCCGAGCTCCAGGTAGGGGACGTCCTGGATCCAGTCGGTGGCGTCCCGCATCGACCACACCCGGGCCGGGGTGCCCAGGTGCGCCGCGTTCTCGGCCCGCATCCCGGGGCTGGCGGCCACCGCTATGTCGGACACCCGGTCCGGCATGGAGTGCGCGGCCACCCCGCAGACCACCGAGCCGTAGCTGTGGCAGAACATCGACACCGGCGCCTTGCCCGGCAGCGCGCGCAGCAGCGCGTTGAGCCGGACGGCGCCCTGTTCCGCGGCCGTACCGGTCGCCGCGCCCACGCCGAGCCCGTCGGGGGCGGTGTAGTCGGCCCAGGCGATCACCGCCGTACGGGTCGTGGGGCTCGCCGCGCGTTCCGCCGCGAACAGCGCCTTGGCCATGCCGACCGGCGCGGTGTACTGGCGGTTGGTCCGCTGGAAGGTGAGCAGGTCGGTGTCGACGCCGGGGACGACGACGGAGATCCGTTCGGCCCCGGTGAGGCGGCCGAACACCTCGGCGACCCGGCCGCTGCCGTCCGGGTCGAAGGCGAGGATCTGCCGGCCCTCGGCCATCAGCGCCTCGTAGCGGTGCATGCGGCGGCCGGCGTCCTGCTGGCCGGCCGTGCTGAGCCGCGGGTCGTGCATGCGTTTCTTCTCGACGGCGCGCTGCTGGTCGAGGGCGACGCGGTTGGCCCGGTAGCGCAGGGCGACGGGCGCGCCGTTCATGTTGCCCACCGCGAGCGGGTAGCGGTGCGCGAGGCGGTCGCGGTCCCGCACGGTGAGCGTGGCGAAGAAGCGGGTGAGCAGCGCGGGGGACGCCTTCGGGTCCGGCAGGCGGAGGCCGTGCACGCTGCCGCGCTCCCACTTGCTCAGGGAGGACTGCAGGGCCGTGGTCTGGTGGTGCGCGCGCATGGCCGTCCAGCCGGTGGTCGCGAGCATCACGAACACCACGGCCAGAGCGAGCAGCGCGCGCCAGACGTTCAGTGGCGGGGAGGTGTCGAAGGAAGTCACTGGGAGGACACACTAGGAGAACGAAGGGGTCTCACGGTAACCGAGTGACAGTAATCACGTTTCGACAAACGTGTGGCCGATCACGACCCCGGCGGACCCTCTCAGCCCACGGGACTCTCGCGCCAGTTCCCGGCGAGCGCCGGCCCCACCTGATCGAGGTACGACGCGGTGAGTTCGCGGATCGCCGGGACGCCGAAGTCGTCTCCGAACGACCAGTTCCGCTCGGTCACCCGTATGACCGCGCCGAACACGGCGACCACGAGCCGGGGCCGGGGGTCGGTCTCCGGGTCGACGCCCTCCCGCTCGGCGATGATCCGCGCGATCTCCTCCTCCGTCTCCGACTGGCGTCGCAGATGGGCGGCGAACAGCGCCGGGGTCGCCTCGATCATCTTGTACGTGCGCATCAGCAGTTCCACCGGGACGTACCGCTCGACGGCCTCCTCGATGCTGTCCCAGCCGTCCATGACCGACCGGCGCAGCGCCTCCAGCGGGGTCTCCCCGGCCGGGCGCCGGCGCACCGCCTCGACGTAGTGCGCCTCGGTGAGGCGCGGCACGAAGAAGGCCACGTCCTCCTTGCTGGCGAAGTAGCGGAAGAAGGTGCGCTGCGAGACGTCGACGGCCCCGGCGATCTCGTCGACGGTGGTGTGCTCGTAGCCCCGGGTCACGAACAGCTCCAGTGCGGTGCGCAGCAGCGCGTCCCGGGTGCGCTGTTTCTTGCGTTCGCGCAGCGTTTCCATATGTGACAGTTACTGACTAGTGATTTCGTTTGTCAACTGTCAGCAGCTGTCACTAGCCTCGACGGTATGACTAGTCAGACCACGATCGACGCGGCGGGGTCGGGGGACGCACCAACCACAGCCCTGCCGGAACAGCCGCCGGCCGCCGGCCTGCGCGGCCACCCCTGGTTCACCCTGATCACCGTCGCGGTCGGGGTCATGATGGTCGCCCTCGACGGCACCATCGTGGCCATCGCCAACCCGGCGATCCAGAAGGACCTCGGCGCGACCTTCGCCCAGGTGCAGTGGATCACCAACGGCTACTTCCTCGCCCTCGCGGTCTCCCTGATCACCGCGGGCAAGCTCGGTGACCGCTTCGGCCACCGGCAGACCTTCCTGATCGGCGTCGTCGGCTTCGCCGCCGCCTCGGGTGCCATCGGCCTGTCCGACAGCATCGGCCTGGTCGTCACCTTCCGGGTCTTCCAGGGCCTGTTCGGCGCGCTGCTGATGCCGGCCGCGCTCGGCCTGCTGCGGGCCACCTTCCCGGCCGAGAAGCTCAACATGGCGATCGGCATCTGGGGCATGGTCATCGGCGCCTCCACCGCGGGCGGCCCGATCCTCGGCGGTGTGCTGGTGCAGCACGTCAGCTGGCAGTCGGTGTTCTTCATCAACGTGCCGGTCGGCCTGCTCGCCCTCGTCCTCGGCGTGGTCATGCTGCTGGACCACCGCGCCGAGAACGCCCCGCGCTCCTTCGACCTGCTCGGCATCGGCCTGCTCTCCGGCGCGATGTTCTGCCTGGTCTGGGCGCTCATCAAGGCGCCGAGCTGGGGCTGGGGCGACGGCAAGACCTGGACCTTCGTCGCCGTGTCCGTGCTGGGCTTCGGCCTCTTCTCCTTCTGGGAGACGAAGGTCAGGGAGCCGCTCATCCCGCTCGGCCTGTTCCGCTCCGTCCCGCTCTCCGCGGGCGTCGTGCTCATGGTCCTGATGGCCATCGCCTTCATGGGCGGCCTGTTCTTCGTGACGTTCTACCTCCAGAACGTGCACGGCATGGACCCGGTGGACGCCGGACTCCACCTGCTGCCCCTCACCGGCATGATGATCGTCGGCTCCCCGCTGGCCGGCGCCGCGATCACCAAGCTCGGCCCGCGGATCCCGCTGGCCGGCGGCATGGCGGCCACCGCGATCGCCATGTACGGCATGTCCACCCTGAAGGCGGACACCGGCAGCGGCGTGATGTCCGTGTGGTTCGCCCTGCTCGGCCTCGGTCTCGCGCCGGTCATGGTCGGTGCCACCGAGGTCATCGTCGGCAACGCGGCGATGGAGCTGTCCGGCGTGGCCGGCGGTCTCCAGCAGGCCGCGATGCAGATCGGCGGCAGCCTCGGTACGGCCGTCCTGGGTGCCGTGATGGCCTCCAAGGTCGACGGCGACCTGCCGGGCAACTGGGCCGACGCGGGGCTGCCGAAGCTGACCGACGCGCAGCTGGCGCAGGCCTCCGAGGCGGTCCAGGTCGGGGTGGCGCCGGTCGCGCCGGGCACCCCCGCGGAGATCGCCGCGAAGATCTCCGGCGTCGCCCACGACACGTTCATCTCCGGCATGAGCCTGGCCTCGCTGGTCGCGGCGGGCGTGGCGGCGGTCGCGATCCTGGTCGCCCTGCTCACCAAGCGCGGCGAGAACGCGGACGCGGGCGCGGGCGTCGGACACGTCTGACGCGGGTTCGGTGCACCGCCGCGGCCGGTACGCGGATTCCTCCCGGCGGAGTTCCCCTATCCGGGTGACTCCGCTCGGGATCCCTCGCGTTCGGCGCACGCCGCAGGTCACAGTGGGTCAAGTCCTCCGCAGGGCATGGAGGGCAGCCGGGCCGCGGCGCGCCGCTGGAGGGGGGTGGCGCGCGGGCAGGTCTGCGCGCGCGGAACAGGGGTACCCGGTCATCGCACTCGAACAGTCCATGAGGGCAGAGGAGTTGACGATGGCGAGCTTCGGGCAACGAACACGCGGGTACCCCCGTTCACGCGGCCGGACAGGCATGCGGGACGGGCTGGACCGCGGCACGCTCGGAATCATCGGCACGATATTCGCCGTGGTCGGCTTCTTCGCCCTCGGGATCCTGCTGGGCCCGGCCGCGCTGGTGTGCGGCTGGCTGTCGATGGGCCGGACATGGAACCCGAGGAGTTCGATACCGGCACTGGTGGCCGTGGTGCTGGGCGCCATCGACACGCTGCTGGCGCTGTTCTGGCTGGCGGGCGTGTCGGTCTAGCCGCGGGCGGCGGGGCCGCTCGCGTCCGGCGCGCCGGGCTCAGCCCGCGGGCCGCGGACAGTCGCGGCCGGCGCGGACGCACCCCGCCGCCGCCGGTGACCGCGCCTCGCCCCCCGGGGCCCGGCAGTCCCGCAGCGCGGCCACTTCCACGCGCAGCGCGCGTACCTCCTCCGTCAGCGAGGCGATCGCCTCCGTCTGGCGGCGTTCCTCCACGTCGTCCTTCTCGAACCGGGCGATGAACCAGGTGGCGATGTTCGCCGTCACCACACCCAGCAGGGCGATCCCGGACAGCATCAGGCCGACCGCGATCATCCGGCCCAGCCCCGTGGTCGGGGCGTGGTCGCCGTACCCCACGGTCGTCATCGTCGTGAACGACCACCACAGGGCGTCACCCAGCGTGCGGATGTTCCCGTTGGGGGAGTCCCGCTCCACCGAGAGCACGGCCAGGGAACCGAACATCAGCAGTCCGACGACCGCGCCCACCACGTACGTCGTGAGCCGGATCTGCGAGGCCATCCGGGCCCGCCGCCCCACCAGGGTCAGCGTCGCGACGAGCCGGAGCAGCCGCAGCGGCTGGAGCAGCGGCAGCACCACCGCGCACAGGTCCATCCAGTGCGTGCGCACGAACTCCCTGCGCCGGGGCGCCAGGGCCAGCCGCACCAGATAGTCGACGGCGAACGAGCCCCAGACCACCCACTCCGCGCCGGTGCACGCGGCGGTGAGGGCGTGCCCCGCGGAACCGTCCACGATCGGCAGCGCGTACGCGACGGCGAAGGCCACCGCGAGCGCCAGCAACGGCCGTTGGGTCAGCTCCTCCCAGCGCGCCTGGGTCGACTCTCGCTCCATGTACGCATCGTAGGCATCATCGACGCCCCGACAGCGCCCCGAAGGGGCGCTGGGGGCACCCCCGGCCGAAGGCTGGGGGAGGAACTGCGCGACCAGCCACGACGCACCCGCAGTTCCCCACCACCCCGCACCCCACCACCCCTCCCGGCCCAAGCCGAGCGCAGCGGCTACGCGTCGCCCCCCGCCGCGCCCGGGTGCGCCGCCGTCACGTCCAGCAGCTGGTACCGGTCGATCGCCTGCTTGAGCACCGAGCGGTCGAGCCTGCCCTCCCGGGCCAGCTCGGTCAGCACCGCGACCACGATGGACTGCGCGTCGATGTGGAAGAACCGGCGTGCCGCGCCGCGCGTGTCGGCGAAGCCGAAGCCGTCGGCGCCCAGCGACTGGTACGTGCCCGGCACCCAGCGCGCGATCTGGTCCGGAACCGACCGCATCCAGTCGGACACGGCCACGAACGGGCCCTCGGCGCCGCCCAGCTTGCGCGTCACGTACGGGGTGCGCTGCTCCTCCTCCGGGTGGAGCAGGTTGTGCTCCTCGCAGGCCACGGCCTCGCGCCGCAGCTCGTTCCAGGAGGTGGCGGACCAGACGTCGGCCTTCACGTTCCACTCCGCCGCGAGGATCCGCTGCGCCTCGATCGCCCAGGGGACCGCGACACCGGACGCCATGATCTGCGCCGGGACGGTGCCCGCGGTGCCCGCGCTGATCCGGTGGATGCCCTTGAGGATGCCCTCGACGTCCACGTCGGCGGGCTCCGCCGGGTGCTGGATCGGCTCGTTGTAGACGGTCAGGTAGTAGAAGACGTCCTCGCCGTGCGGGTGCTCGGCGTCGCCGCCGTACATGCGGCGCAGGCCGTCCTGGACGATGTGCGCGATCTCGTACGCGTACGCCGGGTCGTAGGCCACGCAGCCCGGGTTCGTCGAGGCGAGCAGCTGGGAGTGGCCGTCGGCGTGCTGGAGGCCCTCACCGGTCAGGGTCGTGCGTCCGGCGGTCGCACCCAGGACGAAACCGCGCGCCAGCTGGTCGGCCATCTGCCAGAACTGGTCGCCGGTGCGCTGGAAGCCGAACATCGAGTAGAAGACGTAGACGGGGATGAGCGGCTCGCCGTGGGTCGCGTAGGCGGAGCCCGCCGCGATCAGGGAGGCCGTGCAGCCGGCCTCGGAGATGCCGTCGTGCAGCATCTGGCCGGTCGGCGACTCCTTGTAGGCGAGCAGCAGGTCGCGGTCGACCGACTCGTACTGCTGGCCGAGCGGGTTGTAGATCTTCGCGCTCGGGAAGAAGGAGTCCATGCCGAAGGTGCGGTACTCGTCGGGCGCGATCAGGACGAAGCGCTTGCCGAGTTCCTTGTCCCGCATGAGGTCCTTGAGCAGTCGTACGAACGCCATGGTGGTGGCGATGGACTGCTGGCCGGTGCCCTTCTTCACGGTCGCGTACGTCTTGTCGTCCGGCAGGGTGAGCGGCTGGGAGCGCACGACGCGGGTCGGCACGTACCCGCCGAGCCCCTTGCGCCGGTCGTGCATGTACTGGATCTCCTCCGAGTCCCGGCCCGGGTGGTAGTACGGCGGCAGGCCGGACTCCAGCTCCCGGTCGGAGATCGGCAGGTGCAGCCGGTCCCGGAAGCCCTTGAGGTCGGCGACCGTCAGCTTCTTCATCTGGTGGGTGGCGTTGCGGCCCTCGAAGTTCGGGCCCAGCGTCCAGCCCTTGATCGTCTTGGCCAGGATGACCGTCGGCTGGCCCCGGTGCTCGGTGGCCGCCTTGAACGCCGCGTAGATCTTGCGGTGGTCGTGGCCGCCGCGCCCCAGGTGCAGGATCTGGTCGTCGGTCATGTGCTCGACCATCGCGCGCAGCCGCTGGTCGTCCCCGAAGAAGTGGTCGCGGATGTACGCGCCGGACTCGGTGGCGTAGGTCTGGAACTGACCGTCCGGGGTCGTGTTCATCCTGTTGACCAGGAGGCCGTCGCGGTCCTGGGCGAGCAGCGGGTCCCAGGTGCGGTCCCAGACCAGCTTGATCACGTTCCAGCCGGCGCCGCGGAAGACCGACTCCAGCTCCTGGATGATCTTGCCGTTGCCGCGCACCGGGCCGTCCAGCCGCTGCAGGTTGCAGTTGACGACGAAGGTCAGGTTGTCCAGGCCCTCGCGGGCGGCGATGGACAGCTGGCCGAGCGATTCCGGCTCGTCCATCTCGCCGTCGCCGAGGAACGCCCACACGTGCGAGGCCGAGGTGTCGGCGATCCCGCGCGCGTGCATGTAGCGGTTCATCCGCGCCTGGTAGATCGCGCCGATCGGGCCGAGGCCCATCGACACCGTCGGGAACTCCCAGAAGTCCGGCATCGAGCGCGGGTGCGGATAGCTGGAGAGGCCGTTCGGGTACTTCGACTTCTCCTGGCGGAAGCCGTCCAGCTGCTCCTCGCCGAGCCGGTCGAGCAGGAACGCGCGCGCGTAGATGCCGGGGGAGGCGTGGCCCTGGAAGAAGACCTGGTCGCCGCCGCGGCCGTCGTCCTTGCCGCGAAAGAAGTGGTTGAAGCCGACGTCGTAGAGGGACGCGGAGGAGGCGAAGGTGGCGATGTGGCCGCCGACGCCGATGCCCGGACGCTGCGCGCGGGAGACCATGACGGCCGCGTTCCAGCGGGTCGCGTTGAGGATCCTGCGCTCGATCTCCTCATTGCCCGGGAAGAACGGCTCCGCGCGGGTGGGGATAGTGTTGACGTAGTCCGAGCTGCGCATCTCGGGCACGGCCACCCGCCGCTCGCGCGCGCGCTCGATCAGGCGGAGCATCAGATAACGGGCCCGTTCCCGGCCGCGTTCGTCCACGGCGGCGTCGAGCGAGTCGAGCCACTCCTGGGTTTCCTCGGGATCGAAGTCAGGAACCTGACTCGGAAGGCCGCCAATGATGATCGGGTTGCGATCGGATCCGGAAGCCACGCTGTTCCTTACCTGTCAGAGGGGCACTGATTCCCTGCGTTTTCCTGCATATCCCTGCGTTTCGCTGCACCGCTGTCCATCGTCCACCCCGGGGCACCGCACGTCATCTCTACCGCGAGGTAACTCGGTCCCGGCCAAAACGCAACGATACGCCCGGGGTGTGACGCGCTTGGCAAACTCGTTCGACGGTCGTATGTGAGGATGATTCTGAAAGGAACATAGCGGGCAAAAGGGAGTGGTGTATGCCACACCCGACTGCGATACGGTGCCGGGAGTTGCGGCGACACGGCCGGGATCGTCACCGTTTCGGCGGTCTCGACGGCCGGGTACTTGCGCGATCCGTCCCGCCCGTGTGGACTACGGCCAATGCTTCGCGCACGCGCGTGGCTGAGTTAATCAACAAGACATGATCAGGAGGCAACCCGTGAGCGCGACCGCGGACCACGCGGAGGAGCGGACCACCCCTGCCGTCAGGCTGGGGTTCCAGCCAGACCAGGTGGTCCAGGAGATCGGCTACGACGACGACGTCGACCAGGAACTCCGTGAGTCCATCGAAGACACCATCGGCACCGAGTTGGTGGACGAGGACTACGACGACGTGGCCGACGCCGTGGTGCTGTGGTTCCGTGAGGACGACGGCGACCTGACGGACGCGCTGGTGGATGCCGTCACGTACATGGAGGAAGGCGGCTGGATCCTGCTGCTGACCCCGAAGACGGGCCGTGACGGCTACGTCGAGCCGAGTGACATCGGTGAGGCGGCCACGACCGCCGGCCTCTCGCAGACCAAGAGCGTCAGCGTGGGCAAGGACTGGAACGGCAGCCGGCTGCTGACCCCGAAGGGTGCCGCCAAGAAGCGCTGAGCCCCGCGGCCGGCGGAGGGACCGTGCCCCGGTCCGTCCGCCGGCCTGCCGTGATCGCCGCGCGTAGGGTGCCACGTAGGGTGTTCTCACCCGAACAGCCCCTTACGAAGGGATGCAGTGATGGCGATCCAGGTCGGCGACAAGGCGCCCGACTTCGCACTCAAGGACAACCACGGCCGGTCCGTGCGGCTGTCCGACTTCCGCGGCGAGAAGAACGTCGTGCTGCTCTTCTACCCGTTCGCCTTCACGGGTGTGTGCACCGGTGAGCTGTGCGAGCTGCGCGACAACCTGCCGCGCTTCGAGGACCGCGACACCCAGCTGCTCGCCGTCTCCAACGACTCCATCCACACCCTGCGGGTCTTCGCCGAGCAGGAGGGCCTGGAGTACCCGCTGCTCAGCGACTTCTGGCCGCACGGCGGCACCTCGCGCGACTACGGCGTCTTCGACGAGGCCAAGGGCTGCGCGGTCCGCGGCACCTTCGTCATCGACAAGGAAGGCGTCGTGCGGTGGACCGTGGTCAACGGACTGCCCGACGCGCGCGACCTGAACGAGTACGTGAGCGCGCTCGACGCCCTGTAGACCGGCCGGCGGTCCCCTGAAGGGCTCTCCCCTGACGCCGTACGCCGACCCGCCGAGGATCACGGGACAGCCCTTAGGGGGCGACCTGGCCGACACCCGGTAATTCTTCGGGGTCCAGGGCCTGCGGGGGGCGGGAACCCGTCACTAGGATCGAGACGTTGATCCGGTATCCGAAGCACGACGGGGGCTCCCCGCCCCTGGACACCACAAGGGAGGACTCGTGGGAGTCAGCCTCAGCAAGGGCGGCAACGTTTCGCTGACGAAGGAGGCCCCCGGCATGACCGCGGTCCTCGTCGGTCTGGGCTGGGACGTGAGGACCACCACCGGCACCGACTTCGACCTGGACGCCAGCGCGCTGCTGCTGAACGCCGAGGGCAAGGTCGGCAGCGACCAGAACTTCGTCTTCTTCAACAACCTGAAGAGCCCCGACGGTTCGGTCGAGCACACCGGTGACAACCTCACCGGTGAGGGCGAGGGCGACGACGAGGTGATCAAGGTCAACCTGGCCACGGTCCCGGCCGACGTCGACAAGATCGTCTTCCCGGTGTCGATCTACGACGCCGACAATCGCCAGCAGTCCTTCGGTCAGGTCCGCAACGCGTTCATCCGCGTGGTGAACCAGGCCGGCGGCGCCGAGATCGCCCGCTACGACCTGTCCGAGGACGCCTCGACCGAGACCGCGATGGTCTTCGGCGAGCTGTACCGCAACGGCGCGGAGTGGAAGTTCCGCGCCATCGGCCAGGGCTACGCCTCCGGCCTGCGCGGCATCGCCCAGGACTTCGGCGTCAACGTCTGAGTCCTGCCGGGGGCCCAGCCACTCGCACGTCCGCTCTGTCCGGCGCCGCACCGTTTACGGTCGGCGCCGGACGCGCAGGACAACCGGAGAAGCACCACTAGGGGAGGACCAACACCATGGGCGTCACGCTCGCCAAGGGAGGCAATGTCTCCCTCTCCAAGGCCGCACCGAACCTCACCAACGTCATGATCGGACTCGGCTGGGACGCCCGGTCGACCACCGGCGCCCCCTTCGACCTGGACGCCAGCGCGCTGCTGTGCAAGGACGGCCGGGTGCTCGGTGACGAGTGGTTCGTCTTCTACAACCAGCTCACGAGCCCGGACGGCTCGGTCGAGCACACCGGTGACAACCTGACCGGTGAGGGCGAGGGCGACGACGAATCGATTCTGGTCGACCTGCCCAGAGTGCCGGCCCAGTGCGACAAGATCATTTTCCCGGTCTCCATCCACATGGCCGACGAGCGCGGCCAGACCTTCGGCCAGGTCTCCAACGCCTTCATCCGGGTCGTCAACCAGGCCGACGGCCAGGAGCTCGCCCGCTACGACCTCAGCGAGGACGCCTCCACCGAGACCGCCATGATCTTCGGCGAGCTCTACCGGTACCAGGGCGAATGGAAGTTCCGGGCCGTCGGCCAGGGGTACGCGTCGGGGCTGCGGGGCATCGCGCTCGACTTCGGTGTGAACGTCTCGTAGCACTCGTCACAGCCGGATGTGGGGCCCGCGCGAGCCGCAGGACACCGGTGCCCTCTAGACTCCGTGGTCAACAGTGAGTAAAGCCGAGTACGGCGCGGGGCGCACCCACAGGTTCCCCCGCACACGATGATTGGGTAGCCAGTGCTTCTGAAAACCTTCGGCTGGTCGTTCGCGATCACCGCGCTCGGCCTGGTCGCCGCGGTCTTCTACGGGGGGTGGGAGGCCTTTGGGATCGTGGCCATCCTCGCCGTCCTCGAGATCTCCCTGTCGTTCGACAACGCGGTCGTCAACGCCGGAATCCTGAAGAAGATGAACGCCTTCTGGCAGAAGATCTTCCTCACGGTCGGCGTGCTCATCGCGGTCTTCGGCATGCGGCTGGTCTTCCCCGTCGTGATCGTCGCGGTCACCGCCAAGATGGGCCCCATCGAGGCCGTCGACCTCGCGCTCAACAACAAGGACCGCTACCAGGAACTGGTCACCGACGCGCACCCGGCGATCGCCGCCTTCGGTGGCATGTTCCTGCTGATGATCTTCCTCGACTTCATCTTCGAGGACCGGGACATCCAGTGGCTGCGCTGGATCGAGCGCCCGCTGGCCAAGCTCGGCAAGGTCGACATGCTGTCGGTCTGCATCGCCCTGATCGTCCTGCTGATCACCTCCTTCACCTTCGCCACCCACGCCCACCAGCACGGCGGCGGACACGTGGACAAGGCCCAGACGGTCCTGATCGCCGGTATCGCCGGCCTGATCACCTACATGATCGTCGGCGGACTCTCCGGCTTCTTCGAGGACCGGCTCGAGGCCGAGGAGGAGCGTGAGCACGAGGAGGAGGAAGAGGCCGAACGCACCGGCAGGAAGAAGTCGTCGGTCGTGCTGGCCGGACAGGCCGCGTTCTTCATGTTCCTCTACCTCGAGGTCCTGGACGCGTCCTTCTCCTTCGACGGCGTGATCGGCGCGTTCGCCATCACCAACGACATCGTGCTCATGGCGCTCGGCCTCGGCATCGGCGCCATGTACGTCCGCTCGCTCACGGTCTACCTGGTCCGGCAGGGCACCCTGGACGACTACGTCTACCTGGAGCACGGCGCCCACTACGCGATCGGCGCGCTGGCGGTCATCCTGATGGTCACCATCCAGTACGAGATCAACGAGGTCATCACCGGTCTCGTCGGCGTCGTCCTGATCGCCTGGTCGTTCTGGTCGTCCGTGCGGCGCAACCAGCGCCTGGCGGCGGCCGAGGGGAACGCGGGGACGGACGACAAGGCCGAGGTCCCGTCCGGCGTCTGAACCGGGCCACCGGGCCGGAAACGAAGGGTGTGACACCCTTCAGGACGAGGAACGCTCTGTTCGGGGCGGCCGACACGGTCGGCCGCCCCGCGGCGTCGGCGGAAGTCTCTGGGGGCGGGAATGGGTTTCTTCGACGGGCTGCTGGGCGGCAGGGCGGCCGAGTTCGACTCGGGCAGTGCCGCGTCCAACTCCATCGAGCTCACCAAGCGGCACCAGCAGGTGTCCCTCACCAAGCAGGGCGCGGCCACCGGCAACCTGCGCGTCAACCTCACCTGGCGGATGCGGACGTCGGACTTCGACGGGGAGCAGCGGGAGAGTCTCTTCCGGCACCCGTTCAAGGCGCTCAGGCCCCCCGAGGTGATGGGGCACGGGCAGAGCATGGTCAACGTCGACCTCGACCTCGGCGCGCTGTACGAGCTGTCCGACGGCAGCAAGGGGGTCGTACAGCCGCTCGGCGGTCTGCTCGGGGACGTGAACGCCCCGCCGTACATCAAGCTCAGCGGCGACGACCGCTTCGGGTCGGCGTCCGGCGAGACGATGTACGTCAACCTCGACCACCGCGACGACATCCGGCGCCTGCTGGTCTTCGTGTACATCTACGACCAGACGCCCGCCTTCGACCGCACCCACGCGATCGTCACGCTGTACCCGAGCAACGGGCCGCGCATCGAGATCGGCCTGGACGAACGCCATCCGCAGGCCCGGTCCTGCGCGGTGGTGATGATCGAGAACGTGAAGGGCGAACTGGTCGTCCGGCGTGAGGTGAAGTTCGTCTACGGCTTCCAGGGCGAGCTGGACCGGCTGTACGGCTGGGGCCTGCAGTGGGGGCGGGGTTACAAGACGAAGGCGGAGAAGTAGTCCGTGCGGTGCGGGTGCAGTCAGCGCCCGATGAACTGCGGCCCCTGCGGAGGCAGCCGGAAGTCCGGGCCCGGGACGGTCGCCACCGGGACCGGGGCCTGGGCCGGCGGCGGGTAGCCGTACCCCGACTGGGGCTGGGTCTGGGGGTAGCCGTAGGCCGGCTGCGGGGCCGAGGCGGGTTGTGGGTACCCGTACGCGGGCTGGGCCGGGACCGATGTCGGCTGCTCGGGCGGGAGCGGCTGGGCGCCCTGCGGTTCGTCCAGCGTCTCCGACTCGTCCACCGAGATGCCGAAGTCGGTCGCCAGGCCCTTCAGGCCGTTGCTGTAGCCCTCGCCCAGCGCGCGGAACTTCCAGCCCTCGCCCCTGCGGTACAGCTCGCCGCAGATCAGCGCCGTCTCGGCGCCGGTCTCGGGCTTGATGTCGAAGTGGGCCAGCGATTCGGCGTCGGGGACCGAGGCGTCGTACAGCAGGATGCGCAGGGCGGGTACGTTCTCGAACGGGACGCCGTCGGCCGAGGCGACCAGGAGGATTCGGCCGACATTGGGCTCGACACCGGTGAGATCTGTCTGGATCGTGTCGGTGAGGCCTTCCGCCACCCGTTTCTTGCCGAGCCGCCAGACCTTCCCGGACGGGTGCCGGGGCTGGTTGTAGAAGACGAAGTCCTCGTCGGATCGCACACGTCCGTCGGGGCCGAGGAGCAGCGCCGAGGCATCCACGTCCGGTACTCCCTGTCCGGGCGTCCACTGCAGCACGGCCCGGACCGTGCCGGCGTCCAGCGGGACGTTCGACCCTTTCAGCATCGCGTGCGTCATGCGGTCATCCTGCCCTCTCGGTCCTGGTCACGACAACGCGGGGGGCCTCGCACCCGACACAGGCGGGTTACCTGGAATTCATGCCCGGCGGGAACCCTCGACATGGCTCTGTACGTACTATTACCGGCCACCCTTTACCCAATCCACAGGTCAGGCCCACGCCACGGGGGAGTTGCATGCGTCATTTCGGGCACATCGCGCCAGAGGTACGCCGACGCCTCTTCCACCAGGAGCCGTGCGAGTTCACCGCCGACTCCCCGGCCCGGCTGCTCTCGGCGGCCCTGGGCGCCACGCTCTACAGCCCGGCGACCCGGGAGCGGCTCGCCGACGACGTCGTCAAGCAGGCGGGGCTCGGCGTGGTCTCGATGGTGCTGTGCCTGGAGGACTCCATCGGGGACGAGGACGTGGCGGCGGGCGAGGAGAACCTGGTCCGCCAGTTCGCCGACCTGGCCGCCCGGGTCCGCGAGGGCGTGGAGCCGCCGCTGCTCTTCATCCGGGTCCGCGAGCCCGAGCAGATCCCCGATCTCGTGCGACGGCTCGGTGACAGCGTGTCACTGCTGTCCGGCTTCGTGTTCCCGAAGTTCACCGAGGAGCGCGGCATCCCCTTCCTGCAGGCCCTGGACGGCGCCGAGGCGCGCAGCGGGCGGCGGCTGTTCGGAATGCCCGTCCTGGAGACGCCCGAGCTGATGTACCGCGAGACGCGTGTCGACGCCCTGGAGGGCATCGCCCGCGCCGTGGACAAGTACCGCGACAAGGTGCTGGCGCTGCGTCTGGGCGTGACCGACTTCTGTTCGTCGTACGGGCTGCGGCGGGCCCCCGACATGACCGCCTACGACGTGCAGATCATCGCGTCCGTCATCGCCGACGTGGTGAACATGCTGGGGCGGGCCGACGGCACCGGGTTCACGGTGACCGGACCGGTCTGGGAGTACTTCCGGGTGCCCGAGCGCATGTTCAAGCCGATGCTGCGCACCAGTCCGTTCCTGGCCGAGCAGGCCGTGGAGCTGCGCGACCGGCTGATCGAGCACGCCATGGACGGGCTGCTGCGGGAGATCTCCCTGGACCAGGCCAACGGGCTGCTGGGCAAGACCTGCATCCACCCCTCGCACGTCATACCCGTGCACGCGCTGTCGGTCGTCAGTCACGAGGAGTTCTGCGACGCCCAGGACATCCTGCGGCCGGAACGGGGCGGTGGGGGTGTACTTCGCTCGGCGTACACGAACAAGATGAACGAGGTGAAGCCGCACCGCGCCTGGGCCGAGCGGACCATGCTGCGGGCCGAGGTGTTCGGCGTGGCCAACGAGGACGTCGGCTTCGTGGAGCTGCTCGCCGCCGGAATCCCCGGCTGACGGGCCCTAGGGGACGACACAGGAAGCGCATGAACATCGCAGTGAACAACGGGGACTGGTCCGGCAGCTGGGTCGCCGAGCGGCTCGGAGTCGAACTCGTGGGCGACGACGGACTGCGGGCCCTGCTCGGGCTCGCCCTGCGCCGCAACCCGAAACGGGCCCATCTGCTGGTCTCCAACGTGCTGGGCAAGCACGTGCCGCAGTCGCCTGCGGTGGTGTACGGGCACGGGTCCGCCCTCGGCCGCCGGGTGCGCGAGCTCCTCGGTGACGAGGAGGCGGCGCGCGCGGTGGTGGTCGGCTACGCGGAGACGGCCACCGGCCTCGGCCACTGCGTCGCGGACGGCATCGGTCTCGCCCCCTACCTGCACTCCACGCGGCGCCCGGTGCCCGGGGTGACCCCGGCCGGCGGGTTCGAGGAGTCCCACTCGCACGCGACCTCCCACCTGCTGCTTCCCGAGGACCCCGCGCTGCTCTCCGGCGACGGCCCCCTGGTCCTGGTCGACGACGAGTTCTCCACGGGCAACACGATCCTGAACACGATCAGGGACCTGCACGCCCGCTATCCGCGGAAACGTTACGTCGTGGTGGCTCTGGTCGATATGCGGTCCGCGGCGGACGCGGGGCGCCTCGACGACCTCGCCGACGAGATCGGCGCCCGGGTGGACCTGGTGGCAGGCGCCTGTGGAACGGTGAAGCTGCCGGACGGCGTCCTGGAGAAGGGCCAGGCGCTGGTGGCGCGGTACGAGGAGAGCGCGGCGGCGGACGATGCGCCGGGTGCGGGTGCGTCGGGGCCGATCGCGCAGTTCCCCGCGCCCCTGGGTGGGGAGACCGGGCGTCGGCCTCAGGAGCAACCCCGGGTGGGGGCGCGGGGAACTGCGCGACCAGGTCCCACCGGTCCGCAGCCGACCCGCGACCTCATCACCCGCGTCGACCTGCACTGGCCGCACGGCCTCCCCGACGGGGGCCGCCACGGCTTCGGCACCGCCCACCGAATACGCCTCGAAGCGGCCCTGCCCGCCATGGCCGCCCGCCTCGCCGAGGCGCTGCCCCTGGGCGCCCGCCGGGTGCTCACCCTCGGCTTCGAGGAACTGATGTACACCCCCCTGCGGGTCGCCCGTGAGCTGGAGCCCCTCGTCCCCGCCGAGGTGCGCTACTCCACCACCACCCGCTCGCCCGTGCTGGCCGTCGACGACCCCGGTTACGCCATCCGCAGCCGACTCGTCTTCCCGGCCCACGACGATCCCGCCGACGGTCCCGGCGAGCGCTACGCGTACAACGTGGCCGGGGCCGGTTTCGACGCCGTCGTCGTGTTCGTCGACTCGGCCGGTGACACCCCCGAACTGCACGCGCCGGACGGCCTGTTGGCCCGGCTCGGCGCGTATGTCCCGCATGTCCTGCTCGCGGTCGTACCGTCGTACGTCCCCGCGCCGACCGAAGAGAGCCCCGCCATGCTGCCCGAGCCCCTCCGCGGCCCCGCCTTCTCCTCGTATCCGCCGGAGGACGTCGGCTGGCTGCTCCAGGACCTCTCGGACGTCACGCTGGAGGCGCCGACCGAGGAGCGCGAGGAGGCGATCCAGAGCGGCGGCGCGCACTACGCGGAGTCGCTGCCGCAGGAGTACCAGCCGAGCGAGCGGTACCAGGCGCTGTTCCACGCGGCGCTGGAGACCTCGGCCGCGCGGATCGCGCAGGCGGTCGGGGTCGTGACCGAGACCGTGCTGGCCGAGCGGTCCGCCCGCCCGGTCCTGGTCTCGCTGGCCCGCGCCGGGACCCCGGTGGGCGTCCTGATGCGGCGCTGGGCCCGGTTCCGCTACGGCCTCGACCTGCCGCACTACGCGGTGTCGATCGTGCGCGGCCGCGGCATCGACGCGAACGCCCTGCGCTATCTGGCGGACCGTCACGACCCGCGGGACGTGGTGTTCGTGGACGGCTGGACGGGCAAGGGCGCGATCACCAGGGAACTCGCCGACGCGATCGTGGAGTTCCAGGAGCGGGAGGGCGTCTTCGGCTTCGACCCGGAGATCGCGGTGCTCGCCGATCCCGGCTCGTGCGTGCGGACCTACGGCACCCGGGAGGACTTCCTGATCCCCTCCGCGTGCCTCAACTCCACCGTCTCCGGGCTGATCTCGCGGACCGTGCTGCGAGCCGACCTGGTGGGTCCGAACGACTTCCACGGCGCGAAGTTCTACCGCGAACTGGCCGGTGCGGACGTCTCGGTGGCCTTCCTGGAGGCGGTCTCCGCCCACTTCCCGGCGGCCGTGGACGCGGTGGACGCGGCCGTGAAGGAGCTGGCCGCGGCGGACCGCACGCCGACCTGGGAGGGCTGGGCGGCCGTCGAGCGGATCAGCGAGGAGTACGGCATCCACGACGTGAACCTCGTCAAGCCGGGCGTGGGGGAGACCACCCGGGTGCTGCTGCGCCGGGTGCCCTGGAAGATCCTGGCGCGGGCCGGTGCCGGTGCCGACCTCGACCACGTGCGGCTGCTGGCCGAGCAGCGTGGTGTTCCGGTCGAGGAGGTCGGCGAACTGCCGTACACCTGCGTCGGGTTGATCCATCCCAAGTACACGCGCGGGGCGACCGGCGCCGACGGCAGGGCGGTGAACGTCTGATGGCGGTGCTGGTGGCCAGCGACCTCGACCGTACGCTCATCTACTCGGCGGGCGCGCTCTCCCTGACGATGCCGGACGCGCGGGCGCCCCGGCTGCTCTGTGTCGAGGTGCACGAGAGCAGGCCGCTGTCCTACCTGACCGAGACCTCCGCGCAGTTGCTGACCGAACTCGGTGACGCGGCCGTCTTCGTGCCGACGACCACCCGGACCCGCAAGCAGTACGAGCGGATCAACCTGCCCGGGCCCGCGCCGCGTTACGCCATCTGTGCCAACGGCGGCCATCTGCTGGTGGACGGGGTGTCCGACGGGGACTGGCACGGGCGGGTGCTGGCGCGGCTGGCCGAGGAGTGCGCGCCGCTCGACGAGGTGTGCGGGTACCTGGCCGAGCACGCCGACCCGGTGTGGCTGCGCAAACTCCGGGTGGCCGAGGACCTGTTCGCCTACCTGGTGGTGGAGCGGGAGTTGCTGCCCGAGGAGTGGGTGAAGAACCTCGCCGTGTGGGCGGAGAACCGCGGCTGGACGGTGTCCCTGCAGGGGCGGAAGGTCTACGCCGTGCCCAAGCCGCTGACGAAGAGCGCGGCGATGCGGGAGGTGGCGCGGCGGGTCGGCGCCGGGCTGACGCTGGCCGCCGGCGACTCGCTGCTCGACGCCGATCTGCTGCTGGCCGCGGACCGCGGCTGGCGCCCCGGCCACGGCGAGTTGGCCGACGCCGGCTGGGCCGGGCCGGCCGTCGTCGCGTTGCCGGAGCGCGGGGTGATCGCCGGTGAACGAATCCTGCGGGAATTCCTGAAGACGGTCCGTACGGAGGGCTAACCGCAACAACCGCCGCCGCAACAGCCGCCTCCAGAACCGGAGTTGGCGGCGGGAGCGGAGGCGGAGGCGGTACCGCCGACCGCCACCGCGGACAAGAGCTTTACGGTGTCTTCATGCCCCTGGGGGCATGCTGCCGGAGCGGACGACTCGGCCATGGGGCGGGACAGTTCGAAGGTGTCGCCGCAGGTGCGGCAGCGGTACTCGTAGCGGGGCATAGGGAACAGGCTAACGGGAGTACTGGGGTAGTGATGGGCATCACTGCGCCTCAGAATTTCATGAGTGTTCCTTTCTGTCCGATACTTGTGCGGAGATATTGAAAAGATCGCTGATAATTTAAGCTGGCCGCGAGGAGCCGAAAGACCGGGGGATGAGGGGGGCTCGCAGCGCCGCGCCCGCCGCGGTCCTGCCACCCGTCGTGTCTAACCGCGCGCGCAAGACCGAGTGCGAGGGGAGACGCAGTCGTGAGGGACGGTACGGAGCGGACGGGTGACCCCGAAGACGGCAACGACCAGGCCGGATCCCGGGATCGAAAGCCGTTCGAGCCGGACGCGACCCTGCATCTGAAGGTCGACGCCCTGCGCGCGGAGCACGCTCCGCGGCAGAAGGACGAAGACCCTGAGCAGGCGCAGGAGATCGCGCGACGCAAGGCGGAGTCCTTGTGGAACGAACTGCACGCCCTGCGGGCCGCGGAGGCCGGCACCGCGGCGGCGAAGGGCGGCGCCGACACGCCGGCGGCGGGCACGCGGGCGGACGGCGAGAAGCCGGATCCGCCGCGGCACGACGAGACCCTGCACCTGAAGGTGGCCGCCCTGCGGGCGGACGTCACGATGCAGATCCGGGTGCCCGAACAGCGGCGGTCGGAGCCCGAGCCGGAGTCCGCGGCCCCGGGCGGCCGGGCCGAACGGCGCCGCAGCGCCCGCCTGTCGCCCCAGGAACGGGCGCTGGCGGCCCTCGCGGGAGTCCGGGCCCTCGTGGGGCCCCGACTCGCGCCACTGGCCCCGTACGCGCGCAAGCTGCGGCCGCTGTACCCACGGCCCGGCCGGTCCGGCTGGCGGCGCTGGATGCCGTCCTGGCGGCAGTGGCTGGGGGGCGCCCTCGGGAGCATCGGCCTCACCGGGCTGTTCCTCGTCGTCGCCTACGCGGCCACGGACATACCGTCCAACCTCAACACCTATGCCACCCAGCAGGACAACGTCTACTTCTGGTCCGACGGCACCCCGATGGCCCGGACCGGCTGGGTGCAGCGGCAGGACATGCCGCTCAAGGACATACCCGTGGACGTGCGCTGGGCGGTCCTCGCGGCGGAGAACGAGAGTTTCTACTCGGATCCCGGTATTTCGGTGAAAGGCATAACCAGGGCCCTGTATCGCACGATCGGCCAAGGGGACACCGAGGGTGGTTCGACCATCACCCAGCAATACGTGAAAAACGTCTATCTCACGCAGAACCAGACGGTGAGCCGCAAGTTCACCGAGGCGATGATCTCCCTCAAGCTCGACAACAGGATGAGCAAGGACCAGATCCTGGAGGGATACCTCAACACCAGCTGGTTCGGCCGGGGCACGTACGGCATCCAGCGCGCCGCCCAGGCCTACTACGGCAAGGACGTCGGGCAGCTGAACGCCAGTCAGGCCGCCATGCTCGCCTCCCTGCTCAAGGGAGCCGGACTCTACGACCCCACACTGAGCCAGGCCAACCACAAGCGGGCCGTGGAGCGCTGGTCGTGGATCCTGGACCGGATGGTCAAGATAGGCAAGCTGTCACCCGCCGAGCGCGCCAAGTACAAGACCTTCCCCGAACCGATCAAGAACAACAAGGTCTACGACACCGGCAGCCAGAGCGACTACCTGGTGGAACTGGCGCAGCAGTACGCCAAGAAGTCCGCCCACATCTCGGACAAGCAGTTCGACCTCGGCGGATACCAGATCTACACCACCTTCGACCGCAAGAAGGAGGACACCCTCACCAAGGCGGTGACCAAGGCCCGCAAGGACGCCGAGAAGAGCGACCCCAGGCTCGCCGAGGACGCCCACTACGGCGCCGCGTCGGTCTCCGACGACGGACGGATCGTCGCCGTGTACGGCGGCCCCGACCACCGCAAGCAGGGCTTCAACGAGTCCAACTCGACCACCGTCCAGGCCGGTTCCGCCTTCCTGCCCTTCGTCTACGCCGCCGGCCTCCAGAACGGCGTCCACAAGGAGCGCGGCGGGGCAACCACCCCGGTCACCCCGGAGACGCTCTACGACGGCGACGACAGGATCCCGGTCACCACACCGGACGGCCCGTACTGGGACCGCAGCGGCAAGAAGGTCTCCGCCAGCAACGACAACGGCACGTCCTACGGACAGATCAGCCTCTCCCAGGCCCTCGCCAAGTCCGTGAACACCCCGTTCATGCAACTCGGCATGGACACCGGACTGGACCGGGTACGGGCCACCGCGGTCGCCTCCGGGCTGCTCTCCGACAGCATCGGGGCGCAGGTGCCGGCGCTGTCCATGGGCAGCTCCACGCCCAGCGCGATCCGGATGGCGAGCGGCTACGCGACCTTCGCGGCCGGCGGCGACCACACCGAGCCGTACTCGGTCGCCAAGATCACCCGCAACGGCCACCGCGTCGCCCTCGACACCCCGAAGCCGGCCCGCGCGGTCCGCGCCGACGTGGCCGAGGACGTCGAACAGGCACTCAGCGAATCGTTCCGTCTCGCCCATCCGGGCCTCGCCGTCGGCACCCCGGTCTCGGGCAAGGCGGGCAGTACCAACGCCGCAGGGAAGGACACCGCCTCCTGGTACACCGGCACGGCCTCGTCCGTGACCACGTCCGTCGTCGTCTACCGCCTCGACCTGAACAAGTCCCTGGAGCCGCTCCCCCTCCAAGGACTCGCAGGAAGCGGCGAGGACAGCGTCTCGTACGAGGTCTGGGCACAGGCCATGGGCCTTGACTGACCACCGAAGCCGACAGCTCCCCCACACCACCCGCAGAGTGAGCCCGCATGAAGCCCCGCACGAAGTCGACAACCGGCGGCCGCCGCCGCAAGGCGCCCGCCCGTGACCGCCGTCCAGCCCGGCCGGAGTTCGTGACCCTGGCCGCCTTCCTCGTCGTCGCCTCCCTCGTCGCGGGCTACCTGGTGCTCACCAGACAGGACGACACCGCCCCCACCGCCGCCGGCACCCGCAGGACCGCCCCGTCGGCGTCGGCGAGCCCGAAATGGGACGGCAAGACCAAGATCCTCGGAGACGGATCCACCTCCTACACCGGGCCCCAGAAAGGCCAGCTGAAGCCCGAGAAACTCAAGCCCGGTGAGAAACCGCCCCAGTTCGTCGTCTTCTCCTGGGACGGCGCCCTGCAGGGCGACGACCAGCTCTTCTCGCACTACCGCGAGATGGCCAAGCAGTACAACGCCCACATGACCTTCTTCCTCACCGGCATCTACCTCCTGCCCAAGAGCAAGAAGTCCCTCTACACCGGCCCCATGCACTCCCCGGGCGACGCCGCGATCGACTACGCCACCGACGCCCACATCCGCACCACCCTGGAGCAGCTGCGCGAGGCCTACGACCAGGGCAACGAGATCGGCACCCACTTCAACGGCCACTTCTGCGAGAAGAAGGGCGGCGGCGAGTGGAGCGTCGCCCAGTGGAAGAGCGAGATCGACCAGTTCTACCGGTTCGTCGAGAACTGGAAGACCAACACCGGCTTCAAGGACATCCCCGCCCTGCCCTTCGACTTCAAGCAGGAGGTCGTCGGCGGCCGCGCCCCCTGCCTGGAAGGCCAGCCCAACCTCCTCAAGGCCCTCCAGAAGTACGGCTACAACTGGAAGTACGACGCCAGCTCCCCCGGCGACTACCAGATATGGCCGTCCAAGAAGAACGGCCTCTGGAACTTCCCCCTGGAACTGCTGCCCTACGGCGACAACATCCAGGCCCTCTCCATGGACTTCAACTTCCTCTACAACCAGTCCAACGGCGAGGTCGACGGCGACTCCTCCCAGTACGCCACCTGGGAACAGGAGACCGTCGACTCCTACATGAACGGCTTCAACCGCGTCTACTACGGCAGCCGCGCCCCGCTCTTCATCGGCAACCACTTCGAGGACTGGAACGGCGGCATCTACATGAAGGCCATCGACCAGATCGTCCCGAAGATCTGCACCAAAAAGGGCGTCAAATGCGTCTCCTTCAAGGAACTCGCCGCCTGGATGGACGCCCAGGACCCCGAAACCCTGGCCCGGCTGCGCTCCCTCGACCCGGCCCAGGCCCCGTCCGACTGGTCCTCGATCGTCAAGTGAGGCTCGCCGGGGGCTGATTCCGGTTCCGTAACCCCCTTCACAACGGCCACACACGCCGTGCGAAGATGCCGTCGCCCGGTAGGTGTACCGGCGTAGAGGGGAAACACCATTGAAATCAAGAAAACTGAGCCGTAAGCGCAGCCGTGCGGCCATAGTCACGGCGGCGGCGGCCTCGGTCGTCGCCGGCGTCGCCCTCGTGCCCAACTGGAGCGCGGGCGCGGCGGTCGTGGACGATCCGACCGTGAACGCCGCGACCAAGGCGACCTTCCAGAAGCTGGCCGACGCGGTCTTCACCGACCGCACCCAGGCCCTCGTGCACGGGGCCACCACGAAGCAGAGCACCACCCGCTTCTCCGGCGACGTCCGCATGTCCAGCACCCAGTCGCGTGACGAGCACTCCGCGCTGACCCAGCTGCGCGGCCGCCAGAACAGCCTCGCCAAGCTCGGCGAGACCTACAGCGCCGGCAACACCCGGGTCACGCTCGACGCGACCCGCGTCACCGGCCGCACCGCCAAGGCCGACGTCACCGAGACCACGACGCTGACCTACGCCAAGGCCACCGGCAACGCCCCGAAGACCACCGGCTTCCAGTCCCACCACGAGCTGACCTTCAAGGCCGACCGGCAGGGCACCTGGCAGCTCACCAAGGTCAAGGACACGGACGACGGCGGCCTCGCCGTCAACACCCTGTCCAAGCCGTCGGTCAAGGCACCCGCCACCGGCGACGACGGCAACACCACGCCGGACGCCCCGCGCGCCGCCACCACCCGCAACCCGGTGGCCGTGCCCAAGACCGGCACCACGTACGACTACAAGGCCATGGCGGCCTACGCCGAGAAGTACTGGAACGTCTACAACAAGGACTACCCGGACTTCAACGGCCAGGGCGCCGGCGGCGACTGCACCAACTTCGTCAGCCAGTCCCTGAAGGCCGGCGGCTGGAAGCACGTCCCGGGCTACGTGTACGACTACACGAAGTGGTTCGGCACCGCCGACATCCAGTCCGACTCCTTCGTCGGCGTCAACGAGTGGTCCTGGTTCGCCCAGAACTCCAAGCGGACCAAGCCGCTCGCCAACGTCTACCAGGCCGAGGTCGGCGACGTCATCCAGATGGACTTCAACCGTGACGGGGAGAAGGACCACACGATGATCGTGACGTACAAGAGCAACGGCGTCCCGTACGTCACGTACCACTCGAACAACACGCTCCGCCGGTCGGTGGCGAGCCTCATCGCCGCCTACCCCAACGCGTACTACTACGCCTACCGCACCTGATCACCCGCGGTGAGGGCCCGCTGCTCCGCCTCGGGGTGGCGGGCCCGCCAGTAGGGATTGTCGTGCGGCAGGTTCGTGCTCACCCTGCCGTACATCCCGAACGCCATCAGCACGATGCCCACCACGAAACTGAACAGCACGTTCTGGATCCTGAAGGCCAGGAAGTTCGAGTCCGTGTCCAGCAGGGCCAGGAACAGGAAGCCGTTCAGGATGAACAGCACCCCCAGCACCATGTTCAGCGTGGACGCGAAATTCCCGCCGACCACCATCCCGACGAACAGCAGCAGGCCGACACAGATCGACAGCACACTCAGTGCGCCGTTCGTGTTCAGACCCACCGCGGTGTTGCCGCCCGTGTCGAAGAAACCGATGTTGTCGGTGAGCCCGAGGATCCCGAAGGCCAGCAGGAACAGGCCCATCAGGCCCGCCCCCACCCGGTAGACCTGGTTCAGACGGTGATCGACGGGCAACGCCTCGTCGAACAGGATCTGCCGCCGCGTCTCACGGTGCGCGTGCGCCATGTGTGAGGCCATCTCCGCCTCCAGATGTCGAGTGCGGTTCGCCTACCAATATCCGCCCGCACCGACCCGTCGGCAACGGCTCACCGGGCAGACGGACCACGAGACGAACCGCTCACCGGACGAACCGCACGCGAGACGCACTACCGCCGGGCGAGCCGCTCACGAGACGAACGGTCACGGATGCCCGGTACCCCGGTCCTCCCGGATCTGCCCCACCACCCGCGCCACGCTCCGCCGCACCGCCTCCGTCTCCGTCAGGAAGTGCCAGTAGTCCGGATGGCGCCCCTCCAGCGTCCCGACCGCCCGCTCCAGCCGCCCCACCGCGTCGTCCAGCGGCCGCGCGTGCCGCGGGTCGGGACTCGTCCGCCCCGACATCGCCAGCCGCTGCGCGTCCCGGATCGCGAACCGGGTCCGCTCGATCTCCGCCTGCGGATCCTTCTGCACCGCGTTCAGCCGGGCCAGCCGGTCACCGGCCGCCGACACCGCCTCGTCCGTGCCGTTCAGCAGCGCCCGCACCGTCGACAGCAGCGAGGTGGCGTCCGCCCACCGCTGCCCGTCCCGGGCGGCCCGCGCCTCCTCCAGCTTCTGCTCGGCCTGCCGGACGTTCAGCCCGGCCTGCCGGGGCACCTCCTGCAGATCCTGCCAGCAGGCGGCCGAGAACCGCCGCCGCAGCTCGCTCAGCACCGGATCCACCTGCCCGGCCCGCGTCGTCAGCGCCTGCGCGCGCGTACGCAGACTCACCAGCCGGTGGTCGATCTCGGCCGCCTGCTCCGGCAGCCGCTCCGCCTCCACCCGGATCGCCTCGGCCTCCCGCTGCACCCGCCCGGCCCGCTCCAGCGTGGCCTGCACACCGTGCCGACCCGCACCCTGGTTGAGCTTCGTCAGCTCCGGCGACAACGCGGCCAGCCGGGCCGCCAGCTCATCGGCCCTGATCCGGGTCTCCCGCACGGCGTCCAGCGCGTTGCTGGCCGCCAGCAGCGCCTGCCGGGCCCGCTCCACGGCCGGCGCCAGCCGCGCCAGCTGCGTCTCGGCCTTGCCGAGCAGCGGCCCGAGCGACTCCCCGAACCGGTCCAGCTCCCCCTTGACCCGGACCAGCTCGTCCTTGGCCCCGGAGATCTCCGCCCGCGCCCGCGAGGCGACGGAGGCCTCCAGGTCGTCCCGGTCCAGATCGTGGGCGTCGATGGCCTGGATGTAACGGTTGCTGGCCTCGTCGATCCGCCGCCCCAGCTCCTCGAAGTCGGAGACGGCACGGCGGGCGGCCGGAGTGTCGTCGACGGCGGAGATGGTCTCTATGGAGATCCGCAGATCCCGCTGGGCGGTGTCCAGCTCGTAGAAGGCGCCCGCGGCGGCGTCCTTTGCCGCCTGCGCCTCGGCCCGCTGACTGTCCGCCCGTCCCCCGAACCACCGCCGGGTCCCGCCCCCGGCGAACGCCCCCGGCACCACCAGCACGGCGAGCAACGGCAGACTCACCAGCCCCAGGACATCCCGGAAGGGCGTGCGCCGGACCCGCACGGGAATCGGGTACGACCGCTCGGATACCGCCGAAGTCGCCGATGTCCCCGATGTCCCCGTCACTTCTCCCTCTCCCGTGCCACGGTGCGCCCTGAGTCCTGGCGGCTGCTGCAATTCTCCCACTCGTGAAAGACGAACACACGAGCCGGTCAGTTCGCGGTTGACGGGATCGACCCGTGCCGCTTCCCCGTATGGCCGTCCCGGATACGGGTTTGCGGGGCAGGGCGCCGGGCAATGTAGGCTGTCGACTCGTCTCGGGTGCGTAGCTCAGGGGTAGAGCGCCTGCCTTACAAGCAGGATGTCGGCGGTTCGAAACCGTCCGCGCCCACAACGTGAGAGGACCCCGGCCGATCGGCCGGGGTCCTCTCACGTTGTCAGGCCTCTCCGCCCGTGTGTTTGAGGCGGCTCCGGGCGTTCACGCGGTCCGGTGCCGTGACCTCCGCCCAGAAGCGGTGGCCGCTGACGAAGACCGCCAGCTCGTGTTCGCGGCGGCGCAGCTTCTCCACCTCGGCCTGCTCGTCCTCGGTCCAGCCGGGGGAGGCGGGGCGTTCCACCTTGCGCCAGCCGCCGCCGTCACTGAATCCGTCCAGCGGCACGACAGACCAGGGGAGCCGTTTCAGCAGGGCCGACAGCTCGGCCCGGACCTGATGCAGCTCCTCCTGACCGGCGAGGAGGTCACTCGGAAAGTCATAGGTCGCAGCCACGCCCGCAATGGTACGCCTGTTCGATTTTCGGTGGCGAGTTGGTTCGTGGGGTTCATGTGTTCGAACAGTCGTCCTGTGCGCGCCAGACCCAGGCGACCCGTTCGTACAGGTGCTCGAAGCCGGCGCGCAGCATGTTGTGGAGGGACGTGTTGTGCTCGCCGGGTCCCTCCGCTCCCGTTTCGGCCACGAGCCAGCGGCAGCCCGCGTCCCGGGCGGCCCGGACGCGCGCGGTGAGCAGCGCCGACTGGGCGCCGCGGCCGCGGCCCGCCGGAAGCGTCGCGCCACCGAACATGTCTGCGCAGTCGCCGTTCACGAAGAGGCTCCCGACCGCGATGATCCGCTCGCCCTCCCGGACCGCGTACTGCCGCCAGCCCGGCCGGCCCACGCAGGCGGCGGCCATGTCGGCCATGGCCGGCCCGGTGAAGCCGAAGGTGGTCATCATGGCGGCGGCCCATTCGCGAGCCTGGTGGGGCTCGACGGGTCCGACCCGCAGGGCCGGGTCGAGCGCGGCCACCCCGTCCGCGGCGGACAGCGCGGTCCCGGTGTCACATCCCAGCTTGGCGAACCGGGTGCCCTCGGTGAGCCGCAGCCGTGCGACGGTCGACGCCCAGTCCGGGGGCAGCAACGACGGTGCGATCATGAAAGCGCCCTGGGGCACGCCCTGTTCGCGGAAGAAGTCACGGACCCGCACCGCGAGGGCGGCGGTGGCGGGGCGGCCGGGACCGAACCCTCCTGCCCGGTTGAAGAAGCGGCTCGGGTCCTCCCGGATCGCCAGCGCCCGCGCCGGACCGAGGCGCAGCGAGCCGATGCCCAGCGCCTCCCGGACGGGTGCCGGCGCGCCGGCCGCGAAGTCGGTGTAGGCGGCGATCTCGGTCTGCTCGGCCAGTGCGATCGGCACGGTGGTCGTCCTCATGCCCGGTCTTCTCTCTCCTGGTCGTTCCCCTGATTTCTCTCCTGTTTTCTCTCCTGATCTCCCGCCTGGTCCCTGAGGAAGTCCAGCACGGCGGCGACGAACGCGTCCGGCTCCTCGATGTGCCCGAAGTGCCCGCTGTCGCGCAGCTCGCACAGCCGTGCGCGGGGCAGGGCGGAGTGCAGTGCGTGGGCGAAGCGGGGCGGGCAGACGACGTCGTGGGCGCCGACGACCACCAGCGTCGGCACGTCGATCGTGCCGAGCCGGTCTCGCACGTCCCAGTCGGCCGGCAGCCGGTTCGGGTCGTGGGTGACCTGGAGGGAGAAGCCGCCCTCGCGCCCGGTCGTCCCGCGGTGGTCGGCGAAGTAGGCCGGCAGGACGCGGTCCAGGTAGCGCCGGTGCGACGCGTCGTCGGTGATCTTCAGGGTCCGTGTCACGTGCGCGGAGTGCCAGGTCCGGGCCGCGTCGGCCACCTCGGGGTCGTCCGGCCGGCGCCGGACCAGGGCCGTCATCTCCTCGGCCGCGGCCGCCGTGAGTACGGTCCCGGCCACGGGCGCGGTGTCGTAGAGGATCAGCCCGTCGAGGCGGCCGGGACGGTCGAGGGCGAACTGGAGGGCGACGAAGCCGCCGTGCGAGTGGCCGAGGAAGTACCCGCTCGCTGCGCCGAGGTCGTCGAGGACGGCTTCGGCGCAGCGGGCGTAGCGGGACATGGAGTAGTTCCCGTCGGGCAACGGGTCGCTGGCGCCGGAACCGACGGGGTCCAGGTACACGAGGGTGAGCGCGTCGCGCAGTCCGGGCAGCCGCAGGTACGCGGAGTGCGCGCCGGGGCCGCCGGGATGGACGAGGCACACCGGTCCCCGGCCGGTGACCCGGTAGACCTGGCGGGTTCCGTCGACCACGACGGTCCGTGCCCGGCCCGCGGCCTCCGGCGCGAGCGCCCCGCGCCCGGGGGTGTGGTTCGTTGTGTTCATACCCGCACGATGCGGTGGGGGCCGGGAAAGTTCGACGCGCCGCCGGACGGCCGTCAGCGGCGGCGCGGGTGGTAGAGGCGCACTCTGCTGACGCGGCCCCGGTCCAGGAAGTGCACCCATACGACGCCCGGCGGGCAGTGGAAGGGATCCTCGGTCGGGCTGTGCAGGGCGGCCTCCCAGATGACCACCTCGCGGCCGGCCACCACGTTCAGCAGCTCGTGCCGTACGCCGTCGGACAGGTCGTGGTCGAAGGCGGTGGGCAGGTAGTCGATGCCGGTGTGTCTCCCGGTCGGCCACGTCACGTCCGCCTGCGGCGACCACCACGGGGACAGGGCCGACGCGAGCCGGCCGCGGTGGGCGTCGGCGAGGGTTCGGGCGGCCATCTCGAAGTGCAGCGAGCTCAGGGCGGTGGCGTCGTCGTGCGCCCGGTCGACCGAGTCCGACAACGCGGCGACCAGTTTGCTGCGGGCCTGGTGGAGCCGGCTGCGTACGGTGCCGACCGGGGTGGCGCACAGCGCGGCGATGTCCTTGTAGGACGTGACGTCGGTGAAGTAGCGCAGCATCGTCACCAGCCGCAGGCCGGGGGACAGGTCCTCGATGGCGTTCCAGACCCAGTCCCGCAGGGCGTGCCGGTCGATGACCTGCGCCGGGTCCGGCGGGCCGTCCCACCGGTCCGTCGCGGCCGACCCGGCGACGTCGGCGACGTCGGCGACGGGAACGGCGGACATCCTGCGCAGCCGGCCGCGGCACACGTTGCGCGTCACCATCCGCAGCCAGGGGCCGACGGCCTCCGGGTCCCGCACGTCGCCGACCCGGCGCAGCGCGATGAGCGCCGCGTCCTGCACCGCGTCCTCGGCGTCCTGACTGTGGCCCAGCAGCGCGAGCGCGACCGCGTACATGCCCGCCCGGTGCCGGGCGAGCAGCAGCCCGAGGCAACCGGCGTCACCGGCCCGTGCGGCGCGCAGCAGCTCGGCGTCCCCCGGCGCGCCGGTCCGCGGAAGATCCGCCATGCTCCGACGATACCTCCGTGCCTGTTCGGGACGGTGGCGTCCGGGCGGTCCCCGGCAGGGGCGGCCCGCGGCAGCCGGAAGCCGAGTCCGGCCCGGCCACGCCTCCGGGCCCGCTTCCGGGCCCGCCTCCGGGTCCGCGATGAGAGCCTGGACGGCATTGGGCGCGCGTTCCCGCCGGGCGGGAGCACGAGGTGCGCGGAAGAACGGAGCGGGGACAGGATGAGCGGGCAGCGGCCGACGTTCGTGAAGGTGTGCGGACTCACCCAGGAGCAGCAGATCGACTGGGCCGTCGAGCTGGGGTACGACGCGATCGGGATCGTCGTGACCCCGAGGAGCAAGCGGTACTGTCCGCCCGGGCGGGCCCTGGAGCTCGCCGGGTACGCCCGGGGGCGGATCCCGGTCTTCGCCGTGGCCCTGACGTACGCCGAGACGGCCGGGATCGCCGGGCACGTCGACACCGTCCAGATCTACGAGAGCGCCCCCGTCCCGAACCTGGCCCTCGCCTCCGGCGTGCCGCCCGAGCGGCCCGAGGCGCTCCAGTACTTCTTCTACGACGCCAGCGCGGGCAGCGGCGTCTTCGCCGACATTCCCGCCTGGGTCATGGACGTGCCAGGACGGGTCGTCATCGCGGGCGGTCTCGACGAGCACAACGTGGCCGGTGTCGTGGAGGCCTTCGGCCCCTACGGGGTGGACGTCTCCAGCAGCGTGGAGACCGCGCCGGGGGTCAAGAGCCGAGAGCGGATGGCCGCGTTCATCGCCGCGGCACGAACCCCGGGGCGGGGCGGGGCCTGACGGAGGCCGGGACCATCGGCGCCGCCGCGGCGGTTCCGGGACGGGGCGCCGCCGCCCAGGACGCTGCCCGGGCCGACGGGCATCCCGCGTCGGAGCCTGCCGCGGAGCCGGGGCGCGCCGGGCGCTCCGGCACCGCGCGGCTCCGCCGTCGGGGTGGCCCGGTCGGTCACGGTGGCGCAGGAGGGCGGGCGGTGACGGCCTGCCACGGTGTTGCAGGAGGGCGGGCGGTGGCGGCCTGGCGCGGTTTCTGCGGCGGAGCGGTCAGTGGCCGGCTTCGCGCAGCTCCCTCACCAGCCGGGCCGTCACCGGGACGGGAACCCCGTGGCGGTCCGCCGCGCGCAGCAACGCGCCTCCGATCGCGTCGAGTTCGAGTGGGCGGCCGGCTTCCGCGTCCCGTTGCATGGAGGACTTGGCGGCGGGCGGGAAGGCGTCGTACCGGGCCAGGGCCTGGGCCGGGTCGACCGGGGCGCCGCAGGCGCGGCTGACCGCGGCCGTCTCCGCGACGAGCGAGGCCAGTTCGTCGCGGTGCCGGGTGCGGGCCTCGCCGAGGGGGAGGCCGTAGCGGGTGGTGAGCAGGGCGAACGGCGCGAGGAAGGACATCTTCGACCACAGGGCCGTGGTCTCGTCGTCCAGCACGCGGGTGGCGGGACCGGCGGTGGTGAGGGCTGCGGCCAGGGTCTCCAGACGGGTGCGGGGGACCTTGGCGCCGGTCAGGTCGATCTCCGCGAAGGGACTGGTGTGTTCGATCGTGCCGGGGGCGGTGCGGGTGGACTCGACGCGGATCACGGAGGGGGCCACGCGGTCGGGTGCGTAGCGGCCGCGCAGCAGCGCCGGGTGCTCCACGCCGTTCAGGAACGGTACGAGCAGGGCGTCGCCGAGGGCCGCGGGCGGGATCCGGGTGAGGGCCGCGTCCAGGGCGGTCGCCTTGACGGTGATCAGGCAGGCGTCGACCGGTTCGCGGAGGGTCGTGCCGGTGTCCACGGGGGCGGTGAAGTCGCCGAACAGGGCGCTGCGGACCCGGATTCCGGAGGTGCGCAGGGTGCCGGCGGTCTCCTCGCCGGCCAGGCACAGCACGCGGTGTCCGGCACGGGAGAGCAGGGCCGCGAGCAGGCCGCCCACGCCGCCGGGACCGAGTACGGCGACGGTGAGCCGGGGGCCGGGTGTGCCGTCCGCGGTGCTCGTGGGGTCCACGTGGTCCGTGGCGGCGGAGTGGTCCGGGGTGGCCGGGGTGGCCGGGTTGCCGGTCATGAGGGTGTCCTCTCGTCGGTCGGCCCCGGGAGCGGTGGCCGCCTCGGGAGGATCCTCGCAGGAAGGAGGGGGACTGCGGGAGACTGGCGGCATGTGCCGGAGTATCAAGACCCTGCGTCCGCCTCAGCTGGCCGAGGAGGCCACCGAGGACGAGATCCGTGCTGCCGCGTTGCAGTACGTACGGAAGGTGTCCGGGTTCCGGGCGCCGGCCGCCCACAACCGGGAGGTGTTCGAGCGGGCGGTCGACGCGGTGGCGGAGGCCACCGCCGCGCTGCTCGGGGGGCTGGAGGTGCGTGGGCAGGCGGTCCGCGAGGCCACCGGCTGAGAGCCCGCGGGCAGGGGGCGTGCCCGGGCGCGCACCGGTGACGGGGCCCGGCGGTGACGGGTGAGATACCGGGACGCCGGAGGCGCAGGGGGCGCCCGGGGCCTCTGGGGCCTCTGGGGCCTCTGAGACCTCTGAGACCTCTGAGACCTCCGGGACCCCCAAGACGTAGGGCCCCCTACGGGATCACGCCGGGCGTCTTCGTACCAGGAATCCCGCGCCCGCGCCCGCCCCGAACAGGGCCGCCACCGACACCGCCGTCGCCACCCAGGTCGCGCCCAGCCACTGGGCGCCCAGGTAGCCGAGGGCGACGCTGTAGACCGCCCAGCTGAGGCCCGCCAGCGCGGACCAGGGGAGGAACTCGCGGACGCGGCGGTGGGTCGCGCCGGCGCCCAGGGAGACGATGGAGCGGCCGGCGGGGGCGAAGCGGGCCAGGACGACGAGGGCGCCGCCGCCCCGGGACAGGGCTTCGCCGAGACGTTCCTGCGCGCTGCTGAGCCGTCGGGAGCGGGCGATCGCGCGGTCCAGGCGGGCCCCGCCGCGCCAGGCCAGCCGGTAGGCGACCAGGTCGCCGAGGACCGACGCGGCGGCCGCGCAGAAGGTGAGCGCGAGGATGTCGGGTACGACGTGCGGGACGTGTCCGGGAGCCGCGCCGGTGCCGGCCGCGGCCGCGGTGGCCGCGGTGATGACCAGGACACCGCTGGGTAGTACCGGCAGGAACACGTCAAGGAGGACGGACACCGCCACCATGGCGTATATCCATGGCCCGGCCTCCAGCGACCCCATGCTGTCCCACACGACGGTTCCCCCGTGATTGTCCTGTTGCGCCCCCCGACGTCAGCCATACAGCGTACGCGCCGGGTGTGACAGGAGTTTCACGGGGGGTTCGCGGAATCCGCAAAGGGTTAAACGGTCACCGGCGTGTCCCGCCCGGTGGCCGGTGCCGTGCGCGGCCCGGTTCCGGGCGCGGCCGTGCGGAGCACCGCCCGGGCGATCGCGTCGGCGTCCGAGAGGGTCACCGAGTCCACGCCCGGCCGGGCGCCCGCCGCGGTCACCCAGTGCACGCCCTCGGTGGGGACGCCGAAGCCGAACCGGCGCGGGTGGGCCAGGCCGTGGCGGTCGACGAGCCGGTACGGGCGTGGGGTGACGTCCATGCCCCCGGTCTCGTGGCCGTCCACCCGGTGCGGGCGGCAGGCGCCCTCGCGCAACAGCCCGGACAGCAGTTCGTCGGTGGTGCGCCGCAGGTCCGGCTCCGGGAGACGGGCCTCCACGAGGGTGGTCACCCGGACCTCCGAGCCGGGCACCTCCGGTGAGCGTGCCAGCCACGCGCCGTCCGCCGGGTCCACCTCCAGACCGGGGCCGAGCACCGCCACCACGCCCGCCGTCAGCAGCGCGGCCAGTTCCTCGACGCGCCGGCGGGGCGGGCCGATGGACAGGAACGCGTTGAGCGGGGTGTACCAGCCGTCCAGGTGGGCCCGCCGGGAGGCGCCGGTCAGCCCGCCGTGGTCGACCACCAGCCGGATCTCGTTGCGCAGGTCGCGGAGCACGTCCAGGGCCGCCTTGAGCGGGCCGTCCACGTTGCCGAGAGCGGCCTGTGCCGCGTCCTCCCTGAGATGCTCGACGAGCCAGCCGTGCCAGTCCGCAGGACCGGTGAACTCGCGTCGCCCGTAAGGACGCTGGAGGCGTTCCCAGGACCAGCGGTCCGCCTCCGCGACGCCGGCCCCGTCCAGTAGGGCGGTGCGCGCGGCCCGGCCGTCGGCCGCGAGGAGCCGCCCGGCGAGGTCCCCGTCGCCGGTCAGGGCGGTGTAGTAGACCGTCTCCACCTCCTTCGCCACCAGCGGCCAGACCTCCGCGAGGAAGTCGGGCGCCTCGCCGGAGTCGGCGCGTTCCCGCAGGCCCGCGATGACCTCGGGGGTGAGCAGCAGCGGGGTGTGCCGGCCGTAGGGGCCCTTGGCGTTGTCGCCGCGCGCGTGGTGGGGGACGCCCCGCCGGGAGCCCGCGAACAGGCGGGGTTCGCGGCCGGAGGGGGTGTAGCGCAGGGTGCCGTCCGGGGTGCGGGTGAAGCGGCCGCCCCGGCCGGTGGTGAGCAGGGCCAGGTGGTCGAAGAAGTTGAGGCCGAGGCCACGCAGCAGCACCGGTTCGCCGGGGGCTATCGGGGCGAGGTCTACGTCGGCGGGGTTGGCGGGCGGTATGTGGCGCAGGCCGTGCCGGGCGGCGTGTGCGGTGTGTCCGCGGTCCTGTGGAGCCGCCGCGGGCAGGTGGCCCTGGACCAGCACCACCGCGGCCAGGCCGGGCAGGTCGCGACCGTCGTCGAGGGTGAGCGTCTGGCGGCCGTCGGGGCCGTCGGCGAGGCGTACGGCACGGGCGCGGTGGGTCTCGACCCGGACCGCCTCGGGTGCCAGGGCGACCGTTCTGGCGAACACCCACTCCAGGTAGCGGCCGTAGTGGGCGCGGGTCGGGTAGGCGTCGGGGTGCAGTTCGCCGGCGGCCCATTCGTGCAGGCTGGGACCGGTCCTGACCGGCCCCGAGCACGCCACGCTGGCGTCGGTGAACAGGGTGACCTGGCTCGCCACGGTGTTCATCAGCAGTTCCGCCGACTGCGCCGTTCGCCAGACCCGGCCGGGGCCCGGCGGTGCCGGGTCGATCACGTGCACCGTGAGGCGCGATCCAGGGGGAAGCAGTTCGGGGGCGGAGGCGCAGAGGCGTTCCAGGACGCTGGTGCCGCGCGGCCCGGCGCCGACCAGGGCGACGGCGACCGGGGCGGATTCCTGGGGCGGGACGGACAACGACGTGACTCCCGGGCGTGTGGGGGCGCTGGGCAGGACCACCGTCCGGACCGGATGAGGAAGCGGACGGTCCGCCTCATCATGCCGTCGCGGTGATCAGAAGCCAACGTGGGTCCCACCGGCCCGGGATGTCCCTCATGGGGTGGTGAGGACGGACTCCTCCACGGTCTCCAGGGTTCCGTCCCGGCGGGCCCGCTCCAGTCGCAGCCGGGCCGAACGGCCCTGCAGGACCAGTGTCATGAGCTGGTTGCCGAACCACGGCCCGCCCTTCTTGCGCCATGTCACCGGCGGTGGCGCGCAGCGTCCGTGCCGGGTGAACCGCCGTCCCAGGAGCCGGGCCAGGGCGCTCCAGCCGAAGCGGAAGCCGACCCGGATCGTCGGCGGCACCGAGTTGTGGACGGGGGAGCAGGTGAGTTGCAGCACACGGGCGGCGGGCCCGGTGCCGGCCGGCCACGCGGGTTCGGCGACGTAGGCGTGGTGGACGTCCCCGGAGAGCACGCAGATCGACGCGGGCGCGGCGGGTCCCGAGCCGGCACGGGCGATCAGTCCGGCCAGGTCGGCGAAGGAGGCCGGGAAGGCCGCCCAGTGCTCCAGGTCGGCGGCGCGCCGCAGCCGCTCGCCGAACTCCGCCCAGCGGGGGCCCCGTTCGCCCCGGCACAGGGCCGCGTCCCAGGTCTCCAGGTCGTGTATGAGGTGCGGCAGCAGCCAGGGCAGCGAGGTGCCGAGCAGGAGGTGGTCGTACGACTCCCGGTCGGCCAGCGCCTGTTCGCGCAGCCACTCGGCCTCGCCCGGGTCGAGCATGGCGCGGTGCTGCTCGTCCAGCACGCGGGCGGCCCGGGAGTCCACCATCAGCAGCCGTACCCGGCCGAGGTCGCGCCGGTAACTCCAGCGCACCGAGGCCGGGTCGGCGTCCGCCTTGGCCGCGAAGGCGCGCAACTCGTCGGTGCCGTCGGGGGTTTCGCGGACGGCCGCGTAGAGCGGGTCGGCGGCCAGCTCGGCGGGGGAGAGGTTGCCCAGGTGCTGGTGCACCCAGTACGACATCAGTCCGCTCAGCAGCCGCTCCTGCCACCAGGGCGTGGCCCGGGCGTCGGCCAGCCAGGCGGCGGAGGTGTTCCAGTCGTCGATGACGTCGTGGTCGTCGAAGATCATGCAGCTGGGCACGGTGGACAGCAGCCAGCGCACCTCGGGGTCGAGCCAGGACTCGTAGTAGAGGCGGGTGTACTCCTCGTAGTCCGCGACCTCGGCGCCGGGCGGTTCCGACAGGTCACGGCGGGCGGCCAGCCAGTGCCGGGTCGCGGCCGAGGTCTCGTCGGCGTACACCTGGTCGCCCAGGAGCATGAGCACGTCCGGCCGTTCGCCGCCGGCGGCGACGCGCGCGGCCAGGCTGTCCAGGGCGTCGGGGCCGACCGGGTCGTGGCCGTCGGCCGGCGGGGCGGCCCAGCGGCAGGAGCCGAAGGCCACGCGCAGCTCGTCGCCCTCGGCGGGGGCCCGTATCACCGGGGCCGGGAAGCGGGAGTCGGGCAAGGGCCACACCCGGGTGCCGTCCAGGACCACCTCGTACGGGGTGGAGGTCCCCGGTGTCAGCCCGGTGACCGGGACCAGGGCGTAGTGGTGGCCGGCCACCTGGAAGGTGCGGGTGCTGCCGCCCGCCCCGTCCGGGCAGCGCACCTCGGCGGTGCACGGACGGCTCGTCTCGACCCATACGGTCGCCGACGAGCCGTCGGTGTACCTCAGCAGTGGTCCCAGGCGCAGTCCGGCCACGTTCGCCCGCCCTCTTTCCCGGTCGGTCCGCCTCCGTCGCCCCGTACGGTACGGAACGAGGGAGGCCTGCGGGGAGGCTTCGACGCGGGAAAGGGCGCGGGAAGGGGGGTGGAGCGTGGCCGGAACGCCGGGGAAGCGGGACCGTCTGCCGGGCGGGCCCGCCGCCGGGTGGGTCAGCAGCCGGAGAGGTAGCCGGTGAGCGCGCTCTTCTCGGCGGAGTCGACGGAGAGGCCGTAGTAGTACTTCACCTGCACCCAGGCGCGGACGTAGGTGCAGCGGTAGGACGTCAGCGACGGCATCCAGGTGGCCGGGTCCTGGTCGCCCTTGGACTGGTTGACGTTGTCGGTGACGGCGAGCAGCTGGGGACGGGTGACGTCGTTGGCGAAGGCCTCGCGCCGGGCGGTGGTCCAGTTCCTGGCGCCGGAGTCCCAGGCCTCGGCGAGCGGGACCAGGTGGTCGATGTCGACGTCGGAGGCGGCGGACCAGGTGGCGCCGTCGTAGGGGGAGTACCAGGTGCCGCTGGTCGCGGTGCAGGCGGAGTTGGTGACGACGTTGGAACCGTCGCGCTTGAGGATCCACTCACGGGTGTTGCAGGTACCGCTGATGGTGTCCCAGGTCGGGAACAGGTCGCGTTCGTAGCCGGTCCGGACCTCGGTCGCCACCGTGAGGGAGGCGAGGTAGGTGCGGGCGGTGGCCGCGCTGACCGGGGTGGGGAGGGCGGCGGAGGCGGTGGGGGAGTTGAAAAGGGCGGCGGAGGCTATCAGGCCGGTGAAAGCGGCGAGTATGCTGAGCCGTCGACGCGCGTAGAACTTGGGCATGCGAACTCCCTTGTGGGGGTGGGGTGTTGGAGCGCGAGCGTGGGAATGCTCGCGCTCCGGTGTTGCCGTGGGGTGAGCGCTCGGTAAGAAGCTAGTGACGTGTGCATGACACGACAAGATGTGCGACGTGACTCACAGACCCGGTCCCCGGCCTTGGGGATCGGCGCGGTGGTCACGTACCGTGGTGGGTGTTGAAGGGGAGTAGCTCTTCGCCGGACCGTCGACACACTGCTCAGCCCGTCTGAGCCGGCGCCCGGAGGCGGACCTCGCTCACGAGGCCGCCAGCGAGACCTTCGGCAAGCAGTGCACGCCTGTGCCGTACAGCGGTGCGGGTGATCCATGTGTGCTGCCGTGCCGAGGTGTCGTGTGTCCAGCGCGAAATGCAGCACTCTCGGCGGGGTGGCCCCGACCGATTGAGGACCCTTGATCAGCATCACCGTGACGGCGCTCGTCTTCGGCGTCATCTTCCTCGCCGAACTGCCCGACAAGACCGCGCTCGCCGGCCTCGTCCTCGGCACGCGCTACCGGGCGTCCTACGTCTTCGCGGGCGTCGCGGCCGCCTTCCTGCTGCACGTCGTGCTCGCCGTCGCGGCCGGCAGCGTGCTGACCCTGCTGCCGCAGCAGATCGTGCACGCCCTGACCGGCGTGCTCTTCCTCGGCGGCGCGGCCGTGCTGCTGCTGAAGAAGGGCGAGGAGGAAGAGGAGGTCCGCAAGCCCGCCGACCAGTCCTTCTGGAAGGTCGCCGGCACCGGTTTCATGCTGATCCTGGTCGCCGAGTTCGGTGACCTCACCCAGATCATGACGGCGAACCTCGCGGCCCGCTACGACGACCCGCTCTCCGTCGGCCTCGGCGCGGTGCTCGGCCTGTGGGCGGTGGCCGGGCTCGGCATCGTCGGCGGCAAGGCCCTCATGAAGAAGGTGCCGCTGCGGCTGATCACGCAGATCGCGGCCGTCCTGATGCTGGCGCTCGGCGTGTGGAGCCTGTGGGAGGCGATCGCCGGCTGACCCGGACGCGTCCCGCCCGGGTGCCCGCCGGCCGTCCCGCCGAGCTGAAGAGTCGGTGAACGGCCGGCGACGCCGGTGGCGGGATGGCCACCTCGTTTTGTACCGTGGAGAAACAAAGTGGCTCCCGCTCGTTTTCCCTGACCGGCGGGCGGGGCCGCTCTGTTTTGCATTGCACGGCCTGCTTAGGAGCTGCCCGATGACGGCCACCGTCCTCACCGCCCACGCCCTCCTGCTCGACATGGACGGCACCCTCGTCAACTCGGACGCCGTCGTCGAACGCATCTGGCGACGCTGGTCCGAGCGGCACGGGCTGGACGGCGACGAGGTCATGAAGGTCGTCCACGGACGCCAGGGGCACGCGTCCATGGCGGTGCTGCTGCCGGACCGGCCCGTCCAGCAGAACCTCGCGGACAACGCGCGGATGCTGGCCGAGGAGACCGCCGACATGGACGGCGTGGTCGAGGTGCCGGGCGCCGCCGCCTTCCTCGCCTCGCTGGCCGGGCTGCCGCACGCGCTGGTGACCTCGGCCGACGTGGCGCTGTCCACGGCGCGGATGGCCGCGGCCGGGCTGCCGCTGCCCGAGGTGCGGATCACCGCGGAGTCGGTGGGCGCGAGCAAGCCGGATCCGGAGGGCTTCCTGAAGGGCGCCGCCGAGCTGGGCGTCGCCCCCGCGGACTGCGTGGTCTTCGAGGACTCGGGCGCGGGGATCGCGGCTGGGCGCGCGGCCGGGATGCGGGTCGTGGGCGTCGGACCCCGGGCGGGCGTGCACGGACCGGACACGGTGGTGGCGGACCTGACGGAGGTACGGGTGGAGGCCGCGGCCGACGGCTCCCTGCGGGTACGGGTCGGCTGACGCGGCGGTCGGGGGTGCCGGTCGCCGCTACGGTGCGGGTCCGGTGGGGGCTTGTCGCGCAGTTCCCCGCGCCCCTTCGCGGCGTTGCCCCCTGGGTCGGCTTCGAGGACACCCACCAGGGGCGCGGGGAACTGCGCGACCGGCCACGACGGCGCCGCGGCCGCCCACCACCGTGACCGGCTCCTACGGCTCCGCCGTCTCCGCCTCCAGCGCCGCCCGAGTGGCCGCCCCGTACACCCCCGACGGGTCCGTCAGGATCCCCCGCGCCAGCTGGTACGTCCGTACCGCGGCCTCCGTCGTGCCGCCGTAGTGGCCGTCGGCCGTCCCCGTGAAGAGTCTCAGCTGCGCCAGTCGCGACTGGAGCTCCGTCACCTCGGGGCCGCTGTCCCCCGGGCCCAGGACCGGTGCCGAGGTGGGCTGCGCGGAGGCGGCCGTGCCGGTCGTCGTCGCCGACCGGGTCGGCGTGGCCCGACGGGACGCGGTCGCCGACGGGCTCGCGCTCACCGTCCGGGACGGCGAGGCCGTCGGCGAGGCGCTCGTGGCGGCGGGCGCGGACGGCACCGCCGGCGCCTTCGCCGCCGCCGACGTCACCGGTGCCGTGGCCGACGCCGAGCCCCTGCCCGGCGTCACGTCGGGAACGCTCGCCCGGACGTCCCCCGGCGCCGCCGTGTCCCGCTCCGGCGTCATACGGGAGAACAGTCCGCCGGCGAGAGTGGCCGTCGCGAGGACCCCGGCCACCGCCCCGGCGATCGAGACCGGCAGCACCCACCGGGGTACCCGACGCCGTGCCCGCGGCGGGTCGCGTGGCGGCACCTCAGGTTCGGGCGCCTCGGGCTCGGGTGCCTCCGGCTCGGGCACCTCCGCAGCCGGCGCCTCCCGCCCCGGCACCTCCGCCCCCGGCACCGCCCGCAGCGACACGGTGGCCGCCTCGACCACCGGCGACGGCGCGCTCCTCCCGCCTGCGGCATCGGCCTCCGGCCCGCCTCCCGGGAGGTCGACGTACGGTCGTATCCGCAGCGGGTCGAAGTCCTCGGCGGCCGCCTGTTCGGCGGTCCGGGCGTCGCGCAGCGCGTCCGACGCCCGCCGGGTGCAGTCGCAGGAAGGCGTGTTGTCCGCGCCCCTCGGCTCCCCGCACTCCGGGCAGCGGTGGCCCCCGGTCGTCTCCGTCACGCTGTTCGTCCCCTCCCTCCGGGCGGGTCCCGCACGATTCCTTCGCACCCCCGCGCGAACCCTCACGGACTCCACAGGTTATGCGGCCCGCCCACACGTACGTTCGCAGGATCCCCCCGTTTCAGCGGCGGACGAAGGCGGCTCGACGGGCCGTACCGGGTGACACCGTCCACGATGGAAGATGGCTGAAAGCACTCCGGGAGGTCTCCATGGCCCTGGACATGACGCACACCCAGGCGCGGGACGCGGAGCACGTGCCCGGCAATGTGCTCGTCCCGATCGGTGCGCTGCTGCTCGGCCTGCTGCTGGCCGCGCTCGACCAGACCATCGTGTCGACCGCGCTGCCCACGATCGTCAGCGACCTGGGCGGCCTCGAACACCTCTCCTGGGTGGTCACCGCCTACCTGCTGGCCTCCACCGCCGCCACCCCGCTGTGGGGCAAGCTCGGTGACCTGTACGGGCGCAAGCGGCTCTTCCAGGCCGCGATCGTGATCTTCCTCGTCGGGTCGGCCCTGTGCGGGACCGCCCGGAGCATGGGCGAGCTGATCGGCTTCCGCGCGCTGCAGGGGCTCGGTGGCGGCGGGCTCCTGGTGCTGTCGACGGCGATCGTGGGAGACCTCGTGCCGCCCCGCGACCGGGGGCGCTACCAGGGCCTGTTCGGCGCCGTCTTCGGCGCGACCAGCGTGCTGGGGCCGCTGCTCGGCGGCGTGCTCACCCAACATCTCAGCTGGCGCTGGGTGTTCTACGTCAACCTGCCCCTCGGCCTGATCGCGCTCGCCGTGATCGCGGTCGCGCTGCGCATACCGCGGCGGAGCGCCCACCACCGCATCGACTACCTCGGCACCGCGCTGATCGCGGCCGTCGCCACCTGCCTGGTACTGGTGGCCTCGATGGGCGGGACCACCTGGCCCTGGGGGTCGCCGCAGATCATCGGGCTCGCGGTGCTCGGGGTACTGCTCGCCGTCGCCTTCACGGCCGTCGAGCGGCGCGCCGCCGAACCGGTGCTCCCGCTGAAGCTCTTCCGCGTCCGCACCTTCACGCTCGCCTCCGTGATCAGCTTCATCGTCGGCTTCGCGATGTTCGGCGCGATGACCTACCTGCCGACCTTCCTCCAGGTCGTGCACGGCATCTCGCCGACCCTGTCGGGCGTGCACATGCTGCCGATGGTGATCGGACTGCTGCTGTCCTCCACCCTCTCCGGCCAGATCGTCAGCCACACGGGCCACTGGAAGGTGTTCCCGGTCGCCGGCACCGCCGTCGTCGCCATCGGCCTGCTCCTGCTGCACCGGCTCGACGAACACAGCTCGACCGCCGAGATGAGCGGCTGCTTCTTCGTCTTCGGCCTCGGCCTCGGGCTGGTCATGCAGGTACTGGTCCTTATCGTGCAGAACTCCGTCTCCTACGAGGACCTCGGCGTCGCCACCTCCGGCGCGACCTTCTTCCGCTCCATCGGCGCCTCCTTCGGCGTGGCGATCTTCGGCTCGGTCTTCGCGAGCCGCCTCGCCGACAAGCTGGCCGACGCCTTCCTGGGCGTGCGCCTGCCGGGCGGTGTCACCCCGGACGCCCTGCAGGCCGACCCGCGCGGCATCTCCGAACTGCCGCCCGCGCTGCGCCCGGCGGCATTGCACGCCTACGCGTCCTCGATCACCGACGTCTTCCTGTACGCCGCCCCGGTGGCCGCCCTCGGCTTCCTCCTGGCCTGGTTCCTCAAGGAGGACCGGCTGCGCGCCTCGGTCACCGCGCCGGACGCCTCGGAGACCATCCCGCCCAACCCCGTGCAGCGCTCGTCGTACGACGAGTGCTGCCGGGCCCTGTCGCTGCTCGGCACCCGGGAGGGCCGCCGGCAGGTCTACCGGAAGATCAACGAGCGGGCGGGCGTCGACCTGCTGCCCGCGGCCGGCTGGCTGCTGCTGCGGATCCGCAGGTACGGCTCCGTGGAGCCCGGACGGCTCGCCGAGCGCGGGACCGTGCCGCTGACCGTCGTCCTGGAGGGTGCCCGCCAACTGGAGGAGCGGCACCTCGTGGACCGCCTGGGTCTGGACCTGACCCTGACCGGCCAGGGCCGCGTGATCGCCGAACGGCTCGCCAGGGCCCGCGAGGAGTCCCTGGCCGACCTGCTCGGCGACTGGTGGGGCCCGGACCGGCCCACCGACCTGGACCGCCTGGTGCGCGACCTGACCGACGGACTGTGCGGCACCGAACGCGAGCAGCCCCAGAAGACGCCGTCCCGGCAGGTCAGTTGACGAGGTCCTTGCGGAACCAGTGCTCGGCGTACACGTCGTCGTTGTGCGGTTCGCCCTCCGTGTAACCGAGTCGCGCGTACAGGGCACGGGCCTCGACGAGATCGGTGCGGGTGTCCAGCACCATCCGCCCCGCCCCGAGCGCGCGGGCCGCGTCCTCGGCCGCCGCCACGAGGAGGGCGGCACCGCCCAGGCCGCGCAGCCCCTCGTGCACGAAGACCCGGGTGAGTTCGGCGGTGGCCGCGTCCAGGAGCCGTACGCCCGCGCTGCCGGCCGGTACACCGTCGTACCGCGCGACCAGCAACCTCCCGGTGGGCGCGGTGAGTTCGCTTCCCGGGTGGGCGGCGATCGCGCGCTCCAGCTCGGCCGGGTCGGTACGCCGGCCCTCGTGGCGCAGGTACCAGCGGTCGCTGACCTCGGTGTAGTACGCCCGCCACAGGGCGGCGGCGACGGGCGAACCGGGGCCTTCGGGGGTGATCGTCCAGATGGTCATGGACGGCAGTCTCGGGCGGCCCCGGGGGGGTCGCGCAACCGGATTCCCGGCGGTACGCTCCCGCCGCCGCGTTCAGGGCTGTTTGCCGGGCGCCGTGCGGGTCACCCGGTGAGGGAGCCGGCCCGTCGGGCCGAGACACCGGAAGGCAACCATGTCCACAGGCTTGATCATCGCGATTGTGATCGTGGCCGCCGTGGTCGTCGTCGCGGCCCTGCTGGCCGCGCGCTCCAGGCGCGGCGGCCCGCACGGCCTGAAGCAGCGCTTCGGGCCCGAGTACGAGCGGGTCGTGGCCCAGCACGAGGGCGACACCAAGGCGGCCGAGCAGGAGCTCGCCGAGCGGGTGCAGCGCCACGGCGACATGCGCGAACGCCCGCTGGAAGAAACGGAGCGCGAGCGCTACACGGCCCGCTGGACGAGCGCGCAGGAGCACTTCGTCGACTCGCCGCGGGAGTCCGTGACCGAGATCGACCGGCTGCTCGCCGAGGTGGCCGCGGCCCGCGGGTTCCCGGCCGGTGCCGAGTACGACGACCAGGTCGCCGCGCTGTCCGTGCACCACGCCGACCACGTCGACGGCTACCGGCGCATCCATCGTGCCGCCCAGGCGCCCGTGAGCGCGGACCAGCAGAGCCAGGCGGCCACCGAGGAGATGCGCGAGGCCGTGCTCGAGGCCCGCTCGCTCTTCGACGACCTCGTCACCTCGTCGGCCGGCGCGTCCGGCCGTCACCACGCCGGTGTCGGTGCCGACACCGGCGGCCATCTGCCCTGGTCCGCGGACCGAAGCCGCCCGAAGGAGAGCTGACCGACATGACCGAAGCCAGGACAGGGAAGGGCCGCCAGTCCATGAGCGGCGACATATACCCCGGCGACGAGGCGATGCCGGGTCGCGAGGAACGCACCGCCGAGGGCACGACCGACCGCGAGGGCACCCCCGCCAGGGGGGCCGCCACCGGGCGTGAGGACATCGCGGCGAAGCGCGCCGACGACCGGGAGGAGGCGCCCGGGCAGGCGGTGCTGGTGGCCGGCGACGGGCCGGGCCACACCCCGGACGCGACCCGCGCCGACCGCCCGGCACGCACGGACGACCGCGGCATCGGGACGGACGACCGCGGGATCGGGACGGACGACCGCGCGGCGGCCGCCGGCGGCTTCGCGGCGGGCGACGACCGGCCGGCCGCCGACGGGGGCCGGACCGCGGTGAACACCGGCCGCCCCGCGGCGGGCGACGGCGAGCAGGCCGTGAACGGCGGGCGGCTCATGCCCAACGAGGAGTGCGGGCAGCTGGAGCGGCGCCTGCAGCACGCGGTCAACGGTTTCGTCGACGAGCCGCGCGCGGCCGTGGAGGAGGCCGACCGGGCGCTCGAGGAACTCAGCGCCCGCCTCACCGACGCCGTCGACCGGCGCCGCCGTACCCTGCGCGGCAGCTGGCAGGAGGCCGACCGGGACCACCCCGGCACGGCCGACACCGAGCAACTCCGGCTGGCCCTGCGGGACTACCGCGAACTCGCGGACCGGCTGCTACACATCTGAGTCCGCCGCCGTCCCGGCCGCCGCCCGGCGCTCCCGCCACTCGCCCACGACCTCTTCGACGTCGTACGGCTTCTTGCCCAGCGGGGGCCCGGGTGGCGGCTTGTACATCATGTCCCGGATCTTCACGTTGACCTCCGTGATGATCCTGCGGACGATCCGCTCCGAGGGGGCCGCGTAGGCGGCCGCCAGCGCGTCCTCGGCCTCCTTGCGCAGCGCGAGCGCCGGCGGCAGCATCGCCAGGCCCTCCCGGGCCATCTTCCGCTTGACCCACCACAGTTCGTCGTAGGACGTCTCCAGTTCGGTCGGCAACGGCTCGCCCGCGCCGGTGAGCCGGTCGAACTCGCCGCGCTGCTGGGCGTCCCGGATCTGCTTGTCGACCCAGGACTCGAACGGCACCCCGGGTGGCTTTCGCTCGGTCATGACTTCATTGTGCCGGACGCCACCGCGCCGGGCGTTTTATCATGCGCCGGAGATCCACGAACGATTCAGGAACCGCGCAGGGGGAAAGCACGTGCTCGAACTCACCATGGCCTCCGTGTCCGGGGACGCGGGCGAAACCGCCGGCATGTTCATGGCCGACGCGCCGAGCGAACCGGGCGCCGTGCTGCGAGTGGGCCGCGATGCCGCCGTCTGCCGTCTCACCACGCCCGACGACTGGCTGTTCGTCTCCCGGGTGCACCTGGAGTTCCTGTGCGGGCCGGAGGGCGGCTGGCAGGTCACCTGGCTGCGCGGTTCCCAGGCCGAACCGTCGTCCGAGGTCCTGCTGACCGTCGGCGAGTACGCCCAGGCCATCGGGTACGGCGTCACCGTCGCGCTGCCCCGGGGCGGCTCCGGCGAGATCGTCGTCCGGGACCGCACCGCCCCGCGCAGCGTCAACGTGGGCTTCTACCACGAGGCTTGAGACCGGGCCGGGTCAGGCCAGGACCCGGGCCAGGGCGAACCCGTCGTACCCCTTGCTGCCGACCGTCTGGATCGCCGTGCCGCTCAGCCTCGGGTGGGTGGCGATCAGTTCGATCGCGGCCCGGGTGCCGACCACGTCGGGTTCGCCGTTGTCCGCGTCCGCGACCCGGCCGCCGCGCACCACGTTGTCGAGGACGATCAGGCTGCCGGCGCGGGTGAGCCGCAGCGCCCACTCCACGTAGTGCGGGTTGTTGGCCTTGTCGGCGTCGATGAAGACCAGGTCGAAGGGGGCCGGGTTCTCGTCGGCGAGCTTGGGCAGCGACTCCAGGGCGGGGCCGACCCGTACCTCGACGACGCGTTCCAGTCCGGCGCGCGCGATGTTGCGGACCGCCACCTCGGCGTGCCGGGCGCTGTACTCCAGCGTGATCAGCCTGCCGTCGGCGGGCAGGCCGCGGGCCAGCCAGATGGTGCTGTAGCCGCCCAGGGTGCCGATCTCCAGGATGTTCCGGGCGTCCTGGATCTGCGCGAGGAGCTGGAGCAGTTTGCCCTGGCCGGGGGTGACCGCGATGTGCGGGAGGTCGTTGGCCTCGCTCTCACGCAGGGCCGCCTGGAGTACCTCGTCGTCCGGCGAGAGGTGGCTGGAGAAGTAGAAGTCGACGTCGTCCCAGAGCTGAGAGCCGCTCATGCGTCCGCTGCCTTTCCGGTGTCAGGTAACTGCCCACCGAAAGCTATCGGCTCAGCACTGCTCACGGGGTGGGTGTCCCGGCGACCGACCGCCCCGGTACCGGACGGAACTCAGCCGATCGGCGCACCCGACTCACCCGGCGCACCCGGCGGGCCGGTGGCGGCCGCACCGGAGCAGGCGTGCGCGTCCGCGGGGCCGCCACCGGCCGATCACGGACGATGCCCCCCGCCGTGCCGTCGATCAGGACCTCGGACGGTACGACGGAGGGCACGGTCGCGGGTGCCGTTCCGGACAGCGACCGCCTGTCTGTCGACAGGCCGGGCGCGGGGTGCGGCCCTCCGGGGACCTAGTGCTGCGACCGGGAAGGTTCACCGGCTCGCGACGCCCGGCACGGCACCTCGCCGCGTTGTCGCATCGCCCGAGTACATCCAGTACGCGGGCGATGCTCCGCCTTGCGATGCACCGCACCGGACGCCGCGAGCTTTCCGGCAAACCTTTCCGGTCACAGCACTAGCGGGGTGCCTCGACCGACGGGGCCGAGCCCGGCAGGGGCCTGCCGGCCGTCTCGGCCATCCGCCAGGCCGCGAAGCCGCCGACGACCGCCGCGGCCATCATGTAGTACGCGGGCATCATCATGTCGCCCGTCGCCCCGATCAGGGCCGTCACCACGAGCGGGGTCGTACCGCCGAAGAGGGACACCGAGACGTTGAAGCCGATCGACAGGGAGCCGTAGCGGACCCGGGTCGGGAACAGTGCCGGCAGGGCCGCGGGCATCGCCGCCGTGAAGCAGACCAGCAGGAGGCCCAGCGCGCCCATGCCGAGGCCGACCGCGGCCAGGCTGCCCTGGCGGATCAGGAGCAGGGCCGGGACGGAGAGGCAGAGGAAGCCCGCGCAGCCCGCGGCGATCACCGGGCGGCGGCCGACGCGGTCGGTCAGCGCACCGGCGAACGGCTGGACGATCATCATCAGGGCCATGACGGCGAGGACCACCAGCAGACCGTGCGTCTCGTCGTACTTCAGCTCGCTCGTCAGGTAGCTCGGCATGTACGACAGCAGCATGTAGTCCGTGACGTTGAAGACCAGGACCAGGGCCACGCACAGCAGCAGGGCGCGCCACTGGCTCGTGATCATCTCGCGCAGGGGGACCTTCGGGCGGGACGACTCGGACTTCTCGACCTCCGCCGCGAACGCGGGGGTCTCCTCCAGGCGCATCCGCAGGTAGAGGCCGATGATGCCCATCGGGCCCGCGACCAGGAACGGGACGCGCCAGCCCCAGGAGGTCAGGTCGCCGTCGGAGAGCAGGGCCGTCAACAGGGTGACCAGGCCCGCGCCGCCGATGTAGCCCGCCAGCGTGCCGAACTCCAGCCAGCTGCCGAAGAAGCCGCGCTTCTTGTCCGGCGCGTACTCGGCGATGAACGTGGAGGCCCCCGCGTACTCGCCGCCGGTGGAGAAACCCTGCACCAGGCGGGCGGCGAGGAGCAGGATCGGGGCTCCGACGCCGATCGTCGTGTACGACGGGATCAGGCCGATCGCGAAGGTGCCGGCCGCCATCATGATCATGGTGACGGCGAGGACCTTCTGGCGGCCGACACGGTCGCCGAGCGGCCCGAAGACCATGCCGCCGAGCGGGCGGACCAGGAAGGCCGCGGCGAAGGCGCCGAACGTGGACAGCAGCTGCGCGGTCGGGCTGCCGGACGGGAAGAAGACCTTGCCCAGGGTCACCGCGATGTAGCTGTAGACGCCGAAGTCGAACCACTCCATGGCGTTGCCGAGCGCCGCGGCCTTCACGGCGCGCTTCACCAGCGCGGGGTCGGTGACGGTGGGTGCGCGGTCGGCCGTACGGGGGCCGGGGATCGTGACGGGCGGGGTGACGGCTGTGGCGGTCGCCAAAACGGGGCTCGCCTACCTTTCGACGGGGACAGGGACGGCGGCCCGTACGGCGCCGGACGGGTCGGAGAGCGACGATAGGAGGGTTCGGGCCCGTCACGTCGCGTACCCGCATCCGTGCAGTGTGCAGCTAAACGCGGTGTACGCAGGGACGTATGCCCGCCGACGGGGGCGTATGCGGACCGATCACTGTGATCCTTGTCGCGCTCCGCGCGGACGACCGGGCCCCTTCCGCGCCGGTCGTCCGCCGGATCCGCCCCCGCCCCGCCCTGTCCGTCCCCCTCGCCCCCTCGCCCCCCCGTCCGTCCGCTACAGCCGCTGGAGGATCGTCCCGGTGGCCAGGCCGCCGCCCGCGCACATGGTCACCAGGGCGAACTCCTTGTCGGTGCGTTCCAGCTCGTGCAGGGCCGTGGTGATCAGGCGGGCGCCGGTGGCCCCCACCGGATGGCCCAGGGCGATGGCGCCGCCGTTGACGTTGAGCTTGTCCAGGCTCTGCTCGAAGACCTGGGCCCAGCTCAGCACCACCGACGCGAACGCCTCGTTGATCTCCACCAGGTCGATGTCCCGCAGGGTCATGCCGGCCTTGCCGAGCACCGCCCGGGTCGCGTCGATCGGCCCGTCGAGGTGGAAGTGCGGATCGGCGCCCACCAGGGCCTGGGCGACGATCCGGGCCCGCGGGCGCAGTTTCAGGGCGCGCGCCATCCGCTTCGACGCCCACATGATGGCGGCGGCGCCGTCGGAGATCTGCGAGGAGTTGCCCGCCGTGTGGACCGCGGTCGGCATCACCGGCTTCAGGCCGAGGAGCGCCTCCGTGGACGTGTCGCGCAGGCCCTCGTCCCGGTCGACCAGGCGCCACATGCCCTGCCCCGCGTGCTGCTCCTCCTCCGTCGTCGGCACCTGTACGGCGAAGGTCTCCCGCTTGAACCGCTCCTCGGCCCAGGCGTGCGCCGCCCGCTCCTGCGAACGCAGCCCGAGCGCGTCGACGTCCTGCCTGGTCAGGCCCCGGTGGCGGGCGATGCGCTCGGCGGCCTCGAACTGGTTGGGCAGGTCGACGTTCCACTCGTCGGGGAAGGGCTTGCCCGGCCCGTGCTTGGAGCCGGAGCCCAGCGGCACCCGCGACATCGCCTCGACGCCGCAGCTGATCCCGACGTCGATGACCCCGGCGGCGATCATGTTCGCGGTCATGTGCGCGGCCTGCTGCGAGGAGCCGCACTGGCAGTCGACGGTGGTGGCCGCGGTCTCGTAGGGCAGTCCGACGGTCAGCCAGGCCGTGCGCGCGGGGTTCATGGACTGCTCGCCGGCGTGGGTCACCGTGCCGCCGACGATCTGCTCGACGCAGTCGGCGGGGATGCCGGTGCGGCCGAGGAGTTCACGGTAGGTCTCGCCCAGGAGATAGGCGGGGTGGAGGTTGGCGAGCGCGCCGCCGCGCTTGCCGATGGGGGTGCGTACGGCTTCGACGATCACGGGTTCCGCGGCCATGGGGGCTCGGTCCTCTCCTCGGTCACCCGCGCGGCGCAGGGGCGTCCCGGCCCGGCCCGCCACGCAGAACTAGAACGCGTACTAGTTCTGTGTGCAGTCTGCTGACAGGCTGTCCGCAACCGCAAGAGGGGTGCACGCAATTGGGGCGACCGCGCCTCTTGCGACTTGTAGAACCCGTTACTACCTTCACGGCAGCCGACTCGCTCTGATGGTCCGTCAGAACGCGGTCGGAGCAGACGTATTCCAGGTCCGTACACGGTGGGAGTGAGTCGCCATGCCCTGTCCCGCGCTGCCCGACGGGTTCGACCTCACCGACCCCGACCTGCTCCATCAACGGGTGCCGCTGCCGGAGTTCGCCGAGTTGCGCCGGGCGGAGCCGGTCCGCTGGATCGAACAGCCGCACGGCATCGCCGGGTTCGCGGACGACGGGTACTGGGCCGTCACCCGGCACGCCGACGTCAAGTACGTCTCCACGCACCCCGAACTCTTCTCGTCCTGGCTCAACACGGCGATCATCCGCTTCACCGAGCACATCCCGCGGGACGCGATCGACGCCCAGCGGCTGATCCTGCTCAACATGGACCCGCCCGAGCACACCCGGGTCCGCCAGATCATCCAGCGCGGCTTCACGCCCCGCTCCATCCGCGCCCTGGAGGACCGGCTGCGCGCCCGCGCCCGGGCGATCACGGACGCCGCCCGCGCCCACTCCGGACCCTTCGACTTCGTCACCGAGGTCGCCTGCGAGCTCCCCCTCCAGGCCATCGCCGAACTGATCGGCATCCCGCAGGACGACCGGGCGAAGATCTTCGACTGGTCGAACAAGATGATCTCGTACGACGACCCGGAGTACGCGATCACCGAGGAGGTGGGCGCCGAGTCGGCCACCGAGCTGATCGCCTACGCGATGAACATGGCCGCCGACCGCAAGCAGTGCCCGGCCAAGGACATCGTCTCCACGCTGGTGGCGGCCGAGGACGAGGGCAACCTGGGCTCCGACGAGTTCGGCTTCTTCGTGCTGATGCTCGCGGTGGCCGGGAACGAGACCACCCGCAACGCCATCACCCACGGCATGCACGCCTTCCTCACCCACCCCGACGCCTGGGACCTCTACAAGCGCGAGCGCCCCGCGACCGCCGCCGAGGAGATCGTCCGCTGGGCCACCCCGGTCAACTCCTTCCAGCGCACCGCCACCCAGGACACCGAGCTCGGCGGCAAGCTGATCCGCAAGGGCGACCGGGTCGGCGTCTTCTACGCCTCGGCCAACCACGACCCCGAGGTCTTCACCGACCCCGGCACCTTCGACATCACCCGGGACCCCAACCCCCACCTCGGCTTCGGCGGCGGCGGCCCCCACTACTGCCTGGGCAAGTCCCTCGCGGTCCTGGAGATCGACCTGATCTTCAACGCCATAGCCGACGCGATGCCGGCCCTGCGCCTGGTCGGCGACCCGGACCGGCTGCGCTCGGCGTGGATCAACGGAGTGAAGCACCTCCAGGTCACCACGGCCTGACCCCTCGACCCGGGCCGACGGCTCCCGGCGCCGCCGGCCCGCCCCGAGGGAGGCAGGAGCACCCCTTCCCACGCCCTCGTTCCTGCCTCCCCCGAGACACCGTCACCACCGGCCCGCGTCACTCCCGCCCGGACGTCACCACGGCCAGCACCCCGGCGACCACCGCCGCGACCAGCAGCGGGACCCCCAGGCTCTGGTGGAGGACCAGCCAGGCGCCCAGCACCGCTCCGGCGGCCAGCGCGAACACCGCCGCCACCCGGCGCGGGGAGCGCGGCTTGCTGGCGTCGCCGAGATGGGACTCGGCGACCAGGCCGGTCAGCGTCGTCGTCAGGACCGTGGTCGCCGTGAGGTCCGGGACGCCCAGCTTGCGGACGTTGGCGTTGCGCAGCCCCATCGCGAAGGCGGTCAGCGCGATCAGCGTGTACGTCGTCGCCGTCCCGCCGGGCCCGGCGAAGGCCACCACGGCCGCCGCGGCGACCAGGACCGCCTCCGCCGCCAGCGTCACCCGCATCCACCGGCGGCGGGACCCGCCGCAGAACCGGGCCGTGACCCGGCCGCCCACCGCCGCGCCCAGCAGGAACGCGGCCAGTGAGGCGGCCGAGTGGGGGACGGAGAAGCCGGGCGCCCCGGCCGCCGCGAAGCCCAGGATCACCACGTTGCCGGTCATGTTCGCGGTGAAGACGTGGCCCAGGCCGAGATAGCTGACCGCGTCGATCAGACCGCTCAGCACGGTCAGGGCCAGCAGGACGACGACCAGTCGCACACCGCGGGTCTCGGGATCACGGGTCGGTGTCGCCGCGGGCATCGCCCCTCCGGTCGGGTGGCTCTCGGGTTCGACGGCTCTGCCGCATCAGTCCACCACGTCCGGACACACGTCGGCACCCTCGCCCGGGAGGAGGGGGGCGAGGGTGCCGAGGTTGGGGGAGCGGGTCGGCCGGCTCAGTACCAGCCGTTGGCCTGCCAGAAGCTCCAGGCGGCCGTCGGGCTGCCGTAGCGGGAGTTCATGTAGTCCAGACCCCACTTGATCTGGGTGGCCGGGTTGGTCTTCCAGTCGGACCCGGCGGACGCCATCTTCGAGCCCGGCAGGGCCTGGACCAGGCCGTAGGCGCCGGAGGAGCTGTTGGTGGCGCTGGGGTTCCAGCCGCTCTCGTGCGAGACGATGTTGCTGAACGCGTCGAACTGTGCGGCGTCCGGGATCATCTTGTGCGCGATCGCCTGGGCGGAGGAGGCCGAGCCGGTGGCGGCCTGGGCGGGCGCCGCGCTCAGTGCCATACCGGCGGTGGCGGCGGCCACGGCGGCGGCGGTGAGGACCTTCTTCGGGGAGGCGATGCGGCTGATCAGGGACACGGACACGGAGAACCTCGTTCGTCGGGGACAGGGGATCGCCGTGCTCCGGAACCGCCCGAGGGCGGCGGCCGTGTGCGTCGGCTCCGTGGCCCGCTGGGAGCCGGTGGTGCCTGGCGACGTCGTCCAGAGAAGCAGGCCGCAAACCCGTCCGCAATCACCCCTTTTACTAGTTGCGGTCGCACAGGAGGCTTATGCCGCTTGTGTGGCGTGGCTCTCAAAGCGCAGGTCAGGCCCCTGGCGAATCGGACATTAAGGAAATACTCCACTACTAGCCCCGGCCGTAGGTGATCCGGGTCACGTGGGGTGCCTCACCGGTGCCGTCACCGGACGCCCCCGAGCCCTCACGCCCCGGGATCGTCGAATGTGACCGCGGTCTCGAAGGCCGCCCTCCTGGTCGCCCGGCGCAGCGCCCGCAGCAGGGCCGGCCCGAGGACGAGGGTCAGCACCACCGTGCACAGGGCCCGGCCCAGGTTCCAGCCCATCGCGGTGGCCAGGCTGTAGGCGAGGAAGCGGGCCAGGTTGGCGGCGGGCCCGGCCTGTGGGTCGAAGGCGATGTTCGAGGCGGTGCCGGCCAGCAGCGGCCAGCCGGCCAGGTCCACGACCAGGCCGTAGCCGAACGCGGCCAGGAAGCCGTACCCCGCCAGCAGCGCGAGCTCACCGCGTCCGCGCAGCCGGCCCGCCCCCGGCAGCAGCCCGGCGCCCATCGTGAACCAGCCCATCGCCAGCATCTGGAACGGCAGCCACGGCCCCACCCCGCCGGTGAGCAGCGCCGACGCGAACATGGTGAGCGAGCCGAGGGCGAACCCGAAGCCCGGCCCCAGCACCCGCCCGCTCAGCACCATCAGGAAGAACATCGGCTCGATCCCCGCGGTGCCCGCCCCGATCGGCCGCAGCGCCGCCCCCGTCGCGGCCAGCACGCCGAGCATGGCGACCGCCTTCGGACCCAGCCCCGACTCGGAGATCGTCGCCCCGAGCACGGCGACCAGCAGGAGCAGCAGACCCGCGAACAGCCACGGCGCGTCCTGGGCGTGCGAGGTCAGCCGGGAACCGGGCGGGGCGAGGAAGGGCCAGCCGACGGCGACCACGCCGACCGCACTGACGAGGAGCAGGGCGGCCACCGAGCGGGGGCCGAGCCGCACCGGGCCGGTCATGCCAGCGCCTCCCGCACCTGGGCCACGGTCAGCCACCGCTGCGGCGCCAGGACCTTCGTCACCTGCGGCGCGAAGGACGGGGAGGACACGACTATGTCGTCCGTCGGACCGTCCGCGATCACCTCGCCCTGCGCGAGCAGCACGACCCGGTCCGCGATCTCGGCGGCCAGCTCCACGTCGTGGGTGGCCAGCACGATCGCGTGCCCGTCGGCGGCGAGTCCGCGCAGCACGCCGACCAGCCGGGCCTTCGCCGCGTAGTCGAGGCCCCGGGTCGGCTCGTCCAGCAGGAGCAGCGGCGGCCGGGCGGTGAGCACCACGGCCAGCGCCAGCGCCAGCCGCTGCCCCTCGGACAGGTCACGCGGATGCGTGGCGTCGGCGACCCCGGGGAGCAGCGCGGACACCAGCTCACGGCAGGTCCCCGGCGCCGCCGCGGCATCCCGGTCGGCGGCCGCGCACTCGGCGCCGACCGTGTCGGCGTACAGCAGGTCACGGGGTTCCTGCGGGACCAGACCGACCAGGCGTACGAGGTCGCGCGGGCGGGTGCGATGCGGTACGGCCCCGCCGACCCGGACCGTCCCGGAGTTCGGCTCCACCAGCCCCACCAGAGCACTCAGCAGCGTGGACTTCCCGGCCCCGTTACGGCCCATGAGGGCGACGGTCTCGCCGGGCGCGACGGTGAGACCGACCCCGCACAGCGCGTCCACCCGGTCCCGGCGGACGGCCAGCGAGCGGACCTCGGCGAGCGGAGGGACGGCAGCCGCGGGGACCGCCGGGCCTGCGGGCCCACGGGCCCCGGGCCGCCCGCCGCGGGAGCCCCGGCCAGCGGACCGCCACCGGCCCGCGCCCGGCCCGGCACGGGGGGTCGTGGCCGCGGGAACCGTGAGATCCGCAGGAGGCGCCGGGGCCGCGGGAACCGTGGGATCCGCGGGCGGCGCCGGGGCCGCTGGGGCGGGAGTCGGGTCGGCGATGGGGGTGTGCTGCCTCGGGGTTCGTACGGTCAGCCGCTCACGCAGCCCGCCGGCCCGGCGCCGGGCGTCCCGGACCGTCATCGGCAGCGGCGACCATCCGGCCAGCCTGCCCAGCTCCACCACCGGCGGGCACACCGGCGACACGGCCATCACCTCGGCCGGGGTACCGCACACCGGAGCGGCTCCCGGCTCGGGAAGCAGCACCACCCGGTCGGCGTACTGCACCACCCGTTCCAGCCGGTGCTCGGCGAGGAACACCGTGGTCCCGAGGTCGTGCACCAGCCGCTGCAGCACGGCCAGCACCTCCTCGGCGGCGGCCGGGTCGAGTGCGGAGGTCGGCTCGTCGAGGACCAGGACCTCCGGATGCGGGGTGAGCACCGACCCGATCGCGACCCGTTGTCGCTGCCCGCCGGAGAGGGTGGCGATCGCCCGGTCCCGCAGCCCGTCGAGGCCGAGCAGGTCGAGGGTCTCCTCCACCCGGCGCCGCATCACGGCCGGCGCGATGCCGAGCGACTCCATCCCGTAGGCGAGTTCGTCCTCCACCGTGGCGGTCACGAAATGGGCGAGCGGATCCTGACCCACCGTGCCGACGACATCGGCGAGTTCACGTGGCCTGTGCGTCCGGGTGTCCCGCCCCGCGACGGTCACCCGGCCGCGCAGGGTGCCCCCGGTGAAGTGCGGCACCAGTCCGCTGACGGCGTTCAGGATCGTCGACTTGCCGGTACCGGAGGGGCCCGCCAGCAGGACGAGCTCGCCTTCAGGCACTTCGAGGTCGACGCCCCGCACGGCCGGCCCGGCCGCACCCTCGTACGTCACGGAGACGTCCTCGAAACGGATCACGACGGCTCCTTCGGCGCGACGAGGACGGGCAGCAGGCCGAGCAGTACGGCCGCCGCGGGCCACAGCGGAAGCGTCGGGGCGACCAGCGGTACGACCCCGGGCTGCAGGGCGTCCGGATCCCGCGCCGCGGCCAGCGCCAGCAGACCGGCGACGGCCGCGCCCGACCCGGACACCAGCCAGGCCCGTACGTCCCACGCGTCCGGCCGGTAACGGGTGCGCAGCGAACGGCGGCCGCCGAGCCGCAGCCCCGCGAGCGCGGCGACCACCCCGGCCAGCAGCAGGGGCAGCCCGTAACCGCCGCCCTCGGCGGTGAGCAGCCCGTACGTTCCCGCGCACACCCCGAGCAGGCCGCCGAGGGTCAGCGCCGCCGTCGTACGACGGACCCGGTCCGGTACGTCGGCGCTACGGCCGTAACCACGCGCGTCCATCGCGGCGGCCAGGGCGACCGAACGCTCCAACGCGCCCTCCAGCACCGGCAGTCCGACCTGGAGCAGACCCCGGACGCCGGAGTCGGGGCGGCCGCGCAGCCGGCGGGCGGCGCGCAGCCGCCGGACGTCGGCGATCAGGTTCGGGGCGAAGGTGAGCGCGACGACCACGGCCACGCCCAGCTCGTACAGCGCGCCGGGCAGCGACTTGAGGAGACGGGCCGGATCGGCGAGCGCGTTCGCGGCGCCGACGCAGATCAGCAGGGTGGCGATCCGCAGGCCGTCGTAGAGCGTGAAGACCAGCGCCTCGGCGCTGACCCGGCCACCGAGCCGGATGCCCTGCGCCCAGTGGGGCAGCGGGATCTCCGGGAGGGTGACGAGGGTGTGCGAACCGGGGACGGGGGAGCCGAGGAAGACGGTGAAGGCCAGCCGGACGAGCAGCACGGCGAGGGCGAGCCTGGCGAAGGCGGAGTAGGCACCCGCCCCCCGGTTCCGACCCCGGCAGGCGGCCACGACATGACCGGCCACCGCGACGAGCAGGGCCAGCAGGAGGGGGTTGGTGGTACGGGAGGCGGCGACCCCGAGGGAGAGCGCCCACAGCCACCAGGCCCCGGGGTGCAGGCCGCGCGCACGCCGGGCCCGGGGAACGGGGGCCGCCACCCGGTCGCGTCCCCGGGGGGCGGCCGATTCCGGCCGTCCCCCGGTCAGGGTCCGCCCACCCGGGGGGACCTCCGGCGTGGCGGCGGCACGGCCGTCCGCGGCCGCGTGCGCCGGCCCGGACGCGGGCGGCCGGGGAGCGCCCCCGAGGGCCGCGGGGCGGCAGCCGTCGGCGGCCGCGCCCCGGAGCGCGGCCGGTCCCGGCCGGCCCGCGCCGTGGCGGTCGCGATCACGCATCCTTGCGCCGCCGCGCCTGCCAGAAGGCGCCCGCGGCGACCGCGACGACCACCCCGGCCCCGGCGAGCAGACCCACGGACGGCCCGTTCCCCGACGGCCCGCCGTCCGGGGCACCGCCCCGGGACGTACCGGCCGCCGCGACCTTCTCCCCGCACCCCTTCGCCGGATAGCCGCCGATCGCGCACAGCAGCGCGTTCGTGTCGTACCGCAACGGCCTGGCCACCGCGGCCAGCGCCTCCGCCGCCGTCGCGTCCTCCGCCACCACCGAGCACGCGGTCCGCCGCACCGGCGGCCGCTGCGCGGACGGCGCGTCCGCCGCCGTACCGAAGTCGATGACCAGCCCCACGCGCTTCTTCCCCCGGACCGCGGCCGTGTCCGCGCAGATCGTGCCGAAGTCCGCCGTCCCGCGCGGCCGCGACGCGTCCCCCGAGTCCTCGCTCACCGCGAACCGGTACCCCTCGACGGCGCCGTCGCCCGGCCGCGCGGTGGCCGGGCCCTGTGTGGCGTACGTCCACCGCGCACCGTCCCGCTCCCAGAAGGACCAGTAGCGGTATCCGGCCGCCTGCGCCGGCACGGCCGCCACCAGCACGGCCAGCGCGGTGACGACGAGCAGCGCCGCGCGGCGGACGCCGCTCACGGCTGTCGCTGCTTCCGGCGCCCGCTGAGCAGGAACCCGATGCCGACACCGGCGACGAGGCCGGTGCCGACGATCCACCAGAGACTGGTGCCCGACGACTTCTCGGCCTTCGTCCCGGCCTTCTTCCCGTCCTGCTCCGCCGCGGCCTCGGGGGCCGGACCGGTCGCGTTCAGGGCCGTCACCAGGTCCGTGCCGCCGAAGTCGCGCGGGTCCGCGCCCATCGCGTGCGCCGCGAGGATCAGTTCCGCGTAGGCCGCGGGACCGCTCTGCTTCGCCCACGGCACGGCATGGGCCTCCAGCCAGGCGTACGGCTGCTTCGCGGGCTCGGTCGAACCCTGCGCGGCCATGGCCACCACGGCGTCGGCGGTGTTGCCGTAGTCCGGCTGCGGCTTGGCGCCGGCCAGCGCGGAGACCAGGTACCCCTTGGCGTGGGTGGCCGCGGCCAGGTACGCGACGCCGTTGCGGGCCACGTCCCGCGGTGCCGGAGCCTTGCCGAGGGCGGCGCAGGCGTGGCCGTCCGCCGGCGCCTTCCCGGCCGTCGTCACGAACCCCTTGCCGAGGACACCGAGCACCCCGGCGGCCGTCGCGTCCGCGTTGGCGGTCAGCTTCCCCTTCTTGTCCGGCTGGTAGGCGAGCGCGCCGCCGCCGTCCCCGCCGCAGGGGAGGGACCACTTGGCGAGCAGGCCGGCCGCCGCCCCGTCCGGGCTCTCGCCGGCGGCGGCGAGCGCACCGGCCACCACGGCGGTGGAGTTGGTGTCGCTGGGCGAGCCGGGCGCGTAGCCCCAGCCGCCGTCCTTGTTCCGCTGCGCCTTCAGCCAGGTCACCGACCTGCCGACGGCGTCGTCGTGTCCGCCGACCGCCGTGAGCGCCTGTACGGCGGCGGCCGTGCTGTTCGTGTCCACGGTCACCTTGGCACCGCAGGCCGCGGCCGGCTCGGCGCGGAACGCCGCGTACGAGCCGTCGGCGCACTGCTGGCCGGTCAGCCAGTCCACCGCCTTCGCGGCCGGGGTCACCCCCACCGTGTGCTGGGCGAGCAGGGCGAGCGACTGGCGCCAGACGCCGTCGTACTGGGGGTCCGTACGGCCGAACAGCCCCGACGGGAGTACCGCCGAGGCGGACGGGGACGGGGTGTCGGCGGCCGTCGCGGTGATGGCGGGCGTGGCGGCACCGATGACGGCGGTGGCGGCCAGCACCGCGGCGCTGCGGCGGAGGACGGTCATGATCGGCGGATGCCTCTCCCTGCGGGGGAGCCGGGCGCCTCGGGACACCCCGCGGCTCGGCTCCGTGAACCTCTACGGTGCCGTGCGCCGACGGGTGCCGACGCACATGGACTGGTCGGCGTCCCGCGCGGGGCGGTCCGGTGCACCGCCGGTACGACGGGTCACGGAAAGGGGCGATCCCGGTCCGGGCGAGGCCGAGGACCGGGCGGGTACCGGCGCCGGGTTTGCACCGGCTTTCCCCCGTACGGGTGATGACGACCCGCCCACTTTACCGGCCGCCCTCTCGGGGCCGAGGGGCGGCCGGTGGTCGAAGCCGCTGGTTATGGTCATGCCATGACGGGAAGACTGCTGGGTTCGGGGCGTTCGGCCGACGTGTACGAGATCGACGGGACCTGGGTGCTGCGCCGGGTCAGGGACGGCCGGGTGGACGCGGCCGCCGAGGGCGCGGTGATGACGCACGTACGGCTCCACGGGTACCCGGCGCCCCGGGTGCGGCCCTCCGGATCCCCCACCGACCTGGTCATGGAGCGGCTGTCCGGGCCCACCCTGCTGGCGGCGCTGCTGGCGGGGGAGACGGGCCCGGCCGAGGGCGGTGCCCTGCTCGCCGCGCTGCTGCGGCGGCTGCACGCCGTGCCCGGACGGGATCCGGCCCGCCCCGGCACGCGGGTCCTCCACCTCGACCTGCACCCCGGCAACGTGATGCTGACGCCCGACGGGCCGCGGGTCATCGACTGGACCGAGGCCGAGGACGGGCCGCCGGGGCTGGACTGGGCCATGTCCGCGGTGATCCTCGCCCAGGTCGCGGTGGGCGAGCTGCCGATGGCCCGCGACCTGCTCGCGGCCCTGCTCGCCGATCCTGGCGAACTGACCGACGAGGGCCTGGCGGAGGCCCTGCGGCGACGCGCGGCGAACCCGACGATGAGCCGACGGGAGGTCGAACTGCTCCCGGCGGCCGAGCGGTTGGTACGAACCCTGCGATGACCTGGGCCGCGCTCAGGCCGCCGTCACGACCGGGGCGATGCCCGCCGACAGGTGGCGGCCCATCCGGCGCAGGGCGTCGTCGCAGGCGGCGGGATCCTCACCGACGGCGACCCAGAGCGCCAGCCGGTCCTCGACGGTCGCGTACGGGCCGGCGGTGACGTGGTGACCGGCGTCCCGGGTGAGGATCATGCGCTCGGCGCCGGGCTCCCGGGCCGCTTCCGGGGAGAGCGTCAGGTGCTCGAGGCGGCCGGTGGCGGCCGGGTAGGCGAACCGGACCGAGGCGGCCCGCTGCCGGGTGGGCGTGGTGTCCGGCACCTCGCCGGTGGCCAGGGCCGCGGCGGCCTGCGCGAGGTCGACGCCGGTGGCGCGCCTGACCAGGAGCGGGATCAGGTCGCCCGGCAGGCACGGGGTGACGTCGGTGACCCGCGGGCCGCGGTCGGTGAGCCGCAGCCCGATGTGCAGCACACCCCGGATCAGGCCGAGGGCGTGCACGGTGCGGTCGACGGCCAGCCGCAGGAAACGGTTGTGCAGCAGACCGTCGTGGGTGTGCACGGTGTGCCGCAGCGGCTGCCGGGCGGGCGCCGGGCCCAGGGTCGTACGGGTGATGGCGACGATGCGGATCTCGCCGTCCAGGACCACGGTCTCGGCGCTGACCCTGGGCGGTCCGGGATCGTCGGCGGGGACCGCGCCGGCGGCGAGCGAGGCGTGCAGCAGGGCCGGGTCGGCACAGGCGGCCGCGGCGCCGCGGGAGGGGCCGGGCAGCCCGAGCTGCGCGGCGATCCTGGCGGCCGCGACCGCGTACCCGGCGGAGTGGGCCAGTACCCCGCGGACCCGGTGCCGGGCCGCGAACCGGACCACCGCGGACGCCGTCGCCCCGTCCTTGCCGGGGTCGGCCGCGAGGCGACCGGCCAGGCGCGGGCGTGCCCAGTCGGGCGGGGCGGCGTCCACCAGCACCACGGGGCGGGCCGCGGCGATGCGCGTCAGCACGAACTCGTCGTACGCGCGCCGGCGGCCGGCGCCGAGAAGCAGGAGGGGCTGCGGCATCGACTCGCCTCACCTTCCGGGCGGAGGCGGGGCGGCTGGTCGTCCCTGGATGCCGTTGCCGCCTCAGGCGGCACCCGGGGCGGTCGGGTTCGACCATGACCTGACCATGTGACCGATCCCGATCCTTTCTGGCGAACCGTCATATGTCAACGATTACCGCCCAATTCCCCGGCGCGACCCGGCATGTCCGCGGACCGGAAGCGGTGTTCGCATCCGAGGGCGCCCCCGGTCCTCCCGTCGGCTACACCGCCACGTACGTGACCGGCTCGGTCCCGGCCACCGGCTCCACCAGGCCCAGTTTCACCAGCCGCCGCAGATGCGCCTCCGCCTCCGAGACGGCGATGTTCCGCGACCCGTAGGGGATCTGTTCCCAGGGCCGGTTCCACTCCATCCCGACGGCCAACTGCCACAGGGTCAGGGGCCGCCGCAGCAGGACCCGGAGGGCCGCGAGCCGTTCCTCGTGGTGGGCCAGGAGTTCCCGTACCCGGGCGGGCGCGTCGGTGAGGGTGTACTGGTGGGCCGGGAGGACCTCGGCGGGGGCGAGCCGGCCGACGCGCTCCAGGGAGTCCAGGTAGTCGCCGAGGGGGTCGGTGACAGTCGCGTCGTCGGGATCCTCGTACAGGCCGATGTGCGGGGTGATCCCGGGGAGCAGATGGTCACCGGAGAACAGGCGCCCGTGTCCCGGCAGCCGGGCCGGATGCTCCTCCTCCAGGTGCAGGCAGACGTGGCCGGGCGTGTGCCCGGGCGTCCAGACGCCGCGCAGCCGGCGGCCGGGCAGGTCGAGCAGTTCACCGGGATGGATCTCCCGGTCGGGAACGGCGGGGGACAGGCCCGGCAGGGAGCCGCCCCTGCGGGGTCCGCCCCGCAGCGGCGCGACGTGCTCCTCGGGTGCGCCGGCGGCCTCCAGCTTCGCCGTCATGTAGGTGAACCACCGCTCGGGCCGGGTCCCGCGGGTCCGCCGCACGATGGCCGCGTCGGCCGCGTGCATGGCGATCCAGGCCCCGGAGGCCTCCCGGACCCGCCCCGACAGCCCGTGGTGATCGGGGTGATGGTGGGTGATGACGACCCCGTACACCTCGCCGACCGCCGTCCCGCACGCGGCCAGCCCCGCCACGAGTGCGTCCCAGGAACCCGGATCGTCCCATCCCGTGTCCACCAGCACGGGCCCGCGATCGGTGTCGACGACGTACACCAGGGTGTGACCGAGGGGATTGTCCGGGATGGGCACCTCGACGGCCCGCACGCCGCCACCGTGATCGTGAACGGTGACCGCCACCGACTCGCCCTGACCGTTCGTCATCCGTAGCCTCCGCCCCCGCACCGTCGCGCGGCCATCGCTCACTATAACTAGAACTGGTTTCAATGGATGCCCAAGTCGACCGGCATCGCGGGACATTGACCTGACCTGCGAGGATGCGGACGCGTCCGGGTGCCGCTTGTGGACACCGCGCAGTGGGCGACGGCCTGGTGACGACCGGGCACCGATGTCCGTCCGTCCGGAGGGCCGGTTGCCGCGGAGCTGGGCCCGGAGCCGGGCCGGATCAGCCTCGCCGACCGGGCCCGGACGTCCGCGCTGTTCGTCGATCAGGACGGCAGCGGCGGCGAGTCCCGACCGGACGGCCGTGGACGGGGCTCCCCGAGACGGCCGCCCATGGCCTAGAGCTGGCCTTGCCACCATGGCACGTCCAGGCTGTCAGCCGGGATGACCTCGGCCCTTGCCAGAATCTTCCTGTCGAGGGCCCTTACGAGGGCGCGCAACTCACGCGCGCTCTTCCTGGGCAGTGCGTGAAGCACGGCTTCGAGGTGCTCGCGGAAGTCGGCGCCGCAACACCCGCACTCAGGGATGCCGCAATCGGGACTTATGAGTGGGTCCACAAGTTGACTGAGAGGGCCGTGTGCATAGGCCCGCCAGTGCCAGAACGCTTCTTCCGTGGCTTCGGGCCAGAAGCGGGTTCGCTCCAGCCGACGCAGGTCAGCTGTGCAAGATCCCGAGAGGTGATCGATGAACGGGTACCGTCGCCGCCTCCAGGGGCGGACAGGGAGGTTTCCCCGCAGGGCTGACGGGCGCCTACGCGGCATTGTCCCTTCGGTTGTCTGTCATGGGGGCAAGCTACAGAACCACGCTTCGGGAGGCCACCGCGTATCCGGTGGCCGCAGGACCCGAGCTTGGGAGGCCCGGGTTCCCGGCTGCCGGTAGCCGCCCGTCGTCGGGAAACCGCTGGTCAGGCCCATTCTCGTGCTGTCCGTGGACTCCTTTGACTGGAACTGGTATCAGTTCTGAAACATCGTCAGGAAGCGTGGTGGGGTGCCGTGACCGAGTTCCTGGAGCATGGACAGCTGTTCATCGGCGGGGAGTTGACCGACCCCCTGGGCAAGGACGTCATCGAGGTGGTGTCGCCGCACACCGAGGAGGTCTTCGGGCGGGTGCCGCACGCCTCGCGGGCGGACGTGGACCGCGCGGTCGGGGTCGCGCGGCGGGCCTTCGACGAGGGGCCCTGGCCGCGGACGAGCCTCGCCGAGCGGATCGAGGTCGTCACCCGGATCAAGGACGCGATCGCCGTGCGGCACGAGGAGATCGCCCGGGTGATCTCCTCCGAGAACGGTTCACCGTACTCGTGGAGCGTTCTCGCCCAGGCCCTCGGCGCGATGATGGTGTGGGACTCGGCGATCCGGGTGGCCCGCGACTTCACCTACGAGGAGACGCGCGACGGGGTGCTCGGGAAGATCATGGTGCGGCGGGAGCCGGTCGGGGTCGTCGCGGCCGTCGTGCCCTGGAACGTGCCGCAGTTCGTGGCCGCCGCCAAGCTCGCCCCCGCGCTGCTCACCGGCTGCACGGTGGTGCTCAAGCCGTCCCCGGAGTCGCCGCTGGACGCCTACCTGCTCGGCGAGATCACCAAGGAGGCCGGGCTGCCCGAGGGCGTGCTGTCCATCCTCCCGGCGGACCGCGAGGTGAGCGAGTACCTCGTCGCGCACCCGGGCGTCGACAAGGTCTCCTTCACCGGCTCGGTCGCGGCCGGCAAACGGGTGATGGAGGTCGCCGCGAAGAACCTCACCCGGGTGACCCTGGAACTGGGCGGCAAGTCGGCCGCGGTCGTGCTGCCGGACGCGGACGCGGCCACCGCCGTCGCCGGGATCGTCCCCGCCGCCTGGATGAACAACGGTCAGGCGTGCGTCGCCCAGACCCGCATCCTCGTCCCGCGTTCCCGGTACGACGAGTTCGCCGACGCCTTCGCGGCCGCGGCGGGCGCCCTGAAGGTCGGCGACCCGCTCGACCCGGCCACCCAGGTGGGCCCGCTGGTCGCGCGCCGCCAGCAGCAGCGGAACCTGGACTACATCCGGATCGGGCAGGAGGAGGGCGCGAAGATCCTGACGGGCGGCGGCCGTCCCGCGGGGCTGGAGAAGGGCTGGTACGTCGAGCCGACCCTCTTCGGCGACGTCGACAACTCGATGCGGATCGCCAGGGAGGAGATCTTCGGTCCGGTGATCTGCCTCCTCCCCTACGGGGACGAGTCCGAGGCCCTGAAGATCGCGAACGACTCGGACTACGGGTTGAGCGGAAGCGTGTGGACGTCGGACGTGGCGCACGGCATCGAGGTCGCGCGCCGGGTCCGTACCGGCACCTACTCGGTCAACACCTTCAGCCTGGACATGCTCGGTCCGTTCGGCGGCTACAAGAACTCAGGGCTGGGGCGGGAGTTCGGGCCCGAGGGCTACGGCGAGTTCCTGGAGCACAAGATGATCCACCTCCCGGCCGGATGGGAGGCGTGAGAGATGGAGGTGACTCCCGCGCGAGCGCATTCGGGTGTGGGGGCGGGTGACCGCTGGCACGTCGAGGTCGACCGTTCCGTCTGCATCGGCTCGGCCCAGTGCGTCAACCGGGCCGCCGGGGCCTTCCGCCTCGACTCCGCCATGCAGTCCCACCCCGTGGACCCGGAGAGCGACGCCAGCGGCATGATCCTCGACGCGGCGGAGAACTGCCCGGTGGAGGCGATCACGATCACCCTGCTGGACAGCGGGGAACCCGTCTTCCCGCCCGAGGAGTGACCTCCCGCCCCGGGGTGCGTACTAGCGGGGCCGGAGGACGGCGAACAGCGCCCCGGCGCGCGTGCCGTCCGGCTGCCGCCAGGCCCCGGTGACGTACCCGGCCGCGTCGGCGGGCGGCCGCGAGCCGGGGACCAGCCTCCGCCCCAGCCGCAGGACCGACCCGTCGCCGGGGACGGCGAACTCGGTGCCCCCGTCGGTGCTTGAGTTCTAGTGGTCGTTGCAACACCCCAGCTCAGGGGATGCAATGGACTTCGAGATCCGGGAGAACCGGGGGCCCGGAGGCGGGCGAAGG
>NZ_JBIAYD010000013.1:0-341895 GCF_042897315.1 Streptomyces sp. NPDC001068 | reverse complement strand
GGGGGGGGGGGGGGGGGGGGGGGGGGGGGGGGCCGGGGGGGGGGGGGGGGGGGGGGGGGGGGGGGGGGGGGGGGGCGGGGCGCGCCCCCGGGGGGGGGGGGCCCCGGGGGGGGGGGGGCCCCCCCCCGGGGGCCGGGGCCGGGTCCTGTGGTGCTCAGGGGATCAGGGTTCCGGCGTACGGGTCCCAGTCCTCGGGCAGCGGCTCCGGGGCCTGGCAGCGGCTCTCCACGACCACCGGCTGGGAGGCGTCCGCCGCGGTGCTGATCGCCTCCATCACGTCGAGGACGTGCAGGGCGAGTTCACCCGAGGCCCGGTGCGGCACACCCGCCCGGATCGAGCGCGCCATGTCCACCACGCCGATCCCCCTTCCCGCCACCGCGCCGGCCGCCTTCTCCTGACGGCTCGGGCCTCCGTCCTCGATGCGGGTGGCGCCGTCGAAGTGGTTCGGGTCGGGCATGACCAGCGTGGCGTCCATGCCGGTGATCTCCACGAATCCGAGCCGGAGCTGCGGCGACTCGAAACTGAACACGGCGGTGGCGGAGCGGGAACCGCCGAACTCGAGCAGGGCCGAGACATGGGTCGGCACGGTGACCTCGAAGTCGGTTCCCGCCCGCGGCCCGGAGCCGATGACCCGGCGTTCCCGGGAACGGGTGGCGACCGCGCTCACCCGGTGCACCGGTCCGAAGACGTTGACCAAGGCGGTCAGGTAGTAGGGGCCCATGTCGAAGAGCGGGCCGCCGCCGGCCCGGAACAGGAACTCCGGGCTGGGATGCCAGGATTCGGGGCCGGCGGTCTGCATCAGGCTCAGCGCCGAGAGGGGAGCGCCGATCGCGTCCTGGCGGATCAGCCGCAGTGACGTCTGCACACCCGCGCCGAGGAACGTGTCGGGGGCGCCGCCGACCCGCACACCTGTCGCGGCGGCGGCCTCCAGCAGCTCACGGGCGCTGTCGGTGTCGCCGGTGAGCGGCTTCTCGTTCCACACGTGTCGGCCGGCGGCGACCGCCGCGCGTGCGACCTCGGCGTGCGCGGCCGGGACCGTGAGATTCACGACCAGTTCGACGTCGGGGTGGCCGAGCGCTTCGGCGACGCCTCCCGAGGCCGGAACGCCGTACCGCTCGGCCTGAGCGCGTGCCCGTTCCTCGTCAAGATCGGCGCAGATCAGGACGCGCAGGTCGGGGAAGGCCGTGAGAGTGGTGAGGTACTGGTCGCTGATGACGCCGCACCCGATGACGGCCACGCCCATCGGGCCGCTGCGGTCGCGGCGGTGCTGGTTCACCGGACACCGTCCGAGGTCAGGTAGGCGAGGCTCTGCGCCATCGCGTCGAAGAGATCGGTCGCGCACTGGTCGAGCTCGACGATGTGCCACTCCACGGCGGGCGCGGCGGCGAGGATCTCCGGTACCGGCATCCGTCCGCTGCCGACGGCCACCTGCGGGTCCTCCTTGTTGACGGGACCATCCTTGACGTGGAGGTGGCGCACGCGGTCGCCGAGGCGGCGCAGCAGGCCGGGGACGTCCTGGCCGCCGGTCGCGGCCCAGTAGGTGTCCACCTCCAGCAGCACGTCGGTGTCGAGGAGATCGGCCAGGATCTCCAGCGCCGGCCGGCCGCCGTGCAGGGTGGAGAGCTCGAAGTCGTGGTTGTGGTAGCCGATCCGCAGACCGTGGTCGGCGGCGGCACGGGCGGCCGCGTTGATCTCGGCCGCCACCGCGGCGATCGACTCCCGGTCGGCGAAGCGTTCCGGGGCCACGTACGGCAGGATCGCGGTGTCGGTGCCGACGACGGTGAGCGCCCGGAAGATCTCGGTCTGCCGCTCGCCCGTGACCCAGGCATGCGCGCTGCACGCCTTCAGGCCGAACTCGTCGAGTTCCGCGCGCAGTCCGTGGGGGTCGCCGAGTACGTCGTACGGCTCGACGCCGGGGTATCCCATCTCGGCGAGGCGGCGCAGGGTGCCGCGCCGGTCGGCGGTCATGGCCTTGTCGAGGCCGTAGAGCTGGACGGCCAGCGGGGTGGTCGCGGTCAAGTCGGTGTCTCCTCGGGTGCGGTGGCGACGCGGGTCTGGGTGACGGTGGTGGCGGACGGACGGCCGCCGACCGGGGAGGACGGCCGGGGGCCGGCCGGAGGCAGAGGCCCGACGGATCAGGCCGGAGCGTCTCCGAAGTCCCGGACGTGCAGCTGTGCGCCGCCTTCGAGGGCGGAGCGGTGCGCGACCAGCCCGGGGAGCGTGTAGCGCGCGGCGGTCCAGGCGTTGACCGGCGGCAGGTTCCCGCTCAGGCAGGCGGAGACGAAGTCGTCGGCGAGGAACTGGTGGGAGCCCTCATGGCCGTTGGGACGTCCGGCGAACTCGGCGGGCAGCCGGCCGGTGTCGTGGACGGGCGCGAAACCGCTGACGAACGCGTCGCGCAGCGACGGGTCGATGTCGGCGAGCGAGGCGTCGTCCAGACGGGCGGTCGGGACCGTACGCATCAACTCCTCGATGTCCTCCGCCTTTCCGCGGTCCTGCCACAGGGTGCTGGTGGCGAGCTGCTCGAAGCTGCCCTCGGTGCCGAAGAACCGGAACCGGGATTCGCGCATCGGCGAGGGGTAGCCGACACGGCGCATCTCGTTGGTGCGTACGACGCCGCCGTCGGCGGTACGGAACAGGGCGGTGGCGTTGGAGAAGTCGTTGCCCCAGCGGCTGACCTCGCGGTCGAAGACGCCGTCGCCGCGGGTGTCGCTCACGCCGAGGCAGGACACCGACGTGACGTGCGAGCCGGTGACCGCCAGCACTCCGCCCAGGGCGTGGGTCGGGTAGTACATGGGCGGGAAGCTCGCGGTCTCCTTCCAGCGGTCGCCGCCGCTGAAGCGGTAGGCGTCGTAGAAGCCGAGGTCCATGTCGTGGACGTAGTCGCCCTCGGCGTAGAAGATGTCGCCGAACGCGCCCTCGGCCCGGCGCCCCCGGCAGTACACGGCGGCCGGGTTGTAGTAGCTGGTCTCGCCCATCATGTAGGTGAGCCCGGTGCGGCGCACCGCGTCGACGATGGCTTCGATCTCCTGCTCGGAGACGGCCATCGGAACGCTGGAGTAGACGTGTTTGCCCGCCTCCAGGGCCTGGACGACGAGCGGGCCGTGCGTCCAGCGCTGCGTGAAGACGGCGACGGCGTCGACGTCCGAGGACAGCATGTCCTCGTAGGACGCGTAGGTGGTGGCGACGGAGTGGCGCGCGGCCTCGCTCGCCAGGCGCTCGGGCAAGGCCTCGGTGAGGCGGACGTCGTGGACGCCGGGGTGGGCCTGGAAGAGGGGGATGAACGCGCGGGCGAACTGCCCGGCGCCGACGACGCCGATGCTGATGGTCACGGTATTGACTCCTGCGAGGGGATGTGCGGGCTGCGTGCGGTGCGGCCGGGGGTCAGCTCTTCTTGGCCAGGGCCTTCTCGTACTCGTCGCGCATCTGGTCGCCGCCCTGCTTCTTCCAGTCGCTGCGTGCTTCGGCGAGGGCACCGATGGGCTTGCGACCGGTGACGACGGCGATCATGAGGTCGTCGATGATCTGCTTGAGCACGGGGGTCTTGGAGATGGAGGTCTCGGAGTAGAGGTTGACCACCGGGTTGGGCTCACTGACCGGCATGGCGTCGTTCAGGAAGGACTGGGCGTCCCGGGCGACCTGGGCGGGCCGGCCGGCGAAGAAGAAGTTGAGTTCGGAGGGCTGGCACATGTAGGCCATGCTCAGCTCGGACAGCCGGTGCGCGTCGGTGGTCGGCTTCGGGGATCCGTCCTGGGTGTAGGTGAAGTGGTAGTTCTCGACGCCGTAGTTGACGAAGGTGTACTCCTTGCTGCCGAACGGAGCCGCGAAGTAGTCGCACACCCGCAGGATCTCGCGGACCTTGTCCTTGTCGCCGCTCAGCTTCGAGGGAATGCTGTAGTACCCCCAGTAGCCGGTGTCCTGGGAGATCAGCGGCTTGCCTCCGTCGAAGCCGGGCGGCAGCATCGGCTGGAGGTCGGCGCCGGGGCTGTTGCGCTGGATGACACCGAGGTCGCCGCCGACGGCGACCATGCCGTTGAAGCCTTCCGCGTGCATGCCGATCGAGCCGTCCAGGAACTTCTGGCGCTGCTGGTCCCAGGGCATGGTGGGGGCGTCGGGGTGGAAGGCGCCGCCGATCCAGAGCTTGCGCATGTACGCGAGCATCGCCTCCCACTCGTCGGTCTCGTGATCCTTGACGAGCCTGCCGCTCTTCTGCAGACGCCAGGTGGACGGTACGCGGTACATCGCGGCGAAGAAGCCGCTGTTCAGGTCGGAGAGGCCCCACGTCTTGCCGCCGGAGCCGGCCGGGTGGGACTTGGTGAACGCGGTGAGCAGCGTGTACACGTCGTCGGCGTTCTTCGGCATGTCCATACCGAGCTTCTTGCGCCAGTCCTCGCGGTAGAAGGCGACGTTGTTGACGAGCGGGGTCGGACGGGGCACGCCGAATATGCCCCCGTTGATGGAGCTGTTGCGCCAGGCCCATGCGGGCAGCCGGGCGAGGTTCGGGTAGTCGAGGATGGCCTTCCCGCCGACGTAGTCGGAGAGTTCGGTGAACGCGCCCTGCTTGACGCTGCGGTCGATCGCCGGCGAGTAGTAGTGGTTCACGTTGAACAGGTCGGGCATGTCGCCGCTGGCGATGATGGTCTGGGCGCGGTCGCCGATGTCTGCGCCGCCGACGAGGGTCGGCTTCCAGGTGACGCCGAGCCGCTTCTCCAGCTCCTGCCACCAGCGGTTGCTGCCGTGGCCGGGGGGCTGGGTGGTGGCGAGTTGCGTCAGCGCCGTCATCGTGCCGCCGCGGCCCGGGGCCTTGGCGACCGAGGTGAACTGCTCGGCGGCCGAGGGGTAACGGTCGTACGCGGCGGGGACCCCGACGACGGGGACGCGGTGCTCGCCCGGGATCGGGCTGGGGGACGGGCCGGCGGCCGGGGTTCTGAACGCCTCGCCGGGGGCGTGGCTCGTGCCACCGCCACCGCTGCCGCAGGCGCTGAGGGTGAGTCCGGCACCGATGCCGAGCGCGCCGGTGAGCACGGCGCGACGGGAGGGTCCGGAGGACGCGGAGGGTACGTTCGGCAGTCTCATGCGCGTGGTCCTTCGTGGTCGGTGAGCGGATGGGCGGACGTGAGCGGTTCGGCGCATGCCGGACCTCGCCGCCGGGTGGGCTGCGTCGTGGAGTGCGGGAGATCCGGGGCCTGCGAGGGGCGTGGTCGGGCTCAGCCCTTGACCGCGCCGACGAGGATTCCCTTGGTGAAGAAACGCTGCACGAACGGATAGACGATCAGGATCGGCAAGGTCGCCACGACGGTGATCGCCATCTGCAGGGTCTGCGGCTGCGGCAGCGGCTGGTTCGGGTTGGACGCCAGTTGCGTCATCGACTCGCCCTGGAGCACGAACTGGCGCAGCACCAGCTGGATCGGCCACTTGGCCGTGTCGTTGAGATAGATCATGGCGCTGAAGAAGTCGCTCCAGAGCGCGACGGCGTAGAACAGCGAGACCACGGCGATCACGGCCTTGGAGAGGGGCAGCACGATCCGCCAGAGGATCTGCCATTCGCTCGCGCCGTCGATGCGCGCCGAGTCGAAGAGCTCGGCGGGCAGGTCCATGAACGCGTTCCGGACCACGACGAGGTTGAAGGCGTTGACGGCGTTCGGGATGATCAGCGACCAGTAGCTGTCGAGCATGCCCAACTGCTTCACCAGAAGGTAGTTGGGGATGATGCCGGCGCTGAAGAACATCGTCCCGAGGACGAGCCAGAGGACGAAACGGGATCCCGGAACGTCGCGGGTGCGGGACAGCGAGTAGGCGGTGAGCACGGTCAGCGCCATCGACACGACCGTGCCGACGGCGGTGACCAGGATGCTGACGATCAGCGCCCGGGTGACCAGCCCGCCCGCCAGGATGGTCTGGTAGGACTCCAGCGACCAGTGCTTGGGCCACGGGAGCAGGCCGTTGCCCGATACGTCGTTCTGGTCGCTGAGGCTGACGGCCAGGATGTAGACCATCGGGTAGAGCACGACCAGGCATATCACGGCCAGGACGAGGCCCTTGGCGATCGCCGCGGGCAGCGAGGGCCGCTCGGACCAGGCGGGGCGTTCGGCGCCACCGCGTCGCGGACGCGTGGTGCGGCGGGGCTTGTCGGTCTGCGGGACGGTGGCCGCCGGGCGGGGGCGTGTCGTGGTGCCGGCCATCAGAAGGCCCCTTCCGAACCGGTGCGCTTGACGAGTTTGTTGGCGACGACGACGAGGACGGTGCAGATGGCCCCCTTGAGAAGGCCGGCCGCGGTGGCGAGCCCCCAGTCGCCGCCGACGACGCCCCGGGTGTAGACGAAGGTGTCCAGGACCTGTGCGGTGGCGGCGCCGACGGTCTTCTGCTGGAGCAGGATCTGCTCGAAACCGACGGTCAGGACGTTGCCCAGGCGCAGGATCAGCATCAGGACGAGGACGGCCCGCAGGCCGGGCAGCGTGACGTGCCACATGCGCCGCCAGGGTCCGGCGCCGTCGGCGGCCGCAGATTCGTAGAGCTGGGAGTCGATACGGGTGATCGCGGCCAGGAAGATGATGGTGTTCCAGCCGGTCTCCTTCCAGATCACCTGCGCCGTGATCAGGGACTTGAACCAGTGCGGATCGTTCATGATCGCGAGCGACTGCGTCCCGTGAGTGGTCATCAGGTCGGTCAGCAGGCCGTCACCGCCGAGGAGTTGCTGGAAGATCGCGATGACGATCACCCAGCTGATGAAGTGCGGCAGGTAGACCACGGCCTGGACCCAGCGCTTGATCCGTTCGCTCATGAGGCTGTTGAGCAGGATCGCCAGGGCGATCGGCGCGGGGAAGGCGAAGACGATCTGGAGGAAGCTCAGGACGACGGTGTTCTGTGCCGCGGTGATCAGCTGCGGGTCGCTGAACATCGAGGTGAAGTTGTGGAACCCGACCCACTGGCTCCCGGAGAAGCCGAGGAAGGGCGAGTAGTCCTGGAACGCCGCGACGTTGCCCAGCAGCGGGACATAGCGGAAGACCACGAAGTACAGCAGGCCGGGCAGCATCATCAGGTACATCATCCGCGCCCGCCACATGCGGGCGGCGAGTGATGTCGCCGGGTGGCCGGGCCGTCGGCGGCCCTTCGCGGACCGCTCGGTGCCGATCGGTTCTCGTTCGGTGGCGACCGGTTGTATGGACATCGTGTTCCTTCCCTGCCTGCCGTGTCCCGGAGGCGTCCGGGTGCGGCGTGAGGTGCGCAGGACCGGCATCACCGGCCCGTCCGAACCAGCGGTGCCGACGGTGCCGAGCTGGTTTCGGCGTGGGGCCGAAAGAGTTCTGCGGGTGGACGGGTGCGGCGGAGACGGCTCCGTGCAGCCATGTCCGGAGAGGTGTCCGCCGGTCAGCGTGTGATCTCGACGGCAGTGAGGCTCCGCCCGGCCGCCCCTGCCTGTCAAGGCATCGCGCACAGGTTTCGCCTTGTTTCCGAAAATCAATCCGGTGAGAGGCCGTGACGGCTGGCGGATCGTGCCGCCGGCGGACGATCGTCCATGTCACGTTCCGTCAAGTCGCAGCCGCCGAGACCGAGTCGGCAGGACCGTGGGAGACGCGCTCAGCCGGCCGGCGGTGCGGTGCTCCCCCGCACGATGAGCTTGGTCGCCAGTTCCATCCGCTGGGGTTCCGAGGAGGTACGGTCGCGCTGCATGAGGATGCGCACCGCCGTCTCGGCCATCGCGGCGAGCGGCTGACGCACCGTCGTCAGGGGCGGCGCCGTCCACTGCGTGAAGGGCACGTCGTCGAAGCCGACCACGCTCAGGTCGTGCGGGACGGCCAGGCCGTGCTCGGCGGCCGCCTTGATCGCACCCATGGCCAGCACGTCGTCGCAGGCGAACACCGCGGTGGGCGGCTCGGGCAGGTCCAGCAGTTCGGACATGAGGCGGTGCCCCGATTCCTCCTGGAACTCCCCGGTGCGCACCAGCTCGGGCAGGACCGGCACGCCGTTGCGGGCGAGCGCCGCGTAGTACCCGTCGAGGCGCGCCCTGGCACACCAGTGCTCCGGCGGACCGCCCAGACAGGCGATGGCCCGGTGTCCCAGTTCGACCAGGTGCAGCGTGGCGTCCAGTCCGCCCTGCCAGTTGGTCGCGCCCACCATGTGGAATCCGGGCTGCGGTTCGCCCACGGGGTCCAGCAGGACGCACGGGATGCCCGCGTCCAGCAGTTCGCGCTCGGCCACGGTGAGTGAGTCGAGCACGACGATCAGCCCGTCGGTGCCGCGCCGCAGCACCTGGTCGATCCAGCCGGACTCCGCCGTCCCGCGCAGCTGCCGGGTCGTGATGGCCACGCTGACCGCGTGCTCGGCTGCGGCTTCGACGGCGCCGCGGGCCAGCTCCGCCGACCACGAGCTGGACATGTTGTCGATCAGCATGTCGACGATGCCGACGCGTCGCCGGGTCGACGCCGGCTGGTAGCCGTGGCGGACCAGGAGGCTCTGGACTTTGCTCCGGGTCTGGGCGGAGATGTCACCGCGTCCGTTGAGGACCTTGGAGACGGTGGCCACCGAGACTCCCGCGTCCGCCGCGACCGCGGCGAGGGTAGTCCGGCCCGCCCGGCCGGTGCTCGGCGTGTCGTCTGTCATGTGGCAGTTCCTCTCCTGTGGGCGCGCCGGGATCGCCCGTCCCCGTGGACCTGTCGTCCCGCGCCGCGGTCGGCGCGACGAATGCCGCTCAGCGTCGCACGGATGTTGACCGTCCCCAACGGGGCTCCTAGACTCCCGTCGGCAACGTTACCGAAACTTTTCCTTCATCGGGTGAGCCGAACACGGCGTGACCGTGCCAGAGTTGGCGAGCGTCGACACCGGAAGGTGCCGCGGGCCGCCGGCAGTCGAGCACGGGCCGGCCCTCCCCGAAATCAGCCGCGCAGCCCGTGAACGGGTCCGGGTTTGGGAGGTATCACGTGTCCATGGTCCCAGCAGCACCGGCGCCGGCCCGGGTCACGGCCGGCCGGGCCGTCGCCCTGCCGATCCTCAAGTCCGGCCCGGGTGTTCGACCGGCCCGTGACCCGCGCACCAGGCACCCGGCGGATCGGCCGAGGCAGCCCGAACGGTTCGCCCACGGCAGGCCGTTCCACGTCGGCCCCCGCACGGCCGCGGAGACCGGCCAGAAGCGCTTCCGGACCTCGCGGGGAGCCGAGGGCGGCTCCCCTCCCGCGGGAGAGCGGGTGTGGCGGCTGGTCTGGTCGATCGGGACGGCGCAGCCGCCACGGTCGGCCGGCCCGGCCGACGTCGATCACCGGCCGCTGCTCCCGGCGGGCGCCGTGGCCCTGGTGCCTCCCCACCGCATGGACTGGATCGAGGCGGCGTCGGCCACCGGCACGCTCGGAGAAGTGGCGTTCTGCTGGCCCGGCACTCCGCCGGAGCAGGCGCAGCCCTGGGTCCGGCTGCCGCGCTCCCCCGATCCCTCGCCGGTGCTTCTGGACTACCTGCTGTGGCTGGGCAGGGCCCGCACCGGACGCTGGCAGGAGATGGCCGCGCAGTCTCTGTGGATGGTGCTGTCGCTCCTGCTGGAGGGCGGCACGCAGGCGGGCCCGAGCGGCGCTGAGCCGGTGGGCGAACCGGCACCGCGCACACCTGCCGGGAGCCTCCCCGGCCGTCCGCCCGTGCTCACGGTGCGCGCGTCCGACTCCGTCCCCGGGGGGTACGCCGAGGAAAACGCCACGGACCTGGCGAGGGCCGGGCTCGCCAGGGCCAGACCCGAACTCGCCGCGGCCCTCGGATACGTCCGCGAGGCCTGGAGCCTGGGGCCGCGTCCGCTGACTCTCGCGGAACTGGCGGGCGCCGCGTCCGTGTCCCGGGGGCATTTCGCCCGGATGTTCCAGGCGCACTTCGGCATCGGTGCCGTCACCGCCCTGGAGCAGGTCAGGCTCGCCCGCGCCGAAACCCTGCTGCTCGCGGGCGATCTGAATGTCTCTCAGGTAGCACGGGCCTGCGGGTTCGCCGATCCACTGCACTTCTCGCGGCGCTTCCGCGCCACCCACGGTCTCGCTCCGCAGGTCTTCCGGCAGGATCCGCTGGCGGCGGCGCAGCGGTGCGACGGGCCGGCCGTGCAGACCCTGCTGCGGCTCGTCGGCCTCTGAGCCGGCGCGCGCCGAGGCCGCCGCCCGCGTGCACGGCGGACGGCGGCCTTGGCGCCGTCGCGGACGTCAGTAGACGTCGACGGCGTAGTTCGAGGTCGTGGTCGTGCCCGAACCGCGCCAGATCTCGTGGCCTGCCTGGACGCTGACGAGGTAGAGGTTCCGGTCGAGCCAGCCGACGTTCGCCGAGTAGTCCATGAAGTCACGCAGGCTCAGGTTGCTGACGCTGGAGGTCTGCTGGGTCCGCACGAAGCTGATGACCTGCCATGTGCCGTAGCTGCGGTAGACGTCCCAGCCGGCACCGCCCAGGTCGACGGTGGCGACCTTGTCGGCGGAGGAGGGAATCGTGCCGTCGCTGTAGTTGAGGAAGACCATCACCTCGTTCTGCGGCTGGCCGGTCGGGTTCTGGGAGGGGTCGATCCACATGTCGTAGATCGAGTCGCCCTTCCAGTCGCTCGCGTTCACGGAGAAGTCCCAGCTGGTCAGGATCTCGTGCTCGTCGCCCAGGCGTACCGGGAAGCCTCCGTGGTCGGGGTTGGCGTATCCCCACTGCCAGCCGCTCACGACCGAGGGGAAGGCCTTGATGTGCCACTCGTCGTCCGAGATCGACCCGTTGTTGTACCAGTTGAAGCTCGACGCCCAGTTGCTGCCGCCCTGAGCGTCGTCGTGGGAGACGCACTGGTTGCCGTAGCCCCAGCCGTTGTAGGTGTTTCCCCATTCGCTGTTGTGCGCGTAGTACTTGCCGTACATGACGGTGCCCTCGACGTCGCAGTTCTGCTGGGTGGCGGCCTGTGCCGGGGTGGTGGCCGCGCCCGCGAGCAGGAGGCCCGCGAAGGCGGCGGCGGTCAGACCGGTGCGAAGTCCGGCGGCTCGGCGGAAGAGGTTCACTGGTCGGCTCCCTCGGTTCATGGACTCGGAGTGAGGCGGGAGACGGGCGTGCGCGGCTGCGACCGCCCCGGGTCGGTGTGCCGGGCGGCCTACGGGGCCCGTCGGTGTTCCGCTGTCCAGGATGGCCGCGCCCCGGACGTCCTCCCATGACGAATGGGCGCGGCCACATGGACGATGGTGTGCCGGCGGGCACCGGTGTTCAGCGCTCCGAGAGCCAGACGACGGCCGTGACACCACGCGGGTAGTAACGGCTGCCGGCGGCCACACCGGCGATCATCTGGTCGCTCCAGGACCAGCGCGACTCGGTGGGATGACGCAGCCACGCGGCATGCGCGCGGTCCGCCGCGGCCATGTCCTCGTCGTCGGGCAGACCGAGCAGGGCACGGGCGGCGAACTGGCACAGGTAGATCTTCGACAGCCACGAGTTGTCGCTGGTCTGGGAGAGCTTCCAGCCGCCGTCGTCGAAGCGGCAGCGGCCCGAGTCCAGTACGGCCCGAAGATGGTCGCGCAGGACGGCGGCCAGCCGGGGTTCGGACCGGATGTCGGTTCCGGTCAGGTGGGCCAGGGCGAGGCCCTCCACCACCGGGATGATCCGGGCCCCCTCCGGATCGTCCAGCAGCGCGGGCAGGGTGCCGTCCGCGCCGACCGCCGCGGTCAGCGTCTTGACCGCGCGGTCGGCCCGGAAGCGGGCCTCCTCGGCCGCGGGGGTGTCGCCGAGCGCGCGAAGCGCGCGCTCCAGCCACCGGTAGGCGGCCCAGCCCTTGACGGCCATGTACGTACTGGAACGGGCTTGTCCGAGCGAGGTGTCGAGGCTGTCGTAGGTGGTGATCTCTGCGCCGCCCGCCACGCGGTCGGAGTCGACGGTCTGCACGCCGGTGGCGCCTGGGTCGCGGGCGAGCATGCTGTCCAGGCAGTCGCGCAGCGCCGAGGCCCGTCGGGTGCACCATTCGATGTCCCCGGTGCCGGTGTAGACAGCGGCGGCCAGCACCCAGTTGAGTAGTTGCTCGCCCGTCATATAGGAGAAGCAGTCGGTGAGGCCGGGGCGTTCGTAGGAGGAACTTCCGGGTGGTGACCAGACGTTGGCGACACCCATGTCGTGGGTGAAGCTGATGCCGTACCGGTCGCTGTAGCTGTACAGCTCCAACTGCCGGTCCACAACGTTGCGCAGCGTCCAAGGGTGCTGGCGGACCTCGAAGAATGACTGGTCGACGGTGAGGTCGAGGGTGTTCATCATCCGGAACTCCCCCTCGTTGACGACCCAGACGGGTCGCCCTTCGGCGTCCTCCAGCAGTTCGCTGCTGCCGTAATAGCTGCGGATCGCGAGGGCCAGCATCCAGGCGCGCTCCTCGCTGAGCGACGTCGCGCCGAGGTCGTCGGCGGCCCTTCGCCAACGGGCCAGCAGTGTCTCGAAGTTGCCGAGCGCCGCAGACGCCACCGCGTCCAGGTCCGCGTAGTAGCGGTTGTACAGGTATCGGCAGCGTTCGGGGGCGGTGACGTGGTCGGCTTCGTGGAAGCACACCGCGAGCCGGTGGGTGCGGCGTTGTCCGGCCGGCACCTCGAAGACGAGCAGGCCCGTCTGGCCGAGCCCGAATCCGGCCGGCTGGGAGTGTCCGTCGCCGAGGAGGAAGGGGATGTCGAAGCCGATCGCGGTGCGTGCGTCCGGGGCATCGGTGACGATCGCCGTGCGGATGCCTTCACCGACACCGGTGAGGCCCGGTGCCTGCAGGTGACGCATGCCGGAGTACGGGTCGGACCCCGCATAGCCGACGAACGCACGGAGCGGGGCGGTGCCGGAGGTGTTGTCGACGGTGAACTCGGCCAGTACGGCGGGCAGTACAGCCAGCCGCAGTTCCGGGTCGGCGTCGCGTTGCCCGGCGTCGGGATCTCCGGGGCAGGGGGGTTCGGGCAGGGCCCCGAGCGGCGAGTGGACGGCGAAGTCGAGCGGGCCGGCCGTCCAGCGGTCGGTGACCGCGTCCAGGGTGCGCCGGACGCGGTCGGCGGGCAGCGCGGTGAGCGGGCCCGTCGACTCGGCGGTGCGCCCGTCTTCGCCGCCCTGGAAACGCGCCAGGGGATCACCGTCGTCGGTGGCGAAGAAGGGCAGGGCGACGAAGCTGCCGGAGCCGGGCGCGTCCTCCACGGCGATGTACACGTTCTGGCCGGCGGGACCGGCGAGGCCGAGACCGAGGCCGCCGTTCGAACCGGGATGGCCGAGCGTGAAGGAGGCATGGGCCCCCATCGGGCTGTGCTGGACGTTGGTGAGATCCACGGTGGTGCGCTCCTGGGAAGAAGGCCGGTCCACAGACGCGGTGCGCGCGTGACGCGGCAGGCGCTCCGCCGGCGGGGTGTCGGAGGGAGGGAAGAGGCGGTCCGGGCGCCGGACTTGTCAGCCGACGATCAGCGGGGCCAGGTCGGGCGCGCGATCCCGAGGCCGGCCTCGGTGCGCGACCGGTCACCGAACCAACCGGGTCCTCGTGCTCCACCGAGAGGACGCCGTCGAAGGGGAACGCGAGGCGGTTCTCGCGGCCGACGCCCGCGTGGCCGACGACGAGGGAGCCGAGCGTTCGCGGTCGGTCTCGAACGACAGGACTGCGCCGTCGTCGGTGTGCACAGCACTGCGGGATCTCTCGGGGCCGCGGATGTCGAAGGCGCGGCCGAATCGGGCGAGCACACGGGTGATGCGGTGGCCGGCGAGGTGTTCCGTCAGGTCGGACCGGTGCACGCCGAAGGCGCGGTTGCCGCCGCCGAGCCGGGGGTCGACCCGCCGGCTTCTCGAGGTGCGGTCCCCCGTCAAGCCCTGGGGGCAGGGACCGTGCGGGAGCCACAGCCCGGCGTCCGGTTCTTTGGCGATATGGGTGACGGCGTACACCGCACCGTTCATGATCCATCTCAGCTGGTCCACCCCGTGGTCGCGGACCAGACGGTCGAGCCAGTCGTGCGCCCACGCGGAGACATCGGGCCGCCCGAAGTCCAGGACGAGCTGGTTGCGTGGTTGGGTGCTGTGGCGGCCCGGTTCGTTCAGTACCCAAGCGGGGTTGGCCCAGTGCAGGTCACTGTCCGGGACCCCGAAGCGGGCGCCGGCCTCGGCCGGATACTCCTCGGCGTGTTCGCCGTCGAAGTCGGTGGCGACCTCCGTGACGTACGGCAGGGTCGCGGCCCGCTCCGGGGTGAGCCGGGCGCCCCGGTGCAGGTACCGAAGCCGCCTCTCCTCGTCGAGACGGACGATGTGGGAGCCGGCGGGGGTGCCGGGCATCCACGGACGTGCGGCCGCGTCGTGGTGGACCTCGGTCATGAAGTCTCTCCTTGATGATCGACACCTCGAGCCTAGGTTTCCCGGCGGTGGGGCAGCATGGTGGATCGTGACCGATGGCCGCCGGTGAGAGAGGGTGTGACGGATCGCCGGGTCGGCTGACGGGGTCGGCCGCCCAGTCACTCGGCGGGCGCGTCGGCGTGCCGTCCGATCGCCGCGAGCTCCTCGTCGGTGAAGGAGGTGTTGCCGAGGGCGGCCACGTTGTTCTCGAGCTGGGCCACGCTGCTCGCACCGACGAGGGCGGAGGTGACCCTGCCGCCGCGCAGTACCCAGGCAATGGCCATCTGGGCCAGGCTCTGGCCGCGTTCGCGGGCGATCGCGTCCAGTGCGGCGATCCTGACCCGGGTCTCATCCCTGACCTGGGTCGCGGAGAGAAACGGGCTCGGGCCGGCTGCTCGGGAGCCGGCCGGGATCTCCTTCAGGTAGCGGTCGGTCAGCAGTCCCTGGGCCAGTGGCGAGAACGCGACGGATCCGACACCGAGTTCTTCGAGCGCGTCGAGCAGCCCCTCTTCCACCCATCGGTTGAAGATCGAGTACGAGGGCTGGTGCACGAGCAGCGGCACGCCGCGGTCGGCGAGGGCACGGGCGGCGGCCCTGGTCTGCTCCGGAGAGTAGTTGGACACGCCCGCGTGGAGCGCCTTGCCCTGGTGCACGGCGGTGGCCAGCGCCCCCATGGTCTCCTCGACGGGGGTCTCGGGATCGGGGCGGTGCGAGTAGAAGATGTCGACGTGGTCGAGGCCGGTACGCCGCAGGCTCTGGTCGAGCGAGGCGAGCATGTGCTTGCGCGAGCCCCATTCCCCGTAGGGGCCGGGCCACATGTCGAACCCCGCCTTGGTCGAGATCATCAGTTCGTCACGGTGCGGGCGCAGGTCGGCGGCGACGATCCGGCCGAGCGACTCCTCAGCGGCGCCCGGCTCGGGGCCGTAGTTGTTCGCGAGGTCGAAGTGCGTGATGCCGAGGTCGAAGGCTCTGCGAATGATGGCGCGTTGGGTCTCGAACGGTGTGTTCACCCCGAAGTTGTGCCACAGACCGAGGGAGACGCCAGGGAGTCGGAGACCGCTGTGGCCTGCCCGGTGGTACGTCATGGTGTCGTAGCGGGCAGGATCGGGTCTGTGCGGCATGGATGTCCTCTGCGAGAAGGCGGATGGCGGGGATGTCAGAACGCGGCCGCCAGAGCCACGTAGTCGGTGAGGTCGGCGCCGGCGGCACGGACGTCCGTCCACAGCGCGTGGTCGGCGAGCATCCGCCGGTCCGCGTCTCGGAGGGCGCCGACCCCGCCGTCGCGGAAGCCGATGCCGCGCAGGGCGCGCAGGTCGCCGTCGTCGCGACCCGGATGGGTGATCAGAACCCGCGGGCCGGGACCGGCCTTTCGGACGGCGTCCGGCAGCCAGGCCCCTGGCCGGTCGGTGTTCGGTACCTCGTTCGGCGGGCCGTCGAGCGGCGGGACCGTCCGGTCGGCGTCGATCAGGCCGTGCGCGGCGGCGACGGCACGGATCGCCTCCCCCGCGCCGCGCACCCAGCCGACGCCCATGTGCTCGTCGACGTAGCGGACGTCGAATCCCCATTCTCGGGCCCGCAGGAGCTGCGCCTCGATCTCGGCTCTTGCCTCGCGCGGGTCAACTCCCCCGCGCCGGTGCAGTTCCTCGGCGGTCCGTGGCAGGAAACCGTCGGTGTCGACGAGCGAGGGCACGGCACGGGCCGAAAGGACCGGGCGCCAACGGTACTGTTCCCACTCGCTGGTGAGCGTGACGTGCAGACCACGCACGACCGCGGGCAATGGTTTCAGGATCCGGGCAGCGTGAGCGGCGGCGGGGGCCGGAACCATGAGCGAGACACTGCGCGCGGCGGGACCGCGCAGAGCCTCACGGATCGATTCGTTCACGCTCTCGCTGAGCCCCGCGTCGTCGACGCGCACCACCAGACCGGTCACTTGGGCCTCTCCGTCCTGGGCCGCTCCGTCCGCGCCGCACCTCTGGCCCGTACCGGATCCGGCGGCCTGGCGCCTACCGGTGGACAGCCTTGTCCATGAGGGGTGGACCGGCCATGGTCCCGGTGATCAACTCCATGGACGACCGTGCCGAATCCGGACCTGGACCGCCCGTCCCGGAGAGCGGCCGGATGCGCGTCCCCACGACGGCGACCGTGACTGCGGGCGGCAGCGCCGTTTGAAGGGCCGCAGTCGACCGGCCGCGAGCGCCGGTCATCTTCTCGGTGGCCACGTGACAGCTGCCATCGGAATGGAGATGCAGGTGCCACGGGTGAGGGGCGTGAGAACTCATCGCGTGGCGGGCGGGGCCAGCCGGCGTGCGGCAGCGGACTCCATGACCGCGCAGATCACTCGGAGCCTGGTAATACTCCGTTGGAAGACGAGACGGAAGACGAGGTCGAGCCGGTCGCCGGGCGGCGTGACGCGATGGGCGGTGGACTAGCACCGCGGCTATTCCCCCGCGCGAATGAGAGGCAGGACGGAGGTCCCCGGGCCACAGGGCCGGGCATCGAGTCGCGAACGAAAACGGCGGGGCGGCGGCCCCCGTTCGCCGCCCGTAACGGGCCGCCGCTGGTCACCGTGCACCACCGAACTGCATGCGCAGATAGCTGTCGAAGACGCGTCCGCCCAGAAGCCGACGAGTGTGGACAAGTGCCTTGGCGGCCGGAGTGACCACGTAGCGCGTCCGGGGGTGCGTCGCCGTGAGGGCACGTTCTATGGCCTTGGCGACCGCCTCGGGGCCGGCCGACAGAAGGCGGGAGCGGTACGAGGCGGCCATCTGCTCGTCGACCGCGGCGTTGAGGCGGCTGTAGGGACTGCCGTGCCGGGATGACTCGGCAAGAGTGTGGGCGGCCGTGTCTCCGAACGCGGTGCGGATCAGGCCCGGTTCGATGAGACTCACCTTGATGTTGAAGGGAGCCGTCTCGAAGCGCAGGGCGTCGGTGAGGGCCTCGACGGCGTACTTGCTGGCGTGGTAATAACCGCCGCCGGGGAAGACCATGCGGCCCCCCATGGAACCCACATTGACGATCCGGCCGCTTCCCGCGGCGCGCATGCCGGGCAGGACGAGTTGTGTCAGACGGGCCAGGCCGAAGACGTTGGTCTCGAACTGGCGGCGTACGCCATCGAGGCCGGTCTCCTCGATCGTTCCGTATTCGCCGTAGCCGGCGTTGTTGACGAGGGCGCCCACCCGGCCGTGCTCGGCCTCGACGGAAGCGACCGCCTTGCGCATGGAGTCCTCGTCGGTGACGTCCAGTTCCAGCAGACGGGCGCCCGCCGGAGCAAGGGACTGAATGCTGTCCAGGCGACGAGCGGTTGCGTAGACGGTCAGATCCGTGCGGCGAGCGAGACGCTCTGCTGCGGCCCGGCCGATCCCGGATGAGGTCCCGGTGACGAGTACGGGGATGGTCATGATGACTTCCTTAGAAGGATGAAGCCGGTCGGGGTGAACTGGGTGGCTGCGCGGCTGCTGCTCCGTGCCGCCTGAGGCCTGGCTCATTTCGCGGAGACTCTCTTCACGGCCGGTAGCCGTCGATTCCCGTGGTGATCAGGGCGACGCCGTCGCGCAGGAGGCTCTCGGTGGAACGTGGGCCGTGGACACCTGTTTCCAGTCCGCGGGTGAACGCCAGCAGGATCTCGGCAAGGCTTGCCACGTCGCTGTGCGGATGCTCGGCCGCCAGGACAGAGGCCAGCAGCTCTCGCATGGCGCCGTCGAAGAGCTCGATCTTGTCTGCCGAGAGTCTGGAGTCCGGGCCGAGGAGCTCGGCGGCGTGTGCGGGACTGTCCTGCCACAGGCGTGCCACGAGCGCGAGCTTGCAGGCCAAGGCACCCGACAGGCGCTCGGTGAGCGATCCGGGGCCGCCTGCGGCCAGCGTGGCCTCGTGCAGGGTGTCTCCCAAGAGGCGCTCCGCCAGACGCCGGAACGCGTCTTCCTTGTTCCGCACGTACTGATACACCGCGGGTCGGGACATGCCCGCTTGCCGGGCTATGTCGTCCATCGTCGTGCGACGTACCCCGTGGCGGGTGAAACAGATGTAAGCCGCGTCCAGGATGGCGGCGACTCTCTCTTCCTCCAACATACTGACAAGTATTGCATCGAATGTCAGAACGTTGCACGGTCGCGTCGGTGTTGGGTGCGTGACGTGCGACACCCGGCCGGCCTCACCGGGCCGGCTCATGATCGAGGCTGCGAGTCGCTTCAGAACCTGACGAGCTGCCCCCTCGGCGGTGACCCGCCGGCCCCTCATCGAGCTACGGGACAGTCCCTGCGGGCGCGGGCGCGCGTGCGGGTGCGGGTGCGGTGCCGGATCCGGTGCGCGGCCATTGCGACGGCGGCGATCACTGCCGCGGCGGCGAGGGCCCGGCCGCCGTAGGCGAAGACGTGCTGGAAGGAAGTAGCCGCTGCGTATCCGGCCGTGGCCTCGGCACCGGCCCACAACGACGCGGCGAGCAGGCTGTAGGGGGCGATGCGCCGGTAGGGCAGGCGCGTCGCCCCCGCCAGGTGCGGGGTCAGGGTCCGTACGACGGGAACGAAACGGGCGAGGAACACGGCCTGTCCACCGCGCCGGGCCATGAGGGTGTGCGCCCGTTCCCAGGCGGCGGCGGGGATGCGCCGGCCGAGGCGGCCGGTGCGCAGGCGGCTGCCCAGCAGGTGCCCGGTGCGATGGCCGAGGGCGTCACCGGCCACGACCGCGCCCGCGGCGGCGGCGATGACCAGGACGAGGTTCAGGTCGCCGGCGTGGGCCAGGGCTCCGGAGGCAAGCAGGAGGGTCAGGGTCGGGACGAACGCGCCGAGCAGCAGTACGGACTCGGCGACCACTGCGGCGGCCAGGATCGTGTAGGCGACGGGCACGGGAACCTGGCCGATGAGTCCGGTCAGCGTGTTCACCGGACCACCGCGGACGGGATGGCCGGCGCCACCGGTACGGACGCACGAGTGGGGCGGCGCAGCTGCCAGACGTCGGCCGGGGGCAGGTTGCCCCAGACGGTCCAGCAGCCGGTGGCATACCGGCGCCGGTGACCGGCGAGGACTTCTTCCACGGCGCGATGACGGCGGGCCTCGGTGCGGGAGGCGGTCAGCGCGCGGGCGTACCGGGTGCCGCGGTAGGCGAAGTAGGTGAGGACGCCTCCGGGGTGGAGCATCTCCATGTACCGCTTCATGATCGTGTCGACCTGGGCGGGGGTGAAGTTGGTGAACGGCAGTCCGGAGACGATCACGTCGTAGGGGCGGCCGGTGTCGAGCTGTTCGACAAGGGCGTGGTGGACGCGGACCCGTTCTCCCTCGCCGGCCAGCCGCGGATGGGTGCGCACGAGGTGGCGCAGCCGGGCAGCGAAGCGCGCGTTGGCCTCGACGATGTCCAACCGGCTGCCCGGGGAGAGGCGGGAGACCAGGGTGCGGGTCACCGATCCGGTGCCCGCGCCCGCCTCCAGCACGTTCAGGGGCCGTGCTCCGTGCTCCTGGACCGGGTCGGTGAGCAGGCGGGCGAGTGCTCTGCCGCTGGGAGCGACGGCTCCCGTGGTGCGCAGATCGCGCGCCGCTTCGATGAGGAACATCCAGCCCTCGGCGTTGCGCTGCGCGAGAACACGGTCGTGTGAGGTGGTCCTGTGATCCATGTCTTCGACGCTAGAGACGCCCGCTCCCCTGCGGATCATCCCTTGTGCGACCGCCTTCCCCTACGAAAGTAGGGGGTCGTCCCGGCAGAAGGTCGGCAGTGAAACCGGCGGCCGCCTGTCTACGCTGCACAGGTGAACCGGGAACGCCATAGCTGGGCCGAGTACGGGCGCTGCGGACTGGTGGTGCTGCTGACCTTGGGTGCCGTGCAGAACGGGGCGTCGGCTTCCGGCGGTCATTACGTCACCCTCCGTAGCGCCGTGGCGCTGGCGTGCGGGGCGGCTCTGGTGTGGCGCCGGAGGCTCTGGTGGGTCGCTCCGACGCTGACGACAGCGGCCACCGGTGTGTGGGGGTGGCCCGTGCTGCCGGTGTTCCTTGTCGCCCTCTTCGACCTCGCCGAACGGCGGCGTGTCCGGGCAGCCGTGGTCTGCTCGGTGGTCGCGCTCGTCGGCAATGCCGTCCTGCGGCCGGCCGCGTCCTTGTGGATCCCGCAGCAGTACGGCTCCATGCTCTTCCTGCTGCTGGCCGTGATCGGCGGACTGTGGATGGGCAACCGGCGCCGCCTGGTCCAGGCGCTCCATGCCCAGGTGGAGCATCTGCGCACCGAACGGGAACTCCGTGAGCAGGCCACGCGGATGGCGGAGCGTTCCGCGATCGCCGCGGAGATGCACGATGTGCTCGCACACCGACTCAGCCTGATCGCTCTCCACACCGGCATCCTGGCCACCAGGAAGGACACGCTGCCCGAGCCTCTCATCGAACGGCTCAGCCTGCTGCGCACCGCCTCGACCGACGCCCTGACCGACCTGCGCGACGTGCTCGGCGCCCTGCGCACCACCGAGCCGGCGCATGCCGCGGATCCGCCCGCACCTGTCCTGCGTGACGTCGAGGAAGTGATCGGGCAGGCGCGGTCGGCAGGACAGAGAGTCAGCGTGACGGTGGAGGGCAGCCCGGCGCAGGCGCCCGCCGCGCACCGGTTGGCCGTCTACCGGCTCGTCCAAGAGGCGTTGACCAACGCCCGCAAGCACGCTCCGGACGCACCGGCTGACGTCCGCATCGCCTACGCGCCACCCGCCACCCTGGTCGAGGTCACCAACCCGCCCGGTACCGGCCTGGCGAGCGGACAACCGGTTCCCTCCGGTTTCGGCCTGATCGGCCTGCGCGAGCGGGTCGAAGCACTCGGCGGGCACCTGAGCGCCGGGCCCGGCGGCGCCGGAACCTGGCGCCTTGCCGCCCGCATCCCCCACCCCGTCACCCAACAGAACGGTCCCCGCACGTGATCCGCGCCATGGTCGTCGACGACGACGCCCTTGTCCGCCTCGGACTGACCGACCTCCTCGACAGCGACGACGCCATCGAGGTCGTCGCACAGGCCGCCGACGGACTCCATGCCATCGAGCAGGCCACCGCTCACCGCATCGACGTCGCACTGGTCGACGTCCGCATGCCCCGCATGGACGGCATCGCCGCCACCAAGCGCCTGCGTGCCCTGGCACACCCTCCGAAGGTCATCACCCTGACCACCTTCGACCTCGACCAGTACGTCTACGACGCGCTGGCCGCGGGCGCCGACGGCTTCCTCCTCAAAGACACCGACCCGGCCGAAATCCTGCGCGCCGTCCACCTCGTCGTCGCCGGCTCCGCCATGCTCCACCCCACCGCCGCCCGCCGCCTCATCGACCTCTACCACCACACGAGCCGCCCGCAGGCCACCCGGGCCCAGGCTCGCGTGGACGCCCTCACCCCACGCGAACGGGACGTCCTGTCCCTGCTCGCCCGAGGAGATACCAATGCCGACATCGCGAAAACCCTCGGCATGCAGGAAAGCACCGTGAAATCCCACGTCAGCCGCATCCTGACCGCCCTGGAGGTCACCAACCGTGTCCAGGCCGCGCTCTTGGCCCGCGACGCGGATCCCTCACTCTGAGCTCCGCCCCGCCCTCACCACCATCGAAAGCCCCCTGGCCCTGGCACAGCTGGGCCGTTTCCGGAGCTGCCGGGGACGGCCCGGACCCCGGTTGTGGCGAGGTGTGTCCGGAGTGCCGCAGACTTCTGGCATGGAGCCCGATCGTCCCGTGCCGATCCGTCGTCCGGTCACGACTGCCCCTCCCGATCCGCCCCGGGTGGCGTGGCGGAGGGAGATGCGTGAGCGGGTCCTCGAAGAGGCGTGGCAACTGGCGTCGAGGGAGGGGTGGGACCGGGTGCGGGTGGGTGATCTCGCCATGCGGGCCGAGGTGTCCCGGCCTTCGATCTACGCCGAGTTCGGGGACCGGGCGGGGATCGGTGCCGCGCTCGTGGAGCGTGAGTCGGGTCGCTTCCTGCTGGGGGTGGCCCAGGTTCTCGGGACGCACCGGCATGATGTGGCCGCGGCTTTGGAGGCGGGCGTGGCTCACGCTCTGGCGGAGAGCACCCGTAATCCCTTCGTCCGTGCGGTGATAGGGGCGGCCCAGGGCGGCACCGACGCTCTTCTTCCGTTCCTCTCCAGCCGGGCCGAACCGGTCTTCTCGCAGTCCTGGGACCTCGTGAACGCGTGGCTGGCCGAGGTCGCGCCCCACGTTCCCGCCGAGCTGCGCCTCGAAGCCACCGACCTCACCGTCAGACTGACGATCAGTCACATGCTGCTGCCGTCTCCCGACGTGCGGGCCTCGCCCGCGCGGGTGGCCCGTGCCGCGTGTGCCGTGCTGGGGCATGGAGGGCCGGGCACGGCAGAGCGGAATCCGGCACCGGCCGAGGTCCACGGCGTATCCGGATCGTAGCTGCCGTCGGACCCCTGGCTGCTCCCTCGGCGTGGGCGGCCGGCGGGAACACCGCGGCGGGGTCGCCCTCGGCCGGACGCCGCCACCGCGTCGGTCTGCCGGTGGTGCACGCTTCGGTCCATGGCCGCGTGGAGACGAAGAGTCATTCGTCGGAGCCGGCCACTGCTCGGGTGCCTCCCGTCGAGCGCATGCTGACGCGTGTCACATCGTCGCCGTAGTGCGCCAGCAGCCGGGGATCCATGACCCTGCGCCACAGGGGCGGGATCCAGGCCAGCACGATCATCGTGGCGTAACCGGACGGCAGTTGGGGTGCCTCGTCGAAGTGTCGCAGTGTCTGGTAGCGGCGCAGCGGGTTGGCGTGATGGTCGGAGTGGCGCTGAAGCTGGAACAGGAACAGGTTGCTGACCGTGTTGTTGCTGTTCCAGCTGTGTCGTGGCGCGACCCTTTCATAGCGCCCGTCCGGCAGTCGTCGACGCAGCAGCCCGTAGTGCTCCAGGTAGTTGACCGATTCCAGGAGACAGAAGCCGAGGACAGCCTGCAGGGCGAGGTAAGGCAGCACGGTCCAGCCGAACACGGCGGTCAGGGCTGAGAAGAGGGCTGCCGACAGCGCCCAGGCGGTGAGGATGTCGTTGTGCGGGCTCCACACCCGGCGCCCTCGTCGGGTCAGCCTGCGGCTTTCGAGAGACCAGGCGGAACGGGCACTGCCGATGACCGTGCGGGGCAGGAACTGCCAGAAGCTTTCGCCCATGCGGGAGCTGGCGGGGTCTTCCGGAGTGGCGACCCGTATGTGATGGCCGTGGTTGTGTTCCACGTAGAAATGCCCGTACCAGGTCTGGGCAAGAGCCATACGGCTCAACCGGCGTTCCAGCTTCTCCCGCTTGTGGCCCAGTTCGTGGGCGGTATTGATGGCCACACCGGCTACGACCCCGGTGGTCGCGGCCAGTCCGACGTGATCGGCGAGGGACAGTCCGCCGCGGGACCAGACCTCGCACGTCCACACGAGGGCACCGAACTGCAGAGGCAGGTACAGGTAGGTGCACCATCGGTAGTAGCGATCGGCCTCCAGCCGCTTCATCACCGCCTCGGGAGGATTGGCGCCGTCCCGCCCGAGGGCAGTGTCCACAACCGGAACCAGGACGAAGGCGAAAACGGGCCCCCACCACCAGAACACACCGAGACCGGTCAGCCCCACCAGGGCTCCGGCCTGGAAGGGAAGCGTGGGAACGGCCAGCGCGATCAGCCACAGATAGCGTCTGGGGTCTTTCCAGTGGATCGAGTCGACATCCGCTTGTCCCGACACGGGGCCTCCTTCGCGCAGGGGCGCGTGCTTCCGCCGGCCCCGCCCGGGACCCGGCGGAAGCACGCTTTTGTGGGGAGCCCCGAGAGTGCCACCACTGCTGCGCCGCTGACAAAGGTGGCGCCGTGTCAACGTTCTGATAGGCCGTCAGTATCGGTCCCGTGCTCTCTCACCGCGATCCGGGCGGCACGACGGGCCGCGAGGCCGACCACGGTGCACGCCGACGCCGGGCCATCACCGCCACCTCACCGGCCTGCATCCAGGAGCGCTCCCGTAGCGGAAGAAAGGGTGCGGCTGACGAATCTCAGCCCGCCGGCCGAACAACCGCGCGGAGGCGACGATGATTGAAGTAACACGCGTAGTGACCCTTCGGCATCCTCTCACCGACGTCGTACGCTATCTCTCCGATTTCTCACACACCGAAATGTGGGACCCAGGCACCGTTACCTGCGAACAGATCGGCAGTGCGCCGGTGGCCGTCGGCACCGAGTGGCACAATGTGTCACAGTTCCGGGGCCGCCGCACGGAACTGGATTACACCCTCACCCGCTTCGAAGAAGACCACCTCACTTTCGTCGGCCGCAACAAGACGGCCACGTCCACGGATGATCTGCGTTTCGAGGAGCACGCGGATGGCACGAGGCTGACCTACAGGGCACGAGTGGACTTCCACGGGCTGGCGCGGATCGCCACCCCTCTCCTGAAACGCGAATTCGAGCGCCTCGGCGACGAGGTGTCCGAGCGACTGCCGCAAGCGCTTGACGAGGCCATGAGCAGCCCGCCGAGGAGCGACTCGCCCCAGTGATCACGCGGAGAACGCGACTACCGGAGCCAGGTCAGGTTGATTACTTTCCAAGGCCTTGGTGATCGTCAAGAAATTTTTGCCGCAATCACCTCCGCGAGACGTGTGGTGGGGCGTCCGATGAGGCGGGCGAGATCGTCACCTCCTCCCTCGGCCAACCCAGCTGCCACAGCGGCCACGTCCACGTTGACGAGCATGTCCGCGGTTTCCGACGGCAGGCCCGTTTTCTCGAGGATGCCCTTGTAGACGTCGCCGGGCACATCCACGTATTTCACGGGCTTTCCGGTCTGACGCGCCAGCTCGGTGGCGTATTCGGTCAGCGTCCATGCCTCGTCCCCGCTCAGCTCGTACGCCCGGTTCTCGTGGCCGCCCTGAACCAGAACGGCCACCGCAGCGGCGGCGAGGTCCGCGCGAGTCGCTGCACCTATGCGCCCGTCCGCCGCGCTGCCGACGAGGCCGTGCTCCAGCTGGGCAGGAATCTGGTCCGTGTACACCTCGGTGTAGAAGGCGTTACGCAGCAGTGTGTACGGCACTCCCGAGTCGAGGATGATCTGTTCGGTCGCCTTGTGCTCGTCGGCGAGGGCGAATTTCGCCTGCGGGCAGCCGAGGAGGCTCGTGTACGCGATGCGGGCCACTCCGGCGCGCTCGGCCGCTTCGACCACGGCAGCATGCTGCGGCACCCGCCGGCCGATCTCGCTGCCCGAGATCAGCAACACGACATCGCCCGCACGGAACAGGCCGTTCAGCGTGCCGGGTTCGTTGTAGTCGGCTGTCTGCACCTCGACACCGGCCGCGGCGAGTGAGGCGGCCTTGGCCGGGTCACGCACGACCGCGACGATCCGCTCGGCGGGCACTTCCGCCAGAAGCCCCTCGATCACCAGTTTGCCCAGCTTGCCGGAAGCTCCCGTGACGACCATACGCATGAGATATCTGACCCATCTGTCATTCGAAACGTGACTCTGACGCTATGAAAGGGGGGAATTCAGGAAGCGGACGCCAATTCCGTGGCCGGCCGTGCTTCCCGGTCGCGTTGCAGGAGCGGAGGGATGGACAGAGCGGCTGCACCCGCGGCGAGCAGCAGGCACGTGATGACGGCGAACCCGTGCACGTAGCCTTCTTCGGTCGGAACGCCCGCGCCGTTCTGACTGCCGGCGATCACACTCGCGAGCACTCCCGAGCCGATGGCGCCACCGATGGTCCGCAGGTTGGCGTTCGTTCCGGAGGCCACTCCTGTCTGCGACGCCGGTACGGTGGCCACGACCACGTTGGCCAGGAGTGCGAGTGTGAGTCCGATACCGAAGCCGTTGATGCTCGTCCCCAGGTAGAGGTGCCACGCCTGGTCGTGCCGGAAGACGAGGAGGGCGGTGCCCGCGGCGCCGGTCAAAGCTCCGATCAGCATGAGCCGCTTGGCTCCGAACCGCTGCGCCGCCGGAGCGGCCAGCAGTCCCGCCACGAAGCTCAGCAGACACCCGGGCAGCATCATCAGCCCTGACTCGCCGGCACCGAAGTCGAGACCGAAGCCGGCCACGGCAGGCGAGGTCTGCGCGAGTTGTGGTACCAGACTGCTGAAGGCGTACAGGCCGAAGCCCGTGAGGAGGGCCACGAGGTTGGCGGCCCCCACGCCCGGCCGCCGCATCAGCCGCAGGTCGATCAGCGGTGGGCGACACGTCGTCTCGACGCGGACCCACACCGTCAGCAGCACGATCGCCCCGGCGAGCAGGCCGAGGACCGTCCGGGAGTTCCAGCCCCAGCGCGGAGCCTCGCTGATGGCGAGGACGAGCATGATCAGCCAGGTGGCCAGCAGGACGGCCGGTAGGACGCTGATCCGTTCACGGCTTCGCGCCGGCGACGGCGGCACGAACCGGAAGGCGACCACGGCGGCCGCGGCACTCGCCAGGCACGGCAGCCAGAACAGCGCTCCGTAGCCGAGCGCGTCGACGATCGGTCCCGCCACGACGGTGCCGCAGCCGATGCCGAAGGCCAGCAGCGAGGAGACGAAGCCGATGGCGAAGGGCCGGTTCTCGGGCGGGAACTCGTCACGGATGATGCCGAACGAGACGGGGAGGATGCCTCCGCCGACTCCTTGGACGGCACGACCGGTGATCAGCCAGCCCAGGTCGGGTGCCAGCGCCGAGACGGCGCAGCCGACGGCCAGGACGGTCAGGCACCCGACGAGCACCCGGTTCTTGCCCCACGCGTCGCCGAGCCTGCCGAGAATCGGGGTACAGACGGACGCCGACATCAGATAGGCGGTGAGCAGCCAGGTGATCGTGGCCGGGTCGGTGCCGTACTGCCGGGCGAGTCCGCCCATGACCGGGATGATGAGGGACTGGACCAGTGAGAAGGCCGTGACGCCCACCGCCAGCACCGTGAACGTCAGGCGGTGGGCGGCGGGCGATGGGTCGGGAGCCACTCAGACCGTGCCGACGAACGAGGCGACCAGGCGGTTGAACTCGGCCGCGTGCTCGATCTGGGCCCAGTGGCCGCACCGGTTGAGCAGCACCAGGCGGGAGTCGGGCACCACCGTCGTCAGGCGCAGGCTGTTCTCGAAGTGCACCACCCGGTCGTCGCGTCCGTGGATGGCCATGGTCGGAGCCTTGATCCCGCCCAGTTGGGGGGTGAGGCCGAAGAACGCGGCCATGGGCGACTCGTGGGGCGGAACCTGCGCACCTTCCAGGAAGCTGCGCAGGTGCTCGGGGTGTGCGGTCGCGGCGGCGGAGCGCAGTGCGGCGAGTTCGTCGGTGGCCATGGCGGGGTCGAAGCACATGATGCGGACGAGACGCTTCATGTTCTCGGCGGTGGGCTCCTGGTAGGCCTCGATGAGTACTTTCAGTCCCTCGCTCGGTCCGTTGCCGGCCGAGAAGAGGTTGGGGCCCGGGCAGGGGGCTCCCATGGTGACGAGATGGCTGACCCGGTCGGGGTGGCGGATCGCGGTGGAGATCGCGGTCATGCCGCCCATCGAGTTGCCGACGAGTGCGGCCCGGTCGACGCCGACCTCGTCCAGGAAGTCGGTCAGGGCGTCGACGTGGTCACGGCCGGTATCGGCGGTCTGGGTGTCGCTCTCGCCCCATCCGGGCATGTCGACCGCCAGTACGCGGTGCCCGCCGCTGAGGGCTTCGATGGTGGGGCGGAAGTTGCTCCACCCGGTCGCTCCGGGACCGCTGCCGTGAAGGAGGACGATCGGGTGTCCCTGGCCTGCTTCGTGGTAGTGGATGCGAAAACGCTTGGTCTGTACGAACCGGCTGGTGCTCTGGGCTGTCAGGGCCGGGGATGCGGAGGTCACGCGCAGTGCTCCTCGTACGTAGGCGGACAAGTGGTGGAATCGCCCGGGGCGCGGTTCGGGCCGGAACCGCGCACCAGGCCCGGGGGTACCGGTTCCGTTCAGGGACCGGGTCGGCGTGGGGTGCCGAACGAGCTGATGTCGAAGACGGTCCCGGTCACGCTGGCCGAGTTCCGGCGCGACGCCAGCAGCACGTAGGTGCCGACGTAGTCCTGCGCCGTGATCTCGCGCTGAAGGGCCGAGTGCTTGATCATCAGTTCGCGCAGCGGCAGGGCATCGGTGATCTTCGTGTCGCTCAACCCGAGCGAGTCCGGACCGCGCAGGTCGGTCGCCATGCCGCCGGGTGCCACGCCGTTGACCCGGATCTCGGGGGACAGCTCGAAGGCGAGTTGCTTCACCAGTCCGGTGCCGGCGTGCTTGGAAGCGGTGTACAGCGGGCCGCCGCCGCCGGGGAAGAACGACGCGTTGGACAGGGTGAAGACCATGCTGCCGCGCGACGTGCGCAGAGCCTCGGCGGATGCCCTGGCACCCAGCAGGTAGCCCTTGACGTTGACGGCGAACAGCTCGTCGAAGCCCTTGGCCAGGTCCTCGGGTGAACTGTCCAGCAGGGACCGGGAGAAGTCCCAGACCCCGGCGTTGCCGATGAAGACGTCCAGTCCGCCGAAGGCACCGACGGCCGTGTCCACCGCGGCCGCGTTGTCGGCGGTCGAGGTGACGTCGCCCTGGACGGTTCGCACCGCGTCACCGAACTGCTCCGCGACGTCGGCGAGTTTGTCCGCCGAGCGGTCGAAGACGGCGACGCGGGCGCCCTCCTCCACGAACCGCTCCACGATCGCCCGGCCCATGCCGGACCCTCCGCCGGTGACCAGGACGGAGGTGTTCTCCAGCCAGCCCATCTCAGTCCTCCTCGGGGAGGGTGTAGGCGACGGGCAGGTTGACCAGCACGTCGTCGCCCTCGGCCCTGATCTCGTGGACCTTGACGGCGTTGACGGCGGGCGGGCAGAGCGACCTCCCCGAGTGGAGGTCGAACTTCGCCATGTGCAGGGTGCACTCGACGACGCAGTTCTCCACCCAGCCCTCGGCGAGGGAGAAGTCCTCGTGGGTGCAGGTGTCGTCGATGCAGAACAGCTCGTCCTCGGAGCGGTAGACCGACACGGGAGGGACGGTCGCGATGCGCAGCCCCTCGTCGTCCTCCAGCTCGGACAGAGCGCACAGCCGCACCCAGCGGGTCTGCACGTCGGTCATGGTCATGATCTCTCCTGTTGGGTTTCCTCGGGCCGTCGCCGGACGACGGTCAGAAGAAGATGCTGACGCTGGGTGCGAGCAGGGTGGTCTGCTCGAAAACGATCTTTCGGTCGGCGATCCGGTACGGGTAGCCGAACTCCGCCTCCGCCGGGCGCAGCACGTCGAAACGCTCGCCGGCGAACCAGTCCTGGTGGCGCTCCAGTCGGCTGCGGTAGACCCAGAAGTTGGTGCGCACATCGAGGGTGCCGTCGGCGCGCTCGTCGATCCGCACGTTGGTCAGCAGGCGCCGGGTGCGGGACGGCGGCTCCTCGGACCAGTGGATGCCGGAGACGATGGCACGGATGCGGCCGCGCAGTTGGTCGTAGTCGTCGGAGACGTGTGCGCCGGCGCCCAGCGGGGACAGCTCCTGGTGGCGCTCCCGGATGGTGCGGGTCATCCGGGTGGGGATCCAGTAGTGGGCGTCCTCGGCCCAGAGGGCGAGCCAGTCCTGGTAGCGGTGGTCGTCCAGGAGTTCCGCCTCGGCGAAGAGGAACTGCTGGACGCGGTGCTGGAGTTCCGGCGACGTGGTCCGCAGCGCGGAGGCCGCCGTGGTCTGCGGCTGCTGCTCGGTGGTGGTCATACGGAGTGCACCTCCTCCTCGGAGGCCCGGCGGGCGGCGTCGAGCTCGGTGATGCCGGCCCAGGAAACGCCGAGCATCAGGTCCTTCCAGCGCTGGTAGAAACCGCGGGCCGCTGTCTCGCTGTACACGTCGTTCGACCTGCCGGGCAGGCCGTGGGTGTCGCGCTCCTCGTAGCCGAGGCCCATCTGTGCGTTGAAGGTGTTCTGCCGGGCCTTCCAGCCGCGCAGCACCATCTGCACCTCGGTCCAGTTCTCGCCGTCGTCGGTCTCGAAGACACCGGCGGGGCTGAAGGTGAACTGGCTGCTCTTGACGATGTCGTCCTTGACCGCCTGCGGCGCGTCCTTGGGGACGAACGTCCAGGCCCAGACCTCGATCTGGCCGGGGCCGCGCGGGTGCCACACCCGCATGGTGTTGGACTGGCCGAGCCAGGAGAAGTTGGGGAAGCAGGTGTTGTGCGCGAAGACCTTGTGGGCCCGCTCGACACCGATGTTCGCGAAGACCTTGTCGCGGTTGGCGATGTTCCACGCGTTGAACGAGGGGCCGTACTGCGGGTTCGGGCCGAACTCGGGGATCCAGAAGGATCCCGATCCGTGGCCGTTGCCGGCGAACTGGCGGCCCGGGGCCTCCTTCGGCGGGGACATCATCCCCTGCAGCGCCGGGTCCTCGAACATCGCGACGGCGGCGGAGGCGTGCGAGATCGGCGCGTGGTACATGTCGCTGGCGAACTGCTCGGCCGCGAACTTCCAGTTGCAGTCGATGACCCATTTCATCGGGCCGGGCACCAGCTCGATGCCGCCGTCGTACATGTCGAGGACGGTGTCGAGGTAGTACGCCATCTCGCCGAGGTACTCCTCGAACTCCGGCACGTCGGCGGACCAGGTGCCGAAGACCAGGCCCTTGTAGTTGGTGACCCGCGGGATCTTCAGCGCCCCCCACTTCGACTTGTCGATGTCGTTGCGGTAGGCGCGGTCCTCCTCGGGGACGTTGATGAGGTTGCCCTCAAGGTCGTACGCCCAGCCGTGGTAGCTGCAGGTGAAGGTCTTGCTGGTGCCCTCGTCCGCGCGGCAGATCCGCATGCCGCGGTGGCGGCACTGGTTGAGGAACGCCTTGACGCTGTTGTCGCGCTGCCGCACGACGAGGACCGGGTCCTCCCCCATGTACGTCTGGATGAAGCTGCCCCGCTTGGGCAGCTGCGACTCGTGCGTCAGGAACAGCCAGGAGCGGCCGAAGACCTGCTCCAGTTCGCGCTGGTAGACGTCCGGGTCGGTGTAGATCCGCGGATCCAGCAGGCCGCCGGCGGGGTCGAAGGAGGAGATGTCGATCACAGGTGGCCTCCCTTACAGGCTCGGCGCGGCGTCGGCGGAAGCCGGCGGCGCGGGCGGCGGGGCCGTGAACTTGTGCCCCCAGTTGCTGGGGGAGCTGTAGTGACCCACGGTCCAGTCGGCGTCGTCGATCAGCAGGCCGTTCCAGCCGTACTCGACGTCGAAGCCCGAAGGGGTCTTCACATAGAAGGAGGTCATCCGGTCGTTGGTGTGCTCGCCGATCGCCATGGTCAGCGCCTCCGGTGATGCGGCCACCAGGTCCAGGGCGCGGCCCACGGAGTCGAGGCGGTCCACCTCGATCATCAGGTGGCCGATGCCGGACGGGGCGCCGGGGAAGGTGGCCAGCGCGATGGTGTGGTGGCGCGAGTTGCAGTGCAGGAAGATGCCCTCGGAGACACCGAAGTCGATGGTGTCGCTCAGCCGGAAGCCGAGGACGTCGATGTACCACTCCGAGGCCTTCTGAGCGTCGGACGACAGCAGGAAGGTGTGTCCGACACCCATGTCGCCGGTCACGAAGTTCACCCCACGCGGCGAGACGAACGCGCGGTGGTCCGTGTGCTGGCCGTAGTACGCCTCAAGGGTGTTGCCGTCGAGGTCCTCGAAGGTGAACAGCCGGCGGACCTGGCGTCGCTCGGCCAGCTCGGGATTCTCCGTCACCTCGATGCCTTGGGCGCCCAGCCGCGCGATCAGCGCGTCGAGTCCGACCGCGTTCGCCGTCTCGAAGCCCAGCGCCACCAGGCTGGTGGGGCCGCCGGGTTCGCCGTCCTCGACCAGGATCCGGTAGGCCCGGTCGTCCATGCGCAGCCGCAGCTCGCTGTCGGTGGAGCTGTCGGAGACCTGTGCGCCGAGGACATCGGCGCCATAGCGTCGCCACTCGGCGACCGGGCCCCTCACGACGAGGTAGCCCAGGGCGTGGATGGTGGACATGCACTTCACCCTTCGTTGGATGCTGTGTCTTGGTCTTCACGGCGGAACCGCCGCTGCGCGGGCTCGATACCGGTCCTGCGTGACATCGAGGACCGCTCGGCCGCTCCGGGATCGGTGCCCGGTGGGTACGTCTCCCGAGTCTCGGTCCGAATCAGGCGCAGGGACACGCACGGTTCCGGAGACCGGAACGGAATCTGTTCGCCACCCGACACGCGCCCGACACGAGCACGTCACAAACCCCGCTCCTTGCGACACGTCAAGGCCGTGGCGCTCCTGTGACCTCGGGAAACGGCGCATTCCGGCGACCGGCGCCGTGGGCAGGCATGGCGGTCGTCCCGGCCGCGCGGAGGCAGCCGCGGGCATCTGGTTCGTCCGAGTGGACCGGCCACTGCGGCGGCACGAGGACGCCCGTGTGCGGCACCCGACGACCTCGGGTGCCGCACACGGGCGTCTGTGAACGCAGGATCCGCGAATGGGCGGCGCCTAGCGTGAACTGAGCTCCAGCGCGACGTCGATGATCATGTCCTCCTGGCCTCCGACCACTCGCCGCCGGCCCAGTTCCACAATGATCTCCGCTTCCGGCACGCCGTAGCGCGCCGCGGCCCGACGCGTGTGCAGCAGGAACGAGCTGTAGATGCCGGCGTATCCGAGGAGCAGGCTGCCCCGGTCGAGACGGGGGAGCTTGCCCGCGCAGCGCTGCGCCACTACCTCCTCGGCGACGTCGATGAGCAGCCGGGTGACGATGCCGGTGTCCGCGCCGGCCCGCTCGAGCGCCGCCACCATCACCTCGGTGGCGGCGTTGCCCGCACCCGCGCCCAGACCGTGGCACGACCCGTCGAGGATTCCGGCACCGGCCTCGGCGGCGGCGAGGGCGTTGGCGACGCCGACTCCGAGGTTGTTGTGGGCGTGCATGCCGAGGATGACGTCGTCGTCCAGCCGGTCGCGCAGTGCTTCGACGCGCTCCACGACCTGGTGCGGCAGGAGAGCCCCGGCGGAGTCGACGACGTAGATCGTGTCGGCTCCGGAGTCGCGCATGATCTGTGCCTGTTCCGCCAGTGCGGAGGGGCTGGTCATGTGGGACATCATCAGGAAGCCGACGGTTTCCAGCCCTTGCTGCTTCGCTGCTCCGAGATGCTGGACGGCGATGTCGGCCTCGGTGCAGTGGGTGGCCACCCGCACGATGTCGATGCCCTCGGCGGTGGCCGCCTTGAGGTCGTCAATGGTGCCGATGCCGGGGAGGAGCAGTGCGGCGAGCTTGGACGTGGTCAGCTCCGCGCGTGCGGCCTTGATCAGGTCGAGGTCGCTCTCGGCGCCGAAGCCGTAGTTGAAGGACGACCCGCCCAGGCCGTCGCCGTGGGTGACTTCCACGACGTGCACTCCGGCTGCGTCGAGGCCGCGAGCGACGGCGCGTACGTCGTCGACGGTGAACTGGTGGGCCACGGAGTGCGAACCATCGCGCAGGGTGGTGTCGCAGACGCTGATCGTACGATCCGCGAGGGGATCGCGGGCGGCGCCGTCGTGGATCACGGGCGAGCCGAGGAGGCCCGGTCGGTCGGCGGTCATGCGCGGGTCCTTTCCAGCTGCGGGGCGAGGCGCTCGGCGGTCGCGATGGCAGCGGCGGTGATGATGTCGAGGTTTCCGGCGTACATGGGGAGGTAGTCGCCGGCCCCGCGGACCCGGACGAAGACACTCACCTTCGTACTGCCGCCGGGGCCCTGCTCCGGGTCGATCTGTACGGGGGCGGCCAGCTCGTATCCGGGCACATAGCCCTGTACCAGCGCCACGGTCTTGTCGATCGACGCCCGCAGCTCGTCGTGGTCGGCGCAGGGGTCGACGGCGGCGAAGACCGTGTTGCGCATGATGACGGGTGGCTCGGCGGGATTGAGCACGATGATCGCCTTGCCCGATGCCGCCCCGCCGACCTTCACCAAGGCGTCGGAGGTGGTCTCGGTGAACTCGTCGATGTTCGCCCGGGTGCCCGGACCCGCGGCCCGGCTGGCGAGAGTCGCCACGATCTCGGCGTACGAGACGGAGGCGACATCGCTGATGGCCGCGACGATCGGCACGGTGGCCTGGCCGCCGCAGGTGACCATGTTGAGGTTGGGTTCCGCGACGACCTGGTCCAGGTTGACGGCAGGAACGACGTAAGGGCCCACGGCCGCCGGGGTGAGGTCCAGCACGGCGAGGCCCGCTTCCCGGTAGCGGGGTGCGTTCGCGAGGTGCGCTGCAGCCGAGGTCGCCTCCAGGACGAGGTCGAACTCGTCGGCGCGCTCGAGCAGAACTTCGACGCCGTCACTGGTGGTCTCCACGCCTGCGCGGCGGGCGCGGCGCAGGCCGTCGGACGCGCGGTCGATACCGACCAGGAGGCGCGGTTCGAGCACCGGCGACCGCCGCATCTTGGCGATCAGGTCGGAACCGATGTTGCCGGATCCGACGATCGCGCAACGGAGGGGCATGCTGTCTCCTTCGAGATCCTTCGAGAGGCGGTGGACCGACGGTGTGGGGTTCACCGGCGAAGCCACGCGCGAGGGTTGACGGACGTGTCGGCCAGCAGGTCGGGATCCGGCACGGCACCCGCGCTGATCAGCCGGCGGGCGGCGGCGATGGCGCGGGGGTCGTCGACGGCGGCGGCGCCGAGCAGGCGTCCGTCGTCGGCGAGGTCGAACACGGCCAGGGGGAGGCTGTCCGGTGCACCGCGCAGGACGCGTCGGCCACCGGTGCGGAGGTCTCCCACGCCTTCCACGTGCACGCCGTGGCGGTCGCTCCAGAACCAGTCCGGATCGGTGGCCGGCAGCGGCTGCCCGAGCATGGCGGCCGCCGCGGTCCGTCCGTCCTGCCGCGCCGCCTGCCAGTGTTCGCGGCGGTGCAGGGTGCCGTCCGGCCGGCGGATCCGGGCGGTGTCACCGGCGGCGAAGACGGCAGGGTGGGACGTTCGGTGGAAGCGGTCGACGATCACTCCGTCCGCGGTGTCGAGACCGGCGCTGCGGGCCAGGTCGCCGGGCACCGTCATGCCGATGCCGGTGACCACGACGTCCGCGGCGTACTCCTGGCCCGCACCGGTGGCGACGAGGAGGTGGCCCCGGTCCTCCTCGATACGGGCCACGGTGTCCGTGACCAAGCGGATCCCGGCCTGGGTGTGCTGACGGTGCAGGAGGGTGGCGATCTCCGTTCCGACGGCGGGCTCCAGGGGAGGTACGACCGGCTCGATCAAGGTGACCTCACAGCCCAGGGCCACGGCGCTGGAGGCGACCTCGGCGCCGATCAGGCCGCCGCCGATCACGACGGCACGGGCGCCGGGCACCAGGGCTTCGCGCAGAGCGCGGGCGTCGTCGACCGTACGCAGGACGCGCACCCCGGGCAGGTCCCCGCCGGGGACCGGGAGGCGCCGGGCGATGCCACCGGTGGCCAGCAGCACCGCGTCGGCGGGCGCGTGCGAGCCGTCATCGAGTTCCACCGAGCCCTCGGCCGGACGCAGCCGGACCGCCGAGCGTCGGGCGCGCAGTTCGACGTCGTTGTCGTCGAACCAGGTCTCGGGGACGAGCCGGATCTGCTCGACGTCGGCCTCGCCCAGCAGGAACGCCTTGCTCAGCGGCGGCCGGTCGTAGGGCTGTTCGCCCGCGTCGATCAAGGTGATCTTCCCGCTGTGCCCGAGTGATCTGAGGTGTTCCACGGCGGCGATGCCGGCCACTCCGGCGCCGACCACGACGATCCGGTCCGGCACGCCGCCGGCGCTCCTGACGCTCATCGGGCCTCCTCAGTGCGGCGAGTGGGCGTCGCGGTGGCCGGGCACCGGCGTGTGCGGCGTGCTTCCGTCCGGTCGGTTCGAGGGAGGGGGGCAGTGGCCATGACGTGTCCTTCCGAGGTCACTGTGATGCTTCGCGGCGGTTCTGGACGGTGTCCGGGGCGGCCCGGCGCCCGTCCGGGGCCGCGGTGGGCGGATGCCGCCCGTCCGGTCGAAGAGGCGACCCGGAGGGTCGGCGCCGACACAGGGGCAGCCCGTTCTCATGACAGCTCACGCGGCGGACGCTGGGCACCGATCGTGCCGTTGGCCGGAACGGCGATCATGCGGGCGGAGCGCGGGCCATGGGCAACTGTGCGCAGTCCGGAGGCGTGCGTGGGCGGACCGCGTGCCGTAGGTGCGAGAGGCACTTCTGTCATGCCGCTCCGGCACGAGGGGATCGTGCGCGGGAGTGCGCGGACTCGATGCGGACCGGCTCAGCCGCTTGCCGGTCCGCTCTCGTCCGCTTCGCCGTGCTGGATCAGCCCTGGGCGGTTTCGTCCGCGTCGTCGGCCGCGAAGGCGACCCGCACGGATCCCAGGCCGGAGATCCGGGCTTCGAACGTCCGTCCCGGCTGCGCGACGGCCATGGGGCCCAGCGCACCCGTGAGCACTATGTCTCCGGCGCGCAGGGGATCGCCGAGCCGCGCGAGGGTGGCCGCCAGCCACACCGCGGCGTTCAGCGGACCCCCGAGGCAGTCCGCGCCCGATCCCTCGGAGACCTTGGTGCCGTCGCTCAGCAAGGTCATCCGCACCGACCTGAGATCGACGGCGGTCAGCGGCACCGGGGCGCCGCCGAGGACGAAGAGCCCCGATGAGGCGTTGTCCGCGACGGTGTCGGCGAAGGTGATGTCCCATTCGGCGATGCGGCTGTCGACGATCTCCAGGGCGGGCAGGGCGAAGTCGACGGCCCTGAGCACGTCGGCCACGGTCGGCTCGACGTGCGGCAGGTCGGCGCCGAGGACGAGGGCGACCTCGGCCTCCACCTTCGGCTGCAGCAACCGGCGGTGGCCGACCGTGCCGCCGTCGGCCACCGCCATGTCCGACAGGAGGGTGCCGAAGTCCGGTTGGCCCACGCCGAGTTGGCGCTGGACCGCGGGCGATGTCAGACCGATCTTCCGGCCGACGACACGGCGGTCCCCCACCAGCTTGCGCGCGATGTTCAGCCGCTGAACGGAGTAGGCGGACACGGCACCGCCCTCTCTCAGGAGGTCGCGGACGGGCGGGCACGGTGTCGCGGAGCGTTCGGCCGCGAGCAGGACGTCGGCCGCTTTCTCGATCTCCGGCGTCATGAGCGGCGTCCCGGGAGCGTGACGGGGTTGAAGGGCAGCGGCATGGGAGCCTCCCGGAGAAACGTGGGCGTGCGGATGCGTTCGCCTCCGGTTTAGGCAATGACTCCGGCCGGACGCAGCATTCGTTCCGTCGAGCGGAACGGCAACATCTCCTGGGGGGCGCCGGCGCGACAGCGACCCCGGGGCCGAGCCGGGGCGCGGGCCGGTTCAGCCCTTCGGGTGCTCGGCCGTCGCCGCCGCGGTGATCATGGCGCGGACGACGCCGTGCAGCGGCGCCATTTCCGCGATCAGGCGCTCTCGGACGTACCCCGCGGTGAGCATCGCTCCTGCGGCGTAGACGGCGGAGAAGCGGGCGAGCCGGAACGCGAGACCGGCCGCGTCGGCGACGCCCGCCGCACGCACCACCGGTTCGATGACAGCGGCCAGCCGCCGGGCCACGGTCTCGTTGTTCTCCTCCAGCCGTTCCAGTACGCCGGGGTCGCCGCCGGTGAGCGAGCTGTGCAGGATCTTGAAGTACGCGACGTTGTTCATCAGGAGTTCGGGAGCGAGGTCGAAGTACTGCCGGAGACGCTCCTCCGGGCCCGCCGTCGCTTCCACCATGGCGTCCAGCCCGCCGTAGAACCGTCCGTTGCCTCGCTCCAGCACCGCCGCGAAGATGCCGCTCTTGTTGCCGAAGTGGTGGTAGAGCGAGCCCACGGGCAGTCCGGACGCCTTGCAGATCGCGGAGATCGAGGTGTCCGCGTAGCCGTGGTGGGCCATGAGCCGCTCCGCGGCGTCCAGGATCGCCTCGCGGGACGAGGGGCCGTCGACCGGCGTCGGGTCCGCACCGACCTCACCCTTGTCGATCATGCTCATGCTGGAGAGTCTACGCGGATCATGACACTCGGGCTTCGAGCGCGTCGGTCTGCAGCAGGGCACGGGCAATCCGCGCCGAGGTCTCCTGGAGGACGGGGACGAACTGCTCACCGGCGCCGACGGACGCGGGGAAACACACGGAGATCGCCGCCGCGGCCCGGCCCCGGGTGACGATGGGGACGGCCAGGCAGTGCAGGCCGGGCACGGCCTCCTGGCGGTCGGTCGCCACACGGCGGGCGAGTGCCTGCGACAGCGCGCCGCTGAGAGCCTGCCGGTCGGTGACGGTGGCGGGGGTGCGCCGTGCCAGCGGGCCGTCGAGAACCGTGGCAACCGTCCGCTCGTCGGAGAACGCGAGGATGGCCTTGCCCAGCGCTGTCATGTGCGCCTCCAGCCGGTCGCCGACCGGTACCGGGTTCAGCGATCCACGGCCGCCCACCTTGGCGAGGTACAGGACGTCGCGGCCGCGCAGCACGCCGAGCTGGACGAGGTGACCGGTCCGGGTGGCGGCCTGCACCAGGTGGGGCATCGCCACCTCCCGCAGCACGATCTCCCCCGAACGGCTGCCGAACGAGAACATCAGCGGGCCCAGCCGGTAGTCCTCCCCTCCCCTGGCCAGCGCACCGAGTTCCACCAGCATCTTGACCACGCGGTGCGCGGTCGACTTGGGCAAGCCGCTGCGACGGCTGATCTCGCTCAGGGTCAGCAGATTACGGTCCCGGTCGAAGACGCCCAGGATGGCGAACGCCTTCCACAGGATCGATGAGGAGGCGCCACCCAGCGGCTCGCCGTCTCCCGCCGTCGGCCCCAGCGAGTATGCGGCGCCCGCGTCCGTCTCCGCCTGAGGGGAAAAGGCGCTGTCCATGGGGCCTCCCGTACTAGAACGCTCGCACTAGAAGGAGCGCTCTAGTACCGTACTACCGACGGCCTGGTCGAGGCCACCCGGAGGATTCACGCGGTTGGCCCGGCTGTCACCCGGCCTCCGGACACGGGGACCGCGCCCCCTGGCGGACCGGCCCGCGTTCCGGAGGACGGAACCGGCGCTGGCGCGATCCGGGGCACTGGCCGTATTCGTGTCCGGGTGTGCAGGCAGGACCGCACAGATACGAAGAAGACGCCGTTCGAGGAGCCGATCGCATGAGCCGCGACCGAATCGATGTACATACGCACTACATGGGCGGAACCGTGGCCCGCCTCATGGAGAAGACCGTCTTCCCCGGCGGGTTCCGCATCGCGCCGTGGACGGTGGCCGGTGCGCTCGGATTCATGGACGAGCGCGAAATCGCCGCCCAGGTGCTGTCGTTCCCGTCGGTCCTGGCCGGCATGGAAGAACCGGGCCTCGCCGTCCGGCTCGCCCGGGACATCAACGAGGAGCTCGCCGACGTCGTACGGGCTCGCCCCGACCGTTTCGGCGCCTTCGCCTCGCTCCCGCTCGACGCGCCGGACGACGCGGTGAAGGAGATCACGTACGCCCTCGACACGCTCGGCCTCGACGGTGTCGTACTGCCCTCCAACGCGAAGGGTCAGTACTTCGGCGAGCCGTTCTTCGAACCGGTCCTCGCCGAGCTGGCCCGCCGGCGGACCCCGGTCCTCGTCCACCCCGAGAGCTGCCCGCACATCGACGTGCTCGGGATGGGCCGGGTGGCATCCGTCGTCGAGTTCCCGCTGGACACCGCCCGCAACATCGTCAATGCCGTCTACCGGGGTGCCTTCCGGCGCCACCCGGGTCTCACGCTCATCCTCGCCCACGCCGGCGGGGCGCTGCCCACCCTCGGCTGGCGGATCGCCGCGCACAGCGCGACAGGACGTGCGCCCCAGGACGCGGCGATCGACGCGGGCCACGTGTCCGAGGCGCTGCGGAGCCTGTACTACGAGACCGCGCTGGCCGGCAGCCGCACCTCACTGCTGCCGACTCTGGAGGTCACCGGCGCCGACCACGTGCTCTTCGGTACGGACTGGCCCGCCGCCCCCGTCGCCGTCGTCGACGACAACATCGAGAACCTCACCGGCTTCGACGGCTTCACCCCCGGGGAACTCGCCGCCGTCGAACGCACCAACGCCACACGGCTCTTCCCCCGCTTCGCCTGACATCCCACGGCTCCTGAGGCGAGGACGAGCCGGCCGTGGGATCACCCGGCAGATGACCGCATTGCGCGCGACGAGTGATCGACTGCCGCCGGACGTGCTGGAGGCCACCATCATGACGAACCCAGCGCCACCGCACCGCCGGCGCATGACCCCCGAACGCGAGGCGGAGATCTACGCGGTGGTCCTGCGCGTCATCCAGGACGGCGGATACGAGGCCCTCACCCTGGACAAACTCGCCGCACACACCCGGTGCAGCAAAGCCACCCTGTACCGCCGATGGAGCGGCAAGCCCGACCTGGTCGTCAGCGCCATCCGGCACGAAATGCCCGACGAGATCCACACCATCGACACCGGTTCCCTGCTCGGCGACCTGCGGGCCTTGACCGCGCTGGAAAGCGACGACACGGTCTACCGGCGATCGGCCCTGCTACGGAGCGTGGCCGTAGCGGCACGGGCGGACCCCGCTCTGCTCCAGGCGGTGCACAGGAATCTCCTCGCGCCGCCGACCGCGGCTCTGCGCCGGATGGTCCAGCACGCCGTCGACCGGGGCGAGGTCGATCAGAACTGTCCGGCTCTCGCCTTCGTGCCGACCATGCTCTTCGGAGCCGTGATCGTCCACGACCTCTTCCACGACCAGGCGCCGGCACCAGAGACACTCGCCTCCTACATCACAGCCGTCGTCCTGCCGGCCCTCCTTCGGCCGCCCGCGCACCAAGAGCCGCTCGGACGGGCCCGATGACCACGCGGGCGGCCCACGGGGCTTTCCGTGGGCCGCCCGCGCTACGGGGCGCTCAGCCCACGGTGCTCATGGCTTCGCGGAGTACACCACACCGTCGAGATTCTGGGCCGCGGAACCCCACACCTGGTCGTACAGCGTGGTGTCGACGCCCAGTGTGTACAACAGCCAGGCAGTCGTGATGCCGTCGGTGAGTTTCTGCTGCGCGGCGCGTGTGATGGTCCCGCTGTCACAGCCGATGCCCGAGCTGTCCTCGAATCCGCAGTGGAACCCTCCGGTGATGACGCGGAGTTGGGCCGCGGACGGCTTGGCGTCGTACATCTTCTGCTGGTTGGCGGCGACACCGGCGACGGTGTCCGCGCTGCCGCCGAGGTATTGGACGGGCATGGTCAGCGTGCCTGACGCGGTGACGGCCGAGGGGTTGGTCTCCGCGGCCGCCAGGGTGGAGACGGACTTGACGGCCGGGTTGCGGCTCGCGGCGAGCAATGCCGCTCCCCCGCCCATCGAGTGCCCGGACACGGCGAGACGGCTGGTGTTCACCGCGCCCGCGAACCTCGACCCGGTCGTGCTGTTCTGGCTGGTGAGCCAGGTGAGTGCGGCGTTCAGGTCGTCGGCGAAGGCCGAGTGGCTCGGGAACAGGCCGCCCTGGGACTTCGGGGCGACGGTGATGACGCCCCAGGACGCGTAGTGCTTGAGCAGGGTCTCGTACTGGGTGATGGCCTGGAAGAAGCCGTGACCGAACGCGAGGCCCGGGTGGGCACCGGCCGCGACCGGCGCGTTCGCCCCCGCGGTCGTGCCGGGGTACCAGACCCGCGCGCTGTAGGAGCGGCCCGAGGCCGACACGGTGACGTCGGTGTAGGCGACGGGATACGACCCCGTGGAGGAGGGGTCGGTCGCCCGCACCTGGACGGCCGGCTGCGATGCGTGAGCCGCCGGCGAGAGGGTCATGGCGGCTGTGGCGGTCAGCAGCACCGCGGTCAAGGACCGCAGGATTGTACGGAACACGAGATCACCTTTTCTGTGGGGACGAAACAGTGATGTCCGGTGGTACGTCTCCGTGCCGTCCGGGTGTGCGGTCGGAGGTGAGCGCCGCGAGGACCGCTCAGTGCCCGAAGCGCAGGGTGAAGTCCCGCAGGGTGAGGCTGATCAGGGGGGTTCGACGGCCGAGCGCACCGAGCCGGCCGGTGCCGTCCACTCGGCATCCGCCAGTCGCAGGGCGGCGCTGCTGCGGACCGGACTGGTCTTGATCCGGCCGTCCGCTGTCTGGGCGAGCTTGTAGGCCATGAGCCGGCGTCCGGGCAGGTGCCTCCGCACGGCGTTCCGTCCGGCGGCGAGTTCCCCCTCGTCCGTTCGGGCAGCGAAAGAGGTGAGCCGCGCGCGGTGAACCTCGAAGGTCGCCATCTCCTTGGGAATGCCCCACAGGGCGCGACCGCCGGCCATGGAGACCTCGCTGTCGACCCAGATGCCGGTGACGCGGACACGGGGGCGTGCACCGTCACGGGTCAGGACGGCGGTCAGGAGTTCTTGGTATCGCGTCCGTTCCGTGGGGGACTGGAGGCGCACGGCGGTGATGGTGAGCGAGGAAGTGACGCAAAGGCCGGTGGAGAGGAGGGGAGCCGTCGATGACGAGGAAGTCGTGGTCGAAGTCACTCATCGCTCGTCTCCTCTTCTGAAGTCGGCGAGCAGCGGCGTGATGAGACGTTCGAGATGCTCGCGCCGGTCCTCGGGAGGAATTCCGCTCAGCGGAAGGGGGTGGTCCGGCGCGGCGACGTGCGAGACCAGCGCGAGATGCGGCAGGAGAACCAGAAGGATCGCCAGCAGAGCATCGAGATCGGCGTCCTTGCGCAGGTCTCCGACGGCGACGGCCCGGTCCAGCAGAGGACGGAGACCCGCCAGGTAGACGGCGTTCACCGGCACGCGGACCGCGTCCCGGACCGCCGGGTCCATCTCCATGTTGGTGGCGGCGGCCACGCCGCGCTCCAGCGGCCGGCGTGCGAAATAGTCGAGCCAGGCCTCCAGCGCGTCGACGAGGTGGGTGCAGAAGTCGCCGGTCCCGTCGTAGCCCTCGAGCCAGGGTCGCATGTGTGTGTAGACGCGCAGCGAGGTCTGCTCGGCGACGTAGGTGAAGAGGTCGAGTTTGCCCGAGAAGTACTGGAACAGTGAGCCCTTGGCGACACCGGCCTCACGGGCGATCACGTTCAGGCTGCCGGTGGAGTAGCCGTGGGTGCCGAACTCGTCCATCGCGGCGACAAGGACGCGCTCACGGCGGGCCGGCGACAGCCGGGTCCAGGTGGGCGTGGGCACGGGCACACCTCCTATGACCGGACGGTCATGTGACCGCCCGGTCATGGTGGAGCGTCCTCTGTCACATGTCAACGAGTCTGACTGGCATGCCTGTTGGCGAGGGTCCACGCACCCGTTGAGAGCGCGTCGCGCGCCGTCCGGCCTGTGATCCGCCGGCGTCATGACCGACTGGTCACAAGACGGTCGCCATGCGGAACCCGTCGCCTCCACCAGGCACACCCTTCAGGTCGACGCGCCGGCCTCCCTGAAGGAACTGGCCAGAGAGCGCATTCGACAGGCGGTTCGGCGTCAGCGGGACGGCCACGTTCCCCTCGGGGGCAACGCAGCCGACTGACGTGCATAGATAGCTCGGACACAGATCCGTCAAGGCTGTCGCCGATGACGTAATCGATTACGCTACGAGAGGAGCGCAGCCGGCCGAGTCGTGCACTCCGATCTGACGAACCGTCACAGTAAGTGATGTCCGGGAGCCGTGACCCCGCATTCGACGCCGGGCACACGGCGGGAGACCAGACCTCGCACGCAAAGGTGAAACCGCGTGAAGCGCTTCGACACGCAGGTCGCCCGTGCACCGGCGCAGGGCAACCGAGCGTGTTCCTCTGCGTGTTCGAGACTTCCGCCAGGAGATGCCTGCTCCGCGCGCAGCGGTATGGATCCGAGCGCGGAAATCGCTATCCTCCCGAATCAGCGCGAGGCTTCCTGTCATAGTTTTTTTAGGCACTTTGACCGGAGCCGCGGGCCGCGCGTTCGACGTTGCCGACCTCCTCACGATTCGTCAGGGGTGTTCATGTCCGGACAGAACAACCACCCGCGTGGCCGGGAAAGTCAACTTCCGTTCTCCGACGCCGAGCTGATTGCTCAACTGGCCCGCACGGAACCACCCGCACACGAGACGGTACAGCTCTTTCGCGGCCGCCATATGCCGTCACTCTTTCGTCATGCCTGGCAGTGTGCGCCCGAAGAACGCTATGCCAACCAGCTCGCATGGCAGGCGATTTCGATCACGGAGACGGCCGCGACCGCAGGCCGTTTCAGACCACGGGCCGTCCGGCACAGCATGCTGATTTTGATTCAGGAACTCGCCGCGGAGTGGGCTGGCGACGAGCGCGGACACCGCCTGCACCCCGACTTCGTCCGGTGGCTGACGAGCCGCGGAGTCGATCCGGCTCTCGCCGTTCCTGGATGGGCGCGTCGCAACGTCATGCTCCGAGCCCTGCGTCGCACACCTCAACACGAGCAAGAACTGCTCTGGTACATCGAGGTCGAAGGCAGCAGCGCCGAGGTGGCCTGCCTGCACGCGGGAACGACCGTGGAGGAGTTCGCGTACCACTATGATCACGCCTTGCTCACGCTGGGCCGCAACTATCTGCAGGCCTACCTGGAGATCGACGACGCAAGTCCTGAATGTCGCGGATACGTACGCATCATGGACACCGCAGCACGGCGGTCCCAACTCGACATAAGCCCGGAATTCTCCGATCACCGAAGCAGGTGCAGGCGATGCGAAGGCGCGGTGCGTGAACTGGAGGCCCTTTATCACCTTCCCGGACGCGCACTCATATCAGCCCTACTCGGCTACGGGCTGAAAACGTACTCCGAGCATTCTCCGGACCAGGCGGGTCATCCGCATTCGCCTTCCGGGGATCAGATGGAGTCGGCGAGGAGCGGACTGCGCGCACATTCCTGGCGTCGGACCGCTCACCGAGGGAACCGACGGCGGTGACGACGGCGCTGACCGCATACAGTGGCAGCCGTCACGTGCGATGCGGTGCCGCGTTCTCCAGTCGCGACCGGGGGCCGGACAGCGAGAGGCGACGGATGCAGGCGGGAGGGTCGATGCGGCGCCGAGTGACCATGACCGACGTCGCCCGTGCGGCCGGGGTCTCTTCGGCGACCGTCTCCTACGTCCTGAGCGGCAAGCGTCCAGTTGCCGAAGAGACACGGCATGCTGTCGAAGAGGCCGTCAGGCGGCTCGGTTTCACCCTGAACCCGGTGGCACGCAGCCTCCGCACCGGACGGTCCACCCTCGTCGCCCTCATCGTCCCGGACATCGCCAACCCGTTCTACGCGCACCTGGCCGGCGCGCTGCAGGACCAACTGCGGGCGCGCGGCTACCACGTGGTCGTCAGCAACACCGCCGCCCGCCGGGAAACCGAGGAGGATCTGCTGCGCGAGGTCGTCGGCCAGCGGTTCGCGGGCGTCGTCATGACACCGTTCCGGCTCGACCGGGACGCGTTCAAGGATCTGCGGCGGGCGGGTGTCCCCGCTGTGGTCAGTGCCGACGTCGAGTTCAGTGATGTCGATCTCGTCATGCCGGACTCCACCGCCGCGGTGCAGCGGGCGCTGGCCCTGCTGGCCGCCTCGGGACGGCGGCGCGTCGGTGTGATCGCCGGCCCCGAGGACGCGACCGGCGGTGACCCTCGCCTGGAACGCATCAAAGACGCGGCCGCAGCGGCGGGACTGAGCATTCCCGAGGACCTGGTCATCCCCGGGGAGCACACCCGCCGAGCCGGAGTGCTCGGCTTCGAGCGCCTGATGGCCGCGCGCCTCAGGCCGGATGCCGTGATGTGCGTCAACGACGTCACCGCTGTCGGTGTCATGGACGGTGCCGAGCAGGCGGGGGTGGAGATACCCGCAGACATCGCTGTCATCGGCCACGACGACATCGACTTCGCTTCGCTCGTGCGACCACGACTGACCACGATCAGCTACCCCGCCCGGCAAGTGGGCGAAAGCGCGGCCCGGCTTCTCCTTCAGCAGATGGACGGCCGCGCGTCCTGCCGTGTCGAACGTGTCGTCGCGGACCTCGTCGTGCGGTCCTCGACGTAGCGGCCGACCCGGCCGTGGGAAGGCCCCTCGTCGTGGTGCCGGGCGCGAACTGCGTCCGGAACCAAGGAGTTTGGCCCAGCGACAGGGATAGGACAGCCCGGCGGATCGCCGAGGCCCTGCGCCTCTGGGTCTGGTCTGGTCTGGCCTGGCCTGGCCTGGCCTGGCCTGGCCGACAGGATGGCGGATCTCCTGAACGCAGGCCCTCAGCCGGTCGGCAGGACGGAACCGGGAGCCGCGCCGCCTGCGGAGATCGCGTCGATGTTCACCGGAGTGGACGTGGCGCTGGGCGGCGGGGCGAGGACGACCGTCGGCTGGCCGAAGGCCGGAGGAGGCGGGGTCAGGTCGGACGCGGGCAGCGTAGGCGGGGTGGTCTGCTTCGCGAGGGTCTGCTCGAAGTCGACCAGGCCGGTCTTCTCCATGACCGTGATGTGATCGAGCACGGTGTCGTTGGCCTGGTCCGCCAGGGCGCGAACCAGCGTGTTCTTGGTGGTGGAGCGGATCTTCGCCACCGTGTTGAAGATCGATCCGTGGGTCATCCGCAGGATGTTGGCGAAGTCCGTGTCGAACTGCTCGCCGTTGTCGGCTGTCAGCGTGAACACGAACCCCTGCTGCTGGGGGCTCGCGACGTTGGGCAGCGTGATGTTCAGCATGGGTGCGATCTTGCGGCAGGTCGTGTCCAGTGCGGAGTGTCCGTCGACGAGGTGTTGACTCGCGATGACGACCGCCTTGGAAGTGCCCTTCTGCAATCCCATCTGCCCGACCGGGTATTCCCACAGCCCAGCCGCGCGGACCTTGACGACGAAGTCCCGGTCCGACTCGGTGAGCGGACCCCACTGCGTCTGGGCGATGACGGTGTCGTGCGAGGTCGAGGCAGCGCCGGCGCCCAGGGTGCCCGGGTAGACGAACGCCGCGAGCGCAAGGCTCGCAGCACCACCGACGACGAAGGCTCCCGCCACAGTCCAAGAGAGGCGCACTGAAACTCCTGCAGGTCGTAGATCCGTCCGGGGACAGGTGCCCAACAGCATTACGGACGGAAGGCCCACGCGTCTCGACAGCCTTGGTCATTGATTCCAGCGGGATCCGGTGCGAGGGATCCGGCCGGCGGTGACCCCGGCGGCACGCAGGATCAGCCGCCAACGCTCGCAAAGGCCAGGTCGAGGAGGTCACCGAAGCTGCCGGCACCGTCGTCGGCGATCCAGCCCGCGAAGGCGACGTCGAGACAGGACAGCCCGGCCACGATGACCGCCTGCGCGGGAACGTCGCCGCCACGGGGCGCGGCAAGGCGTGCGGCCATGACGGGCGTGATCATCTCCGCCCAGACGATGTGCTTTTCGAGATTGCGCGCACGCAGGGACGCGGTGGCGATGATCACCCGCATGGCACGCAGGGTGCGTTCGGGGTCGGCGTCGGCGATGTCGACGATCGGCTGAAGGGCGGCCCGCATGGCCTGCCAGGGCACCTCGTCGGCGGGCCGGGCGGCCAGCGCGTCCCGCACGAGGAGGCCAGGGCCCGCCGGGTCGACGATGACGGCGTCCTCTTTGGTCGGGAAGTAGCGGAAGAAGCTGCGGCTGGAGATACCGGCAGCGACGGCGATGTCCTCGACCGTCGTCTCGTCGAAGCCCTTGGCGTCGAAAAGAGCCAGCGCGTGTTCCGCGATGGCCCCGCGAATGGCTTCCCGCGCTTGCTCTCTCAACCCCATGGACGCATCATACATTGCCACAGTTGACAGTCACTGACACCTTCGTCATACAGTGACAAGGCAATCAGCAGGCAGCGCTATCCAGGAGAGACAGATGCACCAGCGCACACTCGGCGGTCAGGGCCTCACGGTCTCCGCCATCGGTTACGGATCCATGGGCATCAGTTCGGCCTACGGACCGGCCGACGCCACCGCGGGCGCCACCGCCATCCGCCACGCCTACGACCTGGGCGTGACCTTCTTCGACACCGCGGAGCTCTACGGCTGGGGCGAGAACGAGAAGGTGCTCGGCGCAGCGGTCAAGGGCTTCCGCGACGATGTCGTCATCGCGACCAAGTTCGGCTTCACCCGCGAGTACGGATTCGACAGCCGTCCGGAACACATCCGCGAGGTCGTCGACAACAGCCTGCGCCACCTCGGGATGGACCACATCGATGTGCTCTACCAGCACCGGGTCGACCCCGCCGTCCCCATCGAGGACGTCGTCGGCACGATGAAGGAGTTCGTCGACGCCGGCAAGGTCAGGTACCTCGGTCTGAGCGAAGCCGGCCCGCAGACCCTGCGCCGGGCGCACGCCGTCCACCCCGTCTCGGTGCTGCAGACCGAGTACTCGCTGTTCGCGCGGGAGGTCGAGGCGCTGTTCCCCACGCTCGACGAACTCGGCATCGGCCTGGTGGCCTACTCACCGCTCGCCCGTGGTTTCCTCACCGGCGCGGTGAAGCGCGCCGACCGGTACGACACCACCGACAGCCGGCACGCGGAAGCCGGCGTCTACCCCTGGTGGCAGCCCGGCAACTTCGAGACGAACCTCGACGCCGTGGAGCAGCTGGCCGAACTGGCCGCGGCCAGGGACACCACGGTCTCACAACTGGCGCTGGCATGGCTGCTGGCCCAGGGAGAGCACATCGTCCCGATCCCCGGCAGCCGCAACCCCGAACGCGTGGCACAGAACGCCGCCGCGCCGGACCTTCGGCTCACCGCGACGGAAATCGGCCGCATCAGGGAGATCCTGCCGAACGGTGCCCGCGGAGCCCGTATCAACGAGGCCCACGCCCCGGCCTGGATCTGACCCCGCCCCGCATCCGCCAGACCCGCGCCGGACCCACCTCCACCACACGACAGAGGACAGCACGATGAACGACTACACCACCCTCGAACAGCGCATTCAGCGCCTGGAGGACATCGAGGACATCAAGAAGCTCACCGCCACCTACTCCGACCACGTCAACAAGGGCTGGCTGGGCAAGGAGGTCGCATTCGACAAGCTGGCGAGCGTCTTCACCGCAGACGCCACCTGGACCTCAGCCGCGATGAACGTCGACGCCCACGGAATCGACGCCATCGTCGAGATGCTCCGCGAGCGCACCGCCGGCGGCACCTTCGCCATGCACAGCTTCACCAACCCGATCATCGAGGTCGACGGAGACACCGCCACCGGCAACTGGCTCCTGTGGGTGGCCGTCGCCGACGACGGCCACCCCAATGAAGTCCACCAGAGTGAGGACCTGCGCTACACACGCACCGCCGACGGCTGGCGCATCCAGGCCCTGAACCTGCACTTCGGCCAGATGCTCCTCACCCCCTGACACTTAAGGGCGCGCCCCTGCCCGCGCCGCCATAGGCCGGGCCGCCGGACGTCCTCTCGACGACGCCGTGCTGTTCGCCGGCGGCTCCGGGCCCGGAGTGCCCGGACATCGCGGCGCCTCCCTCGGGCTCGCTCCTCTTCGTCGCCGTCGCGCAGAGAGTCGATCATGTTCCGCAGGAGGCGGAACGCGTCTGACCGCTCGGTCTCCGTCATGCCGGCCAGCATTCTGACCTCGACGGACCGGACGGCCACGGTCGCGCTCGCCAGGCTCCGTCGGCCGCGAGGGGTGAGCCGCGTGGGAAGGACCTTCCCGACGGGAGCCTGCGCGGGCCTGGTCACGTAGCCGTCCCGTTCCAGCGCCTGGAGCAGGACGTTCATCGACTGCCGGGTCACGAACGCGCCTCGCGCGAGTTCGGAGTTCGACAAGCCCGGCCGCTGAGCCAGCAGTTCCAGGCAGGAGTAGTGCGTCACGCTCATCCCGAGCGGCCGCAGCACCTCCTCCATGGCCACGCGGAGCGCGCTCGACGCCTCCTTCAGCAGATAGCCCAGTGACGCAAGACCGCGTCGGACACCACACGCGTATCACACCGCCGAGTCGGCGGTCGCGTGCCCGAACCGCGGGCCGGGGTCTGCGCGGGTGCGCAGTCGCTAAGGCCGCACGTTGGCCGACGTGGCTGTGGGCGGCCGTCCGGTACTGATCGAGTTGTCGGTGCGGAGGTTGTTCCGCGACGGTCCGCACTGCGGTCGGCGGACGGGTCGGCCCAGGCAACCGACCGCAACCGCCGGGCGAAGTCCGTACGGCAAGCCGGAGGAGTAACCTGGAGTTACCGAGGGTATTCCGCGCACCGGCCTCCATGCCGGTGTCATTTTCGGCGATTGCTCACGCCGGACCGATTCCGACCGGTCCGGAGCAGGGTTCGCGTCATGACTGCGACCGTTTCGTACCCGCCGATACTCGGACACCCGCCCGCCGCTCCCCCTCTCCCCATGTCGTCGACTTCCACCGGCTCGACACCGGCACTCCTGCATGGCGCCTGGTGGCCCCGCTGCCCTGGTCCGGAGGCGACTCTGGCCTCAGCCGCCTCGCTGATGGCCGCCGCGAACGACCTATTGCGCACGTCGACCACAGGCCGACTGATGGAGGAGACGGCGCGCCTGCGCACCGTGACAGAGACCGACCCGGGCATACAGTCCGTCTGGGATGCCGAAGACGGCCGAAGGCGGACACGGGGAGTGCGCTCCGATCGCAGCCCGCGGATGCCGGCCGTCACCGCTCCGGTACCCGGCATCAAGCCAGTAGCCCTTCCGACAGCACATCCGGTGCGGGGGATGTGAGGGCCGTGGAAACCTTCGTGACCGTGACCGTGACCGTGATCGTGGTCCTGGTGATGGTGGCCGTGGGCGTGCTCCTGATCCATCTGCTCAACGACCGGCACGACGACCGCATCCGCGATTTCCCCTGCGGCCGCGCCCAGGCCGCTGTCCTGGAACCTGCGCCATCAGCCCAGCAGAAGGCTGGCGGTCGTGCCGGAACGAACGGTATCGGCGACCACCGCGACGGGGGACGCGGACGGCTCCGGCCATGGCGGCGGACTCGGGCACAAGGGAAGTGAGTCGCCATGCTCGCTACGCGACCCGTCAGGCTTCTGGCAGATACCAGCGGTGAGCCGGTGCTCCCCGGCACCGCGGTCCTGCGGATGGAGACGACCGCCCGTCGCACGGGGACATTCGACGGCGCCTGGTGGCCGAGAACGCGCGACCCTGAGAGCCAGCTTGACGGACTGCTCGTCGCGTTGACCGCCCGGCTGGGACCCATCGCCCGCGTCGGCATCGACGCCGGCGGGTGGGACAGCGCACCGAGCCGCCTGGTCGTCGAGGGGCATCCGGTCCGTATCGATTGGTCCGCCACCGACGACAGCACGATGATCGTCACCCGTGGAAACCAGGACCACTTCCTGTTCCTGGTGATCCCTCCGGGGACGGCTCCCGCGCCCGCACGCGCCGCCATGGCCATGGCGGTGCAGGACGACGGCGCCGTCTCGGCCGAGCAAATTCTGGCCGCAACCGGCATCACTCGGGCCCGGCCGGATTGACATACCGCCCACCGCTCGGCGATTCGCGCAACCCGCGGCCCGGGACCCCGGCCGCCGCACCACGTTACAACGGGCCGGGTCCTCCGGTGCCGTGTGCTTCCCGGGCCTCTCTGGTTCGGGGACACCATCGACGCGAAGGAATGTGAGAACCATGGGTGTTCTGATCACCGTGCTGGCGGTCTGCGCCGCGGTCGGGCTGGTCCTGCTCGGCCTGAGCGTGCGCAACGTCCAGCAGTACGAGAAGGGTGTGGTGTTCCGTTTCGGGCGGCTGCTCCCGGACATCCGCGGGCCGGGCCTGCGTGTGATCCGGCCGATCGGGGACCGGATGCGGAAGGTGTCCGTGCAGACCGAGGTCCTGGGTATCCCGCCGCAGGGCTCCATCACCGCCGACAACGTGACACTCACCGTCGACGCGGTCGTCTACTTCAGGGTCATCGACCCCGTCAAGGCCCTGGTGAACGTCCGCGACTACCCCAGCGCCGTCTCCCAGATCGCCCAGACGTCGCTCCGCTCGGTCATCGGCAGGGCCGACCTGGACACGCTGCTCTCCGACCGAGACCACATCAACGCGGAACTCAAGAAGGTGATGGACGCGCCCACCGAGGAACCCTGGGGACTGCGCATCGAACGCGTCGAGATCAAGGACATCGCCCTTCCGGAGTCGATGATGCGCTCCATGTCCAAGCAGGCCGAGGCCGAGCGGGAACGCCGGGCCCGGGTCATCGCCGCCGACGGAGAGTTCCAGGCGTCCCAGCGGCTGACCGACGCCGCCGCGACCATGGCCGACACCCCCGGAGCACTCCAACTGCGCCTGCTGCAGACCGTCGTGGACGTCTCCGCCGAGAAGAACAGCACCCTCGTCATGCCCTTCCCCGTGGAGATGCTCCGCTTCTTCGACCACCAGAGCAGGGAAACCGACGACGAGGCCGAGGCCAACGGACGGCTCGTGCGCCGGAGTGGTTCACGCTCCGCGCAGCCCGAACTGACCGTCCCTGTCAAGCCGGTCGTCCCTGCCTTGCCTCTGAGCGGAGAACGCGTCGGCTCCGGCGGCGAGCGGATCGGCAGTCGCGCGGCAGTGGCGCGGGAACGGCGGGACAACTGGCCCGCACGAGCGGACTCCGACCCCGACGGGTCACGTGTCCACGGCTGATCCCCGCCCGGTCCCGTGCATTCGCCGGGAGTGAGAAGACGTGTGCCACGGCCAGTCGTCCACCGGTCGTCCGTCGCCGAGTCGGTGGGCGTAGTTGACCATCCGTCCAACGCTCCACCGACAAGGGAAGTCGCCCGGCGCTGACTTGCGGCACGGCGTAGGACCATGCCACTGCGGATCACCCGGGTGACACATTTCGTGGCAGGCAAGGGTTTCGCCCGCTGCCTCGGGCGGCGATGCCTGGGCCTTGGCCTGGGCATCCGCAGTGCGAGATCACTGTGGTACGCGCAAAGGACGGGGAGCGGTGGGATTCGCGTGAGGGGCGACCCCAAGGTTCACGTGAAGGGCCGCTGACCCTGCGCGGTCTCCACATGTGCCGAGCCGGCTCCTGCGTCGCGGACCGCTTCAGCCCAGGCGACGGTGTTCCTCCGCGCTCCACGCGCGGGTGTCACGCGGCGGGAGGTACGGCTCTTCGCCCCTGGGCAGTCCGCCGACGATGGCACGCCGGCGGGCCAGCTCCGCGTCGAACTCCAGGCCCAGCAGGACCGCGATGTTGCTGATCCACAGCCACATCAGGAAAACGATCACCCCGGCGAGCGTGCCGTACGTCTTGTTGTACGACGCGAAGTGCGCCACGTAGAACGCGAAGCCCGCCGAGGCGATCATCCAGACCAACAGGGCCAGCACACTGCCAGGAGTGACCCATCGGAAGCCGCGGCCCTTCACGTTCGGCGCCGCCCAGTACAGGATCGCCACCATGGCCATGACCAGCACGACCAGCCCCGGCCACTTCGCGATCGACCACACCTTGAGCGCGAAGCCCCCGATCCCCAGCGCCGAACCGGCGGCGCGGGCCAGACCACCGGTGAACACCACGATCAACGCGCTCACCACCGTCAGGACCAGCAGTACGACGGTGACGCCGACCCGAATCGGCAGCACCTTCCACATCGGCCGGCCCTCGGGCATGTCGTACACCACGTTGGCACTGCGGATGAACGCCGCGACGTAGCCGGAGGCCGACCACACCGCCAACACGACGCCGGCCACGGCGACGATCGAGCCGATGCCGCCGGACGCCTGAAGCTGACGAACCGCGTCGGTGATGACGTCCCGGGCCGAACTCGGCGCCAGTTTCTCGACGTTGTCCAGGACCTGCTGGGTCGCCGACCTGCCGGCGATACCGAGCAGCGACACCAGAACCAGCAGCGCCGGGAAGAGCGACAGGATTCCGTAGTACGTCAACGCCGCGGCACGGTCGGCTAGTTCATCGTTCTGGAATTCCCTGGCCGTGCCCTTTACCACTGCCCACAGGGACCCTTTCGGAAGTGCGGTGGGCCTGTCCGGCGCAGGGCTCTCGGCCTGCTGTCCGGGTCCCTTTGTCCGTCGCATACCACTGGGGTATCCCCGCCCGGCTCAACCATGTGTCCGAGACCGCAGCCGTTCTTCGCAGACGCGGGCGGAGCCATCGGCGCTCAGCCGGGGGCTACCCAGTGAATCGCGAGGGCGTCGAGGCGATACGGCCAGGCGTCGGACGGTGCCCACACCAGTTGCCCCGTCCGTGTCGACCGCCCCGGGGGTTGATGCGGGGCGCTCTCCACAAAGCGTTGCAGGCGCGCGATGCACTCCCGGTAGGAACGCAACTGGGTCGGCCGCCCGAAGAGCTGCCAACCGAGTCGGACGACTCGGCCCAGGGCCGGGGAACCCTGCGAATAGCAGGAGACGACGAAACACACCTCGCCCGTGTCGCAGTGCTTCACCACCTCGTAGGCCACCTTTCCACGTTCGAGGTGTCCTTCGAGAGTCTCGTACGCCCATCCCCAGACTCGGGCATCGCCGCGGCAGCGGTCGACGACCTCAGTGACGCGTACACCGCAGTAGAAATGCAGGCCGTAGAAGCGCGCTTCGAGCAACATGTCCCGGCCGAGGAGGGGCTTCTCCGGGTCGTACACCGCCCGCACGATTCGCGGAGGCGAGAACTCGTAGTCCCGGACGAACCGGCAGGCCCGCTCCCACGTTCCGCCCGGATCCGGAAACCCTGGACCTTCCGCCGGCAGGGGCGCACTGTACGTGTCGATGTTCCAGGCCGGGCGCCGCACCTCCTCGACGGCGTAATTGACGCGAGCGTCCGCGAGCCTCCGCAGAAGGCGAGCTGCGTCGACGCGTCCGAAGACGCGATCGCGGGAGGCGACAGGGGTCAAATATGCGCATTGCCGGGCATAAACTACCGAAAGTACAAGAGACCCCGGTGTCACGCTGTCACCAACCCCGCGCGCTCACTGTCCTCGGACAATGGGCTCTGGGAACGATCCTGGTCACGTGGCGCTATTTGTGGGCCACGACTCCCCTCCACCGCGGAGGTGAGCGACCTGGAGACGACCGGGACTGCCCGCCGCGGGTACCCGCCGAGACGTTTGACGACCGGGTCCAGCTCTCGGAGAACGGCTACGGCCCCCTGCTCCACCGACGCTTCATGGTGCGCATCGCCTCGGCACAAGTCGATGCCGAACGACTCATTCTCCGGCTCTGCGAGGACTTCGGGCGCTTCGCACCCAGGGAGGTTGTGGGCATACGCTCCCAGCAGCCGCCCGCCCGCGTGGGCGGACTGGGCCTCGCGGACGAACTCGTGGTGGTCATTCCGGGCCCCTGGAACGGGCCCGTGCGGGTCGTCCGCCGCGACCGGGACCGTCTTTGTCTGGTGACCCTGCGCGGCCACAGGGAGGCTGGGCAGGTCCACTTCCGGGCACGCGGCGGATACGGCGCACCGCTGGAGTTCGAAGTCGAGCTGTGGGCACGTGCCGGAAGCCATCTGGTCGACCTCCTGTACTCGCGTCTGCGCGTGGCCAAGGAGGCGCAGCTCAACATGTGGGTGCGGTTCTGCCTGGGCGCGGTCGAGGCGTCAGGGGGCCGGTTGATGGACGGCGTGCACATCGCCACCCGTCGGCTCGAGTCTCCGACTGGAGCACCGGTGCGCACGGCTCCCCGGACTGTCGGGTTCGGCACCGAGCGGCCGGACAGAACCCCGTGAGCTCTGGGGACAGAATCCCTTGTGTGCCGGATGCCGCCAGTCCTCCGTATTCCGCCGGCACCAGTTCGGTCACGTCGACCTCGGCAGCGGGTCCGACCGAGGTGTGGTGCGTGTGTTGCAGGTCCTCGACCGGATCCAGGGCCGGATCGACAGCATCCGTCGCGTCATGCTGTTCTTCGGGCCCGTCAGCTCCGTCTTCGACTTCCTCACCTTCGCGGTCGTGATCGAGATCTTCCACACGGGCGCCGAGCCGTTCGGGGCCGGCGCTGTGACCCAGGTCTCACGTCATGCGTGCAGCAGACGAGACCGCTTCCCCGTCGAGGAGGGGTGACAGGAAGGGATGGGGATGTGGATCTGGCAACCGAGCGCGATGTCCGTGTCGGAATCAGTGAGCCCGCACCGGCGGAGTCGGAGTCGTCGGCGTACGACTTCCACGACTTCGTCGTCGCCCGGTCGGCTGTGCTGTTCCGCGGGGCCCTGGTCTTGACGGGAGACCGTGAGACCGCGGAGGACCTGGTCCAGGAGACCCTGGAGCGGGCCTGCCGCAAGTGGCGTGTCATCGCCGCGAAGGACGCTCCGGAGGCCTACGTGCGGCGGATCATGGTGAACCTGGTCAACGACCGGTGGCGGAGGTTCCGTCGCACGGTCCCGCACCAGGACGGCGGCGACCGTGCCGCCCCTGGGGACCAGTACGGGCAGGTGGACACGAGGGACCAGTTGGTACGGGCCCTGCAGGGTCTGCCGACGCGCATGCGGACGGTCGTGGTGCTGCGGTATTTCCACGACCTGTCGGATGACGAGATCGCGGCAGACCTGAAGATCTCACCGAGCACCGTGCGGTCCCAGCTCGCTCGCGGCATCGACAAGCTCAGAGTCCAGTTCCCCGCACTCGCCGCCCCCTCACCACAGCAGCCGACGGAAGGAATCCGATGAGGCCACTGGACTCGCGGCCTTCTGGCTGCACATTCTTCGAACAGGAACTGGTGAACGCCATGAACGACTTCGTGAAAACCGCCGAGACGCCGCGCTTCGACACGGCCGTCATCGAGCGCGGGGCGCGCCGCAAGCGGGCCACCGCCATCGCGGGCATCGCCACCGCGCTGGTCGTGGCCTGCGGCGCGGGCACCGCCCTGGCCGCCGGCGTCGTCGGCAGCGGTTCGCACACCTCGGCGCAGACCACCGCCGACCGCACCGGCGCCGACGACACCACGCTGCTCGTCCGCACCGGCGACGGCACGGTCGCCAAGGAGCACTTGGCCGGCGTGAGCGCGTCGAGGGCACGGGGGGCGCTGGTCCATTTCGGCCTCACGCCCACCTTCACCCGGGTCAAGATGTCCGACTGCGAGCAGCCGGAGGACTCGGTGGTCGCGATTTCGCCGCACGCCCCGACGGTGGTGCGTGCGGGTGACACGGTCCTCGTGACCACCTGCTTCCGCTGATCCCGGCGGGACCCGCCCGGCCGGAAAGAGGCTGAGAGGTCGAGAGGGGTTGGTGGCCCCGTCGGAACCGGGGCCACCAACTCCCCGCATTTCACCACGCGTCCACCCCCGCACGGTGCGTGTCCGCCCCGATCACGGCCTCCTTGAGGCGGATCAGCGCCGACCACCGCGGGTCATCGCGGGTCATCGCGCATCGCCTCGCATCGCCTCGCATCGCCTCGGATCGCCTCTGCCGGGCGAGCCTTTCGACCGTCGTCGAAAGGTGTGACCGGAGTACGGCGACCACTCCAGACTCGGACGGACGGACTCAGTCTGTGAAACCGAGGAGGAGCACATGCGCAAGGAAGGTCGGGCGGGCAGGGGCACGAGGTCCAGGAGGGTGGCCGCCCTGCTGGCGGCCACGGCGCTCACCGTGGGAGTCGCGGTGGCTACCGCGCCCTCCGCGGCCGCAGCGAGCCCGTGCTGGAACGACGGCTCCACCAAGTGGTGGTGCAACAACGTCTCCGGTGCGCGGGTGTACGGCACCGTCGGCAACAACCACATCTACCCGGACCCGAACACCGTCGTCGGCTACATGTACTCCAACCCGAGCTGGTTCTACTGCAAGGAGGACAACCAGGCATGGGTGGGCGGGCCGCACTCCACGCGCTGGGAGATGACGGTCGCGGACAACGGCCAGCTCGGCTTCATGAAGGACACGGCGATCTCCAGCGAGACGAACCCGCTCCCCGACTGCTTCGGGTGACCGGCGACGGCCGAGCCGCGTCATCGGCCGCCCATCCATGATCCACTTCTGCAACGCACCCTGGAGTCACCCCACATGCGTACACGGAAGACCCTTGCCACCCTGTTCGGGGCCACGGCGTTGGCACTGGCGCTCGGAACCACCGCGGCGCCCAGCGCCTCGGCGGCGTCCGGCTGCTGGTACAGCGGCGGCCACTGGTGGTGCAACAACCGCGTGGGAGCGCCGGTCTACGGCTACAAGGACCTCGCCCGCCTCTACCCCGACTCCAGCCGCGTCGTCGGGTACATGTACTCCAACCCCAGCTGGTTCGAGTGCCGTTACGACGGCGGTCTGCCCGACGAATACGTGGGCGGACCACACCCCTACCGCTGGGAGTGGACCGAGGCCGACAACGGCCAGTGGGGCTGGATGAAGGACACCGCCGTCAGCAGCGAGACCAACACGCTGCCTGCGTGCTGGTAGGCAACCACCGACAACACACGGGGAGAGCAATGAAGTTCCGCAAGCGTGCCCTGACGGCCCTGGCCACCGCCGCGTTCTCCGCGGCCCTGACGCTGGCGGCCGCGCCGTCCTCGTCCGCGGCCTCCGGCTGCTGGTACTCCGGCGGCGAGTGGTGGTGCAACAACGTGCGGGGGGCCGCCGTGTACGAGCCCTCGGAGACCAACGGATACCCGCACGCCGATGTCGTCGTCGGGTACATGTACTCCAATCCGAGCTGGTTCCGCTGCCGCCGCGACGACGGCCCCTACGTCGGCGGACCGCACCCGAACCGCTGGGTGTTCACCGAGGCCGACAACGGCGAGTGGGGCTACATGAAGGACACGTCCATCTCCAGCGAGACGAACCCGCTGCCCGTGTGCTGACCACGGGGCCGAACGGCACCGGCCCCCCCGGTGCGGACCCCGGGGGGCCGGAGCGGAGCGTGTCGGGGCCGGCCGCCTTCGGAGGGGCCGGCCCCGACGCGTGGGTCAGCAGTTGCGGACGGACCAGACGGGGTTCCAGTCCTGGTCACCCACCTGCGGCGGGGAGAAGGCGCGCAGCACGTTCCCGTTGGCGTCGTAGAGGTAGGAAGTGACCGACCCCGTCTGCTTGTTGAGGTAGTAGCCGCTGCCGTACCAGTTGGACAGGTAGTAGCGGTTGCAGTTGTAGAGGTAGAAGATCTTCCACTTGGACACGGTCGGGTCCCACACCTCGAGGCAGAGGTTCCCCGGTCCACAGGTGAACGTCTGGTCGTCAGTGCGGTAGCTGACGGTGGTGGCCGGAGAGATCGTCGGGGAGACGGCGGCCGCGACCTGAACGTGGTCACCGGTACGAGGGCCGGAGGCGGTTGCCGCCTGTGCCGGGCCGGTGGCGAGGACGGCCGTCAGCATGCAGACCACCACGCCGATGATGCCGAGCAGCGAGCGCTTCGCGCGCATGGATGAGACCTCCGTAGGGACGGCAGCGGGACAGCTGGGTCGGCGGCACGGAATGTGCCCTTGCGGTGACCATCGCCGATCGCGCGGGCCCGGCAGAAGCCTTTCGATCCTCCTCGAAGGGCCGCGCCCGCGGGGCCGGCCGCATCAACGCATGGTCGAGCAACTCTGCTGGCCGGCAGGCCCGTTGAGACGTGATCGGCGCACCGGGCAGGGCTCAGGGGCAGAAGGCCGGATCGGTCTCCGTCCGTCGTGCGGTGTCCGCGCCCAGCAGGCGGTGGCCCATGAACGTCACCGAGTGCCGTACGAACTGGCCCTCCCGGTGGCTCGCCACCAGTCCTCCGTCCCGCAGGACGGCGAGCTGGTAGCTGGCACTGGGCAGGGCGATGCCCACGGCCCGCGCCACTTCGGACGTGGTGCGGGTACGGCCGCGGGCCACCTGGACCAGCACGGTGGCCCGGGTCCGGCCCAGCAGCCGCTCCAGTCCTCCTCCTTCGGGGGTCACCGTTCCCAACGGCCGTGCGGTGACCGGATGGACGAGGACCGGTCCGAGCTCGGGGTCGGCGAGCGCGGTGGGCCTGCGCCAGCAGAAGTAGGAGGGCAGGAGGAGCAGTCCCCGGCCCTCCAGATGCAGGTCCCGGTCGACGGGGTAGTCCACCTCCAGTACGGGGGCCTGCCATCGGGCGAACGGCAGACTCCCCAGCAGAGCACGCACACCGCCGTCCAGGAGCGTGCGGGCCCGCAGGTCGACCTCCTCCTGGACGGCCCTGCGGACCTGCCCCCATCGCGGTTCGAGCAGGGCCCGGGAGGAGATCTCCAGCGCCCTGACCAGCGATCCCATGCCGCGGTCTCCCGGCCTGCCGAGCGCCGTCGTCCACGCCGGGAGAGGGCGGGCGACGGCGAGGACGCCCAACTCCCGTTGCAGACGGCGGCGGGGCGTCGCGCGTACCTGTGCGAGGGCGGCGGGCAGACCCCCGTCGGGGACGGACGGGGTGAGGAAGTCGGGGATGTAGCCGGCGGGCGGGACGAACGTCCTCAGCAGGCGCAGCGCACGGCGCGCCTCCGGGTCCCGTGCCGTCCGCTCGATCACACCGCGGCGCCACGCCCCGAACTCGAGCGGCCCCTGATCGGTGCCCAGCCGGCAGGCGGCGCAGACGAGTTCCCACAGCGGATCGGGACGCCGGGCCACGCGGATGCCCTGTAAGTCGAGCGGTGTGAAGTGGATGCGGAGCATGCGGGCCTCTTTCGTGGTCGTGGGGGGGGTTTGCCGAGGCGATGCGCGAGAACGGGCGGCGAGGCGGTACGGGTCATCAGTGGGGACGCGTGGGGAGCGCCCCCGGTATGACCGCGCCGTCGCCACCGGCGGACCCGGCCGCTCACGCCGGCGGCGGAGGACCGGCATGGCCTGTTCCGCAACCGCCGCGGCTGAGAATGTGTCTCTCATGGCGTGGTCCGGCCGCTTCGGAAGCCGGTCGGACACGGCGGCACGGCGTCTGGGGGGATGACGTGAGCACATGGGTGGTGCCGGGATACACCGAGTCTCTCGAGCTCGGGTCGGGTGCGAGCGGTCGCGTCGTGCTGGCCGTGCACGGGGACACCGGCGTACGGGTGGCGGTGAAATACCTCAGCGAGTCCCTGCGCACGAGGCCCGGTTTCGTGCACGGTTTCCGGGCCGAGGCGCGCCTGCTCGGCGGACTGCGGAGCCTGTACGTGGCCGGCCTGTACGAGTACGTGGAGAGCCCGCGGGGCGCCGCCATCGTCATGGAACTGGTGGACGGTGTCTCGTTGCGGACGCTGCTGACCCGTCAGGGGCCGCTGGGTCCCGAGGCCGCGCTGGTCCTCCTCAAGGGATCGCTGCTCGGTCTCGCAGACGCGCACCGCGTCGGTGTCGTCCACCGCGACTACAAGCCGGAGAACGTCCTGGTCGGGACGGACGGATCGTCCAAGCTCGTCGACTTCGGCATCGCGGTCGACGCCGGCACCAGCGCGGGGGTGGCCGGAACCCCGTCCTACATGGCTCCCGAGCAGTGGACCGGCGCCCCCGCCTCCTGCGCCGCGGACGTGTACGCGGCCACGGCCACCTTCTTCGAGTGCCTGACGGGGCACAGGCCGTTCTCGGGCGGCAACATCGCCGAACTGGCCCTGCAGCACGTCGACGCCCCCGTCCCCGTGGAGGAGGTCCCCGCGGCCGTGCGCGAGCTGGTCCGTCGCGGTCTGGCCAAGGAACCGGACCAGCGGCCGGCGCAGGCCGAGGCGTTCGTGACGGAGCTGGAGGCGATCGCCGGCGCCGTCTACGGGTCCGACTGGGAGGAGCGCGGCCGTGCCCGGCTCGCCGCCCTGGTGGCCCTGCTGGCGCAGTTGCTGCCCTCGGCGCGCTCCCCCAGGTCCAGCACGGACACCGCGCTTACGGTTCTGGGCCGGGGGCCACGCCACGGCCGGGCCCGGTCGTGGCGGCCCGGCCGGTCCGGCATGCTCGTCTCGGCGGCCGCCGTACTCCTGGGCCTCCTGCTCACCTACGGAATGCGTCACGCCCCGGCAGGCGCCGCCGAGCGGACCGAGGACGCCCTGGCGACCACCATGGCCCGGGCCGGCACCGAAGCGGCGCCGCCCACCGTCCCGCCCACGGCACCGACCCCGTCAGGGGACCTGTCGCCGACACCCGCCGTCTCCCCGACCCCCGGCGTCTCCCCCTCGGGCCCGCCGGCCGCCCCGACCGGTCCGCCTTCCGCCTCGTCCACCGGCTCACCGACGCAGTCGACGCCGCCGGGCGGGGCGACCACGTCCGCCCCGGCGTCACCGACGACCGCCCCCTCCACCCCGCCCGCCGCTCCCGCCGTCAAGAGCGTCGCGGTGTCGGCCTTCGAGCAGACGGGCCCCACGACCTCCACCGCGACCGTCACCGTCACCACGGACGGCACCGGACCGATCTCCGTCAGCGTCTCGTGGTTCACCGACAGGGCGAGCGGAGGGGCCGGCTCCCCCGACGGCGCGGCCCAGACCCTGGAGCGCAGCGGGGCCACCCAGTACACGATCACCGTCGACCACACCTTCCAGAACGCCGGCTGCTACTGGACGGTCCGGGCCACGACCACTCCGGCGGCGGCCTCCGGCGGCGCCTCGCAGCAGATCCCGACCAGGCAGTGTGAGATCGGATGACCGCTCAGAGCGACGACACGCCCAGGCCGGCGGTGCAGGGCGAGGAGCCCACGCTGGTGCTCGCACCCGCCGACGCGCGGAGCACCACCCATCGTCTCGGGCCCGGCGAAGGCCACGCCCCCGACGACCGGCCCTCCAGCCCCGACGGCGAGTACGGCGAGTACAGCGCCACCGTGCTGGCCAGCCACTGGATCCAGCGTCCCGAAGCCGACGACACGCTCGTGGAACCGGTTCCGGCAGGCGCCGACCCGACTCGGCCCGACCGTGTCGAGGGCAGCGTGCTGCGTTTCGGGCCCGGTGTGACGGCCGCCGTCGCGCACCGCACCCTGCCGACGCCTCCCGCGGTGTCGTCGGCCGCCGCTTCCTCCGGCCGGCGGCTGCGCAGGAACGCCCTGCCGGCGCTGCTGGTGGCGGCCGTCCTCGCCCTCCTGGCCTGGCAGCGGTTCGGGCAGTCCATGGCGGTCACCCAGGTCGCCGTCACGGCGAGGCCGGCGGTTCTGGGATGCGACGGCACCGCGGAGATCGTCGGTCTGGTCACCACCGACGGCCGTCGCGGCACGCTCTCCTACCGGTGGGTGCGAAGCGACGGCACCGCGTCCGACGTCCTGCACGAGGTGGTGGTCCGGGGGGAGCGGCACGTGCGCCTGCGTCTTCGGTGGACCTACCAGGGACCGGGCCACCGTGCGGCACGGGCGGAACTGCGCATCCTGTCTCCGGGCCACCGGACGGCCGCCGCCCGCTTCTCGTACGACTGCCCCTGACGGCCGGCCTGGACCGCCGGCCGGCCCCGCCCTCCCGGGGCAGCCGACCCACGGCCGACTCCTCGGGGTCGGAGGCCGCCGTCGCGGTCACCGGCTCCGGCGGACGCCGCTTCGCCGGACTCCTCAGCCGTCCGCGCCGTCCCCGGCCGGGACGAAGAGCGAGTCGAACAGGGCGAAGAAGTCGTCCATCGGCCGGCCGTCCCGGGTCACCTTGGCCCGCAGCGCGGCGCCCTCCCACGCGTTGACGAGGAAGCCCGCCAGCGGCTCGGGGTCGAGGGCGCCCTTCAGCGTCCCGTCGGCCCGCGCCTCGCGCAGCACCGCCGCCACCGACACGGCCCACTGGCCCAGCGCGGCGTCCACCTGGCCCCGCACCTCGTCGCTCTGCGTGGACAGCTCGGCGCCGAAGTTGCCGAAGAGGCATCCCCGGCTGAACCGGAAGCGCTCCAGGTCGTCGGCGAGGAACCGGAAGTGCGCGCGCAGCCGGGCGGCCGGGGCGAGCGTCCCGTCCTCCAGCATCTCCATGCGGCGAGCCGTCCCGTAGCGGCGCATGACCTCGAGGGCGAGCGCCTCCTTGCTCACGAAGTGGTTGTAGAAGGATCCTTTGGGCACCCCGGCGGCCCGGGTGATCTCCTGGACGCCGATGGCGTTGAACCCACGTTCCTCGAAGCACTCCGCGGCAGCCTCGACCAACTGCTCGCGGACACTCGGTCTCGGCATCTCGGCCCCTTCCCCACGGCCCCGCGCGCTCACGAGTCCGCGTACTCACGGCTCCCTATAAAAAGTGACCGGTCGTCTTGAGATTGTCAAGCGGCGGGCTTGCCCCCCCCCCGGGCGCGGGAGCGCCGGTCGCGTCAGGCGGCCTCGATGACGGCGCGGAAGCGGGCCCGTCCGGAGAGCATGTGCTCGTAGGCCTTGGGCGCCTCGGCCAGCGGGAAGGTCTCGATGCGCGGGCGCACGCCGTTGGCCGCGCTGAACGCGAGGTTGTCCTCGTTCTCGATCGGCGTCCCGGTGAGGTGCCCCTGGATGCCGCGGTCGCCGAAGATCAGGTCGGCGGTGAGGGCCTCGACGGGGTCGGGCGCCGCACCGACCACCAGGAGCCGGCCGTGCTGGGCCAGTCCCGCCACGAGGGGGCTCATGGAGGAACCGCTGGAGGCGGTGGCGATGACCGCCGCGGCTCCCCCGAGGTCCTGCAGGGCGGCGGCGACGTCCACGTCGGTGCTGTCGATGTAGTGGTGTGCGCCGAGCTCCCGTGCGAGCTTCTCCTTCTCGACGCCGCGGGCGACGGCGGCGACCCGGTAGCCGAGGCTGCGCGCGTACTGGACGGCCAGGTGACCGAGTCCGCCGATGCCCTGGACGGCGACGAGCGAGCCGGGGCGGGCGTCGACCCGCTGGAGCGCCGTGAAGGTGGTCAGACCCGCGCACAGCAGCGGGGCCGCCTCGGCCGCCGGGACGTCCGCGGACACCCGGACCAGGCCGCTGGTGCGGGCGTAGGCGACCTCGGCGTACCCGCCGTCCACCGTCGTACCCGTCTGCTCCTGGTCGCGGCAGCCGACGAAGTCACCGCGGCGGCAGGGGTCGCACTCGCCGCAGTGCCCGGCGAGGAAGCCGACGCCGACGCGCTCGCCGACCTGCCAGGCGGTCACCCCGGCGCCGACGGCGTCGATGACGCCGACGATCTCGTGGCCGGGCACGATCGGCTCTCCGGGGGCGGCGCGCAGCCCCTCGACGGCGAGGGCGTCGGTGTGGCAGACCCCGCAGTACTCCACCCTCAGCCGTACCTGGTTGGGCTCGGGGGCGGCCAACTCGCGTTCGACGAGGCGGAAGTTGCGGCTGCCGGTGACTTCCCAGGCCTTGTACGCGGTCATGAGGTGCTCCTGTGTCGTGTGACCTTCGATCGCTCAAGATGACCGACCGTCTTAAATCCAATATGACCGACCGTCTTGAATCGTGCAACCGCTGGGTCAAGTCGACGCAATGGTTTCGGCACCCTCGAACGCCGGCGCGGATCGTTGGCTAGGGTGAGGGCCGAGCCGGAGTTCGGGGCGGAACCGACGGAGGGCGCGGTGGGCGGGTGAGCGGCCGGTCGGCGCGCGCGGTGTCACCCCCGCCGCTACGCGCATCACTCGCGCTGATCGGGGCCTTCGCCGCCCTGCTGGTCGCCGTCCTCGGGGTCCGGTACGACGGTCACGGCGCGTCCGGCAGGGTGGACAGCTGGATCTTCCCGCCGACGGCGGACAGTGTGCGGGGGCCGTGGCGGCACGTGGCCCTGGCCCTGGACTTCCTGGGCGAACCCATGGGATCGGTGCTGCTGATCTCGATCGGCGTGGCAGGCTGCCTGCTGCTCCGGCGTCCCCGCGCCGCGGTGTTCGTGGCGGTGGGCGCCGGCCTCACCGTGACGGCGACCACGCTCCTCAAGCATCTGGTGGGACGCACCATCCACGGTGACGGCAACCTGTCCTACCCGAGCGGGCACACCGCCTTCCTCACCGCGCTCGCCCTCGTCACGGCGCTGCTCGCGGCCGGCCGGCTCGGCCTCGGCGGGACGGCCGGCACGTCGCTCGTGGTGGCCGCGGCGCTGGCGGCCGGGGCCGCCATGGGCTGGGCCGAGGTGGTCCTGGGCGCGCACTACCCGACCGACGCCCTGGGCGGCTGGTGCACCGCGCTGGCGGTGGTGCCGGCCACCGCGCGGGTGGTGGACCGGACGGCCGACCGGATGAGCGGGGAGGCGGCCGGCCGGACGGCCGACGCCGGCCCGGTCGGGAGGGAGCGCCGGTGACCCGCACCTCGTACCAGGCGCCGGAACACTCATGCCAGGCGGCGGAACACGGGTTTCACCGCCCGTCCGGCCAGCCACGGAGTCGGGTCGGCGGCCTCCAGCGCCTTGCGGTACACCGCGCACGCCTGGGCCACCACGTCGACGGTGCGGTCGATGTCCGCTTCGTCGAGCGCGCTGCTCACCACGAACGACGGGGCGAGCACCCCGCCCGCGAGGAGCCGGCGCAGGAACAGGGTGCGGTACTGCTGCGAGGGCTGCAGGTCCTCGTCGAGGGTGGCGAAGACCAGGTTGCTGGCCCGGCCCCGGACGACGAGGTGATCGCCGACGCCCTCGCCGGCCGCTGCGTCGCGGACACCGGCGGCCAGCCGGTCGCCGAGGGCGTGCAGACGAGCGGTGGTTCCCTCCTCGCGGTAGACGGTCTGTACGGCCATCGCGGCAGCCAGGGAGTGCGTCTCCGCGCCGTGCGTGGTGGACAGCAGGAACACCCGGTCGCCGGAGTCGCGCAGTCCGCCCCGCTCCATGAGGTCACGGCGCCCGGCCAGCGCGGAGACGGCGAATCCGTTGCCCAGCGCCTTGCCGAACGTGGAGAGGTCGGGGACCACGCCGTACAGGCCCTGCGCGCCCGCCTCGGACCAGCGGAAACCGGTGATCATCTCGTCGAAGACCAGGACGCAGCCGTGCCGGTCGGCGAGCTCGCGCAGGCCGGCCAGGTACCCGGGCGGTGGCTCGGTGTGCGAGGCGGGTTCGAGGATCAGGCAGGCGACCTCGTCCTGGTACCGGGTGAGCAGCTCCTCCGTGGCCGCGAGGTCGCCGTAGGGGAAGGAGACGGTGAGTTCGGTGGTCGCCGCCGGAATGCCGGCGCACATCGGCGTGGTGCCGATGAACCAGTCGTCCACGGAGAAGAACGGATGGTCTCCGCAGACCGCCACCCGCGGACGCCCGGTGACGGCGCGGGCGAGGCGGACCGCGGCGGTGGTGGCGTCGGAGCCGTTCTTCGCGAACTTCACCATCTGGGCGGTCGGCACCGTGTCCAGGAAGTGCTCCGCCGCCTCGACCTCCACGATGGACGGCCGGACGAAGTTGCTGCCGCGGTCCAGTTCCCGCCGCACCGCCTCCAGCACGCGCGGGTGCGCGTGGCCGAGGCTGACCGACCGTAGACCGGAGCCGTACTCGATGTAGCGGTTGCCGTCGACGTCCCACACGTGGGCACCCTTGCCGTGGCTGATGACGGGGGCCAGGTGCTCGGGGTACTGGTCGTCGCCCTTGGCGTAGGTGTGCGCGCCCCCGGGGATCGCGGCGTGCAGCCGCTCGTTGGCTGTCCGCGACAGGGGCAGGTCGAGCTCTTGGGTGTCCACGCGTACCTCATCTTTCTCTGTGCTTCAGGACCTCGGCGAGGCTCGGCGCCTCCCGGTCCCGTTGGGACATCAGTGCGACCGGCAGCGGCCAGGGGATGGCGAGTTCGGGGTCGTCGAAGGCGATCGTCACGTCCTCCGACGGGTCGTGCGGGCGGTCGATGCGGTACGAGGTGTCGGCGGTCTCGGTCAGCGCCTGGAAGCCGTGCGCGCATCCCGCGGGGATGTACACGGTCCTCTGCGTCTCGCCGGACAGGTCGATGAAGGCCCGCCCCAGATAGGTGGGCGAGTCGGGCCGCAGGTCCACGACGACGTCGAAGATCCTGCCGTACGAGCACCGCACGAGCTTGGCCTCGCCCGCGCCGGAGCGCAGGTGCAGGCCGCGCAGCACGCCCCGGACCGAGCGGGACACGCTGTCCTGGACGAAGGCGTCCGGGTCCAGGCCCACCGAACGGACCACGTCGGCGTCGAAGGTGCGGCAGAAGAAGCCGCGCTCGTCGGCGTACGGCGTCGGCTCGAACAGGTACGCGCCGGTGATCTCCGGGATCTCGGTCGCTCTCAACGTGACTCCTGCGGGGCGTGGTTGTGGGCCCGCCCGGCCGCCGCCGGGAACACGGCCGCGGTCAGGGCGGTGAACTGGTCCTCGAGCCGCCGGGCGGCGGCCAGGTTCCGCTCGGCGAGGGTCCCCCGCAGCTCGGCCGACCGCTTCTCCAGCGCCCGGAACTGCTCCAGCAGCCGGTCGGCGTCGACCTCGCGCGCCGGGTGGCAGTACGCGCCGAGGCCCATCCCGGCCATGAGCGCGTCGCTCTTCGCCGCGTAGCTGAGCGCGAGTACCGGCGTGCCGGTCTTCAGCGCGCAGATCAGGTTGTGGTAGCGGACCGCCACGACGGTGTCGGCGGCCGTCATCTCCTTCATCAGGTCGGCCAGGGAGGCCGGTTCGGCCGCCGTGACCAGCGGCGAGTCCACCGCGTCGAGGATGGCGGCGACCACCGTCGCGTCGCACCGGTCGCCGGTGAGCAGCCGGACCGGCCTGCCCTCCTCGACCAGTGTCCGGACGAACCGGACGGTCCCGTCGAGGTAGCGCCGGTGGATCTCGTCGGCCCGGGCGCGGTCGTCGTTGCCGCCGTGGAAGTCCATGACCCCGACGCAGACCGTGCCCGGTGTGTCCGAGGGCGCGCCCGCCGGCGGTGCCGGCAGGGAGAAGGCGAGGTCCGGGTAGACCTCGTCGCGTGCGGTGTCCACGCCCATCGCCCGCATGGCGTCCCGGGACTGGGCGTCCCGGTAGGACCGGTAGGCGGCCAGCCGCGCCGACCAGCGCACCAGGGCCCGGGTGGGCCGGTTGCGGATCTCGGCGGCGCCGACGCTGACCAGCGCCACCCGGGTGCCCAGCAGCCGGCCGCTCGCGCAGAGCAGGAACAGCGCGTACGGGAATCCCCACGGCCGCAGCGGCAGCGTGGCCTCCAGGACTCCCATGCCGGGGACGATCACCACGTCGTGCCTGCGCACCCAGGCGCCGGTGCGGAACACGTCGACGAGTTTGCCGAGCCCCTTCGCCACGACCGCGCCCGCCCGGGACGCGGTCCGGTACTCCGCCCGGTTCCAGTGCAGCCTCGTGGCCGGGATCCCGAACCGGGCCGTCACCGCCTCCGGGCCGCCGCACAGCGCGTCCACGACCGCGTCCGGGTGCCGGGTCCCGAGGTATCCGAGGACGGCTTCCAGCGACCCGTCGTTGCCGAGGTTGCCGGAGCCGAGCAGGCCGAACAGCCCGACGCGCACCGGTGTCCCGTCCGCGGAGGTCATGCCCGCCTCCCCTCGCGGCCGGCGACGAGGTCGTCGACGGAGACCGTGAGCAGCGCCGGGTCGACCGGGGCGCGGTCCTCCACCCGCTCGCCGGCGCCCGGCCGGACCCGGCTGGTCATCCACGCGGACAGGTAGCGGTAGCACGCGCGCCGGTCGGCCGCGGACAGCGGCGCCCGCCGGATCGCCGAGGCGAAGCCCCAGACGTACTCGGCGAGCAGCCGGGGCGTCGGGTGCAGGACGCCCGCCCGGCGCGGGTCCAGGTTGACGCAGCGGGAGCGCTTGGAGGGGTTGGCCCGTTCGGCGCGCGTGGGGTGGTCGCGGCGGAAGTAGAGGAGCTCGGGTACCTGGTGGAAGGGGCCGTGCAGGGTGATCTCGGCGACGTACGTGCGGTCGGCGTGGTGGTAGCTGTCCATCGGTTTCACCCGGCGCAGCACGTCGGTCCGCATCACTCCGTAGAAGTCGTCGCCGCCCGGCTCGAACAGCAGGCTGCGGAAGCGGTCCGGCGCGTGTGGGGAGTCGGTGGCGAGCGTGTAGTCGTAGGGGACCGTCACCTGTCCGTCGCCGTCGATGACCGCCTGGCCGGTGTGGGCGAGGATCACCTCGGGCCGCTCGTCCAGCGCGTCGACGCAGCGCCGCAGGAGGTCGCGGCCGTAGAGGTCGTCGTGGGAGGCCCACTTGAACAGTTCGCCGCGGGACTCGGCGAGCACCCGGTTGTGGTTCGGTGTGGCGCCGATGTTGCGGGGCAGCCGGAGGTAGCGGACGCGGGCGTCCTTTGACGCGTACTTGCGGCAGATGTCCTCGGTCCCGTCGGTCGAGGCGTTGTCGGAGACGACCAGTTCGAAGTCCTCGTAGGTCTGGCCGAGCAGGGCGTCGAACGACTCGGCCAGGTACTCCTCGCCGTTGTACACGGGCAGGCCGATGCTCAGCCTGGGTCGGGCGGTCATGAGGTCCTCACTTCGGGAATGTTCCGGTGGTGTTCGCGCAGGGCGGACCGCAGTTGCAGCCACCACACGGCGGAACTGCCGACGGTCGCGGCGGCGACGCCCCAGGCCGAGCCGGCCGTGCCGGCGAGGGCCGCGCCGCCGAGCCCGCCGCCGACGTAGCAGGCGGAGGCGAACAGCTGGCAGCGCAGGCTGCGCCGGGCCGCGCCGAGCGCGCGCAGCCCGGCGGCCGCGCCGGTGCCGAGGCCCGCGCCCGCGACGCTGAGGGTGATCTGCACGATGAGATGCGAGGAGGCGTGCCACACGTCGCCGAGCGCCAGCTCACCGAGCCGGCCCGGCATCAGCAGCAGCGCCGAGCCCCACAGCAGTGCTCCGGTGGCCTGTCCGCCGCCCAGGAACAGGCAGAACCTGCCGAGTTGGCGCGGGGCCTGCCGCAGCACCCGTGCCGCCTCCGGGACGGTGACCAGCGAGAGCCCCATGAGTACGGCGAGGAACGGGCCGAGCAGGAGCTCGGCGCCCCGCACCGCGCCCACCGCGCCGACCCCGACGATCACGCCGAGCCCGTACGCCCGCACCTGGCTGGCGCCGCTGAGGCTGACGTTCTCGACCAGGTACCGGTAACCGAGATCGCGCTGTTCGCGCAGCCAGCCGCGTGCCTCGGTCGTCCGGGGCCGGATGCCGGCCTGGAGGTGGCCGTAGCCGGCGGCCACCGTGGCGGACGCGCCCCAGGCGAGCACGAAGGCCGCCACGGTGCCCACATGGGCCGCCACCACCATGGCGGGGACGAGCGCGATGCCCCACACGACGTCGTTGACGAACGCCTTGCGCCCGGCGCCGGCGGCGAAGAACGCGAACCGCCAGGCGTCCTGGAGCAGGAGTCCCGGGAGCATGAGGCCGAGGGCGGCGAACGCGGGGCCCACCCGGCCGCCGAGGCCGAGGCCGGCCGCCAGGCACACCACGCCGAGGGCCGAGCCGACACCGAGCGCCGTTCCCGTCGACCGGGCCACCGCCCCGCGCCAGGAGGCCTCCGGCGCGCCGCTGAAGCGGACCACGAGCGGGTCGGTGGCCAGGCCGCGGGAGACGTTGAGCACCACGCCGTAGGTCACCCAGGCCAGGCTGAACACGCCGAACGCGGTCACCCCGAGCGAGCGGGCCACGTAGATGCCCACCGCGAAGTTGCTGATGCTGGAGGCCGCCTGGTCGGCCAGTCCCCAGGACAGCCGGCCGACCAGGGCGCGCCTGGCGGACCCGGCCGGTGCGGTCGTTCTCTCCCCCTGGGTGGTCATGGTCGTCATTCCTTGATCAGGTCGACGCCGCGCAGGGCGTCGGCCGCGGCGGCCACGGTGTCGAACGGCAGCCCGGACCGCTCGGCGACGTCCAGCAGACTGTGCTCGCCGTCGGAGAGGCTGAGCACCCAGAGCATGGCCATCTGGGCCTGTTTGGTGTCGCTGCGGCCGCCGAGCGCGTCGTACAGCCCGCGCCTGCCGAGCTGGGGTTCGCCGTAGGGGCTGAGGTTGAGGTACCGCCGGTTGCGGTCCAGGAGGGCGAACGCCTCGCGGCAGACGGCGAGGGTGTCCGCCATCGCCGCCGGGGAGACGAAGTCCAGGTTGTCCGCGGACGTGTGGTACTCGGGGTAGCCGGCGTACGGGGTCCGGGTGAGCGAGCCGACGCCGAGGTCGAACCCGGGCGAGCAGAACTGCCGCTCGTCGTAGCCGTACGGGGTGAACTCGTTGATGCGGTGGGGGCGTTCGGACGTGGTCAGCACGTGCCGCACGACCCGGTCGATCTCCGCGTCGCCGCGCCTGCTCCGCTTGTACGTCAGGTTGCCCTGGTCCCCCGCGCAGGCCAGCACCAGGCCGTGCTTGACCCGGTCGACCCGTTCGGCGTTGCGGGCCAGCCAGGTGATGGCGCCGATGGTGCCGGGCGCGAACAGGAACCGGTAGGTGTAGTACGTGGACCGCTCGGCCAGCTCCCGGGCCAGGAAGGTCGCCACCGCGATGCCGGCCAGGTTGTCGTTGGCCAGCGACGGGTGGCAGACGTGACAGGAGACGATCACCTCGTCGGCGACCTGTCCGGGGACCACGTGCTCGGCGTAGGTGAGGTGGCCGTCGGCGAGCGTGGAGTCGATGCGCACCTCGTATTCGCCGTCCGGCAGCGCGTCCAGGGTCTCCTGGGCGAGGCAGAACCCCCACTCCGGCTTGTAGTAACTGGTGCGGTAGGGCACCCAGGAAGGGTGGTCGGGCAGGGTGTGCAGGTGGTCGCGGAGCTCGGCGAGCGGCATGGTCGCCGACACCGGCACGCTGTAGCCGAGCACGTGCAGGCTGGACTCGGCGAAGTCGACCACCCGCCGGCCGGCCGGGTCGGCGACGTACGCGTCCCGGATGTTCCACTCCTGCGGCACCGTCCAGTCGAGCACCTGTGTCCCGGTCGGCACCTCGTGCACCTGGAGGGGGATGTACTCGCCGACGATGTCCAGGGTGGCGCGCACACCGTCGCCGGTGATGCTCCGGCAGAGCGGGTACATCCGCTCCACCAGCGCGTACATCTCCTCGCTCACCTCGGTCACCGGCGCCACCTGAGGGTGTCGTCGACGGTGCCGGCCTCGGAGGCCGCGCGCAGCACGGCGAGACGGGTGAAGCGCTGTTCGAAGTTCTCCCGGTTCAGCTCGAACTTCCGGTAGGCGTCGGCGAGTTCGAGCGCGCCCTGCTTCACCGTCCATTCGCAGTCGAAGCCGGGCACCGCGGTGCGGAACCGGGAGAAGTCCACCCGGTAGGAGCGCGGGTCGGCGCCGTTCTCCCCGGTGATCACCACCTTGGAGCCAGTCACCGCCTCGGCGACCTGTCCGGCGATCTCGGCCACCGTGACGTTGTTGACCTCGCTGCCGATGTTGAACGCCCGGTCGTGCACCGCCTCGCGCGGCGCGGTCAGCGCGGCCGTGAAGGCCCGCGCGATGTCGGCGGCGTGCACCAGCGGGCGCCACGGGGTGCCGTCGGAGAGCACCAGGACCTCGCCGGAGAGGAGCGCGTGGCCGACGAGGTTGTTGAGCACGATGTCGGCGCGCAGCCGGGGCGAGAATCCGAAGGCGGTGGCGTTGCGCATGAACACCGGGGTGAAGTCGCCGTCGGCCAGCTCGTGCAGGTCGTCCTCCACCCGCACCTTGGACTCCGCGTACGGCGTCACCGGGCGCAGCGGGGCGTCCTCGGTCACCAGTTCGTCGCCGCCGGCGGCGCCGTAGACCGAGCAGGTGGACGCGTACAGGAAGCGCTGCACGCCGGCGTCGCGGGCCAGCCGGGCGAGGTGGACGGACGCGTGGTGGTTGATGTCGTAGGTGAGTTCCGGCGCCAGCGAGCCGAGCGGGTCGTTGGAGAGCGCGGCGAGGTGGATCACGGCGTCCACCCCGGCCACGTGCTCGGCCGTGACGTCGCGCAGGTCCACCCGGTGTCCCGGCGGGTCCGCGGGCCGCGGGCCCAGGACGCAGTCGGCGAACAGGCCGGCGTCGAGGCCGACGACCTCGTGTCCGGCGGCCTCGAGGACCGGGGCCATCACGGAGCCCAGATAGCCCTGGTGTCCGGTCAGTAGTACGCGCAAGGTTCAACCCCCCAGGTTGAGCGTGAGTTTGGCGACGGCGAACGCCTCGGCGTAGCGGGCGTGGCATTCGATGCCGCGGATCCGGGCGAGGCCCAGGAAGGCCTCCCGGTCGTACCAGGGCCGGTGCCGCTGCGAGGCGTAGTGCTCCTGCAGCAGCCGCACCTTGTGTTCGGCGGTCTCCGTCGCCAGCGGCTGGTACGCCACCGGCCGGCCGAGGTCGCCGTCCCACTTGACGATCTCGTAGCCGAGCACCAGGTGGTCGCGGAACGCGGTGGCCATGAGCTTCGCCAGGCCGCGGTGGTCCTGGTGGGCGTCGTCGGTGCGCGGAGCGAGGATCAGGTCCGGGTCGGTCCGGGACCGCAGTTCCTCGACCGCGGACTTGGCCTCCTCCCAGTGCGCCGGGAACCGGCCGTCCGGCAGCTTGTGCACGGTCAGCCGCAGGTCGGCGCCCGAGCAGAAGGCGGCGAGCGCGGACTCCTCCTCCTGCTCGCGCTCGCTGCCGCCGCCGGACAGCACCAGCGCGTCGACCCGGAGACCGGGCCTGGCCTGACACAGCGTCAGCAAAGTGCCGCCGGCACCGATGGCGATGTCGTCGCAGTGAGCGCCCACGGCGACGATCCGGTCCACACTCCCGGCGCCGAGCTGGATCATGCGGTCCTCACCCGGGCGTTCGTACCCACCCGGTCCCGTTCCCACACGGCCCACGGACGGTCGCCCCGGGTGTAGGCCTCGTCGAGCGCGGCGCGCTCCTTCACGGTGTCGGTCGGCTTCCAGAAACCGCGGTGCTGATGCGCCACCAGCCGCCCCTCCTTGGCCAGTTGGGCACATCCGTCGGCGACCAGGTCGCCGTTCTCCGGGATGTGGTCGAAGATCTCCTGGCGGAGCACGAAGTAGCCGCCGTTCTCCCACAGCGGCAGTTCGCTCACCGCGGTGATGCCTCCCACCAGGCCGTCCTCGCCCAGCTCCACGCAGTGGAACGACGACTGCGGCGGCACCACCATCATCGACGCCCCCGCGTCGCGCGCGGCGAACTTGTCGATCATCTCCGGCAGCGGGGCGTCGGTGAGCACGTCCGCGTAGTTGGCGAGGAACATCTCGTCGCCGTCCAGGTGGTCCCGCACCCGGCGCAGCCGCTCCCCGATGGGGGACTCGATGCCGGTCTGCACGAACGTGATCGTCCAGTCGGCGATGTCGGTGGATAGCAGTTCGGTCCGGCCGCCCCGCAGGACGAAGTCGTTGGACGTCGTCTCCTCGTAGTTGAGGAAGAAGTCCTTGATGTGGTGGGCCCCGTAGCCGAGGCACAGGATGAACTCCGTGTGCCCGAAGTAGGCGTAGTAGCGCATGACGTGCCAGATCAGCGGGCGCGGGCCGACCATCGCCATCGGCTTGGGCACGTCGTCGGAGGTGCCGTTGCGCATCCGCATCCCGTAACCGCCGCAGAACAGGACGACCTTCACGACTTCACCTCGACAATGTTCAGTTCCGGGATGGGGAAGACGAGCCGGCCGCCCCACTCGTGCACGAAGGACAGCTGCTCGACCAGTTCGGCGCGCAGGTTCCAGGGGAGGACGAGGACGTAGTCCGGCCTGTCCGCGGCGATGCGCTCGGGCGACAGGATCGGGATGCGGGTCCCGGGGGTGAACCTGCCGTGCTTGTACGGGTTGCGGTCGACCGTGTACGCCAGCAGGTCGGGGCGGATGCCGCAGTGGTTGAGCAGTGTGTTGCCCTTGCCGGGGGCGCCGTAGCCGACGACCGTGTCGCCGCGCTCGGCCGCGTCGATGAGGAACCGCAGCAGGTCCCGGCGCACCTTGGCCACCCGCGCCGAGAACTCGGTGTATCCGGACAGCTCCTGCAGCCCGGCGGCCTTCTCCCGGTCCAGTACGTCGGCCACCCGCCCGGTCGGCTCGCCGGCCGCTTCGGCCGGCCGCGCCCACAGCCGGATGGAACCGCCGTGCGTGGGCAGCAGCTCGACGTCCACGAGGGCGAGTCCGCCGCTGGCCAGGGCCCGGATCGCGGACGCGACCGTGTAGTACTGGAAGTGCTCGTGGTAGATCGTGTCGTACTGGTTCTCCTCGATCAGGGTCAGCAGGTGCTGCACCTCGATGGAGACCCAGCCGTCGTCGGCCACCAGGGCGCGCAGCCCGCGGGTGAAGCCGACCACGTCGGGGATGTGCGCGTACACGTTGTTGGCGACGACCAGGTCCGCCGGGCCGTGCTCCTCGCGGACGGCGGCACCGGTGCCGGGGTCGAGGAACTCGGTGAGCGTGGGCACGCCCGCCTCGCGTGCCGCGGCCCCGACGTTCACCGACGGCTCGATACCGAGGCACCGGATCCCCCGGTCCACCACGTGCCTCAGCAGGTAGCCGTCGTTGCTCGCCACCTCGACCACGAAGGCGTCGGGGCCGAGCGGGAGCCGCTCGGCGGCGTCGGCGACGAAGGTGCGCGCGTGCTCCACCCACGAGGTGGAGAAGGAGGAGAAGTACGCGTACTCCTTGAACGTCTCCTCCGGCGTGATCAGCGGCGGGATCTGCGCGAGCCAGCAGTCGGTGCAGACCCGCAGGTGCAGCGGGTACGCCGGCTCCGGCTCGTCCAGTCGGTCCGCGGCGAGAAAGCTCTCGCAGGGTGGCGTCGCCCCGAGGTCTACGACGCTCGCCATCTCTTCCGAGCCGCAGAGTCGGCATCGTGTCATCTGCTGTCCCCATCCCCCCGGCCCGCCCGGGTGTCCCCGGCACGGGCCTGTGCCGACCGCCCCGCGATCGCGGTGCGGTACTCCTCTTCCAGGCGCGCCAGGCCGACGGCCGGGCTGAACGCCTGCTCGTACCGGCGGCGGGCCGCCCGGCCCATCTCCCGGTTGCGGTCCGCGTCGGCCGCGACGCCGCGTATGCGGGACGCCAGCGAGCCGGAGTCGCCCGGCCGGTGCAGCAGCCCGGTGACCCCGTCCTGGACGAGTTCGGTGAAGGCGCCGTGCCCGGCGGCGACGGCCGGGACCCCGGCCGCCATCGCCTCCACGACCACCAGGCCGAACGCCTCCAGCCATGTCGAGGGCGCCACCACGGCCACCGACCGCGCGACGGCCTCGCGGCACCCCGCCGTGTCCAGCAGGCCTGCGTAGCGCACGTCGTCCCGGCCCGCCGCCCAGGCGGTCACCTCCGCCTCCAGCGGCCCGGTGCCGGCGATCACGAGCGGCACGCCCACCCCGCCGTGCGCCGCGATCTCGTCCCACGCGTCCATGAGCAGCCGCACGCCCTTGGCCTCCGCGAGCCGCCCGAGGTAGAGCAGATGCTCTCCCGCGCCCTCCCTGCGGAGGTCCGGGTCGGGCACGAAGTTGTGCTTCACCGCGAGCCGTTCGGCCGGCATGCCGGAGCGCACCAGGACCTCGCGCTGGGCCGCGGAGATGCACAGGAACCGCTCCACCCCGGACCACCAGCGCCGCCGGTTGACCGACAGGCTGACCGCGAGCGGCACCGTCGCGAGGCGGGAGTTCCGGTAGCAGCCGTGCCGGACGGCGGGCAGCGGGGTGCCGCCGACGCACTCGGTGCACGGCCGGCCGTCCCGTTGCAGCGTGCCGGGCGGACAGACCTGGGTGTAGTTGTGCAGCGTGGCGACGGCCGGCACACCGGCGTCGGCGCACGCGGCCAGGACCGCGGGCGACAGGAGCGGGAAGACGTTGTGCACGTGCACCACGTCCGGCCGCTCGGCGCGCAGGCGGGTGGCCAGTTCGGCGCGCACCGCCGGGTTCCACGGCACGAGGAGCGGCAGCGCGGCCTTGCCGAGGAGGGACCGGCCGGCGATGTCGTCACTGCGCCGTTCGAACACCCCGACCCGGTGGCCGGCCGCGCGCAGCAGTTCCACCTCCTGGTCGACGACCTTGTTCTCCCCGCTCGGCTGCGCCGAGGCGTAGCGGTTGTGCACCACGAGGACGTGCATGCTCAGATCGCCTCCGGTCCGCGGGCCCGTTCCCGGGCGCGTCGTCGAGGGCCGTCGGGTGTCGAGGGCGCGGCCGCCGCGGGTGCCGCCAGCAGCGAGGCGGCCACGGCCAGGTGCAGCAGGTACGGCGAGGCGTCGCCGAGTCCGGCCTCCGTGTAGGAGGCGATCGCGCAGTAGCTGATCAGGAAGATCGCACAGGCCCGCTGCAGCGACGGGGGCCGCAGCAGGGCGACCGCGCCCAGCACGAGGATGATCGCCGCGACCAGGGTGACGCCGATCAGGCCCTGCTCGTTGAAGACGGCCAGCCAGCTGTTGTCGATGGGCAGTCCGCCGAAGGACTTGTCGCCCAGACCCACGCCGAGGAACTGCTCCGAGGTCGACCGGGGTGCGGACAGCAGGGCGTCCCAGACCTTGGCCCGGCCGGTGAGGCTGGAGAAGTTCTCCTTGCTCTGCCCGCGCAGGAACCAGGTCTGCAGTGCGGAGGCGAAGCCCACGGCGGCCACCACTCCGCACAGCACCGCCCAGGTGAAGAACCGGCGGGCGGCGGCGCTGGTGAGCACGAGGGAGCCGATCGCCAGTGCCAGTCCGAGGAACAGGCCGAGCGTGGCCGTCCGGGTGTGGGTCAGGGCGAGCAGTACGAACGACGGCACGATGACCACCACGGCGCTGGTCCGGTCGGTCCTGCGGCCCAGCAGGAGCAGCACGGTGAGCCCGATGATCACCGCCGCGTACTGCCCGATCTGCGGTGGGGTCAGCGGCCACAGCGCGCCGACCAGACGTCCGCCGTAGAGGTCGGGCAGGGCCGCGCCCGGTGAGACGACGAGGCCGGCGGCCACCGAGCCGAGCACCGCGAAGTACATCCGGATGTGGTGCCGTACGAAGGTAAGGCTGCCGTTCCACCAGCGGCTGAGCAGCCAGAGGGTGCCGATGAACAGCGCCAGCCGGAAGCAGCGGAACAGCGCGCCGAACCCGGACTCCAGGTTGGCGCTGGAGATCACGCTCGACACCAGCAGCAGGGTGAGCAGGAGCAGGTAGGCGCTGGACCGGATGCGCAGCCGGAGGTTGACCGCGAGCGCCAGCGCGAAAGCGGCGACCAGGGCCCCCATGGTGACCATCTGGATGAGCGAACGCGGCAGCGGGACGATGGTCTTCGCCCCGGCGGAGCCGAGCGTGTTGAGGACCAGGAGCCCCCAGACGAGCCCGACGAGCCGCGGTGTGCCCGAGGCGCGCGGTGCGGCGCCGTGCTCCGCGCCCGGGAGCGCGTCCGTCTCTGAGTTCATCTGCGTGTCCATCTCAACCACCGGCCTGTGGATCGAGGGTGCTGCCCGTGTCCTGCCGGTAGGGATCGCTCTGCCACTCCCCGAAGTCGAGCACCTGGCTCGGATCCCGGGCGACGAACTTCCACGACCCGACGTAGACGTTGCGGTGCCAGCGGTTGTCCTGTCCGCGGGTGATCGCCTCGGCCACCTTCTCGCCCTTGTACGGCGACCAGTCCGGGTAGGTCCCGTAGTTGGACAGCACCGCCATGCGGTCGCACATCTCCGTGCACGCGACCACCGACTTGTCGAGCACGAACCGGTTGTCGTGGATGTCCACGCGCTGGGTCTTCCAGCGGCAGTCGGCGTACAGCGGCGCCCTGGCGATCGCCGGCTCCGCGCAGCGGCTGGTCTTCTTCACCAGCAGCGTGCAGTCGCCGGAGGAGGTGTTGGCCGGACTGTTGCAGAACCGGTCGGCGTTCTCCCACAGGGTGATCCCGGACCAGTTGTCCTCCAGCACGTTCCGGTAGATGTCGATCTTGTCGGTGCGGGCCCGGACGCGCGGTTCGCCGCCGGACTCGGAGAGGTAGACGGTCGCGTACGGGAAGTTGTCGCCGCGGTCGGCGTACCTGCGGCCCTCCACCCAGTTGTTCCGCCGCATCGTGTTGTTCCGGATGATCGCGTTGTAGCTGGTCTCGTAGATCAGTGCGGCACCGGCGTTGCCGTCGAGCACGTTGTTCTCGATGAGGAAGTCGTTGTTGTCGGTGTCCGCCCACAACCCGGCTCCGCGGTTGTCGTGCACCCAGTTGCCCCGCACGTCGGCGCCGTCGACGGCCCAGAACTTGACGCCTCCGGAGCAGCCACAGCCTTCCTGCCGGCGTTCCCAGTCGTCGGTGTTGTTGCCCGTGATCTCGTTGTCCTCGACCACCAGGTCGTGGATGCCGCCGCCGCCCTTGTAGGCGTTCATTCCGTACTGCCCGTTGTCACGAAGGCAGTTGGCGCGGACCTGCTGGCGGTCACCGGCCATCAGTCCGGCCCCGGAGTTGTGCTGGATCGTGGAGTGCTCGATCACCCAGCCGTCGGCCGAGTCGTGGTTGACGACGCCCTCGTTCTGCGGTGCGACGAAGTGCTGCACGGTCAGGTAGCGGATGGTGACGTCGCGGGCGGTGCCCGCGAACGCGTACTGGTTCTTCTTCCCGCCGTCGAGCACCGCCCCCGGCGCACCCACGTAGTGGTCCCCCTTCTTGGGGAGGACCTGGGCGTAGCGGTCCGGGTCGAGCCGGTGCCTGCCCGGACGGAGCCAGAACGTGGTGTCCGGCGGGCTGTTCCTGGTCTTGGCCGCCAGGTCGCCGACCACCGAGGGGTCGACGGTCACCGCTCCCGCGGGCGCCTTCGACGGCCCGGCCGCGGGCGCCGCGCACACCCGGGCCACGGCCCGCGCGGCGGATGTGGACGGCGCGGCGGTCGGCTCGGCGGGCGGTGCGCCCGAGGTGCTCTCGCAGCCGGTCACCGTCAGCAGGGCGAGCACCAGTGGTGCCGCCGCCCATGCCCGGTGCCGCCTCTCGTTCCTCACGCGTCCCCCTGGCCGCCGAACCTGAGCACGGTGGTGAAACCGTCCGTGCCCCCGGCGGCACCGGTGCCGGTGCGGCCGGTGCCGATCAGGGTGGTGGTGGGTTCCTTGCGCCCGAATCCCGCGGAGTACCAGCCGAGGGGCGGGTCGCTCTCGCCGCGGTGCGCCCGCCAGGACAGCTGCCCGGGCAGATCGAGCACCGCGGAACGCCCCTCGCCGTCCCGGATCCAGGTGAGCACCGCCCGGTTCCCCACCAGGTCCGCGGCGACGGCCGGGCCGAGGTGGAACGCCAGCCGCGCGGCCCGGTCCGGGCCGCGCACCTCGTCGACCACCGTCAACTCCCCGCTCGTGGGCGCCAGTTCCACCCGGCGGCGGTGCACGGATCCCTGGTACCCGTCGTGTTCGGCACACCAGCGGGCGGCTCCGTCGCCGGAGGTGTCCGCGGTCAGGACGCGGGTGCGGGCATGCCGGGTCCACAGGAACGGCCCGCCGGAGACGGACTGGTCGGTGCCGTCCAGTTCCAGCGTGTTGTGGCCGAGGGTGGACCGGAAGTACCGCCGCCAGTGCGGCTGCCCGTGGTAGCAGAAGGTCCCCGGGTCGGCGAGCACGTCGACCCCGTCGTGCCGGACCTCGACGGACAGCGCGTCCGCGTGGGCGTGCGCGGCGATGGACAGGAAGCCGTGCGGGCCGCCGTCGCAGCGGCACCAGATCTCTCCCGGTCCGCGCAGCACGGTGAGCCCCGCGTCGGCGAAGTGGTCGGGCCGCCGGGCCGGGCGGGAGGCGGCCGGTGCGGTCCCCTCGGCCGGGTACGGCCGGACGAGCGCGGCCAGCAGCGGGGTGCGCACGTCGGCGGCGGTCACCTGCGGCCACCAGTCGAGCCGGCCGAACACGGCGTCGCCGGTGGCCAGCAGCGAGGCCCAGCGGTCGGTGCCCGCGCCGTCCACGACCAGTCCGTGTCCGTCGTCGGCGTCGCCCTGGCGCGGCGGCCGCAGCCGGCTGTCCACGACGGCCGCCAGCGCGTCGGTCATCCGCAGCAGCACCAGCCGCACGGACGCGGGGACGGGTACGTCCGCGGCGTCCGCCTCGGCCAGCGCGGCGAGGCCCAGTTCCAGCACGAGTCCGTGGTACTCGCTGGCCAGCTCCCGGTTGAGGCCGGAGCCGAAGGTGTTGGTCCGCAGGTGCCGGTCCAGCGACCGCAGCGCGTCGGCCCGGCGCCGCCCGGAGTCGGGGAACCAGTCGAACGCGCAGGCCGCGGCGAGCTGCCCGGCGGCCTCGGCGATGACGTGGTTGTTCGCCGAGGAACCGCGGCTGGGGAAGGCGGCCAGCCAGCGCTGGTGGTGCCAGATCTGGTCCAGCGCCTGCGGGTTCTCCTCGAACAGCCCCGCCGCGCCCGGCCATTCGTCGAGCAGCCGGCGGATCCACACCCACGACAGCAGCCGGATGCCCAGCTCGATGCCGCTGATCCAGTGCACGCCCCGCAGCGGCGGGTTCGCCGTCCACCATGACCTGAGGTGCTCGGCCACCCGCTCGGCGTACCGCTCGTTCCCGGAGACCGCGTAGGCGGCGGCGAGCACGGTGAGGTGGTGGTGCCGGGACAGCTCCCAGATCTGCTTGATGTCCCCGGCCGCCTCCTCGTCGCGGTACGGCACGTCGAAGGAGTAACCCCCCGGAGCCCGGCGTCCGGTCTTGGGGTCGTACCACCAGTCCGGGTCGACGAGGTCGTCGCGGACCACTCCGAAGTACTCGGCGTGCCCGAACATCAGCCGGTCGGCCTCGGCCACCAGCCGCTTCGCGGCGTCCGGCGGCACCGCGGCGACCGTCCCGGCGGGCAGGACGGCGGTGAAGCGGGCGCCGGTCACGGCCGGGCGGTCGGGCAGGCCGGACCGCCACCGCCGTCTGCGCACCGTGTCGCCCACCCGGCCCGCGATCTCCGCCGGCCCCATCCGGGACAGGCGTCGCAGGTACCAGCCCGCGCTCATGGTCATCTCGTCCTCGCCAACGTCACGGGCGCGCCGCCGGCCAGGCCGGTCTGCACGGCGAGGGTGGCCGCGGTGGTCGCGACCAGTGACTGGAGCGGTACCGGCATCGGCCCGCCGGTGCGCACCGCCTTGATGAACGCGGCCAGTTCGGCGTTCTGGCCCTTGTCCCGGGCCTTGGGCAGCCGCGAACTCACCCAGCGCTTGCGGCCGTGGACCGAGGCCCGGACGAAGTCGTCGAGCCGGAGCACCTTGCCGTCCGCCACCAGGTCGAGCGTCTCCTTGGGGAAGCCGGGCGCGCCGGTGGTGACGTAGCTGATGGTGGCGGTGGATCCGTCGGGGTAGCGCAGCACGATCTGCAGGTCGTCACTGCCGGAGGTGGCCACCGAGTAGACCGAGACCGGGTCGGCCTCCAGCAGCCAGCTGGCCGTGTCGATGAAGTGGCCGCCCTCGCCGGCGAACCGTGAGCCCTCGGTGCCCTGCTGGAGGTACCAGCTGCCGTGCTGGAGCCGGCCGGCGTTGACCAGGTAGCGGAGGTTCGCCGGACCCGTCCGGACGCCGAACCGGTCCTTCGCCTCCTGCAGCAGGGGGGAGAAGCGGCGGTTGAAGCCCACCTGCAGCCGGTCGTTGCCGGACTCCTCCACCGCCGCGAGGACGCCGGCCAGTTCGTCCTCGGTGAGCGCCAGTGGCTTCTCCACGAAGACCGTCTTGCCGGCCAGCAGTGCCTTGCGGGTCAGTTCGGCGTGCGAGCTGTGCCGGGTGACCACGAACACCGCGTCGACGGACTTGTCGCCGAGGACGGCGTCGAGGTCGGTGGTCGCCTCGGCGAAGCCGAACTTCCGCTGTGCGTTGGCCGCGGAGAGCGCCGTCGTGGTGACGACTGTCGACAGCTCGACACCGTCGCGCTGGGCCAGGTGGGGCAGCAGCATCGACGTCGCGTAGTTCCCGGCGCCGACGAACGCGAGGCGCACCGGTGACGCGGCGGCCCGGACCAGGGTCGGCGCCGTCCCGCCGTGGCGCACCGTCGGCACGGCCACCGACGGGGCCTCGGGTTCGCTCTCGGCCGTCCGGCCGGGGTAGCGGAACAGCACGGCCACGGCCTTCAGTTCGCCGTCCTTCAGCCGCCGGTACGTCTCGACCGCGTCGTCGAAGTCGGCGACGTGGGAGATCAGGGGCTCCACGTCGACGCGGCCGCGGGCGACGAGGTCGAGGAAGCACGCGAGGTTGCGGCGCTCGGTCCAGCGCACGTAGCCGATCGGGTAGTCGCGTCCCTCCAGTTCGTACTCCGGGTCGTAGCGTCCGGGGCCGTAGGACCGCGAGAACCGGACGTCGAGTTCCTTCTCGTAGTACGCGTTCCACGGCAGGTCCAGTCGGCACTTGCCGATGTCGACGACCCGGCCGCGGTCCCGGCTGAGCCGCGCGGCGAGCTCGACGGGCTGGTTGCTGCCGCCGCCGGCGGCCAGGTACACCTGGTCGACGCCGTGTCCGTCGGTGAGTTCGGCGACGGCGGCCTCCACGGCCGCGGACCCGGGGTCGCCGCAGGCGGCGGCGCCCAGTCCCGCGGCGAGTTCGCAGCGTGCCGGGTCGGGGTCGGCGCCGACGACGCGGACTCCGGCGGCGGTCAGGAGCTGGACCACCAGTTGCCCGATCAGGCCGAGGCCGATGACCAGGGCCACCTCGCCGAGCTGCGGCTCACCCCGGCGGACGCCCTGCAGCGCGATCGACCCGACGGTGCCGAAGGCCGCGTGGCGCGGGTCCAGGCCGTCCGGCACCGGGGTGTAGAGGTTCTTCGGCACCCAGTTCAACTCGGCGTGCAGGGCGTGCTCGTTGCCCGCGCAGGCCACCAGGTCGCCGACCTTCACGTCGTCGACGCCGGCGCCGACCTGCTCGACCACCCCGCACAGGGAGTAGCCCAGCGGTGTGTAGGAGTCCAGCTTGCCCATCACCTTGCGGTAGGTGGCGGGCACCCCGTTGGTGGCCACGCTCTGCATGACCTTGGCCACCTGGTCGGGCCGGGAACGGGCCTTGCCCAGCATCGACATGCCGGCCTCGGACACCTTCATGAGCTCGGTGCCGGTGGAGATCAGCGAGTAGGCGCTGCGCACCAGCACACCGCCCGGCTTGCACCCCGGCACCGGAACGTCGAGCACCGCCAGCTCGCCGCTCTTGTAGTTCTGTACGACCTGCTTCACCCGAACTCCTAGATTCCTAAGCCGTCATCCGAGTGCGCTGGCCGGACCCGGAGGTCGCGTCGCGATACCAGTACTCGAGAGTCAGTACGTGCCACAGATGCTTGGAGAAGTCCCGCTGCCCGGCGGCGTCCTCCGCGACGAGCCGCGCCAGCGCGTCGCGGCGCAGGAACCCGGACTTCACCAGCAGGCCGTCCTCGACCACCTCGCGCACGAGCGGTGCCAGGTCCCGGCTCATCCAGGCCCGCAGCGGGGCGCTGAACAGGCCCTTGGGCCGGTACACGATCTCCCGGGGCAGGACGGAGGTGGCCGCCTCCTTCAGGACGGCCTTGCCCTGCCGTCCGACGATCTTGCGGTCGCCGGGTACGGCGAACGCCGCCCTGACCACCTCGACGTCCACGTACGGCACCCTTACCTCGGTCGAGGCGGCCATGCTGGAGCGGTCCGTGTACGTGAGGTTCAGACCCGGCAGGAACATCCGGGCGTCGGTGAGGCACATGCGGTTGACGAAGTCGTCGAGGTCGTTGTCCTCGTACACGTCCGCGTGCTCGGTCAGTACGTCCTCGACCGTCCCGGCCAGGTCCGGATCGAGCAGGGCGAGCAACTCCTCCTGGTCGTACATGGTGTAGCTGCGCCGGAAGGCGGTCTCCTCCGGCAGGTCCGCGAAGGAGAGGAACCGCTTGGCGAAGCGCACCGACCGGTAACCGCGGCGGCTGGAGGCGACCGGCAGCCGGTCCACGGCTCCGGAGACCCCGCGCCGCAGCGCCCGCGGGACCCGCTGGTAGCGCAGCGCGATCAGGTTGGCCAGGTGCTTGCGGTAGCCGGCGAACAGCTCGTCGGCGCCCATCCCGGAGAGCATCACCTTCACCCCGGCCTCGCGTGCGGCCATGCAGATCAGGTACGTGTTGATCGCGGCGGGGTCGCCGATCGGCTCGTCCAGGTGGTACGTCATCCGCGGCAGCATGTCGAGGACGTCCGGGGCGATCTCGATCTCGTGCAGGTCGACGCCGAACCGCTCGGCGACCTGCCGGGCGTAGCGCAGGTCGTCCGGCATCGCCTCGAACCTGGCGTCCTCGGCGCGGAACCCGATGGTGTAGGCGGAGATCCCGGGCTGGTGGCGGGCCGCGAGCGCGGTCAGCCAGCTGGAGTCGAGGCCGCCGGAGAGGAAGGTCGCCACGGGCACGTCGGAGAGCAGGTGGCGCCGGGTCGACTCCTCGACGATCGCGGCCAGGTCCGGCTGTTCACCGGCCAGGGCCCGCTCCCGGCCCTCGGCGGCGACGTCCTTCAGGTTCCAGAACCGGCCGCGTTCCACCCGGCCGTCGGGCCGGCAGCGCAGCCAGCTCCCGGGCGGCAGCTTCTCCGCCTCGCGCAGCGCGCACCGCGAGTCCGGCACCCAGTAGTAGAGCAGCGAGGCCACCAGGGCCGCCTGGTCCACCTCCAGCGGCCGGCCGGTCGCGGTGGCGAGCGCCTTGAGCTCGGAGGCGAACACCAGGCCCGGGCCGCGCCGGAGCAGGAACAGCGGCTTGATGCCGAGCTGGTCGCGGGCGAGCACCAGTTCGCCGGTGCGCTCGTCGAAGACGCCGAACGCGAACATGCCGCGCAGCCGGGGCAGACAGTCCGTGCCCCAGCGCCGCCAGGCCTCCAGGAGCACCTCGGTGTCGGAGGTGCCGCGGAAGCGCACCCCGGCGGCGGCCAGTTCGGCGCGGAGTTCGGGCGCGTTGTACAGCTCGCCGTTGTACGTCAGGACCAGGCCGTCGGAGGCCATCGGCTGGGCGCCGGTGTCGGACAGGTCGACGATGGCCAGCCGGCGGTGCCCGAGGTGTACTTCGCCGTCACCCACGGGGTGGCTGTACCGGCCCGCCCCGTCCGGGCCGCGGTGGGCGAGGGTGTCGGTGAGCCGGTCGGTCACTTCCTTTCCGTCCGGCCATCGGTAGGTCCCTGCGATGCCACACATGTGCTACCGAGCCTCCTGGTCGTTTTCCGGGCCCCGGGCGGCCCACACCGGCTGCCGCTCCGCCCGTCGCTGGCCCTCCCCCACCGCCTGAACGGCGTGGGAGGCACCCCCGCCCGGCTGCCTGGCCGGCCGCTCGCTCCGGCCGCGCAGCGCGGTGTGCAGCCCGTCCCACAGGGTGCCGTCGGTCCGGTCCCGCGGATCGGGGTCGATCAGCACCACACCGATCACCGCGATGCGCTGGTCGGCGAGCTGCCGTGCCACGGTGTGCAGCCAGGCGGCGCTGCCGTGCCCGGCCCGCACCACGAGCACGGTCCGGGTGCCGAGGTACTGGAGGTCGGTCCACGCCGTACCGGGTGCCACCGAGCCGACCCCGATCAGCCGGTCCTGGGGCGACACGGTCGCAGCACGCTCGGCGCCGACCACGGTCGGGTCGCCCGGCTTCTGGCGGCGTCCCGTCAACTGCGGGCGGGGCAGGGCGTCGACGACGGTCACCGGGCCCTCCGCCGCCATGGCCCTGGCCAGGTCGAGGGCGATCACGGCGGCGGCGCGGGGGCAGCCCAGTTCCAGCAGCGACACCGGTTCCGCGGAGCCGCGCGCCGCGCGGGTCAGGGTCACGGTGAGCCGTTCCCGGGTCAGCCGGGTGCGCCGGCGCTGCCAGGGCCTGCCCTTGCGCCGGGGCAGCTCCGCGATCACGGAGGCGCCCAGGCCGGCCGCGATGTCGCGGCGCAGCACGGGGCGGTCCGCCACCACCGTGCCGACCGCGGCCAGCGCGAGACCGAGGAAGAGTCCGAGGACGAAGCCGATCGCCGCGTCGGTGGCCGCGGCCTTGGGCAGGGAGTGCCGCAGGGCGCGCGGGTCGTCCACGATCTGGGTGCCGGCCACGACCTGGGGTGTGCCGGTGCGCGCGTCGGCGGCGCGCTCGTCGAAGTCGGCGATGCGCGAGTTGAGTTCGGCGCGGCGGGCGAAGAGCGACTCGAGACTGGCCGACGCCTTCGGGTCGCCGTCCGCCGACCGGTTGCCGATCTGCTGGTTGACCTGGGCCAGTTCGTCCCGCATGCGGTCGCGCTGGTCGAGCAGGGCCTGCGCCTCGGCCTGCGCGGTGTCGCGCATCCGCCGCACGTGGTCGGTGACGAACGCCTCGGCCAGGGCCTTGGCGCGGGCCACCGCCTGGGCGTCGGTGTCCCCGGTCACGGTGATCTGCAGCAGGTTGTTGGTCAGGCCGGTGCCCCGGTAGTCCTGCATGAAGTCCTCGGGCTTCTGGCGGGACTTGAGGGCCTGCAGGGCCTTGTCGGCGATCTGCGTGGTCTGCAGCAGCTGGACGTCGGTGCGGATCAGCGTCCCGGTGTCGTTCGGCTGGTCCTCAGCGTGCGCGACCAGCACGGTGGTCACCGCGGTCGGCGACGGCGGCAGCAGGACGGCCATCCCGGCGCCGGCCAGCAGGCCGAGGGACGCCATCGAGTACCAGAGGCGGCGGCGTCTGCGCACCGACACGACCAGGGACTGCAGGTCGACGAGGGGCGGGTTGGCCGACGACTCGTCGGGCGTGCTCGTCGTCATGCCGAACCTCCCGTCACAGGGCCGCGCACCGCGAGCGCGAGCGTGGCGTCGTCCGGCGGCTGATGGCCGGCGGACCGTGTGTCACGGACCCGGACGGGGTCTGCGACGACGATGCCGAGGAGCTCGTGGCCGCCGTCCGCGCACGCCTCGGCGATGCCGGCGAGCTCCTCCGCGGTCCAGGCGGCCGCGCTGAGGACGACCAGGGCACCGGACTCGGTGTCGCGGTCCGGCACGACCGGCCGGTCCGTCGGCACCTCCACCACCCGCAGCTGCGGATCGCTCTTGGCCTCGGCGGCGAGCTGGTCGGCGGCCCGGCGGGCGATCTCGTCGCCGTCCGGTACGACCACCAGCAGCCGCCGCGGGGCGGGGAGCCGGTCCCGGAGACGGGCGCACACCCGCCGGTAGCGGATCCGCCGGGCCGCCTCGTCGTCGGATCTCCGCGGGGCCGGCACGTCCCAGCGGGTGTCGACGCCGAGGAGACGGCGCAACCGGCTCCGCCGGGCGGCGCCGTCCGGCCGGTGCGCGCCGCGACCCGTGTCGGGCACGTCGACGGTGCCGAGCAGCGCCGAGCCCAGCGCCGTGGTGATCTCCGCCTCGGTGCGCAGCCGGCGGTTCATCCGGGCCGCGGCGAGGTGGCCGATCACCGCGAGCAGGAAGAAGAGCAGCGCTCCCGCGACGATGAGCTGGATCCTCGTCGGCGGCGCCTGGCCGGTCGGCCGGGCCGCCGGTCCCATGACGACCATGCCCGCCTTGTTGTTCGCCGGGTCGGCCTCGTCCAGCTTGGTGATGGCCTCCTCCAGCGAGGTACTCAGCTTCTCCAGCTCGGTCCGGGCCTGCACGCCCTCCACGGTCTGCCCCGGGTCGGCCGCGTCGGCCAGTTCGGTGATGCGGCGGTTGGCCTCCTCGACCTGCTTGCGCAGCGCCTCGGACTCCGTGGCCGCCGCGGTGTCGGTGCCGCCGCCCACGATCCGCGAGGCGAACTTGACGAACTGCGCGGCCACCGCGTCGGAGAGCTGCTGTGAGCGCTTCGGGGTCTCGGCCGTGCCCGAGATCTTGATGATGTTCCCGTCGGCCGCCGCGGCGGTCACCCGGTCGTGCAGCTCGGCCGCGGTCACGTCCCGCCAGCCGAGGGCGGCGGACGCGCGGTCCACCACCGTCGAACTGGTCGCTATGTCGACCTGGGTGAGCAGCTCGCGCTCTTCCCACTGTCCGGGCAGCAGGACCGACGCCGACGTCGTGTACCGCGGCGGGAACACCACCGAGGCGCCGTAGCCGACCAGCCCGCCCACGACGGCGATGACGACGAGAAACCGCCAACGCCGACGGAATATCCGTCCGATGGTGATCAGACGTATCGATTCCTCGCTCAACTGCGCTGCCTCTTCCCTGTGCGTACCCGATCAGTCGCCGGCGCCGGAGTGTGGTCACGGCAGGCGGCGGCGTAGGCGGCGAGCAGAGCGGCTTGCGAGTTCTGCCAGGAGAGCGGGCCGTTGACCCGCTCCTGGCCGATCTTGCCCATCCGGGCTCGCTTGTCCGGATCGTCCAGGAGCAGCGCGATGAGCTCGGCGAACCCGGCCTCGTCGTCGTCGGCCGCGTAGACGGCGGCCTCGCCGGCCGAGACGCGCGCCTCCTTCAGATCGAACGAGACGATCGGCCGGCCCATCGCCATGTACTCCAGGACCTTGTTCATGGTCGACACGTCGTTGAGCGGATTGCACGGGTCGGGAGAGAGGCAGACGTCCGCGGTGGACAGGTAGCGCACCAGGTCGGCGTCCGGGACCCGGCCGGTGAACTGCACCTGGTCGTCGAGTCCGAGCCGCCCGGACAGCTCCACCATCGCGTCGAAGGCGTCGCCCGAGCCGACGAACACCGCATGCCAGTCGGTCCGCCCGAGCTCGTCGCGGAGCCTGGCGAGGGCCCGCAGGGCGTAGTCGACACCGTCCTGGGGGCCCATGACCCCGAGATAGCACAGCAGATGCGGCTTCCCGCGCTTCAACTCCGGTTCCGACGGGACGGGTTGGAACCGTTCGATCGCGGGCGCGCTGCGCACCACGAAGACGTCCTCGGGCCGTCGGCCGCCGCGGCTCATCGCGACCTCGCGGTAGCTCTCGTTCGTGGCGAGGACGACGTCCGCGGCCCGGTAGGTCCGGCGTTCCAGCGCGCACACGGCGCGGTAGAGCAGGTCCTTGCCGCGGCCGAACCGGGAGAGGTACAGCTCGGGTACCAGGTCGTGCTGGTCGAAGACGAACCGTGCGCCCTGCCGCTGGAGCCGACGTGCCGTCAGGAACAGCAGGTCGGGCGGGTTGCAGGCGTGGACCACGTCGACCGGGCCGACCCTGCGGGCCAGCCGTGCCGTGTGCCGGAGCGCCGAGCCGTACTCCTTCAGGTAGCCGGCCGGCCCTCCGGTGGCCGCGCGCAACGGGTAGCGGTGGATCCGCACCCCGTCGATCACCGTCTCCGGCTCCGTGTCGCGCTTGCTGCCCTGCGGACAGATGACGTGCACCGTCCAGCCCGCGTCGCGCAGGGTCGTGCACTCCTGCCACACCCGGCGGTCGAACGGCACCGACAGGTTCTCCACCAGGATCAGCGCGCGCCGGCCGGAGCCGGCGCCGCTCGTCGCTTTACCAGGCAAGGCCCACGTACCCCGGTTCGGTCCGGCGCGTCTCGGCGTCGGGAAGGCGGATGAGGTCGACGATCACCGGTCCCTCGCCGTGGGGGAGGGCCGCGAGCACGGCCGGGTCCCTGGTTCCCACCAGGCAGACCTCGGCGTGGTCGAGCACCTCCTCGACGGAGTCCGCGAGCAGCTGCGCCAGGTGCGGCAGCCGGGTCTCGATGTACTCGCGGTTCGCCCCGATGAGCCGGGAGAGGCTCACGTTGGTGTCGTGGATCCGCAGGTCGTACCCCTTGCCGAAGAGCCGCTCCGCCAGCTCGACGAGCGGGCTCTCGCGCAGGTCGTCGGTGCCGGGTTTGAAGGACAGCCCGAACAGGCCCACCCGGCGCTTGCCGGTGCGCTCGACCAGGTCCACCGCGCGCTGCAGGTGGTCGGAGTTGGACGTCAGCACGTGGGAGAGGATGGGGACGGAGACGTCGGCCCGCTGTGCCGCGTGGACCAGGCTGCGCAGGTCCTTGGGCAGGCAGGAGCCGCCGAAGGCGAAGCCGGGCCGCAGGTAGGCGGGGCTGATGTTCAGCTTGCGGTCGGCGAGGAACACGTCCATCACCTGGTGCGAGTCCACCCCGAGCGCCTGGCAGACCGCGCCCAGCTCGTTCGCGAAGCCGATCTTGAGGCCGTGGAAGGCGTTGTCCGCGTACTTGATCGCCTCGGCCGTCGGGACCGGCACCCGGAACACCTCGCCGGGCAGACCCTCGTACAGCTTGAGCACCTCGTCGCCGCTGGCCGGGTCGAGTTCGCCGATGACGGTCTTCGGCGGGTCCAGGAAGTCCCGCACGCTCGTGCCCTCGCGCAGGAACTCCGGGTTGACCGCGACCCCGAAGTCCACCCCGGCGGTGCCGCCGACGTTCTTCTCCAGGATCGGCACCAGCAGGTTCAGGCAGGTGCCCGGGAGCATGGTGCTGCGGAACACGACGGTGTGCCGGCCGCCGCGCTCGGCGAGCGCGGCGCCGATCTCCTCGGTGACCCGCTCCAGGTACGTGGTGCACAGGCTGCCGTTGGGCTCCGAGGGAGTACCCACGCAGACCAGCGACACCTCGCTGTTCATGATCGCCTCGCGGACGTCGCGGGTGGCCCGCAGCTTCCCGCTCCGCACGACCTCGGCGAGGAGTTCGCCGATACGTTCCTCCACCACCGGTGCCTTGGCGTCGTTGACCAGGTCCACCTTCACCTGGTTCACGTCGACCCCGATGACCTCGTGGCCCATGCCGGCCAGGCACGCGGCTGATACGCAGCCCACGTAGCCGAGCCCGAAAACGCTGACTCTCATGACCCGTCTCTCCCCCCAGGCAGGCCCTTGTGGCCTGCGGTCCGCGCGTCGGCCCGGCGCTGCTCCCCGCCCATCAGTAGGCCCCCTGTCCATGGAGCACCGCCCGCATCGTCTTCCACAAGATCACCGTGTCGAGGGCGAGCGACCAGTCCTCCACGTACCGCAGGTCGAGGCGGACCGCCTCCTCCCACGGCAGGTCGCTGCGTCCGCTGATCTGCCACAGGCCGGTGAGCCCGGGCTTGACCAGCAGCCGGCGCCGGATGTCCGGGTCGTACGCGGCGCACTCCTCCGGCAGCGGAGGCCGTGGGCCCACCAGCGACATCGCACCGCTGAGCACGTTGAAGAGCTGCGGGAGCTCGTCGATCGAGTACCGGCGCAGCACCGCTCCCACCCGGGTCACCCGCGGGTCGCGGCGGACCTTGAAGAGCAGTCCCGCGCCCTCGTCGCGGTCGGCGAGCTGGGCTCGCGCCCGGTGGGCGCCGACCACCATCGTGCGGAACTTGAGGATCGTGAACTCCCGGCCGTCCTTGCCGACCCGCCGCTGGCGGTAGAAGGCCCCGCCCCGGCTGTCCGCCAGGACGAGCAGCGCGACGGACGCCATCAGCGGCGCGAAGAGCATCAGCAGGAGGGCCGCGCCGACCCGGTCGACGACTTCCTTGATCGCCCGGCGGCCTCCGGTGAAGGTCGGCAGGCTGACCCGCAGCAGCGGGATCCCGAGCACCGCGTCGACGTGCAGCCGGGGACCGGCCACCTCCATCAGCACCGGGGCCACGACCATCTCGGCCTCGCTGCCTTCGAGGTTCCAGGCCAGCCGCTGCAGCCGGTCGGGCGTCCAGTGCGGGTCCGGTGTGACCGCGACGACCCGGAAGCCGTCGTGCCGGACGTGCTTGGCGACGTCCGTCAGCCCGCCGACGACGGGCACGCCGTCCACCTCGTCGCCCTCGGTTCCGCGCCCGTCCGTCGTGCACACCGCCTCCACCCGCCAGCCGATGTGCGGGTACTTGCGGGTCCGGTTGATCAGGTCGCGCACGGTGTCCGGACTTCCGGCGGCGAGCACCGGTCTCAGGCACCGGCCGTCCTTGCGCCGTCTGTGCAGGCACAGCCGGAGCACATACCGCGCGGTCATGGTGACGAGCCCGATCGCGGGGATCGCCACGAAGATCCAGAGCTTGATGTTGCGCGAGGTCAGGGCGATCCCGCCGAGCGCGAGGACGACGGTCGCCGCGAACAGTGAGCGGCCGAGCCGCCGGAACTCCTCCGCGCCCTGGCCGAGTACCGCCGGAGCCCACGACCTGCCCACCACGAGGGCCGCCAGCACCAGCAGTTCGGTGCCGAAGGCGAGAATCCCCCATTTCTCATGCCAGTTGGCCGCGTCCCGGGCCCCGAAGAATTCGCCGATCGCCCCCACCACGACGGCGGTCGCCACCGTGTCGCTGATGATCACGGTACGCCGGTACCGCTGTTCCCAGTCGTTCGTCAGCCGGCCGATTGCACTCTTCGCCAGACGCTCGCGCGCCGGCGGCAAAGAGCCGACTAGTCCCCCCTGCCGCACAGAAACCCCCCGGTCCCCAGTGGTTCGACATGGTGCGCTGACACGGTTCCTCCCCCGAGAGGCCCCCGCCTCCCGCACGCTTCCGTCTCAGGGAGCCCCCCGGCTCCCCGCACCGCGCTGTTCCTTGCGCGGGCGGCCCCCACCCCCCGCGTACGACATCCCGGCAACATCCGCGCTGTTTGAACAACCCGCCCTTGGCGCAGCGGACTTGCATGCCCTGCATGGCACTCGACCGGTGCGGAACCCGTCGAGCCTCCGAGCGCTCCCCGCACTCGAGGCCCCTCTCGGGCCGCAGAAGTCGATCACCCCCACGGCCGGCGGTCAGGACACGGCCACTGGCCGTCCGTACCGTCGGACCCATAGATCATCATTTGTCGCCTCGTGTCCCAGCATGCGAAGCACGGTCAATCTAGACCATCTACGCCCGCCTGAAGAGAGGGCTGTGTGGAATTTGTGCTCATGATTTGAAGTCGGGTCAACGGGCGGGGCATGACCTGTGCATGCTCTGACGACGGAGGACACGCGGTGCGACCTGCCATGATCTGGGTTTTCCACGGCACCGGGAGAGACAGCCACGCGGTAAGGTCAACTGGCTGACAAACATGGCCTGTTCGGCGGATTATCGTCGTGTGGGCGCGGTCCGCGGCCGCCGTGACGGCGGGAGCGACCGGATCTTCACCACTCCGCTCGCGCGAGCGGACGCCGAGGGCGGGTGGCCGCGGACGGCCGTTCTCGACCGAACGGGCGCCATGACGTCGGCTCTGTGGCGCCGAAGTCGTGCGGACTGCGGGCCGAATACGTACGGGTGTGACCGTCACCGGAACGCGCGGGCCGGCCGCGACGCGGACGAGGTGGCCGTCCCGGAGAAGAACCCCGCGAAGGCCACCTCGTCATGACGGTCCCGACCCGGGCGCCGGCCCGGGTCGGGCGACCGGCGCCGCTACGGCGCCAGGGTCTCACCGAAGCGGGCGTCGGGCACGGGGGCGCTCAGGGCCCCGCCGTTGAAGGACCAGGATCCGGTTCCGGTCGGGCCGTTGCCGGTGCCGGGGAAGACCCAGACGGCTCCGTCCCCGGTGTCCTCGCCCGGCGCGGAGGCGACCAGTTCGGCCTTGCCGTCCTTGTCGGCGTCGATGAGCCGGAGCGCGCCGCCGAACCCGTCGCCGTCCTCGTTGTCCCCGGGGACGGACGGCGTGCTCTGGCTGAAGCTGGCGAGGCTCCGAGGGGTGAGTCCCCCGGCGCTGCCGCGCATCACCCACGCGGTGCCCGGGTCGGTGAGGCTGTTGATGTCGTTGCCCGGTGCGCCGATCGCGGCGTCGGCATAGCCGTCGCCGTTCACGTCCGCGACGGTGACGGAACCGCCGAAGCGGTCACCGATCTTGTCGTCGCCGGAGGCTCCGACGGTGGTCTGGTTGAAGTGCTGGTCGGGGGACCCGGTGCCCAGACCGGCGGGCCCGCCCAGGTAGACGTCGACGGTACCGCCGTCGACCAGGACCCCGTTGAGGTCGTCGGTGTCCGCCGGCGAACCGAAGACCACGTCGGGGTAGCCGTCGCCGTTGATGTCGCCGGTGGCGCCCACCGGACCGCCGTTCAATCCGTGCCCGTACCTCAGGCCGTCGGGGCTGCCGGACAGGTAGCTGGCCGCGCCGAACGTCGCGACGGGAATGATCGATTCGGTGTCGGTGAAGGTGCCGAGCAGCACCACGTCGTCCGAGTTGCTCCTGTCGTAGTCACCGGCGGTGAGACCGGTGGGGGTGAAGTCCTCCGCCCACTTCCAGTCCATGGCGGTGGCCTGGAAGGTGCGCGTGCCGTCGGCGCCGGCCGTGAAGTCGTAGGTCGCGAGGGCGTTGTCGCTCAGCAGGGCGATTTCGGTGCGGCCGCCGTGGAAGCGGCCGGTGGCCAGGCCCAGCCCGAAGTGTCCGCGCGTCGTCGGGGTGGCGTCCTGCAGCGGCAGGGCACCGGTGGCCTGCAGCCCGTTGGCGGAGCCCCACAGGACGACCGCCGCCCCCGCGTCAGCGGTGGTGCCGATGTCCTTGCCCGGCATGCCGACGACGAGATCGGCGTAGCCGTCGCCGTCCAGGTCGCCGGACGCGGTGGTCTTGCCGAAGCCGTCGTCGGTCTGGGCCAGACCCGGTATGCCCGGAGTGCTCAGGCTGAACGTCGCCCGGCGGGCGGTGGACAGGCCGCTCGCGGACCCGTACAGCACGGCGACGTAGCCCGCGCCCTTCTGGGAGCTGACGGTGCCGCCGGGGGCGGAGATCACGGCGTCGGGGTAGCCGTCGCCGTTGAAGTCGTCGTGGGCCGCGGCCCCGGTCGCGGGTGCGGCGGGTGCCGGAGTCGCGGTCGCGGTGATCGTGGCACCGATGGTCAGCAGGACGGTCGCCACGGCCGGTCCGGAGAGCAGGCTCGCTCTGCCGCGGAGGGTTCTGGGCGATCTCGTCGTGGAAGGCGTACTGCGCACTTCGTGGCTCCTGGGAGTCGCGGGCGAGGGCTCGTGCCCCGCCGCCGCGAGGTTGGACCGTGCGGAGGCCCCAAGGGTTGTGCGCCGTCACTCCCGGAGATCCCGCCCCGGCCGGGCCGGGCCCTTCCCGGCCGCCGTGACGAGCGGGCCCACCGTCCGGGGCCGGACGCAGTCCGCGGTGGAACCGGTCTCCGGACCGGTCGTGCGAGGCCGCGTTGGCTGCCGCGACCCGGGCGTCTCACCCGCTTCCTGATGTCTCGTCAGCACCTCCGTGACAGCGAGTCGGTGCACGTCACGTCGACGCCGTCAGCAGCCGGACGGGGGCGCCGGCCAGGAACGCGGTGACGTCCTCCACCGCCTGCGTGTAGAAGGTGCGGTAGTTGCCTTCGCTGACGTAGCCCAGGTGCGGGGTGGCGAGGACGTTCGGCAGGGAGCGCAGCGGGTCGTCGGCGGGGAGCGGCTCGGTCTCGAAGACGTCGAGTCCGGCCCCCGCGATCCACCCCTCGCGCAGCGCGCGCAGCAGCGCCGGCCCGTCGACGACGGCGGCCCGGGAGGTGTTCACCAGGTAGGCGTGCGGCCGCATGGCACGCAACTCCGCCTCGCCCAGCAGCCCGCGCGTGCGCTCGGACAGCACCAGGTGGACGGAGACGAAGTCGCTGCGGCAGAGCAGGTCCCGTCTGCTCGGGGCGAGCCGGGCTCCGGCGGCGGTCGCGCGTTCCTCGGTGAGGTGCTCGCTCCAGGCCAGGACGTCCATGCCGAAGGCGGTGGCGATCCCGGCGACCCGGGTGCCGATCTTGCCGAGGCCGAGCAGGCCGAGGGTCCGGCCGTGCAGGTCCTGGCCCACGGTGGACTGCCAGGGGCCGCCTTCGCGCAGGGACCTGTTCTCGGCCGTGACGTTCCGGGCCAGGCCGAGGAGGAGCGCCCAGGTGAGTTCGACGGGCGGGGTGGGGCTGCTGGCCGTACCGCAGACCGTCACACCGCGGGCCGCCGCGGCGGCCAGGTCGACGGAGGCGTTGCGCATGCCGGTCGTCACCAGCAGGCGCAGCCGGGGCAGCCGGTCCAGGAGGCCGGCGTCGAACGGGGTGCGTTCGCGCATGATCACGACGATCTCGCAGTCCGCGAGTTCGGCGGCGAGCTCCTCCCGGTCGGCGATGTGCTCGCGGACCGTCCGCACCTCGACACGGCCGTCGAGGGGGCTCCAGTCCGCCAGGGCGAGAGCGGCGCCCTGGTAGTCGTCCAGTACGGCACAGCGAAGGGTCATGCGGACGTGCTGCCTTTCGTAGGGCCCTCTCGCGCGGGGCGAGCGGGTGCGCCACCGGGCGCGGGGGGGCGCCCCGGGCGCGGTGTCGCCCACGGGCGGATCGGTGCCGCCCACGGACGCGGCGGGGCCGAACCGGCCGACCGGCGTAACGGCCGACCGGGCTGACCGGGCTGACCGGCTGACCGGACAGGTGAATCCGCCGAACAGCGTGCCGAGGACGTGGACGGTGGTCCGGGCGGCGATCAGGGTACCCACCGGCCCGTCGGACCGAGTCCGCGGCCCGCCGCGCCGGCGGGTCAGCCCGCGGCCACCTCCCGCTCCCTGCGCTCGGGCTCCGCGGGCGCCGGTCGCGGCAGCCTCGCCCCCTCGATGTCCACGTCGAGCGTGAGCCGGTCCAGCCAGCCGGGCAGACCCCAGGCACGGCGGCCGAGCAGGGCCATCACCGCCGGTACGACCGTCATGCGGACCACGAACGCGTCGACCAGGACGCCGAACGCCAGCGCGAAACCGATGGACTTGATGATCGGGTCGTGGTTGAAGACGAACCCGCCGAAGACCGCGACCATGATGAGGGCGGCGGCGCTGACCACCCGGCCGCTGCGGGCCACGCCCTCGGTGACCGCCTCGGCCGCGTCGCCGGTGTGCTCGTGGTGCTCCCGCATACGGCTGACCAGGAACACCTCGTAGTCCATGGCCAGTCCGAAGAGCACCCCGATGAGCAGCACCGGAAGGAAGCTGGTGACCGGGCCGGCCGACGGGATGTCGAGCACGCCGTCGAGGTGGCCCTCCTGGAAGACCCACACGGTGGCGCCCAGGGACGCGGCGACCGACAGCAGGAATCCGAGGGCCGCCTTGACGGGAACGAGCAGGGACCGGAAGGCGATCGTCAGCAGGAGCAGCGCCAGGATCACGATGATGGCGACGAACAGCGGGAGCGCGGCGGACAGTTTGCCCGCGACGTCGATCGCGGCGGCCGTCGTGCCCGCGATGTAGAGGGTGCCGCCCGCCCTGCCGACGGTGGCGGCGTCGTCGCGCAGCCGGTGCACCAGGTCGGTGGTCGCCGGGGCGTCGGGACCGGTCTTCGGGACCACGGCGACGACGGCGAGGGTGGAGTCGTCGTTGGTGACCGGCGGGGCGACGACGGCGACACCCTGGTCGGCGGCCAGGGTCCCGCGCAGCGACTTCACGGTGGCGGCGCGGTCGGCGGCGGGGATCCCCTTCATGTCGACCACTGCGGTCAGCGTGGCGTTGAAGCCGGGCCCGAAGCCCTTCGTCAGCAGGTCGTAGCTCTTGTGCTGGGTGCTGTCGACGGGCTGCGAGGCGTTGCTGGGCAGACCGAGGCGGAGTTCGCGGGCGGGTACGGCGAGCGCGAGCAGACCGACCGTGCCGGCCAGGACGACGAGCAGGGGCTTGCGGGTGACCGCGCGGCCCCAGGCCAGGCCCCAGGAACCGGGGGCGCGTTCCCGCTCCGGGAGGCGGCCGGCGGGCCCGGTCCGGCGGGCGCGGGGACGCAGCCGGTCGCCGAACAGGCTCAGGACGGCGGGCACCAGGCTGACGGCGACCAGTACGGCGAGCAGCACCGTGGCCGCCGCGGCCAGGCCCATGACGGTCAGGAACGGGATGCCGGTGACCGCGAGGGCTGCCAGCGCGATGATCACGGTCGCCCCGGCGAAGACGACCGCGCCGCCGGCGGTGGCCACGGCACGGGCGATCGAGTCGGTCACCTCCTGCTCGGGGTCGGCGAGTTGCTCGCGGTGCCGGGAGATGAGGAACAGGGCGTAGTCGATGCCCACGGCCAGCCCGATCATCAGGGCGAGCACGGTGGCGGTACTGGTCATCTCGATCCAGCGGGAGACGAACTGCACACCGAGGACGCCGACGGCCACTCCCACGAGGGCGGTCAGCAGCGGCAGTCCGGCGGCGACGAGCGATCCGAGCGCCAGTGCCAGCACGGCGAAGGCGACCACGACGCCGACCACTTCGGCCGGTCCGCCGACCTCGGTCTTGACATCCATCGCCGAGCCGCCGAACTCGACCGTGAGACCGGCGTGGCGGGCCGGGGCCATCGCGCGGTCCAGGGCGTCCTTGGACGTCTGCGGCACGTCACCGGCCTGCTCGCGGAAGCGGACGTCCGCGTAGCCGATCCGCAGGTCCGCGGCGACCGTCCTGCTCTTGAGCGGGTCGGAGACGTCCAGAACACCGGGTATCCGCGCGGCCCCCTTCAGGCTCGCCGTCAGCGCCGCCCGGGTCCCGGGCGCGGTGAGCCGGCCGCCACCGGGGGCCTCGAAGACGACCCGGGCCACGCCGCCCGAGGCCTGCGGGAACTCCTTCTTCAGCAGTTCCTGGGCCCGCTGCGACTCGATCCCCGGCACCGAGAACTCGGTGCTCGCCCTCCCGTGCAGGGCGATGCCGAGCCCTCCGACGACGGCGAGCAGCAGCATCCAGACCGCGATGACCCGGCCACGGCGGCGGACGGCCCATCGCCCCCAGGTGTACAGGCGTGACGCCATGTTCCTCTTCCCTCTCGTTCGGCCGGTCGACAGATGACAACGTACGGCATTTTTACATTCGACTGTAAATACGCGTCCGATGGTAAAGTGCCGGTCATGATGAGCGAGGGTCTGCGAGAGCGTTCCAAGGCGCGCCGCCGGGAGGCGATCCTCAGGGCGGCCTACCGGCTGTTCGCCGACCGCGGCTTCGAGGCGACGACGATCGCCGACATCGCGGACGCGGCGGAGGTCGCGCCGCGCACGGTCACGCTGTACTTCCCGTCCAAGCTGGAGCTGGCGACCTCGCGGTTCGACTCGTTCACCGACCGGCTGGGGACCGCCCTGCGCGAGCGCGCGCCGGGACGCTCGATCGTGGACTCCCTGGAGCGCTGGCTGCGGGCCGAGGCGGCCGGCCACGGCGAGCTGGACGATCTCCACGAGCGCATGCTCGAACTCAACCCGCAGGTCAAGGCGGTGGCCAACACCCGCCTGGCGGACGTCATCCAGGAGGGCACACGCATCCTCGCCGAGGAGCGGGGCGACGCGCCGGACGACTTCGGCCCGCGGATGGCGGCCGCGGCGGCGGCCGCCGTGGTGTGCGAGGTGCTCTGCCACGCCCCCCGTGAGCGCGACATCGAGACGGCGATGGCGTTCCTGCGCGCCGGACTGGCCGCCCTCCCCGCCCCCCGGCCGGCCACCGGCCCGGGCCGCTGACTGCGGGCACCGCGCGGACGGCCGCGCCCGCCCCGTCGAGGGCGCGCCGCGGACCCGGCCAGTATGTGGATGGGAAAATCCAGTTCATCAGTCCGCAAATCGATCACTGGATCGGTGTAATCGGCACCGATGCCGGACCGAAAAGCGATCTAGCTTCGGAGTGCACGGGGCCGCACGGACCAGAAAGGCATCGAGGCACTCATGCCCATCCCGCATACCGACGTCATGACCGCACCCGAGTTCGACACCCTGACCGTCCCGCCCGACACCGAACCGGATCCCGAACCCGAACCCCAGACCGTCCGCCCACCCGCCGACCGTCCCCTGCGAGCGGCCGACCACCGGCCCCCGCACCAGGACCTCCCGCTTCCGCCGGCCGACCATCTGCTCATGCCGGTCGACGAGTTGCCCCTGAACGAGTCCTCGCCCGACGTGGCCGGCCGACGCGTCCGAGACGAACTCATGCTGGACGGCAACGCGCGGCTCAACCTCGCCACCTTCGTGACCACGTGGATGGAGCCGCAGGCACGGCAGTTGATGGCGGAGACCGCGGAGAAGAACCTGGCCGACCGCGCCGAGTACCCGCAGATCACCGCCATGGAGGAGCGCTGCGTACGGATGCTCGCCCGGCTGTGGCACGCGCCGCGCCCGGAGCGGGTCCGGGGCTGCTCCACCACCGGTTCCAGCGAGGCGGCCATGCTCGGCGGCCTCGCGCTCAAGCGCCGCTGGCAGGACCGCCGGCGCGCCCAGGGCAAGGACACCGCACGCCCGAACATCGTGATGGGCGCCAACGTCCAGGTGTGCTGGAAGAAGTTCGCCAACTACTTCGAGGTGGAGCCGCGTTACGTCCCGATGGAACCGGGCCGCTACCACCTCACACCGGACACGCTCACCGCCTACTGCGACGACAACACGATCGGTGTCGTCACCGTCCTCGGGTCCACCTTCGACGGTTCCTACGAGCCGGTCGCGGACATCTGCATGGCCCTGGACGGCTACCAGGAGGCCACCGGCACCGACATCCCCGTGCACGTCGACGGGGCGTCCGGGGCCATGGTCGCCCCCTTCCTCGACCCGGGGCTGCTGTGGGACTTCCAGCTCGAACGCGTCGCCTCCATCAACACCTCGGGGCACAAGTACGGGCACGTCTTCCCCGGCCTCGGCTGGGCGTTGTGGCGCGACGCCGACGCCCTCCCCGACGACCTGGTCTTCGAGGTCGACTACCTGGGCGGCTGCTCCCCCAGCTTCACCCTCAACTTCTCCCGCCCGGGCGCGCACGTCGTCGCCCAGTACTACAGCTTCCTGCGGTACGGCTTCGAGGGGCTGCGCAACCTGGCGGCCCAGAACCGGACGACCGCCCGCGCCCTGGCCGCCCGCATCCAGGGCATCGGGCCCTACCGGCTGGTCACCGACGGCTCCGAACTGCCCGCCTTCGCCTTCCGGTTGGCGCCGGGCCTGCCGGGCCCGACCGTCTTCGACGTCTCCCAGGCGATGCGCGCCCGCGGCTGGCACCTGCCCGCCTACACCTTCCCCGCGCCCTGCCAGGACGTCTCCGTACTGCGTCTGGTCGTCCGCACCGGCTTCACCGCCGAACTCGCGGGCATGTTCATCGCCGACCTGACCGAGGTCACCCGCCGGCTGTACGACTGGCGGCCGGCGACACCGCCTCCGCCGGCCGCGCCGGCCGTCTCCTGACGGCGGTCCGGGACACGGGGCGGGCGCCGTCGGAGTGCCGGAGCGCACCGGCCGCGGGCGTCTTTACAGCACTCTCACAGAACCCGCCCTGCGCTTGATGTTTCAAATGTTAGGCTCGCCGCCACTCCCCCCACCTGCCCCAGGAGAATCACTGTGCGGGACGGCAACGTAGTGGTGATCGGCGGCGGTTACGCGGGCATACGGCTAGCGAAAAAGCTGGACACGACAGCGCATGTCACTCTCGTGGACCGCAAGGAGGTCTTCTTCCACCGCATCGCCTCCCTGCGGGCGGGCGTCCGCCCGGAGTGGACCGGCGCACCCTTCATCCCGTACGACAGGCTGCTGGCCAACGGCCGCCTGGTGGTGGGCAAGGCGGTCCGGATCGACACCGTCGAGCGCCGGGTCACCCTCGCCACGGGCGACCGACTGCCGTACGACGTGCTGGTCGTGGCCACCGGCGCCGACTACCCCGAGCCGGCCCGCTTCGTGGGTTCCAGCCCCGACGAGGCCGCGAAGGCCTTCGCCGAGCACCAGCACAACATCGCCGCCGCCGACCACATCCTGGTCGTCGGCGGCGGCCCCTCCGGTGTCGAGCTCAGCGCCGAGATCCGGCTGGCCCGCCCGGACGCCCGGGTCACCCTCGCGCACTCCGGGCAGGAACTGCTGCACTCCACCGGCAGCAACCGCGCCGGCCGCAGAGCCAGGGCCTGGCTGACGGCCCACGACGTGACGGTCCGGCTGGACTCCTTCATGTCACCCGGTACCGACTTCGGCACCTACCGCGACGCCCACGGCGAGGTCCTCGCCGCCGACCTCTCCTTCTGGGCGACCGGCACCACTCCCAACACGCTCTGGCTGCGGCTGGCCGGGCACGGCGACTGGCTGACCGACTCGGGCCACGTCAGGGTCGACCGGACTCTCCGGGTCGAGGGCAGGCCGGACGTGTTCGCGGTCGGCGACGTCAACGACGTCCCCGAGCTCAAGGTCACCCCGGCCGCACTCGCCCAGGCCGAGGTCGCGGCCCACAACATCACCTCCTACCTGCGCAGTTCCGGACGGCACAGCAAGCGGGCGCGCGCCTACCGGGCCGTCCGCCGCACCCCGCTGATCGTGCCCTTCGGCCCGGCCGACGGGGTGACCCTGCTGCCGGTACCCCTCGGCGAGAGCGCGGTCCTCGGCACCCGGGCCACCGTCATGGCCAAGGCGAAGACCCTCATGACCCCGTACATGCGACGCCAGCTCGGCTACCCCTCGGCCTGACGGACGGCGGCTCCTCCCCCGCGTCCGGGCATCCCGGCGGTCGGCACGTGACACTTGAGGGAAGCGACCGGCGTACGGGACAGGGAGGTGACGACGGTGATCGCCGTCAATCCGACGGACAGCGCCTCGCTGCTCGCCGCCTTCGGCGCGCTGGCCGTGCTGGTGGTGATCTTCGCCGAGTCGGGCCTGCTGGTCGTCGGGTTCTTCCTGCCGGGTGACACCCTGCTCTTCCCGGCGGGCGTGCTGTGCGCGGCGAACGCGGACCGGGCCCCCCGCCTCGAACTGTGGCAGGTGCTCGTGTGCGCGGCCGTCGGCGCGGTGGCGGGCGGCCAGGTGGGCTACCTGATCGGACGGCACGGCGGGCGCCCGCTGCTGGCCCGTACCACCAGTGCGCGCGTGAAGTCCGGGGCCGCCCGCGCGGAGCGGCTGCTGGCCCGCTACGGCTACGGCAAGGCCCTGGTGATCGGCCGCTTCGTGCCGGTGCTGCGGACGGTGCTGCATCCGGCGGCCGGGGCGCTCGGGGTGCCGGTGCGGCCGTTCACCCTCTGGCAGGCCGTCGGCGGGGTGCTCTGGTCGCAGACCTTCGTCCTCGCCGGGTTCGCCCTGGGCTCGTCGGTCTCGCACATCGACCGCTATCTGCTGCCGCTGGTCGCCGTGATCGTCGTACTGTCCCTGCTGCCCGCGCTGGCCGAGGCGCGCCGGTCCCGGCGACGGCGGTGACCCGGCCCGCAGGGCTCAGACGAGTTTCTCCACCACCGCTTCGAACTGCCGCACCATGGCGGGCACCGAACGGCCGTCCAGGAGGTCCACCACCCGCCTGCGGGCGCTCGCCAGGTGCACCGGGTAGGCGTCCTGGAGGCGCTCGAGACCTTCCGGGGTGAGGGTCGCGACGTTGCCGCGGGCATCGCCCTCGTAGCGCCGCTTGACGACCTGCCCGCGGTTCTGCAGCGCGTCCACGACGCGGGTGATGCGGCTCGCGGACAGCGCGGTGGCCGAGGCGAGGTCCGTCATCCGCAGTTCCCGGTTCTCGGCCTCGGAGAGGTTCATCAGGACGACGTACTCGGTCAGCGTGAGACCGGTGGACCGCAGCAGATCGTCGTCCAGCGAGCGCGGCAGCGCGACGATCACACGCATCAGGGCGCGCCAGAGGCGCTCCTCCTGGGCGCTCAGCGGCTCCTCGTCACTCATCACCGCACAATAGTGTGCTCAAGCAAGGAGTTTCAACCGTACGGAGCACGTCAGGGCCTGCCCGCGACACGGCCGGGAACCCCCCTCTAGACGGCGGACGCAGGCACCAGCCGGCCGCGGGAGATCAGGGACGCCGCCTTCTTGAGGTGGTGGACGCTGATGCTGACGCCGTAGCCGTCGATGCCGGGGGTGGCGGCGATCCGGGTGGTCAGAAAGCGGTAGAAGTCCTCGGGGTCGCGGGCGATGACGGTCACCATCAGATTGTGCTCGCCGCTGATCGCCCCGACGAACGGCACCTCGTCGTACCGGGCGGCCTCCGCCCCGACCCGCTCCAGCCGTGCCGGAGCCACCCGCAGCCACAGGACGGCGTGCAGCCAGTGGCCCAGCCGCTCCGGAAGCAGCTCCACCTCGTAGTCGAGGGTGCCGGAGCTCTCCAGCGACTCCAGCCGCCGGGCCACCCGGGACAGGGACCAACCGGTGAGTTCCGCGAGCCGGGTGTGGGTGGTACGGCCGTCCTGGGCGAGCGCCTCCAGCAGCGGGGCGTCCTCTTCGACGGGCGGGGCCGGGGGGCCGGGGGCGACCGGCGGCCGCTCCGAGGTCAGCTGCCGGACCTGCTCGGGGCCGAGGTTGTCGCCGTAGCCGGTCCACCCGGCGGTGCCCGGAGCGTCGTAGTTGTGGATGATCAGGTCGACGCTGAGGTCCAGGACCGAGGCGGACCTCGGCAGTTGCCGGAGCAGCACGTCCTCGCGGGGCATGTCGAGCGGTGCGCGGATGACACAGATGATCTCCGAACCGCCCGACGCCAGGTGGGCCCAGGAGATGTCGGGGCGGCGGGCGAGGGCCTCGGCGAGCGGGGCGACCCGGTCGGGGCGGCAGCGGATCCGGGCGACCCACTCCGCGGCGCCGTGCACCCGCCGGTTGACCAGTCCCACCACCCGTAGCGCACCGCTGCGGCGCAGCGCCTGGTAGCGGCGGGCCGCGGTCTGCTCTGAGACGCCCGCCACCTCGCCGATCCGGCGGAAGGACAGCCGGGGCGCGCACTGGAGCGCACGGAGGATCTTCCTGTCCACGTCGTCGAGCATGACGGAAGTGTGGCACGTCCTCGCGACCGTCTGGAGGATTCTGCCGTCCGGGGTGCGGTTGGTTGGTGGTCGTGTACGCCGGACCGGATCCTGTGGCGGCGGGTTTCCCACCGGACGCCCGTACGACACAGGCCGCCGGGTTCGCCGGGGCCTCGACCGCGGCGCGGCGCGCCGCGAAGGAGTATCTCCGTGAACGTCACGACACCGGCGAGCGCGCCGGTCGAGCGGCGGGCGGCCACGATCGTCATGGCCTGCCTGGGCGTCTTCGTCGCCTACCTTCCGGTCACCACCGTCGCCGTGAGCCTGCCGGCGCTGCAGTCGGCACTGCACGCCTCGACGGCCCAACTGTCCTGGGTGCAGGACGCGTTCGTACTGCCGATGGCCGCGTTCATCCTGACCGCCGGCGTCGTCGGGGACGTCCACGGGCGCAAGAAGGTCTTCCAGGCCGGTCTGCTCCTCTCCGCGGCGGGCGCGGTCACCGCGCTGTGCGCGCACTCCGTCGAGGCCGTCTGGGCCGGGCAGGCGCTGGCGGGCGTCGGCGCGGCCGCGCTGCTGCCGACCACGCTGGCACTGATCAGCCATGTGGTGCCCGACCACCGGGAGCGCGGCAAGTACATCGGCATATGGGCGACCTGCCTGATGGCCGCGCTGGCGATCGGTCCGGTGATCGCAGGCGTGGTCGTCGCGCACTTCTCGTGGCGCTGGATCTACCTGCCGTCCGTCCCGGTCGCGCTGCTCGCCGTGGCCGTCGCGGCCCGGCGGCTCACCGACTCCCGGGCTCCGCACGGCCGCCGGCTGGACTGGCCCGGGCAGCTCACCGCCACGCTCGCCGTCACCGCGCTGGTCTACGGCGTGATCGAGGGCGGCGCCGGCTCGTTCGCCGACACCGAGGTGCTGCTGGCGCTGTTCACCGCGGCGGCCGCCGGTGTCGCCTTCGTCCTGGTGGAGCGGCGCAGCGACAGCCCGATGCTGGACCTGAGCCTGTTCCGCAGCCCCGCCTTCACCGCCACCACGCTGGTGGCGATGATCAGCTTCCTGGCGCTGATCGGGTTCTTCTTCGTCCTCAGCCTCTACTTCGGCATGGTGCAGCGGCTGGACACCCTCCAGGCGTGCTGGCGACTGCTGATGGTCACCGGGGCGGCGCTGCTGGTCGGCGGCCCGGCCGGCCGGCTGATGCACCGGATCCCCGCACGCTGGATGATCACCGGCGGACTGCTGCTGGTCGCCGCCGCCCAGTTCGCGCTGACCGGCCTGGCGGCCGACACCTCCTTCGCGTCGGCGGCCTGGCGGCTGGTGCTGCTGGGCCTCGGCATGGGCCTGGTCATGACCCCCATGACGGCGACCGCGGTGGCCTCGGTGCCGCACCGTCAGGCCGGCATGGCCGCCGCGGGCAACAACGCGTTCCGGCAGGTCGGCGGCGCCCTCGGGCCCGCCGTGCTGGGCGCGGTGCTCACCACCCGGGCGATCGACGCGCTGCCCGGTCACCTCACCGACGCGGGGGTCACCGGAGCGGCCCGCGACCAGGTCGTCTCGACCGCGCGGGCGGACGGACTCGGCGCGGTCGCCGGTCTGGATCCGGGACCGCGGACCGGACAGGTGCTGGGCGCGCTGGGCGACTCGTTCCTGGACGGGATGCGGCTGTGCCTGCTCACGGCGGGGAGCCTCACCCTGCTGGCCGCCCTGGTCGCGGTGGTCCTGCTGCGGACCCCCCGGGAGCGGCCGCCGACGCTCCGGGCGGCGGGAGACACCGCCGGCGAGAAGGAGCCGGCGGTCCGGGGAGCCTGACGGCCTCACCGCACCAGGCAGGGCCGCTTCGCGTCGAAGGTCCAGCCGTCCACGAGGTAGCGCATCCCGGCCGCGTCGTCGCGGCCCGCGCCGAGGCCCCGCTCCTCGTGGAGGGCGTGGGCCGCGAGCAGCCGGTCCATGTCCAGCCGGATGCCGAGCCCGGGGGCGTCGGTGACGGCGACCTCGCCGTCGACGACGCGCGGCGGCGCGACCGTCAGACGCTCCTGGCCCTCCTGCCAGATCCAGTGCGTGTCCAGGGCGTTGTAGTCGCCGGGGGCCGCGGCGCCGCAGTGGGCCATCATCGCCAGCGAGATGTCGAAGTGGTTGTTGGAGTGGCAGCCCCAGGTCAGCCCCGTCTCGTGGCAGAGCTGTGCCACCCGTACCGAACCGCTCATGGTCCAGAAGTGCGGGTCCGCGAGCGGGATGGAGACCGACTGCAGGGCCAGGGCGTGGGTGAGCTGCCGCCAGTCGGTGGCGATCATGTTGGTCGCGGTGGGCAGGCCGGTGGCCCGGCGGAACTCGGCGAGGATCTCGCGCCCGGAGTAGCCCGCCTCGGCCCCGCAGGGGTCCTCGGCGTAGGCGAGGGTGCCGAGCAGCGGCCGGCACAGTTCGACGGCTTCCCGCAGTGACCAGGCGCCGTTGGGGTCGAGGGTGACACGGGCTTCGGGGAAGCGCTCCTTGAGCGCGGTGACGGCCTCGACCTCCTCGGCTCCGGCCAGGACCCCGCCCTTGAGCTTGAAGTCACGGAAGCCGTAGTGGTCGTAGGCCGCCTCCGCCTGCCGGACGATCGCCTCCGGGGTGAGGGCCTGCTCGCGCCGGACGCGGTGCCAGGCCACGTCGGCGTCGGGTTCGCGCAGGTAGTCCAGGTCGGTGCGGTCGGGGTCGCCGACGTAGAAGAGGTAACCGAGGACGCGTACCGAGTCGCGCTGCTTGCCGTCGCCGAGCAGGGCGGCGACGGGCACCTCCAGGTGCTGGCCCAGCAGGTCGAGGAGGGCGGACTCGACGGCGGTGACGGCGTGCACGGTCGTGCGCAGGTCGAAGGTCTGCTCACCGCGGCCGGCGGCGTCCCGGCGGCCGAACGCCTCCCCCATGGCCCGCAGCACCCGCTTGTGGTCGCCCAGGCGCGCGCCGACGACCAGGGGCTCCGCGTCCCGCAGCGTCCGGGTGATCGCCTCTCCGCCGGGCACCTCGCCGAGCCCCGTCCGGCCCTCGGAGTCCTCGACGACCAGGACGTTGCGGGTGAAGCAGGGGGCGTGGGCGCCGGAGAGGTTGAGCAGCATGGAGTCCCGGCCTGCCACCGGGTACACGGAGAAGCGGGTGACGACGGGCTGGCTCATGGGCGGAACGTCCTTACGGAACCGGGCGTCACGTCCACGGTCGCGAAGGACGCCTGCATACAGGGACCGGATCTACGTACAGAGACTACATCTACGTACGGAGACAGAGGTTAGGGATGTGGACGCGTCCGGGTCAATGGTCGCGCGGGAGCGACCCCGCGCCCCGGGGCCGCGGGCGCGGTCCGTCGGGCGACGGGTGACCTGCGCCGCCGACCACGCGCCCTGACACCGCGGTCAGGCCGGCGCGGTGCCCGCCGGGCGGGACGGCGACCGCGGTCGTCGGGGCGTGATGGCCAGACGTGGCGGGCGGGGTGTCCGAGCGAGCCGAGCGGGGTGTCCGGGTAAGCCGAGCGGGCGTCGGGTCGCGCCGGGCGGGAGCCCGGCAAGCCGAGCGAGCGTCGGGTCGAGGCGGGCGGACTTCGGGGCGCGCCGGGCGGGGTCCCGGCTCGGCGAAGGATGCGCGTGCCGGACAGTCGACGACCGCTTCTGGACCGGCCGGTGACGAGGGGTGAGACTGAGGGGATCCGACACCCCGGCCCCAGGAGGGTGACCATGACCGACCGGACAGCGCCCCCGCGCGTCGAACTGACCCCGCAGGCAGCCGAGTTGGTGCGCCGACTGCGGGCCGAGCACGGCCCGCTGATGTTCCATCAGTCCGGCGGCTGCTGCGACGGCAGCGCGCCCATGTGCTACCCCGACGGGGAGTTCCGCACCGGCGGCTCGGACGTGCTGCTGGCCGAGCTGGCGGTGGACGGCGTCGAGGAGCCGGTCACCTTCTGGATGTCCCGCAGCCAGTACGAGGCGTGGAGCCACACCCGCCTGATCGTCGACGTGGTGCCCGGACGGGGCAGCGGCTTCTCCCTGGAGGCACCCGAGGGGGTGCGTTTTCTCACCCGTTCGCGCGTAGTCGACGTCTAGCCGACCTGCCGGTCACTCCCGTCTGCTGCACTTCCCTGAGTCCTGGGACTCGACGAGACATCAGGGGGTGCGGTGACGCATCGTCAGAGACGACTTGCCACGACGACCCGAACTCTGTTCACGATTCTCACGACGTCCGGCGTGCTGGCCGGTGCCGCCCTCGCGGGGGCGGAACCGGCCGGCGCCGCGCCGGGCACCGGCCGGATCGCGTCCGGCGTCACCTACCGGCAGTTCGACCTCCCGGCGGCCAGGGGCACGGTCCACGCCCATCTGCTCACCGTCGACCTGTCCGATCCGCACGTCCGGGTGGACCTCCTCGACCCGGGCGCGGTGGCCGCCCGGGCGCCGGTGTCCACGATGGCCGACACGGCGGGCGCGGTCGCGGGCGTCAACGGCGACTTCTTCAACATCAACGAGACCCAGCACCCGGGCGTGGAGGCGACCGGCGCGAGCGTCGGCCCGGCGATCGCCCACGGCCGGCTCCTCAAGTCCGCGGTGCCGACGGCCCAGCGGTTCGGCCCGTCGCTGCCGCCTGGCACCGACACCACCGACGTCCTCGGCGTCGGCGTGGACCGCAGGGCCCGGATGGACCGGCTGAAGTTCGTCGGCACCATCCGCACCCCCGACGGGACCCTCGCGCTGCGCGGGCTCAACCAGTACGCGCTGGCGCAGGGTTCCGTCGGCGCCTACACGGCCGCCTGGGGATCGGCCTCCCGCAAGCGCGCCACCTGCGGCTCGGACACCAGTCGGGCGGCCGGCTGCAGCACGGACACGTACGAGGTGCGGGTCCGCGGGGGCAGGGTCGTCACCGCCGCCGACGGCCCCGGCAGCGGCCCGATCGCGGCGGGGACCACCGTTCTGCTGGGCCGGGAGGCCGGCGCGGACAGACTGCGCGCGCTCACCACGGGCGAACGGGTCACGGTGCGCAGGCAGATGGTGGCGTCCGCCACCAGGGTCCCCTACACCTTCGCGGTCGGCGGCTACCCGGTCCTGCGCGGCGGCCGGCCGTTGGACGGGCTCGACGACACCACCTCGGCCGTACGCACGGCGGCGGGCTACACGAGCGGCGGCCGCCGCCTGCTGCTGCTCGCGCTGGACGGCGCGGTGGCCTACCGCAGCGGCCTGACCATCGCCGAAGTGGCCGACGAGATGCGCGCGTTGGGTGCCGTCGACGCGTTCAGCCTGGACGGCGGCGGCTCCACGACCCTGGTGGCCCGCACCCCGGGCGACCGGACGGTGAGTGTGCTCAACCACCCCACCGAGAGCCCGGAACGCCCCGTGGCGAACGGGATCGGGATCTTCTCGAAGCCCTGACCTCGGCCCCGCGACCGCCGGCTCAGGGGCACAGGCTCAGCGGCGCAGGCTCAAGGGCACAGGCTCAAGGGCGCAGGCCGCTCACCATGTCGGCGGTCGCGGTGAGCCCACTGCTGATGGTCGGCGCCATGCTGGTGCTGGCCAGGTAGAAGCCGAGCAGCATGCAGACCAGGGCGTGCGAGATCTTCAGCCCGCCCTGGCGCATGAAGAGCACGGCCAGCAACAGAAGCAGCAGCACCACAGAGATGGAAACGGCCATCGCGAACCTCCTCCGCCACGCCCCTTCCGGGGCGTTCGGCCGCAAGTGTGGCGTAGCGGAGGTCGGGCCCGTGCGGTCGACACGTCCCCCGATCGGGTGGTGTCACCGCACGGTTCCGCCGCGTGTGCGAGCGGGCCCCCGGACCGGCGCGCGACGGCCGTCCCCTTACGGGGCCTGGAGATCCACGAGGCCCGCCAGCGCCTCCCGGTGTGCCCCCGCCGTCCCGAACGCGAGCGAATCCGCCTTGGCCCGCTTCAGATACAGGTGGATCGGATGTTCCCAGGTCATGCCGATCCCCGCGTGCAACTGCAGCGCCTCCTCGGCGGCGTGCACGGCGACCGGCCCCGCGTAGGCCTGCGCGACCGCCACCAGCACGTCGGCGTCCTCGTCGCGGGCCAGCGCGTCGGCGGCCCCCCGCGCGGCGGCCCGGAGGTTCACCACCTCCAGCCACAGCTGCGCCAGCCGGTGCTTGAGCGCCTGGAACCCGCCCACCGGGCGGTTGAACTGCTTGCGTTCCTTGAGGTACCGCACGGTCTCGGTCAGCGCCCACTCGGCGAGTCCGAACTGCTCGGCGGCCAGCAGTCCGGCCCCGGCCCGCAGTCCGCGCCGTACCGCGGGCTCCGCGTCGCCCAGGTGACGCCCGGTCGCCCCGTCGAGGACCACCGCGGCGAGCGGCCGGGTGAGGTCCAGGGAGATCTGCGGGGTGACGGTCACGGCACCCGCCTCGACCGCGTACAGCCCGCCGTCGTCCCCGGGCACCAGCAGCACGTCCGCGGCGACCGCGTCCGCGATGCCGGTCAACTCGCCGTACAGGCGGCCGTCCTCGACGCGTACGGTCGCGAACCCGCCGCCCGGGGCGACGTGCAGGCCCACGGCCAGCGCCCCCACCGTCCGCCCGGACGCCAGCTTCCCGAGCAACTGCCCGTCGTCGCAAGCCAGCAGCGCCTCGGTCGCCACGACCGCACTGGTCAGATACGGGACCGGCGCCACCGCCCGGCCCAACTCCTCCAGTACGACGCCGACTTCGCGGTGCGAGGCACCCTGCCCGCCCAGCTTCTCCGGAATCAGCAGCCCGGCGAGCCCCATGCCCTCGGTGAGGGACTTCCAGGCGGCCGCGTCGTGCGGCGCGTCCGACTCGGTGCGCGCGATCACCCCGGCCGCCTCGCAGCGGTCGGAGAGCAGGTCACGCACCGCGGCCCGCAGCGCCTCTTCCTCCTCCGAGTACAGCAGATCGGGCTGTGTGCTCATCGGGCGAGGTCCTTCCAGGCGACGTCCTTGTCGGTGCGCGGCTCGGCGGGCAGGCCGAGGACGCGTTCGGCGACGATGTTCAGCAGGACCTCGCTGGTCCCGCCCTCGATGCTGTTGCCCTTGGCGCGGAGGTACCGGTAGCCGGCGTCCCGGCCGGTGAAGTCGACCAGTTCGGGCCGCCGCATCGTCCAGTCGTCGTACAACAGGCCTTCCTCGCCCCGGAGTTCGACCTCAAGGCCGCTGATCTCCTGGTTGAGGCGGGCGAAGGCGAGCTTCATGCCGGCACCCTCGGGGCCGGGCTGTCCCGCGACGAGCTGCTGGCGCAGCCGCTCGGCGGTGAGCCGGGCGACCTCGGTCTCGACCCACAGCTTCAGCAGCCGCTGGTGCAGGTCGTGGGTGCGCAGCTCGGGACGCTCGCGCCAGGTCCGCGCGACCGGGCCGATCATGCCGCCCTCGCGGGGCAGCCGCATGCCGCCGATGGCGACGCGCTCGTTGTTCAGCGTGGTCTGCGCGACCCGCCAGCCGTCGCCGGCCTCGCCGAGGCGGTGGGCGTCGGGGATGCGGACGTCGGTGAGGAAGACCTCGTTGAACTCGGCCTCGCCGGTGATCTGCCGCAGCGGGCGCACGTCCACGCCCGGGTCGGTCATGTCGCAGACGAAGTAGGTGATGCCGGCGTGCTTGGGCACGTCCGGGTCGGTGCGGGCGATGAGGATGGCCCAGCGGGCGTTGTGCGCTCCGGAGGTCCACACCTTCTGCCCGTTGACGATCCAGTCCTCGCCCTCACGGACGGCCCGGGTGCCGAGCGCGGCCAGGTCGGATCCGGCACCCGGTTCGCTGAACAGCTGGCACCACACCTCCTCGCCGGTCCACAGCGGCCGCAGGAAGCGCTGCTTCTGCTCGTCCGTCCCGTACTTGAGGATGGTCGGGGCGGCCATGCCGAGCCCGATGCCGTTGCGCCGGGAGTCGTTGTCCGGGGCGCCCGCGGCCTCCAGCGCGGCGTCCACGACGGCCTGGAGGGAACGCGGGGCGCCCAGTCCGCCGAGGCCCTGCGGGTAGTGCACCCAGGCCAGTCCCGCGTCGAAGCGGGCCTTGAGGAAGTCGAGCCGGTCCGTGCCGGCGGGCGGGTGGGCGGCCAGCAACTCCGCGGTGCGGCGGGAGAGTTCGGCGGCGTCGGTCATGCTCCGGCTCCGTTCGGCAGGACGGTGACCCGGCCGGTGGTGACGCCGTCGCCGAGTCGCTGCACGGCAGCGGCGGCCTCCGCCAGCGGGACCCGCTCGCTGACCAGCGGCTTGATGGCACCTTCGGCGGCCAGTTCGGTGAGCCGCTGGTGGCAGTCCAGGATCAGCTTGGGGTTCTTGGTGGCGTACAGGCCCCAGTGCAGGCCCATGATCGAGTAGTTCTTGACCAGGGCGTGGTTGAGCGCCGGGCTCGGGATGGTGCCGCTCGCGAAGCCGACGACCACGATCCGGCCCTCGAAGGCGACGGTCTTGGCCGACTGGGTGTACGCCTCGCCGCCGACCGGGTCGTAGATCACGTCGGCGCCCCGGCCGCCGGTGGCCGCCTTCACGGCGCCGACCACGTCCTCGGCACGCCGGTCGATGACGACGTCGCAGCCCAGCTCGCGGGCGACGGCCGCCTTGCCGGCACCGCCCACCACGCCGATCACGGTGGCCCCGGCCGCCTTGCCGAGCTGTACGGCGGCGCTGCCGACCCCGCCGGCGGCGGCGTGCACCAGCAGTGTCTCGCCGGCCTGGAGCGCGGCCCGGCGGTGCAGTCCGAACCAGCCGGTCTGGTACCCGATGTGCAGGGCGGCGGTCTCGGCGTCGTCCAGCGCGTCGGGAGCGGGCAGCAGGGCGGCGGCGTCCGCGACCGCGTACTCGGCGAAGCCGCCGTAGGGCAGCACCGGGTTGGCGATCACCCGGCGCCCGTCCTCGGTCTCGCCGCAGATCTCCACGCCGGGCGTGAACGGCAGCGGCGGACGCACCTGGTACTGGCCCCGGCACATCAGCACATCGGGGAAGTTGACGTTGGCGGCGCGCACCTTGAGCAGGACCTGGCCGTCGCCGGGCGTGGGCCGCTCCACCTCCTGGAGCCGCATCACCTCGCTCGGCTCGCCGTTCTCGTGCACTTGCCATGCCTGCATGCGGTGCCTCCACAGACTGCTTCGTCGGGGTCCACCGCATACTAAGCGGTCGCTTGCCGCTGAGGGAACAGCCGGCGGCACGGCGGACGCGTCACGGCGTGCTTCTCGGCCTCGCCCGCACGTGCATCCGCTCCCCCTGCGGCCCGAACAGGCTGAGGAACTCCACCGGCCCCTCCCCCGTGGACCCGAACCAGTGCGGCACCCGGGTGTCGAACTCGGCCGCCTCCCCCGCCGCCAGCACGACGTCGTGCTCGCCGAGCACCAGCCGGAGCTTTCCGGAGAGCACGTACAGCCACTCGTACCCCTCGTGGGTGCGCGGCTCGGGATCGAGATTCCGCTTCGGCTCGACCACCTTGAAGGCCTGCAGGCCGCCGGGCTGCCGGGTCAGCGGCCAGAAGGTGCGGCCGTACCGCTCCATCGGCCTGGCGCGCACCCGGGGATCCCCGACCGGCGGGGCGCCGACCAGCTCGTCCAGCGGGACCTGGTGGGCCTGGGCGATCGGCAGCAGCAGCTCCAGGCTGGGCTTGCGCAGGCCCGCCTCCAGCCGGGACAGGGTACTGACCGAGATGCCGGTGGTCTCGGAGAGGGCGGCGAGAGTGACCTCCCGCTCCTTGCGGAGCCGGCGCAGCCGGGGACCCACCCCCGCGAGAACGTCGTCGGTAGTCATCCACGTATTGCAGTTTCGGCAAAGACGTTTGTCAATCCGGCGCCGGGTGGGCGACCGTCGGCGACGGAGGTGGTCACCATGACCGACACGTACGAAGTGGTCGTCGTCGGCGGCGGCGCGGCCGGGCTGTCCGCCGCGCTGGTCCTGGGAAGGGCCCGGCGCCGCACCCTGGTCGTCGACGCAGGCGAGCCGCGCAACGCCCCCGCCGCCCACATGCAGGGTTTCCTGTCCCGGGACGGCATGCCGCCCGCCGAGTTCCTGGCCGTCGGGCGCGAGGAGATCGCGCGGTACGGCGTGGAGCTGGTCCGGGACCGGGCGGTGGACGCGTCCCGGGACGGCGGCTTCACGGTGTCGCTGGCGAGCGGCGGGCAGGTCCGGTCCCGGCAGCTGGTGGTCGCCACCGGCCTCGCCGACGAACTGCCGCCGGTGCCGGGCGTCGCCGAGCGGTTCGGCCGGGACGTCCTGCACTGCCCCTACTGCCATGGCTGGGAGGTCCGCGACCAGGCCTTCGGCGTCCTCGCCACCACCCCGATGAGCGTGCACCAGGCCCTGATGGTGAGCCAGTGGTCCCACGACGTGACGCTGTTCCTGCACCAGGTCGCCGAGTCCGAGCTGTCCGGCGAGGACCTGCGGCGGCTGGCCGCGGCCGGGGTCCGGGTGGTGCCGGGCGAGGTCACCGGGCTGCGGATCGAGGACGACCGGTTCACCGGCGTGCGGCTCGCCGACGGAAGCACGCAGCCGCGCGAGGCCCTGTTCGTGGCACCGCGCCCGGTGCCGCGGAACGAGCTGTTCACGGCGTTGGGCGCGGAGCTGGCCCAGACCCCGTTCGGGGCCTACCCGGTGATCGACGAGCGGGGTCTGACGACCGTGCCCGGCCTGTGGGCGGCGGGCAACGCGAGCGGCTTCGCCGAGCAGGTGGTGAACGCGGCGAGCCGCGGCTACCGCGCCGGTGCGGCGATCAACGGCGAGCTGCTCCTCGAGGACCTGGACGCCGCCGTGCGGGTGTAGTCCGCCGCCGTCCGTTGCACCATGGCTGCATGCTGCTGAGCCGGCTCGCCGAAGTGTCCCGGGAGGTCGCCGCCACCGCGGCCCGGTCCCGCAAGACCGCGCTGTTCGCCGGCCTCTTCCGGGAGACGGCCCCGGACGACGTGCCGGTCGTCATCCCCTATCTGGCCGGCCGTCTCCCCCAGGGCCGCCTCGGCGTCGGCTGGAAGGTGCTGTCCCGGCCGGTCCCGCCGGCCCGCGAACCCTCCCTCACCGTGCGGGAGGTCGACGCCCGGCTGACCGGCCTCGGCAAGGTCTCCGGTCCCGGTTCGCAGGCCGAACGCGCCCGGATCGTGGCCGAGTTGATGAGTGAGGCCACCGCCGAGGAGCAGCGTTTCCTGCTGGGTCTGCTCACCGGTGAGGTCCGGCAGGGCGCCCTGGACGCGGTGGCCGTGGAGGGACTGGCAGAGGCGACCGGCGCGGACGCGGCAGACGTACGCCGGGCGGTGATGCTCGCCGGGTCCCTCCAGACGGTGGCCGGGGCGCTGCTCGCGGACGGCCCGCCGGCCCTCGCGCGGTTCCGGCTCACGGTGGGGCGTCCGGTGCTGCCGATGCTGGCGCACACCGCCTCCTCGGTCGCCGAGGCGGTCGGGAAGCTGGGCGCCTGCGTGGTCGAGGAGAAACTCGACGGCATCCGGGTCCAGGTCCACCGGGACGGCGACAGCGTGCGGGTCTTCACCCGCACCCTCGACGACATCACCGACCGGCTCCCCGAAGTGACGTCCGCGGCGCGGGAGTTGCCGGGCGATCGGTTCGTCCTGGACGGTGAGGTGATCTCCTTCGACGGCGCCGGCCGGCCCCGCTCCTTCCAGGAGACGGCGGGCCGGGTCGGGTCCCGGACGGACGTGGCGAAGGCCGCGCGGGAGGTCCCGGTCTCCCCGGTCTTCTTCGACGCGCTCTCGGTCGGCGACCGCGACCTCCTCGACCTGCCCTTCGCCGAACGGCACACGGAGCTGGCCCGGCTGGTCCCCGAACCGATGCGGGTCCGCCGGGCGCCGGTGTCCGGGCCCGGGGACACGGCGGCGGCCGAGGAGTTCCTGGCCGCCACCCTGGAGCGCGGGCACGAGGGCGTGGTCGTCAAGGGCCTGGACGCCCCCTACAGCGCCGGCCGGCGCGGCGCCTCCTGGCTCAAGGTCAAGCCGGTGCACACCCTCGACCTGGTCGTCCTGGCCGCCGAGTGGGGGCACGGCCGGCGCACCGGCAGGCTCTCCAACCTCCATCTCGGCGCCCGCACCCCGGACGGCGGCTTCGCCATGCTCGGCAAGACCTTCAAGGGCATGACCGACGCGATGCTGGAGTGGCAGACCGCCCGGCTGAAGGAGCTGGAGGTCTCGGACGACGGCCGGGTGGTGACCGTACGGCCCGAACTCGTCGTCGAGATCGCCTACGACGGCCTCCAGCGGTCCTCCCGCTACCCGGCCGGGGTCACCCTGCGGTTCGCGCGGGTGGTGCGCCATCGCGAGGACAAACGGCCCGAGGAGGCCGATACGGTGGAGACCCTGTTGGCCGCCCATCCGGAGGTACGGCGTTGACCGAGCCGAAGCGAAGCGCCGGACTGCTGTTGTTCCGGCACACCGACCGGGGCGTCGAGGTCCTGCTCGGCCACATGGGCGGCCCCTTCTTCGCGAAGAAGGACGCCGGCGCCTGGAGCGTTCCGAAGGGCGAGTACGAGCCCGGTGAGACCGCCTGGGAGGCGGCCCGCCGGGAGTTCCAGGAGGAGCTGGGCCTGCCGGCGCCGGACGGCGAGGCGATCGCCCTCGGCGAGGTCCGGCAGAGCAACGGCAAGATCGTGACGGTGTGGGCGGTCGAGGCCGACCTGGACCCTGCGGCGATGGAGCCCGGCACCTTCACGATGGAGTGGCCGCCGCGCTCGGGCCGGATCCAGGAGTTCCCCGAGCTGGACCGGGTGGCCTGGCTCGCACCCGGCCGGGCCCGTGAGGTGATCGTCACGGCGCAGGCCGCGTTTCTCGACCGGCTGGCGGAGCACACGGACTGAACAGGCGCGCATGCGTTGCGGTCCACCGGGCCGCGCGCGAAGGTCGAAGCAAACCCGCTCCCAGGGAGGTCAGCCATGCCCATCGCGACGGTGAACCCGGCGACCGGCGAGACGCTCGAGACGTTCGAGGCCATGGACGAGGACGAACTCGAACGCCGGCTCGAACTGGCTGAGGCGACGTTCCGCACCTACCGCACGAGCGCCTTCGCCGAGCGGGCCCGTCTGCTGCACCGGGCCGCCGACCTGCTGGACGCGGACACCGACGACATCGCCCGCACCATGACCACCGAGATGGGCAAGCCGCTCGCGCAGGCCCGCGCGGAGGCCGGGAAGTGCGCGAAGGCGATGCGCTGGTACGCCGACCACGCGGAGGAGCTGCTGGCCGACGAGGAGCCGGCGGAGCAGGACGTGAAGGACTCGGGCGCGTCCCGGGTGCGGGTGCGCTACCGCCCGATCGGGCCGGTGCTGGCCGTGATGCCGTGGAACTTCCCGCTCTGGCAGGTGGTCCGGTTCGCCGCGCCGGCGCTGATGGCGGGCAACGTGGGCCTGCTCAAGCACGCGTCGAACGTGCCGCGGACCGCCCTGTACCTGGAGGACCTCTTCCACCGGGCGGGCTTCCCGCAGGGCTGCTTCCAGACCCTGCTGATCGGCTCCGGCGCGGTCGACGAGATCCTGCGCGACGAGCGGGTGCGGGCGGCCACCCTCACCGGCAGCGAACCCGCGGGCCGCGCGGTCGCCGCCACCGCCGGCGAGATGATCAAGAAGACGGTGCTGGAACTGGGCGGCAGCGACCCCTTCGTGGTGATGCCGTCGGCGGACCTCGACCGCGCCGCGCGGACCGCCGTGACCGCGCGCGTGCAGAACAACGGGCAGTCGTGCATCGCCGCGAAGCGGTTCATCGTGCACACCGACGTCTACGACGCCTTCGCCGAGCGGTTCGCGGCGGGCATGGCGGCGCTGCGCACGGGCGACCCGATGGACGAGGGGACGGACGTGGGACCGCTCGCGAGCGAGCAGGGGCGGGCCGACCTGGAGGAGCTCGTCGACGACGCGAAGCGGTCGGGAGCGCGGGTGCTGTGCGGCGGACAGCGGCCGGAGGGGCCCGGCTGGTTCTACCCGCCGACCGTGCTCGCCGGGATCCACCGCGACATGCGCATCCACCGGGAGGAGGCGTTCGGGCCGGTGGCCACCCTCTACCGGGCCGGGGACCTGGACGAGGCGGTCCTCATCGCCAACGACTCGCCCTTCGGGCTCAGTTCGAACGTGTGGACGCGGGACGACGCCGAGGTGGACCGGTTCGTCCGGGACCTGGAGGCGGGCGGTGTCTTCGTCAACGGCATGACCGCCTCCCACCCGGCGTTCCCGTTCGGGGGTGTGAAGCGGTCCGGCTACGGGCGTGAGCTGTCCGGGCACGGAATCCGGGAGTTCTGCAACATCACCACTGTTTGGCAGGGTGCGTGAGGGTTGCGCGGCTACGATCCGGGTGTGAACCGGGAAGTGACTCTGCCTCTGATCGTCGACGACCGCGGAACCCTTCAGGTGGCCGCCGCCGACGTGAGTAAGTTGCTGCGGACCATGGGTGGACGGTGGGTGCGGCTGGTGGAGGCCGGGGAGAGCGGACTGGACGAGGACACGGTGGCCGCCCTGACCATCGAACTGGCGAAGCTCGCCGACCGGATCGACGTGGCCTGCATCGCCCACAGCAGCGGGCAGCAGGCGTAGTTCGGCGGACACGGGTGGCCCGCCCTCATCCGATCCCGGGCGGCGACGTCGGCCGTGACGGCGTCCGCCGGTTCGGCGTCGAGGGCGAGCCGGCGGACGTACGCCCGGTGGGCCCGGCGGCGACTCCCGCGTGCGCATTCCCGGTTCGTCCCCCGCGCACCCCTCGGTGAGCGCGGTGAGGCGCCGTGCCGCGAGCCCCTCGCCGTCGGCCGGCGCCGTGCAGAACCCGGCGGCGGGCTCCCCGTCGGCGGGCTGCGCCAGATGCAGGAACACGCGCCGGTCGGCGGGGACCACCCGGCGCCGTTCCGGGGCCGGCGCGGCAGACGTGCCCGGCTTCGGCCCGCCGTCGGCGACGACCGGCACCAGTGGCCCCGCCTTGGCGCGAGAGTCCGCGCTGACCTGCTCTTTTTCGGCGGTTCCGGAGTCGTCCCGGGCATCGTGCCGCCTCCCGTCCGGATACCTCTGCGCTGATACGACCCTGACACCGGGTCACCGGTTCGGAGTAGTTCGGCGCGAGATCGTCGCCCTCACGGGTGATCGTGAAGGAACCACCTCCTGAGGTGAACCACCTCTCTGACCGGTCGGGCCAAACCCGCCGGAAGGCTGAAAGCAGGCACGGTTCATGGCGACTTTGTGCAAACCCTCAGTGTCGGTCCCGGAGTACGTGATCACGATGGAGGAGACGCTGGAACTGGCGCGCTCCCACCACGAGAACCACCCGCAGCTGCCACTGGCGCTGAGACTGATCGAGAACACGGGCGTTCGCACCCGGCACATCGTGCAGCCGATCGAGGAGACCCTCAAGCACCCCGGCTTCGAGGAGCGCAACAAGCTCTACGAGGTCGAGGCCAAGTCGCGGGTCCCCGCAGTGATCCAGCGAGCGCTCGACGACGCCGAGCTGCTCACCAGCGACATCGACGTGATCATCTACGTCTCGTGCACGGGCTTCATGATGCCCTCGCTCACCGCGTGGCTGATCAACGAGATGGACTTCGACTCCACCACCCGCCAGATCCCGATCGCCCAGCTCGGCTGCGCGGCGGGCGGAGCCGCGATCAACCGGGCGCACGACTTCTGCACCGCGTACCCGAACGCCAACGCGCTCATCGTGGCCTGCGAGTTCTGCTCGCTGTGCTACCAGCCGACCGACCTCGGCGTCGGCTCGCTGCTCTCCAACGGCCTGTTCGGCGACGGCATCGCCGCCGCCGTGGTCCGCGGCAAGGGCGGCACCGGCGTCGAGCTCGAGCGCAACGGCTCGTACCTGATCCCCAAGACCGAAGAGTGGATCATGTACGACGTCCGGGCCACCGGGTTCCACTTCCTGCTCGACAAGCGGGTCCCGGCGACCATGGAGCCGCTGGCGCCGGCGCTCCAGGACCTGGCAGGACTGCACGGCTGGAACGCGTCCGACCTGGACTTCTACATCGTCCACGCGGGCGGGCCCCGGATCCTGGACGACCTGAGCAAGTTCCTCAAGGTCGATCCGCACGCGTTCCGGTTCAGCCGGGCCACACTCACCGAGTACGGCAACATCGCGAGCGCCGTCGTCCTGGACGCACTGCGCCGGATGTTCGAGGAGGGCGGCGCCGAACACCAGGCGCGCGGTCTGCTGGCCGGCTTCGGTCCCGGGATCACCGCGGAGATGTCGCTGGGTCGCTGGCGGCGTCCGGACGGAGAGGCGGCCTGACCGAGATGGCGCTCACCGAACCGCTCGACCCCGCCGACGAAGCCGCCGCGGCGGGCGCCGACGCGGCCGTCTGCCCGGTCCGGCACTGGGAGGTGCCGGACCTGGCGGGGGTGGAATTCGACCCCACCCTGGCCGAGCTGATGCGGGAAGGGCCGGTGACCCGGATCCAGCTGCCCAACGGCGACGGCTGGGCCTGGTTGATCACCCGGTACGACGACGTGCGGATGGTGGCCAACGACCTCCGGTTCAGCCGCGAGGCCGTGATGGAACAGCCGGTCACCCGGCTCGCCCCGCACTTCATCCCGGACCGTGGCGCGGTCGGTTTCCTGGATCCGCCCGACCACACGCGGCTGCGCCGTTCGGTGGCCCCCGCGCTCACCTCCAAGGGCGTGGAGCGGGTCCGGGAGAAGGCCCGCCGCATGCTGGACGAGCTCGTCGACCGGCTCGTCCGGCAGGGGCCGCCGGCCGATCTCACGGCGACGGTCCTGAGCCCCTTCCCCATCGCGGTGATCTGCGAGGTGATGGGCGTTCCGACCGCCGACCGGCACACCATGCACCTGTGGACCCAGCTGATCCTGTCCTCGAGCCACGGCAAGGAGGTCAGCGAGAAGGCCAAGCGCGAGATGGGCGCCTACTTCGCCGACCTCGTCGCCCTGCGCGTGGACAGCTCCGGCGAGGACGTGACGTCGTTGCTGGGCGCGGCGGTCGGCCGCCGCGAGGTCACGCTGGAGGAGGCCGTCGGCCTCGCCGTCCTCCTCCAGATCGGCGGCGAGGCGGTCACCAACAACAGCGGGCAGATGTTCTACCTGCTGCTGAGCCGGCCCGACCTCCTCGACCGGCTGCGCGCCGAGCCGGAGATCCGCCCCCGGGCGCTCGACGAGCTGCTGCGCTGGATCCCGCACCGCAGCGCGGTGGGGCTGTCCCGGATCGCCCTGGAGGACGTGGAGATCAAGGGCGTGCGGATCCGGGCGGGAGACGCGGTCTACGTCTCCTACCTGGCCGCCAACCGTGATCCCGACGTCTTCCCGGACCCCGGGACGATCGATCTCGGCCGCAGTCCCAACCCGCATGTCTCCTTCGGGTTCGGCCCGCACTACTGCCCGGGCGGCCAGCTCGGCAGGCTGGAGGAGGAACTCCTCCTCGACGCGCTGCTGGACCGGCTCCCCGGCCTGCGGCTGGCCGTCTCCCCGGATCGGGTGCCCTTCAGGAAGGGCGCGTTGATCCGGGGGCCGGAAGAACTTCCGGTGACCTGGTGACAGCGCCCCTGACCACGACCGAGGGACTCCTCGTGCCACCGGGACACGGGCGTGTGGTCCACACGTCGGCCCAGCGTGTCACCTTCAAGGTGACGGGAACCCATTCGCGGATGGCGTCCACCTTCGAGGTGGAGGTCCCGCCGGGCTTCGACGTGGGCGCCCATGTGCACACCCGCAGCGAGGAGTTGTTCTACGTCCTCGAGGGCGAGCTGGACGTTCTCGCCTTCGAGCCGCGGATCCGTACTCCCGACAACTGGCAGAAGTGGGAGTCGGTTTCGGGCACGAAGGTGGTACGGGCCACCCCGGGCACGCTGATCGCGGTACCGCCCGGCTGCCCGCACGCCTTCGCCAACCCGACGGACAGCCCGGCGCGGATGTTCTTCCAGGCGTCCCCGCCGCCCGAGCACGAGCGCTACTTCGAGGAACTGCTGGAGATCCTGAACAGCGCCGGTCCCCCGGACCACGAGGCGATCGAGGCACTCCGCAAGCGCTACGACATCGAGCAGCTCACACCGCTCAAGCACCGATGACCGTACCCACCCGTCCGGGGGCGCGGGGCCCTGCGCGACCGGCCACCGACGGCCGGCGGTCCGCGGCGCGCCGCACCCCCCGGGGCGCTATCGGATCGGCATCCCCGACAGCGTGCGGGCGATCACCAGCCGCTGCACCTCGCTCGTGCCCTCGAAGATCGTATAAATGGCGGCGTCCCGGTGCATCCGCTCGACCGGGTACTCCCGCGTGTAACCGTTGCCGCCCAGGATCTGGATCGCCTGGGCGGTGACCTTCTTCGCGGTCTCGCTGGCGAACAGCTTCGACATCGAGCCCTCGGCGGCGGTGAACGGCTTCCCGTTCACCGCCATCCACGACGCGCGCCACACCAGCAGCCGCGCCGCGTCGATCGACGTGCGCATGTCGGCGATCTGGAAGGCGACGCCCTGGTTGTCGATGATCGGCCGGCCGAACTGCTCGCGGGTCCTCGCGTAGTCGAGGGCGACCTCGTAGGCGGCGCGTGCCGTGCCGACGGCCATCGCGCCGACGGCGGGGCGCGAGGCCTCGAACGTCGCCATCGCCGCGTTCTTGACGCGCTCGCCGCCCGTCCTGGCCCGCTCCCGGGCGCGGGCGAGCCTTTCGTCCAGCTTCTCCTTGCCGCCGAGCAGGCAGGAGCCCGGCACCCGGGCGTCGTCCAGCACGACCTCGGCGGTGTGCGAGGCGCGGATGCCGTGCTTCTTGAACTTCTGGCCCTGGCTGAGGCCGGGCGTCCCCGGCGGGATGATGAAGGACGCGTGGCCCTTGGAGCCGAGCTCGGGGTCGACGACCGCGACGACGACGTGGACGTTGGCGATGCCGCCGTTGGTGGCCCAGGTCTTCGTGCCGTTGATCACCCACTCGTCCTTGGCCTCGTCGTACACGGCCCGGGTGCGTATCGAGGCCACGTCGGAGCCGGCGTCGGGCTCGGAGGAGCAGAACGCGGCGACCTTGACGTCGTTCGGGTCGCCGTACATCTGTGGGATCCAGGTGCCGATCTGCTCCTCGGTGCCGTTGGCGAGGACGCCGACGGCGGCGAGCCCGGTGCCCACGATGGACAGGGCGATGCCCGCGTCGCCCCAGAACAGCTCCTCCATGGCCATCGGGATGCCGAGACCGGTGGCGTCGAAGTACTGCTGGGCGTAGAAGTCGAGGGAGTAGATGCCGACCTTCGCGGCCTCCTGGATGACCGGCCAGGGAGTCTCCTCACGCTCGTCCCATTCGGCGGCCGCGGGGCGGATGACGTCGGCGGCGAAGCCGTGCAGCCAGTCCCGGACCTCCTTCTGTTCGTCGTTGAGCTCCATGGTGAACTCGGCCATGACCCCTCCAGCGGCGGCGCATAATCTGTTACTAGCGGTAACGCGAGTCTGTTACCCGTCGGTAGGAAAAGTCAACTCCCAAGGTCACCTCGGCAGCCAGTTCGAGATGGGTTGGCCGTCAGGTGTTAGTTTGCGCAGGCGTCACCGAAACAGCACGGGGTGGGGAGAGCACATGGACACCACACAGCGGACGGAACAGCAGCGATCCGCCGACCGCCGGCGGCGGGAGCTGCTGGAGGCCGCCGACCGGGTGGTGCTGCGCGACGGCCCGCAGGCCTCCATGAACGCCATCGCGGCGGAGGCGGGCATCACCAAACCGATCCTCTACCGCCACTTCGGCGACAAGGGCGGACTCTACGCGGCCCTGGCCACGCGGCACACCGACGCGCTGCTGAACTCGCTGCGGGCCGCGCTGGACGCCCCCGCGGAGCGCCGCGAGCGGGTCGAGGCGACCCTGGACACCTATCTCGCGGCGATCGAGGCACGACCGCAGGTGTACCGGTTCCTGATGCATCCCGCGGAGGGCAGCACGGGTTCCGAGCAGGGATTCGACGTGGGCAAGCATTCGGCCCCGCTGCTGCGGCGGATGGGCGAGGAGCTGGCGCAGGTCATCGAGGACCGGCTGGACCTGGGGCCCGGCAGCCAGCAGCTGGCCCGGGTGTGGGGCCACGGGATCGTCGGCATGATGCACGCGGCCGGCGACTGGTGGCTCGGCGAACGGCCCTGCACACGTGCGGAACTGGTGAAGAGTCTGGCCGACCTGCTGTGGGGCCGGTTGGCGGCCGCCGGGGACAAGGTCGGCGGTCCCGGGTTCTGAGGGCCCGGTCCCGGCTCAGGGGCGCCAGGAGGACCCGGCCAGCCGGCGCATCAGCCTGCGCCTGCGCCAGCCCGTGACACGGTCGGCGTACACCCTGCCCTCCAGGTGGTCCATCTCGTGCTGCAGGCATCTCGCGAAGAAGCCCGTGCCGTGGATCGTGACCGGCTCCCCCGTCGCCGTGAAGCCCTCCAGCACCGCGTGGTCGTGGCGCTCCGTCCCCGCCTCCAGGCCCGGCAGGGACAGGCAGCCCTCCGGACCGCGGACTGTCACGCCGTCCGCCGCGACCAGGCGGGGGTTGACCACGTGGCCCAGATGCCGGACGTCCTCGTCGTCCGGGCAGTCGAAGACGAACACCCGCAGCGACTCCCCCACCTGGTTCGCCGCCAGGCCCACCCCCTCCGACGCGTACATCGTCGCGAACAAGTCCTCCACGAAACGGGACAGTTCGGGACCAAAGTCGGTGACCTCCGCGCAGCGGGCGTGCAGCACGGGGTCGCCGAACAGGGTGAGGGGCCGGACCCGCCCGCGGGCGCCCGGAATGGAACCTTGTCGCATGGCCGCAAGGGTACGGTTCGAATCGGCCCCCGCCCGCCGCGCAGGCGAGGGCCGGAATTCGGGTGTGCGAATAGATCTCGATAGGCTGAGGTGCACACCACGTTGCCGGATGGCTGATGCGCGGCGCGTAGTCAAGGAGGATCGAGAACTGATGGCAGGCAACTCGGACCCGCTCACGCCGCGGGCCAAGATCGCCGTGACCGCTGGCAAAGCGGTCGCGGCGGCGTCCCGTGCCGCGGGTCGCGGCAGCGGATCCGTGATCGGCGGAAAGGTCGCGCTCAGACTCGACCCCGACCTTCTCGCCCGGCTCGCCACCCACCTGGACGTCACGCTCGTCTCGGCGACGAACGGCAAGACGACGACCACCCGGCTGATCGCCGAGGCGCTCAAGGCCGCGGGACCGGTCGTCTCCAACGCCCTCGGCGCCAACATGCCCGCCGGTATCACCTCGGCGCTGGCCGGCGGCTCCGACGCCAAGTTCGGTGTGATCGAGGTCGACGAGAAGTACCTCGCCGGAGTGGCCAGGGACACCGACCCGAAGTGCATCGCCCTGCTCAACCTCTCCCGCGACCAGCTCGACCGGGCCGCCGAGACCCGGATGCTCGCGGAGAACTGGCGGGAGGGCCTGGCCGGCTCGAAGGCCGTCATCGTGGCGAACTGCGACGACCCGCTGGTGGTGTGGGCCGCGTCCTCCTCCCCCAACGTCGTCTGGGTCGCCGCCGGGCAGATGTGGAAGGACGACGCCTGGTCCTGCCCGTCCTGCGGCGGTGTGATGCAGCGCCCGGGCGACGACTGGTTCTGCGGTGAGTGCGGGTTCCGCCGGCCGACCCCGAGCTGGGTGCTCTCCGGTGACCACGTCCTCGACCCGCACGGGTCCGCCTGGCCGATCCACCTCCAGCTGCCCGGTCGCGCCAACAAGGCCAACGCCGCCTCCTCGGCCGCCGTCGCCGCCGTCTTCGGCGTGCCGCCGCAGGTCGCCCTGGAGCGCATGTACCAGGTGCAGGCCGTCGCCGGACGGTACGACGTCGTCCAGTTCCAGGGACGCGACCTGCGGCTCCTGCTCGCGAAGAACCCGGCCGGCTGGCTGGAGACGTTCTCGCTGATCGACCCGCCGCCGGCGCCGGTGATCCTCTCCGTGAACGCACGCGGCGCGGACGGCACCGACACCTCCTGGCTGTGGGACGTGGACTACACCCGCCTCACCGGCCACCCGATCTTCGTGCTCGGCGACCGCAAGCTCGACCTCGCGGTGCGGCTGGAGGTCGCGAACCAGCACTTCCAGGTCTGCGACTCCCTCGACCAGGCCGTGCAGATGTGCCCGCCGGGCCGCATCGAGGTCATCGCGAACTACACCGCGTTCCAGGATCTGCGCCGCCGCGTCGGCAACTGACTGACCCCGAAGGACGATCATTGATGAGCGACAACCAACTGCGGCTGGTGTGGATCTACCCGGACCTGCTCAGCACCTACGGCGACCAGGGCAACGCGCTCGTCGTGGAGCGCCGGGCGCGGCAGCGCGGTCTCGACGTGGCCCGGCTGGACGTCCGCAGCGACCAGCCGATCCCGACCTCCGGCGACATCTACCTGATCGGCGGCGGTGAGGACCGGCCGCAGCGGCTCGCCGCCGAGCGGCTGCGCCGTGACGGCCACCTGTACCGGGCCGTGGAGAACGGCGCGATCGTGTTCTCGGTCTGCGCCGGCTACCAGATCCTCGGGCACGAGTTCGTCAACGACCTGGGGCAGCGGGAGCCGGGCCTCGGCCTGCTCGACGTGACGACCGTGCGCGGCACCGGCGAGCGCTGTGTCGGCGACGTCCTCGGCGACATCGACCCGCGCCTCGGGCTGCCCCCGCTGACCGGCTTCGAGAACCACCAGGGCGTCACCCAGCTCGGCCCCACCGCCCGCCCCCTCGCCCGGGTGAGGCTGGGCAAGGGCAACGGCACCGGGGACGGCACGGAGGGCGCGTACAACGAGACCGTCTTCGGCACCTACATGCACGGGCCGGTCCTCGCCCGCAACCCCCTCATCGCCGACCTGCTGCTGAAGCTGGCGCTCGACGTGAACGCGCTGCCGCCGATCGACGACCGGTGGTACGAGGCGCTCCGCAGCGAGCGCATCGCGGCCGCCGAACAGCCCGCCTGAGCCGTACCGGGGAGGTGGATCCCGGGCCCGCCTGACAGGGTGTCCGCTCACATGTGCGGGCGCGTCCAGCAGGCGGACGCCCGCTACGGCGGGACCCCCTCCCGCCGGTAGTCTGACGGCGTTGTCAGCCGGACAGCGTGGTCCGGTCCTCGGCCCACGTGAAGAAGGTTGTTTCGGGCTATGCGCATTGGTGTGCTCACGTCCGGCGGCGACTGCCCCGGTCTGAACGCCGTCATCCGGTCCGTCGTGCACCGTGCCGTCGTCGACCACGGCGACGAGGTCATCGGCTTCCGGGACGGCTGGAAGGGCCTCCTGGAATGCGACTACCTCAAACTCGACCTCGACGCCGTGTCCGGCATCCTGGCGCGCGGCGGCACGATCCTCGGCTCCTCCCGGGTCCAGCCCTCGCACCTGCGGGACGGCGTCGAGCGGGCCAGGGGCCATGTCGCCGAGCTCGGCCTCGACGCGGTCATCCCGATCGGGGGCGAGGGCACGCTGAAGGCGGCCCGGCTGATGTCCGACGCGGGTCTGCCGGTCGTCGGCGTGCCCAAGACCATCGACAACGACATCGCCGTCACCGACGTCACCTTCGGCTTCGACACGGCCGTGGGGGTGGCCACCGACGCCCTGGACCGGCTCAAGACCACCGCCGAGTCCCACCAGCGGGTCCTCGTCGTCGAGGTCATGGGCCGGCACACCGGCTGGATCGCCCTGCACTCCGGCATGGCGGCGGGCGCGCACGCCATCGTCGTACCGGAGCGGCCGTTCGACATCGAGGAGTTGACCCGCCGGGTCGGCGAGCGGTTCGAGGCCGGGAAGCGGTTCGCGATCGTCGTCGCGGCGGAGGGGGCCAAGCCGAAGGCGGGCACGATGGCCTTCGACGAGGGCGGCAAGGACGTCTACGGCCACGAGCGGTTCGCCGGGATCGCCCGGCAGCTCTCCATCGAGCTGGAGCAGCGCCTCGGCAAGGAGGCACGGCCGGTCATTCTCGGCCATGTGCAGCGGGGTGGCACCCCGACGGCGTACGACCGGGTGCTGGCGACCCGGTTCGGGTGGCACGCGGTGGAGGCGGTGCACCGCGGGGAGTTCGGCCGCATGACCGCGCTGCGGGGCACGGACATCGAGATGGTGGCGCTGGCGGAGGCCGTGGAGACGCTGAAGACGGTTCCCTCGGAGCGGTACGACGAGGCGGAGACCGTGCTCTGAGGGTTGCGGTCGTGTCTCGACTGCGGAGGCGTGGGGGCTTGTCGCGCAGTTCCTCCCCCAGCCTTCGGCCGGGGGTACCCCCAGCGCCCCTTTGGGTAGGGATCGTGCACCCCGCTCACAGGCTGGGTCGGCTGCGGTTCTAATGTGGGGTCGATAGAGACACCCCCACGAATCAGGAGCCGGCGGATGGATCACAGCGGGCACGGCATGATCATGGACTTGCCGCCGTTCACGCTGGGACGGGGGCTGCAGTGGTCGGCGGATCCCTTCTTCCTCGTGGCCACCGTCGCGGCGCTCGCGCTCTACGGCTGGGGCGTGGTGCGGCTGCGGCGGCGCGGGGACGCGTGGTCCGTGGGACGCACGGTGTCGTTCGTCGTCGGCGTCCTCACCATCATGCTGGTGATGTGCACCCGGCTGAACGACTACGGGATGGTCATGTTCAGCGTGCACATGGTGCAGCACATGGTCATCAGCATGCTGTCGCCCATCCTGATCCTGCTGGGCGCCCCGGTGACCCTCGCGCTGCGCGCGCTGCCCGTCGCCGGCAGGGGGCGGAAGGGCCCGCGCGAGCTGTTGCTGGCGCTGCTGCACAGCCGCTACATGCGGATCATCACCCATCCCGCCTTCACGATCCCGCTGTTCATCGCGAGCCTGTACGCGCTCTACTTCACCCCGCTGTTCGACTTCCTGATGGGGTCCAGGGCCGGGCACATCGCGATGATGGTGCACTTCCTGGCCGTCGGTGTCGTCTTCTTCTGGCCCATCATCGGCGTCGACCCGGGTCCGCACCGGCCCGGATACCTCATGCGGATGCTGGAGCTGTTCGCGGGCATGCCGTTCCACGCGTTCTTCGGCATCGCGCTGATGATGGGGTCCGAGCCGATGGTCGAGACGTTCAGGAATCCGCCCGGCTCGCTCGGGATAGACGCGCTCTCCGACCAGAGCGCGGCCGGCGGCATCGCGTGGGCCTTCAGCGAGGTCCCCTCCGTGCTGGTGCTCATCGCCCTGCTGTTCCAGTGGTACGGCTCCGAGCAGCGCCAGGCCCGGCGCACGGACCGGGCCGCGGACCGGGACGGCGACAAGGAGCTGGAGGCCTACAACGCCTATCTGGCGTCGCTGAACGCCCGCCGGAGCTGACAGGTCGCGCGCACCGATCTCCGCCGCCCCGTCCCCCTGGAGGCGGAACCGGGGCACCATGGAGGGAGTCGGACCACGAGGAGGGTGTCGCGATGCCCGGTTCCACGAACGGTTCCACCAAGGCGATGGGGGTCCTCACCGTAGGCGGGCTCGTGGTGGTGACGGCCTACACGGTGGCGCTCGGCAGCAACGGCTGGCTCTGGTTCGGGTGGGTGGTGCTGGGGCTGCTCACCCTCGCGATGGTGGTCACCCAGAGCGGCTGACGCCCGGGGCTCTCACTCGGGGGTGAGGCGCGCGGCCGGGTGCACCCCGGGCTGGTACTTGGGCAGCCTGGCGGTGATCCTCATGCCGGCGCCGGGGGCGGTCTCGATGACGAGGCCGTGGTCGTCGCCGTAGACCTGCCGGAGCCGGTCGTCGACGTTGGACAGGCCGATGCCCCCGGACGGGCTGGTCTCGCCGGCGAGGATCCGGCGCAGCAGCCCGGGGTCCATGCCGGTGCCGTCGTCCTCGATGACGACCAGCGCCTCGGCGCCCTCGTCCTGTGCGGTGATCTGGATGTGGCAGGTCCCGGTCTTGCCCTCCAGACCGTGTTTGACGGCGTTCTCGACCAGGGGCTGGAGGCAGAGGAAGGGGAGGGTGACCGGGAGCACCTCGGGGGCGATCTGGAGGGTGACCGTCAGGCGGTCACCGAATCGCGCCCGGACCAGCGCCAGGTAGTGGTCGATGGCGTGCAGTTCGTCGGCGAGGGTGGTGAAGTCGCCGTGCCTGCGGAACGAGTAGCGGGTGAAGTCGGCGAACTCCAGCAGGAGCTCCCGGGCCCGCTCGGGGTCGGTGCGCACGAACGAGGCGATCACCGCGAGCGAGTTGAAGATGAAGTGCGGGGATATCTGGGCGCGCAGGGCGCGGATCTCGGCCTCGATGAGCCGGGTGCGGGAGCGGTCCAGGTCGGCCAGCTCCAGCTGGACGCTCACCCAGCGGGCGACCTCCCCGGCCGCCCGGACCAGGACCGCCGACTCCCGCGGGGCGCAGGCGACCAGGGTGCCGTGGACGCGGTCGTCGACGGTGAGGGGCGCGACCACCGCCCAGCGGACCGGGCAGTCGGGACGGTCGCAGTGCAGACGGAAGGCCTCGCCGCGGCCGGACTCCAGCGGTCCGGCCAGCCGCTCCATGATCTCGGCGCGGTGGTGGTCGCCGACGCCGTCCCAGACCAGGACGGTCTCGTGGTCGGTGAGGCAGAGCGCGTCGGTGCCCAGCAGGGTCCGCAGCCGGCGGGCCGAGCGGCGGGCGGTCTCCTCGGTCAGGCCCGCGCGCAGCGGGGGCGCGGCGAGGGAGGCGGTGTGCAGGGTCTCGAAGGTGGCGTGCTCGACGGGGGTGCCGAGGCCGCCGAGGCTCTCGGGGCGGGCGGTGCGGCGGCCCAGCCAGAAGCCGGCCGCCAGCAGCGGGAGCACGGCCACCAGGAGGCCGGCCAGGAACCCGGTCACGCCTTCACCTCCGCGCGCAGTTCCTCGGGCAGGTGGAAGCGGGCCAGGATCGCGGCCGTGCCCGGCGGGACCCGGCCCGGCGTCGCCAGCGACACCAGGATCATGGTGAGGAACGACAGCGGCACCGACCACAGCGCGGGCCAGGCGAGCAGGGCGTGCAGACTCCCGGTGCCCGGGAAGTCCGCCATCGTCGCGGCCACCGCGCAGAACGCCGAGCCGCCGCCGACCAGCATCCCGGCGGCCGCGCCGGGCGGGGTCAGCCGCCGCCACCAGATGCCGAGGACCAGCAGCGGGCAGAAGGAGGAGGCGGACACCGCGAACGCGAGACCCACGGCGTCCGCGGCCGGCAGCCCGCCGACGAGCACGCTGGCGACCAGCGGTACGGCCATGGCCAGCACGGTCCCGAGCCGGAAGTGGCGTACCCCGCGGGACGGGAGGACGTCCTGGGTGAGGACTCCGGCGACCGCCATGGTCAGTCCGGAGGCGGTGGACAGGAACGCGGCGAAGGCACCGCCCGCCACCAGCGCGCCCAGGAGGTCCCCGCCGAGGCCGCCGACGACCCGGTCCGGCAGTAACAGCACGGCCGCGTCGGCGTTACCGGTGAGCGTGAGCTCTGGGGTGTAGAGGCGGCCGAGGGCGCCGTACACGGGCGGCAGCAGGTAGAAGAGGCCGATCAGGGCGAGTACGGCGACCGTGGTGCGGCGGGCGGCGACACCGTGCGGACTGGTGTAGAAGCGGACGACGACGTGCGGCAGCCCCATGGTGCCGAGGAAGGTGGCGATGATCAGCCCGTACGTCGCGTACAGCGGGCGTTCCTCGCGGCTCTCGGCGAGCGAGGTGGACATGCCGCCGTTGGTGCCTCGGTCGGTGGCGGGCACCCGGGTGCCCTTGGCGAAGGTCAGCCGGGTGCCCGCGGTGATGCGGTGGGTGCCCCCGGGGAGGGTGACCCTGGCGTCCCGGCGCGGTCGGCCGTCGACGGTGCCGGTGACGGTGACCGTGAGGGGCCGGTCGAGTCTGAGGTCGAGGGTGTCCTGGACGGCGACGGTGCGCCGGTCGCGGAAGGCGGCCGGCTCGTCGAAGGCGTGGGTGGGGGCGCCGGCGCCCTGCCAGGCGAGGACCAGGAAGAGGGCGGGCACCAGCAGCGCGGTGAGTTTCAGCCAGTACTGGAAGGCCTGGACGAAGGTGATGCTGCGCATGCCCCCGGCGGCGACCGTGGCCACCACGACCGCGGCCACTATCAGCCCGCCCAGGGCGTCCGGGGCACCGGTGAGCACCGCCAGCGTCAGGCCGGCGCCCTGGAGCTGGGGCAGCAGGTAGAGCCAGCCGACACCGACGACGAACGCCCCGGCCAGCCGTCGCACCGACGGCGAGGCGAGCCGGGCCTCGGCGAAGTCGGGAAGGGTGTAGGCGCCGGAGCGGCGCAGCGGGGCGGCGACGAAGAGCAGCAGGACCAGGTAACCGGCGGTGTATCCGACCGGGTACCAGAGCATGTCCGGTCCCTGGACCAGGACGAGGCCGGCGATGCCCAGGAAGGAGGCGGCGGAGAGGTACTCGCCGCTGATGGCGGCCGCGTTGAGGCGGGGGCCGACGGTGCGGGAGGCGACGTAGAAGTCGGACGTGGTCCGGGATATGCGCAGGCCGAAGGCGCCGACCAGGACGGTCGCGACGACCACGAGGGCGACGGCGGGGACGGCGTATCCGGAGTTCATCAGGCCTCGTCGCCGGGGAGGTTCATCGGTCCTCGACGAGGCGCACGAAGTCCTCCTCGTTGCGTTCGGCGCGGCGCACGTACCAGCGGGCCAGCAGGATCAGCGGGGCGTACAGGCAGAAGCCGAGCACCAGCCACTCCAGGCGGCGGGCCTCGGGGGCGGCCGCGAAGACCAGCGGGAGCGGGCCGACGAGCAGCACGAGGACCGCGAACACAACCAGTGCGACCCGGAGTTGGGAGCGCATGAGGGAACGGACGTAGGTGTGGCCGAGGGTGGTCTGCTCGTCGATCTCGGTGCGCGGCCGGTAGTAGCCGGAGCCACGGCGGCCGCGGCGGGGCGGACCGGTGACCGTGACCCGGCGGTCGGCGGGGTCGTTGGGCACCGTCAGACCCTCCTCATCAGCAGGTCCCGCAGCTCGCGCGCGTGGCGCCGGCTGACCTGGAGCTCCTCGCCGCCGACCAGGACGCTCACCGTGCCCGCGTCCAGGCGGAGTTCGCCGATGTGGTGCAGGGCGACGAGGTGGCGGCGGTGGATGCGGACGAAGCCGCGGGAGCGCCAGCGGTCCTCCAGGGTGGAGAGCGGGATGCGCACGAGGTGGCTGCCGCGCTCGGTGTGCAGGCGGGCGTAGTCGCCCTGGGCCTCCACGTGGGTGATGTCGTCGACGGCCACGAACCGTGTGACACCGCCGAGTTCGACCGGCAGCTGGTCCGGGTCGGGTTCGTGCACGGGTATTCGCGGTGTGGCGCCGCGCAGTTCGGCGACCCGCCGTACCGCCTCCGCCAGACGCTCCGTGCGTACCGGCTTCAGGAGGTAGTCGACCGCCTTGAGGTCGAAGGCGCGCACGGCGAAGTCCTCGTGGGCGGTGACGAACACGACCAGCGGTGGCCGGGCGAACCCGGTGAGCAGCCGCGCCATCTCCAGACCGTCCAGGCCGGGCATCTGGACGTCCAGGAAGACGACGTCGACCGCCTCGGGACCGTGGGGGCCGGATTCCAGGGCGCGGGTGATGCGGCGCAGCGCCTCCGTGGCGTCCCCGGCACCCTCGACGCTGCCGATGCGCGGATCGGCGTTCAGCAGGAAGAGGAGTTCCTCCAGCGAGGGGCGTTCGTCGTCGACGGCGAGGGCGCGCAGCATGAACGGAGTGTAGGCGGCGGACCGGCGCGCTGGACATGTGCCGGACGTGGACGTTCGCGTAGGACGAACCGTGTGACGTCGCGTTCCTGAAGTGTCCGCACCCGTGGATACAGTGCGGACATGAACAGCGGCACCGCCCCCTTCGACGATCTCGACCGGAAGATCACCACTGCTCTGATGGCGAACGCGCGGACCAGTTTCGCCGAGATCGGAGCGGCTGTCGGCCTCTCCGCGACGGCCGTGAAGAGGCGGGTGGACCGGCTGCGCGAGACCGGCGTGATCACCGGCTTCACGGCCACCGTGAAGCCGTCGGCGCTCGGCTGGCGCACCGAGGCGTACGTCGAGGTGTACTGCGAGGGCGCGGCCCCGCCCCGACGGCTCGCGGAGGTGGTCCGCAACCATCCGGAGATCACCGCGGCGATGACGGTGACCGGCGGCGCGGACGCGCTGCTGCACGTCCGCGCCCGGGACGTGGACCACTTCGAGGAGGTCCTGGAACGGATCCGGGTGGAGCCCTTCATCCGGAAGACGATCAGCGTGATGGTGCTGTCCCACCTGCTCCCGGAGAGCCCGGAGGCCGGCGCCACCCACCCCGCCCCGCAATAGCGCGGAACCTGGGCCCGTGACAGGCGGGGGCGGCGCCGACGGGCGGGGATGATCACAGAATAAACGCATCAATGCTGCGTCCATATGATCGAAAACGCAGCGATCCTGCGCAGACACGCAACATCCGTTGCTTGTCGCCCGTATCCGACGCTTTCTACCTTGGTGTCAACCCTCCTCGACACCGCAGGAAAGCGGAGGAACACCTCTGTGGCCGAAACCCGTGTGCCGCGCGTCCGGCGCTTCCTCGTCTGCGAACCCAGACACTTCGCCGTGCAGTACGCGATCAATCCCTGGATGAACCCCGACACCAGGGTCGACGTCGACCTCGCCCATGAGCAGTGGACCGCGCTCATCAGCGCCTACCGCGCGCACGGCCACACGGTCGACCACCTGGAGCCGGTCCCCGGCCTGCCCGACATGGTCTTCGCCGCGAACTCCGCGGTCGTCGTCGGCGGCCGGGTCTTCGGTTCCCTGTTCCACGCGCCCGAGCGGCGCCCCGAGTCCTCCCACTACGACCTCTGGTTCAAGACCGCCGGCTACGACGTGTACCGCCCCGGCTCGGTGGTCGAGGGCGAGGGCGACCTGGTCTGGACGGGCCGCTACCTGCTGGCCGGCACCGGTTTCCGCACCACCCGGGAGGCGCACCGGGAGGCGCAGGAGTTCTTCGGCCACCCGGTGATCAGCCTCACCCTGGTGGACCCGTACTTCTACCACCTGGACACCGCGCTGTTCGTCCTGGACGACGAGAACGTCTGCTACTACCCCGAGGCCTTCTCCAGCGGCAGCCGAGAGGTGCTCGGCAGGCTGTACCCGGACGCGGTGCTCGCCACCCGCGACGACGCCATGGCGTGGGGGCTGAACTCCGTCTCCGACGGCCACCGGGTCTTCATCGCGCCGCAGGCCGAGGCGCTCGCCGGCCGGCTCGCCGGCCACGGCTACGAACCGGTCCCCGTCGACCTGTCGGAGTTCCACAAGGCAGGCGGTGGCATCAAGTGCTGCACCCAGGAAATCCGCTGAGGTCCGAGGAGAGTCATCGCATGACCGCACCCGCGCACACCCGTACCTCCGCCGAGCTGATCAGCGCCGAGGAGCCGGTTCTCGCGCACAACTACCACCCGCTGCCCGTGGTCGTCGCCCACGCCGAGGGCGCCTGGGTGGAGGACGTCGAGGGCCGCCGCTACCTCGACATGCTGGCCGGCTACTCGGCCCTCAACTTCGGCCACCGCCACCCGGCCCTGATCGAGGCCGCCCACCGCCAACTGGACCGGCTGACCCTCACCTCGCGGGCCTTCCACAACGACCGGCTCGCCGGCTTCGCCGAACGGCTGGCCGCGCTGACCGGCATGGACATGGTGCTGCCGATGAACACCGGCGCGGAGGCGGTGGAGAGCGGCATCAAGGTGGCCCGCAAATGGGCCTACGACGTCAAGGGCGTCCCGGCGGACCGGGCCACGATCGTCGTCGCGGCGGACAACTTCCACGGCCGTACGACCACGATCGTCAGCTTCTCCACCGACGAGACCGCCCGCGCGGGCTTCGGGCCGTTCACACCAGGCTTCCGGATCGTGCCGTACAACGACCTGGCCGCGCTGGAGGCGGCGGTCGACGAGACGACGGCGGCCGTGCTGATCGAGCCGATCCAGGGCGAGGCCGGGGTCGTGATCCCCGACGACGGCTACCTGACCGGGGTCCGCGAACTGACCCGGCGGACGGGCTGCCTCTTCGTGGCCGACGAGATCCAGTCCGGCCTCGGCCGCACCGGCCGCACCCTCGCCGTCGACCACGAGGACGTCGTCCCGGACGTGGTGCTGCTCGGCAAGGCGCTGGGCGGCGGGATCGTGCCGGTGTCCGCGGTGGTGGCCCGGCGCGAGGTGATGAGTGTGCTGCGGCCGGGCGAGCACGGCTCGACGTTCGGCGGCAACCCGCTCGCCGCCGCGGTCGGCACGGCCGTGGTCGAGCTCCTCGAAGGGGGCGAATTCCAGCGCAGGGCGGCCGAACTGGGCGTGGTCCTGCGGGACGGTCTGACGGATCTGGTGGGCAGGGGTGTGGTCGGCTTCCGCTCCCGCGGGCTGTGGGCGGGCGTCGACGTGGACCCGGCGATCGGCACCGGGCGTGAGATCAGCGAACGCCTGATGCGCGAGGGCATCCTCGTCAAGGACACGCACGGCTCGACGATCCGGCTGGCCCCGCCGCTGACCGTCACCGCGGACGAACTCCGTTCGGCCCTGGGGTCGTTGGAGAAGGTGCTGACGGCCTGAGCCGGAGGCGGCCGCGCCGACGGGCGCGGCCGCCCCGCCGCTGGTCAGCCCTTGCCGAGCAGCCGGTTCATCTCCTTGATCTCGGCGCTCTGGTCGATGACGACGGAACCGGCCAGCGCGATGGCCGGGGTGTACCGGCCCCCGGACCGCTCGGTGGTGGCCATCTCGACGGCGCCCCGGTGGTGTTGGACCATCATGGTCAGGAACATCGCGTCGAAGTCGGTGCCCACCGCCTTCCTCAGCGCGGACATGTCGGTGTCGTCCGCCGTCCCGGTCGTGCCGGTCATCCCGGTCATCCCCGTCATTCCTGTCGTCCCGGTATGGCCGCTGTGGTCCGTGCCCGCCGTCGGGACGTCCTCGCCCCAGGCCCTCAGCCAGCCGGACATGGTCCTGATCTCCGGGTCCTGGGCGTTCTCGATCCGGCCCGCGAGGTCCTTGACCCGGACGGACGCGGCCCGGTCCGCGGCGAGTGCCGCCATCTCCAGGGCCTGCCGGTGATGGCGGATCATGTGCTGCGCGAAGCCCACGTCCTGCGCGTTGTGCGCGCCTGAGGCGGTGTCCGAAGCGGACGCGCCGACGGACGCGCCGCCGTGCGGGGTGGTGCCGTGCGGGGTGGCGTCGCCGCCGCACGCGGTGAGGACCAGGGCGGCACTCGCCGTCAGCGCGACGAGGACGGCACGGGTTCGGGTTCGGGCGGTGGTCATGCTGGATCTCCTGCGGTTGATGTGAGAGGGCGCGCGGGAACACGACCGCGCGCGCTGGGCGCACGGCCTGCTCGGGTCCCTCTAGATCCGCAGGAGCTGGAGTTCGGCCAGATCGGGAGGTGCGCGGGCACCCTCCGGTGCCGCGGCCGGACGTGAGCCCGCCGGGCGGGCGGCCGCGGGAGCGGACACCGCATCCGGCGCCGGCGCCGGCAGCTCCGGTCCGCCACTCACCGCGCCCGAGGCGCAGGTCGCGTCGGCGTGGTGGGCGTGGTCGCCGCCGCCGTGACCGTCGTCGCCGGCGCAGCCGTCGTAGGCGGTGACCATCGCGGTCGTCGCCTGGACCCGCTGGTGGCCGTGGTGTGGGCCTGATGCCATGCCACCGCCGGGTGCCAGGCCGTGCATGGCCAGCAGTCCGGCCAGCAGCCCCAGCACGAGCAGGGCTCGGCGCCGCCGGTGCGGCGGGAGCGGGACGGACGGCTCGGCGGGACGCATCGGGGTCATCCTACGCACGGCCCGGGACGGGCCCGGGTGTGCGAGGGTGCCGGTACGCGGGCGTCGCCCGAACGGCTTCCCGCCGGACGTCCGCTCCGCCGGACCGCCCGGCCCCGTGGCCGGCCCTCGCCGGGCTGAACGGAGAGGACGCGGCTACCGTGTGCCCCATGACGAGCTGGTTGCCTCTCGATGCCGCGCCCCGCCTCGCCGCCTCGGTGATCCTGGGGGCCGCGGTCGGTGCGGGCGCCGGGCTGGCGACCGACGCGGCGCTGGGCGTCCTGGCCGGCATCGCCACGACGGAGCTGCTGTTCGTCGTGGCGGGCTGGCTGGTGCTGTGGCCGATGGACGCCGCCGCGACGCACCGCAACGCCCGGCGGGAGGACCTCCGGCCCATGGGCGAGGAACTCCTCGTCGTCGGGGTGGCGGTGTGCGGACTGGTCGCCATCGTGCTGCTGCTCGTGCGCGGCAGGTCCGACACCGGCCACGTCGCGGCCGCGACCGCGCTGTGCGGGGTCTTCATGGCCTGGGCGGCGCTGCACCTGACGTACGCCACGCGCTACGCCAACGTGTACTACGAGTCGGCGAAGGGCATCGACTTCAACTCGGACGAGCCGCCGGTGTACCGGGACTTCCTCTACTTCAGCTACAACCTCGGCATGACGTACCAGGTGTCCGACACCAGTGTCTCCACCACGGCGATCCGCGCGATCGTGCTGCGGCACTGCCTGCTGTCGTACGTCTTCGGCACGAGCATTCTCGCCACCGCCATCAACCTCGTGGTGGGACTCGTCAGCGGCTGACGGCGGCGCCCGCCGGGAGGTCTCACCGACGGCGTGGCGACGACCGGGCGCCGGGCATGGTGGAATCCCCCGAGACGATGTTCAATCCGCTGTGTCGTGACAGCAGAACCGAACGGGACATGGCCGCAGATGACGACAGGTGCGCATCACCCCGGGCACGCTATGGCCGAGCCGCGCCGGGGGAATTCCGGTTCCGGCGGGAACCGGTGAGGTGAGGAGAGAGCCGTGTTCTACTACCTGCTCAAGTACGTCCTGCTGGGACCGCTGCTGCGGCTGGCGTTCCGGCCCCGGATCGAGGGACTGGACCATGTGCCCGGGTCGGGCCCGGCCATCGTCGCCGGCAACCACCTCTCCTTCGCCGACCACTTCCTGATGCCGGCCGTCCTCAGGCGGCGGATCACCTTCCTCGCCAAGGCCGAGTACTTCACCGGCCCGGGCATACGGGGCCGGCTGACCGCCTTCTTCTTCCGCAGCGCCGGGCAGATCCCGGTGGACCGCTCCGGCAAGGAGGCCGGCCAGGCGGCGATCCGGGAGGGTCTCGGCGTCCTGGGCCGGGGCGAACTGCTCGGCATCTACCCGGAGGGCACGCGCTCGCACGACGGACGGCTCTACAAGGGCAAGGTCGGGGTCGCCGTGATGGCGCTGCGGGCCGGGGTGCCGGTGGTCCCCTGCGCGATGATCGGCACCTTCGAGGCGCAGCCGCCCGGCAAGCTGATCCCGAACATCCACCCCGTGGTGATCCGCTTCGGCAAGCCCCTCGAATTCTCTCGCTACGCGGGGATGGAGAACGAGAAGGCGGTCCTGCGCGCGATCACCGACGAGATCATGTACGCGGTCATGTCCCTCTCCGAGCAGGAGTACGTCGACGAGTACGCGGCAGTCGTCAAGGCCGGGCAGGCGGCGGACAAGGGCGCCAGGGAGCGGAAGTTCCCCCGTGCGCCGCTGAGTTGACCTGACATGGCGAAGGGGCGGCGGGAGTGTTCCCGCCGCCCCTCATCGCCGCTCGGAGCGGGTTACGGCTGCGGTGTGGCGTGCGGCGCGCAGGTCACGTCCGCGCGGTCCAGCTTCCCGGTGAGCAGGTAGCTGTCGACACGGCTGTTGATGCACGGGTTGACCAGACCGGTCACGCCGTGCGAGCCGGCGCCCTGCTCGGTGATCAGGCGGGAGCCCTTGAAACGCTTGTGCAGGTCGACGGCGCCCGGGTACGGGGTGGCGGCGTCACGGGTGGACTGCACGATCAGCACCGGCGGCAGGCCCTTGTGGGTGGTGACGTGCACCGGGGTCCGCTGCTTGACCGGCCAGGTGGCGCACGGCAGGTTCAGCCACGCGTTGGCCCAGGTCATGAACGGGTACTGCTTGTTCAGCCGGGTGTTGTCGCGGTCCCACTGCTTCCAACCGGTGGGCCACTGGGCGTCGGTGCACTCGACGGCGGTGTAGACGGCGTTGCCGTTCTCCGCCGAGATGTTGCCCGCGGTGTCGGTGAGGTCCGGGGCGGCCGCGTCGACCAGCGCCTGGGTGTCACCGGCGGCGTACTTGGAGAACACCGTGGCGACCGGCACCCAGGAGGAGTCGTAGTACGGCGCGCTCTGGAAGAAGCCGATCAGTTCGTTGGGGCCGACGACCCCGCCGATCGGGCTCTTCTTGGCGGTGGCGCGCAGCCGGAGCCACTCGGCCTGGACGGCGGCACGGGTGGTGCCCAGGTGGAAGGCCGCGTCGTGGGCGGCGACCCAGTCCTCCCAGTCCTTCCAGCGGCCCTCGAAGGCGACGTCCTGGTCCAGGTTGGCCTGGTACCAGATCTTCTCCCGCGACGGGTCGACGACACTGTCGACGATCATCCGGCGCAGGTGCCCCGGGAAGAGCGTCCCGTACACGGCGCCGAGGTAGGTGCCGTAGGAGACGCCGAGGTAGTTGAGCTTCCGCTCGCCGAGCGCGGCCCGGATGACGTCCAGGTCGCGGGCGGTGTTGGGGGTGGTCATCTGCTGCAGCATCGCCCGGCCGGTGCGCTCCGCGCAGCCGTCCGCGTACTGCCTGGCGAGCTTGCGCTGGGCGGTCTTGTCCGCCTCGGTGTCCGGCACCGGGTCGGCCTTGGGCGCCTTCACGAACTCCTGCGGGTCCTCGCAGGAGATGGGCGCCGAGTGGCCGACGCCGCGCGGGTCGAAGCCCACGAAGTCGTACGCCTTGGAGGTGTTGACCCACAGCGGGTTCTTGGTGGTGACCCGCAGCGGGAAGCGCATTCCGGAGCCGCCGGGGCCGCCGGGGTTGTAGACGAGCGCACCCTGGCGCTCCGCCTTCGTCCCCGTGCTGCCCACGCGGTCGACGGCGAGCTTGATCTGCTTGCCGTAGGGCTTCGCGTAGTCGAGCGGCACGCTGACCCAGCCGCACTGGACGGGCTTGGCCAGAGCCCAGTCGGCGGGACAGTCGGCCCAGTCGATCCCGGTCTTGGCCGCGTGCGCGGCGGCGACGCTCGCGCCCCACTGCTCACGGTCCTGCCCGTGCCGGGCCTCGGCGCCGGCCGCGGGGGCGGCGAGCGCGCCGGTGACCAGGCTCGCGGTGACGAGCGCCCCGGCCGCGCCGGACGCGAGTATTCGGCTCCTCGATCTGACGTTGTCCCTCAAGTGGGCCCTCCCCGTACGTGGTTGCGAATGGTCAGGGAGGATCCTTCCGGCTGTGAACCTCCTGAGAACAGGGTGTGACAGCCGTCTTTACCAATCCGATAACCGGACGATCTCGTCCCGCTGAGCGGATCACCCCCCGAGGTGACCCAACGCCTCGTCCAGTACCCGCCTGAGCAGCAGCGCATCGCGTGCCACCGCGCTCACGAGCACGGCGGGCCCGGTCAGCGGGGTGACGGCGGCACCCTCCCCCAGCATCCCTGCCGTCACCGGCTCGGTGGCGAACTCCGGCCGCACGACGACGAGTTGCCCTACCACCCGGTGTCCGGCCAGGACCGCGGGGCCGTCCCAGCCGCCCGGCGCCCCGGGACCGCAGGCCACCTCCTGGTCGAGCAGGGCCCTGCCGGCGACGCGCACCGTGAGCCGGCTGGTGAGCCGCCCCGGCTCCTCCCCCACCCGTCCGAGCACCTGCTCCTCCCGCAGCACCAGCCGCCCGGCGGTCCCGACGTCGACGCGCGTGCGGACGTACAGGTCGCTCCCCTTGGCGGAGATCAACTGCTCCGGCAGCCAGCGCAGTTCGCCGCCGTCGGCGACGTCGAGCCGAACGTCGTACCGGGCCGGCGCCTTGAGCTGCCCGGGCAGGGCGATGGTCGCCGCGGCCGATCCGACGGACAGCCGGGCACCCTCCGCCACGTGGGCCTCGATGCCGAACCGGTCCCCGCCGAGCGGCCCGCTCATCGCCCCGACGACCATCACCCGCGCCTCGGCACCGCTCCCCCGGGTCCGTCGCAGGGCGAGGGGCCCCTCCCCCTCCAGAACCGGCAGCGCGGTGCCGCCCCGTCCGTCGCCGCGAGCCACGATCCGCGCGGCAGCACGCACCCCGGTGCCGGTCATGCCGTCCACGCGGCGAGCCGTTCCCGCACCCACCGGGCCACGTCGGCGACCCCGGTCTCACCACGCAACGACTGCAGGACCACCGGCAGTTCGGCCCGCTGGGCCTTCGCGTCGGCGGACATCCGGGCGAGGTCGGAACCCACGTAGGGCGCGAGGTCGGTCTTGTTGACGACGAGCAGGTCGGCCGTGGTGACACCCGGGCCGCCCTTGCGCGGGATGTCGTCGCCCCCGGCCACGTCGATCACGAAGATCTGGGCGTCCACGAGTCCCTTGGAGAAGGTCGCCGTGAGATTGTCGCCGCCCGACTCCACGAGGACGAGGTCCAGCGGGCCGACCTCGTCCTCCAGGTCCTCCACGGCTTCGAGGTTGGCGGAGATGTCGTCGCGGATCGCGGTGTGCGGGCAGGCCCCCGTCTCGACGGCGGTGATCCGCTCCGGCGGCAGCACGGCCTCCCGCAGCAGGAACTCGGCGTCCTCACGTGTGTAGATGTCGTTGGTGACGACGGCGAGGGAGAACTCCTCGCGCAGGGCCCGGCACAGTGCCGCGACGGTCGCGGTCTTGCCGGACCCGACGGGTCCCCCGAGCCCGATGCGCAGGGCACGGCGTGATCCGTCGGGACGGCGGGCGTCGGCACCGACGGCGGCGGGGCCGTGCGAGTGATCGTGGTCGAGATGCATGTGCGGCTCCCTGTGAATACGCGGCCTGCGAACGGCCTGTTCTGCTCTACCGGCCCCGGACGACTCATGGCGGCGGGACGCCCACCAACACCGTTATGTCCCCCGGTTCTTCGACAAATCCCGGCCCTGAGGCCGCTCCTGGCCGCACGACAACTCCCGGCCCCGCGGAGGCCTTTCCGCTACGACGCGAACAGCCGCACCGCCCACTCGGCGTGCCACTGCGCCCCGATCTCCATCAACGGCGCCGAGGCGGCGGGCAGTTCGTCCACGTCACCCGTCGCGGCCACCCTGCCCGCCGCCTCCACCGCACGGTCCACCACGCGGTCCGCCTCGGGGGCCAGCCGGGCCAGCACCCCCGTCGCCTCGAACGGGTCCAGGCTCAGCAACCGCACGACCGCGGTGGCCGGCCCGCTGACACACTCGTAGGCCGCGCAGTGGGCCGCGTCCCCGGCCGTGAGCCCCGCGGCCCTGGCCACCGCCCCCAGCACCACCGGCTGATGCGCACCTCTCGGGAACTCCCGTGCCAGAGCTTCGAGTTCGGCGGCCGGCCAGGCGGCCCGGCCGGCCCGCAGCAGCTGCCGACCCAGCCTGCGGGCCGTGCCCCGCAGCACGGGTGACGGCGTCCGGGCATCCGCCGCCGCGTCCAGTTCCCGTACCGCGACACCCAGTACCGCGGCCGCGGCGAGCGCACCCGCCACCAGTCCCGCCGTGTGCAGCCGGCCCCGGCAGAACTCCTCCAGACTCGCCGCCCCGGTGATCCGCCCGGCCTTGACGGCCGCCTCCGCCCCGCCGGAGTGCGCGTGCCCTCCGGCCGGGAAGCGACCGTCGGCCAACACCAGCAACGCCGCCCGAGACATCGCGGACACCGGGCCTTTCAGAAGAGGAAGTAGCGCTGGGCCATGGGCAGTTCGGCGGCCGGCTCGGCCTCGACCAGCTCCCCGTCGATGTACACGGCGAAGCTGTCGGGGTCGACGCGTACGTTCGGCCGGGCGTCGTTCTCACGCATGTCCGCCTTGGTCACCCCGCGGGTCGACTCGATGGCGACGAACCGCTTGCCGAGCCGCAACCGCTCCGGCAGCCCGTCCTCGACGGCCGCCGGGGCCACGAAGTTGACGGAGTTGGACGCCGGTGCCCGCCCGATCGCCCCGTACATGGGGCGCGGCAGGATCGGCTGGGGCGTCGGGATCGACGCGTTGGCGTCGCCCATCTGCGCATAGGCGATCTGGCCGCCCTTGAGCACGAGATGCGGCTTGACCCCGAAGAACGCCGGCTCCCACAGGACGAGGTCGGCGAGTTTGCCGCTCTCGACGGACCCGATCTCCCGGGCGAGCCCCTGGGCGAGCGCCGGGTTGATCGTGTACTTGGCGACATAGCGACGTACCCGGTGGTTGTCCGCGCGTCCGTCGCCCGGCAGCGCGCCGCGCCGTCTCTTCATGACGTGCGCGGTCTGCCAGGTCCGCAGTATCACCTCGCCCACACGCCCCATGGCCTGCGCGTCGGAGGAGATGATGGAGATCGCCCCCAGGTCGTGCAGGACGTCCTCCGCCCCGATGGTCGAGGGCCGGATCCGCGACTCGGCGAAGGCCAGGTCCTCCGGCACGGCGGGGTTCAGGTGGTGGCACACCATCAGCATGTCGAGGTGCTCCTCGGCGGTGTTGACGGTGTAGGGCCGCGTCGGGTTGGTCGAACTCGGCAGGACGTGCGGCTCGGAGACGACCGTCATGATGTCCGGGGCGTGCCCGCCGCCCGCACCCTCGGTGTGGTAGGCGTGGATCCCGCGACCACCGATGGCGGCGAGGGTGTCACCGACGAACCCGGCCTCGTTGAGCGTGTCCGTGTGGATGGCCACCTGGATCCCGGTGCGGTCGGCGACGGTGAGGGCCGCGTCGATGACCGCCGGGGTGGATCCCCAGTCCTCGTGCAGCTTCAGTCCGAGGGCCCCGCCCCGGATCTGGGAGAGCATCGCCTCGTGCGAGACGGTGTTGCCCTTGCCGAGGAAGCCGATGTTGAGCGGGTAGTGCTCCATCGCCTCCAGCATCCGGGCGAGGTGCCACGGACCGGGGGTCACGGTGGTGGCCTTGGAGCCCTCGGCCGGTCCGGTGCCACCGCCCACCAGGGTGGTGATCCCGGCGGCGAGTGCCTCGTCGGCGATCTGCGGGCAGATGAAGTGGACGTGCGCGTCCACGCCGCCGGCGGTCAGGATCCGCCCGTTGCCGGCGATGACCTCGGTCTCGGGCCCGATCACCAGCTCGGGGTGGACCCCGTCCATGGTGTCGGGGTTGCCCGCCTTGCCGATGCCGGTGATCCGGCCGTCGCGGATCCCGACGTCGGCCTTGACGACGCCCCAGTGGTCGATGATCACGGCGCCGGTGACGACGGTGTCGGGGGTGCCTTCGGCGCGGGTGGCGCGCGCCTGGCCCATGGATTCGCGGATGACCTTGCCCCCGCCGAACACGGCCTCGTCCCCGGCGAGCCCGGGCCCGCCCGCGCGGTCCTCCTCGATCTCCACGATCAGGTCGGTGTCGGCGAGCCGGATCCGGTCGCCGGTGGTCGGTCCGAACAGGTCGGCGTAGGCGGCGCGGGAGATCTCAGGCATCGAGGGCACCTCCGGTCTCCCCGCGCAGCCCCGGGACGACACGGGCTCCGGCGAGGGGGACGAGTTCGACGTCGACGGGGATGCCGGGCTCGAAGCGGACGGCGGTGCCGGCGGGGACGTTCAGCCGCTTCCCGCGCGCGGCGGCCCGGTCGAACTCCAGTCCGGGGTTGGCCTCGGCGAAGTGGTAGTGGGAGCCGACCTGCACGGGCCGGTCGGCCGCGTTGAGGACGGTCGTCCGGGTGACGTCGCGGCCCTCGTTGTACACGACCGGCCCGTCGGCGAGGAGGACCTCTCCGGGAATCATCGGCGGCCCCCTCAGACGATCGGGTCGTGGACGGTGACGAGCTTGGTGCCGTCCGGGAAGGTCGCCTCGACCTGCACGTCGTGGATCATCTCGGGGATGCCCTCCATGACGTCGTCCCTGGTGAGCAGCTTGCGTCCGGAGGCCATGAGTTCGGCGACGGTGCGGCCGTCGCGGGCGCCCTCGAGGATGTGCGACGTGATGAGGGCGATCGTCTCCGGGTGGTTCAGACGCAGTCCGCGGGCCCGGCGCTTCTCGGCCACGTCGGCCGCCACATGGATGAGCAGCCTCTCTTGTTCGTGCGGGGTCAGTTGCACGTCCCACCTCACAGTCCTCGCTCCGGACCGTGCGGGGTCCGGTCGCCGCAGCCACCGCGACAGATCGGGCGGACCCGATCGGGACAGGAAAACCCCTGGTGGCGTGGATCGGCAGGCTAGTTTGCCGGAGTTTCGGCCACGTTAACCGGACCTTGATCGTCTGATGACCGGCGCATGGGGGTACGTCCCGGCGCACGGTACGCGTCCCCGGCCCCGCCGAACGGGTCGTCCCGCCTCTCGTCGCCGCCCTCGCACCCGTACGGGTGAAACGCCGCGCCGCCCGGCCCTGTCGGCACCTCCGCGGACGGGTCCCCGACAACCGCCGCCGGCCCTCCCCCGGGCATGCCGGAGAAGGGCCGACGTCATGACGCGCGTTCAGGAGCCGGCGGCGCCCCGGTGTTCGGCCGTGATGCCGAATCCGCCACGCTCCGGGCGTACGACGGCTGCCTCGCGAACCGTGGAGACCGCGCTGACCACCTGGTCCTCGGCCGGCTCCGACAGCTCCTCGAGGCGCTCGAGGTCGGCGGCGGAGACCAGGGCGACCAGAGGCTTGCCGTGCCGCGTCACGACGACGCGCTCACCGCCGTACACCACCCGGTTGATCAGGTCGGCGAGCTCAGCCCTGGCTTGCGTCACCGGAATCTCGTAGGCCATGTCCTCAGCTTACGGGGCGCCCCGGACAGCACATCTTGTTCGGCGACAGCGGAATCCCGGCTCGACACCCTCCCAGCGTTCTGTACATCCTGTACGTTCCTTACCGAGAGTTCGGCCGCTGAGACAGCTCAGCCGCGAGGAGGGGTACGCCATGACCCGACCGTCCGCCCGCTACGTCCTGCCCGAGTTCACCGAACGCACCCCCGCCGGGCAGCGCACCCTGGATCCGTACGCGAAGCTGCTGGAGGAGCGGATCGTCTTTCTCGGCACACCCGTCGACGAGACCTCCGCCAACGACGTGACGGCGCAGTTCATGCACCTGGAGCACGCCTCGCCGGACCGGGACATCTCGCTGTACATCAACTCCCCGGGCGGCTCGTTCAGCGCGATGACCGCGATCTACGACACCGTCGGGTACGTCACCTGCGACGTGGAGACGATCTGCCTGGGCCAGGCCGGGGCGTCGGCCGCGGTGCTGCTCGCGGCGGGCACCCCGGGCAAACGGTCCATGCTGCCGGGCGCGCGGATCGTGCTCCGGCAGCCGTCGCTGCCGGAACCGGTACAGGGCCGGCCGAGTGATCTGGCCATCCAGGTGGCGGAGTTGGAGCGGACCCGAGCGCTGCTGGAGGAGATGCTCGTCCGGCACACCGGGCGTACCGCCGCCCAGGTCCACCGGGATCTGGAGCGGGACCTCGTACTGGACGCGCCGGCCGCGCTGGCGTACGGGCTGGTGGACCGCGTCGTGCCCAGCCGCAGGAGCATGCTCGGCCTGCCGGACGCGGGGTGAGCGCCCGATGCCGCTGCCGGAGCTGCCACCGCTGCCCGCGCTGACCCGGGCCGAGGGCGAGCTGATCGACCGCTACCTGGACGTCGTCGACCTGCTGGGCCGGATCAACCCGGCACAGAACGAGGACACCTATCGTGGGCTGCGCGCCGCGCAGGCGCTGGTGCGCGCGGCGGCAGAGCTGCGCGACGCGCTCGCCCTGATGCACGGGCGGGGCGAGTCGGAGCTCCACGGGGACACGCTGGCACGCGCTTTGCGGGTGCTCGACGGTGAGCGCCGGACCGCGCGCGTCGTACTCCCGCCCGACTGCGTACGGTGAGGCCCGCCGAAGTCCGGTGCACCACGTCCACCGGCCGACGGGGCCGGAGTTGAAACGACCCAAAGGGGTTACGGCTGTTCGGCGGAGCGTGGCGTGGTTTTACCTGACCGACGAGACCGCTCAGGATGCGCGCGAGAGAGCGCCCGCGAGGGGCTGCGCCGCAGGTCCGGGGCTACGCAGGCCAGTTGACGAATATTCGAACACACCCCTGTCCACCCGAACGGGTGGGTGGTGAGTAACCCCACAAATAACCGGTTCCGTTGGGATTTTCGGACACACGTAGGTGAAGATCCCTGTCTGACGACAAGCCCCCGCCACAGCGGCGGGGCGATCCGGGCGGACGCCGAGTCCTGCCGCCGCCCGGATGACCGGTCGACGGAAGTGGATCGGCAGGAGTGGAGGACCCGAGCACGACGGGTCGCCGGCACGGTCGAAGTCCGACCGGACCGCGCAGCCCTTGGGGTGAAGCCGTGGAAACACGGCCGGGCAACTTCGCCAGCCCGAATCCGACAGGTCATCCTTCACAGGCGGCTGACGAAGGGTTGCGCATGACTGCGCTCAATCGTGTCCCGTCGCTGATGGCACGGGCCGGCACGGCCTCGGCACTCACCATCGCCGCCGTGGGCGGCTCCATCGTGATCCCCGGTGTCGCCTCCGACGCCTCGGCCGCCACGATGGCGACGAAGGCACTTCAGGTCGCGGCCTCGAAGAAGGGCTCGCCCTACAGGTGGGGTGCCACCGGACCGAACCGGTTCGACTGCTCCGGGCTCACGCTGTACTCGTTCAAGAAGGCGGGCAAGAAGCTCCCGCGTACGGCGGCCCAGCAGTACAACAAGACCCGTCACATCTCGGCCGGCAACCGCAAGGCCGGGGACCTGGTCTTCTTCCACTCGGGCTCCAGCGTGTACCACGTCGGCATCTACGCCGGGAAGGGAAAGATCTGGCACGCCCCGAAGACCGGGGACGTGGTGAAGCTCCAGAAGATCTGGACGCGCAGCGTCTGGTACGGCCGGGTCAGCTGACCCGCCCGGAACCACCCCGCGGCCGGCCGGCAGGAACTCAGGGCTACGGTTCCTGTTGGCCGGCCGCGGTGACCGTGCCGGCCGGGACGGCCCAGGGCAGCTCGATGAAGACGGTCTTCCCGCCCTCCCGGGTGGGACGCACCCGGAGCCTGCCACCGCACTCCGCGGTGAGCCAGCGGATGATGACCATGCCGCGCCCGTTGTCCTGCTGGACCGCGGCCGGGAGTCTCTTGGGGAAGCGCGGGTGGCTGTCCGTGACGCCGATGCGCAGCCGTTCGTCACGGTCGAGGACGAGGTCCACCGTGAAGGTGGGGGACTGCCCGAAGGTGTGCTGCACCGCGTTGGTGGCGAGCTCGGAGACGATGAGGCGGATGGTGTCCGCGGTCTCCGTCCGGGGTGACAGCCCCCATTCCGCGAGGGTGCCAAGCGCGTAGGAACGGGCCGTGGACACCGAGGCGGGATCGCTCGGCAGAGTGATGGATGCTTCCAGGTGGTCTGCCATGGCGACGTCGTCCCTTTCCCACGGGACCGTGGTCCGACACGGTGCGGATGGTTCGAGTACGGTCCCGGACTGGTGCTTCTTCGCCAGACTGCCATTACCGGGGCGGCCAGGGGAGCGATCCACCAAGATATGCATATATCTGTCGCTCGATGCGGTGAACTCTGCGACCTCAGAGCGTATTTGGGTGACCCGGAAGGAGTAAGGAGTAGCCCATGCAGAACGGTCCCGCGGTGCGCCGCCGGAAACTCGGCGCCGAGCTGCGCACACTGCGCACCGGCGCCGGCCTCACGAGCGGCGAGGCCGCCCGCCTGGTGGGCTGGCATCAGTCGAAGGTGAGCCGGATCGAAACCGGCGCCAGTGGTGTGAAACCGGCCGATGTGCGGTTACTCCTCGACGCCTACGGTGTGGCCGAGGAACAACTGCGCGAGTTGCTGCTGGTGTTGGCGGGGTCGGAGGACACCGCCGGGCGGCACCACTGGTGGCACGCCTATCGCGGGGTCCTGCCGCCCACCTATCGCGATTTCATCAGCCTGGAGTCGCAGGCCCGCGCCATGCGCACGCTGGAGACCTCCGTCGTGCCGGGGCTGCTGCAGACCCCGGAGTACGCGCGCGCCGTGACCCGGGCGGCCGTCGACGGGCTCGACGACGAGGCGCTGGACGCCCTCGTGAAGGTGCGTCTGGCCAGGCAGGACGTGCTGCGAAACCATCCGCCGCTGGAGCTGAGCGCGGTGCTGGACGAGGCCGTGCTGCGCCGGGAGGTGGGCGGCCCGGGGGTGATGGCGCGTCAGCTGGAGCGGCTGGCGGCGGCGGCCCGGCTGCCCCAGGTACGGCTCCAGGTGCTGCCGTTCTCGGCCGGAGCGCATATCGGCATCACCGGGCCTTTCGTAATCTTCTCATTTCCGAGCACTTCTGATCTGGACGTGGTTGTTCTCGACCAGTTGACGAGTAGCCTCTACCTCGAACGGAAAGAAGACCTCCAGTCCTACACGGAGGCCTTCAACTCCCTTCAGATGCACGCCCTTTCACCCGAGGACTCGTTGGATTACATCGCCGGGATAGGTGACGGCGCGTAAGGAGGCACCATGACTGCACTGCCTCGGAACGTACCTTCAAGTGCTGATCTGCACGGACTGCGGTGGCTGCGCAGCAGCTACAGCACCGGAGCGAACAACTGCGTGGAGACGGCACGGCCGCGCTCCGGTCGGCTGACCGGACTGCTCGCGGTGCGCGACTCCAAGGATCCGGCCGGACCCGCGCTGCTCTTCTCCCCCGGGAGCTGGGCGGGTTTCGTGTCGGCGCTCACCGGCTGATCGGACCGTGACCGACTCCGTATCCGCATTCCGGTCAGGACCCGGCCGTGTCACGCCGACTCATGGTCGTGTCTGACCGATCACCTGTACAGCGCGTTCGATCTCGGCCCCGGAGAGGTCCGCACGGGCGGTGAGCCTGAGCCGTGACACGCCGTCCGGCACGGACGGCGGACGGAAACAGCCCACGGCCAGGCCTGCCGTACGGCAGTCGGCCGCCCACCGCACGGCCCCCTCCGGGGACGGGGCCCGCACGGAGACCACCGCGGCGTCCGGACGCACCGCTTCCAGGCCCGCGGCGGTCAGCCGTGCGTGCAGTTCCGCGGCCACCGCGCGGGCCCGCCCCGCCCGTTCGGGCTCGCGGCGCAGCAGCCGCAGCGCCGCCAGCGCCGCTCCCGCCGCGGCCGGGGCCAGGCCGGTGTCGAAGATGAAGGTGCGGGCCGCGTTCACCAGATGGTCGATCACCCGGGCCGGACCGAGCACGGCCCCGCCCTGGCTGCCCAGCGACTTGGACAGGGTCACCGTGACCACCACGTCGTCGGCTCCGGCGAGCCCGGCCGCCCGCGGCGCGCCCCGCCCGCCGTCCCCGAGCACCCCGAGCCCGTGCGCGTCGTCCACGAGCAGCCCGGCGCCGTGCTCCCGGCAGGCTTCGGCCAGCGCGGCCAGCGGCGCCGCGTCGCCGTCCACGGAGAACACCGTGTCGCAGACGACGACCGCCGGCCCGTCGTGCGTCCCGAGCGCCTTGCGCACGGCGTCCGGGGCGCAGTGCCCCACGACCTGGGTGGTACCCCGGGCCAGCCGGCAGCCGTCGATGAGCGAGGCGTGGTTGAGGGCGTCGGAGACGATCAGGGAGCCGTGCGGCCCGAGGGTGGTTACGGCGGCCAGGTTGGCCGCGTAGCCGGAGGAGAAGACCAGGGCCGCCTCGAACCCGCAGAATTCGGCCAGCTCGCGCTCCAGCTCGGTGTGGAGCTCGGTGGTACCGGTGACCAGCCGCGAGCCGGTGGAGCCGCCGCCCCAGGTCCGGGCCGCCGCCGCCGCGCCCTCGGTCACCTCGGGGTGGTGCGCGAGGCCCAGGTAGTCGTTGCCCGCCAGATCCAGCAGCGGGGAGTCGGCGGGGCGGGGGCGCAGGGTCCGTACCAGTCCGGCGCGGCGGCGGAGTTCCGCCTGTCCGTCGATCCAGCCGAACGCCATGGCCCCTCCGGTACGTGTGTAGGCGGTGTTTCTTTGTAGGCAGTGGACAGACCCTAGCGGGCTCACCACTCACCCACTGTGTGGCAATACCCACACGTCGAACTGACAGGGTTGTGCAAACTCTCCTTGGCCAGGAGCGGCCCCGTAGTACAGGATCGGCTCTCATGGACCTGCTGAACACGCTGGTGGACAAGGGGCTTCGGCGCGAGCTGCCGACCCGCGAGGAAGCGCTCGCCGTGCTGGCGACCTCCGACGACGACGTGCTCGACGTGGTGGCCGCGGCCGGCAAGGTGCGCCGGCAGTGGTTCGGCCGGCGCGTGAAACTCAACTACCTGGTCAACCTCAAGTCGGGCCTGTGCCCCGAGGACTGCTCCTACTGCTCGCAGCGGCTCGGCTCCACGACCGGGATCCTCAAGTACAGCTGGCTGAAACCCGACGAGGCCTCCAAGGCGGCCGCCGCCGGTCTGGCCGGGGGCGCCAAGCGGGTCTGCCTGGTCGCCAGCGGACGCGGTCCGACCGACCGCGACGTGGACCGGGTGGCCGGCACCATCAAGGCGATCAAGGAGCAGAACGAGGGCGTCGAGGTGTGCGCCTGCCTCGGCCTGCTCTCCGACGGCCAGGCCGAGCGGCTGCGCGCGGCGGGCGCGGACGCCTACAACCACAACCTCAACACGTCCGAGGGAACGTACGGGGAGATCACCACCACGCACACGTACGCCGATCGGGTGGACACGGTCAACAAGGCGCACGCGGCCGGTCTGTCGGCCTGCTCCGGTCTGATCGCCGGGATGGGTGAGACCGACGAGGACCTGGTCGACGTGGTCTTCTCGCTGCGCGAGCTGGACCCGGACTCGGTGCCGGTCAACTTCCTGATCCCGGTCGAGGGCACCCCGCTGGCCAAGGAGTGGAACCTCACCCCGCAGCGCTGCCTGCGGATCCTCGCGATGGTCCGGTTCGTCTGCCCGGACGTCGAGGTCCGGATCGCCGGCGGCCGCGAGGTGCACCTGCGGACCATGCAGCCCCTCGCGCTGCACCTGGCCAACTCGATCTTCCTCGGCGACTACCTGACCACCGAGGGCCAGGCCGGCCAGGCCGACCTGGAGATGATCGCGGACGCCGGGTTCGTGGTCGAGGGCGCCGACGAGGTGACACTGCCGAAGCACCGGGCCGACGTCGCGGCCGGGGGCTGCGGGTCGCATGCCGAGGCCGGGTGCGGGTCCCACGCGGAGGCCGGGTGCGGGTCGCACGCGGAGGCCGAGTGCGGGTCGGGGGTCTGCGGCTCCCACGCGGACGCCGCCGCTCCCGCGGAGGCCGCCGCTCACGTGAACGAGCCGCGCACCGACCTGGTCGCCGTCCGCCGCCGGGGTGCCGGAACGGACCTCGCGCCCAATGCCTGACCTGGGCGTCCCCGAGCTGCTGGAGCTGGACCGGCGGCACGTCTGGCATCCGTACGGACCGATGCCGGGCGTGGCCGAACCGCTGGTCGTGGAGTCGGCGAGCGGGGTCAGACTGCGGCTCGCGGACGGCTCGGGCGAACTGGTCGACGGCATGTCCTCCTGGTGGTCGGCGATCCACGGCTACCGCCACCCGGTGCTCGACGGGGCCGCGCGCGACCAGCTCGGCCGGATGAGCCACGTGATGTTCGGCGGGCTCACCCACGAGCCCGCGGTACGCCTGGCGAAGCTCCTTGTCGACATGTCGCCGGACGGTCTCGAGCACGTCTTCCTCGCCGACTCCGGGTCGGTGTCGGTCGAGGTCGCGGTCAAGATGTGCCTGCAGTACTGGCGTTCGCTCGGCCGTCCCGGCAAGCGGCGCCTGCTGACCTGGCGCGGCGGCTACCACGGCGACACCTGGCAGCCCATGTCGGTGTGCGACCCCGAGGGCGGGATGCACGAACTCTGGTCGGGGGCGCTGCCCCGCCAGGTCTTCGCGGACGCGCCGCCGGCGGAGTACGACGAGTCCTACGCCGACCACCTGCGCTCGCTGATCGAACGGCACGCGGACGAACTGGCCGCGGTGATCGTCGAGCCGGTGGTGCAGGGCGCGGGCGGGATGCGGTTCCACTCCCCCGCCTATCTGCGGGTGCTGCGCGAGGCGTGCGACACACACGGCGTACTGCTGGTGTTCGACGAGATCGCGACCGGTTTCGGCCGTACGGGCACGCTGTTCGCGGCGGACCAGGCGGCCGTCACCCCCGACGTGATGTGCGTGGGCAAGGCGCTGACCGGCGGCTATCTGACGATGGCCGCGACCCTGTGCACGTCCCGGGTGGCCGAGGGCATCTCGCGCGGCGAGGTGCCGGTGCTGGCCCACGGACCGACGTTCATGGGCAACCCTTTGGCCGCGGCGGTGGCCTGCGCCTCGCTCGGGCTGCTGCTGGGCCAGGACTGGCAGGCGGAGGTCAAGCGGATCGAGACGGGCCTGCGGGACGGCCTGGCACCGGCCCGGGAGCTCCCCGGTGTCCGGGACGTCCGGGTGCTCGGCGCCATCGGGGTCGTACAGCTCGACCACGAGGTGGACATGAAGACCGCCACCGCGGCCGCCGTACGCGAGGGAGTGTGGCTGCGGCCGTTCCGCGATCTCGTCTACACGATGCCGCCGTACGTCACGGACGACGCTGACGTGGCACGGATCGCGCGCGCGGTGTGCGCCGCCGCGCGGGAGGGATGAACATGCCGATCCTGATCATCACCGGGACGGGCACCGAGGTCGGCAAGACGGTCACCACGGCCGCCGTGGCCGCCTCGGCGCTCGCGGCGGGCCGCTCGGTGGCGGTGCTCAAGGCCGCGCAGACCGGGGTACGACCGGACGAACGCGGGGACGCCGACGAGGTCGCGCGGCTCGCGGGCCCGGTGACGACGGCCGAACTCGCCCGCTTCCCGGAACCGCTGGCGCCCGGCACGGCGGCCCGGCGGGCGGGTATGACCCCCGTGGGCCCGCACGAGGTGGCGGAGGCCGCGGCCAAGCTGGCCACCGAGCACGAACTGGTGCTGGTCGAGGGGGCCGGCGGGCTGCTCGTCCGGTTCGACGCGGCGGGCGGCACGCTCGCGGACGCGGCCCGGCTGCTCGACGCGCCGGTGCTGGTGGTGGCGGCGGCCGGGCTCGGCACCCTCAACACCACCGAGCTGACGGCTCGTGAACTCCGCGCCCGTGAGCTGGAGTTGCTGGGCGTAGTGATCGGCAGCTGGCCGAAGTCAGCCGATCTGGCGTCGCGTTGCAACGTCGCCGATCTCCCGGAGGTGGCCGGGGCGCCGCTGCTCGGTGCGCTGCCGGCCGGCGCCGGGGCGCTGACGCCGGCCGACTTCCGCGCGACGGCGCCCGGTTGGCTGTCGGCGCGGCTGGACGGGACCTGGGACGCGGAGGCGTTCCGGGAGCGCGAAGCGGTGTAGTACCGGACCGGCCGCGCGGCGGCTGGTCGCACAGTTCGCCGCGCCCCTTCAGGGACGGTGCTGCAACGCCCCTTTCAGGGGCGCGGGGAACTGCGCGACCGGCCACGACGGCGCCGCACCCGGCCGACGGACCCAAGGGCTGTCCCGTAATCCCCGGCGGGCGCACGACGACGGCTACGGCACCTCGCGGCGTTGTCGGGGTCGCCCGAATACGCCCAGTATGAGGGCGACCCTCCGCCTTGCGATGCACCGCATCCGACGCCGTGCGCCGACCCACCGGGGACTACGGGACAGCCCTTAGGGCGACTCCCCGAGCAACCGGACCAGTTCGATGCGGGAGCGGATGTCCAGCCGGGCGAAGACCCCACGCAGGTGGTGGTCGATCGTGCGCGGGCTGAGGTTGAGCCGGTCGGCTATCTCGCGGTTGGTGGCACCCTCGGCGGCCAGCCGGGCGACCAGGAGCTGCTGGGCGGTGAGGACGGCGGCCGGGTCCGGCGCACCGGGCCCGGCGGGTGTCGGTGCCGTGCCCAGGGCGCGGAGTTCGGCACGGGCCTGGGCCGCGCAGTGCGTGGCACCGAAGGATTCGAAGGCGGCCAGCGCGCTGTGCAGCCGGTCGCGTGCCTCGGGGCGTTGCCGCATTCTGCGCAGGGCCCCCGCCAACAACAACTCGGTGCGGGCGCGTTCGAGTTCCCGGGTGCCCCGGGCGTGCAGGTCGAGTGCGGCCCGGTAGTGCCGGACCGCCTCGGCACCGGGGGTGAGCAGCGCCCGGCAGCGGGCGCTCAGCGCGAGGTCGTCGGTGCTGCGGACGGCGGCCGCCCAACGGTGGTAGTCGGCGTGCGCGGTGCGGGCGACCCGGGTACCTCCGGTGCGGACGGCGGCCTCGACGTAGTGCGGGGTGGCCAGGTGCCGGATGGCCCGGTGTCCGTGTCCGGGGCCGAATCCGGCGAGGGCGCGCAGCCGGGCCGCGGCGGCGGGGAAGCGGCCGGCCGCCAGGTCGAGGAAGGCCAGCGCCCACTGGGCCAGGGCGGCGGGCAGGCCCAGCCCGTGCGCCGACGCGTGCGCCTGGACCGCGCCGGCGTGCTCCCGGCAGGCCTCCTCTTCGCCCCGGACGGCGGCGAACATGGCTAGTGCGGCCCGCAGATGGCAGGCCCCGTTGTCCCGCCCGGTGGCGTGGGCCTGCTCCAGGGCCTCCCGGACGGCGGCTTCGGCTGCCCGGTTGCGGCCGCTCCAGAAGTCGGCGTAGGCGCGGAACTCGGTTGCCTGTGCGGCCGTCGCCGGGGTGCCCAGGGCACGGGACGAGGCGGCGGCCCGCAGGGTGGCGGTGGCGGCGCGGGTGTGGTCGCCGAGCATCAGCGCCGCCATGCCGGAGTGGATCAGCAGACCGGGGTCCCCGCCCGGCCCGCAGCGGCCGGCGGCGCCCTTGAGGAGGATCCGGGCGTCGTCGTAGCGGCCGTCGGCGGCCGCGGCGAGTGCGGCGAGGATGCCGGGCGGGGGGACGCCCAGCCACCGGGCGAGGTCGTGGGCCTCGCGGCAGCGGCCGAGGTCACCGGTGTACACGGCCGCCTCGGTGGCGAGGGCGAGGAGCCCCGTGGAGTCGAACGCCCACGGGCCCCCGCCGCCCGCCCGCGGCCCCGGTCCGGCGGGAGGTGCGCAACCCGCCTGCCGGACGGCGGCGGTGATCAGGGCGTCGAAGGCCTCCGCCGCGTTGCCGGCCCGGAGGGCGAGGACGCCGTCCAGGGCGGTGTCGTCCGTACGGGCGGCGAGCCGTCTCGCCCGGTCGGGCTCTCCGCAGCGCCAGGCGTCGGCGGCGGCCAGGGCGAGCAGCCGGGCCTGTGCCACCGGGTCCGGGCAGAGGTCGGCGGCGCGTTCGGCGAGGGCGCGGGCGAGCGCGGGTCTGCCCTCGGCGCGGGCCCGGTCGGCGGCGGCCCGGAGTTCCGCGGCGAGCCGGGCGCTGGGTCCGAGCGCGGCTGCGCCCCGGTGCCAGGAACGGCGGCTGGACTCGCCCTTGCCGCCCAGCACCCGGGCCAGCAGTTGGTGGGCCGCACGCCGGTCGGCCGGTGAGGCGGTGCCGTAGGCGGCGATCCGGGTCCAGGCGTCCCGGAAGAACACCCCGCCGGCTCCGGCGTGGGCGACGCCGACGGCCTCGGCGGCCTCCAGTGGGCGGGTGTCGAGGCGTCCGGCGGTGACCGCGCGCAGGAAGGAGTGGGTGGCGACCGGGTACTGGTCGGCCGCGGCCAGGAGCAGCAGCCGGCGGGTGTCGTCGGGCAGGGCGCGGACCTCCTGGCGCAGGGCATGGAGCAACCGCGGTGCGAGTTCCGCCGGTTCGGCGGGCAGCGGGTCGAGTCCCGCCGTCTGCCGTGCGGTGAGGCGCGGCACGAGTTCGGCCACGGCGCGCTGGTCCTCGTGTACGACGCGTCGCACCCGGGCGCGTACGCCCTCGGGGAGCGCCGAAGCGGGGCACGGCCCTGCTTCGGGCGTCTGCGGTGGCGAAGTGCGGTCGAGAGGTGGGGGATTCACCGGTATCACCACGCGAATGACGTTACTGGCGGGTTAGTTGACTCGTAAAGACTGGCGACTTCGCCGATGCGGCGCGCGTAGACCCGTCCCGACACTCCTGAACAACCCCACCCGTTTCAGGAGGCATCATGCAACGCGCCACGCGTCGCATCGCAACCGCTCTGACGGCGATAGCCGGTTCGCTCCTTCTGTCACTCCCCCTGGCCACCGCTCCCGCGCAGGCGGCGAGCCACGACCCGGTCGTCTTCGTGCACGGTCTCAGCAGCGACGCCAGTACCTGGGACGACTGGATCGCGGACTTCGAAGCGGACGGCTACTCGTCCTCCCAGCTGTTCGCGTGGTCGTACGACTGGACGAAGTCGAACGTCACCACGGCCTCGCAGCTGTCGAGTTACATCCAGACCGTACTGGCGCGGACCGGAGCCTCGAAGGTGGACCTGGTGGTCCACTCGATGGGCGCGCTGAACAGCCGCTACTACCTCAAGAACCTCGGCGGGACCGCCTACGTGGACGACTTCGTGTCGGTCGCCGGGGTGAACCACGGGACGAGCACCGCCGCGCTGTGCGGGTGGCTGTACACGTCCTGCAAGGAGATGACGACCGGCAGCTCCTTCCTCACCGCCCTCAACTCCGGTGACGAGACGCCCGGCGGCGTCTCGTACGCGGCCTACTGGTCGAACTGCGACTCGGCGATCGACCCGGACTCCTCGGCGCTGCTGAGCGGGGCAACCAACGTGGGTGTCGGCTGCATCTCGCACACCGACATGAACAACGACCACGGCGTCTACCAGCAGGTGCGGGACTTCATCGGCTGATCCGGCGGCGGGGGGTGCGACGGGCCCGCGCGGGGGACAATCTCCCTGGACCTGCTCGCCTCGGGAGGTATCGTCATGCGGCTGATGTCCACCGCCGCCGGGAAACCGGCGCGGGATCCCGTCCACCACCCGCTGTTCGCCCGCTACTACGCCCGGGTCAGCGTGACCGCCGAGACCAGGCTCGGGATGGCCGACGTCCGGGACCGGCTGCTGTCCGGGCTGTCCGGACGCGTGATCGAGGTCGGTGCGGGCAACGGCCTGAACTTCGGCCGTTATCCGGCCTCCGTCGCGGAGGTCGTCGCGATCGAACCGGAGCGCACCCTGCGGCGGTTGGCCACGGAGGCCGCGGTCCGCGCCGAGGTCCCGGTGGACGTGGTGCCGGGCGCGGCGGAGGCACTGCCGGTGAAGAGCGAGGCGTACGACGCCGCGGTGCTCTCGCTGGTGCTGTGCAGTGTGCGGGACGTGCGGCGGGCGCTCGCCGAGGTACGGCGGGTGCTGCGGCCGGGCGGTGAGGTCCGGTTCTTCGAGCACGGCCGGGGCGGCGGCCCGGCGATGCTGTTCACCCAGCGAGCGCTGGACCGCACCGTGTGGCCGATGCTGAGCGGCGGCTGCCACCTGTCCCGGGAGCCGGTCGCCGGGTTGCGCGCGGCCGGGTTCGAACTCGGCCCGTACCGGCGGCTGTTCCTGCCGGAGGACGGCCTGCGGCTGCCGACCTCACCCTGTGTGCTGGGGGTCGCCCGCAAGCCCCATGAGCCCTGACCGGAACCCCGCTCACAGGCTCCAGCCGCGCAGTTCCTCCGCGATGTCGGACACGCTCGCCTCACCGGACTTCACCAACCGCGCCAGATCACGGACCTGTTCGGGCGAGGTGGCGACCTTGAGGCCGCTGGCGACCAGGTAGGCGTAGGCGACGGAGGACGCGAAGAGGGCGTTCGAGCGCTCGAGGGCGGGGACGTGGATGAGGAGTTGCAGCAGGGAGGCGGCGCGCGCCTGCGGGCTGTCGTAGACGGGGACGTCGAATATCTCGGCCCGGTGCCGGGCGACGGCCGCGATCAGCGCGCCCCAGTCACTGACCTGGGGGTCCCCCGGGGTCTTCTGTTCGGCGAGCATGAGGAGCCAGGCGAGATCAATGGTCAGGTCGTTCAAGGGATCAGTGACGGCCTTCGGTCTTGTCGGACGTGTCGGAACCCTGCGCCTCGCCGAACTCCTCCGCGAAGACGGACTCGTACTGCTTCATGAAGTCGGCGGCGGCCTCGACGAACGTGCGGCCGGCCTCCCCTGTGTCCTGCATGACCAGTTCCTCTATGTAGCGGTTGACGCTCACGCCGCGCGCGAGGGCGCGCTCACGGGCCGCTCTGGCGGTGCCCTCGTCCACGCGCACGTTCAGCTGGGTCTTCGCCATACCTAGAAGCTAGCGCGGTTGTGCTAGCGGCGGCAAGCGGGCATCGGAATCGAAAAGTGATACCGCCTGTGCGACGGGTCACACTACGCTCGTCGCCGACGAGGAGCCCACGCGCGAGGAGCGAGGAGGCAGTCTTGGCCACACCTGCTGCGGAGGCACCCGCCGCCGAGGGGACAGCAGCCCGGGCACGGGGGCTGACCAAGGCGTACGGCGCGGGTGAGACGACCGTACTGGCACTGGACTCGGTGGACGTGGACATCGCACGCGGCCGCTTCACCGCGGTCATGGGCCCTTCGGGCTCCGGCAAGTCCACGCTGATGCACTGCCTGGCGGGGCTGGACACGGTGTCCGCCGGTCAGGTCTGGCTCGGCGACACCGAGATAACGGGGCTGCGGGAGCGCGAGCTGACGCGGCTGCGCAGGGACCGGATCGGGTTCATGTTCCAGTCCTTCAACCTGATCCCCACGCTCAGCGCGGCCGAGAACATCACCCTGCCCATGGACATAGCGGGCCGCAAGCCCGACGCGAAGTGGCTGGACCAGGTCATCGACACGCTGGGACTGCGGGACCGTCTCAAGCACCGGCCGGCGCAGCTGTCCGGCGGGCAGCAGCAGCGGGTGGCCTGCGCGCGGGCACTGGCCTCCCGGCCGGAGCTGATCTTCGCCGACGAGCCCACCGGCAACCTGGACTCGCGGGCCGGCCTGGAGGTACTGGGCTTCCTGCGGGAGGCGGTCGACCAGCTCGGGCAGACGGTGGTCATGGTGACCCACGACCCGGGCGCCGCCGCCCACTCCGACCTGGTGCTCTTCCTCGCCGACGGCCGGGTGGTGGACCGGATGGAGGAGCCGACGGCGGACGCCGTCCTCGAACGCATGCGTCTCTTCCCCGGCGGCAACCCCCAGCCGCCGGATGCCGACGAGGGCGGCGGCGGGGCCGCGCGGCCCGAGGAGGACTGACCCGGTGCTCAAGGCAACCCTGCGGAGCTTTCTGGCCCACAAGGGGCGGCTGCTGCTGTCCGCGCTCGCCATCGTCCTGTCCGTGGCGTTCGTCGCGGGCAGCCTGATCTTCTCCGACACCGTCACCCGGACCTTCGACCGGCTCTTCGCCTCCACCTCCGCCGACGTGACGGTGGAGCCGAAGGAGGACCTCAGGTCGTCGGTGCCGACCGGCGCCGTGCAGACCGTGCCGGCCGCGCTCCGGGAGCGGGTCGCCCGGGTCGACGGGGTCGCGGACAGCCACGCGGACGTGTCCGTGCAGAACATCGTGGTGGTCGACAGCCACAACAAGTCGGTCGGCCCGACCACCGGGGCCCCGACCATCGCCACCGACTGGTACCTCACCCACCGCAGTCCCGTGAAGCTCACCTCGGGGCACGCGCCCCAGGGTGCGGGACAGGCACTGCTCGACGCGGACACCGCCGACAAGAAGCACGTGCGCATCGGCGACACCCTGACCGTGCAGGCCCAGCCCGGCACCTTCCGCGTCGAGATCGTCGGCATCGCCACCTTCACCACCACCAACCCCGGCGCGGCCCTGCTCTTCCTCGACCCGGCGGTGGCCGCGAAGGAGCTGCTGGGCTCCGCCGACCGGGCCACCAGCGTCTCGGTGGACGCGGCGCCGGACGTCACGGACGCCGTGCTCAAGCGCCGCGTGGGCGAGGCGATCGGGACCGGGAGGTACGACCTCAAGACCGCCGACGAGCAGGCCAAGTCCTCCGCGGCCGACCTGGGCGGCTTCCTCGACGTCATCAAGTACGTGATGCTCGGGTTCGCCGGCATCGCCACGCTCGTGGGCGTCTTCCTCATCGTGAACACCTTCTCCATGCTGATCGCCCAACGCACCCGGGAGCTCGGCCTGTTGCGCGCCCTGGGCGCCGACCGCCGTCAGGTACGGCGCTCCGTGCTCACCGAGGCGGTACTGCTGGGGCTGGTCGGCTCGACGCTGGGGCTGGGCGCCGGCATCGGGCTGGCGCTCGGGCTGATCAAGCTGATGAGCGCGCTCGGCATGAACCTCAAGGCCACCGAGATGGTCGTCGGCTGGGGCACTCCCGTCGCCGCGTACGCGGTGGGCGTCGGCGTCACCTTCGTCGCCGCCTACCTGCCCGCCCGGCGTGCGGCCACCGTGTCGCCGATGGCGGCGCTCGCGGACGCCGAGATCGCGGGCGTGGGCAAGCCGTTGAAGGTACGGGCGGTCGTCGGTGCCGTCGTCGGAGTGCTCGGGGCAGCGGCGCTGGCGGGCTGCGCGGCGGCCACGAAGACCGCCTCGGCCGCCTCGCTGCTGGGCCTCGGCGTGGTGCTGACCCTGCTCGCGACGGTGGTCGCGGGCCCGCTGCTGGTGCGCCCGGTGATCCGCGTCCTGGGGGCGGCCTTCCCCGCCCTGTTCGGCTCCGTCGGCCGGATGAGCCAGCGCAACGCGCTGCGCAACCCGCGCCGTACCGGCGCCACCGCCGCCGCGCTCATGGTGGGGCTGGCCCTGGTCGGCGGGATGTCGGTGGCCAGCGCCTCCATGTCGAAGTCCTTCGACCAGCAGATCGACAAGACGCTGGGGGCCGACTTCATCGTCCAGAACGGCAACTTCCTGCCGTTCACCGAGGAGGTCACCGACAAGGTGCGCGGCACCGCGGGCGTCGGGCTGGTCGTACGGCAGCGGTTCGCGCCGGTGGCGGTGAGGCTGCCTGACGGCAAGCGGGTCACCACGACCGCCGCCGGATACGACTCGCAGGTCGACCGGGTCGCGCACGTCGCCTACAAGGGCGGTGACACCGCGGCCGCGCTGGCCGACGGCAGCATGGGCATGGACGCCACCTTCGCCGCGGACCACAAGGTGCGTCTCGGCACCGTGCTCCCGGTGGAGTTCCAGGGCGGCAGGAGCGCCGAGATGAAGGTGGGCGCCCTCACCGACCAGGACAGCGGCAGCGGATTCGGCGCCCAGGGCGGGCTGTTCTTCGGCATCGCCACGGTGCAGAAGTACGTCCCCGGTGGCCAGGACTCGTCGTTGTACGTCAACCACGCCCCGGGCACGGGCGTGGACCGGCTCCGCGCGAACCTGGAGCGGACCCTCGCGCCGTTCCCGCAGGTGCAGGTCCGCGACCAGGCCGACTACAAGAAGCTGGTCCACGACCAGATCTCGGTGCTGCTGTACCTGGTGTACGCGCTGCTGGGCCTCGCGATCGTGATCGCCGTGCTCGGCGTGGTCAACACCCTTGCCCTGTCGGTCGTGGAGCGCACCCGGGAGATCGGGCTGCTGCGCGCCATCGGCCTGGGCCGGCGGCAACTGCGGCGGATGATCCGGCTGGAGTCGGTGGTGATCGCGGTGTTCGGCGCGGTGCTCGGGCTCGCGCTGGGCCTCGTGTGGGGCGTGTGCACCCAGCAGGTGCTGGCGCTCCAGGGCATGAAGGCGCTGGCGATCCCGTGGGGCACGATCGTCGCGGTGGTGATCGGCTCGGCGGTGGTGGGCATCGTGGCGGCCCTGCTGCCGGCGCTGCGCGCCTCACGCATGAACGTGCTGGCGGCCATCGCGCACGAGTGACGGCTCGGTGAGTCCGACTCGCCTGCAACCGGGTCGAGTTCACGCCGCGCGCCCGGTCCGCTCCGAGAGGGGCGCGCCGGGCGGGCCGCCATGACGCTCCGTCACCGTCGTGAGGCGGCCGGGCTCGCCCGGCTCACGGCATACCCATAAGTAACCTCGGTCGCTGCTGTTACTTTCCCTTTCAAGATCCCTTGGAACCGCCGCACGTCCCCCCACCCTCCTTTCCCCTGCAGCGAGGCCTCCATGTCGAACTCTTCGTCCGCCGGGCACGCGGGCTCCCGCCACCGCGGGCGCGGAACGATCCGTCCGGCGCTCCGCCGTGCCGCGGTCATCGCGGTGACCGCGCCCGTCGCCGGAACGATCCTGTTCGGCACGTCCGCCTTCGCCGCGCCCGCCACCCTCGACCCCGCCGAGCAGTCGATCGCGGACAACCTCGACGTCCGCGTCCAGGACACCCGCCTGGGCCCCACGCTCAGCGGCGTCGTGATCGACGCCGACTCCGGCGGCCTCGTATGGGGTCACGACGCGACGACCGCGCTGATGCCGGCGTCCAACACCAAGCTGGCCACGTCGACCGCCGCGCTGACGATCCTCGGCCCCGACCACCGCTTCACCACGAAGGCCGTCTACGGCGACGGCGTCGTCACCCTGGTCGGGGGCGGGGACCGCACCCTCACCTCCGCCGACCTCGACACGATGGCGAGGACCGTCGCGGCGGTCCTGAAGGAGGCGGGCCCGAGCTCGGTGCAGGTGCGGGTCGACGACAGCCTCTTCCCCGCGCCCACGCTCGCCACCGGCTGGAACGACGGCTACTACCCCGACTCCGTCGCCCCGGTACGGGCGTTGGTGGTCGACGGCCGTCACGTCACGGACACCTCCGTGGACGCCGGCCGGACCTTCGCGAAGCTCCTCGCCAGGCGGGGTGTCACCGTCACCGGCGGCGTCGCCCGCGCCACCGCCGGCACCGGAGCCGCACTCCTGGCCCAGCACCAGTCCGGGGCGCTCTCGGACATCGTGGAGCACATGCTCAAGGTGAGCGACAACGACATCGCCGAGACGCTGCTGCGGGCCACCGCGCTCGCCGCCGGGCGGCCGGCCACCTTCGAGGACGGCACGGCGGTCGTCCGCCAGGTCCTCGGCCAGTACGGGGTGTCGCTGACCGGCTTCGAGATCCACGACGGCAGCGGCCTGTCCCGCGCCAACCGCATCCCGGCACGGACCATCGCCGACATCCTCGACCTCGCGGACACCGCCGCCAACGGCCCGACGCTCGGGTACATCGTGGACGGGCTGCCCGTCGCCGGCGAGGCGGGCTCGACCCTCGGCCCGGAGTGGGGCCGCTTCGACACCGCGGACTCCCGGTGCGCGGTCGGCAGGGTCAGCGCCAAGACGGGCACGCTGACCGGCGCGATCGCGCTGAGCGGACTGACGAAGGCCGGAGACGGACGCTGGAAGATCTTCTCCTTCATCGAGAACGACTCCGCCGCCGACCCGGCCGCCACCAAGGACGCCCTCGACGGCCTCGCCGCCACGGTCAACGGCTGCTGGGCATAGACGACGAGACGGGCCGGTCGACCGGGACGGGGACCGCCGGGCGGGCTTCGGCCGGGACCGGGGCCGGGACCGCCGAGCCGGGGCGGCCGGTCAGGGGCCGCCGAGCCGGGGCCGCCGCGCAGGCTTCGGCCGGGACCGGGACCGCCGGGCGGGCTTCGGCCGGGTGCCCGGCGCGCGTTGGCGAGTCCTCTCGGCGGTTGCGGTGCGCGGGCGTAATCGGTGCGCGGGCTCTGTGCGGTGGGTGCGGCGCGGGGTGCGGTGCGCGGGGTGCGGTGCGCGCGCGGTGGGTGCGGTGCGCGGGTCGCGGCTCGTGGCGGCGCGGGGCGCGAAACCCGTTCGCCCGGGAGGCGCCCGCCCTGCTTGGGTCGTGGCATGAGCGATCTCCGTATCCGCCACGCCACCGCCTCCGACATCGACACCGTGCTGCGGTTCTGGCGCCACGCAGCCGAGGGGACGAGCATCAGCGACGACCACGACGGCGTGGCCCGGCTCCTCGCCCGGGACCCCGAGGCGCTGCTCCTCGCAGTCCGTGACGGTGTCCTCGCCGGCACCGTCATCGCCGGCTACGACGGATGGCGCTGCTCCGCCTACCGGCTCGCGGTCCACCCCGACCACCGCCGTCGGGGCATCGCCACCGCGCTGCTGGAGGCCGCGGAACGACGGTTCGCCGCCCTCGGCGGACGGCGCGTCGACGCCATGGTCCTGGAGGCCAACGAACGCGCCCACGACACCTGGGCCGCCACCGGCTACCACCGCGAGGACCACTGGCGGCGCTGGGTCAAGCCCCTGTAGACGACGTCGGCGCGCGCCGCGGCCGCGCTAGGCCGCACACTTTGCCCGTCCTTTACTATTGGAGGAGTCGTCCTGTCGTCCGCCAGGAAAGGTGCGTGAGCGTCCGCCCATGGGCGAGCCTCCCAGTCCTCTGTCCCGTCAACACCGCGCGGTCCCGTCCGCCCTGTCCGACCATGGGACGGAGGTGACCCGATGACCGAAGTGCTGCTCCTGCTGGTGGCGATCCTGCTCTCGCTCGCCTGCGGCGCCTTCGTCGCCGCCGAGTTCTCGCTGACCACGGTGGGCCGCGGCGAACTCGAACGCGCCGTGGAGCGCGGCGAGCGCGGCGCGGCCGGCGCCCTCAAGGCCGTACGGCAGCTGACCTTCCAGCTGTCGGGCGCGCAGCTCGGCATCACGGTCACCAACCTGGTGGTCGGCATGCTCGCCGAGCCGTCGATCGCCAAGCTGCTGGCCGGTCCGCTGGAGTCGCTGGGCATCGCCCGGTCCGCGGCGAGCTCGCTGGCGCTGGTGATCGGTACCGCGCTGTCCACGGTGTTCCTGATGGTCGTCGGCGAGCTGGTGCCCAAGAACTGGGCGATCTCCTCGCCGCTGGCCGTGGCCAGGCGGGTGGGCAATGCCCAGCGCTGGTTCAGCGCCGCGTTCCGGCCGTTCATCACCCACTTGAACAACACCGCGAACCGGGTGGTACGACGGTTCGGTGTCGAGCCCGCCGAGGAGCTGGCCTCCGCCCGCGGCCCCCAGGAGCTGGCCGCGCTCGCCCGGCACTCCGCCAAGGCGGGCGCGCTGGAGGCGGACACCGCCGAGCTGTTCGTGCGCACCCTGAACCTCGCCGACCTCACCGCCGAGAACGTGATGACCCCGCGTGTCCAGGTCGTCGCCCTGGACGTCCGCGCCACCTGCGAGGACGTCGCGAACGCGACCCGGGCGACCGGGCTGTCCCGCTTCCCGGTCTACCGCGAGAGCCTGGACTCGGTGGTCGGCACCGCCCACATCAAGGACATCCTGGCGCTGCCGGTGGCGGACCGGGCCCGGGTCCGGGTGGCCCAGGTGATGCGCGAGCCGCTGCTGGTCCCCGAGTCCCTCACCGTGGACCGCCTCCTGGACCGCCTCGGCGGCCGGCGCACCATGGCGGTCGTCATCGACGAGTACGGCGGTACGGCCGGCGTCGCCACCCTGGAGGACATCGTCGAGGAGGTGGTCGGCGAGGTCCGCGACGAGCACGACCCGCACGAGACGCCGGACCTCGCCCCCGCGGGCGCGGACGAGCGGGGCCGCTCGCTCTGGTCGGCGGACGGCGCGGCCCGCACGGACCAGCTCGCGCGCGTCGGCCTCAGACCGCCCGACGGGCCGTACGAGACGCTGGCCGGGCTGGTCGCGGCCGAGCTCGGCCGGATACCCGAGACCGGGGACCGTGTGGAGGTCGCCGGCTGGCGGCTGGACGTGGTGGACGCGTCGGGCCGGCGGGCGGCCAGGGTGCTGCTGCACGCGCCGCTCGCCGAGGAACGGGAGCAGAAGCAGGAGGGACACCGGTGACCGCCGTACAACTGCTGATCGGTCTGGCCACGCTGGTCGTCAACGCCTTCTTCGTGGGCGCCGAGTTCGCGCTGATCTCCGTGCGCCGCTCCCAGATCGAGCCGCACGCCGAGGCCGGCGACCGGCGGGCCAGGAGCGTGCTGTGGGGTCTGGAGCACGTGTCGGCGCTGCTGGCCGCCGCCCAGCTCGGGATCACCCTGTGCACGCTGGTGCTGGGCGTGGTCGCCGAACCGGCCATCGAGCATCTCCTGGAGCCGGTGTTCCACGCGGTCGGCGTGCCGGAGAGCGCGGGTCATGTCGTGTCCTTCGTGATCGCGCTGACCCTGGCGACCTATCTGCACATGCTGCTCGGCGAGATGGTGCCGAAGAACGTCGCGCTGGCCGAGCCGGTGCGCAGCGCGCTGCTCCTCGGACCGCCGCTGGTGGCACTGTCGCGGGCGCTGCGCCCGGTGATCTTCACGATCAACGCGTTCGCCAACACCCTGCTCAGGGTGCTCCGGGTGGAGACCAGGGACGAGGTCTCGGCGACCTTCACGGACGCCGAGCTCGCCGAGATCGTCAAGGACGCCAGCGAGGCGGGGCTGATCGACGACCGGGCGCAGGAACGGCTGCACGACGCGCTGGAGCTGGGCCGCCGACCGGTGCGGGACGTGGTGGTGCCGCTGGAGCGTGTCGTCTACGCGCGCGTGGGCGTCACCCCCGAGGAGCTGGAGGGGCTGTCGGCGGAGTCGGGCTTCTCCCGGTTCCCGGTGGTCGACGAGGGCCGGCGGATCGTCGGCTACCTGCACGTCAAGGACGCGCTGGACGCCTCGCCCCGCGACGAGGCGTTCCGGCTGCGGGACATGCGGCCCATCGCACGGGTGCGGGAGAACACACCGCTGGACGACGTACTGACCGCGATGCGCGGCAGCCGCACCCATCTGGCGGGCGTACTCGGCGACGACGGGAGGATGGCGGGGCTGGTGACGATGGAGGACGTGCTGCGGGAACTGTTCGGACAGCACGCCTAGGTCCGCCGCCGGATCGGCCGCCGGATCGGCCGTCGGATCGGCCGCGGGATCGGCCGCCAGGGTGCGACCGACCGGCGGGTATGAGCCCCGGGATACCATTTCCGACGCCATGCAGAAGAATCCCGTGCGTCCCGCACACACCAGTCTGGTCGCCCTCGGCGACTCGTTCACCGAGGGCATGTCGGACCTGATGGCCGACGGCTCCTACCGCGGCTGGGCCGACGTCCTGGCCGGACGGATGGCCGCGCGCACGCCCGGGTTCCAGTACGCGAACCTCGCGGTGCGCGGAAAGCTGATCAGGCAGATCGTCGAGGAGCAGGTGGACGTGGCGGTCGCGATGCGACCCGACGTGATCACCCTGGTCGGCGGCCTGAACGACACCCTGCGCCCCAAGTGCGACATGGGTCTGGTCCGGGACCTGCTCACGGAGGCCGTGGAGCGGCTGGCACCGGCCTGCCAGCAACTGGTGCTGATGCGCAGCCCCGGCCGCCAGGGCCCGGTCCTCGACCGGTTCCGGCCGCGCATGGAGGAGCTGTTCGCCTGCGTCGACGAACTGGCCGGACGGCACGGCGCCGTCGTGGTCGACCTGTACGGCGCCCCCTCGCTCTCGGACCCCCGGATGTGGGACGTGGACCGGCTGCACCTGACGGCCGAGGGGCACCGGCGGGTCGCCGAGGCGGTCTGGCAGACCCTCGGGTACGAGGCCGAGGACACCGACTGGCGTACGCCGATGCCGGCCACACCGCCGCCCGGCTGGGCCGCGCGTCGGGTGGCGGACGTCCGCTTCACCAGGCAGCACCTGCTCCCGTGGATAGGCCGCCGGCTGACCGGCCGCTCCTCGGGCGACGGCCGGACAGGAGCCCAGTTCAGCGCCGAGCTGGGCAGAGCCTTCTGGGTCACCCCCGCGGACCACGCGAACCCCGGCCCCGTGGCCGACTGGCGACGAGTGGACTCCGACCCGGCTCCCCGCCCCTGACTCTGCTCCCCGGCCGGACGCGGGGCCTCCCCCGCGTGGAACGGCTTGGAACGGCACGGCACGCCGCGGCACGCCCACCCCTCGGGTGGTCAAGCGGGGCCGTACGGGCCGCGTACCTGTGAGGGTGCGCGGCCTCGAACGGCCGGCTCGACCCAATCAGGCCGAGAACCGGGACAGGGATGAACATTTCGAGAAAGAGCCGGCTGTTCGCAGTGGTCGGGGCCTTGGCGGCCTCGCTGGCCGTGTCCGGCGGCACCGCGTCGGCCGCCGTGCCCGCGGGGGCCGCCGGCCGCGCGGTGGACTCGCAGACCTTCAGCATCACCTCCGACGACCAGCAGAGCCGGTTCGTCCAGGCCGTCGGCACCCCCGGAGCGACGGTGGTGATCGCCGGGACCGTGAATCTGGACCTGAGCGGCCTGTCGTCCATACCGGTGGCTCCCGGGGTCCGGATCACCGGCGATCGCACGGTCGTCGCCAGGGGGCCGCGGATCTTCACGACGACGTTCCCGCGCACGCTCCTCGCCATCGGGGACGGCGACGGCGGCACCGCGGACAACGTGCGGATCAGCGGGATCAGGTTCGACGGCGGGGAGCCGTCGGACCCCGGCGCCTCGGTGGGCACCACGGACGCCGACGGGATCGGCATCTGGTCCAGCCAGAACGTGGAGATCGACCACGACGAGTTCACCCGCTGGCGCGGCGCGGCGATCGACGTGCAGGATCCGGGCAACCGGATCAACCGGGCCAACGCCGACACGGTGTGGGTGCACGACAACTACATCCATGACAACCAGCACCCCACCATGGACGGCATCGAGGACGCGTTCGGCAGCCACCACGGCGCCGGCTACGGGGTGGCCCTGAACAACGGCGCCTACGCGCTGATCGAGAAGAACGAGTTCGCGGCCAACCGCCACTCGGTCACCGGCGACGGCCGTCCGGGCACCGGGTATCTGGTGTACCGCAACCTCATGGAGTCACCCGGTCTCGGCTTCTCGCTCCTGGGCTGGGACCACTACGAGCACCTCATCGACATGCACGGCCGCGGCGACTGCTCCAACTACCAGTGCGGGCCGGCCGGCGAGTACGCCGACATCGCCTACAACTCCTTCCCCTCCACCAACTCGACCGAGATCAAGCTCCGCGGCACGCCCTCGGACGGCTTCAACGTCGAGAACAACGTCTTCGCGCACACCGTCAGGTGGTCGACCACCTTCACCAACGGCGCGCTGGACCAGACCGAGACCGGTCTGCACGACAACGGCGGGAACGTCCTGGGCGCGAACCGGGACACCCAGCGCACCTGCGACTTCGACGGCGACGGCATCGCCGACCCCTTCATGACCACGGGCCTGACCTGGTGGTACGCCACCAGCGCCGGTGACCAGCACTGGGTCTACCTCAACCAGTCCAACGAGCGCATCGCCGACCTCCGGTTCAGGGACGTCAACGGCGACGGGCTGTGCGACGCGACCTCGGTCAACACCGGCAAGGTCTACTACACCCACCGCCAGACCGACGACACCGTACGTCCCGGCACCGGCCTTCCCACGGTCGCGCCGGTCCCCGGCTCCTCGGTCGCCATGGCCTCCCAGGACGGGACGGACAGCACCAAGGGGGTCCAGGCGTTCGCCGTCGACGCGCAGGGCGGGCTCCACACCACCCACATCGTCCCGGGGCAGGCGCCCCCGGACTGGACCGCGGAGTACGACACCCCCGCGCCGCTGACCTCCGTGGCGGCGGCGACCAACGCCGACGGGCGGATCGAACTCTTCGCCCTGGACCGCAACGGCCAGATCTACTCGCGCGCCCAGAAGAGTCCCGGGTCCAGCGACTGGGCGGCGTGGCGGAACATCGACGGGATCCTCAACTCGATCTCGGTGGCACGCAACCAGAACGGCACGCTCCAGATCTTCGGCACGAACTCCGCCGGAACCATCTGGACCCGTTCCCAGCAGCAGGCCTCGGCCGACAACTGGACCGGCTGGCAGCAGATGGACGGCCTTCTCACCAAGATCGTCGCGGGAACCCACGCGGACGGGACGATCGAGGTCGACGGCATCAACGTCTACGGCACCCCGTGGCACCGCCGGCAGACCACTGTCAACGCGACCAGCCCCGGGTCCGGCTGGTCGGGCTGGGCTCAGATGTTCACGAACCAGGGCGTCCTCACGGACATCTCCGTGGCCCCCACCTACTACCAGGAGTTCGCGTTCTTCGGTGTCTTCGGCGACACGGCCTACCAGAACACCGAGGTGTCGTGGGGCGGCTACAACACCGGCGGGTGGCACCCCCTGACGTACGGCAGCGGAATGCGCAACGTCGCCGCGCAGCGGTGCGGCACCGACGTGCTCCTCATCGGCGTCACCGACGACGGAAGGACCGAGATCAACGAGATCGGGGGCGGCTTCATCGGCGGTGACTACGGGTGGGGCCTGATCGGCGGCGCCACCGCGCGCGCCACCTGATCCGCGCCGAACGGAGCGGGCGGCGCGGCCGTCGTACGGAAGCCGCCCGCCCCGCTCCGCCGTCCGAGGCGTAGCGTCGTTCCTGTGCCGACACGGGTGATCAACGTCAGGGGCCGGATCCACGAGTTCGGCCCCCGGCTGGAACACGCCCCCGCGGACGTCGTCTACGTCGGCCGCCGCTGGACCCTGGGCGGCTGGGACCTGCCCCGCCATCCGCTCGCCAACCCCTTCGCCTACGACACCCCGAAGAAGCGGCGCGACGGCACCCGGGCCGAGGTGATGGCGATGTACCGGGCGTACCTGCTGGAGCGGCCCGAGCTGCTGGAACTGGCGGCGGAACTGCGCGGGAGGACGCTGGCGTGCTGGTGCGCGCCCGAGCTGTGCCACGCCCACGTACTGGCGGAACTGGCCGACCGGCACCAGCCGTGACACGGCTCTCATAGCTTCGTACGAGCGGACCTGCGGCGCTGGCCTGCACGAATCGCCAGTAGAATCCGTACACGTGACTTCTGCCGCTCCCGCCAAGCCCCGCATCCCGAACGTCCTCGCCGGACGTTACGCCTCCGCCGAGCTCGCCACGCTCTGGTCTCCCGAGCAGAAGGTGAAGCTGGAGCGGCAGCTCTGGCTCGCCGTGCTGCGGGCCCAGAAGGACCTCGGGATCGAGGTGCCGGACGCGGCGATCGCCGACTACGAGCGGGTCCTGGACACCGTCGACCTGGCCTCCATCGCCGAGCGCGAGAAGGTCACGCGGCACGACGTGAAGGCGCGGATCGAGGAGTTCAACGATCTCGCCGGGCACGAGCACGTGCACAAGGGCATGACCTCCCGCGACCTGACGGAGAACGTCGAGCAGCTGCAGATCCGGCTCTCGCTGGAGCTGGTGCGCGACCGCACGGTGGCCGTCCTCGCGCGGCTCGGCAAGCTGGCCGGCGAGTACGCCGAGCTGGTCATGGCCGGCCGCTCGCACAACGTGGCCGCGCAGGCCACCACCCTCGGCAAGCGTTTCGCGACCGCCGCCGACGAGCTGCTGGTGGCGTACGGCCGGGTCGAGGAACTCCTGGCCCGCTACCCGCTGCGCGGCATCAAGGGCCCGGTCGGCACCGCGCAGGACATGCTGGACCTGCTGGGCGGCGACGCGGCGAAACTGGCCGAGCTGGAGGACCGGATCGCCGGCCACCTGGGCTTCGCGCAGGCGTTCACGTCGGTCGGCCAGGTGTACCCGCGCTCGCTGGACTACGACGTCGTGACCGCGCTGGTGCAGCTGGCGGCCGCGCCGTCGTCCCTGGCCAAGACGATCCGGCTGATGGCCGGGCACGAGCTGGTCACCGAGGGCTTCAAGCCGGGCCAGGTGGGCTCCTCGGCGATGCCGCACAAGATGAACACGCGGTCCTGCGAGCGCGTCAACGGCCTGATGGTGATCCTGCGCGGCTACGCCTCGATGACCGGCGAGCTGGCGGGCGACCAGTGGAACGAGGGCGACGTCTCCTGCTCGGTGGTGCGCCGGGTGGCCCTGCCCGACGCGTTCTTCGCGCTGGACGGCCTGCTGGAGACGTTCCTGACCGTCCTCGACGAGTTCGGCGCCTTCCCCGCCGTCGTCGCCCGCGAGCTCGACCGCTACCTGCCCTTCCTCGCCACCACCAAGGTGCTCATGGGCGCGGTGCGCGCGGGCGTCGGCCGTGAGCTCGCGCACGAGGCGATCAAGGAGAACGCCGTCGCCACCGCGCTCGCGATGCGTGAGCAGGGCGCCGAGCGCAACGACCTGCTCGACAAGCTCGCCGCCGACGAGCGGCTGCCGCTCGACCGTGAGCAGCTCGCGGCCCTGATGGCCGACAAGCTGTCCTTCACGGGGGCTGCCGCCGACCAGGTCGCGGTCGTCGCCGGCCGGATCGAGGAACTGCTCAAGCAGCACCCCGAGGCCGCCGCCTACGCCCCCGGAGCCATCCTCTGACCCGCTTCACGGCGGCGGAGCTGGAGGCCGCCCGCGACCGTCTCGTCCCGGACGTGATCGCGGACGGCCTGGATGTCCTGTTCTGCGGTATCAACCCCGGCCTGATGACGGCGGCCACGGGCCATCACTTCGCCCGCCCGGGCAACCGCTTCTGGCCGGTGCTGCACCTGTCCGGGTTCACCCCGAGGCTGCTGAAACCGGCGGAACAGGGCGAGTTGCCGTCCTACGGGCTCGGCATCACGAACGTGGTGGCACGGGCGACCGCACGCGCCGACGAGCTGACGGCCGCGGAGTACACCGAGGGCGGCCGGCTGCTCACGGCGAAGGTCGCCCGGACCCGCCCGAGGTGGCTGGCGGTGGTGGGCGTCACGGCCTACCGGGCCGCGTTCGACGACCGCACGGCACGGGTGGGGCCGCAGCAGCGGCTGATCGGCGACACCAGGGTGTGGGTGCTGCCGAACCCCAGCGGGCTGAACGCGCACTGGACGGCGGCGACGATGGCGGAGGAGTTCGGGCGACTGCGGGCGGCGGCGGAGGGCTGATCGCGTGCCCTGCGGGGGCCGGCCATTCATCGTCCCGGGAGACCGCCCCGGGCCGTCCGGCTCACCGGTTCACCAGAGCACGCGCTGGCCGGCGCCGGCGCTCCCCTCCCGCCGCCGTCCTCTCGCGGACCTTCCTCTCGCGGACGCTCCCCCCCGTAAACGTTCTCCTCGCGGACGTTTCCTCGCGGAGTCGAACCCGTCCGGCGGGCGGCGGGACACCGTACGAACGTGATGATCACGGCGTATCAGTCCGGTTTTGTCCAGCCGCGCCGATCTCGGATCCGTGGCAGGTCGGAGGCTCCGGACACTCGCCGGGGTCGTCGTAACCGAAGTACGATCCGGCCAACACGCAGGGCTGGCTGGGAGGACGGACGTTGGCGGGGCTGACCGGCGGTGACCCGTCGTTGCTGCGGAGGATCAACTCCGCGGTGGTGCTGCACGCGTTGCGTGCCACGGACTGCGCGACCCTGACCGAGATCACCCGGGTGACCGGGCTGTCCCGGCCGACCGTGGAGGGGGTCGTCGAGGGGCTCATCGAGGGCGGTCTGGTCGTCGAGACGGCGGCCGAGGACGGCGCCGCCCGGCGACAGGGGCGGCCCGCACGCCGGTTCCGTTTCCGGGCCGAGGCCGGACATCTGCTGGGCCTGGAGATCGGTCCGCACCGCGTCGCCGCGCTGCTGGCCGATCTGGACGGCAGGGTGCTGGGCGCGCAGGCCAAGGACGTGGACGAGACGGCCGACGCGGACGAGCGGCTGGAGCGGATGCGCACCGCGGTCGCCGAGTTGCTGCGCCGGGCCGGCGTGGCCCGCAGTTCGCTGCGGGCCGTCGGGGTCGGCACGCCGGGCATCGTGGAGGCGGACGGCCGGGTGCGGCTGGGCACCGCGCTGCCCCAGTGGACCGGACTGCGGCTCGGCGAGCGGCTGAGCCGCTCCTTCAAGTGCCCGGTGCTGGTGGAGAACGACGCCAACACGGCGGCCGTGGCCGAGCACTGGAAGGGCGCCGCCACCGAGTCCGACGACGTGGTGATGGTGATGGCCGGGCTCAGCCCGGGCGCCGGTTCGCTGATCGGGGGGCGGCTGCACCGCGGCTACGGCGGGGCGGCCGGGGAGATCGGCGCGCTGCACCTGCTGGGCCGGGAGGTGACGCCGGAGACGCTGCTGTCCACCACCGACGAGCCGCTGCACCCGCTGGACGAACAGGCGGTCGCCGAGGTCTTCGCGCTGGCCCGCAAGGGTGACGCGCGGGCGCGGGCGGCCGTCGAGCGGTTCATCCAGCGGCTGGTCCACGACGTGGCCGCGCTGGTGCTGGCCCTCGATCCGGAGCTGGTGGTGATAGGCGGCTGGGCGGCGGGGCTCGACGGCGTCCTGGAGCCGCTGCGCCGCGAGCTGGCCCGCTACTGCCTGCGCCCGCCGCGGGTGGCTCTCTCCCTCCTCGGCGAGGCGGCGGTGGCGACCGGTGCGCTGCGGCTCGCCCTCGACCACGTGGAGGAGCAGTTGTTCGCGGTGGACGGGACGGTCACCGCCCGCCGCTGACCAGCCGTGCGGGCAGGCAGGCGGGCGGACGCCGGGAAAGCGCGGCGCGCCCCGGTGGAGTCCCGGGGCGCGCCCTGTCCGGCTTCGGCTCGGCGGCTAGGAGGCCTGCCGCTCGGGTCCGTGGTGGATCTCGACGCTTCCGGAGTCGCCGAAGGTCAGCCGGCAGGTGTCCGCGCGGTACGTGGCGACGGAGAGCGCGGCCGGACGGCCGTCGGCGAGGAAGCGGGTGGTGACGACGAGGACCGGGGCGCCGGGGAGGCGGTCCAGTTCCTTGGCGTCGTCGGCGCGGGCCGAGCCCAGTTCCACGGCACGGTCCTGGCTCTCCAGCTCCAGGCGCTGCAGCTCGCGCAGTACCGCACGCGCGCGTGCGGAGCCGGACGGCGCGTCGATCGCCGTCAGGTCCGGGACCGAGGACGCCGGGATGTGGAGCAGCTCGGCGGCGACGGGCTGGCCGTGGACGACGCGGGAACGGCGCACGGTGTGCACCGGCTCCTCCGCGCCGGTCTCCAGGGCGGCCGCGACGGCGGCGGGCGGCACCGCGAGGGTGCAGTCGACCGGCTGCCAGGCGTCGCCGGGGGCGCCCGGCCAGACGTCCCCGTCGGTGCCGACGGCCACGCCCACCCGCGGCGGCGCCACGGTCGTGCCGACACCGCGGCGGCGCTGGAGGCGCCCCTCCAGTTCGAGCTGTTCGAGGGCCTGGCGGAGCGTGGCCCGGGCCACGCCGAAGCGGGCGGCGAGGTCGCGCTCGTTGGGCAGGATCTCGCCGACCGAGAACTCCGAGTCGAGTGCCTCACTGAGCACGGTCCTGAGATGCCAGTACTTCGGTTCCGGCACCGATTCCAGCTGCGTGGTCCCCACCCTGTCCTCCGCAATCGCCGTGGTCCGGCGGCGTTTTAGCGCCCTTGTTTATTAAAGGTTGTTGTACTTATCTGCGACCATAGGGCGGCGCACACCCTTGGTCAAGACCAATCCTCGATCCCATGGGCAGTGCATAGAAAGCGGTGCCACACAGCGTTCACGAGGCGTTCGCACAGGGGTGTTTTCGTGACATGACGGCAAAGCTCCCGCAGCGCCGCGGGAGCGGTGGGGCGCCTGGGGCCGGAGGGTCACGAGGGGCCGCGTCCCGTGCGACACGTTCGCGCGCGTACACGGGTAATCACGCCGTCGTGCCGGCGCCCGTCCCAGAATGTTTCCGGACCGCCGCCGGACACCGGCGACCCCGCCGCACTCCGCACCCACCGGCGCGCGGCACCCCCCGCGTCCGAGGCCGCACCCGGCACCCGGCGCCGCTCCACCCCGCGTGCGCGTACCGCGTACGCATCCCGCGCCCGCGCCACGCGTACGCATCCCGTGCCCGCGCCACGCGTCCGCGTCCCGCGCGCGGCACCGCGCCGGGCATCGCCCGGGCACGACACGCCGCGCCGGGGGACTACCCGCCAGTAGTAATTGCTGACAAGCTGTCTACGGCGTCAGTCGATGTCACAGACGAGGAGCCCCCATGTCCGCCACCGTCTCCGTCAGCGTCCCGGCCGCGCAGGGCCGACAGGACGTGACCGTCTCCTACGCGCGCGTGGGCCGAGGCGAGCCGCTGGTCCTGATCCACGGGATAGGGCATCACCGGCAGGCCTGGGACCCGGTGGTGGACATCCTCGCGACCGAGCGGGACGTGATCGCCGTGGACCTGCCCGGGTTCGGCGCCTCCCCCGGCCTCCCTTCGGGGCTTTCCTACGACCTGCCCACGACCAACACCGTGCTCGCCGCCCTGTTCGAGGCACTGGAACTGGACCGGCCGCACGTGGCCGGCAACTCGCTCGGCGGGCTGCTGGCGCTCGAACTGGGCCGCGAGAAGCTCGTACGGTCCGTCACCGCCCTGTCCCCCGCCGGATTCTGGACACAGGCCGAACGCCGCTACGCCTTCGGTGTGCTCATCGCCATGCGGCGCATCGCGGAGCGGCTGCCGCTCCACCTGGTCGAGCGGCTGTCCCGGACGGCCGCCGGGCGGACGGCCCTGACCAGCACCATCTACGCCCGGCCCGGCCGCCGTTCACCCGAGGCCGTGGTCGCCGAGACGCTCGCGCTCGCGCGGGCCACCGGGTTCGCCGAGACCCTGCGCGCGGGCACCGCCGTCCAGTTCACCGACGACGTGCCCGGTCTGCCGGTCACCGTCGGCTGGGGCACCCGGGACATGCTGCTGGTGCGCCGTCAGGGGGTGCGGGCCAAGCAGATCATCCCCAAGGCCCGCCTGGTCCGGCTCCCCGGCTGCGGCCACTGTCCGATGAGCGACGACCCGGCCCTGGTCGCGAGGGTCATCCTGGACGGCAGCAGCTGAGTCCTGCCCCGGGCGGCGGACGGCGCCCGCGCCGGCGGCCCGCGCCGGCCGGCGGCCGAGGCGGGACAGGGCTCCGGAGCCCAGGGCGACTCCCGCGCCCACCAAGGCGCCTCCGGCGGCCTGGGCGACGCCGTAGGAGCCCGTGCCGACGAGCGGGGCGGTGGCGACCGCGGCGAGCGGGACGAGTCCGGTGAGGAGCGTCGCCCGCTCGGTGCCGATCCGCTGCACGCCCGTGTACCAGCACACGAAGCCGACGACGGTGACGACGGCCGCCTGCCACAGCAGCGCGGCCGTCTCCGGGGCGTCGGGCCGGCGCAGCCACGCCCCGCCGTCGAGCACCACCCCGGCCGCCGCCGCCTCGGCCGCCGCCAGGAGGCACACGGCGGCGGTCAGCAGCCGCGGCCCGAGCGCGCGCAGCACCGGCCCGGCGAGGACGGCGAACCCGACCTCGCCGGCCAGCGCGCACACCGAGAAGACGATCCCGCGGACGTCCGTGCGGCCCCAGCCCTGGACGGCGAAGGCGCCGGCGGCGACCAGCAGGGCCCCTTGGAGCACGCGGCGTCGCGGCCCACGCCGGTCCAGGAGCGGGACCAGCACCGCGACCACCACCGGGGCACACCCCACGAAGACGCCCGGCACCGCCGGTTCCGCGGTGCGCTCGGCGGCGAGGACCACCAGGTTGAAACCGACCATGCCGACGGCGGCGAGCAGGGCCAGCCGCAGCCAGGCGCGTGCCCCCAGCGCGCGCAGCCGCGCGGCCGCGCGCGGGCCGACGAACGGCACGAGGAGCAGGCAGGCCAGCCCGTACCGCAGGAACTGGCCGCCCGCGTAGGGATAGTGGCCCAGCACACTGTTGGCGGTGAACGAGGCTCCGACCAGCACATAGGCGAACGCCGTCAGAAGGGAGCCGCGCGTGGTTGTCGCGTTCATGGACACGACGCTAGGAACCCTGGCGGCCCGGTTTAAGGTCCACTTCCATGACGTCATCGGGGACCAATCCGGGCGGCCTGCCGGGTTCCGCCGCCTGGGAGCTGCTGCTGCCGACCGCGTCGGCACCGGCACGCGCGCGTGGCCGATTCCTCCAGGGGGCGCTGCGCGAGGCGATCCGCGCGCAGCGGCTGCCGCCCGGCACCCGGCTCCCTTCGAGCCGGGAACTGGCCGAGGACCTCGGCGTGTCGCGCGGGCTGGTCACCGAGGCGTACGAACAGCTGACGGCGGAGGGCTATCTGCGCAGCGACCGGGGCGCGGGCACCTGGGTGGGCGGTGCCGTACGGGCGGCGTCGGCCCGCGCGCGTGATCTGGCGCCGCGCCCGCCGGGAGCGCGGGCCGACTTCCTGCCGGGGTCGCCGGACCTGGCGCTGTTCCCGCGTGCCGCCTGGGCCGCCGCACAGCGCGCGGTGCTCGCGGAACTCCCGCACCGCGACCTCGGCTACCCGGACCCGCGCGGGCTGCCCCGGCTGCGCTCGGCCCTCGCCGAACTGCTGGTCCGGCGCCGGGGTGTGGTCGCCGACCCGGAGCGGATCGTGGTCGTCTCCGGGGTGGCACAGGCGACGACCCTGCTCGGTTGCGTGCTGTACGCGCGCGGGGTGCGGGAGATCGGGGTGGAGGACCCCGGAAGTCCGCAGCACACGGGCCTGTACGCGGCGGCCGGGCTGCGCGCGGTGCCGCTGCCGCTGGACGCCGAGGGCCTGGCCCCCGGGCCGCTCCGCGCCTCGGGGGTACGGGCCGTGACGACGACGCCGGCCCACCAGTACCCGACCGGGATCGCCTGCTCGGCGAGGCGCCGGGCCGAGCTGCTGGACTGGGCCCGCGCGGTCGACGGCCTGCTGCTGGAGGACGACTACGACGGCGACTTCCGCTACGATCGCGCCCCGGTCGGCGCGCTCCAGGGTCTCGACCCGGAACGCGTGGCCTATCTGGGCTCGGTCAGCAAGTCCCTCGCCCCCGGGCTGCGGCTGGGCTGGCTCCTGGTGCCGGAGCGTCTGGCGCACGAGGTCGTCGAGCGCAAGCGGACCATGGACCTCGGGCATCCCTCCCTCGACCAGGCGGTGTTCGCCCGGTTCCTGGAGCGCGGGGACTACGACCGTCAGCTGCGCCGCTGCCAGCGCGCCTACCGGGAACGCCGGGACGTGCTGGTGGCCTCGCTGGCCGAACACCTTCCGCACGCGCGCGTGTCGGGAATCGCGGCGGGACTGCACGCGATCGCCGAACTGCCGCGGTCCTGCGGGCCGGAGAGCCGGTTCGTCGCACGCATGACGGCGGCCGGGGTGGCGGTGCGGCCGCTGGGCGAGTGCACGCACACGCGGTCCGACGACCCCGTCGTACGGCTGGTGCTGGGGTACGCGCATCTGCCGCCGGCCCGGATCCGGGAGGGGGTCCGGGTGATGGCACAGGCGCTCGACGAGCGGGGCGGATGACCTTACGGGGCCCGGCAGTTGTTCACTTCCGGTTTCCGCGGGCGCTGCGGCGCACCCGTAGATGTGGCTGTGAGCAACTGGCCGGACCCCCGTTCTGGAGGCGCTTCATGTCCCTTTCGCTCCCCGGCCGCCGCAGCCTGCTGCGCGGCTCCCTCGCCGCCTCGGCGGCCCTGACCCTGCCCGCGGCCCTCGGTACGGCCCCGGCGTTCGCGCTCTCCGGACGGCCCCGGGCGGACTGGGGTGTGCAGGCGGGCGACGTGAGCGCCGACTCCGGCCTGGTGTGGGTCCGTTCGGACCGTCCGGCCCGGATGATCGTGGAGACCTCGGCCACCGAGTCGTTCCGCGACCCGCGCAGGTGGCGCGGCCCGCTGCTCGGCGCGGACAGCGACTTCACCGGCACCACGCGGCTGCACGGGCTGCCGTCCGGCGAGCAGATCCACTACCGCGTGCTGCTCGCCGACCCCGACGACCCGCGCCGCACCGGCGAGCCGGTCACCGGTACCTTCCGCACCGCCTCCACCCGCCGGCGCGAGGGCGTGCGGTTCCTCTGGTCCGGCGACCTCGCCGGGCAGGGCTGGGGCATCAACGAGTCCATCGGCGGCTACCGCATCTTCGACGCGATGGCGAAGCTGGACCCAGACTTCTTCCTGTGCAGCGGTGACAACATCTACGCCGACGGCGTGATCTCCGCGACCCAGGCGCTGCCGGACGGCAGCCTGTACCGCAACGTCACCACCGAGGCGAAGTCGCACGTCGCGCTCACCCTGGACGACTTCCGCGGCAACTTCCGCTACAACCTGCTGGACGAGGCGCTGCGCCGGTTCAACGCCCAGGTGCCGAACGTCATCCAGTGGGACGACCACGAGGTCCGCAACAACTGGTACCCGGGCGAGGTCGTCGGCACGGGCACCCCCTACCCGGCGGGCACCCGCCTCGACGACCTGGCGGTGCGCTCCCGTCGGGCGTTCTCCGAGTACTTCCCGATCTCCACGATCAGCGGCCGCCCGGACGGCCGGATCTACCGCGTCCACCACCACGGTCCGCTCCTCGACGTCTTCGTGCTGGACATGCGGACCGACCGCAACGCCAACTCGGCCGACGACCAGACCGCCGACCGGCAGGGCATCCTCGGCGCGGAGCAGCTGGCGTGGCTCAAGCGCGAGCTGTCCCGGTCGCGGGCGGTGTGGAAGATCATCGCCGCGGACATGCCGCTCGGGCTGGTGGTGCCCGACCCGGTCGAGGGTCTGGCGAACTTCGAGGCCGTCGCCCAGGGCGACCCGGGCGCGCCGCTCGGCCGGGAGCTGCAGATCGCCGAACTGCTCAGGTACGTCAAGCACCGCGGGATCACCGGCACGGTGTGGCTGACCGCCGACGTCCACCACACCTCGGCCCAGCACTACGACCCCTCGCGGGCCGCGTTCAAGGACTTCGCGCCGTTCTGGGAGTTCGTCTCGGGGCCGCTCAACGCGGGGGCCTTCCCGGCCAGCGCGCTGGACGGCACGTTCGGCCCCGACCGGGTGTTCGTCAAGGCGCCGACCGCCTCGAACGTGTCACCCGCCGAGGGTTACCAGTTCTTCGGCGAGGTCGACATCGACGGCCACAGCGGTGAACTGACGGTTCGTCTGCGGGAGTACGACGGGACCGTGCTGTTCACCCAGGTGCTGCAGCCGGGCCGGGTCGGCCAGTGACTCCCGTAGGCTCCTGACGGGGCCGTGCACCGGCGTCATCCTCCGGCGCACGGCCCTGCCGCACTCGCCGGCGCGGGGTTCCCCGATACCCTCGAACTTCCCCGCCGGAGAGTGTTTTCGCAGGTCGGAGCGGGTTGTCAGTGGTCGCCTCTACGGTTTTTCCATGACGCGATCTTCACAGGCCGTGGCCTATCGCCAACCCTCCGTGCTGCGCTCCGCCGCCGACGGACGCCATCTGGGACTGGAGACCTCCCGGGGTGCGACACCCACCGGGGTCGAGGACCATCCCCGGTTCTTCGCTGGCTTCCTGACCGAGCCTCAGGTGGCCGCGGCCGGTCTGCTCGCGGTGGCGGACGTGGCGGGCGCCCGTTACTTCCAGCCGCAGCTGCGTGCTTCGCTCGACCCGGTGGTGACGGGCAACGGCGACCGGCTGCGCTTCGAGTCCTTCTCCGGCTGCGGCGGGGTGTACGCCCGGCTGGACGTGCTCGGGGCCGGACTGGACGGCGGCGAGGTGGGCCACGGTACGACCAACGTCGACGTCAACAACCCGTTGCGGGAGGCCCTTTCGCGGCTCGGCACCGACGATCCGCTGCATCTGCGCGTGGGTCCGGAGGAGCTGGCGGTGACCACGCTCGACGGTCCCGTGGTGGAGAAGAAGGTGCCGCTGCCGGACCGCTGGCTGCGCGGCTTCGCGGAGGCACAGGTCATAGCGGCCGGTTTCGACCTGCGGGCCGAGCTGCCCGCCGACGAGGCGGTCCGGTTCCTGCGCTCGCTTCCCCGCGGCCGCACGGGCCGCGGGGGCGCGGCCGGCCCCCGCTGGGTGGTGCCGGCCGGCCGCGGGCTGCGGCCGACGACCCGTCCGGTGCCGGGCGCGGTGTGCCTGCCGGGGCCGGAGCGGCTGGCCGCGCTCCAGCGGGTGCTGCGCCATGCCACGGCGCTGCGGGTCTACGGCCCGCAGGGCGCCCTCCCGGTCTCCGGTACGGCCGCGGCCTGGGAGGTGGTGCTGCCGGGCATGCGGCTGACGCTGACCCTGTCGCCGGACGCGGGCCGCGGCTTCTCCGGCGAGGGCGGTGTGCTGGAGGCGCTCGCCACCGACGCGGCCGCCGAGGACGCGGAGCTGATCGGGGTGCTGCTGGCCTGGGAACCCCGGGTCGACGTCGCCGACCTGGCCGCCTCGGCCGGGCTCACCCCGGAGCGGGTCCGCGCGGCGCTGATCCGCCTCGGCACCTCGGGGCGGGTGGGCTACGACACCGCGGAGGCCGCCTACTTCCACCGCGAGCTGCCGTACGACGCGGGCCGGGTCGAGCGGCACAACCCCCGGCTGCGTTCGGCGCGGGCGCTGGTGGCCGCGGCCGCGGTGACCGTGGACGGCGCGGTGGGCACGGTGACGGCCGACGACGGTCATGTGCACCGGGTGCGGGACGCGGCGGGGGTGCTGAGCTGCAGTTGTGTGTGGTGGGCGAAGTACCGGGGCGGGCGGGGGCCGTGCAAGCACGCGCTGGCGGTGCGGATGGTGCGGCGCGGTGGAGGCGTGCGGCAGGAGATGGCGGAGATCGACGGGGGTACGCGATGAGTGCGGTGCTGGAAGCGGTGCGGACGGGGCGGACGGGTGAGGCGGCGCTGCTGTTGAGGAGGCTGTCGGATGCCGAACGGCGGGCTCTGCTGCCGGAGTTGAGGAGGCTGCGCAAGGAGGTGCGGGAGTTGCCCTGGGATCGGCGCGACGGGCGCGAGCGCATGTACCCGCCGCTTCAGGTGGCCGGGGCGATGTGCCACTCGGGGGCCGCGGCGGCCGCGACCTGGATCGCCGGGGCGGACATGCGCTGGCGGCAGGCGCCGGTGGAGACCCTGTTGCGGGCGCTGGCCGACCGGGACGCCGGCTGGCAGGCCGACGTGGCCCGCCGTCTGGCCGCCCGGCCGGACTCCGCGGACGTGCCGTTCGCGCTGATGGCCGGGCTGGTGCGCCGCTCGGGATGCGAGGTGCCGGTGACGGACGCCTACGTGGCGGGCTGGATCCGGGACGTCTGCCGCGACTGGGCGCACATGCCGTTGGTCGAGCGGCTGCGGGCCGATCCGGATCTCGCGGTGCTGGTGAACGGCCTGTTCGAGCTCGCCGATCTGGGTGGGGTGCGCTGGCTGTTCGGTGACGGCCCCGGTTCCTGGCAGAGCGCGATCGCGGAACTGACCCGGACCGGCGAACTCGACCGGCGGGCCGTGGCCGACGCCTGTGTCGCCCGTCTGCTGCGCGGCGGCGGCCCGTCCGACCACCGGGTCTTCCTGCCGATGCTGGTCCGGCTCGCCCTCACCCGTGAGGAGGAACGCGAGCGCGTCGCGGACTGGACGGCCCTGGCCCGGGACGCCGTCTCCCCCGTCGCCGCCCATGCCCAGGCGGTCCTCTCCGCCCTGGCGCTCGACGGCGGACTCACCGCCCGGCAGCTGGCGGAGGCCTCCGAGGCGCTGCTGTTCCGCACCGAGAAGAAGCTGGTGCGCGCCCAGTTGGTGCTGCTCGGCAAGGTGCTCGCCGGCGAGCCGGCCGCTGCGGCACAGCTGCTGCCGGCCGCGGCCCAGGTGTTCGGGCACGAGGACACGCAGATGCAGGAGCGGGCGCTCAAGCTGGTGGAACGGCATGCGAAGCGGCTCGACGATCCGGCGGCCCGGTCCGGCATCGCCGACGCGGCCGAGCGGTTGAGCCCGGGACTCAGGGTCCGGGCCGCCGGTGCCCTGGGCCTCGCGCCCGCGCCGGTCGCCGAGGTGTACGAGGAGGCGCTGCCGCCCGTGCCCGAGCCGTTCCGGCTCGCTCCGGCCCCGGAGTCGGCGGTGGAACTCGCCGAGGAGATCGGGGTCCTGCTGGCGTCCGAGGGGGACGTGGCCGCGTTCGAGCGGGCGCTGGACGGCCTGGCCCGCCACGCGTACCGGGACCGGGACGCGCTGCGGGCCGCGCTGGAACCGGTGGCGGCCACCCGTTGGTGGCTGCGACCGGACGCGGACGGCGAACGGCACCTCGAGGACCGCTTCGGTCCAGGCCGGCGTGGACTCCTCGACGCCGCGGGCGGCCTGGAACTGGTCCTGGCGGCGCTGTACGGGCTGGTGAGCCCGGCCACCCTGCTCGCCGGCCTGCACAGGGGCCCGGCCGACCACGACTGCGCGCGCCACGCGTTCTCCCGGGTCCTGGACGTCCGCTTCCGTGAACTGGCCCACCGGATCCGGACGGATCCGCAGCCGCTGCTGCTGGCCACGCCGTCCTGGAACACCGGGCTCCTGGAGCCGGACGAACTCGTCGACCGGCTCGACGGCTACCGTCGCCTCGGCGCCCGGGTGGGCGAGGTCGACTTCGCGCAGGCGCTGCTGCGGGTCCGGCGTGGCGACCGGGCGGCGGCGCTGGCCGCCGCCCGGCGCGCGGCCGGACTCGGCACGCCGGAGGGCGACCGGCTGGCCCGCCTGCTGTCCGCCGGGGCGCCCGCCCTGCCCGGTGTCCACCCCCGGACCTCGGGTCCGCGCGTCCTGGTCGAGTCCGCCGAGGTCCCGGAACTCGGGACGGACCTCCCGGAGGCGTTCCGCCGGCTGGGGCGGCCGTTCACGGTGTCCGACGCCGTCCGGTACTGCTACCACTGGGTCCAGGAGAGCCACCGGCACTGGCCGGCCACACTCCCGGAGCTGCGGGAACTGGTCGCCGTACGGCTCGTGCAGGACTTCGCCGAGGCCGCCATGGACGACCTGCGGGGCGTGGCCGCGGCTCTTCCGCTGCTCGCCGAGTCCGGCGGCACCGCGGGCGAGAGCACCCACCTGTGCGTCGCCTACGGGCTGGGGGCCCGGCATGCGGAGGACCGGCTCGCCGCGGTGGACGCGCTGCTGGTGCTCGCCGCGCGTGGGCAGCTCGACGCGGAGCGGCTGGGCGCCGACCTCGGCCGGCTGGTGCGGCGCGGTGCGGTGAAGCCGCTGCGGCTGGCGGAGTCGGCGCGGACGGCGGCGGCCACCGGAGCCAACGCGACGATATGGGAGATGCTCCGGCACGCCCTTCCCGTGCTGCTCGCGGACCTCGCGACGGCGGGCGCGGCCACCCCTGGCGCGGTCCGCGGGCTCGGGGAGCTGCTCTCGGTCGCCGCGGAGTGCGCGGAGCGCTCGGGGGCGCGTGGCGCGCTGCCGCATCTGTCGCAGGCGGCGGCGCGGCGCGGCACCTCGCGCCTGGTGGTCCAGGCCCGCCGGCTGAGTGACGCGCTGGGTATGGCGGCAGCGGCTTGAGAGGGGGCCAGATCCGGTCATTTCAGAGACACCGGTAACGCAAGAACCGGCACAAAAACAACATAAGCACGCTTTACCAGTCGGTCACAGAGCGTTCGTGATCACGCAACACCGTTCCTTCACAGTGGATGCATGAATCGAGACATGTCTGACGTGAGGCGCACTCGGAACGGACGCCCCGTGCACCCCTGGCGACGGGACGTCGTCGAACTCGCCGCCCTGTTCACGGCCGTCGCGGTGGCGGACGCGGTGGCGAACCTGGTCGGGCACGGCCCCGACGGTCCGGCACTGCTGGTGATCTCGGCACTGGTGCTGGCGGCGACGGCCGGCTTCCACGTGTGGTGGGCGAGGCGCCCAGGTCACGCACCCCCGGTGACCGACAGCGATACCGGCGCCCGGCCCGCCGTCACCGAGACGCGGCAGGCCGGGCCCGGTGCGGGGGCACCGGCGGGTGGCGGCGCGGACGCCACGCTGTGGCGGCTGCGCACGACCGTGCGGGACGAGCCCGGCTCGCTGGCCGCTCTGTGCGCCGCGCTCGCCGGGCGCGCGATCGACATCCTGAACCTGCAGACGCATCCGCTGGCCGACGGCACGGTCGACGAGTTCCTGCTCCGGGCCCCGGGCCCCCTGACGGCCGGGGAGATCACCCGGGCGGTCGGTCTGGCCGGGGGCAGGGACACCTGGATCGAGCGGGCCGACGCGCACGACCTGGTGGACGCCCCGACCAGGGTGCTGGGTCTGGCGACCCGAACCGCCCTGGACGCGGCGGAACTTCCGCTGGCCCTCCGGCAGTTGTTGGGGAGGTGCACGATCCGCTCGCTCCCCGCCCATCCGGTCGGCGGGGCCCGGCGCCCCGAGACGGTTCCCGTCGAAGGGGTGCTGGAGGACACCGTGATGCGGCTGCGCGCGCCGGAGGGCGGAGTGATCACCGTGGAGCGGCCGTATCTGCCCTTCACCCCGACCGAGTTCGCGCGGGCGCGCGCACTCGTGGAGCTGGACGCCCGGCTCGGGCCGCGCGTCCCGCGCAGTCAGGACGTGCTGACCCTGCCCGAGGGCAGGGAGATCACCGTACGCCGGGCCGACACCGGTGACGTGGCGGACGCGAAGGCCATGCACGAGCGCTGCTCGGCGCGCACCCTCGGGCTGCGGTACCACGGCCCGGTCGGGGACGCCGACCGCTATCTGAACCACCTGCTCAGCCCCCGCTACGGCCGGACGCTGGCCGTGCAGACCGCCTCCGGCCGGATCGTCGGCCTCGGACACCTGCTCTGGGACGGGGACGAGACGGAGGTCGCCCTGCTGGTCGAGGACGACTGGCAGCGGCGCGGCATCGGCCGCGAACTGCTGGGCCGGCTGGTCGGCATGGCCGTCGAGGCGGGCTGCGAGAGCGTGTACGCGGTGACTCAGGCGTCCAACACGGGGATGGTGGCGGCGATGCGGGGGCTGGAGCTGCCGCTGGACTATCAGATCGAGGAGGGCACGCTGGTCATCACGGCCCGGCTGGCGGCGAAGCCCGGGAACGCGGTGACGGCCACGGGACGGCTCTCCGGAGCGGGTGAGCCCGGGCAGGGCGAAGCACCGTAGGGTTCCGGGCCGTCCCGTGACAGCGGGGGCGCGGGCGGCCGCGCCCCCGCGCCCCTATCGGGGCTCTCCCAGTGCCCGGTCGAGGTCGGACCAGAGGTCCTCGACGTCCTCCAGGCCCACCGACAGGCGCAGCAGGCTGTCGCTCACGCCGGCCCCGCGGCGGTCTCCCTCGTCGACGACGCGGTGGCTGATGGAGGCCGGGTGCTGGATGAGGGTGTCGACGCTGCCGAGGCTGACGGCCGGGGTGATCAGGCCTACCCGGGAGACGACCTCGTGCGGATCGCCGTGCACCTCGAAGGCGATCATCGCGCCGCCCAGGCGCGGGTAGTGGGTGCGGGCCACGCGCGGGTCGGCGGTGAGGCGGCGGGCGAGTTCCGCGGCGGTGGCGGAGGCGGCCCGGACCCGTACCGGCAGCGTGGACAGGCCACGCAGCAGCAGGTAGCCGGCCAGCGGATGCAGGACGCCCCCGGTAGCGAAACGTATCTTCCTGAGCTGACCTGCGAACTCCTCGTCACAGGCCACCACCCCGGCCATGACGTCGCCGTGGCCGCCGAGGTACTTGGTGGCGCTGTGCAGCACCAGCCGGGCGCCGTGCTCGGCGGGACGCTGGAGCACCGGGGTGGCGAAGGTGTTGTCGGCGAGCAGCGGGACCGTGCCGCAGGCGTGCGCGACGGCCCGCAGGTCGAGTTCGGCGAGGGTCGGGTTGGCCGGGGACTCGACCAGCACCAGTCCGGTGTCCGGGCGCAGCGCGTCGGTGATGCCGGCCGGGTCGGTCCAGGTGACCTCGGTGCCGAGCAGACCGGCGGTGAGCAGGTGGTCGCTGCACCCGTACAACGGCCGTACGGCGACGACATGGCGCAGGCCGGCCGCCGCCCGGGCGAGCAGGACGGCGCTCAGGGCGGCCATGCCGCTGGCGAACGCGACGGCGGACCCGGTGCCCTCCAGGCGCGCCAGTGCGGTCTCGAAGCGGCCCACCGTCGGGTTGCCGAGCCGCCCGTAGACCGGCGGTCCGGCCGGGTCCGCGCCGTCGCCGGCGAAGGCGTCGACGCGGGCCGCCTCGGCGCGGCTGTCGTAGGACGGATAGGTGGTGGACAGGTCGATCGGCGGGGCGTGCAGGCCCTGGCGGGCGAGGTCGTCGCGGCCGGCGTGCACGGCCTCGGTGGCCAGGGCACGCGGGGCGCCCGGCAGCGGCGCCGTGCGGGTGCGCAGGGGTTCCGAGTCGTGGTCGGCGATCGCCGATTCGTCGTAGGTGCTCGTCGCGTCCATACCCGAAGGGTGAACATCGAGCGGGGTACGGGAAGCGAACACCGTGTTACGTTCGCCGCATGGCCGAATCTGTCGTACTGGATCCGGTCGATCTGCATCTGCTTCGGCTGCTGCAGAACGACGCCCGGACCACCTACCGCGATCTCGCCGCCCAGGTGGGCGTGGCGCCGTCGACCTGTCTGGACCGGGTGACCCGGCTGCGGCGCTCCGGAGTGATCCTCGGCCACCGGCTTGAGCTGGACCCGGCCAAGCTCGGGCGCGGTCTGGAGGCGCTGCTCTCGGTGCAGGTGCGGCCGCACCGGCGGGAGTTGGTGGGGCCGTTCGTGGAGCGGATCAGGGCGCTGCCGGAGTCCCGGACGGTGTTCCACCTGACCGGGCCCGACGACTACCTCGTGCACGTGGCGGTGGCCGACATGACGGACCTGCAGCGGCTGGTCCTGGACGAGTTCACGTCCCAGCGCGAAGTGGCCCGGGTGGAGACCCGGTTGATCTTCCAGCAGTGGGAGTGCGGGCCGCTCCTGCCGCCCACGCCTTCGGCTCAAACCCCGTGACGTGCGGCGGCCCGTCGTACGAGGATGGACCGCATGTCACAGACCAAGAGCCCGCTGCCCCGTCAGGTCGCCGACGCCTTCGTCGACGAGCTCATCGCCCTCGATCCGATCACCGGTACGTTCCTCGGCGACAAGGAGAGTTCGAGCAGGCTGCCCGACACCTCACCGGCCGGCGCCGAGGCACTCGCCCGGCTCGAGCGGGACACCCTCGCCCGGCTCGACGAGGCCGAGCGGCAGCCCGGCGCGGACAGTGACATCGAGCGCCGGTGCGCCCGGCTGCTGCGCGAGCGGCTCACCGCCTCGCTCGCCGTGCACGAGGCGGACGAGGGCCTGCGTTCCGTCAGCAACCTGCACTCGGCGGCGCACTCCGTGCGCCAGGTGTTCACCGTGACGCCCACCGCCACCGAGGAGGACTGGGCGGCCGTCGCCGAGCGGCTGCGCGCCGTACCGGCCGCCCTGGAGGGCTACCGCCAGTCCCTGGAACTCGGTCTGGAGCGGAAGCTGCACGCCGGCCCGCGCGCCACCGCCACCTTCGTCGGACAGCTCGGCGAATGGACCGACACGGGCGACGGGCGGGGCTGGTTCGAGCAGTTCGCCGCGGCCGGGCCCGAGGCGCTGCGCACCGAACTGGACGAGGCGGCCCGCGCGGCCACCGCGGGCGTGGCGGCGCTGCGCGACTGGATGCGGGACGTGTACGCGCCCGCCGTCGAGGGCGCCCCGGACGTGGTGGGCCGGGAGCGGTACGCGCGCTGGGTGCGCTACTTCAACGGCACCGACCTCGACCTGGACGAGGCGTACGCGTACGGCTGGTCCGAGTACCACCGGCTGCTCGGCGAGATGCGGACCGAGGCGGAGAGGATCCTGCCCGGTGCGGAGACGCCGTGGGTGGCGCTGGCCCACCTGGACGAGCACGGCACCCACGTCGAGGGCGTCGACGAGGTGCAGCGCTGGCTGCAGGCCGTGATGGACGAGGCCATCGAGAAGCTGGACGGCACCCACTTCGACCTGGCCGAACGGGTCCGCCGCGTGGAGTCCCGGATCGCGCCGCCCGGCAGCGCGGCGGCGCCGTACTACACGCCGCCGTCGGACGACTTCTCGCGCCCGGGCTGCACCTGGCTGCCGACCATGGGCCAGACCCGGTTCCCGGTCTACGACCTGGTGTCGACCTGGTACCACGAGGGCGTGCCCGGCCACCACCTCCAGCTGGCCCAGTGGAAGCACGTCGCCGGGGACCTCTCCCGCTACCAGGCGAGTGTGGGCATGGTCAGCGCCAACGCCGAGGGGTGGGCGCTGTACGCCGAGCGGCTGATGGACGAGCTGGGCTTCCTGACCGACCCGGAGCGCCGGCTCGGTTACCTGGACGCGCAGATGATGCGCGCCGCGCGGGTCATCGTCGACATCGGCATGCACCTGGAACTGACGATCCCCGACGACTCCCCCTTCCACCCCGGGGAGCGCTGGACGCCGGACCTGGCGCAGGAGTTCTTCGGCGCGCACAGCAGCCGCCCGGCGGACTTCGTGGAGAGCGAGCTGACCCGCTACCTCTCCATGGCGGGACAGGCCATCGGCTACAAGCTGGGCGAGCGGGCCTGGCTGACGGGCCGGGAGCAGGCCCGCGAGCGGCGTGGCGACGCCTTCGACCTCAAGGCCTGGCACATGGCGGCCCTGTCCCAGGGGTCGCTGGGCCTGGACGACCTGGTGGACGAACTGTCGCGGCTCTGACGGCGGCCCGCCGCCGCCCGGCACCCGGGCGGCGGCACCGCGGGGCGTCCATCGCGCGCGGGGGCGCCCGGCGCGCCGCGCCCGGGCCGTAGCGGTCTGCCGTTCGGGGGTGTTCCGGTGGCGGCGGCGCGAGGAAGCGGGCTTGCTGGTGCCGGGGGCCACCGGACACAGGAAGCGAGCCGCGCATGCAGACCGCCACGTCCTCACGGCGGGAGCCGTTGCAGACCCCCCGCGTCTCCGGCGTCGCCGGGATCGTGTTCGCGCTGCTGCTCGCCGCCGCCATCGTGCTCATCCGGCTCGGCATCCCGCAGGGCGCCGACGCGGTCTCCTTCCAGGCGCCTGATCCCAGCCGGCGCAGTGCCGTCCACGCGGCCCTCCTGCTGGTGCCGTTCGCCGGCATCTTCTTCCTGTGGTTCGTCGGCGCCGTCCGCTCGCACGTCGGCGAGGCGGAGGACCGGTTCGTGGCCACGGTGTGCCTCGGCAGCGCCGTGGTCTTCACGGCCACCATGTTCGCCGCCGCCGCGGTGGCCTCGACCGTGGTCGCCACCTCCCATCCGGCGGGCAGCTCGCCGTCCCGGCCCACCTGGGACTTCGGCCAGCACCTCGCCTACACCCTGATGATCGAGTACGCGATGCGGATGGCGGCCGTGTTCGTCTGCTCCACGTCGGTGATCGGGCACCGGCTCGGCATCATGCCGCGCTGGCTGACGCTGCTGGGCTTCCTCTCCGCGCTGGTCCTGCTGTTCGTCTCGGCCTCCGTGCCGTGGTCGGAGCTGGTGTTCCCGGGCTGGTCCCTGCTGCTCAGTGTGTACATCGTCATGGAGAGCTTCCGCCGCTCCCGCCGCTCGGCCGCCACCGCGGACCCGGCGTCCTGAGCGCTCACCCGTTCGGCGCGCCCCGGCGCGCATCGCCGTACCCGGGCTCCCATGCTGACGTGCGGGGAGCTCTCCGCCGTCCCAGACTGAACTGAAACCACGGACCGGCGGTCCGCACGACACCCGGCCACCGGAAGGGCGGAGCCATGATGCGCCTTGTCGTCGATCTCAACAGGTGTCAGGGGTACGCGCAGTGCGCGTTCCTGGCGCCGGACGTCTTCACCATGCACGGCGAGGAGTCGCTCGTCTACAGCCCGCACGCCGACGAGGAGCAGCGCGAACGGCTGGCCCGCGCGGTCGCCGCCTGCCCCGTGCAGGCGATCACCGCCGACGGCCTGGACGGGGCCGTGGGAGGGACCTCCGATGACGTCCGGTGACTACCTCGACCGGCTGCGGCGCGAGGGCCGGATCGTGATCGTGGGCGCCTCGCTGGCCGGGCTGCGCGGTGCCGAGACGCTGCGCGCCGAGGGCTTCACCGGGGAACTCACGATGATCGGCGACGAACCCTACGAGCCGTACGACCGGCCCCCGCTGTCCAAGGCGGTGCTGCTCGGCAAGGCGTCCCCGCAACACACCGAGCTGCCCCGGCGCCGGGAGATCGACGCGAAGTGGCGGCTCGGGGTGGCCGCGACCGGTCTCGACATGGAGGCCAAGCGGGTGAAGCTGGCCGACGGCGACGAGGTCGAGTACGACCGTCTGCTGATCGCGACCGGAGTGAGCGCCCGGCCCTGGCCCAGGGAGGACGAGGCCCGGCTGGACGGCGTGTTCACCCTGCGCACCCGCAACGACGCGGCCGCGCTGCTGCGGCGCCTGAAGGCGGGCCCGCGCCGGGTGTTCGTGATCGGCGCCGGGTTCACCGGGTCGGAGATCGCCTCGGCCTGCCGGGAGCACGGCATCGACGTCACGGTGGCGGAACGCGCGGGCGCGCCGCTGGTGGGGGCGCTCGGCGGGGTGATCGGCGCGGTCGCCGCCGACATGCACCGCGAGAACGGGGTGGACCTGCGCACCGGGGTCATGGTCACCGCGCTGGAGGGCGACCCGGCCGGCCGGGTGCGCGCCGTCCATCTGTCCGACGAGAGCGTCGTCGAGGCGGACGTCGTGATCGTGTCGCTGGGCGCGACCCGCAACACCGGCTGGCTCACCGGCTCCGGTCTCGGCGCGGGTCCCCAGGGCATCGCCTGCGACGCGGGCTGCCGAGCCTTCGACTTCCGGGGCATCGTCACCGACGACGTCTTCGTGGCCGGCGACGTCGCCCGCTCCCCGCACGCGCTGTTCGGCTACCAGTTCCTCTCCCTGGAGCACTGGGGCAACGCGGTCGCGCAGGCCGAGATCGCCGCGCACAACATGATCAGCCCGAGCGCCGAGCGCAGGCCGCACCTGTGGGTGCCGGCGTTCTGGTCGTCGCAGTTCGGGGTGAACATCAAGTCGGTCGGGGTGCCGCCGATGGGCGACCAGATCATGATCACGCAAGGCTCGCTCGCCGAACGGCGGTTCGTCGGGGTGTACGGCCACAAGGGCCGGACGATCGCCGCGGTGAGCTTCGACGACACCCGGTGGCTGGAGTTCTACCAGCGGCAGATCGAGAAGGGCGCGCCGTTCCCGGTGGAGTTCCCGACGGTGGACCGCCGCCCCGAGGGCCGGGTACCGGTCGACGCCGACTTCCCGGACCCCGCGCTGCCGACGCACGGCCCGATGGTGACCCTCAGCGGCTACTCGCCGACCGACCAGCAGCTGGTCTTCCACCCCGCCCGCCACTGACCGTGCCCCGGCCCCGACGCTCCAAGGACCTGCCATGACGACGCAGACCTCGATGTTGCGCCAGATCACCGACTTCGCCAACCGCGCCAACCCGTACCCGGTGTACGAGGAACTGCGCAAGACCCCGGTGCTGCATGAGGAGGAGGACGGCCCCTACATCATCAGCTCCTACCACGACATCGAGGCCCTGCTGCACGATCCGCGGATCAGCTCCGACGAGTCGAACGTGGCCGTCGGCGAGCGCGACGACCTGTCCGGTCCGGAGGCGACGGGCCTGCCGCCGAGCTTCATCCGGCTCGACCCGCCCGAGCACGACCGGCTGCGCCGCATCGCCAACAGCTCCTTCGGGCCACCGCACCGGCCGCGCCGGATCGACAACATGCGGGGCCAGCTGGAGGAGATCATCACCGGTCTCGTCGACGGCCTCGGGGACGCCCGGGAGTTCGACCTCGTCGACCAGGTCGCCTACCCCTTCCCGGTCACCGCGATCTGCCGGGTGCTCGGGGTGCCGCGCGAGGACGAACCCCGGTTCCGGGCCTGGGTGGACCCGATCGTCGCGGGCCTCGACCCCGACAGCCGTACGGCCGCGGACTCCCAGCGCACCGCGCAGGAGGCCCGGCTGCAGCTCGGCATGTACCTGAACGGGCTGGTCGAGCAGCGCGTCAAGGATCCCCGCGACGACATGCTGTCCGACCTGGTGCACAGCAGCGGTCCGGACGGCGCCATGACGACGATGGAGGTGCTGAGCACCGCGGTGCTGCTGCTCATCGCCGGCCATGAGACGACCGTCAACCTGATCACCAACGGGATGCTCACGCTGCTGCGGCACCCGGAGATCCTGGAGCGGCTGCGCCACGACCCGGGTCTGTCGGTGCGGATCGTGGAGGAACTGCTGCGCTACGAGCCGCCGGTGCAGCTGGTGCCGCAGCGCACCTGCATCACCGACATCGAGGTGCGCGGGGTGACCATTCCGAAGGGTTCGCGGATCTGGCTGGTGCTGGCCGCCGGGAACCGGGACCCGGAGCGGTTCACGGACCCCGACCGCTTCGACCCGGACCGCCAGGACATCCAGCACCTCGGCTTCGGCAGCGGCATCCACAGCTGCTTCGGTGCCCCGCTGGCCCGCCTGGAGGCCCAGCTCGCGCTCTCCCAGCTGGCCCGGCGGCTCGACAACCCGCGGCTGGTCGAGGACCCGCCTCCCTACCGTCCGAACGCGGTGCTGCGCGGGCCGCGTCACCTCAACATCGCCGTCGACGGGCTGAGGTGACGGCTCGTCAGGCACGAGGGCGACTGCGCGCCGGCTCTGGGCCGGCGGCCGGTCAGGCCTCTATCCGGCGCAACCGCACCAGGCCCAGCCAGGTCTCCGGGCCGGGCCTGGTGTAGGCGGCGCGCACCTCGTAGGTGCCGGCCTCCAGCGGGACCCGCAGATGGTCCCCGCCCTCGGCCTCACCGCCCGGCCACGCGGAGTCGAACAGGACGACGGGGCCCGGCACGTGCCAGCGGATCCCGTTCTCCCACACGGCGGTCGCGAGCGCGGCGGGGACCTGGGCCAGGAGCTCGTCCTCGGAGTCGGCGGCGGACCAGCGGACGAACATGCCGTGGTCCGGCAGGAACGACGTCGAGGCCGGTTCGTCACCGAGGACCAGGGCCGTGCTGTCCCCGACCGGGAGCAGACCGACGTAGCCGTCCACCTCGCAGGCCCGGTCGTAGTCGGTGGCCAGATCCTCGCTGTCGGCGCCGGCCCAGAACGGCAGGACCGTCTCCGGAACCGCCACGAGCGGACCGCCGCCCGACTCCACCCACTCCACCGCGCCTGGATCCGCATAACGAGTCATGGGGTGAACCTACACGTGCCGCGACAAGCGCTGTTCGCCTCGGTTGATCAGCAACCGCACTCGCCCTCGACGGGCGCGGTCAGCGGGTCGGCGGCCCGGCGCGCGCGGCCCTGCCAGGTCTCGAACTCGAAGCCCTCACGCGCCCAGTACTCGAATCCGCCGAGCATCTCCTTCACCTGGTAGCCGAGTTCGGCCAGGGCGAGGGCGGCGCGGGTCGCGCCGTCGCAGCCGGGACCCCAGCAGTACGTCACCACGGGCACGTTCCGGTCCAGGAGCCGTTCCGCCTGCTCGGCGATCAGCGCGGTGGGCAGGTGGACGGCGCCGGGGACGTGGCCCTGGTCCCAGGACCCGGTGGATCGGGAGTCCAGGACGACGAAGCCGGGGTCGCCGTCCGCGGCCAGGGCGGCGGCCACGTCGGAGACGTCGGTGTGGAAGGCGAGGCGCGCGCGGAAGTGGGCGGCGGCCTCGGCGGGCGCGGCGGGGGCCACCCGCAGGACGGGGTTCACGGTGGTGACGGTCATCTCGGGCCTCTCGCTTGCGCCGCCGGTGCGGCGGATCTCCATGACCGGAAATCTACGGCCGGCGACCGGCCGCGCTGAAGGTACGATCCCCGGCCCTGACCTTGTCCGGCCGGGGAATCCCTGCTATCCATCGGCCATGGCCGTGTTTTCCCCGGACGCCACCGACTGGCGCATTCTCGAGGTACTCCAGCGTGAGGGCCGGGCCAGCTTCGCCGAGCTGGCCCGTGCCGTCGCGATGTCACCGAGCGCGGTGACCGAGCGGGTGCGCCGCCTGGAGGAGGCGGGTGTGATCCAGGGGTACGCGGCCGTGGTCGACCCGGAGCGGCTCGGCCTGCCGATTCTCGCCTTCGTCCGGCTGCGCTACCCGAACGGCAACTACCGCCCGTTCCACGACCTGGTCGCCGTCACCCCCGAGATCCTGGAGGCGCACCACGTCACCGGGGACGACTGTTTCGTCATCAAGGTCACCGCCGGCTCGATGCGCCACCTCGAGGAGATCACGGGCCGGATCGCCACCCTGGGCTCGGTAACGACGAGCGTCGTCTACTCCTCGCCCCTCCCCCGCCGCGCCATCGGGACCTGAGGGCTGTCCCGTGATCTCCGGCGGGCGTCACGGGACAGCCCTCAGACCCCGCGCAGGCGCAGCGCCGAGCCCGACCTGCCCTTCGTCACCTCCAGTTGGGCGTGGATGCGGCGGCGCAGGTCCGGTACGTGGCTGACGATGCCCACGCTGCGGTCGCGTTCACGCAGCGAGTCGAGGACGTCGAGGACCTCGTCCAGCGTCTGGTCGTCGAGGCTGCCGAAGCCCTCGTCCACGAAGAGGGTGTCGAGCCGGACCCCGCCGGCCTCGTCGGTGACGACGTCGGCGAGGCCGAGGGCGAGCGCGAGGGAGGCGAAGAAGGTCTCGCCGCCGGACAGGGTGGCGGTGTCCCGCTCTCGCCCGGTCCACGCGTCGACGACGTGGAGCCCGAGTCCGCTGCGGCCGCGTCCGGTGCGGTCGTCGGAGTGGACCAGGGTGTAGCGCCCGGAGGACATCCGGTGCAGGCGCACGGTGGCGGCGGCGGCCACCTGTTCCAGACGGGCCGCCAGGACGTACGACTCCAGCCGCATCCGGCGCTCGTTGTCGGCCGAGGTGCCGGCGGTGAGGGCGGCGAGCCTGGCCACCCGCTCGTACTCCTCGCGCAGCGGGCCGAGTCGGCGCACGCCCTCGGTCGCGCGGGCGGACAGCCGGTCCAGCTCGGCGCAGCAGCGGTCGGCCAGGTCCCGGGCCGAGGCGGCCTCGCGCAGCCTGCGGGCCGCGGTCGCGGCGTCGCGTTCCGCCGCGTCGACGTCGGCGGCCGGCCGGCGGGCCGCCGCGGCGGTGTCGTCCTCGGCGAGTACCGCGCGCACCGTCGCCTCCTCGGACTGCCATTCGTCCAGGCGCCGTTGCAGCTGACGGTGGGCGGTGTCGTCGAGGAGGGCGGCGGCCGCGTCCCGCGGGGTGTCGAACCCGGCCCGGAAGGCGGCGTCGCCGAGCCGGGCGTCGGCGTCCTTGAGGTGCCTGGCGGTCTGCTCGGCGGCACGGGCGGTGTCGGCGGCGGCGGTGAGCAGTGCCGCCTGCCGCTCCAGCTGTGCGGCCCGGGCGGCGACACTGGCGGCACCGCCTCTGGCCTTCGCCAGCTCCTCGTCCAGGGAGGTCCGTTCGGCGTCGAGGCTGTCCCGTCGGGTCAGCCGGGCGGCGGCCCGGATCTCCGCCTCCCGGCGGCCGGCCAGCCGGCGCTCGCGTTCCTGCTCGGCGAGCCGCAACTCCTCGTGCGCCACGTGCAGATCGGAGGCCGCCCGCCGGGCCAGCGTGTACTCCTGCTCCAACTCATCGACTTGGGTGACGAGTTGGCTGGTGGGCAGGTCGGCCGCCGCGGCGGTGGCGGCGGCCAGTGCCTCGCGGACGGTACCGAGGCGCCGCTCGTCCTCGGCGCGCTGTTCGTCCGCGCGCTGGTGGGCGGCGAGCGCCCGCTCCTCCGCCTCCCGGTCGACGTGCCCCGCGAACTTCCTTGCGGGGGCGGGGTGTTCGGTGGCCCCGCAGACCGCGCAGGGTGCGCCGTCGGCGAGGTCGGCCGCCAGCTCGGCGGCGATGCCGGTCAGCCGCTGTTCCTTGAGGTCGAGCCAGTGGGCCCGCGCGTCGACGGCCCGCCGGGCGGAGTCGAGAGCCCGGCGCTGGGCCTCGTCGGTGTCCCGGCCGAGTTCGTCCCGCAGCCGCGCCGCCTCCAACTGCCGGCGGGCGGGGTCGCGTTGGACGGCGAGCTGTTCGGCGCGGGTGGCGGCCTCCTGGGCCGAGTCGATCCGGGTCGTGAGCCCCGTGCGCACCGCGTCCCAGTCGGCGAGCCAGCCCGCCGCCTCGCGCAGGGCGTCCTCGTCGTCGCGCTCCTGGCGGTCCAGGCGGGCTCGCTCGTCCACCACCTCGGCGAGCCGGCGCTCGGCCCGGCGGGCGGACTCCAGCCCGCCCAGTTCCTCGGCGGCCCGGCGGGCCGCGGTGGCGAGCCCGGCCGCACCGGCGTCCGCGAAGGCCTCCGCCAGCGGCGCACGCGCGCGTGACTCGGCGGCGACCGCCTCCCGGTGCCCGGCCTCGGCGGCCTCCCGCAGCTCAAGCGCCGGCGCCACCGCGGCCGCCTGCCGCCCCCGTTCCATCCGGGCCCGCGCCGCACGGTGGTCACCGGCCCGCTCCTCCAGTCGCGCGGCCCGCTCCCGGGCCTGTGCGAACCGGCCCTGCAGCCGCGCCAGTTCACGGGCGTCGGCCAGGGTGCGCTCGGCGGTGGACCGGGCGGACTCGGCCGTCGCGAGGCGGCAGCGAGCGAGCGTGAGGCGCTCGCGGGCAGTGCTGCGGGCGACGGCGGCGGCGACGAGGACGGCTTCGGCGAGACCGGGTTCGCCCGGGGCCAGCCCCGGCGGCTCCATCGCGTCGCCGGCCTCCTGCTGCATGCGGTGCGCGTCGGCCAGCAGGGCCGCGTCGCCCTCCCGTACCCGGGCCTCGGCCGCCCGGCGGCGCTCGGCGAGGCGCTTCTCGACGTCGGCGAACCGCTGGGTGTCGAAGAGGCGGCCGAGCAACTGGCCGCGGGCACCGGCGTCGGCGCGCAGGAAGCGGGCGAAGTCGCCCTGGGGCAACAGGACGACCTGGCAGAACTGCTCGCGGCTCATGCCGAGCAGCCGGCTGATCTCCTCCCCGATCTCCTGGTGGGAGCGGCTGAGGTCCTTCCAGACGCCGCTCGTGGCGTCGTACTCGCGCAGCCAGGTCTGGGCCTTGTCCAGCGTGGTGCCCTCGCCGCGCTTCTTGGGGCGCTCCCAGGGCGGCTGCCGGGTGATCTCCAGCCGGCGTCCGCCGACGGTGAGTTCGAGGCGGATCCCGGTGCGGGTGGCCGGGTCGGCGTGGTCGCTGCGCAGGGAAGTGCCCTGGCCGCTCTGCCGGGCGCCCGGGACGGTGCCGTACAGCGCGTAGCAGACGGCGTCCAGGACCGAGGTCTTCCCGGCGCCGGTCGGGCCGTGCAGCAGGAAGAGCCCGGCGGCGGACAGGCTGTCGAAGTCGACGCTCTGGGCCGCGCCGAAAGGACCGAAGGCGGTGATGTCGAGCCGGTGGAGCCTCACTGGGCGGCCTCCGTGATCCGTCGTGCGTCCGTGCTCACCGCGGCACCTCCCGCACCGCGAGGTCGGCGCGCACGGCGTCGAAGGCCTCGCCCAGCACGGCCAGTTCGCGCCGGTCGGGCCCCGCGCCGCGGACATGGGCGACGAAGTCCTCGGCGATCTGGCGGTCGCTGCGGCCGGCCAGCCGGCGGGCGTACGTCACGTCGGGGTCGTCCGGGGCCCGGTCGGGGGCGAAGACCAGGCTGAGGGTGTGCGGGAAGCGGTCGGCGAGGCGGGCCATCGGGTCGGCGGGGCGGACCGGGTCGGTGAGGGTGGCCTCGACCCAGGCGGCCTCGTGCCGGGTCAGGTCCGGGTCGGCGAGCAGGTCCTCCAGCGCCCCGCGGATGCGGGCCAGCGGACGCGGGACCGGGCAGTCGAGACGCTCGGCGCTCACGGCGCCGTCGGCGGCCAGGTCGACGAGCCACATGCTCTTGCGGTGGCCGGCCTCGGAGAAGGAGTAGGCCAGCGGTGACCCGGAGTAGCGGACGCGCTCGGTGAGGGTCTGGCAGCCGTGCAGGTGACCGAGGGCGACGTAGTCGACACCGTCGAAGACTCCGGCCGGGACGGCCGCGACCCCGCCGACGGTGACGTCCCGTTCGCTGTCGCTGGCCTCGCCGCCGGCGACGAAGGCGTGGGCGAGGACCACGGAGCGGGTGCCTGGCGCACGGGCGGCGAGGTCGGCCCGGACCCGGTCCATGGCGGCGGCCAGTACCGGTTCGTGTCCGGCCTTCTCCACGGCGAACTCGTCCTTGACCAGGGCCGGTTCGAGGTACGGCAGGCCGTAGAAGGCGACGTCGCCGAAGGCGTCGGTCAGCACGACGGGTGTGCCGCAGGCCGACGGTTCGGTGCGCAGGTGGATGCCCGCGCGGTCGATAAGGCCGGCGCCGACGCCCAGCCGCCGGGCCGAGTCGTGGTTCCCGGAGATCATCACCGTGGGCACGCCCAGGTCGGCGAGGCGGTGCAGCGCGTCGTCGAACAGCTCGACCGCGGCCAGCGGCGGGACCGCGCGGTCGTACACGTCTCCCGACACGACCACGGCGTCGACGGCGCGCTCGCGCGCCGTCGCCACCAGGTGGCCGATGAACTCGGCCTGGTGGCCGAGCATGTTCACCCGGTGGAACGCCCTGCCGAGATGCCAGTCGGACGTGTGCAGAATTCTCAAGACGCCGCTCCGACCCGCATGTCTTCCCCCACTACCCCTCCGGACCTGGCGCCCGACCAGCACGGTCCTCTCTTTCAGCACCCACCACGCTAACGCCTGCCGGCCCCTGATCCATCACGGACCCCGATCCGCACCACCCGCCCGAGACGTGTTCGAGCCCGCCGGTGGCCGGCCGCTCGCGCTCACCCGTCCCCGTAGGCCTCCCCGCCCAGTTCCAGGGCGGCCGTGCCCGCGGTCGCGTCGGCGAGCCAGGCGCGGAACGCGTCCACGTCGGCGTCCGGCAGCCCGATCTCGATGGTGACCGCTTCGCCGTAGTGGACGTCACGGACCTCGCGGCCGGTGGCCCGCAGGTCGTTCTGGACCTTGCCGGCCCGCTGGTGGTCGACGGTCACGGTGGCCAGCCGGAAGCGGCGGCGGGTGATCGCGCCGAGGCTGTCGAGCGCTTCGCCGACCGCGCCGCCGTACGCGCGGATGAGTCCGCCGGCGCCGAGCTTGACCCCGCCGTAGTAGCGGGTGACGACCGCGACGACGTACCGCATGTCGCGGCGCAGCAGCATCTGGAGCATGGGGACGCCGGCGGTGCCGCCCGGTTCGCCGTCGTCACTGGCCTTCTGGACGGCGGCGTCGGCGCCTACGACGTAGGCCCAGCAGTTGTGGCTGGCGTCCGCGTGCTCCCTGCGGACACGGGCGACGAAGTCCTGGGCCTCCTGCTCGGTGGCCGCCGGGGCGAGGGCGCACAGGAAGCGGGAGCGGTTGACCTCGGTCTCGTGGGTGCCCGCGCGGGCGACTGTGCGGTACTCGTCCTGCATCCGCCCAGCCTATGCGGACGCGCGGACCGGTCCGACCCGAGGTGGCGAGCCCCCGCCCGGACGCGTGGCTCACCCCGGCGCGCCGCGCGGCACCGTCATCGCCGTCAGCAGTGCCGTCCCCGGGGCCAGCGCCGTCCACGCCGTCCCGTGCCAGGCCAGGACCGCGATCGCCGACGTCGGGAACTTCGTCCGGACCCGGTCGAGGGTGTCGTCCAGGCCGTCCCCGGCCAGCTCCAGGACCAGTTCCCCGAGTGCCGGGTTGTGCCCGACCAGCAGCAGCGTCTCGACCTCGGGCGGGGCCTCGCGCACCACCTCCAGGAGGTCGGACGCGCCGGCCGCGTACACCCGGCGGTCGTGGCGCACCGGCGGTGGTGTGCCCCACTGGCCGGAGGCCAGCTCCCAGGTCTGCCGGGCGCGTACCGCGGTGGAGCAGACCGCGAGGTCCGGCAGCCAGTCGCACTCGGCGAGGGCGCGTCCGGCGGCGGGGGCGTCCCGGCGGCCGCGGGCCGCGAGCGGGCGCAGCTGGTCGGGGACTCCCTCGGGCCAGGCCGACTTGGCGTGCCGCAGGACGACCAGGCGGCGCAGCGGTCCGGAGCCGGCCCGGGCGGTCACACCGCGCTCCCGAGGTCACGGGTGAGGTCGAGGGCGAGCAGCCGGTCCGCGTAGGCGCAGGTCTCGAAACGGGCGCCGTCGAGGATCTCGGGCTGGTCCTCCATCCAGCGCAGGACGCCGAGCACCCCGGGTACGTCCAGGTCGTTCTCCCAGGCGTCGCGCAGCCGTTCCCGCACTTTCCCGGGAACCGGCCGGGAGGGGCTGCGGGCCCACCGGGCCACGGCCTGCCGCAGTCGTCCGAGCCTGCGGCCGGCCGCGTCGAGGGCGCCGGCGCCGAGGTGGACGGCCGTGCCACGCGGGGCGTCGAGCAGGGCGAGCCGGAGTGCGGCGGGGTCGGCGAGTCCGTCGAGGACGCCTGCGCCGGGGCCGCCCGCGGGGGCGACGGCGACCGTCACCCCGGGGCCGGACACGGTCACGCCCTCCGCCGCCACGTGGACGACCTGGGCCTCGCCCAGTCCCGACGCGAGGTCCCGGCCGTCCTCGAAGGGGCGGATGCCGAGGGTGGTGGCGGCGGCGTGCAGCTCGGCCTGGTGGTGGGCGGCGGTGAGCAACGGGAGTACGGGGGTGCCACCGATCTCCAGTGCGCGCAGGAGCAGGTCGGTGGTGAGCAGCACCCGCAGCGCCGTCAGGTCGTACCCGGAGGCATGGACCTCGACCCGGGTCAGGGCGCGGCGGGCGGGGGCGGCGGGAACGGTCTCACCGGTCTTGGCGTCGAGGATGCGGAGCACGGGCTGAGCGTAGGCGGGCGGCAGCCCCCGCGCAGGCACCTTGCGCCGATTCCGGTCACCGTGGCGGGACATGCGGGACATGGGACACCTTCTGCCACCGCTGCCGGCGGAATCTCCGCGGTCCACCCGCTGTTGCCCCCGTCGACACTCTTCGTCTCGACACCAAGGGGCCCGAGCATGTACGGCGACGACGACACGGTCCGCAGGATCCTCACCGAACTCGGCGACACCTGGGCGGTGGTCGGCCTCTCCACGAACCGGGATCGCCCGGCGTACGGAGTGGCCGCGACGCTCCAGCGCTTCGGCAAGCGGGTCGTGCCCGTCCACCCGAAGGCGGAGACGGTGCACGGGGAGCAGGGCTACGCCTCGCTCGCGGACATCCCCTTCGAGGTCGACGTGGTGGACGTCTTCGTCAACAGCGAGCTGGCCGGCGCGGTCGCGGACGAGGCGGTGGCGAAGGGCGCGAAGGCGGTCTGGTTCCAGCTCGGCGTGATCGACGAAGCCGCGTACGCACGCACCCGCGATGCCGGACTCGACATGGTCATGGACCACTGCCCGGCCATTGAAATTCCGCGTCTCGGACTGGCCTGAGAACTCTGATTTGAGGAAGATCTGAGACTTCCTGTCTTACCTTCTTCTCACTTATCACAGCTGAATACGGACATTCCATGACCCTCGCTGACCTGTGTAAAAGCTTCGGCCAAGACAGGAAGGATCGAGGGTCAAATCTTGGGCAACACTCTTCAGCCAGTGCGGTGTGCGCCCGTAGCTTGTGGCCTCTTGCTGGTTAAGACTGCGTTCGGAAAATGAGAGGCCACTTGACATGGTGAGTGTCGAGAAATCCGCCACGGAGGACATCACGCCTCCGGGTGGTCTGAGGCGGGACGTCGGGCTGATCGGTCTGATGTGGGCCTCCGTGGGGTCGATCATCGGCTCCGGCTGGCTGTACGGCGCCCAGAAGGCCGTCGTGCAGGCCGGTCCCGCGGCGACCATCTCGTGGGTGGTCGGCGCGATAGCGATCGTGCTGCTGGCACTGGTCCACGCCGAACTGGGCGGCATGTTCCCGGTGGCCGGCGGAACGGCCCGGTACCCGCACTACGCCTTCGGCGGACTGGCCGGCATGTCCTTCGGCTGGTTCTCCTGGCTCCAGGCCGCGACCGTGGCACCCATCGAGGTCGAGGCCATGATCGGGTACGCCGGTCACTGGAAGTGGGCCCAGCACCTCCAGCACGCCGACGGCACCCTGACCGTGAGCGGCCTGCTGGTGGCCGTGATCCTGATGGCCCTGTTCGTCGGGGTCAACTTCTTCGGCGTCCGGGTGCTCGCGCACACCAACAGCGCCGCGACCTGGTGGAAGATCGCCGTACCGCTGGCCGCGATCTTCATCATCGCCGTCGGCAACTTCCACCCGGCCAACTTCCACTCCGAGGGCTTCGCCCCCATGGGTGCCAAGGGCGTGCTGGCCGCGATCAGCACCAGCGGCATCATCTTCGCGCTGCTCGGCTTCGAACAGGCCATCCAGCTGGCCGGCGAGAGCCGCAACCCGAAGCGGGACCTGCCGCGCGCCACGCTCGGCTCGGTCGCCATCGGCGCCGTCATCTACGTGCTGCTGCAGGTCGTCTTCATCGCCGCGCTGCCGCACAGCACCTTCGCGCACGGCTGGGCGCACCTCCACTACGCGGGCGACAGCGGTCCGTGGGCCGGTCTCGCGACGCTGGTCGGCCTCGGCTGGCTGGCGTGGGTGCTCTACCTGGACGCGATCATCTCCCCCGGCGGCACCGGTCTGATCTACACGACGGCCACCTCCCGGGTCTCCTTCGGCCTGGCGAAGAACGGCTACGCGCCGAAGATCTTCAGCCGGACCGACGCCCGCGGCGTGCCGTGGTTCGGCCTGCTCATGTCCTTCGTGACCGGCGTGATCTGCTTCCTGCCGTTCCCGAGCTGGCAGGAGCTGGTCAGCTTCATCACCTCGGCGAGCGTGCTGATGTACGCCGGTGCCCCGCTGGCGTACGGCGTCTTCGCCGACCGGCTGCCGCACCACGAACGGCCGTACCGGCTGCCCTTCGGCAAGCTGGTCTCCCCGCTGTCCTTCGTCGTCGCCAACCTGATCATCTACTGGTCGGGCTGGGGCACCCTGTGGCGGCTCGGCATCGCGATCGTGCTCGGCTACGTGCTGCTCGGCGGGTACGGCGTCTACGCCCACCGCAAGGGCCTGCCCGACGCGCCGCGGCTGGACTTCAAGGCCGCCCAGTGGCTGCCCGTCTACCTGGTCGGCATGGGCCTGATCTCCTGGCAGGGCGGTTTCGGCGGCCAGGGCCACATCGCCCTGTGGTGGGACATCCTGGTGATCGCCGTGTTCTCGGTCGTCATCTACTACTGGGCCAAGGCGACCGCCTCTTCGGCCCAGGACATTGAGCGCAGCATCGACGAGGTCGTGGTCACCGACGCCCCGGCGCACTGACCCGCCCCGACACGCGTGTCCCGTCAGACGTGGCCTGCCCGGCCGCGTCTGACGGGACACCGTCATAATGCGGGGGTGACTCCCCCCACCCCCTCCGAAGAACGCCGTACGGTCGTGGTCGTCGGTGCCGGACCGGCCGGACTGACCGTCGCGAACATCCTGCGGGCCGCCTCCGTCGACTGCGTGGTCCTGGAGACCGAGAGCAGACAGTTCATCGAGACCCGGCCGAGAGCCGGGGTGATCGAGGAGTGGGCGGTCCGCGGACTGAGGCAACGCGGCCTGGCCGACGGGCTGTCCGCCGGGGCGCAGACGCACGACGAGTTCGAGTTCCGGTTCGGCGGCGAGTGCTTCCGCTTCGACTACGGCGAGATGACCGGCCGTCACCACTACGTCTACCCGCAGCCGTTGCTGGTGACGGACCTGGTGCGGGAGTACGCGGACGTCCGCGGCGGGGACATCAGGTTCGCGGTGCGGGACGTCAGGACGCACGATCTGGAGACGGACCGGCCGGCGGTGTCGTACGTCGATCCCGCCACCGGCCGACGGCACGTGCTGCGCTGCGAGTTCGTCGCCGGCTGCGACGGGGCGCGCGGGGTGACCCGGGACTCGATACCGGACGGGCGGGTGCGGATCGCCCGGCACGACTACGGCATCGGATGGCTGGCGCTGCTCGCCGAGGCACCGCCCTCCTCGGACTGCGTGCTGTTCGGCGTCCATCCCGACGGGTTCGCCGGGCACATGGCGCGCGGTCCCGAGGTCACCCGCTACTACCTGCAATGCCCGCCGGGAGACGATCCGGAGAACTGGCCGCACGAGCGGGTCTGGACCGAACTGCGCGAACGTCTCGGCGCGGCCGGGACGCCCCCGCTCCGGGAAGGGCGGCTGATCGAGAAGCGCGTGCTGGACATGCACAACTACGTGGTCGAACCCATGGTGTTCGGCCGCCTCTTCCTGGCCGGGGACGCCGGGCACCTGACCGCGCCGATCGCCGCGAAGGGCATGAACCTCGCCCTGCACGACGCCTTCCTGCTGGGCGACGCGATCGCCGCGCGGGTGACCGAGGACGACGACTCCGGCCTGCGAGGCTACTCGCACGCCAGTCTGCGCCGGGTCTGGGACTACCAGGAGTTCTCCGAGTTCCTGTCCGGCATCTACCACGGCACCGCGTCCGGGGATCCGTTCCTCGCGGGCACCAGCCTGGCCCGGCTGCGCAGGCTGTTCACCTCACCCGCGGCGGCGGCGGCCTTCGCCGAGCAGTACCTCGGTTCGGCCGCCGCCTTCTGAGCGCCGGCCGGGGACGGCCGACCCGGACGAGGTGCTCGCGCTCCTGGGGAAGCTCAACTCCCCTCTCCGGGAGGGGCTTCGGCGGCCGTCTCGGTGAGCCGGTGGTCCGCCACCCGCAAGGCCTCCTCGACCAGGCGGCGCAGATGGCCGTGGCGCAGCGAGTACACCACCCGTCGGCCCTCCTTGCGGGTGCCCACCAGACCGGCGAGCCGGAGCCGCGCCAGATGCTGGCTGACCGCGGGCCGCGCGGCACCGCACACCTCGGTGAGCGTGCCGACGTCGGCCTCCCCCGTCGTCAGGGCGTGCAGCAGCGTCAGCCGGGTGCGGTCGCCGAGCAGGGCGAGGAGTTCGGCGGCGACCGCGAACTGCTCCTCGCCCGGGCTGCGCGGATGCGCATGGTGCGCAGGTGATAGGTGCATGCGTGCGCTCATACGCACATAATGGCGTCGGGGGCGTCGCGTGTCCACGCCCCGCGCACCGGAGAGGGGAGCCGCATGAGCGACCGGCACCACCACGAACACGCGCCCACGGACGACGGACACCACCACCACGGGCACGCGGCCGAGGACGACGAACACGCGCCCACAGACAACGGACACCACCACCAGCACGCGGCCGAGGACGACGGGCACCGCCACGCGGAGCGGGCGCACGCCCACGACCAACACCGCCACGCGGAGCCGGCGCACGCCCACGACCAACACCGCCACGCGGAGCCGGCGCACGCCCACGACCGGTACCGCCACGCGGAGCCGGCGCACGCCCACGACCGGTACCTCCACGGGGACACCCACCCGCACGGGCACCCGCACGCCCACCCCTCGTCCGGCGGCCTCCGTCATCGCCTCGGTCATCTCCTCACCCCCCACTCCCACGAGACGGCCGACAAGGTCGACCCCGCCCTGGAGGCTTCCGCGCGCGGCATGCGGGCCCTGTGGGTCTCGCTGGCCGTGCTCGGGGGCACGGCCCTCCTCCAGGCGGTCGTCGTGGCGGTGTCCGGCTCCGTCGCGCTGCTCGGCGACACCGTGCACAACGCGGCCGACGCGCTGACCGCCGTACCGCTCGGCATCGCCTTCGTGCTCGGACGCCGCGCGGCGAACCGCCGATACACCTACGGCTACGGGCGCTCCGAGGACCTGGCGGGGATCGCGATCGTGCTGACGATCACCGCGTCGGCCGCGTTCGCCGCCTGGACCGCTGTCGAGCGGCTGCTGGACCCGCGGCCGGTCGCGCACCTCCCGGCGGTCGCGGCGGCCGCGCTGCTCGGCTTCGCCGGGAACGAGTGGGTGGCCCGGTACCGGATCCGGGTGGGCCGGGACATCGGTTCGGCGGCCCTGGTGGCCGACGGACTGCACGCCCGCACCGACGGGTTCGCCTCACTCGCCGTGCTCCTGGGCGCGGGCGGCGCGGCACTCGGCCTGCGACTCGCCGACCCGCTGGTGGGGTTGGCGATCACCGCGGCGATCGCGCTGGTGCTGCGGGACGCGGCCCGGGAGGTGTTCCGGCGGGTGATGGACGCCGTGGACCCGGAGTTGGTCGACCGGGCCGAGCGGACCCTGCGCGAGGTGCCGGGGGTACGGGCGGTGGGTGAGCTGAGGCTGCGGTGGATCGGGCACCGGCTGCGGGCCGAGGTCGCGGTGGTGGTCGACGGCGAGGCGACCGTACGGCAGGCGCACGCGGTCGCCGTGGCGGCCGAACACGCATTGCTGCACGCGGTGCCCCGGCTGACGGCCGCCCTGGTGCACGCCGACCCGGCGCCCGCGCCCGGCGAGCGGGACCCGCACCTGGCGCTGGCCCACCACGCCCCGGGACGGACCGGCTAGCCGCCCAGGCCCGGCAGCACCACCGCTCCCGGCAGCTCGGCGAACGCCTTGCCTGGGACCAGGAGTTTGCCGCGACGGCGGCCGCTGCCGACCAGGACGTAGGGCAGGTCGACCACGGCCGGGTCGACCAACAGGGGCCAGCCGTCGGGGAGTCCGATCGGGGTGATGCCGCCGTACTCCATGCCGGTCTCCCCGGTCGCCACGTCCATCGAGGCGAACGAGGCCTTGCGGACGCCGAGATGACGTCGTACCACGCCGTTGACGTCGGCCCTGGTGGTGGACAGGACCAGGCAGGCCGCCAAGGTGGTCTCGCCGCCCCGCTTGCCCGCCACCACCACGCAGTTCGCCGACCGCTCCAGCAGGTCGCGCCCGTAGTGCTCGACGAAGACGGCGGTGTCCGCCCACTGCGGGTCGGTCTCCACGTAGACGATCTGCTCGGCCGGCACGGCGCCGCCCCAGTGCCGAACGGCGTCGGCGACGGGCGCGACCAGCTCGTCCAGGCAGTCGGGGGCGGGAACGGCGGTGTCGAAGTCTCCGATGGGTGCGCGCATGACCGCACGCTAACAGCCGGGACCGCCGGGCTCAGGGCACGGGCGGGACCGAGACCGTCATGACCATCTCCATCGGCACGTCGGCGGTGTTGCCGTACACGTGGGCCGCGTTGGCCTCGAAGGAGGCACTGGCCCCCGTCGGCACCCGGTACTCGGCGCCGTCCACGGTGAGGGTGAGTTCACCTGCGGTGACATGGACGATCTCCACGGTGCCGGCCGGGTGCGGTTCCGAGGGGCTGCTCTCGCCGGGCATCAGCCGCCAGTCCCACATCTCCAGCGGGCCGGGCGCCTCGGTGCCGGCGAGCAGGCGGTTGTAGCTGCCGGCCTCGGTGTGCCACAGCCGTACGGCCTTCTCGACGGGGACGATCCGGACCCTGGGGCCCTGCTCGTAGTCGAGCAGGGTGGTGATGCTGATGCCCAGCGCGTCGCCGATCTTGACGACCGTGCCGATGCTCGGGTTGGTGCGGGCCTGCTCGATCTGGATGAGCATGCCCCGGCTCACCCCGGCCCGGGCCGCGAGCACGTCGAGGGTGAAGCCGCGCACCGCACGCCAGTGTTTGACGTTGCGGGCCAGGGACTGGGTCAGCAGGTCGAGGTCCGACACGTTCCGTCCATCGTCGAGAGCATCACGGTCCAATATTATGAATGACAGCGTTTAACTGACTGAACTACGGTGGGGTGTACCTGATCGTTCACCGAACTGTACTGCGAGGCGGGTCGTGACAGCATTCTTCGCCCTGATCACCAGCCTCCTGTGGGGCCTGGCCGACTTCGGCGGCGGCCTGCTCACGCGCCGCACCCCGGCACTCACCGTGGTCGTCGTCTCGCAGGGCATCGCGGCGGCCGTCCTCGGCGTGATCGTGGCCGCCACCGGCGGCTGGACCGAGGCCGGACCGCGGCTCTGGTTCGCCTTCGCGGCGGGCCTGGTCGGGCCGGTCGCGCTGTTCTCCTTCTACAAGGCGCTCGCCCTGGGCCCGATGGGCGTGGTCTCGCCGCTGGCCACCCTGAGCGTCGCCGTCCCGGTCGGTGTCGGCCTGATCCTCGGCGAGCGTCCCGGGCTGCTGCAGTTCGCGGGGATCGCGGTCGCCGTCAGCGGCGTCGTCCTCGCGGGCGGCCCCCAGCTGCGCGGCGCACCGGTCCAGCGCCGGACGATCCTGCTCACACTGGTGGCGGCGGGCGGCTTCGGCACGGTGTTCGCGCTGATCACGGAGGCCTCCACCACCGTCCCCGGCCTCTTCCTGGCCCTGTTCGTCCAGCGGGTGACCAGCGTCGCGACGGGCGGCGCGGCCCTGTGGCTGTCGGTGCGGCAGGGCGCGCCCGCGCTGCCGGACGGCGGCTTCGACTGGTCCACCGTTCCGGCACTGGGCTTCGTCGGCCTCGCCGACGTCGCCGCCAACGGCACCTACTCGGTCGCGGCCCAGCACGGCCCGGTCACCGTCGCCGCCGTGCTCGCCTCGCTCTATCCGGTGGTCACCGCGCTGGCCGCCCGCGGTTTCCTCAGCGAGCGGCTGCGGGCCGTCCAGGCGGCCGGGGCCGGCCTCGCGCTGGTGGGGACGCTGCTGCTGGCCACCGGCTGAGTCAGTTCTCGCTCTCCAGCGCGGCGAGCCGCGCCACGCCTTCCTCGTCCAGCTCCGCCAGCGCGCGCAGCTGTTCCGGGGTCATGCCGTCCGGTATCGGGACCGGCGCCGGGGTGCGCAGCGGCGGCTGCCAGCCGGTCTCGGCGGTCCAGCGCCGCACCACCCGGGCGGGCGCGCCGGCCACCACCGCGTGGTCGGGCACCGTGCCCCGGACCACCGCGCCGGCGGCCACCACCACGTTCCGGCCGATCCGCGCGCCGGGCAGGATCACCGCGCCGGTGCCGATCCAGCAGCCGGGTCCGATCTCCACGGACTCCATCCGGGGCCACTGCCTGCCGATGGGCTCGTGCGGGTCGTCGTAGGAGTGGTTGGTCGAGGTGACGTACACGTACGGGCCGAAGTAGCAGTCGCTGCCGATGGTGACCGTCGTGTCCGCGATGACATGGCTGCCGCGGCCGAGGACCACGCCGTCGCCGATGCGCAGGATCGGGTCCGGGCCGAGGTCGAGGTCGGGCATCAGGCCCGCGGTGAGGGTGACCTGCTCGCCGACGATGCAGTGGGAGCCGAGGTGGATCCAGGGTTCGCCGAACACCGTGCCCAGCGGGAAGGCGAGACGGGTGGCCTCGCCGATCGCGCCGAACCGGAAGCGGCCGGGGTGTTCGGCGGTGACGGAACCCGTGCGCTGCGCCCAGGCCCAGCCCGCGTGCACCGCCCGCTGGGCGAGGCGGCGGCACCAGGACGAGAACGTGTTCTTGGGCTTCGGCACGGGGTCACGCTACGCGGAGGGGGCCGCGGGTGAGCGGGCGGGCCGCTGTGATCTTCGCCCCAGGCGGTGGGTTAGGTTGCCGTGGACGTCGACGACGATGGGAGAGCGTGATGACGCACAGGGCGCTGATCGTGGGGATCGGCGGGCGCGAGCCGGAGATCGGGGACGACGTGTTCGTGGCGCCGACCGCCTCGGTCATCGGGGACGTGACGCTCAGGGCCGGGGCGAGCGTCTGGTACGGCGCGGTGGTCCGGGGGGACGTCGAGAAGATCACCGTGGGGGCGCAGGCGAACGTCCAGGACAACGCGACGCTCCATGCCGACCCGGGGTTCCCGGTGAGCGTCGGCGAGCGGGTGTCCATCGGGCACAACGCGGTGGTGCACGGCGCGACCGTGGAGGACGACTGTCTGATCGGGATGGGCGCGACGGTGCTGAACGGGGCCGTGATCGGGACCGGGTCGCTGGTCGCCGCGCAGGCGCTGGTGCCACAGGGGATGGTGGTGCCCGCGGGTTCGCTGGTGGCGGGGGTGCCGGCGAAGGTGAAGCGGAGCCTGTCGGAGGAGGAGCTTCAGGGGGTGACCCTCAACGGGACGCTGTACGCGGAGCTGGCGAAGGCGCACCGCGGGGTGCACGAGTAGCCGGAGCGGGGGGTGCGGCGCGGTGGGATCCGATCGCGCCCACGCGCCCCGGCCGCCTGTCGGTACGGCCCCGCGCCCCCGGCGGAGCTACTCCCCGGCGTTCACCGGTTCGGCTTCCTTCTCGGTCATCTGGACCTTCTTCGCCTTGCGCCGCACGACCAGCATGGAGGCGAGGCCGAAGAGGACCGCCGCCGCCAGGCCCACGTAGGAGAACCTCTTCAGCCAGTCCTCCGCGACGATGCCCACGTAGTAGACCACCGCCGTCGTGCCGCCCGCCCAGCAGATGCCGCCCAGCAGGTTCGCCGTCAGGAACTTCCAGTATGGCATGTGCAGGACACCGGCCAGCGGGCCCGCGAAGATACGCAGCAGGGCGATGAAGCGGCCGACGAAGACCGCCCACATGCCCCACTTCTCGAAGGAGCGTTCGGCGGTGGCCACATGGCCCTCGCTGAAGTGTCTCGGGAACTTGCGGCCGAGCCACGCCAGCAGCGGCCGGCCGCCCTTGCGGCCTATCGCGTAGCCGATGGAGTCGCCGATCACCGCGCCCGCCGTGGCGCAGGCCCCGAGCACGAACGGGTTGACGCCCGAGTGCTGGGAGGAGAGCAGCGCGGCGGAGACCAGCACGATCTCGCCCGGCAGCGGGATACCCAGGCTCTCCAGCCCGATGACCAGCGCCACCACGGCGTAGACGGCGATCGCCGGGACCGAGTCGAGCCATTCCTGGACGTGCACCGCCGGATCCTCCCCTGTCGCGTCCTTCGTACCCCAGGAAGGCTACCCGGTCGGCCGGGCGGCGCCGGGCCCGTGGCACCGGCCCGCCCCCCGGCCTTAGGTTCTCGGACATCCGGGAGTCATACGGGACGGGAAGGCTCCCCAGCGGTCCCGCACGCCCGCGGTCCCGCTCGCCTGCGGCTCCCCACCGCGGCCCGCCGTGGAAGGACAACGTCCCCGTGTCCTCACTGTCCTCGCTCCGCTCCGACGCGCCCGTGCGCGCCCTGCCGGCGTCCCCGGCGGCAGGCCGGCCGCTCCGGCTCGCCCTGTGCCTGTCCCCGCTGATCGTCGCGGCGGTGTGGGGGCTGACCAACCAGTCCCTCCTGTACGAGGGCGCCGGCCGGCTCGCCCGCGCGGAACCCGCGTGGCTGCTGGCCGCGGGCGGCCTGACCTGCCTGACCTGGGTGCTGGCCGCCGTCATGCGGCAGGGTGCCGTGCCCGACCGGCTGCCGCCGGGGCTGCTGCTGGCCTCGCAGTTCGCCGCCGGGGCCGCCAACCACGTGCTGCCCGCCGGACTCGGCGCCCACGCCGTCACCGTCCGCTTCCTGCGCACCCGGGGCGTCCCCCTGGAACGGGCCACCTCCTCGATCGCGCTGTACTCGGTGGCCAAGTCGGGCGCGAAGACGGTCGTGCTGATCGGCTTCCTGGTCTCCTCCTCCGCCTGGCGGCGGCTGGGCGAATTGCTCCCGGACGGCATGGTGCTGGTCCCGGTCGCCGCCGTGCTCACCCTGGTGGGGGTGGCGACGGCGGTGGTGCCGCCGCTGCGACGGCCGGTCACCGGGCTGGTGCGCTCGGCGCTCACCGACGCCCGCACGGTGCACACCCGGCCCTCCCGGGTGGTGGCGCTGTGGGGCGGGGCCACCCTGCTGCCGCTGGTGCAGGCGAGCGCGCTGGCCTGCACCGGAGAGGCGCTCGGGCTCGGGCTCTCGTGGGGCACCGTGGTCTTCGCCTTCCTGGCCGGGGGTACGGCGGGGGGTGCCGTGCCCGTGCCCGGCGGGGTCGCGGTGGACGCGGCGCTGGTGGTCACCCTGGCCGCGTTCGGCTCGCCGGTCGCCGTGGCCACCGCGACCGTGATCGGCTACCGGGTGATCACCGACTGGGTGCCGCTGCTGCCGGGCGCCCTGGTGCTGTCGGCGATGATCCGCGCCAAGGCGCTCTGAGCACCCGGTCGGGTCGGTCCACCTCCGGTGGGCGCCGTCAGTCGCGGCGGGCCACGATCCGGTAGGCGTTGGAGAGGCGCAGCCGGTGCGCGAGGGGCCGGACCGCGAAGCGGTCCGCGAGCGTGCCGGCGACGAGGACGGGGATCCCGGCGATCAGCAGGGCCGCGCGGGCCGTCTTCCGCAGGGCGCCCGGCGGGCGGGGCAGCCACGGGGCGTCCTCGCGCGGCGCGGTGTGGTCCAGGGCGAGCCAGACGGCGGCCAGCAGGTCGACGGGGTCGTGTGCCTCGGCGTGCTGTTCGGCCACCACCGTGAAGCCCAGCTCGGTGAGGCGGGCGCGGAGGTTGGCGACCGGGACGAAGTGCAGGTGCTGCGGCTGGAGCCAGGGCAGCCACCAGCGGCCGAGGAGCCGGGCGTAGCGGCTCTGCGGGTCGGGGACCTCCACGAGGAGGTGCCCGCCGGGGCGCACCGCCCGGTGGGCGGCGCGGAGTTCGCTGTCGGGGTCGGTGCTGTGCTCCAGGTAGTGGAACATGCTGACCACGTCGTAGCCGGCGGCGAGGTCGGGGGCCAGCTCCGGGAAGGCGCCCCGGTAGGCGCGCTCCACGCGGCCCTCGCGGGCGGCCAGTTCGACGCCGTCGGTGAAGTCGAGGCCGTCGAAGGCGGTGCCGGGCAGCACCTCGCGGGCGGCCTCGCAGAAGTGGCCGTGGCCGGTGCCGACGTCCAGCCAGTTCTTGGGGGTGGCGTCGTGCGGGAGCATGGACTCGGCGCGGCCCCGGTACATCTTGGTACGGCCGCCGAAGGTGCCGCTCATCTTCTGCTCGCCGAGGCCGTCGTAGAAGTCGCGGTAGTAGAACTCCAGGCCGGTGTCGTTCAGACGCGGGTTCTGGAAGGTGTGCCCGCACTCCCCGCAGCGGTCCAGGAGGAAGCGGCCGGGCTTGTGCTGGAGCAGGTCGGTGGTGCGCAGCCGGGTGGTCAGCCGGTCGGAGGCGCACCAGGGGCAGGTGGTGCGGCGGGGTTCGAAGAAGCGGTCGACGCCGTCGGCAAGGTCCCGCTGGTAGGCGGCGCGCAACGCCTCGATGTCACTCTGCTCGCTCATCGGGTCTCCTGAGGTGCGGATCGGCTGCCAGGGCTTCCAGATGGTTCGCGGCGGCCGGCGCGCCGCCCGCCGCGCGGAACGCGGCCCGGATCCGGGCCGCCGCGGTGCGCGGGCCGGGTTCGTAAAGGACGGTGTCGATGGCTTCGCCCAGCCGCTGCGAGGTGACCCGGCCGAATCTGACCCGGACACCGGCGCCGGCGTCGACGACCTGCCCGGCGATCACCGGCTGGTCGTCCCGGATGGGGGCGACGACCAGGGGGACGCCGTGCCACAGGGCCTCGCACACGGTGTTGTGCCCGGCGTGGCAGACGACCGCGTCGACTCTCTCCAGCAGCGGGAGCTGGGGCAGCGAGGGCAGGATCAGGATGTCCTTGTCGTCGGTGGCGGGCGGCAGGGTGCCTCCGGGGTCCGCCACCAACGCCTGTACCCGGTGGGCCCGTTCGCGTACGGCGGCCACGCACTCGGCCAGGAACCGCCCGCCGGCGTCCGCGTTGGCGGTGCCGAGCGAGACGAGGACCCGCTCCCGGCCCGGGTCCAGCCACTCCCAGGGGAAGCCGTCGCCCGCCGGCCGGTCCGCGATCGACGGTCCGACGTGACGCACCCCCATGTCGGTCGTGTCGCCCGCCAGTTCGGGAGTGGTGAAGGCGAGCGTCAGCCGCGGCGAGAAGCGCGGGTCGGCCGTGCCGGCCGGGTCGCCGATACGGTTCCGGAGCTCCGCGAGTCTGGCCCGGAGCCACTCGGCGACCTTGGGGATGCCGTCGTAGGCGCCGCCGAACTCGGCGGAGGTGGTCGCCGAGGTCGCCCAGGGCAGACCGGTGCGCTCGGCCACCAGGGCGCCGGCGAAGGCCTGTTGGTCGGCGACCACGACATCGGGACGGAAGTCGTCGACGGCGGCCCGGACACCGGGGGCCATCGCCTCCGCGAGCGGTACCAGGAACCACTCCCACAGGAACTTCAGCGCCTCCGCACCGCGCAGGTCGGCGGGCCGTGCGCCCTCGGCGGTCCCCGCGCACGGGTACACCCGCGCCTGTGGTCCCGCCAGCCTGCGCAGCAGCGCCGGGTCGGGGCAGACCCAGGCCACCCGGTGGCCGCGCGCGCCGAGTTCGGCGGAGACGCCGACGGCCGGGTTGATGTGTCCGACCAGGGGCGGTACGACGAAGAGGAACCCGCTCACCGGACGCCGGCCGCGCGCGTCCGGCTGACCGAGTGGATCAGCTCCATGATGTGCCCGCCGACCGTGCCGGCCGCCTCGACCAGCACGGAGTGCTCGTGCCCCGGCAGCACCACCGACCGGTAGTCCGCGAGCAGGGCCGCCTTCAGCGGGACCACCTCCACCAGGTCCGAGTCACCGCCGTACACCCCGAGCACGGGGCAGCGGACGGCGCTGATCTGCGCGTCGGACAGGACCCGGCTGGCGGGGATGTCCCGGCCGAGGCTGGTCTCGCGGGCCAGGCGGGCCGCGCCCTTGGCCAGGCGGGCGGTGTTGTGGCTGCGGTTCGCGGTGATCCAGGCGATGGCGTCCGGCTCGTTGTGGGCGAGTTCGGTGACGACCCGGTGCAGGATGCGGCCGAGCTTGTCCGCCCAGGAGGCGGTGGCGGGCTCGGACTCGATGAGGGTGAGGCTGGCGGCGCGTTCGGGATGACGGGCCGCGTAGCCGAAGGCGATGGTGCCGCCGTAGGAGTTGCCGACGAGGTGGACCGGGCCGGTGATCGACAGCCGGTCGAGCAGGGCCTCCAGGTCGTCGATGTTGTGGTCGAGGGTGTATCCGCCGGGCGGCCGGGCGCTGCGGCCGTGGCCGCGCAGGTCGTACATGACCACGTCCAGCCCGGACGCGGCGAAGGCCGGGGCCACGGTGAAGTAGTAGCTGGCCAGGCTGTCGGTGAGCAGCCCGTGCACCAGGACCACGGTGGCGACCGGGGTACGGCCCTCCTTCGGCCCCATGCGCTGTACGTGCAGCCGGATGTCTCCGGTGTCGACGATCGCCATCGCTCAGCCCGCCTCCGTGGCCTTCAGGCTCCACACGACGAACTCCACGAGCCGGCCGACGGTCAGCCCGATGATCTCGTCGAACTCCATCCCGGCGAGGAACTCGGCGAAGTTGACCCGTTTCCCGTACCGCTCCTCCAGGAGTCCGGCGAGGGTCACCAGGTCGATGCTCTCCAGCTCCAGGTCGCGGTTGAAGGTGGTCATCATGCCGATCTCGGCGTCGTCGTCGCCGTACTCCTCCAGGAGGGTGCGGAGCATCCGGGTGAGGTCGGCGAGCACCGCCTCCTCGTCGGCGCGGACTTCGGGCTGGGGCGGATTCATCGCGGGTCCTCCTGTGGGTCTGCGGCTGCCGGTCCGGTCGTCCAGGCCACGACGTAGTCGCGGTCCGGCAGTGCGGGGGGATTGCGGACCGGCGCGCAGTGCACCGGGTAGGCCCGCTCCAGCCGGCCCGAGACCAGCAGCAGGCTGCCGTCCGGGGCCGCCTCCAGGACGGCGAAGTCCCGTGGGCGGCCGTCGAATCCGGTGCCCTCCGCCTTGGCCACGGCCTCCTTCGCGGCCCAGAACCGGGTGAACCACAGCGCTGTGGAGCCGGTTCCGGAGAGTTCGTGCAGCAGGCGCAGTTCGCCGGCGCCCAGCGCGGCCGCCAGGGCGGCCGGGTCCCGTTCGGTGACCTCCTCGAGGTCGATCCCCGGACCGGGTCCTGGCCGGTGCGGCCGTACGATCGCCACGGCGGTCTCGGCCCGGTGGGCGAGTGAGAGGTCCAGCGCGGGCAGCGTCCGACCGTGGACGCCGGTGACGTAGGGGCGTCCCGACTCGTCGTTGTGCACCCGGAGTTCGGCCGGGAAGACGGGTCCCTCACCGTGCTGCCAGAGCCACTGGCGGACCGCGTCCTTGGCGGCGATCCGGCCGAGCAGCCACTGCCTGCGCCCGCGCGGCGCGTGCTCGGCGTACCGCGAACGCTCGGCGCCGCCGAGGGAGTTGCGCATGATCAGCTCGCGGGAGGCGAGGTCCGGCCAGCGTTCGTGGACCACCGCCCAGCCGCCCGGCCGTGCCTCGGAGAGGGTGTTGCGGTCGGGGAAGCGCTCGACCGGCCGGGTGTGCGGGTCGTTGTCGAAGCGCCGGTCCTGCCAGCCCTGGATCCTGGCCCACACCCGGTTCCCCAGGGTCAGTTCCACGTCCGCTTCCAGGGCGGTGCCGGTGAGCGAGGTGATCCGCACCAGGCAGCCGACCTCGGTGCCCGGTGCGGGATGCGGGCCGAAGAACCGCATCTCCCGCATCCCCACCGGGAAGACGACGGTCCGCTCGGTTCGGGTGGACATGATCCAGTAGCCGAGCATCTGGCCGACGTTGTCGAGCAGGGCGCCCGGGGCCGCCGGCGCGGTGATCACTCCTCGGATGTGCCGGTCGCCGATCGCGGTGAGGCCGGTGACGCCCTGGAACGCCGGGCCGTGGAACATCCAGCGCTCGGCGTAGAGCTGGGCCGCGGTGTGGGCGGGGACGCGTTCGGGGGACAACGGCGTGGTGGCGGCCTCGGGCGGGGGCGCGTGGCGGGGGGCGAGTTCGACGACCGCGCGGGCCGTGGGCCCGAAGGCGACCGCGACCCGGCCGGGGCTCCCGGGAGTCACGGTGACCGGGACGTCGACGGGGGGCGTGGCGGTGAGCCAGCGGTCGAAGCGGGCGCCGTGCACGGCCACCGCGCGCAGTCCGGTGGCCTCCTCGGCCGCGTCCATCAGGTGCTTGACGATGGTGGTGGCCGGGACCACCGGCCAACGGTCCTCGAGGTCGGGCCAGTCGGCACGTTGCGGGTGGAAGCAGTGGTCGAGCAGGTGGGGCATGGTGTCCGTGGAGACCCGGACGGTGGTGGTGCGCGTCCCGGGGGACGGCGGGGCGGTCGGAGCGGACGGGATCTGCCGGTCCGGCGGAGCGGGCGAGACCGGTGGGGCCCCGGGGCCGGTCGGCGTTCGGGGACGCGAGGGCGTTCCGGGAACCGGAGGCGCTCCCGGTGCGGCCGGGACCACGGGAGCCGGTCGGGGCCGGCCCGGAACCGGCGCGGAGCCCGTGGCCGGTGGTGCCGGTGTCCGGCGGGCGGCGAGGACGGCGGCCGCGGTGTCCGCGGTGTCGCGCAGCAGCGCGTCGAGTTCGGCGGCGGCCGGGATTCGCGCCGCGAGGTCGCCGAGCGGGGACTGACCGGCGGGCACGGCCGGCTGCGCGAATCCGGCGAGCGGGGACTGACCGCCGAGCACGGCCGGCTGCGCGAGTTCGGCGCGGAGCCGGTGCAGGACCGGTCCGTCCAGGGAGACCAGGGCACCGTCCAGGTCGAGGCGGACCGGCGGACGCTCCCGTACCGGCGCGCCCGTGCGGCGGGTGCCGCTCCCCACGGACGGTGCCGGGTTCACCGCGGGGGCGACGGCCGCGCCCGCCGTCCACAACGCGGTGGCCACCCGCCGGAGTTGGCCCAGCCCGGAGCGGTGCGGGGAGTTGGCGGCGACGGCGAGGTGGTCGCGGTCGCCCAGGGTGTCGGCGATGAGCGAGGCCAGCTGACCGGGTCCGGTCTGGACGAAGGCGCGGTGCCCGGCGGCGTACAGGGCCTCGACCAGCTCACGGAACCGGACCGGCTCCAGCAGGTGCCGGAGGAACAGCCGGCGCACCTCCGCCTCGGCCCGCGGGAAGGGCGCCGCGGTGGTGCCGGACCAGACCGGGACGGTCGGCCGGTGCAGCCGGAAGCGCTCGGCGGCCGCCTCGATGGGCGCCAGGTACGGCTCCAGCATCGGCGTGTGGAAGCCGGAGCGGAACGGCAGCACCTGGCACAGCACACCGTCGGCGCGGAAGGCGCGGACGAAGTCCGCCACCGCCCGGTCCGGGCCGCAGACCATCGACTGGCCGGGCGCGTTGTCGTGGGAGAGGACGATCCCGGCGTCCGCCCAGTCGTCGAGGGCCGCCAGGACCCGCGCGGCGGGAGCCCCGACGACGGCGAACGCGAGGCCCGGCACGGTGACCGAGTCGGGGTCGAACCCGGCCATGAACGCGTCCACCTGGTCGCCGGAGTAGAGACCGGCGGCCACCATCGCCGTCCACTCGCCGACGCTGTGCCCGGCCACCGCGTCCGGGACCACGCCCATCCGGCGCAGCGCGGTGTCCAGCAGCCGCCCCACGCCGACGACACCGAACCCGTGACGGCCCACGTCACCGGCCCGTACGTCCCGGTCCGCCGGGGCGGTGACGGCGGGGAGGCCGAAATGGGCGGCGATGTCGTCGACGCGGGGAGTGAACTCGCCTTCCAGACCGGGGAAGACGAAGGCCAGCTTGCCGGTGTCGAGGAGCGGCGCGGGTCTGAACCACACGTCGTTGCGGCCCTGCCAGGCACGCCCCTTGCCGACCGCGCGGCGGGCGAGGGCGAGCCGCTTGGCGGTGGGGTCCACGATGCCCAGCCGGGCAGGCCCGGCCTGCGGATGGGCACGGTCGGGGGCGAGGCCGGCGACGAGGACGGCCGAGTCGTGGCCGGCGAGGACGTCCGCGAGCTGTTCGGGGGTGGAGGCGGCGAGCAGGAGGATGCGCTCGGGCTCGGTGACCGTGGTGACCGCGGGGGCGGCGGCCCCGCGTCTGCCGGGTGCCTCCTCCAGCACGACATGGGCGTTGATGCCGCCGAACCCGAAGGCGTTCACCCCGGCCCGGCGCACCGGCCGGCCGGGGGTGGTCAGCCAGGGTTCGGCCCGGTCCAGGGTGCGGAAACGGGTGTCCGCGAGGGCCGGGTGCGGGTCGTCGCAGTGCAGGGTGGGCAGCAGGGTGGTGTGGTGCAGGGCGAGGGCGGCCTTGACCAGGCCCGCGACCCCGGCGGCCGGCATGGTGTGGCCGATCATCGACTTCACGGATCCGAGCACCGCTCGCTCGGCGCCGTCACTCGGCCCGAACACCTCGGCGAGGGTGGCGAGTTCGGCTCCGTCGCCGGCCGGGGTCGCGGTGCCGTGCGCCTCCAGCAGTCCGACGGAGTGCGCGGCCGCGGGGTCCAGGCCGGCGGCCCGCCAGGCCTGCCGTACGGCGTGCGCCTGCCCGCCGGGGTCGGGATTGACGAGTCCGGCGGTACGTCCGTCGCTGGCCACGCCGGTGCCGCGGATCACGGCGTAGACGCGGTCGCCGTCGCGTTCGGCGTCGGCGAGGCGCTTGAGGACGACGACCCCGGTGCCCTCACCGATGAGGATGCCGTCGGCCTCGCGGTGGAAGGGGCGGATGCGCTGGCTCGGGGAGAGCGCGCGCAGTTGGGAGAAGACGCTCCACAGGGTGATGTCGTGGCAGTGGTGCACTCCCCCGGCGAGCATCAGGTCGCAGCGCCCGGAGTCGAGTTCGCCGACCGCCTGGTCGACGGCGACCAGCGAGGACGCGCAGGCCGCGTCCACGGTGTAGGCGGGGCCGCGCAGGTCGAGACGGTTGGCGATCCGGGAGGCGGCGAGGTTGGGGACCAGACCGATCGCCGACTCCGGGCTGGCGGGCCCGAGGCGTGCGGTGAACGCCTCCCGCACCCGGGCGAGTTGGCCGGAGCTGAGCCCGGGCACCAACTCGCCCAGGGTGCGCACGAGTTGTCCGGCCGTCCGGACCCGCTGGTCGAGCCGGACCAGGCCGGGCGTGAGATAGCCGCCCCGCCCCAGGACCACGCCGATGCGGTGCCGGTCGGGCAGCCGGTCGGCGCCGCCGGCGTCGGCGATCGCGGCGGCGGCCACGTCGAGGGCGATCAGCTGGTCGGGTTCGGTGCCGTCGACGGAGTTCGGCATGATGCCGTAGCGGGTGACCTCCACCTCGGCGAGGCCGTCCACGAAGCCGCCGCGGCGGCAGTACACCTGGTCGGGGACGGCGGGCCCGGCGGCCGAGCCGGGCCGGTAGTAGTCCGCGTCCCACCGTCCCTCGGGCACCTCGCCGATCGCGTCCACACCGTCGCGCAGGTTCCTCCAGTACGCGTCGAGGCCGGCGGCACCGGGCAGCAGCACCGCCATGCCCACGATCGCGACCGGTGTCAGGCGGTCGTCGCTCATGTCACCAGCCCGACGCGGTGTAGACGACGGCCCGGACGGACTCCGCGCCCCAGGCGAGTTCGCGCAGCAGCGCGGCGACGCCCTCGTCGGGGTCGATCAGGTTCACCCCGCGCCTGGCGTACTCCCGCCCCAGTTCGGGGCTGACCATCCCGGTGTGGCCGCCGGTCGGCGCCCAGGGCCCCCAGTGCACGGTCAGTGCCCGGTTGCCGGTGCGGTCCGCCCAGTCGGCGCCGAGGCTTTCCAGGGCGTCGTTGGCGGCGGCGTAGTCGGCCTGGCCCCGGTTGCCGAGGACGGCCGAGACACTGCCGAACAGCACCGCGAATCCTGGCCCGTTGGGCAGCTCCTCCAGGGCGGCGAGCAGGGTCGCGGCGCCGGTCGTCTTCGTGCCGTGGACCCGCTGGAAGGACTCCGGTGACTTCTCGGCGATCAGCCGGTCCTCGATCACCCCGGCCGCGAAGACCACCCCGTCCAGGCGGCCGTGGTCGGCGTGGATCTCCTTGACGGCCTGGAGCGCGGCGTCCCGGTCGCGGAAGTCCACGGCGTGGTAGCGGGCCGTGCTGCCGAGCGCGGCGAGCTCGTCCAGGGTCGCGGTGATCTCTCGCTGGGCGAGGATCAGTTCGGCCTGCCGGCCGACCTCGGCGGGTCCCTGTCCGCCCCGGGCGGCGAGGGCCGCGCGGAGTTCGGCGGGAGTACCGGCGACCGCGGTGTCCGGGGCTTCGGGGCCGGTGGGGGCGGGCGTACGGCCGAGCAGTTCGACGCGGCACCGGCAGGCGGCGGCGAGCCCGGCCGCGAACTTCGCGGTGATGCCCCGGGCACCGCCGACCAGCAGCACCACGGAGTCCCGGTCGAGGCCGAGCGCGGCGGCCTCGGCGGCCCCCGCCCCGGCGGGTCCCGCACCGGTGCTGCCGAGCGGGCCCAGCGGTACCTCGGTCATTTCGAGACCCTGCCGGCCGGCGGCGGTGCGCAGGACGACGGGGGCCGGTGCGGGTGCGAGAAGTTCGGCGAGCAGGGCTTCGGCGACGGCTTCCGGTGCGGTGTCCGAGAGGTCCACGACCCGGGCGACGGTGTCCGGGTACTCCCGGGCGACGGTGCGGAACAGGCCGTGCAGCCCGGCCGCGCGGGACGCGTCCTCGCCCTCGGCGGGCCGGGCGGCCAGCAGCCAGCGCGGGCCGCGGGCCAGTGCCGCCCGCAGCACGGGGAACGCGTCCGGCAGCACGGGCGTGTCGCTGCCGGGCAGCCCGCCCAGGTAGAGGACGCCGTCCACCCTGCCGTCGGCCTCGTCGAGCCGGTGGCCGGGGCCGGCGGTCACGCACTCGGCGCCGTACCCGGAGAGCCGTTCCGCCAGCCGGTCGCCGGCACCGAGGATCACGAACCGCAGGCCGCCCAGCACCGTGGCCGGGTCGGCGGCGGGGTCCGGCTCCGGCAGTGCGACCGGGCGCATCTCGAACCGCCTGGGCGCCTCGCCGCGGGGGATCTCCTCGGGTGCGGCAGGGCGGTGTGCCGACGGTTCGGCGGTGGCCGCGGCCGGCTCCTCTTCCGCGGCCTGACCGCCGGTGCCGACGCGTGCCTTCAGCCATCCGGTGACGGCCGCGGCGGTGCGTGCCTTGGCCAGTTCCTCCAGTTCGGCGTCGTCCAGGGTCTCGGCCCCGCCCGCGACACCGAGCCGCTTCGCCAGCTCACCGGCGATCTCGGCCCGTTTGATCGAGTCGATGCTCAGGTCCGCCTCCAGGTCGAGGTCGGGCTCGATCATGTCGACGGGGTAGCCGGTGCGCTCGCTGATGATCTCCAGGACGACCCGTTCGACGTCGGTCTCCCGGGCCGCGGGCTCCGGCCCGGCGGCGGGTTCCGGCCGGGGCGCGAGGGCCTCGGCGGGCGCGAGCGCCGGGGCCGGAAGGGGCGTGAGCTGCTGCGGCGACGCGGGCGCGGCGGGCACCGCCCCCGGCGCGGCCCCGAAGTAGGTGAGCAGCACGTCACGCTGGGCGGCGATCATCTCCCGGCTGGTGCGCAGGAACTCGGAGATCAGCGCGTCCCGGTCGGCCGGGGCGTCGTGCGGCTGGTTCGTCGTCACGGTCGTCTCCACGACTCGTCGGGCCGGTGCGAGGGCACCGGGCAGGAGGTCTCCGCTGGCGGTGCGCACGAGCTGTCCGTCGACGGTCCAGCCCGGCCGCTCCGGCACCGGAGTGCGGAGCGCGTCCACGGCGTCGCGGCCGCGCAGCAGCCAGGCGGTGCGCACCGGCGCTCCGGCCACCGCGAGGCGGGCGAGTGCGTCGAGCCAGCCGCGCAGGCCGCTGTCGGCACGGGGTTCGCAGGCCACCGTGGTGTGCGGGCGGTCGCCGAGGACCTGCCCGACGAGCCGGGTGAGGACCGTGCCGGGCCCCGCCTCGACGAAGGTCCGGGCCCCGGCCTCGTACATCGCCTCGATCTGGGCGGCGAAGGCGACGGGGGACCCGATCTGGGCGGCGAGTTCGGCGCGGACGGCCTCGGGGTCCGCCGGGTAGGGAGCCGCGGTGCGGTTGGACCACACCGGGAACTCGGGCGGTCGTACGGTCGTCTCCGCGAGGACCTCCGCGAACCGCTGTCCGGCCCCGGCGACGACCGGGCTGTGGAAGGCGCAGGCCACCGGGATGCGCTTGGCGCCGAGCCCGGCCTCGCGCAACCTCCCGACGGCTTCGGTCACTTCTTCGGTGGGGCCGGAGATCACGCTCTGCCGGGGCGAGTTGTGGTTGGCGACCACGACCGAGTCCGGCACCCCCGCGGTGCGCAGCGCGCGCTCGACGTCCCCGGCGGCGCCGGACACCGCGGCCATGGTGCCGGGTTCGTCGCCCGCGGCGGCCAGAATGGCCGCGGCGCGTTCCGTGCTCAGCTCCAGGAGCGCCTCGGGGGTGAGGGCGCCGGCCGCGGCGAGGGCCACGAGTTCGCCGTAGCTGTGTCCGGCGGCCATGCCGGGGCGGACCCCGGCGGCCGTCAGCAGGGCGTGCGCGGCGAGGCCTGTGATGCCGAGGGCGGGCTGGGCGGCCCGGGTGTCGGTGAGGGCGGCCCGCCGCCGCTCGCGGGTCGCGTCGTCGAAGGCGGTGGGCGGGTAGAGGGCACCGGCGTGGGCCCTGCCGAGTCGGAGGTAGTGCTGCAGCTCGGGGAAGGCCACCAGGAGGTCGGCGAGCATGCCGGGGCGCTGGCTGCCCTGGCCGGGGAAGAGGAGGGCGACCTTGCCGTCGGCGTCGGCGTCCGCCCGTGGGCCGGCCAGGTGGAGGCCGGCGGCCGGGTCCTGCTCGCCCGCGAGGAGCCGGCGCAGCAGCCCGGTCAGTTCGTCGGGGTCACGCGCGACGACCGCGGCCCGCACCGGCTCGTGCGTGGCGTCGGCGCGGCGGGCGGCGGCCAGTGCCAGGTCACGCAGTCGCCACGATCCCGTCCCGGCGGCCCGCAGGATCTCCTCGGCGCCCCGGTGGGCGGCCTTCTCGTCCCGTCCGCGGAACACGAAGAGTTCGGCGGGCCACAGGTCCAGTCCCTGCTCGGGCGGTACGGCGCCGTCGTAGGCGCCGAGCACGACGTGGAAGTTGGTGCCGCCGAAGCCGAAGGCGCTCACCCCGGCGAGGCGCTCGGCGGCCGGGGCGGCCCAGGGCCGGGCCTCGGTGTGGAAGACGAACGGGCTGTCCTCCTCCTTCCAGGCCGGGTTGGGCCGGTCGAGGTGCACGGTGGGCGGCTTGACGCCGGTGTGCAGGGCCAGGGTGGTCTTGATCAGGCCGGCCAGTCCGGCAGCGCACTTGGTGTGCCCGATCTGGGACTTGACGGAGCCGAGGGCACAACTGCCGTTCTCCGCACCCGCCTGGGCGAACACCTCACTGAGTACGGTGAGTTCGGTGCGGTCGCCGACCACGGTCCCGGTGCCGTGCGCCTCCACCAGGCCGACCCGCGCCGGGGAGACGCCGGCGTTGCGGTAGGCGCGCAGCAGCGCGGCCCGTTGCCCTTCGGGGCGCGGCGCGGTCAGCCCCAGGGAGCGGCCGTCGCTGGAGGAACCGACTCCCTTGATCACGCCGTAGACGCGGTCGCCGTCGCGTTCGGCGTCGGCCAGCCGCTTGAGGACGAGGCAGGCCACGCCCTCGCCGAGGGCGATGCCGTCGGCGGAGCCGTCGAAGGCGCGGGATCGGCCGGTCGGCGACAGGGCGTGCACGGAGGAGAAGAGGACGTAGTCGTTGATGCCGTTGTGCAGGTCGGCGCCGCCGCACAGCACGACGTCGCTGGTACCGGCGGTGAGTTCCTTGCACGCGACGTCGACGGCGGCCAGTGAGGAGGCGCAGGCGGCGTCCACGGTGTAGTTGGAGCCGCCCAGGTCGAGGCGGTTGGCGATCCGCCCGGAGATGACGTTGGCGAGCAGGCCCGGGAAGGAGTCCTCGGTGAGCCGGGGCAGCTGGTCCTCCAGGCCGTCGGGGACCTTGCCGTAGTAGGAGGGCAGTACCGCGCGCAGGGTGGCCGCGTTGGAGAGGTCGCTGCCCGCCTCCGCGCCGAACACCACGGAGGTGCGCGAGCGGTCGAACTCGCGTCCCCGCGTGCCGTATCCGGCGTCGTCCAGGGCGCGCCGGGCGGCCTCCAGGGCGAGCAGCTGGACCGGTTCGATGTGGCCGAGGGAGGCGGGCGGGATGCCGTAGCTCAGTGGGTCGAAGGGGATGGCGGGCAGGAAGCCGCCCCACCGGGATGCGGTGTGGCCGTCGGTGTGGTGGACGTCCGGGTCCCAGCGGTCGGGCGGGACCTCGGTGACGGCGTCGTGTCCCGCGACCACGTTCGCCCAGAAGGTGGCCAGGTCGGGGGCGTCCGGGAACATGCCGGCCATGCCGACGACCGCGATGTCGAGCGGGGCGGGCGCGGGCGGCTCCGGACGCTGTTCGGGGGCCGGTCCCCGCCGGGCGAGGAAGTCGGCCGCGCCGTCGGTCACGGCGTGGTGCAGGGCGGCCACGGTGGTGGTCGCCGAGCGCAGCACGGCGACTTCCCCGGCCATGAACATGCCCTCGTTGAGCTGGCGTTGCTCGTCCACCGGCGTCAGCTCGCCGCCGTCCGCGCGGTCGACGCCCTTGCTGGCGACGCGCAGCCGGCCGACGTTGAGCCGCTCCAGTTCCTCCCACAGCTCCCGGTCCCGCACCCCGTTCGCCCGCAGTTCGGCCTCGCGCCGGTGGTAGCCGAGGGTGAACGGGCTGGGCACGCAGCGGGTGGCGTGGCCGGGCGCGGTCTCCAGGAGGGCGGTGGAGGCGGCGGCCATGACCTGGCGCTGGAAGAGGGGCCGGATGGCGCCCCGGTCCACGGCCTCCTCGGTGAAGAGGTAGGCGGTGCCCATGAGCAGGCCGACGGCCGCGCCCCGGGCGGTCAGCGGCGCGGCCAGCGCGGCGACCATCGCGGCGGAGCGTTCGTCGTGGATGCCGCCGGCGAAGAACACCTCCAGGCCCTCGACGTCCGGGAAGTCCTCCAGGACGGCGAGTTGGGCCTCCCAGAGCGGGAAGCTCGCCCGCGGTCCGACGTGCCCGCCGCACTCGGAGCCCTCGAACACGAATCTGCGGGCCCCCGCCTCCAGGAACTGCCGCAGCAGCCCGGGCGAGGGCACGTGCAGGAAGGTCCTGATCCCGGCGCTCTCCAGCGCCTGCGCCTGGGCGGGTCGGCCGCCCGCGATGATCGCGTGGCTGGGCCGCAGTTCCCGTACCGCGTCGAGCTGGGCGTTCCTGAGGTCCTCGGGGGCGAAGCCGAGGACGCCGACGCCCCAGGGCCGGCCGGCCAGCGCGGCCTTGGCCTCGGTGAGCAGTTCCCGGGTGCGGGCGCCGTCGGCGAGGGCCAGCGCGAGGAAGGGCAGCGCCCCGTCGGCGGCGACGGCGGCGGCGAAGTCGGCCCGGTCGCTGACCCGGGTCATCGGGCCCTGGGCCAGGGGCAGCCGGGTGCCGAGGGCACGGCTCATGGCTGAGGTGCCGGGCCGTAACGCGTCCGGGGCCGCGACGGCGCCCTCCCGGACGGCGGCCGTCAACTCCCTTACGGTCCGCCGCACTCCGCCCCAGCGTTCGGCGAACCGGGCGGCGAGGAAGCCGTCCTGGCCCACCGGCAGCAGTTGGGTGCGCGGGTCCTCGCCGCCCAGCAGCGCGGCGACGGCGGCCGGGTCGTCGGCGGGCGGCCGCACGGTGTCCGGGCCGCGGCGGTGCAGTATCCGGTGACCGGCCACCACGGCCGTCTCGGAACCGTCCAGCGAGCGCAGTACGGCCGCTGTCGCCTCGGGCAGCCGGGACTCGGCGAGCAGGGCGAGCTGGCTGTCCAGGACGACCCCGGCGGCGCCGCCTGCCACCGCGGCCGCCGCGGTACGCGGTCCGATGCCGCCGCAGGCCCACACCGGCAGGTCCGGCCCCGTGGCGTCGAGGAGCTGCTGGAGCAGGACGAAGGTGCTGAGGGCGCCGACCCGGCCACCGCTCTCGGAGCCCCGGGCGATCAGTCCGTGCGCTCCGGCGGCGACCGCCGCACGGGCTTCGGCCAGGCCGGTCACCTCGGCCAGCACCCGGCATTCCGGGCTGATCCGGCCGATGGCCCAGGGGGCTCCGCCGGCCAGGACCACCGTGTCGGGCACCTCGTCGAGGTCTTCGGGGGTGAGCGCGCAGCCGGGGGCGACCCGCACGCCGTAGGAGGCGGGCGCCGACCGTCTCAGCCGGGCCAGTTCCTCCCGGGTTCTTCGGTCACCACGTCCCAGGTCCAGGATTCCGAGTCCGCCTGCGGCGCGGACCGCGCCGGCCAGCCGGGCATCGGGTTCTCCGAAAGGGGTGATGCACATGATCAGGTCGACGGCACGCACAGGGGGCGTCATGATGCTCCGAATAATCGGGAGGACAGCACGGTGGGGGATGTGTGCGGCGGAGTGCTCGGGGTGAGGCCCCCGGAAAGTAGCGACTTCATTACTCGCGGGTCAATAACGGAACGGCCCTATCACGCCCGGGGGTGTTGATTCGGCCAGTCGGGGAAATTCACCGCAAGAGCCGAAAATCCGAGCAATCCATGGCGCCGAAACGGCCTCCGGGCCGGTGGAGCTCTGGCCTCACACCGTCACAAGACCGTCAAAGCGCCCAGGCCATTCACCCGGCACTCACCCCGGCGCAACACCCCGTGCGACCGCGCCGAGCTCTGTAAATTCGGGATGACTTCGGCCCGCTGGCTCGATCGTGGCACACCGGATACGCCGGATCACCGCGCCCGCGCGAAGTCTGCACCAACCCTGACCCAAGCCTGACAAAAACCTGTCGCCAAGTGTATTACTTCACATGAAACACACGACGGGGAAAATCCTTGTAAACCCTTGAAGTAAAGCGGCCGGAGAGGCTTGGCGCGCCGACCGCCCATTGACTTGTATTCAGTGATTTCGGCCGTCCACCCGGGTACTCGCGCGGCCTTCGGATCTCCCGACGGGCGCCCACCCGTACGGTGCCGGATCCGGCTCCGCGCGTCCGGCGCCACGGGTCCGGCGCCGCACGTCCGGCGCGGATGACGGGAACCCCGGGGCGACAGGGTGCGCGCGGCGACGCGTGCCACGCGGGCCGTTCCGCGGTCCCGGGCGGGTGCGCCTCGACAGCCGCGGCACCTCGCGGGGCTGCCTGGGCCGCCCGGACCGGCCGGCACGAGGAACACCCTCCGCCCCGCGACGCACCGCGTCCGGCGCCGTGCGCCGTGCGCCGACCCACCGGGGACTGGCCAACCGGTGGACTTGGCGGGCCGGGGACTTGGCGGGCCGGGGACTTGGCCCGCCGGGGACTTCGGGAGAGTCCTCAGTCGGTCGTCCGGCCCTGATCGTCGGCCAGCGCGGCCGCGGTCAGGGTGAGGTGCCGGACCAGTACCGCGGCCGCGGTGTCGGCGTCGCGGGCCAGCGCCGCCTCCTCCAGCCTGCGGTGCTCCTCGGCACCGTCGCGGTCGGGGTCGCGGTGCGCCGACCAGCGGCGGGCCAGCTCACTCGCGGTCCACAACCGGTCGAAGGTCTCCAGCAGCGCGCGGTTACCGCACCCTTCCAGCAGCGTGCGGTGGAATACCCGGTGCGCCTCCGCCCAGGCACCGGTGTAGTACTCGCCGCCCTCTGGCCCGTACGCCGGAGTCCGGACCAGGCGGTGGTGGGCGGCTCGTACGCGGGACTCCCAGTCCACGTCGCCGCGTTCGACGGACATGCGCAGCATGGCCGGTTCGATGGTCCGGCGGGCTTCCGCGATCTCCTGCCAGCGCTGGTCGGAGAAGGACGGGACCGCGAATCCACGGTTGGGCAGCCGGTCGGCGAGCCCCTCGCCGACGAGCCGCACGAGCGCCTCGCGCGTCACGGCCAGGCTCACTCCCCGCTCACCGGCGAGGTCCTGTGGCTTGAGGGCGTCGCCCGGGGCGTGGTCCCCGCGCATGATCGCGTTCTTCAGATGGGCGTAGACCTGCTCGGAGAGCATCTGCTTCCCGGAGAGGGCGGGGTTGCGAGGTGTACCGGCCATGGCGTCAGCATAGATGATCCGTCGAATAATCGATTATTGATGGTACCGTCGATTCATCGGCCTGGGCTGCGAGGACGCGTCAGGACGGCGCCGTCGTGCCGTTCCCGTGTCCGCCGCGGTCTGCCCCGGCACACGGACCCGATGCCGGTCGCGCCCTCGGACGCGCGGTGCCGACCGCCGCTGCCGGGACGCCCGCCCGACAGCGCCCCGCGAACCTCAGGAGAGACCACCGCGATGCATCTCGACGAGCTTCCCCACACCGCCCGCCCCGACGACGGCCCCATGGACCTCGACGCGGTCCGCGAAGTCAGTGACGCCATCAGCGCCGCCCACCTGTTCGTCTATCTCGTCCCCGAAACCGCCCGAGCGGCGGCCGAGTTCGGCGTGACCGACCGCGGGCGGGCGTATCTGGCCTTCCGGTCGGCCGCGATGGGGGCGGTTCCGTGGCAGGTCACGCTCGCGGCCTTCTACAACTTCAGCCCGCGGGCGGTGCGGGCGGCGGCGGACGTGTGGGACGCGGCGTCGCCCGAGCGGTGGCAGAGCGCCCGCTTCCTGGCCGCCGGACGGGCGATGCGGCGCGTCGGCGTACGCCTCTCGGACGGCCGCCTCACCGAAGCGCGCTCGCTGATCGACCCGGTCGTCGCCGGTGCCGACTACGCCGGCAAGGTGCTGGCCGCCGCGAACGCCTCGGTGGCGCTTCCGTCCGATCCGCACGTCGCGCTGTGGCAGCAGATCACGGTGGCGCGCGAGTGGCGCGGTGACGCCCATCTGGTCGTGCTCGCCGACAACGGCCTGGGACCGTGCGACTGTCTCGTTCTGCACACGGCGACGGGCCGTCTCCCGACGGCTCTCGCGCGGGCGACCCGCCGCTGGGACGACGGGGAGTGGGCCGCGGCGACGGCACGCCTCGTCGCGCGCGGCTGGCTCGACCCGGACGCCGTGATCACCGATGCCGGCAGTGCGGCACGCGAGCGCGTCGAGCGGGAGACGGACGAGCACTGTGCCGCGCTGTGGGCGCCGATCGGCGCCACGGGTGCCCGCCGCCTCGCCTCGCTCACCGCGCCGATCACCGACGCGTTCACCGCGGCCGGAACGTTCGATGCCCTTTACTGAAAGGCCCCTTGGGATGGCGTGCCCCGGCGGTCCATACACGTGCCGAGCAGGCTTCCCACCCCGCTCACGGCGCCCGACGCCCTCGCCGGTACGGACGCGAGGACGTCGCCCGCCGTCGTGGTGAGCGTGGCGAGGGCTCCGGTCGCCGGCCGCGGACCGGACGGGACGGCAGGGGCGGAGCCGCCGTGGACGCCGACCTGCGCGACCCTCGTGGCGTAGGGCTCCCGCGGAGTCGCCGGCACCGGCGGTGGCGCCCCCTGGTCCGGCGGGGACGCGGGCCCACTCCGCTCCCCCGGCTTCCCGCCCTTCGCGGTCTTCCCGTCCCGCCCGTCCCCCTCGTCCTTCCGGTCCTTCTCCGGCCCGGGTGGCACGGAGCGTGCGGTCCCCGGCGCCACCGGTTCACCCGCGCCGCCCGGTGCCAGCTCCCAACGTTGCTGAAACGATCCGTCACGCGGGGCGACGACCACCTTCGCCCCGTCCACGGCCAGCCCGAGGTCCTTGTCCCAGCGCAGCAGGAGCTCACCGCGCACCGTCAGGTCGTACGACACCTCGCCCGCGTGGACCAGGCAGCCGGAGACCACGACCGTGCGCACACCCGGGTCGGCGGTGAGGCACAGGCCGGGGTCGGGGACGCTGCGCAGCATGCCGTCGTCCTGGTACGACCACTGCTGCGAGCCGGTGTCCGCACACGTGCCGAGCCGCAGGGCGGCTCCCTCCCGCACCCGGCCGCCGCGCACGTCCAGACAGAGCCCTGAGTCCAGGCTGCGCAGTCTGCCGTGGGCGATCTCGACGGGCTCGCCCGCGGAGGCCGGCGACGGGGAGGTGCCGGCGGACGGCTTCCGGTGGGGGCCGGTCCCGGTGGCGTCCGTGCCGGGGGCACCCCATGTGGTGGTACCGGGGTGCGGCGTGCCGCCGCCCTCGGACCAGCCCTTGGCCACGAGCACGGTGGCGAGCAGCGCGAGGGAGACCAGTCCCGCGCCGGCCAGCAGGGCCGTTCGCCTGCCGCCCCCTGGCACCGTTAGCCTGCCGCCCCCGGGTACCGTCCGGTGCCGGCCGCCGCCGGACGCGGCCGCGGATGCCGGTCCGGGCCCGGGTCCGGGTTTGGCCGGCCGGACCTCGACGGCTGCGTGACCCGGCCGGGCGTCGAGGTAGCGGCGGGCGCCCCAGCCGAGCACGGTCTCGGCGAGCAGCACCTCCAGGCCGCCGTCGAAATGGCTGAGCTGTTCGGCGGCGTGCCGGCAGAACCGGCACGCCGTCAGGTGCCGTTGCACATCGGGGAGCAGAGAGCCACCGCGACGCAGGGGGACGTCCAGGAGCCGGTTGTAGAAACGGCATTCCTTCGAGGGCGCGAGTTCCCGGTGAGCGCGCACCAGACCGACCCGGAATTGTTCACGGGCCTGATCGAGAGCGGTTGTCGCGGTAGCGGTGTCGACACCCAACAGACCAGCTGGTATGTATATGGGTTCGGCTTCGACCTCGGTGTGCCAGAGGAGGCATTGCGAAGCCGCGGGAAGTCCCTGGAAAGCGCGTTCCGAGAGTTGCCGTCTTTCCGGCGTGCCGGGCCTCGCGGCGCTGAGTCCACGGCCGCCGGTGGTTTTGCGCAGTTCCGGTTCGACCACGGAAATGGCTTCGTCGGCGGCCCAGGCGCGGACCGTCTCCCGTACCGCCACGAGGAGTTGTGGACGCAGGGCGCCGTTGACCGGCCTGCCGAGCACCCGCTCGAAGGCGGCGCTCGCGACCTGCTGCGCGACGGGGGCGGCGGAGGCGAGGCAGACGACCGCGTAGTCACAGGTGGCGCGCCAGTGCCGGGCGAGCAGCAGGGCGACGGCGTGGTGCCGGGCGGCGGGGGTTCCGGTGAGCTGCGCGACGAGATCGCGGTCGGACTCCCCCGGCCTCGAGCCGGGTCGGGGCGGATAGGGCGGGCGTGGGGGGTAGGGGGATTGCACTGAACCATTTCCTTCCGAGCCGCAGGACGGCATGCGAAATGGCACCCTGACGGAATGCAGTGCCTGATTGGTGCATACCTTTTGGAGCCCATAAGGACCGGACTGACGGCCATGCCGGTCTCTGGGCCCTCCCGCGCGGAGGCTCACCTTCGCACACGGCCCTGACGGGAAACAAGGAGGTGAGGTGACCCGAGTTCAAGGTTGGGTGAATTCCGATAAGTTACCGGCGGTATCCACGACTGGATCGGATTCGACGGGCGCGGGGCTTCAACTTGTGCGCGCCATGGACCCGACGACACACAAAATCTTCAACTCCCGTCGGCCGCGGTTCCCCAGCGTATCCGGCGGCGTTCAACAGCCGTGCCCCGCGTTCGTCCCGGATGAGGCGGGGAGATCCAGCTGACCGCGGCGCTCCGGGAACCGGCCGTGGGCGTCGGCGGGAGTGGAGTAGTTGGCGACCACCACGCCTTCGGGCGACTGGTCGTCCACGACCAGAACCCAGGTGATCCCACGTTCGTCGTCAGCGCAATCGGCGGCCTCCTGCTGCCGGACGAGCCGACGCCGGGCCGACCGGCGCCACGCACGAGGATCGCGATGGCGACCAATTTCCTTAATGCGCCGCAGAGTTGGGCTGCTCGCTTGGCCGTCTTGCCTTCGTACGCCCGGCAGGCGAGCCTGTCCAGTCCGATCTCCCAGAGTTCGCGGCGGCAGCCAACACATGTCGGCCATTCGTATCCCGTGACCCCTGATTGCGGTAGGCGACGCCGGTCTGTTCCCTGTGCTGGGTGCCAGCGAAGGGCGCGCGGGCGTTGTCAGTGGGCGAGGGCACACTGACGGCATGAGCGCCTCTTCGCCCACCGCAACCGACGCGTCCCACAACTCTCCTGTCTGGGTGGAGTCGATGGGCGGACCTTTGATCGTCATCCCCGTCTCCGCTCTGGCTGCATGGCGCGGATGCACGGAGACCGGGGTCATGGCGGGAGACGCCACCGCTGTAGACGACTACGACCGGGCCTGTGCGGTGGACGATCCGGCCGGTGTGATCACCGTTGGCGAGAACGGTGCGCGGGCACTGGTGCTGGCGGACGAGCCGGCCACCAGCTGCTACCTGCCCGAGCACCGCGCCTTCCTGCGGTGGCTTGCCGCCGACTCCGAGACTGGGCTGAGGGCCGCAGCAGAGGCTGTCCTCGCGGACCCCGCCACCGCGTGGGAGGAGTGCGGCACATGGGTGTCGGATGGTCCGGCCGTGCTCATGGACTCCACCGAAGCGGGCTCCGAACTGTGCATCGAGTATCCCGGCGGCGGGATGCCCGACCAGGCGCCTGTCCCGCTGCCCGCCGGCCACTGGAGGGTCCGGGCCAGCCACACCAAGGCGGACGAGGAAAACCGGGTCGGCCTGGTCCAGCTCCTGCCCACCTAATCGTGAACGGGCAGTTGCAGTTCCCCGCCCGGAGCACGCCGGTGCGGGATGACCAGCCCGGTGCCGGGGCAGCCGCCAGCAGCGATGGTGATGGCCCGGCCGGCCGACGGCGACGACGACCAAGGTACTTTCCGCGTCCAGCACGATCTGGCGCTTGGTGGAGTAACGGTAGTTCTTGGGCTGTTGGGCAATGGTGCGTCGCGGGTGGGCACCAAGGCGCCGTCCACGATCGGAACCGTGACCTTGCGGAAGCGCCGGCGCCGGTGGTGGGACGTTGGGCCCTCGGCGTGTCAGGGGCAGGTCTCGTCGAATTTCACCGCGTCGAGGGTGACAGGCTGCCCGGTGAGCATCGCGCCTGCGGCCGGCTGCTGACTGCACACCTGCCAGTTGGACTCGACGAGGATGAACCGAGAGTTGCCGGAGGCGTCGTTGGTGGTGATCGACGTACTGGAGTCGAGGGCGTCGCGGGCGGCCTTCACGGACTTGCCCTTGAGGTTCGGCATGCCCCCGCCGACTGCTGACGGCGCGGACTGGTCCTTGGCGGGGCAGGTTTCGTCGACCTTGACCGCCCCGAAGTCCAGCTCCGCGTCAACAGGCCCACTGGTCCCGGCCTTGACGTTCTGGGAGCAGACTTTCCAGTCACGGTCGAGGATCTGCATCCGGTCACGGCCGAGTGCGTCGTGGGACTTGAGGACGTAGAACCCGGCGGCTTGGGCTTTGTCTTGTGCGGATTGGAGGCCCATGCCGGTGAAGGCGGGGACGGTGGCGGTCTTCGGCTTGCTGTCGCTCTTGCCCGTGCTGCTGCTCGCGGTCACTGTCGCACTGCTGCCGTTGCCGCCGTTGGTGTCAGTAGGTTGGCAGGCGCTGACGCCGGCGAGTGCGAGCAGGGCAAGTGTGGCGTATGCGGCTGGTCTGCGGCTCATGGCCCCCCTTGGATGGTTCGTGTAGGGGGTGAGCGTAGGGGCCGGATTGCGTTGTTGTGCGGCTTGTGACGGGGTTGTGACCGGATCGCGGTAAGCGAAAGCCACCGACGGGACGAGGACTTCGGCGGGTTGCGAGTCGGAGCCGGTCGGGCTGGACGCCGACGGCGATGCCGACACCGCCACGAGAATTGGGGCACTCGTCTTCGGCTCAGCTCCTGACCTCGTCGAGACGTCGAAGCGCGTCGCCCCCGGCTGGTGCTCCATACGCCCTGGTATCCGCCCACCTAGTGGCCTGTCGCATTCGAGCCGATTTGGATTCGAGCGGCCACGGGTGGCTGACCACCTCTGCCACGGCAGCACCTGGACGGGTGGTCAACCACCTGTCAGACTTCCCCCATGGCCAACCGACACAAGGAGAAACTGCGGGGCATCCGAGGCATAGACGACGCCCTCTGGGCCGACCTCGACCATGCCGCTCAAGGCGCGGGCAGCGACCGCAGCAAAGTCACAAAGCAATTGTGGGAGTGGTTCGTCGGCCGCCCCGGAGCCGAACTGCCGAAGCGCCCGCGGCCGGTGAGGAGGCCGGCGATGGACTGTGAACGCTGCCACGGCACGGGCCTCGACCCGCACGCCTACATCGTGCAACGCGGCGCCGACGGCGTCCTCCAGGCCCAGATCGCCGCGCCGTGCCCCGACTGCCAGCCGGACGACGACCCGGGCGTCGGCTCGGCGAGCGGCGAGGAGACCACCCGATGAGCGGCTACGTCACGACCGACAGCAGCGACCGTTTCCACTCCGCCGAGGACTGCCCGGCATTCCGAGCCGGCCGGGCCGGGAACATGGCTCAGGGCATCGAGCCGCGACCGATCGTGCGGCTCACAGCCGACGAGGCGCGGCGGGCGCGGCAGACGGCGTGCCCGGAGTGCTGCCCCACCGCGTGACGAGGGCCCCGACCGCATCACACGCAGGCGGGGCCTTTGCGCTGAACCCGCCCCGCCCAAGACGGGCCCTACAAGCCGGGTGTGGCGCCGCGTTTCACCGTCCAGGGCGACGACCGGGCAGAGACCTCGGCGGACTCCGGCTGCTCCTCGGCGCCGGAGTACAGGTGGAGATGCCGCCTGTGGAAGTGACCCGGGCACGATGAGGACGACGTCATCCTGCTGCGGCGGCAGATCCGGGTCGTCAGGAACCGGCTGCTCCTCTCTCTGTCCAAGGGCGGGAAGACTCTCTGCCCAAGGGCGGGAAGACGCGAACGGTGCCGCCGCCGAAGCAGCCGGACCGGCGGCGGTGGACGCCTGGTTCGCGGGGGATCGCCAAAAGATCTCCCTGGCTGCTCCCTGGAGGTTTTCCGGGAGGGCCGGGGAGATCCTTTGTCGCGGGCAGACGGGTCAGCTGTTGGGGCGCAGGGTCCAGACGACCGTCATCTCGCCGGTCACCGCGCCGTCCTCGCGGGTGATGGCGACGGTGACCGGGAACTCGGGGCGCTTGCCCTCGTCGAGTTCGGCGACGACGTCGGCGACCGGGCGGCCCAGGGTCGCGGTCGCCTTGACCGGGCCGAGTGCCACCTTCTTGTAGGCGATCTCGGCGCTGACCGCGAGCGGTACTGCGCGGGAGAGCTGGTCGCCGAAGGCGGCGAGGACGATCGCGCCGCTGGCCGACTCGGCCAGGGTGAACATCGCACCCGCGTGCGGCCCGCCGATGTGGTTGTGGAAGTCGGCCTGGTCCGGGAGGGACAGCACGGCCCGCTCCGGAGTGGTCTCCAGGTACTCCAGGTTGAGGGTCCGCACCATCGGGACCGTGGCGGCGAGCATCTCGCCGATCGACATCTGGTCAGTGCTCATGGCCATCATGTTACTCACGGGTAGTAGAGGCTGGCCAGAGCCTCCGCCACGACCGTCGCCACCGCCGCGGTCGCCCCTCCTGCCGCCCGCGCGTCCGCGCCCCGCGTCCGCCCCCCGCGCCCGGCCTCGCCAACCCGGACGGTGACCGGCGCCCCGCGCGGCACTAGGGTTACGGGCCATGTGGCCAGAACAGCAGCCGCCAGGGGGCGAGCAGAACCCGCAGAACAACCCGTATCAGCAACCGGGTTACCAGCAGCCGAACCCGTACCAGCAGCCCGGCTACCAGCAGTACCCGCCACAGGGCGGGTACGGGCAGCAGCCCCAGGGCGGGTACGGGCAGCAGCCCCAGTGGGGTGGGCCTGGACCGGCCGGCGGTCCGCAGGCTCCGCGGGGCGGGGGCGGCGGCAACCGGACGAAGCTGGTCGCGGTCATCGCCGCGACGGCCGTCGTGGTGGCCGCCGGGGTGACCGGGTTCCTGGTGCTCGGGGGCAAGAAGGACGACAAGGCCGACAACGGCAAGGACCGGCGGACCTCCCAGTCGCCCGCACCCTCGCCGACCGCCTCCGCGTCCGCCTCGACGGACGACGACCCGCGCGGTGAGGAGACCGAGAAGCCGACGGTCGCGGGCTGGAAGACCGTCGTGAACCCCAAGTGGGGCACGGCGTTCGACGTGCCCGCCGACTGGGAGGTCCTCACCTCCGGTACGTCCATCGGCTTCGAGGACAAGGACGGCAAGCCGATCATCACCATGTCGGGCGCCGCCCAGTACAAGTCGAAGTGGTGCACGAGCGACGACGACAAGGACGGCAGGACCGAGGACACGTCCCTCGCTGGGGCCGGCACCAAGGGCGAGAGCGGCGCGAAGAGCGGCGGGGACGCGGCCGTCCGGGAGGTCCCCTGGTGGGTCTACGGCGGCTACACGCAGCCGGACAAGAAGACCATCGGCTACGACAGGAAGGCCACCGCCTACACCACCGCCTCCGGTCTCAAGGGCGCCTACGCCTGGGCGCGTTCGGCGCACACCCCGCAGAAGGGCAAGTGCGCGAGCGACGGCAAGGCGATCACCTTCGGTTTCGAGAACTCGGCCGGCGACCTGGTGTCCTGGGACTTCTACGGTGCCAAGGGCGTCAAGGGCGAGGTCCCCACGGCGACGATCATGAAGATCCTCAGCACCGTCCGGCTGCACGGCACGCCGACCGGGGGCTGACCAGGTCAGGGGGCCCGCGAGCCCGGCAATCGGTTTGGCAAGCCCGACCTCCGGCAGGGATAGTCAGGCGGTGACCTCCACCTCCGACGCCCCCGGCACCCCCGGCATCCCCGCCCGCCTGCGCAGACCCGGCTGGGCGGGCCGCAACTACAGTCTGCTGACCGCGGCGGCGGTCGTCACGAGTCTGGGCGCCAACGGTTCGCTGATCGCCGCCGCGTTCGCGGTCCTCGGGGCGGGCGGCGACGGCGGGGACGTCGGTCTGGTGGCCGCCGCCCGGACCCTTCCGCTGGTGCTGTTCCTGCTCATCGGCGGCGCGGTGGCCGACCGGTTCCCCCGCCACCGGGTGATGGTCGCGGCCAACGCCCTCAACTTCCTCTCCCAGGGCGCCTTCGCCGTGCTGGTGCTCACGGGCGAGCCCCGCCTGTGGCAGATGATGCTGCTCACCGCGCTGGGCGGCACCGGTCAGGCGTTCTTCAGCCCGGCCGCCGAGGGCATGCTGATGTCCTCGGTCAGCGGTGAGCAGGCAGGGCGTGCCTTCGCCGTGTTCCGGATCGCGATGCAGGGCGCGGCCCTCGGCGGCGCGGCGCTGGGCGGTGCGCTGGTGGCGGCGGTGGGGCCGGGCTGGGTGCTGGCGGTGGACGCGGGGGCGTTCGCCGTCGCCGCCGCCCTGCGCTCGTTCCTCGACGTCAGCCACATCCCGCCGCGCACCCCCGGTGAGGGGATGCTGGCCGACCTCAGGGAGGGCTGGCGGGAGGTCAAGGGGCGCCCCTGGCTGTGGGGCATCGTCGTCCAGTTCTCGATCGCGAACGCGGTGGTGGGCGCGGCCGACGCGGTCTACGGTCCACTGGTCGCCCGGGACAGCCTGGGCGGACCGGGCCCGTGGGGACTGGCGCTGGGCGCCTTCGGCGCGGGCACGGTGGCGGGCGCCCTGCTGATGACCCGCTGGAAACCCCGTCGGCCGCTGTTCGCCGGCACGCTGTGCATCTTCCCGCTGGCCCTGCCGTCGGCGGCGCTGGCGGTGCCCGTACCGGTGGCCGTCCTCTACCTGGTGATGTTCGTCTCCGGGACCATGGTCGAGGTCTTCGGGGTCTCCTGGATGACCGTGCTGCACCAGGAGATACCCGAGGACAAGCTCTCCCGGGTCTCCGCCTACGACTGGTTCGGCTCGGTCTCCCTGCTGCCGCTGGCCACCGCGCTGGCGGGCCCGGCCGAGGACGCGTTCGGCCGGAGTCCGGCGCTGTGGGGCTGCGCGGGTCTGGTCGTCGCGGTGACCGCCGCGGTCCTGCTGGTGCCGGACGTCCGCAACCTCACCCGCCGCACGGTCCGGGTCACCGCCCGGCCGGAGCCCGCGTCACCCGATGCCGAACGTTCCGCCGGGGGGCTCGGGTGACGGCACCGCGTCCGCGTCGGCGACCGGTCCGGCACCGCCGATGAACCGCCGCAGCGCGGGGCCGTGCTCGATCCGCGCCGGAAAGGCGTCGGCGGCGGCGCGCCGGGCCGGGCCCGCCAGGTCGACGGGCCGGTGGGAGGCGACGAGCACCGCGTTCCCGAACCGCCGCCCGCGCAGTACCCCCGGTTCGGCGATCATCGCCAGCTCCTCGAACACCGCGGCGAACGTGGCGAGTTGGGAGCGCAGGAAGTCGAAGGGCGCGGAGTCCGCTAGGTTGGCGAGGTAGACGCCGTCGTCCCGCAGCACCCGCTGGACCTCCCGCGCGTAGCCCAGTGAGGTCAGATGGGCGGGGATCCGGGACCCCCCGAAGACGTCGCCGATCAGCACGTCGGCGGAGTCCCCCGGAGCCCCCTCCAGCCAGCGCCGGGCGTCGGCGGCGTGCAGGGCGATCCCGGCGCGGTCCGGCAGCGGCAGGTGTTCGGAGACCAGGTCCAGCAGCCCCCGGTCGGCGTCCACGACGTCCTGCCGTGACCCCGGCCGGGTGGCCGCGACGTACCGGGGCAGGGTGAGGGCGCCCCCGCCGAGGTGCAGCGCGTCCAGGGGCGCCCCGGTCTCCGCCACGGCGTCCAGCACGTACCCGAGCCGCCTGGTGTACTCGAACTCCAGGTGCGCCGGCTCGTCGAGATCGACGTACGACTGGGGCGCCCCGTCGACGGTCAGCAGCCACGCCCGTTCCCGGTCGACGTCGGGCATGAGCTTGGCGGTGCCGTGGTCGGTGACCCGGACGACGGGTATGGCTTCGTTCACGCCTCCATTGTGCGGTGCGCGGGCCCGCCCAGGGCGCGGGTGACCGCACGACCGGCCCCGTACCGGCCCGCCCCGCGGCCACCCGTACCCCCACGACAGCGCACCCGCGTACCGCGCACCGCCACCCGCGACCTCACTCCACGGCGGTCACGGTGCCGGCGCCCACGGTCCGGCCGCCCTCACGGATGGCGAACCCCAGCCCCGGCTCCAACGGCACCTCCCGGCCCAGCTCCACGGTCATCTCCACCGTGTCCCCGGGCCGCGCGACCGCCGCCGCGCCGAGGTCGACGTCGCCGACCACGTCCGCGGTGCGGATGTAGAACTGCGGGCGGTACCCCGTGGCGACGGGGGTCGTGCGGCCCCCTTCGCGCCCCGAGAGCACGTACACCCGGGCCGAGAAGCGCCGCGCGGGCGTCACGCTCCCCGGCGCCGCCACCACGTGCCCGCGTCGCACCGCGTCCCGCGCCACCCCGCGCAGCAGCAGCGCCACGTTGTCCCCGGCCTGCGCCTCGTCCATCGGCTTGCCGAAGGTCTCCAGGCCGGTGACGACGGTCTCGACGTCCGCGCCGAGCACCTCGACCCGGTCGCCGACCCGTACCGTCCCCCGCTCCACGGCACCGGTCACGACGGTCCCGCGCCCGGTGATGGTGAGCACGTTCTCCACCGGCAGCAGGAACGGCGCGTCCAGATACCGCTCCGGCATCGGCACGTACGTGTCCACCGCGTCGAGCAGCGCCTCGACGGACGCCGTCCACCGCGGGTCCCCCTCCAGGGCCTTGAGCCCGGAGACCCGTACGACGGGCACGGAGTCGCCGCCGTACCCCTGGGCGGTGAGGAGGTCGCGGACCTCCAGTTCGACCAGGTCGGTGAGCTCCTCGTCGCCCGCGTCGGCCTTGTTCAGCGCGACCACGATGTGGTCGACACCCACCTGCCGCGCGAGCAGTACGTGTTCGGCGGTCTGCGGCATGATCCCGTCGAGCGCGGAGACCACCAGGATCGCGCCGTCCAGCTGGGCGGCCCCGGTGACCATGTTCTTGACGTAGTCGGCATGGCCCGGCATGTCCACGTGGGCGTAATGCCGGGTGTCGGTCTCGTACTCGACGTGCGCGATGTTGATGGTGATGCCCCGGGCGGCCTCCTCCGGGGCCCGGTCGATGCGCTCGAACGGCACGAAGGTGCCGGTGCCGCGCTCGGCGAGGATCTTGGTGATGGCTGCGGTCAGGGTCGTCTTGCCGTGGTCGACATGGCCCATCGTGCCGATGTTGAGATGCGGTTTGGTGCGGACGTACGCCGTCTTGGGCATGGCTCTACCTCGAAGCCTGAACTGCGGTGAAGCGTCCGGTCGGAGCGGGACGCGGGGACCCCGGCGATCCGCCGACCCTCCCCCTGCGGGGTCCGCCGGACGATCCGGGGAGGGTCAGCCTCGGGCGCCGTCGACAGCGACCGGGAGAACGGGGACGGCAGCCTTCGGCGCGTCCGCGACCGCGGACGCTGCGAGGAGGAAGGCGTACCTGAACATGACTCAGATCATCGCCGACGGGTCGCCGCACGTCGAACGGTTTTCCGTGGCGCCGGTTTCGCCCGGACGACACGAACCGTACGGCGATCACACATCTGGGTCGGCTAGTGTCACGGAATGCTCGATGCCAACCGCTCTGGCACCGCCACGGCCGTTCCCCCGGCCGCCGCCAAGGAGCTGACCACTGCCGTGTCCCGTCCGGTGAGCTTCGCCACCCGCTGCACGAGAGTGCTGCTGTCGCCGTGGGCGCGGCTGTCCCTGCTCGTCGTCCTGCTCGCGGCGGCCGCGTCGTCGGTGCTGCTCTTCGAACCGCAGAAGCTGCTGACCCGGGGCTGGCCGCCCCAGGTCGAGGGCACCACCGCGGTGGTGGTCTTCGCCGTGGCGTACGGCCTGATCACGGTGGCGTTCGTACCCAGACCGTTCCTGAACCTGGCGGCCGGCGCGCTGTTCGGTTCGGTGCTCGGGATGGGCGCGGCCATGGCGGGCACCCTGCTCGGGGCCTGGATCTCGTTCGCGCTCGGCCGTCTTCTCGGCCAGGACGCGCTGCGTCCGCTGCTGCGCGGCCGGCTGCTGCACGCCGCGGACAACCAGTTCAGCAAGCACGGCTTCCGCTCGATGCTGGCGGTCCGGCTGTTCCCCGGCGTCCCGTTCTGGGCCGCCAACTACGCGGCGTCCGTCTCCCGTATGCGCTACGCGCCGTACCTGCTGGCGACGGGGCTGGGTTCGATCCCGAACGTCGCCGCGTACGTGGTGGCCGGGGCGCGGGCCTCGGCACCGACCTCCCCGGTCTTCCTGATCTCGGTGGCGGCGATCGTGGTCCCGGCGGTCGCGGGCGCGGTGGTGGCCTGGCGGAAGCGCCACCACCTGCGCGCCAGGTAGACCCCGGCGGCGCTGACGAGCCACCGTCGGCTCCCCCCGGCCCCGGCCTGATCCGCCGGAAGGCCCTACCGCACCGCTTCCAGGATCATGGCGTTGGCCAGCCCGCCCGCCTCGCACATGGTCTGCAGACCGAAGCGGGCCCCGCGCTCCCGCATCGCGTGCACCAGGGTCGTGGTCAGCCGGGTCCCGCTCGCCCCGAGCGGGTGCCCGAGCGCGATGGCGCCGCCGTGCACGTTGACCTTCGCCAGGTCCGCCCCGGTCTCCTGCCGCCAGGCCAGCACCACGCTGGAGAACGCTTCGTTCACCTCGAAGAGGTCGATGTCCCCGAGGCCGAGACCGGCCTTGCGCAGCACCTTCTCGGTGGCGGGGATCACGCCGGTCAGCATCAGCAGCGGGTCGGATCCGGTCACGGCGAACGAGTGCAGGCGGGCCAGCGGCCGCAGCCCGAGCCGCTCGGCGGTCTCGCCGGCCATGATCAGCACGGCGGAGGCGCCGTCGTTGATCGGGCTGGCGTTGCCCGCCGTGACCCCCCAGTCGATCTGCGGGAAGCGCTCGGCGAAACCGGGGTCGTAGTAGGCGGGCTTGAGCCCGGCGAGGACCTCGGCGGTGGTGCCCGGCCGTACCGACTCGTCGCGGCCGACCCCCTCCAGCGGCGCCACCTCGGCGTCGAAGAGCCCCGCCTCCCAGGCGGCCGCGGCCTTCTGGTGCGAGGAGACGGCGAAGGCGTCCATCTCCGCCCGGCCGATCGACCACTTCGCCGCGATGAGTTCGGCGCTGATGCCCTGCGGGACCAGGCCCTCGGGGTAGCGGGCGGCGACTCCGGGGCCGAAGGGGTCCTTGCCGGCCGGCACGTTGGACCACATCGGCACCCGGCTCATGGACTCGACACCGCAGGCCACGACGATGTCGTAGGCGCCGGACATGACGCCCTGCGCCGCGAAGTGCACGGCCTGCTGGGAGGAGCCGCACTGGCGGTCGACGGTGGTCGCCGGGACGGTCTCCGGCAGGCCCGCGGAGAGCACCGCGTACCGGGTGGTGTTCATGGCCTGCTCGCCGACCTGGTCGACGGTCCCGCCGATCACGTCGTCGATGAGGGCCGGGTCGACGCCGGAGCGCTCGACGAGGGTGCGCAGGGTGTGAGCCAGGAGCTCGACCGGGTGGACGTGCGCGAGGGAGCCGTTCGGCTTGCCCTTCCCGACGGGGGTGCGTACGGCTTCGACGATGACTGCGTCACGCATCTGGGGACCTCGATTGCGAGTCTTGATTACCGGTGAGTAGGGAATCCGAATTCACCATAACTCCGTGAGTAGGAAAATCCAACCGTCTCCGGGGCGGGCGGGTGCCGGCCCCCGGCCACGGCCGCGCTCACACGGCAGGGCGCGGACGACAGGGCGCATACGGCAGAGCGCGGACGGTCCGAAACCGTCCGCGCCCTGCCGCCCACTGCACCCCTACTGCCCCTGCCGGTACACGTCCAGCCGCCCGCACATCCCGAACCGGCCCTGCTCAAGGGCTGTTCGGCCTGTACGACAGCGCCCGCGAGATGACCGCTCCCGCTCGGCCTCCGCCGCGTCCGCCGGGACCGCGGTCACCGAGGCGTACGTCCGCGGGTCGGCCGGGTAGCGCGGCGGCAGCGTCAGCGCCGCGCCCCGGCCGCCGGTGACCACGTACACCTCCGAACCCGCCAGGTGCGGATGGGGAGTTCCGCCGCGCGCCCCGTCCGCGTCGGGCCAGTCGTAGGCGCACGGACGGGAGACCGCGATCCCGCCCGGCAGCCCCGCGAACCCGGATCCCCCGCCGTTCACCACGGATGCGCCTCCAGGTAGGAGGCGATGTCCGCGCGCTCCCAGGAGCCGTGCGCGACGACCATCCGGTAGCGGCGTCGGAGGGTGTCGCCCGGGGCCAGTTCGAGTTCGTCGTGGAAGGCCCAGGACGGGGCGATGCCGGCGAACGGGTCGTTGCGCACGAACCAGTGCGCCGGGTGGCCGCCTCCCGCGCCCGTGTGGTCGTTCTCGGGGGCGTGCTGGAAGACCACGGTGGCGTGGCCGTCGGCGCCGTCGTGCTCGCCGGACAGGGCCAGCCACGACGACTGGGAGCCCATCAGCCCGGGTCCCTCGCCCCGGGGCCCGATGATCCGGCCGCCCCTGAAGGCCCGCGGACCACGCCAGAACAGACCTGTGTAGCCGGCCTGTTCGCGGCCCGCCGTGGTCGGGCTGCCGAACCGGAGCGGCTCGCCGCGGACGTTGGTGACGGCACTGGACCAGGTCAGCGCCCAGGTGCCGGCCCCGGGGTCGACGTCCTGGACCTCGATGCGCCGCCGCTCCTCGGCCCACCGGGTGCCCTCGTGCGGATGCCAGGTCAGCCGCTCCGCGACGACCAGCCGGCCGTCCGCGGCGGACAGCTCGTCGAAGCCGGCATGCCGCATCGAGCCGACCCGCTCCGGCAGGACGAGGTAACCCTCGCCGTGCACATAGGAGTTGCCGCCCCACAGGTTCGCGCCGGACAGGTGCGAGGCGGTCAGCGACAGGCCCTTGTGCCAGCGGTGGTCGTTGGGCCGGTAGTCGGTGACGACGTCCCCGGCGAGGGTGCGGATCGGGTGCAGATAGGGCTTGGGGGCCTCCCAGGCCGCCTCGGGCCGGTAGACGTAGACGAGGAGCCGCACCCCGGTGACCGGCTCGGTCACGGTGATCCGGTCGCCGTGGGTGTGCGTGATCCGCAGCTCGCCGCTCACGCGGGCACCTCCTCGCGCCCGGCCGGCGCCCAGCCCGGGGCACCTCCGTGCAGGACCGTGTAATAAGGATCTCCGGGCCCGATCCCGTCCGCACGTACGGTGGCTCCGGTGAACGCGGCCTTGTACAGCGCGGTGATCAGCTCCAGGCTCGTGCGCCCGTCGGCGCCGCTGCCGCGCGGCCGCTCCCCCGCGCGCATGGCGGCGATCAGCTCGCGCAGCTGCGCCAGGTGCGAGCTGGGCACGTCCGGGCCGAAGTCCCGCCAGGCCGCCGCCTCGGCGGCCGGGACGCCCGGGGCCGGGGTGACCTGCCAGTTCGCGTTCGAGTGACCGTAGAGATGGGTGAGTTCGACGGTGGCCCGCTCGCAGTCGACGCGGATGCGGCTGACCTCGTCGGGGCTGAGCACGCTGTTGACGACGGTCGCCAGGGCACCGCTCTCGAACCGGACCAGTGCGGTGGAGACGTCCTCGGTCTCCACGTCGTGCACCAGCCGGGCCGCCATCGCGCGGACCTCGCGCCACGGCCCGAGCAGGTCGAGGAGGAGGTCCGTCTGGTGGATGCCGTGGCCCATCGCCGGGCCGCCGCCCTCGGTCGCCCAGCGGCCCCGCCAGGGCACGGCGTAGTAGGCGGTGTCCCGGTACCAGGTGGTCTGGCAGTGGGCGACCAGGGGGCGGCCCAGCGACCCCTCGGCCAGCAGCCGCCGTACGTGGGTGGCGGCGGAGCCGAACCGGTGCTGGAAGACGATCGAGGCGTACGGGCCGCCGTCGGTGCCCTCCTCCGCCTCGATGGCGTCGAAGTCGGCGAGCGAGGGCACCGGCGGCTTCTCGCACCACACCCAGGCGCCGGCCCGCAGCGCGGCCACCGTCTGGTCCCGGTGCAGGGTCGGCGGCGTGCCGATGGTGACCAGGTCGGGCCGCTGCTCGGCGAGCATCCGGTCCAGATCGGTGTAGGCGTGCGGGATGCCGGCCTCGGCGCCGAACGCCTCGACGGCTCTGGCATCGATGTCAACGGCGGCGACGACCTCGGTCTCGCCCTCCGCGGCCAGCCGGGCCAGCGCGGGCAGATGGGAGCCGCGCCCGATGGCGCCGGCGCCGACGACGGCGGCCCGGATCCGGCGGCCGGCGAACGGGCTCGCGGCGCCGGCGGCGTGGGGCGTGCGGGGCATGGACGTGATCAGCGCTCCTCCGGCTGGGACCGACGATGGGCGCGAACCGTCGCCCGGCGTGCGCCGCGCCCGCACTCCGACCTCCGGGGAGCAAGCGCTTTCTCCTGGGGAAACGTAAGCGGCGGCGCCCGGGGCGGTCAACACCCCCTCACGCCCGTCCCCCGCCGAACCCCTGTGTCCGCCCGGCCGCCGCCGCCCGCTACGCTGCCGTTGCACACGCATGATCACGCGCGCCGCGTGCCCACCAGCCTCTCTCACCCCTGGGACGCCGTACCTTCATGTCTTGGTTTGAATCGCTGATCCTCGGACTCGTCCAGGGGCTGACCGAGTTCCTGCCCGTCTCCTCCAGTGCGCATCTGCGGCTGACCGCGGCCTTCTCCGGCTGGCGGGACCCCGGCGCGGCCTTCACGGCGATCACCCAGATCGGCACGGAGGCCGCGGTCCTCATCTACTTCCGCAAGGACATCGGGCGGATCGTCTCGGCCTGGTTCCGGTCGCTGTTCGACAAGGCGACGCGGGGCGACCACGACGCCAAGATGGGCTGGCTGGTGATCGTCGGATCGATCCCGATCGGGCTGCTCGGCGTGACGCTCAAGGACCAGATCGAGGGTCCCTTCCGCGACCTGCGGATCACGGCGACCATGCTCGTCGTCGTCGGCATCGTCATCGGCGTCGCCGACCGGCTGGCCGCCCGCGACGAGAAGGGCGGCCGGCACCGGGCGCCCAAGCAGCGCAAGACGCTGGAGAACCTGAGCGTGAAGGACGGCCTCGTCTACGGCCTCTGCCAGGCCTGCGCCCTGATCCCCGGCGTCTCCCGCTCCGGGGCGACCATCAGCGGCGGCCTGTTCATGGGCTACAAGCGTGAGGCGGCGGCCCGTTACTCCTTCCTGCTGGCGGTTCCGGCGGTCCTCGCCTCCGGTGCCTTCGAGGTCAAGGACTCGGTGGGCGAGGGCCATGTCGCCTGGGGACCCACGCTGTTCGCCACGGTGATCGCGTTCGCCTCCGGATACGCCGTCATCGCGTGGTTCATGAAGTGGATCTCCAACAAGAGCTTCATGCCGTTCGTCTGGTACCGCATCGCCCTCGGCATCGTGATCATCGCCCTGGTCTCGGCGGACGTACTGAGCCCGCACGCGGCGGAGTCGGCCGGATAGACCGTGTCCGGCCGTCCCCGTCCCGCCCGGAGCGCGGCCTCGCGCCGAGAGCGGACACGAGGCGGACGGGAACGCCGAACGGGCCCTGCGGCCTGAGCCGCGGGTCCGGCACGGCCTGCCCGGACCGGCCGGCCCTCGCCAGGCGCCGTGCCGTGCCGTCGGCGGACCCGGGATCCGCGCCCCGGAGTCGGCGGGCGGACGCCGAACACCGTGTACCGGCGCCGCGCCCTTCACGGGTGACGGGGTCAGGCGGCCGCAGTGCCCTGGTGGAAGTAGACCCGCCAACCGGTCTCCGTCAGCCGCCACAGGGAGCTGCGCCGGGCCAGGCGCCCCTGGCTGTCCGCGAAGTACGTCAGATGGACGATGCCCGGGGCGAGCACGGTGCCGGACATCTCGCTCACCCGGACCGGCGACTCGGGCGTCACCGATCCGTCGCTGGTCGCCGTGAGGATCGACACCGCGTCCCAGCGGCGGCCGGACGCGCCGATCTCGGTGAACTCCGGGTCGAGGAGCTCCAGGACCCGGTCCGGACAGGCCCGCACCTCGGGATCGAGAAGCCGCAACTCCCCGTCGACGGCCGCCTGCACCGCGCGTGCGTCCTCCTGCGCCCGGCGTAGGTCCTCCCGCACGGCGCGTGCGTCCTCGTTCGTCATGCGGAGAGGCTACGGCCCCCGGCCGTGCGGACCCAGCGGATATCCCCCGCACGGCCGGCGGAGCCGAGCAGCGGGTGTCCGGCGCGCGTGCGACTCATCTCGGCCAACCCCGCAAGCCCGCCCGTCCTCGGGGTGCCGGAAGCGCCGGACCGGCTCCGGGGCGGGGAAGGCCAGCGCAGCGGCGTGCCGCCGGGTCCGTGCCGCGAACACTCACCCGGCAAATGCCAAGGAACGGCGCCCCGTTGACGGTGTCACCCGTGACCAACCCCATACGGTCTGCGTAGCCGCCCGGTGGCGCACGGTCAGTTCTTACCCCTAGGCTGTTCGGTATGTCCCCCGATTCCCGAACCCCTGGTTCCGCACGGTCCGCCGCCGAGGTCAACGACCTCATCCGGGCCCTGTGGCTGCGTACGGGCGGCACGCTGTCGGCACAGGAACGGGCGGAGTACGAGCAGTTGGTGGTCGAGTGGGCCGAGGCGATCCGCGCCCGGATCATCGAGGCGGCCTGACCGGCGACCGGGTTCAGCGCCCGCCGGAGACCCGCAGCACCGCGCCCGTCGTGTAGGACGCCTCCGGCGAGAGCAGCCAGGCGATGGCGGCTGCGATCTCCTCCGGTCGGGCCGGCCGCCCCAACGGCACCGTGGCACCGATCCGTTGGGCTCGTCCCGGCTCGCCCATCGCGGCATGCATGTCGGTGTCGACGGCCCCCGGTGCGACCGCGTTGACCCGCACCCCGTCCGGACCGAGCTCCTTGGCGAGGCCCACGGTCAGCGCGTCGACCGCCGCCTTCGTGGCCGCGTAGTGGACGTACTCGCCGGGGCTGCCGAGCGTGGCCGCCGCCGAGGACACGTTGACGATCGCCCCGCTCCCCCGCGCGGCCATCAGCCGGGCCGCCCGCCGCGAACACAGCAGCGCGCCCAGCAGGTTGACCTCGACGACCCGGCGCAGATCGGCGCCGTCCGCATCCACCAGGCGTCCCAACGGGCCGGTCACCGCGGCGTTGTTGACCAGTCCGGTGACGGCGCCCAGGTCCCGTTCCGCCGTGTCGAACAGCCGCTCCACATCGGCTTCCACGGCCGTGTCGACCGGTACGGCGACACAGCGCGCCCCACCCTCGCGTACCGCGTCCGCGACCGTCTCGGCGGCACCGGCGTCCCGGACGTACCCGATCACGACGTCATGCCCGTCGGCGGCCAGCCGCAGACAGGTCGCGGCACCGATACCACGGCTTCCACCGGTGACGACGGTGACGGGACGTGCCATGCGAACCTCCTGGGAAGGACGGGACGACGATCCTACGGCGGGCGGCACCGGGGGCACGGATCCGCCGGTCACCGCGGCGGAGGCCGGTCCGGCGGGCGCGCGAGCGGCCGGCCCGGAGTCGGCGGCCGGCCCACCGGAGACGGACCACCGGGGTCCCGGTGCGGTTCCGGACTCCGGGGGTCCCGGCACGGTCCCGGACTCCGGCGGCCGCGACCCGACCGGCCCCACCGAACCCGCGTTCCCTTCGGGCCCGTCGGTCGCGCACACGACCGAGCCCGGCACCGGTCCGGTGCGAACATCGCCGAATATCACCCGCATATCGCCCGCACCCCTTGGCTGTGTCCGCCCCGTACCCAACACTGAGCCGATGACGCAGCGCGTGGAGCTCGCGACCGTGATGGACCGGCTGGCCGTCGACGGACTGGTCACCGACTACGCGGTGGCCGTCGACGACGGGGACTGGATGGCGTACCGCAGACTGTTCACCGCGGACGGGCGGGCCGACTACCGCTCGGCCGGCGGGATCGAGGGCGACGCGGGACAGGTTGCCGGATGGCTGTCGGAGAACCTGACCCTGTTCTCGATGCGGCAGCATCTGATCGTCAACCGCCAGGTGCGGTTCGGCGTCCTGGAGCACGACAGCGGGGACACGGCCCGCCTCCAGGCCGACTACATCAACCCCATGCGGTTCGCCGGGGGCGACGAGACCTCCACCGCCCCGGACTTCGTGTGCGGCGGCCGCTACGCCTTCGCCTTCCTGCGCACCCGGGACGGCTGGCGGCTGCGCCAGGTGGTCGTCGAGGAGAAGTGGCGCGGGATGAGCGTGCGGCAGGCGGCGGCCGTACCGGACTGACCCCGCGCCCGTGCCCCCTGTCGGAGATCCCCGCCGTTCCCGCACACTGGAAGGACCCGCGAGCAGGAGGCGACGCATGAGGACCGTCGAGCGCTGGCTCACCTCCCCCTGGCGGCGTTCCTGCGTGGCGGCGCTCGCGGGCGCACTGCCCGTACTGGCCTTTCCCGCGCCGGCCCTGTGGTGGTTCGCCTATGTCGCCCTGGTCCCCTGGCTGCTGCTGGCCCGCTCGGCGCCGACCGGGCGGCGGGCGGCGGCGGACGGCTGGAGCGGCGGGTTCGGGTTCATGGTCGCCGTGCACCACTGGCTGCTGCCGAGCCTGCACGTCTTCATCTTCCTGATCGCCGGGCTGCTCAGCGTCCTGTGGGCGCCCTGGGGGGTGGTGACCCGCCGGCTGCTGGGCGGCACCCCGTCACCGGGCCGGGCCGCGGTCGCCGTGCTGGTCCTGCCGTCGGGCTGGCTGGCGGTGGAGCTGGTGCGGTCCTGGCAGGGGCTGGGCGGCCCGTGGGGCATGCTCGGCGCCACCCAGTGGCAGGTGACGCCCGCGCTGCGGCTGGCCTCCGTGGGCGGTGTGTGGCTGCTGAGTTTCCTGGTCGTGGCCGTCAACGTGGCGCTGACGGTGCTCGTCGCGGTGCGCGCGGCGCGGGTGCCCGCGTTGGCCTCGCTGGTGGCGACGGCCGCGGCCACCTCCGCCGCCTGGGTCTGGTCGCCGCGACCGGACGTGGACGGCGAGGTCCGGATCGCCGTCGTGCAGCCCGGTGTCGTCGACGGCAGCGACAGCGGTGACCGGCGCTTCGACCTGGAGGAGCGGCTGACCAGGCAACTGGCCGGGCACCGTCCCGACCTGGTCGTCTGGGGCGAGAGCAGCGTCGGGTACGACCTCGGTGACCGGCCCGACCTGGCCCGGCGGCTCGCCGCGCTGGCCCGGGAGACCGGCGCGGACATCCTGGTCAACGTGGACGCCAGGCGCTCCGACCGGCCCGGCATCTACAAGAGTTCCCTCCTGGTGGGCGCGGACGGCCCGACCGGGGACCGGTACGACAAGATGCGGCTGGTTCCGTTCGGCGAGTACATACCGGCCCGTTCGCTGCTCGGCTGGGCCACCTCGGTCGGCAGGGCGGCCGGCGAGGACCGGCGCCGGGGCACCGAGCAGGTCGTGATGAACGTCGGCCACGGACTGCGGATCGGACCCATGGTCTGTTTCGAGACCGCGTTCCCCGACATGAGCCGGCATCTCGCCGCGGACGGCGCCGAGGTCCTGGTGGGCCAGACGTCGACGTCCTCGTTCCAGCACAGCTGGGCGCCCGAACAGCACGCCTCACTGGCCGCGCTGCGGGCCGCCGAGACCGGCCGCACCATGGTCCACGCCACGTTGACCGGGGTCTCCGCCGTGTACGGCCCGGACGGGGAGCGACTGGGCCCGTGGCTGGGCACGGACGCCAGTACGGCGCGGGTCTACACGGTGCCGGTCGCCCGCGGGGTCACGCCGTTCGTGCGGTACGGAGACTGGACGGTGGACGGCGCGCTGCTGGTGCTGGCCGGCTTCTGCGCGGGCGAGGTGCTGCGGCTGCGGGCGCTCAGGCTGCGCCGGGGTGCCGCCGGACCTCTCGTACCACGTGCTCGCACAGCTCATGAGTCGCCAGTGCGTCCCGGGCGCTGAGCACCTTGCCGGCGCGTACGGCGTCGAGGAAGGCGAGCACGGCCTGTTCGATGCCGCGCTGGCGGGCGACCGGCACCCAGTCGCCGCGTCGCCGGAGCGTCGGCTGCCCCTTGTGGTCGATCACCTCGGCGAGGTTGACGACCTGACGCTTGGTGTCCTGCCCGGACACCTCCAGGATCTCCTCCGCCGAGCCGCTGAGCCGGTTCATCACGCCGAGCGCGGTGAAGCCGTCCCCGGAGAGCTGGAGGACCACGTGGTGCAGCAGGCCCCCGGCGGCCCGGGCGCGCACGGTGATGTCGTCGACCGGGCCGGGAGCCAGGAAGCGGAGCGTGTCGACGACGTGGATGAAGTCGTCGAGGATCATCGCGCGCGGCTCCTCGGGCAGCCCCACGCGGTTCTTCTGCATCAGGACGAGCTCGCGCGGGTGGTCGGCGCACTGCACGTATCCGGGGGCGTACCGCCGGTTGAAGCCGACGAACAGCGACACCTCCCGGGCCTCGGCGAGGGCGACGAGGCGTGCGGAGTCGTCGAGCCGGTAGGCGAGCGGCTTGTCGACGTAGGTCGGTACACCCGCCTCCAGGAGCCGGGTGACGATCTCGGGGTGGACGTCGGTGGGCGCGTGCACGAAGGCCGCGTCGAGGTCCTGGGCGAGGAGGTCGTCGAGGGTGGCGTGCCGGCGGTCGGCGGGCAGCCGGAGCCCGTCGGCGACCTCGGTGAGGGTGGCCGGGGTGCGGGTCTGGAGATGGAGTTCGAGACCCGGCAGGGCGCCCAGCACCGGCAGATACGCCTTGCGCGCGATGTCGCCGAGTCCGATGCAGCCGACCTTCACTGACGCTCCCTCTCGCGGTTGCCTACGTGCCTGTCCGGAAGCATACGGGCCGATAATCCGTGGTGGGACCGGGCGGTATGGGCGAGGATGCCGGGCATGACGACGGAACGCCGTGAGCCCGCCTTCGACGCCGACGAACGCACCTCGCTGGAGGACTGGTTGGCCTTCCACCGGCAGACCCTCGCGGTGAAGTGCGAGGGCCTGACCGACGCCCAGCTCAGGACCGCGTCCGTGGAGCCGTCCCCGATGTCCCTGATGGGGCTGGTGCGGCACATGACCGACGTGGAGCGGTCCTGGTACCGCAGGGTCCTCGCCGACGAGGCGGCGCCCCCGCTCTACTGGACCGAGCAGGACCCGGACGCCGACTTCCATCACGCCGACACGGACACCTGGGAGGATGCCCACGCCCGTTGGCAGGCCGAGATCGAGGCCGCCCGGCGCAACGCGGCCGGCTTCGGCCTGGACGACCTCTCCAAGGGCCGCCACCGGCGCACCGGGCAGCGGATCAGCCTGCGCTGGATCCACACCCACATGATCGAGGAGTACGCCCGGCACAACGGCCACGCCGACCTGATCCGGGAGCGCATCGACGGTGCGACCGGCGACTGACGTCAGCCTGGCACCCGCCGGCCCCTCGTACGGGGTACGAGATCACCCGGGCGGGGCACCGAACTCCCGTCGGCGGTGTCAGCCTCCGCGCGAACCCAGCAGAGTTGCGCGGGTGCATCGAACGACCACCATCGCAGCGCTCCTGGTCACCGTGACCGTCTCGACCCTCTCCGGTTGCGTGACGGTCCAGCGCCCCGCGGCGCCCGGCCCGCCGCCCGGTACGGCGCCCTTGCAGCCGTCGGTGCCCCGACCGGACGGCACCGCCGAGCCACGGGTGGTGCAGGCGCCGGCCAAGGAAGCCCTGGAGATGGTCGGACCGTCCCGCCCCTCCCGCCCGGCCCGCCGGACCTCACCGCCGGCCGTCCACGCCCCCGCGCCGACGCCCCGGGCCGTGCACCGCGCCCCCGGCCCGGACGCGGCCGCCCCGCGTCCCCACCCCCCGCGAGCGCGCGGTCCGCAGCCCGGCACCCCCGGTCTCTCCGGGTCCGTGCCCAATCCACCGGACGTGTGCGGCCTCGGCACCCAGTACGGCGGCTGGCCCTCCGACAGCCCCCAGGCACGGATCTGCGAGCAGACGTACGGACGTTGACGCACCGGACCTGAGGGCTGTCCCGTGATCCCCGGCGGGCGCACGACGACAGCCACGCCACCTCGCAGCGTTGCCGGGGTCGCCCTGATACGCCCGGTACGAGGAAGACCCTCCGCCTTGCGACGCACCGCGTCCGACGCCGTGCGCCGACCCACCGGGGATCACGGGACAGCCCTCAGTTCGACCGCTGACCGGGCGGGCCCCAGGAGTCGCCGTCCGGCGTGTCGTCCTCTGCCAGCCGCAGTTCCAGGCGGCTGATCGCGGCCCGCACCCCGTCTCCGTACCCGTCGTCACCGAGGGCCGTGGCCGCTCCCCTGGCCCGGCGCAGATGGGTGCGGGCGGCCTCGGCCCGGCCCAGCTTGACGTAGTCGGCGGCGAGGTTCAGGTGCAGCGAGGGGTAGAAGCCGCGCAGCCCCACCGCGCCCTCGGCCTCGTCCGCCGCCGACAACGCCCGCAGGTCCCAGGCGAGTTCGTCGGACGGGTCGTCCTGGGTGTCAGCCAGGTAGTGCGCCAGGGTGCAGCGGTGCAGCGGCTCGCCGTGTTCGCCGAGCTCCGTCCACAGGTCGAGCAGACGCCGGCGGGCCTCCTCGCGGTCCCCGGCGTGGTGCAGCATCACGACCTGCCCGATCCGTGTGAGCACGGCATCGGGTGCCGTGCGCTCCTGTCGCTCCGCCACCGCTTCCTCCCAGCTCTCCGGCTGTCTGCGACGACGCTAACCGCCCGCGGGGCCGGCCGGGCCATCCGACCCGCCCCGGACCCGACGTGTCCCCGTCCGCGGGCCCGCCCTTCGGCCGAGCCTCCCGCACGTCCCGGACCGAAAGCCCGAGCGCTCCGCCGCCTGGCACGGGGGCCGCGCGCGGGCGGCACACGGGACCGCACGCGAGCCGCGCGGAAGCCGACCGCTCCCGCGACCGCAGCGCCGTCCGAGCCCCCACCCGACGCTCGCCCCGGCCCCCCGATGCTCGCCCCCCCCGCCAGCGGCCCCTCCCCCCGGCACCCCTCCCCCGGCCCCCCCAGGCACCCCTCCTCCAGCGGCCCGATGGCCCCCCAGCCATCGGCCCCCCTGCCGGCCCCCGTGGCTGCGCGGGACCGCCCGGCGCTCAGCCCAGGTTCGGGATCCGCCAGTCGATCGGCTCGTGGCCCTGGGCCGCGACCGCCTCGTCGATCTGCGTGAAGGGCCGGGAGCCGAAGAACTTCTTCGCGGACAGCGGGGACGGGTGGGCGCCCTGGACCACCACGTGCCGGGTCTCGTCGATGAGCCGGAGCTTCTTCTGCGCGTAGCCGCCCCACAGGACGAAGACCGCGGGGTCGGGCCGCTCGGCGACCGCGCGGATCACGGCGTCCGTGAACTTCTCCCAGCCCTTGTTCTTGTGGGAGTTGGCCTCACCGGCGCGGACCGTGAGCACCGCGTTGAGCAGCAGGACGCCCTGCTGGGCCCACGGCATCAGATAGCCGTTGTCCGGCGTCTCCTCCCAGCCGAGCTCGCCCTTCATCTCCTTGTAGATGTTCCGCAGGGACGGCGGGATCCGCACCCCGGGGCGGACCGAGAAGCACAGGCCGTGGCCCTGGCCCTCGCCGTGGTAGGGGTCCTGCCCGAGGACCAGCACCTTGACCTGCTCGTAGGGCGTGGCCTCCAGCGCGGCGAAGACCTCCTCGCGGGGCGGATAGACAGGGCCGTTCGCCCGCTCCTCCTCGACGAACTCGGTCAGCTCCTTGAAGTAGGGCTGCTGCAGTTCGTCGCCCAGAACCCCGCGCCAGGACTCGGGCAGCATGGCGATGTCGGTCACGTCAACGTCCTCACGATCTACGGTCACTTGCGGTTCCTGCCGATGACGAAGAACCTACAGGCGGCCACTGACAATCGCCCTCGCGCACCGGCTCACCAGCTGGTCTTGCGGTGCAGCGTCCACATCATCATGATCGTCGACGGGTCCAGCGCCTGCTCGCCGCCGGAGACGTCGACGCTCGCGGCGATGTACTGCCGCCCCTGCCACAGCGGGATCAGCCGGGCGTCGTCGACGAGGATCTGCTGGGCCTGCTTGAACTGCCTGACGGCCTCGCCGCGGTCGCTCTCGCTACGCCACTCGGGCAGCAGCCTGCCGGTGATGACGGGTGACGGGTAAGGCGTCCCCAGGGCGTTCTGTTCGCCGACGAAGGGGGCGATGAAGTTGTCCGCGTCGGGGAAATCCGGGAACCAGCCGCGTCCGAACACTGGGTACTCGCCCTTCTGGTAGCCGACGACGTAGGTCTTCCAGGGCCGGCTCCGGAGCGTGATGGCGAACAGCCCCGATTCGTCGAGCTGTTGCTTGAGCTCCTGGAACATGAGGGCGGTCTCGGAGCCGTAGCGGTCGGTGGTGTACCAGAAGGTGAGCGGGACCTTCCGGGTGATCCCGGCGTCGGTGAGGATCTTGCGGGCCTTGGCGGCGCTGGGGGCGCCGTAGGTGTCGGAGAAGCCGGTGCCGTGGCCGGTGAGACCCGCCGGGACCATGGAGTAGAGCGGGTCGACGGTGTCCTTGTAGACGCTGTGGGTGATCGACGCGCGGTCGACGAGCTGGGCGACGGCCTTGCGTACGGCGGGCGTCCTCGCCCACGGGTCCCTGGGGTTGAACACCAGGTAGCTGATGTCGGTGCCGGTGCCGTCGACCAGTTGCAGCTCGGTGTCGTCGTGCGCCTCCAGCGCGACGATGTCGGAGGCGGCGAGGCCGCGGTAGGTGACGTCGATGTCCCCGGAGCGCAGGGCCTTGACCATGGTCGAGGAGTCCCGGAAGTAGCGGATGGTCACCGCGTCGTTCTGCCGGTCGGCGAAGCCCCGGTAGCGGTCGTTGCGCACGAGTACGGCCCGTTTGCCGTCGTCGTAGGACTTCAGTGTGTACGGGCCGGAGCCGTGCACCGAGTCGTCCTCGCGCAGCGAGTGGGCCGGGTAGTCGTCGGGGTCGACGATGGACATGGCCGGGGTGGCGAGGACGAACGGGAAGGTGGTGTCGGCCTTGTTGAGGTGGAACACCACCTCGCGGTCGCCGACGGTCCGCACCTCGTCGAGGCTGCCGAGCAGTCCGGCGGGTCCGCTGGGCGCGGCGACGGTCCGGATCCGGTCGATGGAGTACTTGACGGCCCGCGCGTCGAGCGTGTCGCCGTCCGAGAACTTCAGGTCCGGGCGCAGCTCGCAGCGGTAGGTGCGGTTGCCGGAGTCCGTGAAGGCGCACTTCTCGGCGGCGTCGGGCTGCGGGGTGGTGGCGCCGTCGGGGTAGGCGAGCAGCGTCTGGTAGATGTTCCGGAACAGCTCCCAGGAGCCGTCCCAGGAACCGGCGGGGTCCAGGGTGCTGGGGGCGCTGGTGGTCCCGACGACGATCGGCTCGCCCTTCGAACCGCTGCCGGAGAACACACCGCAGCCGGCCACCAGGGACAGGGACGCGGCAGCGGCCGCTCTTCGAAGGCCTCGCTTGCGGTTGAACACGCGCTCGCTCCTCGGTCCGCCGTACCAGGGGTCGGCGGCAGACCATACCGCAGCGTTGTCCTCCTCGAACCGCCCCGGAAACACGGGCGTTGATCGAATGTGATATGACGACGTTGTCAATCGGCCGGGTGGATCCCGGACGACGATCCGGGCGCCGTTTCCGCCATTTCCCAGACGAAATGTCTGTGACGAAGACGACGCCCGGTGGCGAGCGCGACGATCTGCCGTACCGTCAGGCGACGCCGGCGTTGAGGAAGATGCCGCCGTCCACGACGAGGGTCTGACCGGTGACCCAGTCGGACTGCCCGGAGGTCAGGAACGCGGCCGCGCCGCCGATGTCCGAGGGCACGCCGAGCCGCTGGAGCGGGTAGCCCGCGGCGGCCTCCGCCTCCCGGCCCTCGTAGAGCGCCTCCGCGAACTTGGTCTTGACGACCGCGGGCGCGATCGCGTTGACCCGGACGCGCGGCGCGAACTCGTGCGCCAGCTGCTGGGTCAGGTTGATCATCGCGGCCTTGCTGATGCCGTACGCGCCGATGAACGGCGAGGCCGACAGACCGGCGACGGAGGCGATGTTGACGATGGCGCCGCCGTTCTCCTTCTGCCAGGCGTGCCAGGTCTTCTGGGCGAAGCCGAGGGCCGAGACCACGTTGGTCTCGAACACCTTGCGGGCCACGTCCAGGTCGACGTCGGCGATCGGGCCGAACACCGGGTTGGTGCCGGCGTTGTTGACCAGGAAGTCGACGCGTCCGAAGGCCTCCATGGTGCGCGCGACGACCTCGCTCTGGTGGTCCAGGTCGTGCGCCTTGCCTGCGACGCCGATGACCCGCTCGGAGCCGAGGCTCTGCACGGCCTCCTTCAGCGTGTCCTCGTTGCGGCCGGTGATGGCGACCCGGTCGCCGCGGGCGATCAGCGCCTCGGCGACGCCGTAGCCGATGCCGCGGCTGGCGCCGGTGACGATGGCGACCTTGCCGGAGAGCTCGGGCAGTTCAGTCATGTGCGTGATCCTCGATAGTCCCTGGTGAGTCCGTGGCGCCCGCTAGTCCAGCGGTCCGCCGGCCACGTACAGCACCTGGCCGGAGACGAAGCCGGCCGCCTCGTTCGTGAAGAAGGCGATGGCGTTGGCGATGTCCTCGGGCTCGCCGACGCGCTGCACCGGGATCTGGGTGGCGGCGGCGGCCTTGAACTCCTCGAAGCCCATCTTCACGCGCTCGGCGGTGGCCTTGGTCATCTCGGTGGCGATGAAGCCCGGGGCGACGGCGTTGGCGGTGATGCCGAACTTGCCGAGTTCGATGGCGAGGGTCTTGGTGAAGCCCTGCAGACCGGCCTTGGCGGCGGAGTAGTTGGCCTGGCCGCGGTTGCCGAGCGCGGAGGAGGAGGACAGGTTGACGACCCGGCCCCAGCCGGCCTCGACCATGTGCTGCTGGACGGCCTTCGTCATCAGGAAGGAGCCGCGCAGGTGGACGTTGAGGACCGTGTCCCAGTCGGACGCGGACATCTTGAACAGCAGGTTGTCGCGGAGCACGCCGGCGTTGTTGACCAGGATGGTCGGGGCGCCGAGCTCCTCGGCCACCCGGGTGATCGCGGCGGCGACCTGGGCCTCGTCGGAGACGTCGGCACCGACCGCGATCGCCTTGCCGCCGGCCGCGGTGATCTTCTCGACGGTGTCCTTGCAGGCGGCCTCGTCGAGGTCGACGACGGCGACCGCGCGGCCCTCGGCGGCCAGTCGTACGGCGGTGGCCGCGCCGATACCGCGCGCGGCACCCGTGACGACCGCGACCCGCTGCTCTGTGGTGGACATTCCTGTGTCTCCTCGCCCTTGAGAGAACCTGATCGGGTGAGCCCGCTCACGGAGCCCGCCCTGCGGTGAGCGACCGCTTAGTACCTTCAGTAGACGTGACGCTAGAAGCCCTGGCACCCGGTGTCAACGTCACACCGCGCGGGTGTGATCCATTACCTCACCAGGAGATCGAGCAACCGCTCGGTCTCGGCCGCCGCGTCGAGGGTGAGTCCGGTGTGCACGGGACCCGGCTGCACGACCGTCGAGCGGGGCGCGACGAGCCAGCGGAAGCGCCGCCCCGGGTCGTCGCCGGCCGCGTGCCCGGCCGCCGCGCCGCCCGCGCAGACGGCCTCGACCGCGCCGAGCGCGGCCCGCACCCCGGCCGGGTCCGCGTCCGGGTCCAGGGCGAGCAGCCGGGCCTCGTCCAGATGGGTGCGCGCGCCGACGTACGCCTTGGCCCGACAGTAGACGATCACGCCCGCGTTGATGCACTCGCCCCGCTCCACACGGGGCACGACACGCAGCAGGGCGTACTCGAAGACGTCCCGGTCGCCGCCCTGGCCGGATCGGGTGATGTGGCGCTCGACCACATGTCCGGCCACATGGATGTGGGTCTGGCTCACTTGGCTCCCTCGGTGCGGGGCTCGATGCCGGTGATGCGGTCGTGGATGACGGCGGCCCGGGCGAGCAGCGGCCGGGCATAGGCCCGTCGCAGGTCGTCGGGGGTGTCGAAGCCGGGCTCGTCGGCCAGCCACACGTCCGGGACCTCGGCGGTGACCTCGGCGAGCAGGTCCTCGGTGACCAGCGGCGCCAACTCGGCCGCGGCCGCCAAGACATCGGGGGCGAAGGCGCTCAGGGCGTGGGCGGCGGCATCGTAGGGGCGCGCGGCGGAGGCCTCGGCGGCGGGCCAGTTGTGCTGCCAGATCATGGTGGCGCCGTGGTCGATGAGCCACAGGTCGCCGCGGTGCACCAGCAGGTTGGGGTTGCGCCACGAGCGGTCGACGTTGTTGATCAGCGCGTCGAACCAGACGATCCGCCCGGCCTCCTCGGGGCCCACCGCGAAGGCCAGCGGGTCGAAGCCGAGGGCACCGGAGAGGAAGCCCATGCCGAGGTTGGTGCCGCCGCTGCCCCGCAGCAGGTCCTGGACCTGCTGTTCCGGTTCGCCGAGCCCCAGCACCGGGTCCACCTCGACGGTGACCAGACGGGGCATGCGGAACCCGAGCCGGCGGGCGAGTTCCCCGCAGACCACCTCGGCGACCAGTGTCTTGCGGCCCTGACCCGCGCCGGCGAACTTCAGGACGTACGTCCCGAAGTCGTCGGCCTCGACGAGTCCCGGCAGTGAGCCACCCTCACGCAGGGGCGTGATGTAGCGGGTCGCGACGACCTCTTCCAACACTTCGCCAGGCCACCTGTCTCTTCGACTTCGCGATCGACGGCCGGCCCGGGTGCCTTCCCGGCACCGGTCTCCGGCACGAAGTGAGCATAGTAACCGGGCGTGATCACGGGTGGCGGGCGCCCGTGCCCCGGCCGTCCGGCACCGCGCGGGAAGCGCGGTGGCGGACGGCCGAAGGCCCCGGGGCCCGGTCGGTCAGCGGGTACCGGACACCAGGGCGGGGCGTCGGGCGGAGGACCTTCGGGCGGAGGGCCGTCGGGTCACTTGCGTCCGGTCAGGAAGACCGAACGCAGTGTGAGCCTGTCCGTGGCGGGACGCCCGTGCGGGCGCAGCGTCCAGGAGTCGCCGGTGCAGTCGGGGGCGGTGAACACGACCACCCATTCGTCGGTGTCGTTGTGCGGGGCGAAGGCGGGCTCCGAGGAGGCCGGGTCGGCGACCTCGGGGAGGACCACGCAGCCGGGGCCCTGCGGATCGTGGAAGGTGGCCGACTGCGGCGTGCCGTCGAGCCCGACGAACCGGTAGGAGAAGTCGCCGGTGGCGGCACTCGCGGACGCAGACTGCGTGACGACGAGGGCGAGCGCGCCGAGGACGGCGGCAGCGGTGTGGCGAAGGCGCATGAATCGTCTTTCTGTCCGGCAGGCCGACGGCGCTCCGGGCAACCGTCACCCGGCGCGTTGGCTGGATCCGTGTGCGCCATCCCCCGGCCGCGGCCCCGTGACGCGTGGTGTCACCCGCACGGGAACAGACGTATCGATCCTGCGCCCGCCGTACGGGGCAGCCGGGGCCCGTCCTGCCCCGGTCCGCCGGACCGTGCGCGGACCACGGACCACGGACCACGGGCCACGGGCCACGGGCTCGGGCCCCGGATCACGGGCACGCACCACAGCCACAGCCCCGGCCACAGGCCACAGCCCCCGGTCCGCCCGGTCGCATGCGGAGCCGCCGGGTGACGTCACTGCCCGATCAGGTCGGCCGCCTTCTCGGCGATCATGATCGTGGGGGCGTTGGTGTTCCCGCCGACCACCGCCGGCATCACGGACGCGTCGACGACACGGAGGCCCTCGACCCCGTGGACCTCCAGGTCGGGGCCGACGACGGAGTCCTCGCCGGTTCCCATGGCACAGGTGCCCACCGGGTGATAACCGGTGGCGCTCCACCTGCGGACGTGGTCCTCGAGCGCCGCGTCGTCCATCGCGGCCGGCCGGTCCGGACCGTCACCGGCCGGCAGGTACGGGCGGGCCAGGTGCCCCGCGAAGGGCGCCCGCCGGGCGATGTCCAGGACCGCTCCGAGTCCGGCGATCATGACCGCCAGGTCCTCCGGCGCGTCGAAGTACCGGGGGTCGATGAGCGGCGGGTCCAGTGGATCGGCCGACGCCAGACGGACGGTGCCGCGGGTCCGTGGCCTCAGGGGGTAGCAGTTCATGGTGAACACCGGCCGGTCGGGCACCTCGGCGCCGCCGAGGATGAGCGCCGTGGCCCCACCCACCAACTGCACGTCGGGACGTCCGGTGCCGTCCGTGACGTCGAGGAAGGCCCCGACCTCACCGTAGTTGGAGGCGAAGGGCCCGTCGCCGTGCGCCCGCCACCGCTCCAGGTTGTCCGGCGTCAGCAGGTCCCGGACGATGTCGGTGGCGCCCCGGGTCTCCCAGACGACGGGAGTCATCAGATGGTCCTGGAGGTTCCGCCCGACCCCCGGCAGCGCGACGCGGGTCCTGATCCCCACGTCGTGCAGTTCGCCGGGATCGCCTACGCCCGACAGGAGCAGCAACTGGGGCGAGTTGACGGATCCGCCGCAGAGCAGGATCTCCCGGTCCGCGTGGACCCTCAGCCGGCGTCCGTCCTGGAGGTACGTGACGGCGGCCGCGCGTGATCCGTCGAGGGTGATCCCCGTCGCGACGGCGCCCGTGCGCACCGTGAGATTCGGGCGGCCGAGGGCGGGCCGCAGATAGGCGTCGGCCGCGGACCAGCGCCGCCCGTTCCGGCAGGTCACCTGGTACCGGCCGGCGCCGTGCGCGGACGCGCCCGCGAAGTCGTCGTTCGGGTCCGCCCCCCATGCCACGGCCGCGTCCAGCCAGCACTGCGAGAGCTCATGGGTGTAGACGCGGTCCTCGACGTGCAGGGGGCCGTCCGTACCGTGGTAGGGCACGCCGAGCCGGCCGTTCGACTCGGACCTCACGAAGTAGGGCAGAACGTCGTCGAAGCCCCACCCCTTCGCGCCGTGCTCGTCGCGCCAGCCGTCGTAGTCGTGCCGGTCGCCACGGCTGTAGATCATGACGTTGGTGGAGGACGAGCCGCCCAGCGTCCTGCCGCGCGGCCAGGCGAACGAACGCCCGGCACCGGCCTGTCCGACCGTCCGGTAGGCCCAGTCCACGGGTGATCCGAAGAGCATCCCGAACGCGGCCGGAACGCGGATCAGTTCGTCGGTGTCGGGGCCGCCCGCTTCGAGGAGCAGGACGCGTACGCGGTCGTCACGGCTGAGCCGGTCCGCGAGCACACAGCCCGCGCTGCCCGCGCCGACGACGACGTGGTCGAATCCCTCGGTTGCCGTGGGGGTCATGGCGGCCGCCGCCTCAGGGGTGGTAGATCGACTGGAACTGCTGGTACGCCTGGAGCCCCTCGGGCCCCAGCTCGGTGCCGAGCCCGCTGTCCTTCCTGCCCCCGTAGGGGGAGGTGAGGTCGGGCAGATAGCCGTTGAGGCCGACGGTGCCGGTCCGGATCCGGGCGGCCACCCGGGCGCCGTGCTCCGGGTCCGCGGTCCAGACGGTGCCGGCGAGCCCGTACAGCGACTCGTTCGCGAGGCGCACCGCCTCGTCCTCGCCGTCGTAGGGGGTGACGGTGAGGACCGGGCCAAAGATCTCCTCCTGCGCGATGGTCGAGGCGTTGTCGACATCGGCGAAGACGGTGGGTTCGACGAACCAGCCCCGGTCGAGCCCGGGCGGCCTGCCTCCCCCGGTGGTGAGCCGGGCACCCTCGTCGCGGCCGGTCCTGATGTATCCCAGCACCCGTTCGCGCTGGCGCCGGCTGACGAGCGGGCCGATCCGGGTGCCGGGGTCGAGCGCGTCGCCGACGACCGCGTCCCGTGCCGTCGCCGTACAGAACTCGACCACGTCCCGGTACCGGGTGCGGGGGGCCAGGATCCTGGCGCTCGCGAAGCAGGTCTGCCCGTTGTTCAGCAGGGCGGCCATGAAGAACTGCTCGGCGTGCGCGGCGAGATCGGCGTCCTCCAGGACGACCGCGGCCGACCTGCCGCCCAGTTCCAGGGTCACCGGCCGGAGCAACCGGGCACATGCGAGGGCCACTTCGCGCCCCGCCCGGGTGGATCCGGTGAACGACACCTTGTCGACACCGGGGTGGGAGACCAGGTACGCGCCGGTGTCGCGGCCGCCCGGAACGATGTTGATCACGCCGTCGGGGATGCCCGCCTCCTCGACCGCCTCCGCGAGCAGCACCGAGTCGAGGACCGTCTCCGGTGCCGGTTTGAGGACGAGGACGCATCCGGCCGCCAGCGCCGGGGCGATCTTGAAGAAGGCGATGGTCTGGGGGAAGTTCCAGGTCATGACGGCGGCCACGACGCCCACGGGTTCCCGGCGCACCAGGGTGGTGCCCCGGGGCAGTCCGGTGCGTACTTCCTCGCGCGGCACGCTGTCGGCCAGCGCCGCGTAGTAGCGCAGCAGGGCCGGTGGCACCACGCCCTCGAAGGACCGGGACACCGTGATCGGCATGCCGTTCTGCGCGCTGACGGCGTCGGCCGTAGCGCCCTGCCTGGCCTCGAGCGCGGCCGCGAGACGGATCATGGCGTCCGCGCGGCGTGCGGTGCTCCAGGAGGCCCACCCGGCCGGTGCGTCGAAGGCGGCGCGAGCGGCTCCCACCGCCCGGTCGATGTCGTCCCGGGAACCGGCGGGCACGGCGCCGAGGTGATCGCCGGTACTCGCGGACACGGCGTTGATGACGCGATCGCCGGACGCGGGCACCCAGCGTCCGCCGATGAACAGATGTCTGGAGTCCATGGTGCACTCCCCCCACGGCGTGGCCCTGGGACCACGGCGTTCCGTGGCGTTCGCTGTCTGGGTGACCAGTGGCGGCACCGCGAGGAGCGCTCTTCCTGGTTCACGAATGGATTAATGCGACATTACACCCATCTGGGGTAATGCAACACCAGATGGGTAAAACATCTGCCGAGGGGCTTCGATCGCCGGGAGGTGGCGCACCATGAGGACATACGGCGGGGAGACGGCGGAACAGCGAGCCTCGCTGCGCCGTCGGCGTCTGCTGGAGAGCGGCCTCGAACTCTTCGCCAGCCGGGGGTACGCCCACACGTCGATCAGCGCGGTACTCCGGCACGCCGGACTGAAGGACCGTTACTTCACGGAGAGCTTCTCCTCCCTCGACGCCCTCATGGCCGCGCTCGTCCGGGACATCTACGAGGAGCAGATCACCCGGTGCGCGGCGGTGATCGGCACGGACCGGCCGTTGCGCGAGCGGGCCCGGGACATGATCGACGTCGTCGCCGGGCTCCCCCTGCAGGACCCGCGGAAGGGCCGCGTGAAACTCGCGGAGTCCCTCGGCGCGGGCCCCCTGACGGCACACGAACGGCGTCTGGGTCTGCAGCGCATGAGCGGCCTCGTGGACTCCCTGCTGCGGGAGGGCGTCCACCGTCCCGGGACGGACACCGCCGCCCTGTCCGTGGCCGTCGTGGGCGCGGTCGGCGAGATGGTCCTGAGCTGGTTCAACGGAGTCCTGGACATCTCGCGGGAAGAGCTGGTGGACCAGGGCCTGTTCCTCTTCGAGGCCCTCGTCGGGTACGTTCCGGCGCCTCCGGCGACCTGACGGCGGTGCACCACCGCGCGGGCGGACGGGGATTGACGCCACCACAATAACTTGGAGTAGCGGCCGTGGTCGCGCACCCGGTCGGCCACCTCCCGGGCGGACGAGGTGCCGGACAGGTCGAGCCGGCGGCGCGTTCCGGCCCATTCGGCGAGGTGGACGTGGGCGTCCCAGAGCCCGGGCAGCAGGACCCGCCCGTCCAGGTCGAGGACCCGGTCACCCGGGACGAGCCCCGCGGTTCCCGGGCTCTCCTGTTCGCTGACGACATGGGTGACCCTGCCGCCCGCCACCCGCACGCGGGCGACCGGTCCGCCGGCCCCCAGCCGTACCCGGACCAGCGTCGACGGTGTCGGGCGGGGCGGCGCCTTGGCCACCGGACCGCGCGACGTGCCTGCGGACTCCGTCATCGAGCCTCCCTCCGCGGTGACAGCCCATCAAACTTAGGGTGACCTCACCTGTTTGGCCGCGTCCGGTCCCCGCCGGACGCCGACAGGGAACCGACAGCGCTCTTTCACCCGGGGCTCATGTCCGGGTGGTCACTATCGGGATGCCGTCTGAACAGGTGCGGCCCGAAGGCCGTACCCCTGGACGGATCAACGAGAAGCTCCGTGGAAGGGAACCCCTCACATGACCGGCGCATCGTTCAACCCCACCGCCAAACCGGCCCGCCGTACGATCGTGGCGGCGGCCGGAGCGGCGGGGCTCGCCGCCGCGCTGACCGCCTGCGGGTCGTCCGACGACTCGTCGGACTCGACCACCACGAACAACGGGGGCGGTGGCTCCACCACCCAGGACAGCAACGGCTCGGGCGGCACCTCCGGTGGAGCGGCCGGGGGTACCGCGCTCGCGAAGACCACGGACATACCCGAGGGCGGCGGCACGATCTACAAGGACAAGTCCGTGGTCGTCACCCAGCCTGCGGCGGGCACCTACAAGGCGTTCTCGACGAAGTGCCCGCACGCGGGTTGCGCGGTGTCGAGCATCGCCAACGGAGCGATCGTCTGCCCGTGCCACGGCAGCGAGTTCGCCATCGCCGACGGCAGCGTGAAGAAGGGTCCGGCGACGACGGGTCTGACGGCCGCGGACATCACCGTCTCCGGTGACCAGATCACGCTGGCCTGACCTGCGCTCAGGCCCGTCCGCGCGGTTTCCCGAGGCAGCCGAGCACCTCGTCCGTGGTCGCGACCGTGGCGACCAACGCGAGGGTGTTGCGGACCATCGCGGGGGTGTACTCGCTGGGCACCCCCGCGATGGCGTCGGCCGGGACGACGACGGTGTAGCCCAGGTTGACCGCGTCGAACACGGCGTTGGGGACGGCCACGTTGGCCGAGACCCCGGTGACGATCAGGGTGCGGCAGCCGAGGTTGCGCAGCAGCGGGTCGACGTCGGTCCCCTGGATCGGCGACAGGCCGTGCAGGCGTCGTACCAGCAGGTCCTCCTCCGAGACCTCGATGGGGGGCGCGACACGGACCGCCGCGGTCCCGGAGAGCTGCTGGACGGGCAGCCGCTCCGCGGCCCGGAACAGGCGGGCGTTGCGGTTCGCGCCCCGGCCGTCGGGACGGCGTTCGGCGACCGCGTGGATCACCTGGACGCCGGTGCCGTGCGCGGCGGCGACCAGCCGGGCGATGTTGTCGAGGGCGCCCGACGCCCTTGCCTCTCGGGCGAGTTCGGGCAGCGCGCTGTGCGGGCCGACCACGCCCTGCTGGCACTCCACGGTGAGCAGGACGGTGCTCGCGGGGTCGACGAGCTCCGCGAGCCGTTCGTACGACGGCATGTGACGCCCCCTTCCGCCTTGGTGCGGGGCGGGCGAGACTAACCAGCATCGCGCGGGAACGGAAGAAGGAAGAGGGGGCCGCATGACCGTGACTCAGCGCCGGGGCCGGAAGATCATGATGACGCCCGGTGAGCTGGACGAGTTCCTCACCGCACAGCGCACCTGCCGGGTGGCGACCGTTTCGTCGTCCGGCGCCCCGCACGTGAGCGCCCTGTGGTTCGCATGGGACGGCAGGTCGCTGTGGCTGTACTCGGTGGTGCGCAGCCAGCGCTGGAAGGACCTGAGCCGCGATTCACGGGTGGCGGTCGTGGTCGACTCCGGTGAGGAGTACGACCAGTTGCGCGGCGTGGAGCTGAGAGGGACCGTCGAGTTCGTGGGCGAGGTGCCGCGCACCGGCGAGCTGGTCGCCGAACTCGACTACGTCGAGACGCTGTTCGCCCGCAAGAACTTCGGCCTGGACGAGATGCCGCACGACGGCAGGCACGCCTGGGCCCGGCTCACCCCGGAGAAGATCGCCTCCTGGGACTTCCGCAAGCTGGGCGGCTGAGCGGCCCGGGCACGAGGCGGGCCCAGGGCGAGAGCGGGAGGCGGGCCGGTCCGGGGCCGGTTCAGGAGACGGTCCCGGCCGCGTCCCGCAGGGCCTGCACCGCCGCCCGGATCGAGGGGCGGCGGTCGGCGTCGGCCCGCCACACGACGTACACGTGACGGCGCACCCGCTGCTTGAGCGGCACCGTCACGATGCCCTCCGGCACCGGGCGACGGCCCAGCAGCGGAGCGATGCAGACCCCCAACCCGGCCGCGACGAGGTTGAGTTGGGTGTGGGTCTCGGCGGCGCGGTGGCCGATGAGCGGCTCGACGCCGCGGGAGCGCAGCGTGAACATCAGCCACTCGTGGCAGAACTCGCCCTCGCCCCAGGTGATCCACTCGTCGCCGGCAAACTCCCCCAGGTCCACCTCCTCCCGCCCGGCCAGCCGGTGCCCGACCGGCAGGGCCACCTCGGCGGGGTCGTCCAGCAGGGGCGCCTTGACCAGTCCTTCGGGCAGTGGCATCGGCTTGTTGTACCAGTCCAGGACGACGGCGAGGTCGAGGTCGCCGCGCACCACCCCGGCGACGCCGTTCTCCGGTTCGAGTTCGCTGGAGCGCACGCGCAGCGCGGGGTGCCGGGAGCGCAGGGCGGCCAGCGCGGCCGGGAAGAGGCCGCGGGCCGCGGTCGGGAAGGCCGCCACCCGGAGCTCGCCGACCACCTGGCCCCGGTGCGCCTCCAGATCGGACTGGGCCAGTTCCACCTGGGAGAGGATCCGGCCCGCGTGCTCGGCGAGCAGTCGGCCGGCGTCGGTCAGCCGCACCCCGCGGCCGTTCCTGGCCAGGAGCTGCTGGTCCACCTCCCGCTCCAGCTTGCCCATCTGCTGCGACACCGCCGACGTGGTGACGTGCAGGGCCTCGGCGGCCCCGCTCACCGAACCGTGCCGGGCGAGGGCGTCGAGGGTGCGCAGGCGCTCCAGGTTCAACATGTAAGCGATTCTAAGAGGTACCGCACGGGAAGTCTCGATTGCGCTACGACGTGACGTGCCTCTACGCCTGGATGCGGCCCCGCGCCGGGGTGACGGCCGCGGCCACGGCGGCGGCCAGGGAACCGGTCTCCCCGGGAGTCAGGGTCGAGACCGTGATCCGGATGCCCGGCGGGGAGGCCAGGCGGTACATGGCCCCCGGGGCGACCGCCCACCCCTCGTGCAGCAGCCGGGACACAACGCCCGTCTCGTCCGGGACCGGAACCCAGACGTTCATGCCGCTGCGGCCGTGGGCCTCGATGCCGTGGTCCGCGAGCGCGTCGACGAGCAGTTCGCGCCGGGCCCGGTAGGCCGCCGCCGCCTCCGCGCCGCGCACCGCGCCGTCCGACCACAGCCGGACCACCGCGCGCTGGAGCAGACGGCTCACCCATCCCGGCCCCAGCCGCTGCCGGCCCCGCACCCGGTCCACCGTGACCTCGTCGCCGGTCACGGCGGCCAGGCGCAGGTCGGGGCCGTAGGCCTTGGCGACCGAACGGACGAAGGCCCAGTGCCGGGTGGCGCCCGCCAGGGGGTGCAGGGGCAGGTCGACGATGCCGTGGCCGTGGTCGTCCTCGATCAGCAGGGTGTGCGGATGGTCGCGCAGCACGGCGCGCAGCGCACGCGCGCGTGCCGCGCTCACCGCCGCGCCGGTGGGGTTGTGCGCCCGGGCGGTGACGATCAGGGCGCGCGCCCCGGACTCCAGGGTGCCGCGCAGGCTCTCGGCGCGCGGGCCGTCGTCGTCCACGGCCACCGGGACGGTGCGCAGCCCGAGCGCGGGGACGAGATCGAGGGTGCGGCCCCAGCCGGGGTCCTCGACGGCGACCGGGTCGCCCGGCCTGAGGTGGGCCAGCAGGACCCGCTCGACGGCGTCGAGGGAGCCGGAGGTGACGGTGAACGGGCCGTCGGGCACTCCGTCCGCGGCGAGTTCGGCGCGCGCGATCCGCTCCAGCTCCGGCTCGACGGGGTCGGTGCCGTAGAGGACCGGGGCCCGGTCGTCCTCGTCGGCCGCCACCGCGGCGAGCGCCGGCCCGAGGGCGGGCAGCAGCGCGGGGTCGGGGTTGCCGGAGGACAGGTCGCGGACGCCGGCCGGGACCTCGAACCGGATCTGGTCCCGATCGGTGGTGGCCGGCTTGGACCGGACACGGCTGCCCCGCCGGCCCGCGGTCTCGATGACGCCGCGTTCGCGCAGGGTGCGGTAGGCGGCGGCGACGGTGTTGGGATTCACTCCGAGCCGGGTGGCCAACTCCCGCATCGGCGGCAGCGGCCCGCCCGGTTCCAGCTCCCCGGTGCCCACCGCCCGCTCGACGCTGGCGGCGATCTCCGCTGCGCCCCGGCCTTCGATCCGATATTCTCCTAGCACAAATCAGATTATGCACTAGTGCAATGGAGGCACGCAATGGAGACCGCCGAGCCCGTACAGCCCGCCGAGTCTGCCGTGCGGGGGGCCGTACCGCCGCAGGCCACCGCCTACACCCCGACCGACCGCACCGTGCCGACCCGGTCCGCGGAGCGGGCGTCGTACGACAGGGACGTCGTGCACTCGATCCTCGACGAGGGGTACCTCTGCCACCTCGGCTTCGTGCGCGACGGCGCGCCGGTGGTGCTGCCGACGCTGTTCGCCCGGGTCGGCGAGGTGCTGTACGTGCACGGCTCGACGGGTTCGCGCCCCCTGCGGATGACCGGCCAGGCCGATCCCGGCCTCCCGGTGTGCGTGACGGTCACCCACGTCGACGGCCTGGTGCTGGCCCGCTCCGCCTTCCACCACTCGATCAACTACCGCTCGGTCGTGGTGCACGGCGTCGCCCACCAGGTCACCGACCCCGAGGAGAAGCGCCTCGCGCTGGACGCGCTGGTCGACCAGGTGGTGGCGGGCCGCTCCGCCGACTCCCGCCCGGCCAACCGGAAGGAACTGGCCGCCACGGCGGTGATCCGCCTGGACCTGGCCGAGGTCTCCGCCAAGACCCGCACCGGCGGCGCGGCCGACGACCCCGAGGACCTGGACCTGCCGTTCTGGGCGGGCGTACTGCCGCTGCGCAAGGGCTACGAAACCCCGGTCGCCAACGACGACCTGGCGGCGGGAATCCCGGTCCCGTCGTACATGAGGAGCCTCTGACGTCCATGAGGAGCCTCTGACGTCGGCCGCGGCCAGGGCGTCGGGCGCCGTCCGGACGGCCACGGACGTCCCGCGCCCGCCGGCCGTCCGGGTCACCCCCCGGTCGTCGAACCGACCCGCTCGCCCACCGGACCCAGGTCCATCACCGGCTCCCGGTCCGGAGCCGACGACTGCGCGATGAACGCCCCGACCAGGACGACGGCCCCGCCCACCACCTGCGGCACCGACAGGTGCTCGCCGAGCAGCACCCACGCGAGCACCGTGGCCACCACCGCCTCCAGACAGGCCACCACCCCCGCCACCTGCGGCGACAGCCGCCGTACGGACGACACGCCCGTGGCGTAGGCGAGGACGGTCGCCACCAGCACGAGCCACGCGAGCAGCGCCGCGGCCGGCACCGCCCTACCGTCCATGTGAGCGGAGCCGGCCAGCACCGACCAGTCCATCGTCCACGGCCGGGCCACCACGGTCAGCAGGACCGCTCCCACCAACAGCCCGTAGGCGACCACCCCCAGGGGATCCACCCCGTCCCCGCCCCCGTGGTCGGCGAGCACGAAGTAGCCCACCTGGCAGCACGCCGCCGCCAGGGCCAGCGCCAGCCCCAGCGCGTCGAAGCCCAGCCCCGCCCACACCTCCACGACGCACGCGAGACCGCCGGCCGCGAGGACGACCCCGAGGGCGGCGGCGCGGGTGACCGGCCGGCGCTGGACGAAGCGGACCCAGCCGAGCACCAGAGCGGGGGCGAGGTACTCCACGAGCAGCGCCACCCCCACGGGTATGCGCGAGATCGCGGCGAAGTAGCAGGCCTGCACGCCGGCCACGCCGAGCAGGCCGAACCCGGCGAGCAGCGCGGGCCGGCGACGCGGCAGGTCCCGGTGGCGGACGGCGAGCGGCAGCATCACCAGGGCGGCGCCCGCCACTCGCAGCCACACCACGTGCAGCGGGTCGAGCCCGGCCTCGATCAGGGGCTTGGCCGCTACTCCGGAGCCGCCGAAGGCGAGCGCGGATCCGAGGGCGAGGGAGAGCCCGAGGCCCTTGCCGTGGCTGGTGTCAGTGGTAGGCACCGGCACATGATGCCAGGGGGCGACATGAGCGTCACCCCCTTTGACCCCTGTCTCAGCGGCTGGACGTGCGGCGTTGCGCCCCGGCGTCCCACATTCCGCCGTCCGTTCCGCCGTCCGTTCCGCCGTCCGTTCCGCCGTCCCCGCCCCCGTCGCCGTCGCCTTCGCCGTCCCGGTCGACGCGCGCGGCCAGGGCGCGGGCGGCCACACCGGCCCGCTCCAGCACCTCCACGGCCCGGGACCGGGGATCCACGACGAGTCCCGCGAGCAGATCGGTGCCGTCGGCAGGGCCGGCGCCGCCGCGCCGGGCGGCCCGGCCGCGGGCGTACCGCAGGGCGGCCGCGGCCGTCGGCGACCAGGTCCCATCGCCCTTCACGGCAGCCCGCGGAGCCGGCGGGCAGCGCCCCGGAGTCCTCGACGCCGTCCTGCCAGCGCAGGCCGTAGCCGATGCTGCGCTGCACGAGATAGCCGAGCAGGCGGGCGAGTTGGGGGGCGTCACCGATGGCCGCGCGGACCTCGGGGTCGTACTCGATCAGCGAGTGCAGCAGATGGGCGGTGTCGACCTGGCGGTCCCCGTCCCGCACCGCCCGCCGGCGGGCACCGGCGACCACCGCTGCCAGCTCGGCACCGAGCCCGGCATCGTCGTCCGCGTGGAGGCTGCCCTGATCCTGGACGGGCCTGCGGGGCATACGGGGTTGCACGTCCCCACCTCATCAACCGCAAGCGCTTGAGTCATCACCGGGTGGAAGCATCTTCGCGTCCCACGCGGAGTGGACGAGGACGGCAGGAATCTCCTCCTTACGGATGAGATCAGGCCGATTCGGCTCGCTGGGGCGCGTGCCGACTTGCCGTGCGCCCCACGCGCAACCGCGGCACGCCGGGCGCACGTCTCTCGTCGTCGTGGAGGGCGGGTGCGGTTGCTGGCTGGTCGCACTGTCTGCGGTCGACGGCAGGCAGTACGTGTACCGGGTGTACGCGCCGTCGGACGCACTGCCCGCGGACCTGTTCTGGAACGCCTGGCACTGCCACGACGAAAGCGCGCTCCCGCGGGCCTGGGACCTGTTCGACACCGCGGAGATACGACGGGTGGACCGGGGTCCGGACGACGCCGGGAATCCGCATACTTCCTGACGGTTCATCAGTATTGAATGTTCGCGGCCCTGCGGCTACGTTCCGCGACACCGTAGCCCGACACGAAGGGGTGGTCGCATGGCCGAAGTCAGCGCCGAGGCACGCATCCAGGCACCGGCCGAGAAAGTGTGGGCCCAGCTCACCGACTGGCCGGCGTACGGGGAGTGGAACGCGACCCACACCAGCTTCCCCAAGGGCGGCCCGGAGAACCTGGCGGTGGGCGGCACCTTCCAGGAGAACATGAAACTGATGGGCTTCCCGGCCGAGGTCGAATGGACCATCGAGGAGTCGGAGCCGGCGCGGGTGCTGGCGATCCGCGGCAAGGGCCCGATGGCGGTGACGGTGGCGACCCGGTACACGCTGACCCCGGACGGGGACGCGACCACCGTGCGGATCGACGGCGAGTTCACCGGCGCCGCCGTGTCACTGATGGCGGGCAAGCTCAAGGACTCGGCGACGGCGGCGCTGAACGAGTCGCTGCGCAAGCTGGGCGGGCTGGTGGCCTGAGCCCGCCGCGGGCGGACGGAAGGGCGCCCCGCGGATCACTCCACGGGGCGCCCTGTTCGCCGTGCGCACGAGGGTCAGTCCTCGTCGGCGAGGATGAGGTACAGCTTCTTGCGGGCGTCGTTGATGACGGTCAGCGCCTTCTCGCGCTGCTCCTTCGTGCCGGTCTTCCAGACCTGCCCGAAGGCCTCCATCAGGCCGAAGCCGGCCTGCCGGATCTCACCGAGGGCCTCGAAGTCGACCCCGCGGGAGGCTTCCTCCCAGGGGGCGTCCGGCCCCTCGTCGGCGGCCGAACGGCCGCCGTCGGTGAGCGAGAACAGCTTCTTGCCGCCCTCGCTCTCGCTGGCGATCAGACCCTCGTCCTCCAGCAGTTGGAGGGTGGGGTAGACCGAGCCGGGGCTGGGCTTCCAGGCGCCGCCGCTGCGCTCGGCGATCTCCTGGATCATCTCGTAGCCGTGCATCGGGCGGTCCTTGAGCAGCGCCAGGATCGAGGCCCGGACGTCGCCGCGCCGCGCCCTCCCCCTGGGACCCCCGCGCCCTCGCGGCCCCCAGTGCCCCGGTCCGAAGCCGGGCCCGCCGGGGCCGAAGCCGGGGCCGCCCGGACCGAAGGGCCCGAACGCCGCACGGCGTCCCTGTCGCTGTCCGTGTCCATGCTCGTGTCCGTGGGAACGCATGACCATCACTCCATTCCATCGTTGATCAGTCGCGTATCGTTCGCGATGCGTCAACGATATATCGGAACAGTTCCCAGGGCAACCCCCTTCCCGGACGGCCGCCCCCAGCGGCTCCGCCCGATCGCCGCGAGGACCTCCGCGACCAGGGTGCGCAGTCAGCGGTGGGCGGCGTCCCGGTCGTGGCGGGCGTGCCAGGCCAGCACGGCGGGCACCGCGGGGGCCTCCTCGGGCAGCGGATAGGTGCGCAGCCCCGGCGCGAGCGCGTGGCCGCCGAGGAGCGCGGGAGCCACCGCGACGAGTCCGTGCTCCGCCACGGTCCGCAGCGCCAGGTCCAGGGTGGGCACGGTGAAGGCGACACGGCGGCGCAGGCCCCGGTCCGCCAGGAGGTCGTCGATGCGGTCGCGGGTGCGGCCGCGACGGGAGATCACGACATGCGGAAGGGCGGCGAACCCGGCCCAGACCGAGGGGTCGTGCGGCAGGTCACGGCGGCCGACCACGGCCAGCGAGTCGGTGAGCGGGGTCACCGAACGGGTGTCGGCGTGCCGTGGGACCTCGTCGCTGATCCGGAGATCGACGCGGCCCCGGCGGATTTCGTCGGCGCCGGTGCCGGCCTCACCGAGCACCCACCGAGGACGGGCCCGAGGTGGTCGTCCACCTCGCGGACGGTACCGACCTGCGCGCGGACCTGCTGATCGGCGCGGACGGCGTGTACTCCAGGACGCGTGCGCAACTGGTGCCCGGCAGCGAGGCCGTGGCGCACGACGGGCACTACGCCTGGCGCGCGCTGGTGCCCGCGGGCGACGAGCGGCCCGAGGGCACGGTGCTCACGGTCGGCCGGGACCGCACCCGCGGCGGATACGCCCGGGTCACCGAGGGGCGGACCATGTGGATGGTCAACCAGTTCGACGCCGGTCCGCTCACCGGCGGCAAGCGGGACCGGGCCCTCGCCCGCGCGCGGAACCTGGCCGGGGCGGGCTGGCACGACGACCTCCTGCGGATGATCGCCGAGACCCCCGAGGAGGCCGTCCTGGAGAACCAGATCACGGTCGTCCGGCCGCTGGACCGCTGGACGAGCCCCCGCGTGGCCCTGATCGGGGACGCGGCACACGGCCTGTCACCGCACATCTCGGCGGGCGGCACCCTCGGCGTCGAGGACGCCGGCGTGCTGCGCGCCGCCCTGGCGGCCGGGCCGGACCCCCGTACGGCGCTCGCGCGGTACGAGGACGCCCGCACCGCCCGCTTCACGGAGGTGCGCGCGCACGCGACCGTCGTCGAGCAGGCGGTCGGCGCGCGTGAGTTCGCGGAACGGTACGCGGCCTTCAGCCACTGGATGCTCACCACCGCGCCGGCCACCTGAGCCCCGCCACCGCGGACGCGGGGCGAGGGTTCCGACGGCGGACACGGCACGACGTTGCATGGTCATGCGTTCTGATGCATACTCTTCCTATGTCCAAGGTCCTCACCTCCCTTCCCGCCGGCGAGCGCGTCGGCATCGCCTTCTCCGGCGGGCTCGACACCTCGGTCGCGGTCGCGTGGATGCGCGACAAGGGTGCCGTCCCGTGCACCTACACCGCCGACATCGGCCAGTACGACGAGCCCGACATCGCCTCGGTGCCCGGCCGGGCGCACACCTACGGTGCCGAGATCGCCCGCCTGGTGGACTGCCGGGCCGCGCTGGTCGAGGAGGGCCTGGCCGCGCTGACCTGCGGCGCGTTCCACATCCGCTCGGGCGGGCGGGCGTACTTCAACACCACCCCGCTGGGCCGGGCCGTCACCGGCACGCTGCTGGTGCGGGCCATGCTGGAGGACGACGTCCAGATCTGGGGCGACGGCTCGACCTTCAAGGGCAACGACATCGAGCGGTTCTACCGGTACGGGCTGCTCGCCAACCCGCACCTGCGGATCTACAAGCCCTGGCTGGACGCGGACTTCGTCACCGAGCTCGGCGGCCGCAAGGAGATGTCCGAGTGGCTGCTCGCGCACGGGCTGCCCTACCGGGACAGCACCGAGAAGGCGTACTCCACGGACGCCAACATCTGGGGCGCCACGCACGAGGCGAAGACCCTGGAGCACCTGGACAACGGCATCGAGACCGTCGACCCGATCATGGGCGTGCGGTTCTGGGACCCCGAGGTCGAGATCCTCCCCGAGGACGTGACGATCGGCTTCGACCAGGGCCGGCCGGTGACCGTCAACGGCAAGGAGTTCGGGACCGCCGTCGAACTGGTCACCGAGGCCAACGCGATCGGCGGCAGGCACGGCCTCGGCATGTCCGACCAGATCGAGAACCGGATCATCGAGGCGAAGAGCCGGGGCATCTACGAGGCGCCGGGCATGGCGCTGCTGCACGCCGCGTACGAGCGGCTGGTCAACGCGATCCACAACGAGGACACGGTCGCGCAGTACCACAACGAGGGCCGGCGGCTCGGTCGGCTCATGTACGAGGGCCGGTGGCTGGACCCGCAGGCGCTGATGATCCGCGAGTCGCTGCAGCGGTGGGTCGGCGCGGCCGTCACCGGTGAGGTGACGCTGCGGCTGCGGCGCGGCGAGGACTACTCGATCCTCGACACCACGGGACCGGCGTTCAGCTACCACCCCGACAAGCTGTCGATGGAGCGCACCGAGGACGCGGCGTTCGGTCCGGTGGACCGGATCGGCCAGCTCACCATGCGCAACCTCGACATCGCGGACTCCCGCGCGAAGCTGGAGCAGTACGCGGGCCTCGGCCTGATCGGCTCCGCGAACCCGGCGATCGGTGCGGCGCAGGCCGCGGCGACGGGCCTGATCGGCAGCATGCCGGAGGGTGGCGCCGAGGCGATCGCGTCCCGCGGGGAGGCCGCGGCGGACGCGGACGAGTTGCTGGACCGGGCGGCGATGGAACTGGGCACGGACTGAGCGTGCCGCTCGACAGGGCCGACTCCTCACGGGGTCGGCCCTTTCCGTTGCCGGGTCCGGTGACCGTCGCCGCGGTGGCCTTCGGCCGGATTGACGCTGCGGCGCCGTCGTGGGGTTTCGCGCAGTTCCCCGCGCCCCCGATCGGCGCGTCCGGGCTGCGGCCGGATCGACACTGCCGCGCCGTCGTGGGGTTTCGCGCAGTTCCCCGCGCCCCCGATCGGCGCGTCCGGGCTGCGGCCGGATCGACACTGCCGCGCCGTCGTGGGGTCTCGCGCAGTTCCCCGCGCCCCCGATCGGCGCCGTCGGGGGGGTTCGTGCGGTTCTTTCGGGGGCGGGTTGGGGTTGGTCGGGGGGCTGGGGTGGGCCTAGCGTCCGGGTATGCGGATTCGTATCGTCGACGCCTTTGCCGAGCGGCCGTTCGCCGGGAACCCGGCCGGTGTCGTGCTGCTCGACGCCTTCCCCGACGACCAGTGGATGCGGCACGTCGCCATGGAGGTGAACCACGCCGAGACCGCCTTCGCCCACCCCCTGCCACCGGGAGGCGACGCCGACTGGGCACTGCGGTGGTTCACGCCGGTCACCGAGGTGGCGATGTGCGGACACGCCACGCTGGCCACGGCCCACGTACTGCGTACCGCGGAAGGTCACGCGGGCCCCGTCCGGTTCGCCACCCGCAGCGGGGTGCTGATCGCGACACCCACCGCGGACGGCGCGGTCACCCTGGACTTCCCCACCGCCCCGCTCACCCGGGTCGAGACACCGGACGGCGTCGCCGACGCACTCGGCGCCGAACCCGTCGCCGCCTTCGACACCGGACCCCACGTCGGCGACCTGCTCCTCGAACTCGCCGACGAGAAGACCGTGCTCGGCCTCTCCCCCGACCTCAGGGCGCTCGGCGCCTACTCCACGCGCGGGATCATCGCCACCGCGCGCGCCGAGGACCCGGCGAAGGGCTACGACTACCTCTCCCGCTGCTTCTTCCCCAACGTCGGCATCGACGAGGACCCGGTGACCGGCAGCGCGCACACCGCGCTCGCCCCGCACTGGTCGGCCCGGCTCGGCCGGCCCGACCTGACCGGGCTCCAGGCCTCCCGCCGCACCGGCTTCGTGCGCACCGCGCTGCGCGGCGACCGCACCCTGCTCACCGGACGGGCCGTCACCGTGATCGACGGGGAACTGCTCACGCCGTAGGCAGCCAGCCGACCCGGCCCGCCAGCAGCGCGTAGCCGACGAACGCGCCGATGTCGAGCAGGGAGTGGGCCACCACCAGGGGGCCGACCCGGCCCCACCGCCGGTACAGGTAGACGAAGACCACGCCCATCACCATGTTGCCGACGAAGCCGCCGATCCCCTGGTAGAGGTGGTACGACCCGCGCAGCACGGCGCTGGCCACCAGCGCCGTGCCCGCGCTCCACCCCAGCCCGTCCAGCCGGCGCAGCAGATAGCCGACGACGATGACCTCTTCGAGGATCGCGTTCTGCATCGCGGAGAGGATCAGCACGGGGTACTTCCACCACACGTCCGGCAGCGCCTCCGGCACCACCGTGAGGTTGAAGCCGAGGCCGCGCGCGGCGAGGTAGAAGGCGATCCCGGAACTGCCGATCACCGCCGCGATCCCCGCCCCGCGTCCGAGGTCGGGCCAGGGCCGGGTGCGGTCGAAGCCGAGCGTGCGCAGGCTCGCCCCCTCCCTGAGGAGGAGGTGGGCGACCAGCAGGACGGGGACGAGGGCGCTCGCGATCCCGAACAGCTGCCAGGCGAGATCCAGCCAGGGACGCCCGGGCGCGGCGGACGCGTTGAGGGTGGCGGCCTGGTCCTTGAGTCCGCCCGGTCGGGTGACCGATCCGACGAAGCTGATCAGCGCGGACACGCCGCTCGCGCCGAGCGAGAGCCCGAGCACGAGCAGCGTCTCGTCCCTGAACATGCGCCGCGAGGGCCGTTCCAGCGGGTAAGCACCGGCCACCTGGTCCGCCTCCACCTGCACTCCTGCCTCCAACGGTCATCGGACGTCACAGCTTGCCCGATCGACCGAGGACAGGCGCGGCCGACCCCCGCCGTCGTCGCGGCGAAGGCCCGGGGCACCCCCTGCGGCCCCCCTCAGCCCGTCAGCACCGGCTCCGGTAACCCCACCGGCCAGGTGTGCACCGGCTCCCCGGCGTTCATCAGCTCCGCGTAGCGCCGCGTCATCGCGGCCAGCGCCTCGTCCCTCGGCAGCCCCCGCTCGACCGCGCGGTGGAACGTCGCCGCCTGCCAGGACGCCCCGTTCACCCGCCGCCGGCACCGCTCCTCGATCACGCCCAGGTACAGGTCCCGGTCGGCGGCCTCCACGCCCCAGGCGTCCAGCCCCGCCGCCGCCAGCGGCAGCAGTTCGTCGCGGACCAGGGTGACGGCGTCCACCTCGGTCGTACCGCCGCCGTACCGGCCCTTCCTCGGCCACACCAGCCGCGCGTCGATGCCGTGCCGGCACGCCGCGTCGAAGTTCGCCTCGGCCGCGGCGAACGGCAGCCGGGTCCACACCGGGCGGGACTCCTCGGCGAGGGCGCGTACCAGGCCGTAGTAGAACGCCGCGTTGGCGATGACGTCGGTGATGGTCGGCCCGGCCGGCAGGACGCGGTTCTCCACGCGCAGGTGCGGGACGCCGTCGGCGATGCCGTACACGGGCCGGTTCCAGCGGTACACCGTGCCGTTGTGCAGGACGAGTTCGGACAGTTTGGGCACCCCGCCCGCGTCCAGCACGGCCAGTGGGTCCTCCTCGTCGCAGATCGGCAGCAGCGGCGGGAAGAAGCGCAGGTTCTCCTCGAACAGCTCGTAGGCGGAGCTGATCCAGCGTTCGCCGAACCAGATGCGGGGCCGTACGCCCTGCGCCTGGAGTTCGGGCGGCCTGGTGTCCGTGGCCTGGAGGAACAGCGGGGGCCTGGACTCCCGCCACAGTTCGTGGCCGAAGAGGAAGGGGGAGTTGGCGCCCACGGCGATCTGGACGGCCGAGGCGGCCTGGGCGGCGTTCCACACGTCGGCGAACCGGGCCGGGGTGACCTGGAGGTGCAGCTGGACGGAGGTGCAGGCGGCCTCCGGGACGATCGACTTCGAGGTGCACCTGAGGTGCTCGACGCCCTCGATGTCGAGTACGAAGTCCTCGCCCCGGGCGGCCACGATCTGGTCGTTGAGCAGGGTGTACCGGTCGACCTCGGAGAGGTTCGCGGAGACCAGGTCGTCCCGCTCCAGCGTGGGCAGGATACCGATCATGACGATCCCGGCGGCCACCTCGCCCGCCTTGCGGTCGGCGTACGCCAGCGAGGTGCGGAGTTCCTCGTCCAGCCGGTCGAATACCCGGCCACCGAGCCGGTGTGGAGCTATGTTGACTTCCAGGTTGAACATGGCGAGTTCTGTCTGGAAATCACGGCTCGCGATACGTTCGAGAACCTGTCCGTTCAACATTCTCGGCAGGCCGTCCGCGCCTGCGAGATTCAATTCGATCTCGACGCCCATGAGGTTCTTGGGGCGGTCGAACCGCTTCTCCACCAGCAGTCGCTCCAGCCCCGACAGACAGTCCCGGAGCTTGTCGCGATAGCGCTGGCGATCGGACAGGTCGAACCGGCCCGCCACGACCTTCTCCCCCATCGAAGCGTCCCTCCTCGAATGGGCGGACCGGGGTTCCGGCCGCCGGTGGTCCCGGGTCCAGGTGGGATGATGCCCACCGGAGGCGATCGATAACGTCGCGCGCGCCACAGGTAGCCGCTAGTCTGTTGGAATGTGTCCCGCGGCACATTCACGGGGCATGGGGCATCATGCAACTGCGGGTTCCCCGAAGTCCTCGTGAAAAACGCCGACGACATTCGGCCGACCGCGAGAACCTCGTATTGCGAGGTCAGCACGGTTGCGACGGGCCGGAAATCGGGAGGATTGAGCACGTAACGACGGCCGAATTGCGCCTTGCTCTCTTCTGTGAAAGGTCCCGGTGAAACGCCGCCTGAACAGGCGTCGTATAAACTCCGCGAACAAGGCAGAAGGCTGGCGCCCACGGTCTGGTTCCTGTCCTTTGAATGACGTGCGGCGGAGAACGCCCGCACCTCTCTTCACCGAGCCGGGCCCCCGCCTCTCTGACCTCCCTTTGAGCTGACAGCGCCGTCCGCCCCGCCCTCGCGCCGCCGCGCCTGTCGAATGAGAGGCGACCCACCATGCCGTTGCACGTCCCGCACGCCCCCGCGCCCGCCCTGCGTTCCGTCCTCACCGCCCTCGGTTCCCCCACCGCGGTCAGCGAGGCCCGCACCCCCTCCCTGCGCACCGCCCAGGGACCTGCGACCCCCGAACTGCCCCTGCCCGTGCACGTCCTGGACAGCATCGCCGCGGAGGGCATGTCCGCCACCCGGCTGGCCGGCTGGCGCTTCCTGATCCGCTGCGGCGAGCGCGCGGTGGCCGCGGCCGACACCATGCTCACCGCGGACGGCTGGGCCTTCTCGCACTTCTTCGAAGGCCCCTACATCTCCTCCACCGAGCGGGCCCTGCACCAGGCCGAGGCCCTCCAACAGACCTACCAGCCGCGGCTGTTGTCGCTGCCCAGCCTGTACATGCTCACCCTGTGGCTGCACGGCGACTGCACCGCGGACGGCGCCGAGGGCCACCCGGCCGCCGACGACCTGCTCGTTCCGCTCGCACCGGCCCCGCCCGGCATCGCGGCCCACCGCCCGCACCCGGTGGCCGAACTGCTCCCGGTGCTGACCCATCGGGCCACCGCGGCACCCCTGTTGATCACGCCCGCCTGAGCACGTCACCCGCCGCACCCCGTCACCCTCGAACGAGTGACGGGGTACGGTCGTATTTCCACCCGTCAATTCACGGGGCGACGGTAAGCGCATATACCGCTCGTACGAGCAATTACCCGCTCCTCGGAGCCGGATGACCGCGCTCCGTCGATCTGACTAGCCCCATCCGGCCATGCGGAACCATCCGAATTGGCAGCCCGGCCGAGATGAACCGTCCGCGCGAGTGACGCGTCTCCAGTCTGTGAGAGGCGGTGCGGCCAAATCCCTGCGGAACACCGCCCGGAGGGCAACACTGGTTTCCGTACGACTCATGACCACGGGGGACCGAGATGACCACGACAGAGCGAGAGACCCCACCCATGTGCCAGCACCAGCCACCGTGCCCGACAGCAGAATCCGCCGACCGGGAGTCCGCCCGTCTGACGGCGCACCACCCGGAGCAGGGGTGGAGCCTGTTGTGCAACGGCGTCCTGCTCTTCGAGGACACCGGTGAGCTCCTGCCCGACGGCCAGATCATCGCACCGCACCGTCCGGTCGGCGCCGGCAGCGTCATGACCGCCGCCTGACGGACACCGCACCACCCCCGGGCGGCCCCACCGCTCCGCCCGGTGATCAGCAGGGGCCGGACGCACACGCACGGTGCGCACCGGCCCCGACGTGCGTCCAGGGGTGATCACTCCCGGTAACCGGCCGTTCGCGGGTCGGGAGTGTCAGGGTGCCGCGCAGTCGACCCGCCCGACGGGGGCGTACTCGAACCAGTCGAAGGCGGCCCGGCCCTCGGTGACGTACATGCCGACGACCCGGCCGGTGAAGCCGCCCGCGACCTGGGTGGAGAGATAACGGCCGTCGAGTTCGGCCAGCCGGACGACACCGTCGGACGTCTCGACCGAGAGGGTCACCGCGTCGGGCCCGCCGGGGCGGACCCCGGTCGCCTCCCGGTTCCCCGGCACGGTACCGGTGGGCGGCGGCACCCGATCCGTGCTCATCTCCATGACGAGCGTCAACGGGCCCGGCGGCAACGGCTGTTCGGCGACCGTCTGGCGCAGCGGCCCGATCCGGACCACCGCGCTCACCGTCCCGCCGCCCACCTCCAGGTCGTAGTGGTGGGCCTCGTCCACGCGGACCGAGAGACCCGCACGGGCCGAGCCCGCCTCGAGCCGCGCGGCCGCGCGGCAGTCCGGGTGCTGCTGGCGGCGGCCGACGAAGGTGTGACCGGGCCGGTCCAGGCTGCCCCCGGTGGCCGTGAGCGTCAGCCGGCCGGGCCGCTCGGACAGCGACCAGGAACCGTCCGGGCGGCTGCGCGGGGAGATCCAGTGGGGTGCGAGCGCGGGCGCCGTGAAGTCGTCGCGCGCGGGCGGCTGTTCGACCGGGTGCCAGGCCCCGGGGGCCTGCTCCCGCTCCCGCACCGGCCCCATCCGCGGCCAGCCGTCCACCCACTCCACCGGGGCCAGGAACGTCTCCCGGCCGAGGACGTGGAACTCCGGGAACCAGCCGCGCGGCCTGGTGCCCAGCAGCACCGCCCACCAGCTGCCGTCGGCGGCCCGCACCAGGTCGGCGTGGCCGGTGCACTGGACGGGCTCCGGTGAACCGCGGTGGGAGACCAGGGGGTTGGCCGGGGCGGGCTCCCAGGGTCCGCGCGGTGAGCGGGCGCGGGCCACGGACACCCCGTGCCCGAGGGCGGTACCGCCCTCGGCGACCAGCAGGTACCACCACTGCCCGACCCGGTGCAGGTGCGGCGCCTCGGGGTCGCGCAGTCCCGTCCCGGACCACATGGGCAGCGGCCCTTCCAGTACCTTCCCGGTCCGGGTGTCGATCCGGGCCACGGACACTCCGGCCACCGCGCACCAGCAGTCGCCGTTCTCGTCCCAGGCGAGATCGGGGTCGATGCCGGGGACGTCGATCCACACCGGGTCGGACCAGGGCCCCTCGGGCCGCTCGGCGGTGACCAGGAGATTGCCGCTCGCGCCGTCGCCCGCGCCGACGACGGTCGTGACGACGTGGAAGAGCCCGTCGTGGTGCCGGATCGTCGGGGCGTACACCCCGCCGGAGGCCGGCGTGTCGTCCGGCAGCGCCAACTGGCCAGGCCGGTCCAGCACGTTGCCGAGCTGCCGCCAGTGCACCAGGTCCCGGCTGTGGAAGAGCGGGACACCGGGGAAGTACTCGAAGCTGGAACACACCAGGTAGTAGTCCTCCCCTACCCGGCACACGCTCGGGTCGGGGTGGAATCCGGGGATGACCGGGTTGTCGTACGTCCGCATGCGCGTGCCCCTCCACAGCCGTCACCGAAACTTTCGGCGAGGTCGGCGAATATTACGAGGCGCACTGTAAGGAGCCGTCGGAAGCCCGGCAAGGCACGCGTGCTACAGCTTCAGGCGGTACGGGAGCAGGCAGACCACGACGTCGGTGCGGGCCCGCAGCACGGTGGCGAGCAGCAGGCCGCGCTGGTTCTGGAGGATCTCGTAGCGGCGGTGTCTGGGCTCCACCTCGGGGATGAGAACGGCGACTTGACGGCCGCCCTCCGCCGCCCGGTGGACGTAGTCGACGATCGGCTGCACCAGCGAGTGGTGCGGGCTGTTCACGATGTCCAGGCGCACCCCGGGGTTCCACCGCTGCCAGGCCGCCTCCAGGGCGCGGGACCTGACGGGGTCGGCGTGCACCGCGACCGCGACCACCTCGTCGCCCAGGGCGAGGGCGGCGCCGAGGGCGTGCCGGGCGAGCTTGCTGACCTCGCCGATCGGCACGATCACCAGGCTGCCGGTGTGCCGGGCCGGGGCCTGCGGGACGCGGCCGAGACCCAGCTCCTGCCCCACGGCGGTGTAGTAGCGCTGGATGCGGGCGAACAGCAGCATCAGCAGCGGTACGGCGAGCACCACCACCCAGGCCCCGCCGAGGAACTTGGTGAACAGCAGGATGACCCCGGCGAGGGTGGTGAGCAGCGCGCCGGTGCCGTTGATCAGCGCCCTGCGCCTCCAGCGGGGCGGGCGCAGGGTCGCCCAGTGCCTCACCAGGCCGACCTGGCTGAGGGTGAAACCGATGAAGACGCCGATCGCGAAGAGCGGCAGCAGCCGGTGGGTGTCGGCGTCGGTGGCGAGCAGCAGCAGTGCGGCCAGCAGGGCGAGGGCCACCACGCCGTAGCGGTAGACCGGACGTTCGGCGCGCAGGCCGAAGAGGTGCGGCAGCCGGTGGTCGCGGGCGAGCAGGCTCAGCAGCACCGGCAGCCCGCCGAAGCTGGTGTTGGCGGCCAGCCCGAGGACCAGGGTGACGACGAGGTTGGTCAGGTAGTAGGGCCAGCCGGTGCCGTAGGCCCCCGCGGTGAGCTGGGCGAGGACGGTCACCCCGCCCCGCGGGGCCACGTGGTCGCGGTGGATGAGGATCGCCAGGCCGACGAGCATGACGCCGAGCAGCGCCCCCAGCATCAGCTCGGTGCGCTGCGCGCGTCCGACCTTGGGGGGCCGGAAGGTGGGCACGGCGTTGGCGATGGCCTCCACACCGGTCAGGGCCGAGCAGCCGGACGAGAACGCCTTGAGGATCACCAGCAGGCCCAGCGCCTCGGTCGCGTGCACGGGGTGGTCCGTACCGACCACGGCGACCGGGTGGGAGCGCAGCGCGAGGCCGACCAGGATCACGCCGAGGACCAGGACGATGAAGAGCAGCGTCGGCAGCATCAGCACCCGGGCGCTCTCCGCGACGCCCCGCAGGTTCACGGCCGCCAGCAGGGCGAGGCCGATCAGGCAGACGAGCAGCTTGTCCCGGCCCAGGGAGGGGAAGGCCGAGGCGAGCGCGTCGGCGCCGGCCGCGAGGCTGACGGCGACGGTGAGGACGTAGTCCACGACCAGGCTGGCGGCGGCGAGCAGGCTCGTGGTGCCGCCCAGATCCGTCTTGGCGACGGCGTAGGCGCCACCGCCGTCCGGGTGTACGGCGATGACCTGGCCGTACGAGACGACGAGCGTGGCCAGCAGGAAGGTGATCGCCAGGGTGATGGGCAGGGTCGCGGTGATCGCGCCGGTACCGGCGACCACCAGGGCCAGCACGATCGCCTCGGGACCGTACGCCACCGAACTGAGCGCGTCGAGGGAGAGCGCGGCCAGCCCCTGCAGACTGGTCAGACCGTGTGTGTCGCCCTCGCCCGGGCGCAGCGGAACCTTCGGTCTCAGTTGACGACGTGCCAGGCCATACGCCATCGGGCCCCCATCACGGCCGGTGGAACGGTCGGCAACAGTGTCCTTCGGGCCGTGGGCGGCCGCCCGTGGGGGAAGCCCGGACGGGTCGGCCGGTGTGGGTGAGGGAGGCCGGCCCGTCCGGGAGTCTCTAGAGGAGCCCCTCCGCCAGCGTGCCGAGGGACAGTGCGGGCAGGAAGTTGAGCAGCGCGAGGATGACCGCTGCTCCGGTGGCCAGGGCGACGAAGTTGACGCCGCGGGCCTGGAGGGTGCCGACGGTGACCACGCCGGGCTGCTGGCGGGCCAGCCGGCCGGCCAGGGCCAGCAGGAACACCATGGGCGCATAGCGTCCGATGAGCATCGCCGCCGTCATCAGCAGGTTGTGGAAGTCGGTGGCGCCGTTGAAGCCGGCCATCGCGCTGCCGTTGCTGTTGACGTTGGAGGTGTAGGCGTACACCAGCTCCGTCAGGCCGTGCGGTCCCGGGTTGCCCATGGACGACTGGTCCGTCGCCGAGCGCGACCGCGAGGGCGGCACAGCCGAGGATGGCGGTCGGGGCGACCAGCGCGTAGAGAACGACGTAGCGCATCTCCGGGAACCCGATCCGCTTGCGCAGGTACTCGGGGGTCCGGCCGACCATCAGTCCGCCGACGAACACGGCGATCAGCACCGCCATGATCAGGCCGTACAGTCCGCTGCCGGTGCCGCCGGGCGCGATCTCACCGAGCATCATCGCGGACAGCAGCACCCCGCCGCCGAGGCTGGAGAAGCTGTCGTACGACGCGTTCGCCGCGCCGTCGGCGGAGCCGGTGGCGGCGATGCCGAAGAGGGTGGAGCCGGGTACGCCGACGCGGGTCTCGGTGCCCTCGTACGGTCCGCCGACGGCCTCGGTCACCGTGCCGGTGTGGGCGCCCTGGGCGAGGCTGCCGGCCGCCAGGAGCAGGCCGAAGAGGATGCCGACGACCGTGAGCAGGGTCCAGCTCTGCCGCAGGGAGCCGATCATGCGGCCGTAGGTGCGGATGAAGGCGGTCGGGATCAGCAGCATGAGCACGATCTCGATCGCGTCGGTGAACGCGGACGGGTTCTCGAAGGGGTGCGCGCTGTTGGCGTTGAAGACGCCGCCGCCGTCGCCGGACAGCAGCTTGAGCGGTTCCCAGGAGCCGACCGGGCCGCCGGGCACGGTCTGCTGTCCGCCAGCGACGGTGGTGACCGTGTGCGGGTCCATGAGGTTCTGCGGGACGCCGAGGGCGATGAGGATGATCCCGGAGACGACGGACAGCGGCAGGACGACCCGGAAGACCGTACGGATCAGGTCGACCCAGAAGTTGCCGAGCCGGTCCGTGTCCCGGCGCACGAGTCCCCGGGTCAGGGCCAGCGCGGCGCAGATGCCGACGGCGGCCGACGCGAAGGCCTGCACGCCCAGGCCGGCCATGGCGGCGAGGTGCCCGGTGGTGGACTCGCCCGCGTAGTTCTGCCAGCTGGTGTTGGTGGTGAAGCTGACGGCGGTGTGCAGGGCGAGCCGCCAGGGCAGCCCGGCGTGGCCGGTGGACCAGGGCAGGCCGCCCTGGAGGGTGAGGAGCGCGAACAGCGCGGCGATGCTCACCAGGCTGAAGGCGAGCAGGGCGAACAGGTAGTGCAGCCAGTCCTGTTCGCGGTCCGGGTCGACTCCGCAGAGCTTGTGGAGGACGCGTTCGGCGCGGTGGTGCGGACCGTCGTCGAGAGCGCGGGCCATGTAGTCGCCGAGCGGGACGTGCAGTCCCACGACCACGGCGAGGATCAAGGTGGCCTGAAGCCAGCCGTACATGGGGTCAGGCTCCCTTCACGGGATGCGTCGGTCGAGGGCCGCGTTCAACTGGACGACGTTCACCGCGGGTTCGCCGAGGATGCCGAAGGCCCGGCCGGTGGTGTACTTCCCGACCAGCTGGTCCACGGCAGCCTCGCCCATGCCGCGTTCGCGGGCGACGCGCGGGGTCTGGAGCAGGGCGTAGGCCCGGCTGATCTGCGGGTCAAGGCTGCTGGCGCTCGCGGTGACGGCGTCGGCGGGGACCTCCGGGTGGGCGGGCGCGTCTCCGCGGACGGGGGTGACGACAGCCGCGCCGTAGTCCTCGCCGGGCTTGGCGCAGGTGACGGTGACGCCCTCGTAGGCGGCTCGGAACGGCTTGGCGGGGCAGGCCTGGTCCAGGCTCACCACCCGGGTCGCCTTCCCGGTCGTACCGCCGTCACGGAACACGCCGAGGACGGCGCCGACCCCGTCGGAGGTGCAGTACGGGCGGGAGCCGTCGACGTGCTCCAGTTCACCGACCGCCCTGCTGCGGGCGCAGACCTGGGTGAGCAGGCTCTGCCTGCCGTCCGGGCCGAGGACGTCGACGGTCGACTCGGGGCCGAGGTTGCCGGCCGAGGAGGCCGAGGCGTCGTAGCCGGTACCGGCGTTGGAGGGCCGGGACTGGAAGTAGTACGGGATCGGGTCGCCCTTCTCGTCGAGGAAGGACTGGCCGATCAGCGAGGTACGGCCCCGCGCGTCGTCCCGCAGACCGGGGACCTGCGCGATCGCCGTCATGGCCAGCGGGTAGGCGAGGCCCAGCACCACGGTGAGGACGATGACCACCCGGACCGCCGCCACGTGGTGGCCGATCCAGGAGGGCGTTCTGGAGAGGAAGTTCATGAGTCAGAGCCCCGGAATGAACTGGACGACCGCGAAGTCGATGAGCTTGATCGCGAGGAAGGGCAGCACGAGTCCGCCCATGCCGTAGATCCACAGGTTGCGGGTGAGCAGGGCGTCGGCGCTGCTGGGCCGGTAGCGGACACCGCGCAGGGCCAGCGGGATCAGCACGACGATGATGACGGCGTTGAAGATGACCGCGGACAGGATCGCCGAGGCCGGTGAGTGCAGCCGCATGATGTTGACCGCGTCCAGGGCCGGGTAGACCCCGCCGAACATCGCCGGGAGGATCGCGAAGTACTTGGCGATGTCGTTGGCGATGGAGAACGCGGTGAGCGCGCCCCGGGTGATGAGGAGCTGCTTGCCGATCTCGACGATGTCGATGATCTTCGTGGGGTCGGAGTCGAGGTCGACCATGTTGCCGGCCTCCTTCGCGGCCGACGTGCCCGTGTTCATCGCCACCCCGACGTCCGCCTGGGCGAGCGCAGGCGCGTCGTTGGTGCCGTCACCGGTCATCGCGACCAGCTTGCCGCCCGCCTGCTCCTTCTTGATCAGAGCGAGTTTGTCCTCGGGGGTGGCCTCGGCGAGGAAGTCGTCGACGCCCGCCTCCTCGGCGATGACCCGCGCGGTGACCGGGTTGTCGCCGGTGATCATGACCGTGTGGATGCCCATCCGGCGCAGCTCCGCGAAGCGTTCGCGCATGCCGGGCTTGACGACGTCCTTGAGGTGGACGACGCCGAGCACCCGGGCCGGGCCGTCGCCCGGGGCCTCGGCCACGGCGAGCGGGGTGCCGCCGGAGGCCGAGACCTGCTCGACGCAGGCCGCCAGGGCGACCGGTACGGTGCCGCCGTTCTCCGTGACCCAGTCGGCGACCGCGGTGGCCGCGCCCTTGCGCAGCCGTCGGCCGGACGGCAGGTCCACGCCGGACATCCGGGTCACGGCCGTGAAGGCGACCCACTCCGCGCCCTCGGGTTCGGCGGCCGCGAGAGAGAACTGCCCCTGCACGTACTCGACGATCGAGCGGCCCTCGGGAGTCTCGTCCGCCGGCGACGACAGCAGCGCGGCCTCGGCGAGATCGCGTCCCAGGACCGAGCCGACCGGCAGCAGGGCGCTCGCCCGCCGGTTGCCGTAGGTGATGGTGCCGGTCTTGTCGAGCAGCAGCGTGTTGACGTCGCCCGCCGCCTCGACCGCGCGGCCCGACATGGCGAGCACGTTGCGCTGCACCAGCCGGTCCATGCCGGCGATGCCGATCGCGGAGAGCAGTCCGCCGATCGTGGTCGGGATCAGGCAGACCAGCAGGGAGACCAGGACGATGCCGGTGACGCCGTCGGCGGTGAGCGCCTGGGTGTCGGGCGCGGCCGACATGAACTCCTTGGAGAAGATCGCCAACGGCTGGAGCGTGAGGACCGCGACCAGGAAGACGAAGGTCACCATCACGAGCAGCAGGTTGAGGGCGAGCTCGTTCGGGGTCTTCTTCCGGTCGGCGCCCTCGACCAGGGAGATCATCCGGTCCAGGAAGGACTGGCCGGGCTCCTGGGTGATCCGCACGACGATCCGGTCGGACAGCACCCGGGTGCCGCCGGTGACGGCGGAGCGGTCACCGCCCGACTCGCGGATGACCGGTGCCGACTCGCCGGTGATCGCGGACTCGTCGATGCTGGCCACGCCCTCGACGACATCGCCGTCACCGGGCACCAGCTCCCCCGCCTCGACGACCACGAGGTCACCGCGCCGCAACTCGCCGGCGCCGACGCTCTCCTCGGTGTACGGGCCGTCCGACGGGCCGGTGAGCCGGCGGGCGACGGTCTGGCGGCGCATCCCGCGCAGGGTGTCGGCCTGGGCGCGGCCCCGGCTCTCGGCGACCGCCTCGGCGAGGTTGGCGAAGACGACGGTCAGCCACAGCCATACGGTGATCAGCCAGCCGAACCCGGACGGACGGGCGATCGCGAGGCCGGTGGTCAGGGCCGCGCCGATCTCGGTGACGAACATGACCGGGTTGCGGGCCAGGGTCACCGGGTTGAGCCTGCGCAGCGCGGCCGGGAGGGCCCGCCACAGCTGCTGGGGGTCGAGCAGGCCGGCGCCGATCCGGCGGCCGGCTTCCGGGTCTGGCGGTCGTACCGTGCCGGCGGGTCACTCACGTACGGGTGCGGGGGCGGTCATCAGAAACGCTCCGGCTTGATCAGGGCCACCACGAGGTAGGCCAGCAGGCCGACCGCGACGATCAGCCCGACGATGTTCTCGATCGTCACAGGGACCTCTTCCTCACGAACGTGTCTCTCAGGGGGCCTTGGAGCACCTCCGGGCGGGGGCCGGGCCGCCGCTCGCCCGGAGGTGGGTATCGGGGACGGGCCGGGCTACAGGCCGACGTCCCGGCGGCGGATGTCGTCCAGGGACTCGCGTCGGACCAGCAGGCGGGCGTGGCCGTCCCGGACGGCGGTGACCGGCGGGCGGCCCACCAGGTTGTAGCCGGAGGCCATCGACAGGTGGTAGGCACCGGCCACCGGGACCGCGAGCAGGTCGCCGGGGCGCAGGTCGGCGGGGAGTTCGACGTCCGTGGCCAGGACGTCGCCCGCCTCGCAGTGCCGTCCCACGACGGTCACCGGGGCGGCCGGCGCGGCGCTCGCGCGGCCGACCAGCCGGGGCGCGTACCGGACGCCGTACAGCGCGGGCCGCGGGTTGTCGCTCATCCCGCCGTCGACGGCGGCGAAGGTGTGCTCGCCGGTCTTCTTGACGGCGAGGACCCGGTACACGGCGATCCCCGCAGGACCGACGATGGCCCGTCCCGGTTCGATGATGAGGCGGGGCACCGGCAGACCGGCGGCTCCGCACGCCTCCGTCAGCTCGGCGCGCACCCGGCGGGCCAGGGCGGTGAGGTCGAGGGCCTCCTCACCCGGCCGGTAGGCGATGCCGTGACCGCCGCCCAGGTCCAGCTCGGGCAGCACCAGGCCGTGCTGTTCGTGCAGCCGGGCCATGAGCCCGACCACCCGGCGCACCGCGGCCAGGTAGGGCTTGACGGTGGTGATCTGGGACCCCAGGTGGCAGTGAAGGCCGGTGAGTTCGAGCTGCGGCTGGTCCAGTATCCGGGCGATGGCGTGCTGGGCGTAGCCGTCGGCGATGGACATGCCGAACTTCTGGTCCTCGGTGCCGGTGCGGATCTTCGCGTGGCCGCCCGCGCTGATGCCGGGCACCACCCGGACCATCACCCTCTGGTGTCCGCCGGGACCGACGGCGGCGGCGAGCCGGGCGATCTCCGAGGGACTGTCGATCACGATCCGCCCGACGCCCAGCCGCAGCGCGGTGTCCAGGTCGCGCGGCGACTTGGCGTTGCCGTGCAGCACGATGCGGTCCGGCGGGAACCCGGTGGTGACCGCGAGCTCCAGCTCGCCGGCCGAGCAGACGTCCAGGCCGAGGCCCTCCTCCTCGGTCCAGTGGACCATCGCGCGGCACAGGAACGCCTTGGCCGCGTAGAGGACTTCGGCGTCCGGGAAGGCGTCCCGGTAGGTGCGGCAGCGCTCGCGGACCTCGTTCTCGTCCAGGACGTAGACGGGGGTGCCGAACCGGTCGGCGATCTCGGCGAGCGGGACACCGCCCACGGCCAGGTCGCCCGGCCGGGACTCGGTGGTGGAGGCGGGCCACACCGACAGATCGGCGGGCGTGGTGGTGAGGACGGGTTCGTGCAGGGTGGTCATCGACCGCTCCCCTCTCGGACGGTTCAGGCGGTTCGGGCGATCCGCAGTGACGCGGCGACGGGCGCGAGCGGCGCCACCGGGATCGACACCGGGGCCGGCGCCGGTGCGGACAGCTGGGGATCGACCGTGACGGTGGTGACGCCGAGCGGTGCGGTCAGGGCACGCAGCGCGGGTTCGGCGAGCCGGATCCAGGCCTGGTCGGGGCCGAGCGTGGCGGCGAGGTTGCGGGCCGAGGTGAAACCGACGGCGGTCCGCTCGCCGAGGGGGGTGCGGAAGAGCCGGGCCGCGCACCCCGCGGGTCCCGGCCGGACCGGTACGAACAATGGTCCGGCCGGGAAGCGATCGGAAGGTTCCGGATCGTCACCGCACAAGAGCTCTGACATGGAATGCCTCCTGCTACAGGTAGGAGCTGGTGCCCCGGACGCGGGGAGGCTGACCGGGGGCTCGCCCATGACGCTATGCCCGGCCCCGGCACTCCTCCGACGCTTCATGACGGGACGCTGACGGTGATCGCGGCGACGTTGACGGGACGCTGACGGAGGGTCCGTCGACGCTGGTCGCGGGCGTCAGAGGTGTGACAGGAAGCGGCTGCGGGGCTGGCCCGCGCACCGCTCCGGGAGTGTCATGGAGGCGGTCCGTCCCCGGGGCACGCCCGGGGTCCGCTGCGGAAGTACGGTGAAGACATGTCCGGATACGACACCTGCCCGTCCCGTCGGGTCGTCGTCGGTGTGAGCGGTTCGCTGGGCAGTGTCACGGCCCTGTGCCGGGCCGCCGCGGAGGCCCGGCGGCAGGAGGCGGAGCTGTGGCCGGTGCTGGCCTGGGAGCCGCCGGGCGGCGAGCTGGCGGCCCGCCGCTCCCCCGCGCCGCCGGCGCTGGTCGAGGAATGGCAGCGGCTGGCCCGCGAACGGCTGCTCGTCGTGCTCGACGAGGTGTTCGGCGAGGCGACGCCCGCCGGCGTTCCGCTGCACGGTCTCGTCGTCCGCGCCACGCCCGGCCTGGCCCTGGTGGAGACGGCGGATCGCGAGGACGACATCCTGGTCGTCGGCGCGGGGCGGCGCGGCTGGCACCGGGCCTTCTCGGGCCGCGTCACCCGCTACTGCCTGACCCACGCGCACTGCCCGGTCCTCGCGATCCCGCCGTCCCCGCTGGAGGAGTCACTGGCGGCCGCGCGGCGTCGCAACGCCTGGCATCTGCCGCTGAACACGGGGAAGTTGCCCTGCTGACGGACGTGCCGAAGGGCGGGACGTTACGACGTCACGGCCGCCGAGAGCTCCGGCCGCCCCGGTCTCCGTCCCGGGGACAGCGGCAGGCTCAGCACCATCGTGAGCCCGCCGCCGGGGGTGTCCTCGGCCGTGAGGGTGCCGCCCATCGCCTCGGTGAAGCCCCGGGCCACGGCCAGGCCGAGGCCGACACCGGCACCGCGCGGTGCGTCGCCGTACCGCTGGAACGGCTCGAAGATGCGCTCCTTGGCCTCGTCCGGGACGCCGGGTCCGCGATCCACCACCCGGACCTCCACCCGGTCGGCCATGGAACTGGCCTTCACCAGTACGAGGGTGTCCGCCGGGCTGTACTTCACCGCGTTCTCGACCACGTTGGCCACCACCCGCTCCAGCAGCCCCTTGTCGACATGGACCATGGGGAGCGTCTCCGGGATGTCCAGCTCGACGCTGTCCTCGGGGACCCCGCCCAGCGCCATCGGCACCACCTCGTCCAGGTCGGCCTCGCGGACGATGGGTGTGACGGTGCCGGTCTGCAGCCGGGTGATGTCGAGGAGGTTCCCCACGAGGTGGTCGAGCCGGTCGGCGCCCGCCTCTATCGCCTCCAGGAGTTCCGCCCGGTCCTGTTCGGACCATTCGACGTCGTCCGAACGCAGCGACGACACCGACGCCTTGATGCCGGCCAGCGGGGTGCGCAGGTCGTGGCTGACGGCGGCCAGCAGCGCGGTGCGGATACGGTTGCCCTCCGCCAGCTCCTTGGCCCGGTCCGCCTCCAGCTGGAGCCGCTGCCGGTCGAGCACGACGACGGCCTGGGCGGCGAACGCGGCCAGCACCCGCCGGTCGGAGGCCGGCAGCACCCGCCCGGACAGGGCGAGGGTCATGTGGTCGCCGACCGGCATGTCGACGTCCGCGTTCTCCGGGGTCCGGCAGGGCCGGGGCCCGACACTGCCGGCGCAGGTCCACGGTGCGACGTCGTCCGTCCGCTCCAGCAGCGCCACCGACTCCATGCCGAACGTCTCGCGGACCCGTTCCAGCAGTTCCGCCAGGCCGGTCTCGCCACGCAGCACGCTGCCCGCGAGGAAGGAGAGGATCTCGGACTCGGCGCGCAGCCGGGTCGCCTGCTGGGTACGGCGGGCCGCCAGGTCCACCACGGACGCCACCGACACCGCGACCCCGACGAAGATCGCTATGGCGACGATGTTCTTGGGGTCCGCGATGGTGAGTGTGTGGACGGGCGGGGTGAAGAACCAGTTGAGCAGCAGGGAGCCGACGAGCGCCGAGGTGAGCGCCGGGAGCAGCCCGCCGAGCAGGGCCGCGGCGACCGTCAGGGTGAGGTACAGCAGCATGTCGTTGGCCAGGCCCACCTCCGGCGCGGCACTGGTCAGCAGCCAGGTCAGCAGGACCGGCCCGAGGACGCCGGCCAGCCAGCCCCAGATGATCCGGGACCGGCCGAGCCGCGCCGAACGGGCCAGCGGCAGCCGCCCCTTGCCCGCCTCGGCGTGGGTGATGAGGTGGACGTCGAGGTCGGGTCCCGAGTCGCGGGCGACCGTGGCCCCGACGCCCGGTCCGAGAACGTACTGCCAGCTGCGGCGCCGGGAGACGCCGAGGACGATCTGGGTGGCGTTGACTCCGCGGGCGAAGTCGAGCAGGGCGCTCGGGACGTCGTCGCCGAGGACGTGGTGGAAGGTGCCGCCGAGGTCCTCGACCAGGGTGCGCTGGACGGCGAGTTCCTTCGGGGAGGCCGAGTTCAGGCCGTCGCTGCGGGCGATGTAGACGGCAAGCACCTCGCCGCCGGCGCCCTTCTCGGCCAGCCGTGCGGCCCGCCGTATCAGGGTCCGCCCCTCCGGGCCGCCGGTCAGGCCGACGACGATCCGCTCCCGTGAGCCCCAGATCTTCGAGACCTGGTGCTCGCTGCGGTACTCGTTCAGGTACTCGTCGACGCGGTCCGCGACCCAGAGCAGCGCGAGTTCGCGCAGGGCGGTGAGGTTGCCGGGCCGGAAGTAGTTGGACAGGGCCGCGTCGACCTTGTCCGGCTTGTAGATGTTGCCGTGCGCCATGCGCCGACGCAGCGCCTGCGGTGACATGTCGACCAGTTCGATCTGGTCCGCGCGCCGTACCACCTCGTCGGGCACGGTCTCCTGCTGCCGTACGCCCGTGATGGACTCGACGACGTCGCCCAGCGACTCCAGGTGCTGGATGTTGACGGTGGAGACGACGTCGATCCCGGCGGCCAGCAGTTCCTCGACGTCCTGCCAGCGCTTGGCGTTGCGGGAGCCGGGGATGTTGCTGTGCGGGAGTTCGTCGACGAGGGCCACCTGGGGGCGGCGCGCGAGCACGGCGTCCACGTCCATCTCCGTGAACACCGTGTCCCGGTAGTCCAGTTCCCGGCGCGGGATCTGCTCCAGACCGTGCAGCATCACCTCGGTGCGCGGCCGGTTGTGGTGCTCGACGAACGCGACGGCACAGTCGGTGCCCCGTTCGATCCTGCGATGGGCCTCGGAGAGCATGGCGTAGGTCTTGCCCACGCCGGGTGCCGCACCGAGATAGATCCGGAGCCTGCCGCGTGCCATGTCATCCTTCGAAGCGGTAGCCCATGCCGGGCTCGGTGATCAGATACCGGGGGTGTGAGGGGTCCGCCTCCAGCTTGCGGCGGAGCTGGGCCATGTACACCCGGAGATAGTTGGTCTTGTTGCTCTGCGAGACCCCCCACACCTCTTGCAGCAGATGCTTCTGCGTGACGAGCCGCCCCGGGTTGGTGACCAGGATCTCCAGCAGGTGCCACTCGGTGGGGGTCAGGCGTATGTCGTGGCCGGAGCGTACGGCCTTCTTGGCGAGCAGATCGATGGTGAAGTGGTCGGTCTCCACCAGGGTGGTCTCGGGGGCTAGCGGCGCGTCCTCCGTACGGCGGACCGCCGCCCGGAGCCGGGCTAGCAGTTCGTCCATGCTGAACGGCTTGGTGATGTAGTCGTCGGCGCCCGCGTCGAGCGCGGCGACCTTCTCGTCGGAGGCCTGCCGCGCCGACAGCACCAGGATCGGTACACGGGTCCAGCCGCGCAGCGCCCTGATGACGTCGGCCCCGTCCATGTCGGGCAGTCCGAGGTCGAGCATCACCACGTCCGGCTGACGCGCGGCCGCCAGCCGGAGGGCCGTGGCGCCGTCGGGCGCCGCGTCCACTCCGTACTGGCGTGCCTGCATGTTGATCACGAGTGCCCGTACGAGCTGAGGGTCGTCTTCCACGACCAGCACTCGGGTCATCAGCTGCCCTTGATCAGTTCCTTCAGCGCGATGTTGAGTTCGAGGACGTTCACCTGGGGCTCCCCGATGAAGCCGAGGGTACGGCCGTCGGTGTGGTCCTTCACCAGCTTCTCCACCTGGTCGACGGAGAGGTGGTTCTTCGCCGCGATCCGGTGGACCTGGAGCTCCGCGTAGGCCGAGGAGATGGCCGGGTCGAGGCCGGAGCCCGAGGAGGTGACGGCGTCGGCGGGCACCTGGGAGGGCTCGACCGTGTAGCCGGCCACCGAGTTGTCCTTGACGACCGCGGCCTTGGCGTCCTTGACCTGCTGGATCAGCACCTTGTTGTCGGCGGCCAGGTTGGTCGCACCCGAAAGGATCAGGCTGTACCGGGTGTTGATGCTGTTGCTGCCGAGGCCGTTGGCCGGGCGTCCCTGGAACCACTTCAGGGCCGCGTCCGGGGTCTCCTGGCCCTTCTTCAGCGGCAGGTTGTACGACTGCCCGATCAGGGACGAGCCGACGACCTTGCCGTCCGACTTGATCTCGGAGCCGTTCGCCTTGTCGTGGAACGCGGCCTGGGCGATGCCGGTGACGACCAGCGGATAGACGACGCCCGTCACCAGGGTCAGCACGAGCAGGGCACGCAGGCCCGCCCAGAGCAGCCGAGCGGTGTTGGTAACCGAATTGTTCATGGCGATCAGCCGATTCCGGGGATGAGGGAGATGAGCAGGTCGATGATCTTGATGCCGATGAAGGGGGCGATCAGACCGCCGAGGCCGTAGATCCCCAGGTTGCGGCGGAGCATCTTGTCGGCGCTGACCGGCTTGTACTGGACGCCCCGCAGGGAGAGCGGCACCAGCGCGATGATGATCAGCGCGTTGAAGATGACCGCGGACAGGATCGCGGAGCTGGGCGAGGACAGGTGCATGATGTTGAGCTTGTCCAGGCCCGGGTAGACCACGGCGAACATGGCCGGGATGATCGCGAAGTACTTCGCGACGTCGTTGGCGATGGAGAACGTGGTCAGCGCGCCACGGGTGATCAGCAGCTGCTTGCCGATCTCGACGATCTCGATGAGCTTGGTCGGGTTGGAGTCGAGGTCGACCATGTTGCCGGCCTCCTTCGCGGCCGACGTGCCCGTGTTCATGGCCACGCCGACGTCCGCCTGCGCGAGGGCCGGCGCGTCGTTGGTGCCGTCACCGGTCATCGCGACCAGCTTGCCGCCCGCCTGCTCCCGCTTGATGAGGGCCATCTTGTCCTCGGGAGTGGCCTCGGCGAGGAAGTCGTCCACGCCCGCCTCCTCCGCGATGGCCTTGGCGGTCAGCGGGTTGTCACCCGTGATCATCACGGTCTTGATGCCCATGCGACGCAGTTCCTCGAACCGCTCCCGCATGCCGTCCTTGACGACGTCCTTGAGGTGGATGACGCCCAGGACGCGGGCACCCTGACCGTCCTCGACCGCTACGAGCAGCGGGGTGCCGCCGGACTCCGAGATCCGGTCGGCGAGGGTGTCGGCGTCCTCGGCGACCGTGCCGCCCTGCTCACGGACCCAGGCGATGACCGAACCGGCCGCGCCCTTGCGGATCTTCCGGCCGTCGACGTCCACACCCGACATACGGGTCTGGGCGGTGAAGGCGATCCACTCGGCGTGCGTCAGCTCACCCTGGTGCCGCTCGCGCAGCCCGTACCTCTCCTTCGCCAGGACGACGACGGAGCGGCCCTCGGGGGTCTCGTCGGCCAGCGAGGACAGCTGGGCGGCGTCGGCCACCTCGGCCTCGGTGCTGCCGCTCACCGGCACGAACTCGGAGGCCTGACGGTTGCCGAGGGTGATGGTGCCGGTCTTGTCGAGCAGCAGCGTGGAGACGTCACCGGCGGCCTCGACCGCGCGGCCGGACATGGCCAGCACGTTGCGCTGCACCAGCCGGTCCATGCCGGCGATGCCGATCGCGGAGAGCAGGGCGCCGATGGTGGTCGGGATCAGACAGACCAGCAGGGCGACCAGCACGACCATCGTCAGGTGGGTGCCCGCGTAGTCGGCGAACGGCGGGAGGGTGGCGACGGCCAGAAGGAAGACGATGGTCAGCGAGGCGAGCAGGATGTTCAGCGCGATCTCGTTGGGCGTCTTCTGCCGGGACGCGCCCTCGACCAGGCTGATCATCCGGTCGATGAAGGTCTCGCCGGGCTTCGTCGTGATCTTGATGACGATCCGGTCGGACAGCACCTTGGTACCGCCCGTGACCGCGGACCGGTCACCGCCGGACTCACGGATGACCGGGGCCGACTCACCTGTGATCGCCGACTCGTCGACCGATGCGACGCCCTCGACGACGTCGCCGTCGCCGGGGATGATGTCGCCGGCCTCGCAGACGACCAGGTCACCGATCTTGAGCTCGGTGCCGGGCACCTGCTCCTCGGTGTCCCCGACCAGCCGCCGGGCGACGGTGTCGGTCTTGGCCTTGCGCAGGGTGTCGGCCTGGGCCTTGCCGCGGCCCTCGGCGACCGCCTCCGCGAGGTTGGCGAAGATGACGGTCAGCCAGAGCCAGGCGCTGATCGTCCAGCCGAACCAGTCGCCCGGGTCCTTGAAGGAGAAGACGGTGGTCAGGATCGAGCCGACCCAGACCACGAACATCACGGGCGACTTGACCATGACCCGCGGGTGGAGCTTCCGGCAGGCCTCGGGAAGCGAGCTGATCAGCTGCTTGGGGTCGAACAGGCCCGCGCCGACGCGGCCTTCGGCGGGCTTGTGCCCGGTCGGCGCGTCCTGGTGGGGCGCAAGGGTGGGTGTGGACATGGTGTCCTCGTGGGCTTCCGTTCGGGTGGTCACGACGCCAGCCCCTCGGCCAGCGGGCCCAGCGCCAGGGCCGGGAAGTAGGTCAGACCGGTGATGATCAGGATCGCGCCGACGAGCAGGCCGGTGAAGAGCGGCTTCTCGGTGCGCAGGGTGCCGGCCGTGGCCGGGACGGGCCGCTGCTCGGCGAGCGAGCCGGCCAGCGCCAGCACGAACACCATCGGCAGGAAGCGGCCGAACAGCATCGCGAGTCCGGTCATGGTGTTGTACCAGTCGGTGTTCGCGTTCAGGCCGGCGAAGGCCGAGCCGTTGTTGTTGGCCGCCGAGGTGAAGGCGTACAGCACCTCGGAGAACCCGTGGGCACCCGGGTTGAGCATGGAGTGCGGCGGGGTCGGCAGGGCCATGGAGATCGCCGTGAAGACGAGCACCAGCGCAGGCGTGATCAGGATGTAGATCGCCGACAGCTTGATCTCGCGGGAGCCGATCTTCTTGCCCAGGTACTCGGGCGTGCGGCCGACCATCAGACCGGCGATGAACACCGCGATGATCGCCATGATCAGGATGCCGTAGAGGCCGGAACCGGTACCGCCGGGAGCGATCTCGCCCAGCATCATGCTGAGCATGGTGATCCCGCCGCCGAGGCCGGTGAACGAGCTGTGGAAGGAGTCCACAGCGCCGGTCGAGGTGAGCGTGGTCGCCACCGCGAAGATCGACGAGCCGCCGACCCCGAAGCGGACCTCCTTGCCCTCCATCGCCCCGCCCGCGGCCTGGAGCGCCGGGCCGTGGTGGGCGAACTCGGTCCACATCATCAGCGCGGTGAAGCCGAGCCAGATGGCACCCATGGTCGCGAGGATCGCGTAACCCTGCTTGACCGAGCCGACCATCACACCGAAGGTGCGGGTCAGCGCGAACGGGATCAGCAGGATCAGGAAGATCTCGAACAGGTTGGTGAAGGGCGTCGGGTTCTCGAAGGGGTGGGCGGAGTTGGCGTTGAAGTAACCGCCACCGTTGGTGCCCAGCTCCTTGATGGCCTCCTGGGAGGCGACCGCGCCGCCGTTCCACTGCTGCGAGCCGCCCATGAACTGGCCGACCTCGTGGATGCCGGAGAAGTTCTGGATGGCACCGCAGGCGACGAGGATCACCGCGGCGATCACCGAGAACGGCAGGAGGATGCGGACGACACCCCGGACCAGGTCGGACCAGAAGTTGCCGATCTCACCGGTGCGCGAGCGCGCGAAGCCGCGCACCAGCGCCACGGCGACGGCGATACCGACGGCCGCGGAGACGAAGTTCTGCACGGCCAGACCGGCGGTCTGCACGACGTGACCCATGGTCTGCTCGCCGTAGTACGACTGCCAGTTCGTGTTGGTCACGAAGGAGACGGCCGTGTTGAACGACTGCGCCGGGTTGACCGAGGAGAAGCCGAGCGAACCGGGCAGGATGCCCTGGAGCCGCTGGAGCAGGTAGAGAAAGAGGACGCTGACGGCGGAGAAGGCGAGGACACCGCGCAGATAGGCGGGCCAGCGCATCTCGGTGCCGGGGTTGGCGCCGATGCTCTTGTAGATCCACTTCTCGACACGCAGGTGCTTGTCGGAGGAGTAGACCTTCGCCATGTAGTTGCCGAAGGGGACGTAGCAGAGCGCGAGCGCGCCTATGAGCGCGGCGAGCTGGAGCACGGCGGCGGTTACGGGACCCATGTCTGTCTCAGAACCTCTCCGGGAAGATCAGGGCGAGGACGAGATAGCCCAGCAGGGCGACGGCCACGACGAGGCCGACGATGTTCTCGGCGGTCACAGCTTGGTCACCCCCTTGGCGACGAGGGCCACCAGCGCGAAACCCGCGAGCACGGTGACGACGAAGGCCAGATCGGCCATCGTGAACTCCTGGATGAGATTCGGAACGGACTTGGACGGTTAGAGCAAACCGCCTCCGTGGCCGGATTCGACCGCCGTTGACGGCTCCCTTACGGCGCCGTTCACGCCTTTGACGCGACTCTTACGCCCGGCCGACCCACCCGCGACCGGAGACGGCCGTCCGGCTCCCCGTACCACCCTGAACTGGGGGAACAGGGCGCCCGGACACGTCCGCCCGCCCGTGGTCTGCACGGGCGGGCGGGCAAGGTGCCGGGGTGGGCGTCAGGAGATGCGGAACCGCAGCCGGCAGATCACCGCGTCGGTCTCCCGGCGCACGGCGTGCGCGACGACGGAGCCCCGCTGGTTCTGCAGCAGCCGCTGCCACAGCCGCTCCGGCTCGGTCTCCGGGATCAGCACGGTCACCTGGGTGGCCGGCTCGGCCGCGCTGACCTCGCGGACGTACGCGGCGATGGGACGGCCCAGGGTGCGCCGCTCACAGGTAAGCCGGACCAGCGGCACCCCGGGGTCCCATTCGGCCCAGGCGCGCTCCAGGGCGTGCAGCTGAGCCCGGTCCTCGGGGTCGGGGTGGCAGACGGTCACGGCCCGGACCTCGTCGCCGAGGGAGGCGGCCGCCGACAGCGCCTGGGAGGTGAGCCGGGACAGCGCCGACACCGGCACGATCACGACCGACCGCTCGCGGTGCGGTGCCTCCGGGATCCGCCCGAGCCCGAGCCGCTCACCGATCCGCCCATAGGCGCGACGTACGGCGCCGAAGGCCGCGACCAGCAGCGGCAGCGTGACGACGACGAGCCAGGCGCCGTCGGTGAACTTGCTTGCGGTGACGACGACGGTGGCGACCCCGGTCAGGACCGCCCCGAAGCCGTTGAGCAGCGCCTTCCCGCGCCAGCCCGGCCCGCGCTCCAGCCGCCAGTGCCGCACCATGCCCACCTGGGCGATCGTGAAGCCGACGAAGACACCGATGGCGAACAGCGGCACCAGCGTGTTGGTGTCGCCGCCGGAGAACACCAGCAGCGCGGCCGAGACGACGGCCAGGGCGAGCACCCCGTGCCGGTGCACCTGCCGGTCGGCCTTGAGCGCGAAGACGTGTGGCAGGTAGTTGTCCCGGGCGAGCAGCTTGAGCAGCACCGGAAGCCCGCCGAACGAGGTGTTCGCGGACAGGGCGAGCAGGATCATCGTGGCGAACTGGATGACGTAGAAGCCCCAGTTGTGCCCGAGCGAGGCGTCGGCGAGCTGTGCGAGGACGGTCACGCCCTCGACGGGCTGGAGGTGGAAGCGGGAGATCAGCACCGAGAGACCGATCAGCATCGCGCCGAGCACGGCCCCGAGGGCGATCTCCGCGTGCTGGGCCCGCCGGACGCGTGGCGCCCGGAAGGAGGGCACGGCGTTGGCGATGGCCTCGACGCCGGTGAGCGCGGCGCAGCCGGAGGCGAAAGCCTTCAGCAGAAGCAGGGTGCCGACACTGGTGGCGTTGTCGGCGAGGACGGAGGCATGCCCGGCCGCGGTGGCGGTGCTGACCGGTCCCGACCGGAAGAGCCCCACGACGATCAGCACGAAGATCGACCCCACGAACACCGCGGTCGGCACGATGAACGCCTTGGCCGACTCCACGATGCCGCGCAGGTTCACACCGGTGACCAGCACCAGCACGGCCAGGCAGATCCAGAGCCGGTCGGCGTACAGCGCCGGGAAGGCGGAGGTGAGCGCGGCGACACCGGCCGTGACGGCGACGGCGACGTTGAGCACGTAGTCGAGCACCAGGGACGCCGCGGCGACCAGACCGGTCCGGGCGCCGAGATGCCTGCGGGCCACGGCGTAGGCCCCTCCCCCGTCCGGGAAGGCCGCGATGACCTGCCGGTAGGACGCGACGAGCACCGCCAGCAGGGCAGCGATGGCGAGCGTGACTGGCAGCGTGAAGCCGAGCCCGTGCGCACCGGCGGCGGCCAGCACCAGCACGATGGCCTCCGGCCCGTACGCCACCGACGCCATCGCGTCCAGCGACAGCGCGGCGAGCCCGGTGACGGCGGTGAGGCGATGCCGCTCATCGGTATCGGGCGGCTCCTCACCGGCGGGCACGGCGCCCGTTTCGGTGGTCAGTACGGACATGGAAGGGTGCTCCTTAACGGACGGGACATGCCTTCGCGCGCGGCAGTACCGCGCGATGCGACTAGGTTCTGTCCCGCCTCCGCCAGAAACGGCCATTCCTTGCGCGTTCTTCGCGCGAGCGGGTTCGACTTTGATGACTTCTTGACAGGGGTGGCCGCAGCGCACCCGAGCGGCGTGACGAGCCGCAGCCGGCCCCCACGGACCCGAGGTCATCAGAGTCCCGTCAAGGACACGCCGCACCCGCTGACGCCGCCGCCCGCGGCTCCCTACCTTCGCCCCATGCAGCACGGCGAAGCAGCCCGCCCCACCGAGGACCCCCGCTGGTCCAAGGACGTCTACGCATCGGCCCGTTGCGCGGGCGCGCTCCTCGCCCTGCTCCTCCTCGTCGACTGGGGGGCGGGGACACTGGCCTGGCGGCGCGCCGCTCTCTGGACGGCGCTCGCTCTGCTCCTCTTCGCCGCCCTTCACCCCGCCAGGGTCCGGGCCGGCGACGGCTGGCTGACCTCCCGCCGCCTGCTGCGCACCCGCAGGGTCCGCACGGACCGGCTGGTCTCGGTCCGCTGCCTGGACGGGATCTCCCCCCGGCTCCTGCTCCGGGACGCCCGCGGTGACCGGCTGGAGATCGATCCGCAGATCCTCGTCGACAACCCGGCCCTGTGGCGGCGCGTGGACGAGGGTGCGCGCAAGGCGGCCGCGGCCGGCACCCTGCTGTGCGGCGCGACCGCGTTGACTCGGCTCGCCGAACGCGTCGAACACGAGAACGCCTTGGGTGTGTTCAAGGCCTCGGGGCTGGAGTAGGTGCCCTCAGTCCTGCCCCGCCGCTGTCATCAGCACGTCGAGCCCCTGCCGGGTGGTCGCCATCACCACCCGGTCCCCCGGGCGCGGTACCCGCCCCTGCGGCGGCCGCCAGTCGAAGGCCCCCGCCCGTAAGGCCCCGGCCCGTCCGGCGGCGGGCCCCACCGCCGGCACCCGCCACTCCCGCCGCCGGAACGCCTGGTGCACCGGCCGGCCCTCCGGTTCGGGATGGCCGGCCACGTCCACGCAGGTGAACAACAGCGACCCCCGCTCCACGGGCATCACCCCCAGCACATGACGCCCCATCATGGCCGCGGCGAACGAGGGCGCGGCCAGCGCCGAAACGCTTCGGCTCCGGGGCGAGCGCGGCGGCCCGTTCGACACCGGCCGGGCGCAGGGTGGCCTCGTCCGGGCGGGCGGCGACGTGCAGTCGGACGGCTGAGGCCCGGTCGCGATGGAGGGCCGCGACCTGGGCACCGTGCTCGTCGTCGGCGGACGGCAGGACGACGGTGACGGTCTCGCCGCACACGGCGTCCGGTTCGACGGCGAGCCGGTGCGCGAGTCCGTCGTCACCGCAGATCACCATGTGTCCGGTTCATTCGCCGGATGCCGTTGCCACGAACGGAGTTGACGTTACATCAGCCAGAACGGCACCGCCGGCGCCACCGGTTCCGGCCGGGCCGCGACCGCTGTTCAAGAATTCGCCAAGAGCATGCCTGCGCAGAGCACGCCGACACGGTGGGCGGGCGCGGCCCCCGCCCCGGCCCTCCCTCGCTGGTCAGCCCGTGCCGACCGGCCCCGCCAGGGGCAGCGAGACGACCATGGTCAGTCCGCCGCCCGGGGTGTCCTCAGGGGTCAGGGTGCCGTCCATCGCCTCGGTGAGCCCTCGGGCGAGGGCGAGGCCGAGACCAAGGCCGGTGGTGTTGTCGGTGTCGCCGAACCGCTGGAAGGGCTCGAAGAGGCGATCGCGCCCGCCCGCGGGCAGGCCGGGGCCCCGGTCGATGACCCGGAGTTCGGCGCGCCCGGCCAGCGCGCTCGCCGTCACCAGCACCCGCTTGCCCGGCGGGCTGTAGCGGGCCGCGTTGCCGACCAGGTTGGCGATCACACGCTCCAGCAGCGGCGGGTCGGCCAGCAGCGGCGGCATGTTCTCCGGTTCGCCGTGCACGTCGACGGTCGGCGTGTCGGCGAGGGCAGCCGGGAGGACCTCCTCCAGGGCCGTGGCCCGGAGGTTGAGGGTCAGGACGCCGGCCTCCAGGCGGCTGAGGTCGAGGAGGTTGTCGATGAGCCGGCTCAGCCGGGCCATGGACTCCTCGGCCGTGGCGAGGAGTTCGTCGCGGTCCTCCGGGGAGAACTCCACCTCGCGGCTGCGCAGCGAGGTGACCGCCGCCCAGCCGGCCGCGAGCGGGGTGCGCAGGTCGTGGCCGACGGCCCGCAGCAGCGCGGTGCGCATGCGGTCGGCGGCGCGCACCGGTTCGACCTCGGCGGCGGCCTGCGCGAGCCGGGCCCGCTCCACGGCCGAGCCGACGTGTGCGGCGAAGGCGGCGAGCACCCGCCGCTCGGACGCGGACGGGGTACGACCGCGCAGGACCAGGTAGTTGCCTGGGCCGGCCGGCACGGCGGTGACGTCGGCACCGTCGGGCGGTTCCTCGACGAGCACGGCGGAATCCATGCCGAAGGTCTCGCGGGTGCGTTCCAGCAGGGCCGGGATGGTCTGACCGCCGCGCACGATGCTCCCGGCCAGCGACGACATGGTCTCGGCCTCGGCGGCGGCCCGGGCGGCGCGCCGGGACAGCCGCAGCGAGCGGTCGACGACCCCGGCGACGGTGGCGGCCACGACCGCGAACACCCCGAGCGCCAGCAGGGCGTTGGGATCGTCGAGGGTGAACCGGCCGACGGGCGGGATGAACCAGTAGTTGAGCAGCAGGGACGCGGTGACGGAGGCGATCACGGCGGAGGTGACCCCGCCGATGCAGGCCACGCCGACCACCGCGAGCAGGAAGAGCAGAGCCTCACTGGTCAGGTTGACGGTACCGCGGACCTGGGCGAGAGCCATGGTCAGCAGCACCGGGAGCACCAGCCCCGCCACCGGTCCGGCGATCAGACGGCGCGTGGAGAGCGTACGGCGGCGCGAGGGCAGCAGGGTGCCGCGGCCGGCGCGCTCGTGGGTGACCCGGTGGACGTCGATGTCGCCGGAGAGCGCGGTGACGACCTCCCCCGTCCCCGGTCCGGTCAGGAAGCGTTCGAGGCGGCCCCGGCGACTGGTGCCGAGGACGAGCTGGGTGGCGTTCTCCGCGCGGGCGAACTCGACCAGGGCGGCGGCCACGTCGTCGCCGACGACCGAGTGGTAGCTGCCGCCGAGGTCCTCGACCAGCCGGCGCTGCCGGGCCAGCGACGCGTGGGAGACACCGGCGGCCAGTCCGTCGCTGCGGGCCACGTGCACGGCGAGCAGATCGCCGCCGGCCGACCGGTCGGCGATGCGCGCGGCCCGTCGTACCAGCGTGTCGCCCTCCGGACCGCCGGTCAGCGCGACCACGACCCGCTCCCGGGTCTCCCACACCCCGCCGATGGCGTGCTCCGCGCGGTACGACTGGAGTGCCTCGTCGACCCGGTCGGCGACCCAGAGGAGGGCCAGCTGGCGCAGGGCGGTGAGGTTGCCGGGGCGGAAGTAGTTGGCGAGGGCCGCGTCGACCTTCTCGGGGGTGTAGATGTTGCCGTGCGCCATGCGCCGGCGCAGGCCCTCCGGCGGGATGTCGACGAACTCGATCTGGTGGGCCCGCCGGACGACCTCGTCGGGCACCGTCTCGTGCTGCGGCACGCCGGTGATCTTCTCGACGACGTCCTTGAGCGACTCCAGGTGCTGGATGTTGACGGCCGTGATCACGTCTGTGCCGGCCGCGAGCAGGTCCTCGACGTCCTGCCAGCGCTTGGGGTGCCGTCCGCCGCCCGGGATGTTGGTGTGGGCGAACTCGTCCACGATCGCCACCTCGGGGCGGCGCGCCAGCACGGCCGCGACGTCCATCTCCTCGAACTCGCCGCCCCGGTAGTCGCAGCGCAGTCGGGCCACGACCGCCAGGCCGCCGATCATGGCCTCGGTCAGCGGGCGCCCGTGGCACTCCGCGTATCCCACCACCACGTCCGCGCCCCGGGACGCGCGGCGCTGAGCCTCGTCGAGCATGCGGTAGGTCTTGCCGACCCCTGGGGCGGCACCGAGGTAGACCTTCAGTCGTCCGCGCGGTACGTCGTTCATCACCTCAAAGGGAAGCGTGCCGCAGGGCACCGGTCCGGCCTCTTGACGCGTCTCTGGCGCCGCTGACGAGGACGTTGACACTGTCTTGACGGCCCCTGGCCGGATAGGGTGAAGGCGGTGTGCCGGGAAGTCTGGTCGGCGGGGAGTCACAGGGGCTCCCGTGGAGCCCCAGGGGGACGGCATGCGCAGCGTGGGTACGGTTCTGGCACTCGTGGTACTGGCCACGGTGGTGGCGACGTTCGCCCGCCGGTGGCGGATCCCCGCCCCCTCCCTCCTCGTCGTCGCGGGCCTCGCGGTGGCCCTGCTGCCGGGCACCCCGGAGATCCGGATCAGCCCGGAGGTCATCGGTCTCGTCGTCCTCCCGCCGCTGCTCTACGCCAGCGCCGAGGAACTGTCCTGGCGCGAGCTGCGAGCGGTCTGGAAACCGGTCGGGGTGCTCGCGGTCGGCCTGGTGCTGGCCTCCGCGGCGGCCGTCGGCGCGGTCGCCTCGATGGTCACGCCGCTGTCCTGGCAGATGGCACTGGTGCTGGGCGCGATCCTGGCCAGCACCGACCCGGTCGCGGTGACCGCGCTCGGCCGCCGGCTCGCGCTGCCGCCGAAGGTGCAGATGCTGGTCCAGGCGGAGAGCCTCTTCAACGACGCGACCTCCCTGGTTCTCTACCGGGTCGCGGTGAGCGTCGCGGTGGCCTCGGCGGCCGCGGACTGGGGGGCCGCGGGGGGCGAGTTCCTGCTGCTCGCGGGCGGCGGCACGCTGATCGGCGCGGCCGTCGCCGGTGTGGTCGCGCTGATCAGACGGCGCACCGAGGACCCGGTACTGGAGACGGTGATATCGCTGGTCACCCCGTACACGGCCTACGTCCTGGCGGAGGCCGCGCACACCTCCGGTGTCACCTCGGTGGTCGTGGCGGGCGTGGTCCTGGGCGGCCGCGGCGACCGGCTCACCAACGCAGGTATCAGGCTGCAGCTGCACGCGGTGTACGGCACGGTGGTCTTCCTGCTGGAGAGCGTGGTGTTCAGCCTGATCGGGCTGGCGCTGCCCGCCCAGGTGCGGGCCCTGTCCGACGGCGACCGGGCGTGGCCGCTGTACGCGCTGGCGGTGGCCGGCACGCTGATCGCGGTGCGGCTGCTGTGGCTGGCGCCGCTGTCCGCGGTGGTGCAGCGCAAGGGCGGCATCCAGCGGCCGAACTGGCGGGTGCCGGTGGTGCTGACCTGGGCCGGCACCCGGGGCGTGGTGCCGCTGGCGGCCGCGCTGTCGATCCCGGTGGTGGCGCAGGACGGCTCGGCGCTGACCGAGCGCCCGCTGGTCCTGGTCCTGACCACCTCGGTCGTGGTCGTCACCCTCGTCGTGCAGGGCTTCTCCCTCGCCTCCGTGGTACGCCGCTCCGGGATAGCCCTGGAGCCCGACCACACCGAGCGCGAGGAGGCCACGGCGCGCTGTCGGCTGGCGGACGCGGGCATCCGGCGCCTGGACGAGCTGTCCGAGCTGGAGGCCGTGCCCGAGGTGGTCGTCGACCGGCTCAGGCGCGGCCTCAACGCCCGCCTCGACGACGCCCACGACCGGCTGACCGACAGCACGGCCGAGTCGGCCGACCTGGTCTACCGGCAGCTGCGGCGGGACCTGATCGCGGTGGAGGCGGCGGAGCTGCGACGGCTGTACGACGAGCACACGATCAGCGACACGACCAGGAGACGGCTCCAGCGGTCCCTGGACCTGGAGGAGGCGCGGCTGGCGGACGCGTAGGGCGTGTCCGGGCAGGGGCCGGTGCTCAGCGGAACTCCGCCAGCCGGGGCCGCAGCCCCAGCCCGGTGAGCGCCATCGCGAGCAGCAACAGCCCACAGGCCCAGGGCAGTCGGCCGGTCAGCTCGCCCCGCCCCGCGGCCACCGACTCGTCGAAGTGGGCGCGGTTGATGTCGGTCACCCGGTCCAGCGCGGCCATCCACGCCCCGAAGTGCGCGTTGGACGTGCCCGCCTCCCAGCCCATGCAGAACTCCACCGCCTGTTCGTCCTCGCCGGCGGCGAGCAGCGCGCGGATCTTCCGGTCGTCGCGCTCGTAGACGGCGTACGCGTCGACCGACTTCTCCGCCGCGGCCCGTTCTCCGGGAAAGGTGATGTTGTCCAGTTCCCGCCGGAACTCCCCGGTGAACCGCGGGTCGGTGGCGTCGGCCCGGTAGTCCCGCCAGGTGGCGGCGAGCCCGGCGTCGTACGTCGAGAGCGTGGCGCCCCGGATGCCGTACAGCTCCTGGGACTTGGCGAGGAAGGCGTCCGCGTACCGGGTGCGGCGCCCGGGGTCGAGGAGGAAGCGGCTCTCGTCGGCGTTGGCGTCGTAGGCGGTCGCCCGGGCGCGGGAGAGGGCGACGACGGAGTCGAAGGCGTCATGCCGGGCCACCTTCAGATGCGTGGCCGAGGAGGAGAGGAGCTGGGTGCCGAGGACGACGGCGGCCAGCGTGCACACGGTGGCCGCCAGGACGCCGGGATTGAGGATCCGGCGGAAGCGGCGCGCCAGATACATCTGCAGGACACCGAGGACGGCGAGGAGCGGCAGGCCGAGCGCGAGGACGGCGGCGAGCTGGGCGTTGAGCGCCGAACGGGCCGTCGCGTAGCGGGAGTCGAAGGCCGAGTCGTTGGCGGAGACGAGCCTGCGCGCGTCCGGCAGCAGGTGGCCGCGCAACAGGTCGGTGGCGTCGCGGTAGTCGGTGAGCGCGTCCGGCTTGCCGCCGGTCCTGCGGTCGTTCTCCAGGGCGCGGCCGATGAGCTCCTGGTACTCGGCGAAGTCGTCGGTGATCGACTCGACGGTCTTCTCCTCGGTCCGGTCCCCCTGGGCGGCGGCGGACAGAGTGCGCAGGTCGTGCCCGATCTCGCGGCGGGCGTCTCCGTACAGGGTGACGGCCTTGGCGTGCGGGACGGCCAGTCCGCCCGTTCCGCCGTCCCCGCTGGAGAGCAGGATGTTGGCGGCCTGGGCGTCCATGTCGTTCAGGGCCAGTTCGAGGTCGGCGGCGCTGGTGGTGCGGGGGGCGTCGCGGCCCGCGACGGCGTCCCAGGTGCCGTTCGCGGCCGCTCCGGCCACGAGGAGCAGGATCCCCAGGGCACCGGCGAGCAGGACCGTGGCCGCGCGCAGAAGGCGCAGCCGTGCCGGAACGGTCGACCGGAAACGGCGGCGTCGAGCGGCCCGCGCGGCCACGCTCCTCTCCCCCGGGCGCCGCTCGTGCGGCTCCGGGGCCGGTACGGGCGGGACGACCGTGGTCGGCCGTGGCTCTTCGACAGCCTCCACCGGAGGTATGTGTGGTGCGCCGGCCGCGATGGTCACGGTCCCCTCCCAGGTCCCCGCCACGGACGGTCGCCCGTCCCCCGTACCGATCAGTCTGCGACCGGATCCGGCCACGGGCGGTCGGCCTTGATGCGCCCCTGACGACCCTTCAGGCAGGTTTGACGGGACCTTGACGGCGTAGGCACACCGCCCGTACGGGATCCGTTCGAAATCCCTGCCCGCTCACCCTGCGCGGTGTCCGCCGCACGCCCTGGCCGCCGCACGACCTCGTCGCCGCACGCCCGCGTCGAACCGGCCGCCGCGGCGCCGGAGGACCGCACGGTCAGACGGCTCAGCAGGCTCGCCGACCTGCTGGTCGGCCGCGCCGCTTGAACGTCCATCTCCTGGCGCGCAGTTGACACACGGCCGAGCAGGCCCGCGGCAAGGAGGCCGGCCACGGTGCCCGAAGGCCGGTCGGAGCCGGCACCGTCCCGTGGTCCGACGGGGGGCAGGGCGACTCCCCTGCCCCCCGTCGCCGTCCCCCTCCCCGCGGCCGCGCTGCCCGGTCGGCCGGCGCCACCGAACGAACCGGACCGAGGCCCGTCCTCCCCGCGGCGTCGCCGGGCCGGCCGGCCGGCGGACGGCACGGCGACGCGGGCACGCCAGCGAACGAGCCCGCCACGCATCCCGCCCTGACGAGCCGCCGGGCCGCCCACCGGGAACCCGGTCCCGCCGTCGGCGAGCGTGCCGCGGCCACCGGCGTCGGCCGGTGGTGGGCCGGCCGCCCCGCGCCTCCGGGCGTGAGCGCCGCCTCGTGCGCCGGACACGTCGTCCTGCGCGGAGCCAGGCAAGCGCTGACACCCGGGGATCCGGCGCCGCCGGCCCGGCGCCCGGACCGACGCTCCCGCCGGCTTCCCGCGCACGGTCACGTCCCCGCCTGGAACTGTCAGGTCCACGACCGTTCCAGTCCTCTGCCGGCCTGGACCGCGCGGTTACGAGCGGGCGCGCGGCAGGGCGCCCTCCCGGATGACGCTCGGTGTCCGGCACCCCGCACCCGCCCGCCGTCCCCCGTACAGCCGAACGCCTCCTCGTGGCCCGCACGGCGTCCTTTCTTGACGCCGCGACGCCGCTGCCAGGCGATTCTTAACGCAAGCTTGACGCCCAGGGCCCACTGATCCGTGGGCCCACGCGTCACTCTCTGCATACGCTGGTGCCGCCGTCCGCGTGATGGCCGGAATCGAACTGCCCCGCACTCAGCGCGCCGGACACCAGGAGCCCGACCCATGGCCACGACCGAACACCCCCCTCCCGGTCGCCTGCGCGCCTGGATGCTCGAGGGGCTGTCCGACATGGGCAGGAGCGGCGGCCACACGGGACCCCACGCGCAGCCGGAGGCCGCCCACAAGGGCCAGCGCTGGTGGCGGGTGATGTGCCTGACCGGTGTGGACTACTTTTCGACCCTCGGGTACCAGCCCGGTATCGCGGCCCTCGCGGCCGGGCTGCTGTCCCCGATCGCGACCATCGTGCTGGTCGTCGTCACCCTGGCCGGCGCGCTGCCGGTGTACCGGCGCGTCGCCGCGGAGAGCCCGCACGGCGAGGGCTCCATCGCCATGCTGGAGCGGCTGCTCTCGTTCTGGCAGGGCAAGCTCTTCGTGCTCACCCTGCTGGGCTTCGCAGCCACCGACTTCCTGATCACCATCACCCTGTCGGCCGCCGACGCCTCCACGCACCTGGTCGAGAACCCGCACCTGACGGACTTCCTCCAGGGCAAGCAGATGATCATCACGCTGATCCTGGTGGCGCTGCTGGGCGCGGTCTTCCTCAAGGGCTTCCTGGAGGCCATCGGCGTCGCGGTCGCCCTGGTCGGCATCTACCTCGCGCTGAACGTCGTCGTCGTGGTCGTCGGGATCTACCACGTCATCACCGCCGAGCACGTGATCACCGACTGGACCAGCGCCCTCACCACCGAACACGGCAACGTGTTCGTCATGATCGGCGTGGCCCTGATCGTCTTCCCCAAACTGGCGCTCGGCCTGTCCGGCTTCGAGACCGGCGTCGCGGTCATGCCGCACGTCCAGGGCGACCCGGGCGACACCGAGGAGCGGCCCACCGGCCGGATCCGGGACACCAGGAAGCTGCTGACCACGGCGGCCCTGATCATGAGCTGCTTCCTGATCGCGACCAGCTTCATCACCACGCTGCTGATCCCGGAGAAGGAGTTCAGGTCCGGCGGCGACGCCAACGGCCGTGCGCTCGCCTATCTGGCGCACGAGTACCTCGGCAACGCCTTCGGCACCGTGTACGACGTCTCGACCATCTGCATCCTGTGGTTCGCCGGCGCCTCCGCGATGGCCGGCCTGCTCAACCTGATGCCGCGCTACCTGCCCCGCTACGGCATGGCCCCGCACTGGGCGCGTGCCGTGCGCCCGATGGTCATCGTCTTCACCCTGATCGCCTTCCTGGTCACCTGGATCTTCGACGCCGACGTGGACGCGCAGGGCGGCGCGTACGCCACCGGTGTGCTGGTGCTGATCAGCTCCGCGGCGATCGCGGTGACCATCGCCGCCCGCAAGGCCGGGCAGCGGAACTGGACCGTCGCGTTCGCGGTCATCTCCGCCGTGTTCCTGTACACGACGGTCGTGAACGTCATCGAGCGCCCGGACGGCGTGAAGATCGGTGCCTGCTTCATCGTCGGCATCATCCTGGTCTCGCTGCTGTCCCGGCTGGCCCGCGCCTTCGAGCTGCGCGTGACGAGCGTGACGCTCGACGACATGGCCGAGCGGTTCATCAGGGACATGGCCAGCCGGAAGATGCGGTTCATCGCCAACGAGCCGGACGCCCGCGACAAGGCCGAGTACCGGGACAAGATCGAGCAGATCCGGGCCGACAACGACATGCCGGAGCAGGAGGACTTCGTCTTCGTCGAGGTCACGGTCACCGACCCCTCCGAGTTCGAGGCGGGCCTGATGGTGCGCGGCGAGGTCCTGCACGGCCGCTACCGCGTCCTGACCCTGGAGTCCGCGTCCATCCCGAACGCCCTGGCGGCGCTGCTGCTGCACGTCCGCGACGAGACCGGCTGCATCCCGCACATCTACTTCGAGTGGACCGAGGGCGGTCCGTTCGCCAACTTCCTGCGCTTCTTCCTCTTCGGCCAGGGCGAGGTCGCCCCGGTCACCCGGGAGGTGCTGCGCGAGGCGGAGCCGGACCGCACCCGGCGGCCGCGCGTCCACACGGGCTGAGCCGGGCAGGCGGCGGCCGCCGTCGTAAGAATCCCGTCAATAACCGCTCGGTACGCATAAGAAGGCCGTCAGCCGCCGTCCCCCGACGGCCGGCGGCACCTACCGTCGGCCGCATGAAGGACACGAGACGCGGGGGCCGGGCGGCCGGTGACCGCACCTGGCGCGGCAGCGCACGCCTCGCCGTCGGCTGTGCCCTCGGCTTCGGCGGCCTCACCTTCGCCGTGGACTGGGACGCGGGCACCCTGACTCCGCCGCGCGCCCTGCTCTGGGGCTTCCTGTCCGCGGCCATCCTCGTCATGCTGCTCCCGGCCCGGGTCACCGCGGGCCCCGGCTGGCTGACCACCCGCGGGCCCCTGCGCCGCCGTACCGTGCGCACCGACCGCCTCGTCTACGTCGGGCAGTACGGGGACGTCTCCGCCCACCTGGTGCTGCGCGACACCGCGGGCAACCGGCTGGAGCTCGACCCGAACGTCCTGCACGCGAACCCGCTGCTCTGGCACCAGTTGGACACCGGCGTGCGCCGCTCCCTGGACCGCGGCACCCTGTGCCGGGGCGGCGAGGTGCTCGCGCGGCTGGGGCACGAGATCGACGACACCAACGCGCTCGCGGTGCTCAGGGCCTCCGGCCTGACCTGACCGCCGCGCCGTTCACTCCTGGGGCAGGGCGCGCAGCCTGCCGCTCCAGCGCTCGCCGCCGACGGTGGCGGGGTCGGTGAGAGAGATGCCGAAGGCGTTCTCCAGCAGCGTCAGCACGCTGTCCGGCGGCGCCGTCTCGCCGCGGACCAGACCCAGCGGCCGCATGGTGGCGTCGAGCCGTGCCGGGTCGTATCCGATCGGGTCGATCGCGTGCAGGGTGTGGAAGTCCACGAGGACGTCACCGTCGGCCGCGTACTTGAACCAGTGCATCGGCTTCTCGTTGTAGTGGACCACGACGGCCTCGGTCCCCGCCGAGACCGCGCCCAGGACCCGCTCGTCGAGCCCGTGCAGGCCGCCCAGCTCCCAGGCCCATGTCCACGGGCCGTCCACCCCGGTCATGACGACGGGTTCGTCCCCGTCGTAGAGGTCGTCACCGAGGTCGTCGGCGAGCGCGGCGCCCGTACCGCGCGGCGCCAGGGTCCCGGGGTCTGCTCCCATGCGGGTCAGCAGTTCCTCGGGGGCCACGTCCCGCGCGAAGGTCAGCGTGTAGATCGGGATGTCCTGGTCCCGGAACAGGTCCAGGCCCCGGCTCGCTCCTGTGGTCGTCATACGGCGGATGCTGCCACACCCACGCCGTCCGGCCCGAACCGGTGGACACCGGGTCCGCGGGCCCCGCCGGGCGGCCCTATCGTGACCCCATGCAGTCCTACACGATCGGCCAGGCGGCGCGGCTGCTCGGCGTCAGCCCGGACACCGCCCGCCGCTGGGCCGACGCCGGCCGGATGACCACCCGTCGCGACGAGGGCGGCCGGCGGCTGATCGACGGCACGGACCTCGCCGCGTTCTCCGTCGAACTGGCCAGGGCCGGCACCGTCGAGGAGGACGCCCCCTACACCTCGGTCCGCAACGCCTTCCCCGGCATCGTCACCGCGATCAAGCTCGGGGACGTCGCCGCCCAGGTCGAGATCCAGGCCGGCCCGCACCGCCTGGTCTCCCTGCTCACCCGGGAGGCCGTCGAGGAACTGGGCCTTGAGGTGGGCATGGAGGCCACCGCCCGGGTGAAGTCGACGAACGTGCACATCGACCGCGTCTGACCGCCGTCACCGGCACAGCAGCGCCGCCCACAGGTCCAGCCGGTCGCCGAGCCGGGACAGGTCCCGTCCGGTGAAGTGCTCCACCCGTTGCATCCGGTAGTGCACGGTGTTGACGTGCAGGTGCAGGGCCTCGGCGGTGCGCGCCCAGGAACCGTCGCAGGCCAGGAAGGTCTCCAGGGTGGTCAAGAGCATGGCGGAGGTGGTGCGTCCGCCGGTCAGCAGCGGGCCGAGCACGGTCCGGCTGTAGGCCGCGCGGACGTCGGCCGGCACTCCGGTGAGCAGCGCGGCGAGGCTGCTGAGCCCGGTGGCGTCGACCAGAGTCGAGGCCTGCGGGCTGGTCCCCCGGGCGGCGGTGAACGCGTACCGGGCCTGCGCCAGCGCCGCGGCCAGTCCGCCGGGCCCGTCGGCCGCCGCCCCGGTCCCGCCCTGCAGTGGTACGCCGGGTTCGCAGCCGGCGACCAGCGCCCACACGTCCTCCGGTACCGCGTCCCCGGTGGGCAGGACGGCGAAGGCGAGTCCGTCCGGCAGCCGGCCCACCGCCGCCGCGGGCGCCAGTTGGCCGGCGACCTCCGTCAGGGCCCCCTCGGCGAGTCCCGGCCGGCCCGCCCCGGTGTCGGCGACGAGCACCCGGTAGGGCCCGTCGGCGGGCAGCCCGCACTCTCGAATCGCGGCGGGCAGGGCCTCCGCCGCCGCTCCCGGCACGGTCAGCAGCGCGCCCAGTTCGTCGGCGGCCTGGTGCTCGGCGGCCCGCCGCCGGACCGCGGCCTCCTGGCAGCGCCCGAGCGCGGCGGCCACCTCGTGCAGCATCCCGGCCGGCGCGCCGTCCGGGTCCGGCAGGTAGAGCAGCCAGCGCTCGTAGGGCGAGACGCCGTCCGCGGCCACCGACACGGTCACCCCGCGCCCGTCCGCGACCAGCGCCGCCGCCTCCCGGGCCGGAACGGGCCCGGCGCCCGCCGTGGCGGCGACGGTCCGGCCGGACTGCGTGAACACCTGGGCGGCGATCCGGTCCAGATGCGCGAAGGCGGCCGCCAGGACGTCCCCGGGCCCGGCCTCCCGCGCCAGCAGCCGGCTCAGCCGCACCCGCGTGTTCTCCGGCAGCGCCTGCCGGCGGCTGAGCTCACCCCACCGGCGCAGGTACACGGTGTCCGTGATGGCCCGGAACATGATGTGCGCCGGCACCCCGGCGAGCGGGACCCGGTGCCGGGCGCACGCCTCCACCAGTTCCCCGGGCACGCTCCCGTGGGTCTCCTCGCCCGCGAACAGCGCGGCGGCCCCGGCCTCGCTCAGGCCCGACACGAAGCGCTCCGCCTTGCCCGGCGCCCACCACACCAGTCCGCTGAGCACCACCTCGCCGGGGCGCACGAAACGCGCCGGGTCCTCCAGGTCCGTGACCGTGACCCCGCTGATCTCCCGCGCCAGCAGGGCGTCCTGCGCCCACAGCGGGCGCAGCCCGAGGGAGACGTCCGTCAGGAGGTGTTCGACGTGCATGTGCTCAGACTCCTCGCGCCGACCTCGCATTCACCAGGTGAGTACGAGTTACGGCATCGTAAATGCAAGTCTGCCCGGACGGAACGCCTCTTGGTGGATCATCCAGGACCGGCCCGGCCGGGCTCGTTTTTTCCGTGCCCGGCACCAGTCGTGCCGGGCGGCCGCGCGTTGCTTCACTGACCGGCATGGACCTGAACACGGTGATGGAGATCCGGGACGCCCGGAACCCGGCGCCCTGGCGCCCCGGGGACGCCTGGCTGGGCGGCGGGACCTACCTCTTCTCCGAGCCCCAGCCGCACCTGCGCCGCCTGGTCGACCTCGGCCGCACCGGCTGGCGGCCCTTCGCCCGCACCCCGGACGGTTCCCTGGAGATCGCCGCCACCTGCACCGTCGCCCGGCTGTCCCGGTCCGCGGCCGCCATGACGGTCCCCGCCGCCCCCCTCTTCGAACAGTGCTGCCGGGCCTTCCTGGCCTCCTTCAAGATCTGGAACACGGCCACGGTGGGCGGCAACCTCTGCAACGCCCTCCCGGCCGGCCCGATGATCTCGCTCACCGCCGCGCTCGACGGGCGCTGCCTGCTGATCGCCCAGGACGGCTCACGGCGCCGGGTCCCCGTCACCGCCTTCGTGACCGGTGCGGGCCGCAAGGACCTGGCCGAGGGCGAACTGCTCCGCTCGGTCACGCTGCCGGCCGGGAGCCTGGACTGCCGTACGGCGTTCCGGCAGGCCTCCCTCTACGGCCTGGGCCGCTCCGGCGTCCTGGTGATCGGCGTCCTCGACCCCGCCGACGGCTCGTTCGCGCTCACGGTCACCGCGTCGACGGTGCGGCCGGTGCGCCTGTGGTTCCCGCTGCCGCCCACGGCCGGGGCGCTGCGCACGGCGATCGGGTCCGCGGTCGCCGAGGACGAGTGGTCCGACGACATCCACGGTCTGCCCGAGTGGCGGCGCCACATGACGTTCCGGCTGGCGGAGGAGATCCGCCGCGAACTGCGCGACCGGGGAGAGCGATGAGGATCGAGGTCAACGGGCGGTCCCACGAGGCGGAGCCGCGTCCCGGCCAGTGTCTGCGTACCTACCTGCGCGAGCGCGGCTGGTTCGGGGTGAAGAAGGGCTGCGACGCCGGCGACTGCGGTGCCTGTACCGTCCACGTGGACGGCGAGCCTGTGCACAGCTGCGTGTACCCGGCCTTCCGGGCCGACGGCCGTACGGTCACCACCGTCGAGGGTTTGGCCTCCCCCGAGGGCGAACTCCACCCCGTGCAGCAGCGGTTCCTGGACGCCCAGGGCTTCCAGTGCGGGTTCTGCACCGCGGGCTTCCTGATGACGACCGCCGCCCTGTCCGAGGACCAACTCGGCGATCTGCCCAGGGCGTTCAAGGGCAACCTGTGCCGGTGCACCGGCTACCGCGCCATCGAGGACGCGGTACGCGGGGTCAGGCACGTCGAGGAACCGTCACCCGGCGAGTCCGTCGGCCGCAACCTGCCCGCCCCCGCCGGACCGCAGGTCGTCACCGGCACCGCCCGCTACACCTTCGACATCGACGTGCCCGGCCTGCTCCACATGAAGCTGCTGCGCTCCCCGCACGCCCACGCCCGGATCACGGCGATCGACACCTCGGCCGCGCTCCGCGTCCCCGGCGTCCACGCGGTCCTCACCCACCACGACGCCCCCGAGCGGCACTACTCCACGGCCCGCCACGAGCACCCCGAGGAGGACCCGGCCGACACCCGCCTCCTCGACGACACGGTCCGCCACGTCGGCCAGCGGGTGGCGGCGGTCGTCGCGGACAGCGAGGCCGCGGCGGAGGAGGGCTGCCGCCGCGTCGAGGTGACGTACGAGGTCCTGCCCGCCGTCCTGGACCCGGAGGAGGCGATGCGCCCCGGCGCTCCGGTGGTCCACGACAAGGACCCCTCCGCCGCCCGGATCTCCCGTCCGCGGGCGAACGTCGTCGGCGAGGCGCACGGCGAGATCGGGGACGTCGAGGCCGGGTTCGCCGCGGCCGACCTCGTGTACGAGGAGACCTTCCGCACCCAGCGGGTCCAGCACGCCAGCCTGGAGACGCACGGCGCGGTCGCCTGGCTCGACGAGGACGGCCGGCTCACCGTCCGCACCAGCTCGCAGACCCCGTTCCTGACCCGCCGCGCCCTGTGCGCCCTCTTCGACCTGCCCGAGGACCGGGTCAGGGTGGTCGCGGGCCGGGTCGGCGGCGGCTTCGGCGGCAAGCAGGAGATGCTGGTCGAGGACATCGTGGCGCTGGCCGTCCTGCGACTGCGCCGCCCGGTGAAGCTGGAGTACACCCGCGCCGAGCAGTTCCACGGCGCGACCACCCGGCACCCCTTCACCGTGCGTGTGAAGGCGGGCGCCCGCCGGGACGGCACCCTCACCGCCCTCCAGCTGGAAGTGGTCTCCAACACCGGGGCGTACGGCAATCACGGTCCGGCGGTGATGTTCCACAGCGTCGGCGAGTCGACGGCGATGTACCGTGCCGCGCACAAGAAGGTCGACGCCTACTCCGTCTACACCCGCACCGTCCCGGCGGGCGCCTTCCGCGGCTACGGCCTCGGCCAGGTCCTGTTCGCCGTCGAGTCCGCCCTGGACGAGCTGGCCCGCCGACTGGGCCTGGACCCGGTCGGTTTCAAGGCGCGCAACATGATCGGGCCGGGCGACGCGATGCTCACCCCCGGCGGCCACGAGGAGGACCTGCACATCGCGAGCTACGGGCTCGACCAGTGTCTGTCCGTCGTGCGCCGGGCGCGGGCGCAACCCTGCCCGCGGGAGGCCCCGGACGGCTGGCTGGTCGGCGAGGGCACGGCGCTGTCGATGATCGCCACCGGCCCGCCGGGCGGTCACATCGCCGACGCCAGGGCGGCCGTCCTCCCCGACGGCAGCTTCGATCTGGCCGTCGGCACGGCCGAGTTCGGCAACGGCACCACGACCGTGCACCGGCAGATCGCGGCCGGCGAACTCGCCACCACCGTCGACCGGATCACGATCCGTCAGTCCGACACGGACGTCGTACGGCACGACACGGGCGCGTTCGCCTCCACCGGCACGGTGGTCGCGGGCAAGGCCACCCTGCTTGCGGCCCGCGCCCTCGCCGATCTGCTCCTGGACTTCACGGCGGCCCGGCTGCGGGTGCCGCGCGCGGACTGCCGGCTCGCACCGGAGGCCGTCCTGTATCCGGGCGGGCGGCTCGGGCTCAAGGAGCTGTACGCCGCCGTCCGCGCGGTCGGCGTCGAGCTGACCGCCGACGGCCACTTCGGCGGCACCCCGCGCTCGGTCGCCTTCAACGCACAGTGGTTCCGGGTGGCCGTCGACCCCGGCACGGGCGAGATCCGTATCCTGCGCAGCGTGCACGCGGCCGACGCGGGCAAGGTGATGAACCCGATGCAGTGCCGGGGCCAGGTCGAGGGCGGGGTCGCGCAGGCGCTCGGCGCCGCGCTCTTCGAGCACGTACGGCTGGACGCGCGCGGCGCGGTCGAGACGGCGGCCTTCCGCCGCTACCGGCTCCCGCAGTACGCGGACGTCCCGCGCACCGAGGTGCACTTCATGGAGACCGCCGACGCCATCGGCCCGCTGGGCGCCAAGTCGATGAGCGAGAGCCCGTTCAACCCGGTCGCCCCGGCGTTGGCCAACGCGCTGCGGGACGCGACGGGCGTGCGCTTCACGGAGCTGCCGCTGACGCGCGACCGGGTGTGGCGGGCGCTGGACGCCGTACGCCGTACGCCCCGTCCACCCGTATCTCCGTGATACCGCTGATGTGCCGGGCCCCGCAGCGGTCCTGCGGCAGGACCAGCTGAGGGCCCGCCAGGTCCAGCGGGGTGCCGTCGATGCTGACGCCGAGCAGGACGGGCGCGTGGCCGAAGTCCGGGTCGATCTCCGCCCAGGAGAGCAGCGTGTGGTGCCCGTCGGCGCCGGTGACCGCGATCAGGAAACGCAGCCGGTCCTTGCGCCGGGCGGGGTCGAAGTGCGGGCCCGCGGCGCTGAGTACGTCGTACAGCAGGGGGCCGGAGAAGTCGTGGCGCTGCACGCCGCTGGTGGCGCACTCGAAGCTGACCCGCACCCGGTGCTGGGGCCGGCCCAGGAGGTCGGACACGGTCAGCCGGGACGGCCGTGCCAGGTCCCCGGTGAGGTCGAGTTCGGCGAGCGTCATGTGCGGCCTCCTCCCGGATGACGGTACCCACGGCAGGCCTCCGTACAAACGCACATGCCAGCTCCACGTCATAAGTGTGCAGCTCATGCGATGTGACAGAAGACTTACGGCTGGCAGGTGCGGCAGTATCATCGCGTGGCGGCCGATGAAGATGGACAGGTCGCACCAGGGCGCGACAGCTTTTTTTCATCCGGATTCAGAGGAGTTCACTCGTGATGACCCGTTCCGCGCGCCGGACCCGGCGGACCCTTCAGGTGGCCGGTGCCTCGGTGGCGGCCCTGCTTGCCCTGAGCGCCTGCTCCTCCTCGTCCTCCGACGACGACTCGTCGGCGAAGACGAAGTCGGACACCTCGTCCTCCGCGTCGCCCAAGTTGTCCGGCTCGATCACCGTGTTCGCGGCGGCCTCCCTCAAGGAGAGCTTCACGACACTGAAGGCGGACTTCGAGAAGGCCAACCCGGGCACCAAGGTCGACTTCAGCTTCGGCGGCAGCGACACCCTCGCCGCGCAGATCACCAGCGGTGCCCCCGCCGACGTCTTCGCCGCCGCCAGCCCCAAGACGATGGCGATCGTGACGGACAAGAAGGACACCGCCACCACCCCGGCCACCTTCGTCCGCAACCAGCTGGAGATCGCCACCCTGCCGGGCAACCCCGACAAGGTCGCCTCGCTCAAGGACCTCACCAAGTCCTCGCTGAAGGTGGTCCTCTGCGACAAGACGGTGCCGTGCGGCGCCGCCGCGCAGAAGGCGCTGGACGCGAGCAAGCTCAAGCTGACCCCGGTCTCCTACGAGGAGGACGTGAAGTCGGCCCTCAACAAGGTGGTCCTGAAGGAGGCCGACGCCGCGGTCGTCTACAAGACCGATGTGAAGGCCGCGGGTGACAAGGTGGAGGGCGTGGAGTTCCCCGAGTCCGCCGACGCCATCAACGACTACCCGATCGCCCTGCTGAAGGACGCCCCGAACCCGGCGGTGGCCAAGGCGTTCATCGCACTTGTGCAGTCCCCCGAGGGCCAGCAGGTCCTGAACCAGGCCGGGTTCCTCAAGCCGTGACGAAGGTCGACGAGCCGGGCGCCGGGGCCGCCGCCGTCACGGGCGGCTCACGGCGCCGGCGTGTCCGCTCGGCCGTGCCGCTACCGCTCCTCCTCCCCGGAGCGGTGGCGCTGGTCTTCCTCCTGCTGCCGCTGCTCGCCCTCCTCGTCCGCGCCCCCTGGGGCAGCCTCCCGTCGCTGCTGACCAGCACGGAGGTGTGGCAGGCCCTCCAGCTGTCGCTGCTCAGCGCGACCGCGGCGACGGCCGTGAGCCTGGTCCTGGGGGTTCCGCTGGCGTGGCTCCTGGCCCGCACCGAGTTCCGAGGACGGGGCCTGGTACGGGCGCTGGTGACCCTCCCCCTGGTCCTCCCTCCGGTGGTCGGCGGCGTGGCCCTGCTCCTGGCCCTCGGCCGCAACGGGATCGTCGGGCAGTGGCTGGACTCCTGGTTCGGGATCACGCTGCCGTTCACCACGACCGCGGTGGTGATCGCGGAGTCGTTCGTGGCCATGCCCTTCCTGGTGATCAGCGTCGAGGGCACGCTGCGGGCGGCCGACCCGCGGTTCGAGGAGGCGGCGACGACGCTGGGCGCGTCCCGCTTCACGGCGTTCCGCAGGGTCACGCTGCCGCTCATCGCCCCCGGCATCGCGGCCGGTTCGGTCCTTGCCTGGGCCCGCGCGCTCGGCGAGTTCGGTGCGACGATCACGTTCGCCGGCAACTTCCCGGGCCGCACCCAGACCATGCCGCTCGCGGTGTACCTGGCCCTCCAGAACGACCCCGACGCGGCGATCGCCCTCAGCCTGGTGCTGCTGGCCGTCTCGATCGCCGTACTCGCAGGACTACGCGACCGCTGGATGACCGCCTCATGACCACCCCCGACCCCACCGGACCGCCCCACACCCCACGCGCGACCACCGACGGCGCGCAACCACGCCACACCACACCCGCGGCCGCCGACGGCGCACGACCCCCGCAGGGGCCCGCCGCACCTGCCCCTGATGCCCGCGCGGGTGGTGCGGGCGGGAAACACATCCCGGCCGGAGGCCGGGCAGCCCCCACCCACCCGCACCCAGCCCCACACCCGCACTCCCCCCACGCGCTCGACGCGCTCGACGCCCTCGACGCCCTCGACGCCCACCTGATCGTCACCCGCCCCGCGTTCCACCTGGACATCACCCTCACCGCCGCCCCCGGCGAGGTCGTCGCCCTCCTCGGCCCCAACGGCGCCGGGAAGACCACCGCGCTCCGCGCCCTGGCCGGACTCACCCCCCTCACCGCCGGCCATCTCCGCCTGGACGGCGAGGAGTTGGACCGCACACCGCCCGAGTCCCGCCCCGTCGGAGTCGTCTTCCAGGACTACCTCCTCTTCCCCCACCTCACCGCCCTGGACAACGTCGCCTTCGGCCCCCGCTGCCATGGCGCGACGAAGGCCGAGGCCCGCGCCCAGGCGGCCGCGTGGCTGGACCGCATGGGCCTCGCCGACCACACCGGCGCCAAGCCCCGCCGCCTCTCCGGCGGCCAGGCCCAGCGCGTCGCACTGGCCCGCGCCCTGGCCACCCGCCCCCGCCTGCTGCTCCTGGACGAGCCCCTCGCCGCCCTCGACGCCCGCACCCGCCTCGACGTGCGTTCCCAGCTCCGCCGCCATCTGGCCGAGTTCGAGGCCGTGGCGGTCCTGGTCACCCACGACCCGCTGGACGCCATGGTGCTGGCCGACCGGCTGATCGTCATCGAGCACGGACGGATCGTCCAGCAGGGCACCCCCGCGGACATCGCCCGCCACCCCCGCACCGACTACATCGCCCACCTGGTCGGCCTCAACCTCTACCGCGGCCGGGCCGAGACCGAGGCCGGGGGCCACCTGGTCCGGCTGGACTCCGGCGCCGTCGTCGCCACCACCGAGCACCTCACCGGTGACGCCTTCGTCGCGTTCCCGCCGAGCGCCGTCACCCTGTTCCGGGACCGCCCCACCGGGGCCAGCGCCCGCAACGTCTGGCGCTGCGAGGTGGCCGGTCTGGAGATCCACGGCGACCGGATCCGCGCCGACCTGACCGGCGAGCTTCCCCTGGCCGCCGACCTCACCACGGTCGCGGTCGCGGAACTGGACCTGCGTCCGGGCGCCCCGGTCTGGGCGACGGTGAAGGCGACACAGACCCACGCCTACCCGGCGTAGCACCACATGCGGGAGGCCCCGCCGAAGCGGGGCCTCCGTCACGTCACGTTCCCACCGCCGTGGATCAGTCCTCGTAGGCGTCCAGCGGCGGGCAGGAGCAGACCAGGTTCCGGTCGCCGAAGGCCTGGTCGATCCGGCGTACCGGCGGCCAGTACTTGTCGGCGGCGGACACCCCGGCCGGGAACACGGCCTCGGCACGCGAGTAGGCGTGCTCCCACTCCCCGCCGAGCGCGGCGGCGGTGTGCGGCGCGCCCCGCAGCGGGTTGTCCTCCGCGGGCCACTCCCCCGCCCCGACCTTGTCGATCTCCGCGCGGATGGCGATCATCGCCTCACAGAACCGGTCCAGCTCGCCCAGGTCCTCGGACTCGGTCGGCTCGATCATGAGCGTGCCGGCCACCGGGAAGGACATCGTCGGTGCGTGGAACCCGTAGTCGATGAGCCGCTTGGCGACGTCGTCGACGCTCACGCCGGTCGCCTTGGTGAGCGGGCGCAGGTCGATGATGCACTCGTGCGCGACCAGTCCGCCGGGGCCGGTGTAGAGCACGGGGAAGTGCGGCTCCAGCCGCTTGGCGACGTAGTTGGCGCTGAGCACGGCCACCTGGGTGGCGCGCTTGAGCCCCTCGCCGCCCATCAGGCGGACGTACGCCCACGAGATCGGCAGGATCCCCGCGGAACCCCAGGGCGCGGCCGAGATCGGCCCGACGCCCGTCTCGGGGCCGGCGGCCGGCTGGAGCGGGTGGTTCGGCAGGTACGGCGCAAGGTGGGACCGTACGGCCACCGGGCCGACGCCCGGGCCGCCGCCGCCGTGCGGGATGCAGAAGGTCTTGTGCAGGTTCAGGTGCGAGACGTCGCCGCCGAAGTGCCCGGGCTTGGCGACCCCGACCAGGGCGTTGAGGTTGGCCCCGTCGACGTAGACCTGGCCACCGGACTCGTGAACCAGGGCGCAGATGTCCGCGACGTGCTCCTCGAACACACCGTGGGTGGACGGGTAGGTGATCATCAGTACGGCGAGCTGGTCGCGGTGCTGCTCGATCTTCGCCCGCAGGTCCTCGACGTCGACCTCGCCGTCCTCGGCGGTCTTCACGACGACGACCTTCATCCCGGCCATCACGGCGCTGGCGGCGTTGGTGCCGTGCGCGGAGGAGGGGATCAGGCACACCGTGCGCTGCTCGTCGCCGTTGGCGCGGTGGTAGGCGCGGACGGCGAGCAGACCGGCCAGCTCGCCCTGCGAGCCGGCGTTGGGCTGCAGCGACACCTTGTCGTAGCCCGTGACCTCGGCGAGCCGCTCCTCCAGCTCCCGGATGAGCGTCAGGTAGCCCTGTGCCTGCTCGGCGGGGGCGAAGGGGTGCAGCTGGCCGAACTCGGGCCAGGTGACCGGCTCCATCTCGGTGGTCGCGTTGAGCTTCATGGTGCAGGAGCCCAGCGGGATCATGCCCCGGTCCAGCGCGTAGTCGCGGTCGGCGAGGCGGCGCAGGTAGCGCAGCATCGCGGTCTCGGACCGGTGCTCGTGGAAGACGGGGTGCCCCAGGTAGCCGTCCTCGCGCAGCAGCGCCTCGGGCAGGGTGTCCGCGGCGGCCGTGTCCAGGGCCTCGACGTCGCCGTCGACCCCGAAGGCCGCCCACACGGCACCGAGCTGGGCGCGCGTGGTGGTCTCGTCGCAGGCCATGGAGACGTGGTCGGCGTCGACGAGGCGCAGGTTGACCCCGTTCTGCCGGGCGGCGGCGGCCACCTCGGCGGCCTTGCCGGGCACGCGCGCGGTGAGGGTGTCGAAGTAGGCGCCGTGCACGAGCTCGACGCCGCCGGCCTCGAGCCCGGCGGCCAGGATCGTGGCGTAGCGGTGGGTCCGCCGCGCGATGGCCCGCAGCCCCTCGGGGCCGTGGTAGACGGCGTACATGCCGGCCATCACGGCGAGCAGCACCTGTGCGGTGCAGATGTTGCTGGTGGCCTTCTCACGGCGGATGTGCTGCTCACGGGTCTGCAGCGCGAGCCGGTAGGCCTTGTGCCCGTCGGCGTCGACGGAGACGCCCACGAGCCGGCCGGGCAGGCTGCGCGCGAACTTCTCCCGCACCGCCATGTAGCCGGCGTGCGGCCCGCCGAAGCCCATCGGCACGCCGAACCGCTGGGTGGTGCCGACCGCGATGTCAGCGCCCAGTTCGCCCGGCGAGGTCAGCAGGGTCAGCGCGAGCAGGTCGGCGGCGACGGTGACCAGGGCGCCCAGCCCGTGCGCCTGCTCGACGAGCGGCTTGATGTCGCGTACGGCACCGGAGGCACCCGGGTACTGGACGAGCACGCCGTTGATCTCGCGCGCGGCGAGGTCGGCCGGGATGCCGTCGCTGAGGTCCGCCACGACGACCTCGACGCCGGTCGGCTCGCACCGGGTCTCTATCACGGCGATCGTCTGCGGCAGCGCGTCCGCGTCGACGACGAAGACGCCCTTCTTGTTCTTGCCCATGCGCAGCGACAGGGCCACGGCCTCGGCGGCGGCCGTGCCCTCGTCGAGCAGCGACGCACCGGAGGTGGGCAGTCCGGTGAGGTCGGCGACCACGGTCTGGAAGTTCAGCAGCGCCTCCAGCCGGCCCTGCGAGATCTCCGGCTGGTACGGGGTGTACGCCGTGTACCAGGCGGGGTTCTCCATCACGTTCCGCAGGATGACGGGCGGCGTGAAGGTGCCGTAGTAGCCCAGCCCGATCATCGAGCCGAGCACCTGGTTGCGGTCGGCCAGCGAGCGGAGCTCGGCCAGGACCTCGGCCTCGGTGCGCGCGCCAGGCAGCTCCAGCGAGTCGGCGTTCTTGATCACGTCCGGCACGGCGGCGGCCGTCAGCTCGTCGAGCGAGCCGTACCCGACCTGGGCGAGCATCTTGGCCCGGGCCTCGTCGTCGGGTCCGATGTGGCGCTGCTCGAAGGGGATTCCCTGCTCTAGCTCGGAGAGCGGAACACGCTGGGCGGTCATGGCGGAGGCCTCCTGGTCTGACGCGACCTTCGAGGGGTACCCCGGCACGGGTACCCCGACGGCCTCCCCCTCTGTCATCTCAACCTGAGAGCTTCGCCGGACACCCAGGGGTGTCCGGCTTTCACCGTCGGTGAGAGCGGACGCCGACGACGTCCGCCCTGCTTTCCAGAGTGACCTCGTCCGTGCGGTACGTGGGCCTGAGAGATTCCGGGGAGGATTTGCTCCTTCGGCGCCTCCGGTGTCCGGAGGACTCTCCCGCACGGGGTCAGCAGCCGCTTGCCAGCCTACCAGCGAGGGCAACACACGGGCCTTCGAGTGGCCGCCTCCTTCAATGTGCTCTTTTGTAGTGCTTACGAATGAGTTGCGACCTAGTGGAGGGCCCGTGCAGACCGACATCGATCCGCGCAACCTGATCGGCCGCAAGGCGTTCGACCGCAACGGCACGAAGATCGGCACGATCGACGAGGTCTACCTCGACGACGCGACCGGGGTGCCGGAGTGGGCGGCCATACGCACCGGCCTGTTCTCCCGGGACGCCTTCGTGCCCCTGGAGCCGAGCGAGCTGGTCGAGGGCACCCTCAAGGTCCCCTTCGACCGCGCCCTGATCAAGGACGCCCCCGACTTCGGGGTGGGCCGCCACCTCTCCCCCGAGCAGGAACTCCAGCTCTATCACCACTACGGCCTGGACACCACGGCCCCGCCCCCTCCGGACCACGACTTCGGCAAGCTGGCGGGAACGGAGGACACGGGGGCCTGACCGGGGGCCGCCAAGGGGTCACTCACCGGCGCTGCGGGGGGATTGTCGCCGTGTGCGGGGCCGCGTCGCCGCCGACCGCAGGCGGGAACCGGCTGGCTCAGCGCCCCGCCAGGGGCGCGGGAACCCCGTGACCGGCTGCCCGGTCCCCACCGCCCGGCACGTACCGTCACCCCTGCACCAGCGGCAGCGGGTCCACCGGTTCCAGCTCGGGATCGTCGACCCGGAAGGTCCGCACCCGCCCCGGCTCCACCGCCCAGGGCGTCTCGAACCGCACCGTCACCCGCCCCAGCCCGCTCCCCTGCACCCATCCGTGTCCGTACCCGGCATGCCGCACGTCGTGCCCCGCGGGCCATCTCCGCTCGCTGACGGCCTCCTGCTCGGCGACCGGCTCGGCCGTCTCCTCCTCGGCCAGGATCTCCGCCGCCTCACCCGCCGCCTGCGCGAAGAGGTCCTCCTGGGTGTAGTCGGCGAGCCCCGACACGCCCACGCCCAGCAGCCGCACCCCGCCCGTCGTGTCCACGGAGTCCAGCAGCCGCGCGGCGGCCTCCCGCACCACCGCCGGGTCGTCGGTCGGCCCCCGGAGCGTCTCCGACCGGGTGAGCGTGGAGAAGTCGTAGCGCCGCACCTTGATCACGATGGTCCGCCCGGACAGCCCGGCCGCCCGCAGCCTGCGCACACACCGGTCGGCCAGCCTTCGTACCTCCATGCCCACCCGCAGCCGGTCGTGGATGTCCACGTCGTAGGTGTCCTCGACGGACACCGACTTGGCCTCCCGCTCGGCGACCACGGGCCGTTCGTCGCGGGCCAGCGCCATCGCGTACAACGCCTGACCGTGAGCCCTGCCCAGCAGCCGCACCACCTCGTCCTCGCCCGCCTCGGCGATCTCGTCGACCGTGGCGATCCCGGCCCGTCGCAGATGGTCTCCGGTCGCCGGCCCGACACCCGGCAGGGTCCGCACGGGCATCGGCCCGAGCATGGCCCGCTCCGTGCCCGGCTCGATCAGCACCAGCCCGTCCGGCTTGGCCTGCTCCGAGCCGATCTTCGCGAGCATCTTGGAGGCGGCGAGCCCGACCGACCCGGAGAGCCCCGTGGCACCCCGTATGTCCGCGCGCAGCCTCTCCCCCACCGACCTCGCCGATCCCGCGTCCCAGGCCACCTCACCCGCCTCCAGGTCCACGAACGCCTCGTCCAGGCTCAGCGGCTCCACCAGCGGTGACAGCTCGTGCAGCAGCGCCATCACCTGCTCGCTGATCGACCGGTACAGCCCGAAGCGAGGCACCAGGTACGCGGCGTTCGGCGCCAGCCTGCGGGCCTGTGCCATCGGCATCGCCGAGTGCACCCCGAAGACCCGGGCCTCGTAGGAGGCGGTGGCCACCACACCGCGCGGTCCGAGCCCGCCCACGACCACGGCCTTTCCGCGCAGGCTCGGCTTCGACGCCTGCTCCACGGAGGCGTAGAAGGCATCCATGTCGAGATGCAGGATCGTGGGCGCGTTTCTCACACCTTTGATGCTGCACCACAGCACTGACAATGCCCCGGCACGCGACCGTGCCGGGGCGTCACAGAGCCGTACGGGTGCGGGCCGGCCCCTCAGACCGCCTTGTTGCGGCGGCGGGCCAGCTCGTCGGCGGGGTTGTGCCCGACCAGCGTCTCCCCGGTGTCGACGCGCTCGCCGTGCAGCTGGGAGAGCGCGCTCTCCACGTCGTGCCACACCACACCGACGGCGATCCCGAAGACGCCCTGACCGCCCTGGAGCAGCGCGTGGACCTCGTCGGGCGAGGTGCACTCGTAGACCGTGGCGCCGTCGCTCATGAGGGTCATCCGCTCCAGGTCGCGGAAGCCGCGTTCCCGCAGGTGCTGGACGGCGGTGCGGATGTTCTGGAGGGAGACCCCTGTGTCCAGGAACCGCTTGACGATCTTCAGGACGACGACGTCCCGGAAGCTGTACAGGCGCTGGGTGCCCGAGCCGTAGGCCGGACGCACGCTGGGCTCGACCAGACCGGTGCGGGCCCAGTAGTCGAGCTGCCGGTACGTGATGCCGGCCGCCGCACAGGCCGTGGGCCCCCGGTAGCCGAACTCCTCGGTCGCCATGGACGCCGCCCCTCCGCCGCTGGGCACTGCCGTCGGCCGCTGCGGAGCCTGACCGGCCGTGCTGCCGTGCTGGGGATCCCCCCGGCCCGAACGAAGTTGAGAGCTCGAGGGAGGGTACGGACCGCTCTCCCCGAGACCGCGTCCCGGGACACCCCCGGCCATACCGTCGCCGCTGCTTCTCACGCCGACCTCCGTCCTTGACCTGCCTTCTCGACGGTAGGCAGTCACCAGGGGTGCGTCAACGATCGCCACACTCGGCACGCCGAGTGATAATCACCCTAGGAGTGGTTTCCCGTGCCCCACCGCGGGGAAAGGCTAGCCGAATGCTCTGCCGGGAAGGCGTAGGACGCTCTCAGTGGCCGCTGGCAATTGCCCGTGAGTTCCAACCGTGACCTGCCGTCATCCGGCCCGCCACCGCCCCCTCGGGAGACGGCCGACAGGCCGGTCGGCAGGCCCCTCACTGGCTGCTGGTGCCGAAGTCCTCGGGCGAGATCTGGTCGAGGAACTCGCGGAACTTCTCCACCTCGTCCTCCTGTTCGTCCGGGATCGCGATGCCGGCGTCGTCCAGCACCGTGTCGCTCCCGTAGATCGGCGTACCGGTGCGCAGCGCCAGCGCTATGGCATCGGACGGGCGGGCGCTCACCTCGACGCCGCTGGCGAACACCAGCTCCGCGTAGAAGACGCCCTCACGCAGGTCCGTGATGCGTACTTCGGTGAGCTCCTGCCCGACGGCCTCGAGCACGTCCTTGAACAGGTCGTGGGTCAGCGGCCGCGCGGGCGCCATGCCCTGCTGGGCGAACGCGATCGCCGTCGCCTCCCCCGGCCCGATCCAGATGGGAAGGTAACGGTCGCCTCCCACTTCGCGCAGGAGCACGATCGGTTGGTTGGAGGGCATTTCCACCCGGACACCTACGACATCGAGCTCGTTCACACAGCAACCCTAGGCCGTGCCCGGGATGTTTGGGTAGTCGGGCCCGGAACGCGCGCCCGATCCGGCCTCGGCCCGGGTCCTGTCACGGCGGTCACGGCAGCCGCACCCCGAGAGCGGTCTGCACCAGCGCGGCATGCAGTTTCACCGTGAGCGCCGCCAGCTCCTTCGTACGGGCCTCCGCGTGGGCCCTGGTCTGCGGATTGCGGTGCCGCTTGAGCGGAGCCACCACCTGGTCCACCAGGCCCGCCTCACGGTCGGCGGCCGCCTTCATCGCCCGCAGATGCCGCGGCTCGATGCCGAATCTGCCCAGCTCGGTCACGAGCCCGGCCACGGTCACCGCCTCGGAGTCGTACACGCCGTCCTCCACCGGAGTGAGCAGCCCGTACGACTCCCACTCCGTGAGACGGTTCTCGTCGATCTCGGCGGCCGCGAGCAGCTCGTCCCGGCCGATGCGCGCCACCGCGGGCGCCTCGGGCACGATCGCCACCGTCTCGCCGTCCCGCTGCCGCCCCAGCACGGGCAGCTGTACTGCCTCACCGCGCTCCATGGCGTCCAGGTACTCCCGGATCACCTTCAGCGGCAGGTAGTGGTCCCGCTGCATCCTCAGGACGTGTCCGAGACGCTCCACGTCCCCGGCACTGAACTTCCGGTACCCGGAGGGGGTCCGTCGGGGTTCGATGAGCCCCTCGGACTCCAGGAAGCGGATCTTTGAGATGGTGACTTCGGGGAACTCGTCGCGCAGCACGTTCAGCACCGTGCCGATGCTCATCAGCCCGGATTCCGTGGCGGCGGTGCCGTTGCCGGTACCGCCGCTCGGTGTGTGCAGCATGGACCCTTCTTCCCTGGGGCCCCCGCACGAGGTCCGCAGGGTCAGATGCCCTGCCGGCTCGCGTAGAAGACCAGCCGGTACTTGCCGATCTGGACCTCGTCACCGTTCGACAGGGCGACCTGGTCGATGCGCTCCCGGTTGACGTAGGTGCCGTTGAGGCTGCCCACGTCGGCCACCGTGAACGAACCGTCCGGCTGGCGGCGGAACTCCACGTGCCGGCGCGAGACCGTCACGTCGTCCAGGAAGATGTCGCTCTGCGGATGACGGCCGGCCGTGGTCAGGTCGCTGTCCAGCAGGAAGCGACTTCCCGAGTTCGGGCCACGGCGCACCACCAGCAGCGCGGAACCCAGCGGCAGCGCGTCGACGGCCGCCTGGGCCTCCGGCGAGAGCGCCGGGGCCTGGGTCTGCCCGGTGACCTCGGCGTCGTAGGCCTCGAGGCCGGAGATCGAGATCGTGGACGTCGTCTCCGACGCCCGCTCGGGCACGGCGCCCGCGCGCAGCGGGGCACCGCAGTTGGAACAGAAGCGGGCGTTCTCCGCGTTGCGGTTACCGCACCTCGTACAAACCAGGGCCGACATGGACGGATCCTCCTGCCGCGGCTGCCCCGCCGGGACGTTGGACGCGTGCGGACCGGAGGTAAACCCTCCACCCGCACCTGAGGTTGACGGTTGCCCGAAACCTATGCCGCCGGACTGGGACGGGTCAACTGACGGCGCGCCCTGACCTCCCGAAATGTCACCCCCCGGACCAGCCACCTGATCCCGGAACAGCGGACGCTGACCGTCCGCGTCGGGCTGTGCGCGATGACGGGCGGTCGCGTTGTCGCTGCCCTCTCGCGCGCTCTTGCCGAACAACTTCGAAAACAACTTCACGGGCGATTCCCCTTGACCGAAACAGACCCGCCCGTGGGGCAGGACGAACCCTGACTCAATAAACCGGCCGACCCGGACAACCACACAACGTCCGTATCCACCAGACAGTTTCCACCACGCCCCGGTTCCCCGGTGCGCCGACCCCCCGCATCCTCATGCCCTCGCCGGACGTCCCGCATGCACCACCGGTTCACTGTGAGGTCGACCGAGCGTAGTCAGGCTGCTTCGCCGGTCGCAAGGCATCCACGACGATCTTGGTCGATCGTTCGACGGTCACAGTCGCCTGTTCCTTCTCCAGGGTCTGCACCACGCCTCCGGGGATGTTGAGAGCCGGTTCGAGGTCCTGCGGCTTGCCGATCACCTTGAAAACGAAAGGCTGGGTGATCTTGTTCCCGTCGACGCTCACACTCTTGCCGGAATCCGTCAGGTAGGTGCCGGAGATCACGCGCACGCCGTTGACCTGGATCGCCTCCGCACCGGCCGCGCGCAGCTCCTGGATCGCGTCGAGCAGCATGTCCGCCTGCACCGTCCCCTTCGGGTCGTCGACCGTCATCGTGATGCCAGGACCCTGAGCCGCCACGGTGCCCGCCAGAATGCCGAGTTGCCTCTCCTTCTCGGCCGTCTGCCTGCGCGCCTCCGCCGCCTGGTCGGAGCTGCTCTGCAACTCCTGACGCTGCTTCTCCAGTCCTGTCCTCTCGTCCTCAAGACGCTGAGTACGGTCGTCCAGTTCATCGAGGATGCGAACAAGATCTTCCTGGCGGGCACCGCGCAGGGCGCTGTCGTTGTCGCTGTTCGACGCCACCTGCACGGCGAGCCCGAATCCGAGCCCGAACAGGAGCACGGCGACGATCAGTTGGGCCCGGCTGACCCGCGGCGGCCACAGTCCCTGGACCAGTCGCCGCCTGCCGGTCAGCCCGTCCCCGGGCTTCGACTCGTCGGCGGAAACGGCTTCCGGCGCCGCGGAGGGCACCTCGGCGGGCAGTTCCCTGCGCAGCCGGTGCTCGGGCTGGTTCTCGTGCTCGCTCATACCGCTCACGCCCGGAAGACGTGCCGTCGGATCGCCGCGGCGTTGGAGAAGATACGGATACCGAGGACCACGACGACGCCCGTGGACAGCTGCGAGCCCACGCCCAGCTTGTCGCCGAGGAAGACGATCAACGCGGCCACCACCACGTTGGACAGGAACGACACCACGAAGACCTTGTCGTCGAAGATCCCGTCGAGCATGGCCCGCAGACCGCCGAAGACGGCGTCGAGCGCCGCGACGACGGCGATCGGCAGATACGGCTCGACGACCGCCGGAACCTCCGGACGGACCAACAGTCCGGCCACGACGCCCACGACGAGGCCAAGTACGGCGATCACGATGTGCCCTTCTCAGTCTTCTCGGTGTACGGCTCGGCCGTACGTACGATCACGCTGGGTGCGGCGGGCAGCCGGACGTCACTCTCCGTGGAGATCGTCGCCCGGATGTCGAAGTTCTCCTCCAGGGCGTGCAGGTACAGCCCGTCGGGACTGTCCTGGAACCTGGAGCTGAGCTTCTCCCCGTCCCCCACCGCCAGCACCGTGTACGGCGGTACCAGCGGCCTGTTGTCGACCAGTATCGCGTCTCCCGCGGCCCTGATCGCGGACAGGGCGGTCAGCCGCTGCCCGTTGATCGAGATCGCCTCGGCACCCGAGGCCCACAGCCCGTTCACGACCCGCTGCATGTCGTGGTCCCGCACCCGGCCGGTGTCGGAGAACCCCGAGGTCTCCCGCGGATTGTCCGCGTCACCGCCCGAGGAGGCCTCCTTGGCGTCGTTCACGCTCAGCTTCACCCCGGGGCCCCGGACCGCCGTCGCACCCGACAGGATGCCCACCAGGTCCGCCTGCCCGCTCCCGCCGCTCTCCTTCAGCGCCGCACGCTGACGGGCGCTGACGTCGTCACGGAGCTTGTCGACGTTGCTCTCCAGCTTGTCGGCCGCCGCCGTCTCACGGTCGATGCGGTCGATGAGCTCCTGCCGCTCCTTGGCCACGACCGGAGCCGTCACCCGCGCCTGCGCGGCCCCCACGGTCACCACCAGGGCCGCGAGTACCAGACCGCCGGCGAGGCCCAGCCTGGCCCGGAGGGTCTTCGGCATGCCGCCGGCCTCCCCGAGCGCCCGCTTGCGGGCCGCCGCCTGCGCGTACCCGTCGTCGAGGCTGTGGTCCATGACGTTGGTGATCAACGACATGGAGGCGTCCAGGCGGCGCGACCGGGTGGCGCTGCTCCGAACGGGGGGTTGCTGCGGCATGCCGCACATCGTCGCACGTTGCCACCGGTACCTCCGAATGGCCCCACCGGCGTGCCGGACAGGCCCCCCTCGGGGGACACCTGTCCGGCACGCGCGCGTGCGGTGCGATGCGGTGGGGTCAGCGTCCGGCGCTGTCCACGATCGCCGACCACTCGTCCAGCAGGGCCTGCGCGGAGGCGTCGTCGGGACCCTCCGCCCACAGATGGGTGACCGCCTCGGCCGGGTCGGGCAGCACCATCACCCAGCGCCCGTCGGTCTCCACGACCCGCACCCCGTCCGTCGTGTCCACGGAACGATCACCGGCCGCCTCGACGACACGTCGCATGACCAGGCCCTTGACGGCCCACGGGGTGGCCAGGTCCCGCTTGAGGACATGGGCCCGCGGGATCCGGGCGTCGATCTGGCTGAGCGTGAGCTGCGTGCGCGCCACCAGCCCGATCAGACGCACGAAGGCCGCCGTACCGTCGTACACACTGCTGAACTCGGGGACGATGAATCCGCCCTTGCCGTCACCCCCGAAGATGGTGCCCTCCTCACGCCCCACGCGCGTGAGGTCGTCGGGTGAGGTGGTCGTCCACTCGACCTGGGTGCCGTGGTACGCGGCCACCTGCTCGGCGATCCGGGTCGTGGTGACCGGAAGCGCCACCCGGCCGCTGCGCCGCTCGGCGGCGACCAGGTCGAGCATCACCAGCAGCGCCCGGTCGTCCTCGATGATGCGGCCCTTCTCGTCCACCAGGGACAGCCGCTCGCCCACCGGGTCGAACCGGACGCCGAACGCGGCCCCGGAGGACGCCACGATCTCGCCGAGGCGCACCAGCCCCGCCCGCCGCTGATCCGCCGTCTCCGTGGGCCTGGCCTCGTTGAGACCGGGATTGACGGTCAGCGAGTCCACACCGAGCTTCCCGAGCAGGCTGGGCAGGACGAGCCCGGCGCTGCCGTTGGAGGCGTCGACGACGACCTTCAGGCCGGCTTCCGCGATCCCGGTCGTGTCGACGTTGCGCAGCAGCGACCCGGTGTACGAGTCGAAGACACTGGCCGGGAAGTACAGGTCACCGATCTCACCGGGGAACGCCCGGCGGTACTCCTGTCGGGCGAAGATGCGGTCCAGCTTGCGCTGGCTGGCCTGCGACAGGTCGGCGCCCTGACCGTCGAAGAACATGATGTCCACGGAGTCCGGCACCCCGGGCGAGGTCCGGATCATGATGCCGCCGGCACTGCCCCGCGCGGTCTGCTGCCGTGCCACCGGCAGGGGCACGTTCTCCAGGTCGCGTACGTCGATGGCGCTGGCCTGCAGAGCGGAGATGACCGCCCGCTTGAGCGCACGGGCACCGCGGGAGTGGTCCCGGGCGGTGGTGACCGTCGAGCCCTTCTTCAGGGTGGTCGCGTACGCGCCTGCGAGCCGCACGGCCAGTTCCGGCGTGATCTCCACGTTCAGGATTCCGGAGACGCCACGTGCGCCGAAGAGATGCGCCTGCCCTCGGGATTCCCAGATGACGGAGGTGTTGACGAATGCGCCGGCCTCGATCGTCTTGAACGGATAGACGCGGACGTTGCCCTGCACGATCGATTCCTCACCGATCAGGCACTCGTCACCGATGACCGCCCCGTCCTCGATCCGGGCGGCCCGCATGATGTCCGTGTTCTTCCCGACGACGCAGCCCCGCAGATTGCTGTGCTGCCCGACGTAGACGTTGTCGTGGACGACGGCCCGGTGCAGGAAGGCACCGCTCTTCACGACGACGTTGGATCCCACGACGGTGTGCTCGCGGATTTCCGTGCCGGCCTCGACCTTGGCGTAGTCGCCGATGTACAGCGGACCGCGCAGTTCGGCGTCGGGATGCACCTCGGCGCCCTCGGCGACCCAGACACCCGGCGATATCTCGAAGCCGTCGATGTCGACGTCGACCTTGCCCTCCAGGACGTCGGCCTGCGCCTTCACGTACGACTCGTGAGTGCCGACATCCTCCCAGTAGCCCTCGGCGACATAGCCGTAGATCGGCTTGCCTTCCTTCATCAACTGGGGGAAGACGTCGCCGGACCAGTCGACCGGAACGTCGGCCTCGACGTAGTCGAACACCTCGGGCTCCATCACGTAGATGCCCGTGTTCACCGTGTCGGAGAAGACCTGTCCCCAGGTCGGCTTCTCCAGGAACCGCTCGACCTTGCCCTCTTCGTCGACGATGGTGATGCCGAATTCCAGCGGATTGGGCACCCGGGTCAGACAGACCGTGACGAGTGCGCCCTTCGCCTTGTGGAAGGTGATGAGTTCGGTGAGGTCGAAGTCGGTCAGCGCATCGCCGGAGATGACGAGGAAGGCATCGTCCTTCAGCGCCTCTTCGGCGTTCTTGACGCTCCCGGCGGTACCGAGTGGCTTCTCCTCATTGGCATAGGTGAGCTCCATACCGAGCTCCTCGCCGTCTCCGAAGTAGTTCTTGACCAGCGATGCCAGGAACTGCACGGTGACGACGGTCTCGGTGAGCCCATGCCTTTTGAGCAGCCGAAGCACGTGCTCCATGATCGGGCGGTTCACCACCGGAAGGAGCGGCTTGGGCATGCTAGAGGTCATTGGGCGAAGGCGTGTACCTTCGCCACCGGCCATCACGACGGCCTTCATGTCGGAAGCGTCCTCCTCTAAAAGATGACGGTCTAGCCGACTTCACCCGTCCAGATTGTCCCCCACTTTTCCGCCGCGGGCCATCGAGAGCAACTCTGCGTCCGGACAATCGCCGAGCTCAATCGGCTGTGGCGTCCGCACGAACCAGACGACGGACCTGCACCACGTAGAGCACTCCTGCCCACCAGTAGAGCGTTGTACCCCATCCGGCGAACGCCCATCCGAAAACTGCAGCCAGTGACGAGATCCAGCCGCTTCCGTCACTCAGGAGCAGGAGCGGGAACGCGTACATCAGATTGAACGTGGCTGCCTTGCCGAGGAAGTTCACCTGCGGCGGCGGATAGCCGTGGCGACGGAGGATCCCCACCATCACCAGCAGCACCAGTTCGCGCAGCAGTAGTACGGCCGTCAACCAGAGCGGCAGAATCTCGCGCCAGGTGAGTCCGACGAGCGTGGACAGGATGTACAGCCGGTCCGCGGCGGGGTCCAGCAGCCGGCCGAGGCTGCTGATCTGGTTCCAGCGCCGGGCGAGCTTGCCGTCCAGGTAGTCGCTGATACCGCTGAACGCCAGCACCAGCAGCGCCCAGCCGTCGCTCTTGGGCCCGCCGAACTCGGGCCTGAGGATCAACCACAGGAAGACGGGTACACCGACGAGACGCGCCATGCTGAGGATGTTCGGGATGGTGAGGACCCGGTCCGTCTGGACGCGGGTCTCCTGGACCTCCACCCGGGGGCCTCCTGTGAAGTGAAACGAGCCAACTTTGCTCCCTGACCCTACCTCAACACAAAAAAGCTCCGGCTCTCGGGCTTGATGCCCAAGAGCCGGAGCTCTAAAAGGAGTTCGGCGGTGTCCTACTCTCCCACAGGGTCCCCCCTGCAGTACCATCGGCGCTGTAAGGCTTAGCTTCCGGGTTCGGAATGTAACCGGGCGTTT